>JAITLK010000001.1 GCA_031277945.1 Microbacterium sp. | reverse complement strand
TTTCGGCGGCCATAGCGAGAGGGAAACGCCTGGTTACATTCCGAACCCAGAAGCTAAGCCTCTCAGCGCCGATGGTACTGCAGGGGGGACCCTGTGGGAGAGTAGGACACCGCCGGACTTCTTTCGTTCGAAAGGCCCACCCAACGCTGGGTGGGCCTTTCGTGGTTTCGGGGGAGAATGTACCCGAGGAAGGTCAACAGAGGAGCGACGATGGCAGACAACAACGGCCGAAACGACGACAGGCGCGACGAGCGTCGCCGCTCCGACTCCCGACCCCCGCAGCGTGATGGTGAGCGTCGTTCGTTTGATCGTCCGCAGCGTGACGGTGAGCGTCGTTCCTACGATCGCCCCAACCGTGACGGTGAGCGTCGTTCCTTTGACCGTCCGCAGCGCGATGGCGAGCGCCGCTCCTACGATCGCGCCAACCGTGACGGTGAGCGTCGTTCGTTTGATCGTCCGCAGCGCGATGGTGAGCGTCGTTCCTTCGACCGTCCGCAGCGTGACGGCGAGCGTCGTTCGTTTGATCGTCCGCAGCGTGATGGTGAGCGTCGTTCCTTCGACCGTCCGCAGCGCGATGGCGAGCGTCGTTCGTTTGATCGTCCGCAGCGTGATGGCGAGCGCCGTTCCTTCGACCGTCCGCAGCGTGACGGTGAGCGTCGTTCCTACGACCGTCCTAACCGTGATGGCGAGCGTCGCTCGTTTGACCGTCCGCAGCGTGACGGCGAGCGCCGCTCCTACGACCGTCCTAACCGCGAAGGCGAGCGTCGCACCTACGATCGCCCCAACCGTGACGGCGAGCGTCGCTCCTTTGGTCGTCCGCAGCGCGACGGTGAGCGTCGCTCCTTCGATCGTCCGCAGCGCGACGGTGAGCGTCGCTCCTACGACCGTCCCAACCGCGATGGCTACGACCGCCCGCGGGATGGCGAGCGTCGCTCGTACCACCGCAACGAGGACGAGCGTCGTTCGAGCCGCCCGACCCAGGATGAGCGCGCGGATCGCCCGCGGGATCCCGAGATCCCCGATTCGATCGATGCACGCGACCTGCCCGCGGCTGCGCGCAACGAGCTCAAGACTCTGAGCAAGGAGAACGCGGAGGGCGTGGCCCGTCATCTGGTGATGGCGGCACGTCTGATCGAGGAGGATCCTGCGCTGGCCCACGAGCACGCTCTCGCGGCCTCGCGCCGCGCCGGGCGTATCGCCCTCGTGCGCGAGACTCTGGCGATCACCGCGTACGGTATCGGCGATTTTGCTCTGGCCTTGCGTGAGCTGCGCACCTACCGCCGCATCTCCGGCAAGGAGGACCAGATCGCCCTCATCGTCGACAGCGAGCGGGGCCTCGGCCGCCCGGAGAAGGGACTGGAAGAAGGACGCGCCGTCGACCGCAGCAAGCTGCCCACCGACGTTCGCGTGCAGCTCGCCATCGCGATGTCCGGCGCCCGTCTCGACCTGGGGCAGACGGCCGCAGCGCTCGGTGAGCTTGACATCCCCGAGCTGGATCCGGACCGGGCATTCGACTGGAGCCCGGCCCTGTTCGAGGCGCGCGCCGTCGTCTTGGAGGAGCTCGGACTCGAGGACGAGGCTGCGCAGTGGCACCACCGCGCCGCAGTGGCCGAGGAGGCGCTCTCCGGCGGTATGAGCGATGAGTTCCTCGTGGTCGAGGATACGTTCGATGAGGACGCTTTCGACGAAGCCGAGGACGTATCCGACGCACCGTCGCACGACGAGCCGAGCGAGGCGTCTGACGCCGAGGAGTCCACCGACGAGTCTGCAGGCGCCGAGTCTGCAGGCGACGAGTCTGCGGAGGACGTCGTCGGCAGCGCCGGGGATGCCTCCGACGCTGGCGAGGCACCGGCAGCAGCTGGCGCGGATGACACCGACGTGATGCCGAGCGCCCACGACTACTCCGTCGAGGACGAGGTCGCGGACCTTCTCGGTGAGAACGACGCCGATGACGAGGAGCCCAGCGCGGAAGTCGACGGCGACGCGATTTCGTCCTCCCCGGTGGCCGAGAAGCCGAAGAAGGACAAGCCGAAGAAGGACAAGTCCAAGAAGGACAAGTCCAAGAAGGACAAGTCGGAGAAGAAGAGCAAGGCTCGTTCGTCCGACGCATCCGAGGACGGCGTGGCAGAGCAGAAGCCGAGGAAGGCGAAGAAGGCCGACCCGACTGACGCCGCCGAGAAGCCGAAGAAGTCGCGTCCGAGTGTGGACGAAGCGCCGCCGCGTGTTCGTGTGAAGGTCGTCGAGGAGAAGCCGGAGCGTAAGCGTGCGGCAAAGCCCACGGACGACGCCACCGACGCGGGGGAGTGATCGTGGGCTTGTTCTCGCGCCGCTCCTCCTCGGCGGCCGATTCGGTGCCGACGCCGCTTGATGGCGTTGACACCGTTCTCGCAGACCTTGATGGCGTCGTTTACGCCGGTGCGGGAGCGATCGCCCACGCGGTGGAGAGCATCAACCGTGCACGCGAGTCGGCTCGGGTCGGCTACATCACCAACAACGCCTCGCGCACGGACCGTGCGGTTGCCGAGCACCTGAGCGATCTCGGCCTGCCGACGAGGCCGGAAGAGATCGTGACGAGCCCGCAGGCCGCGATGCGGCTGCTCTCGTCGCGCGTCGCGCCGGGCTCGACGATCCTCGTCGTCGGCGGTGACGGTCTCGTGGACGAACTGCACAAGGCCGGATTCACCGTCACCCGCAGCGCCGAGGACGCACCCGCTGCGGTGGTGCAGGGGTTCGCGCCCGAGGTGGACTGGAATCAGCTCGCGGAAGCGGCCTATGCGCTGCAGATTCCGGAGGACGAGGGCGGGATTCCGTGGATCGCCACGAACACCGACTGGACCATTCCGAAGGAGCGTGGAATCGCGCCCGGGAACGGCACGCTCGTCTCGGCCGTGCACACGGCCGTGGGGCGACTGTCCACCGTTGCGGGTAAGCCGGAGACGCCGATCTTCGAGGAGGCCGTCTCGCGATTCGCCGCGAAGAAGGCCCTGTTCCTCGGTGACCGGCTCGACACCGACATCCTGGGCGCGAACCGTGCCGGGATCGCGTCTCTGCACGTGCTGACCGGAATCGATCGCCCGAAGCATGTGCTCGCGGCGCCGCCGGACTCACGTCCGGACTTCATCGTGGCGGACCTGCGTGGGCTCTTCGAGCCCTATCCGGAGACCGTGATCGACGGGGAGCGGGTGAGCGTGGGAGACGCGACCGTTCGCATCGATGGTCCGGACATCGTCATCGAGCGAGCCGGCGACCAGCTGAACCTGCTCCGAGCCGGTGCCCAGGCGATCTGGCGCAGCGGACGCGCGATCTTCGGGTTCCGTGTGCCGGAGCAGCTGTACGCGGACCCGTTCGCCGGCCGGCGCTCCTGAGGAAGCGGGTCGCTCGGGGGAGCGCTGAGTAGCGGCGCACGGAGCACGCGCGCCGTCCGAGCGGGCGCGGGAACGCCCGCCGGGCTCCGCGGCAGGCCGCGGGAGCTCCGTGACCGTGTCGGGGGCGGCGCGTATTGTGGAGTCGTGACCGACTTCACCTCTGATCCGGGACTCGTGAGCCGCCTGCGCGTCATCGAAGCGCAGCCCCTGGCCGCACGAGCGGAGGCGTATGCGGGTCTGCATGACGAGCTGACACGGCGCCTGGACTCCGGCGTTCCGCGGGCAGAGTCCGCCTGATGACACGTCTGGATGCGGCGCTCACCAGTCACGGGCTCGCTCGTTCCCGGTCCCAGGCCGCGCGTCTCATCGCCGACGGCCTGGTGAGCGTCGACGGCACGACCATCGTGAAGTCGTCCGCCCCTGTTGCTGAGGATTCGGTGATCGAGGTGGCGGGGGCCGACCACTACGTCAGCCGTGCCGCACACAAGCTGATCGCTGCGCTCGACGGGTTCGGCATCGATCCGCACGGTCGCGTCGCTCTGGACATGGGCGCATCCACCGGTGGTTTCACACAGGTGTTGCGCGAACGCGGGGCGGAGCCGGTTCTCGCCGTGGATGTGGGCCACGATCAGCTTGCGGCCGAGATCGCCGCTGATCCCGGCGTGCGAAGCGTCGAGGGGTTCAATGTGCGTCACATGAGCCCGGAGAGTCTGACCGCCGCCACGGGCGTCTCCGTTCCTCCCCAGGTGATCACCGGTGACCTCTCGTTCATCTCGCTCGAACACGTGATTCCCGCGGTCGCCGCCGTTGCGGCGGCGGACGCGGACATCGTGCTGCTCGTCAAGCCGCAGTTCGAGGTCGGACGTACCGCTGTGAAGGGCGGTCTCGTCACGAATCCGGGGCTGCGCGCCGATGCCGTGTCCGCGGTGCTGTGGAGCGCGTGGGATGGCGGGCTGGGCACTCTGGGGATTCTCCCCAGTCCGATTCTCGGTACCCACGGCAACGCCGAGTTTCTGATACATCTGCGGCGTGAGGGAGCCAATCCCACTGATTTTCGTGAGCGAGTCCTGGAGGTGACCGGAGCATGACGGACGAACGCTTCATCCTCGTCGTCGCGCACGCGCGACGCGATGACACGGTCGCCGCGGCGATGCGGGTGATCGATTCCCTCACAGCGGCGGGCGCCATCCCGGTGATGTCGCCGGATGATCGCAACGACCTGGCCGACGCGATGCCCGATCCCAGCGTGCTGGACCGCGTCCGTATGCTGGGCGAGGAGCTGAGCACGGCCGATCTCGAACTCGCCATCGTGCTCGGCGGGGACGGCACGATCCTGCGCGCGGCGGAGTTGGTCCGCGGCAGCGCTGCGCCCGTTCTCGGCATCAACATGGGGCACGTCGGCTTCCTCGCCGAGAGCGAGCGTGACGACATGGACGAGGCCGTCCGCCGCGTGATCGCTCGCGACTACACCGTCGAAGAGCGCATGGCGGTCGACGTCCGCGTGAAGAACGCACAGGGAGACGTGGTGTACTCCACCTTCGCCCTGAACGATGCCTCGATCGAGAAGGGCAGCCGAGAGCGGATGCTGGAGGTTGTCCTGGAAGTGGACGGCCGCCCGCTCACCAGCTTCGGTTGCGACGGGATGGTGGTTTCGACTCCCACGGGTTCCACCGCCTACAACTTCTCCGCCGGCGGCCCGGTGATCTGGCCCACCGTCCAGGCGATCAGCGTGGTGCCGCTGTCGGCTCATGCCCTCTTCGCCCGTCCGATCGTGGTGGATCCGTCCTCGTCCGTCGCCATCGAGGTGATGAGCCGGACGAACGGCAATGGCGTGCTGTGGGCGGACGGCCGCCGCTCCCACGAGCTGCCCCCCGGCGCACGGGTGGTGGTGCGACGTTCCGCGGTTCCGGTGCGACTCGCGCGCCTCCACGAGGCCAAGTTCACCGACCGGCTGGTGCGCAAATTCCGCCTGCCGGTGGACGGCTGGCGCGGACCGGACCCCGCCACCGACGTGCTGCCCATTCAGGGAGGATCCGCATGATCGAGGAGATGCGCATGCGAGACCTCGGAGTCATCTCCGAGGCGACCCTGCCGATCGGCCCCGGCTTCACAGCGATCACGGGTGAGACGGGCGCGGGCAAGACCATGGTGGTCACCGGGCTCGGGCTGCTGCTCGGCGCCCGCGCGGATTCCGGTGCGGTGCGCGCGGGAGCCGAATCCGCGGTGGTCGCCGGCGTGTGGGTGGTGCCCGAGGCGGGGGCGGTGGCCGATCGGGTCGCCGACGCCGGTGGAGAGGTCGAAGCGATCGGCGATGGCCACGCTGAGCTCTATGTCTCGCGCACGCTGACGGCCGAAGGCCGCAGCCGGGCGAGCGTTGGCGGACGGAGCGCGCCGGCGGGTGTTCTCGCGGATCTCGCCGATGAACTCGTGGTCGTCCACGGTCAGTCGGATCAGCTGCGGTTGCGCTCCGCTGCCGCACAGCGCGACGCGCTGGACCGTTTCGCGGGCGAGCCGGTGGCGTATGCGCTGGCCGAGTACCGGCGGGTGTACGACGCGTTCCTCGCGGCCGAGGCCGAGCTCACCGAGCTGACCACCCGACGCGACGAGCGACAGGCCGAGGCCGCGCAGCTGCGCGAGGCGATCGCGGTGATCGAGGGCATCGCTCCGGAACCGGGGGAGGACACCGAGCTCGCGGCGAAGTCGGAGCGGCTGAGCAATGCCGAAGAGCTCCGCGTGGCGGCGAGCACGGCGCGGGAGGCGCTCTCCAGCGAGGAGGACGCCGCCGACGTCTCGGGGCTCATCGCCGACGCCCGGAGAGCCCTGGAGCGCGCGACGGATCCGGTGCTGACCGCACTCACCGAGCAGCTGGCGGAGATCGGCTATCGCGCGGTCGACATCGCGGCGCAGCTGTCCGGATACCTCGCCGACCTCGATGAGTCCGGCCCTCACGAACTCGAAGCGGTCGAGGAGCGCCGCGCGCTGCTGGCCGGTCTCATCCGCCAACACGGATCGCTGGAAGACGCGCTCGCGCTGTTGGAGACCGGCTCCGCCCGTCTCATGGAACTGGACGACGACGGCGACCGAGTCGAGCGGCTCAGCACCCGCATCGACTCGTTGCGGGCGGAGCTGGATGCCGCAGCCGACCTTCTGACTGCGCGGCGTACGGAAGCTGCCGTGCGCCTGGGCGCTGCCGTCACCGAGGAGCTCCACGCCCTGGCGATGCCCGACGCCACGCTCACGGTCGCCGTCGGCACCGGAACCGCGTCTCACTTCGGCCGGGACGACGTGGCGCTCCTGCTCGCACCTCACCCCGGTGCGTCACCGCGCTCGGTGGCGAAGGGCGCCTCCGGGGGTGAGCTCAGCCGGGTGATGCTCGCCATCGAAGTGGTGATCGCCGGAACCGATCCCGTGCCGACGTTCGTATTCGATGAGGTGGACGCGGGAATCGGAGGCGCCGCTGCCATCGAGGTCGGCCGGCGCCTGGCCACCCTGGCGCGCACCAGTCAGGTCATCGCCGTCACCCACCTGGCGCAGGTCGCCGCCTTCGCGAACAACCACCTCAGCGTGGTGAAGAGCAACGACGGCTCCGTCACCGCATCGAGCGTGCGCCAGCTCACCGGGGAGGAACGCGAAGCCGAGATGGCGCGGCTGTTGTCGGGCCTCACCGACTCGGACGCCGCGCTCACGCATGCGCGCGAGCTGCTGTACCTGGCGGAGCCGCGCGGCTGACTCCCGCCGTATTGTGGGCACGTCGGTCCTCTCGCGCTGCGTGCGACGGACCCTCGGCGATGCCCGCCGCGATCGCTGAGTGAACTCCGCCCGGTGACGCGCCACTCTCGAACCGGCCGCGACCAGAGGCGCGCGGTCGACCTGCGGCACGCGTCCCTGTCAAAATCTCATGACGTTTCGTGTAGTTCCGTGACGTCATGAGAACTTCCGTGGCGAGGTGTTGCGGGCGCAGATGACGGCGCCGAGCGGGGGTTGTTTCATGGAGCCATGACCAAGATCTCCCTCTCCAAACGAGCCACCTCCATCCTCGGACTCGCCACGGTCGCGCTCATGGTGAGCGGACTTGTCGGCTGCTCCAGTGATGCCGGTGCCACGACCGACGGTGCGAGCACCGCCGCCAAGCAGGACACGATCGTGCTGGGAGCGGATGACGGCAACGAGCCGCACTGGCAGATCCTGAAGGACAAGCTGGCTGACGAGGGCATCGACCTCGAAGTGAAGACGATCACCGACGGCGTCCAGCTCAACCAGGGTGTCAAGGACGGTTCGCTGGACATCAACCTGTTCCAGCACCTGATCTTCCTCGCTCAGTTCAACGTGGACAACAACGCGGACCTGGTGCCTGTCGGCGCGACCGCCGTCTACCCGCTGGGTCTCTACTCCACCGAGTTCGACGCGGTCGACAAGCTCCCGGCGGATGCCGTGGTGGCCGTCCCGAACAACCCGACCAACCTCGCCCGTGCCCTCCTCAACCTGCAGACCGCGGGACTGCTCACCCTGAAGGACGGCGGCAACGCACTCTCCACCCCGGCAGACGTCGTCGACTCCAAGGTGAAGGTGACGCCCGTGGACGCGAACCAGACGGTGACTGCGCTCAAGGACGGCAGCGCCGATGCCGCAGTGGTCAACAACGTGCAGGCGCAGCGCGGCGGGCTCACCGACGGGGACATCATCTTCAAGGAAGACATCAACGACCCGCAGCTCGCGCCCTACATCAACGCGTTCGTCACCCGCGCAGAGCTGGCTGACGACCCGCGCTGGGCCAAGCTGATCGAGGCGTACCACAGCCCCGAGGTGGAGGAAGCGGTGTCGAAGCTCAACGACGGCAACCTCGTCTTCAAGGCTGACTGGACCCAGGCGAAGCTCACGGAGGTGCTGACCGGACTCGAGTCGGACATCTCCGCGGCGAAGTAAGGCGCCGGTGGTTCGCAGCAAGACCGCGTCCACGGTGGAGGAATCCTCCACCGCGGACTTCGCGGTCGTTTTCGACAGTGTCGGCAAGGAGTTTCCGGCGCGGCGCAGTCGCGGCGCGATCCGTGCCGTCGACGATGTGTCCCTCCGCGTTCCCCGCGGTCGCATCGTGGGTGTGATCGGCTACTCCGGCGCAGGAAAGTCCACGCTCGTGCGGATGATCAACGGGCTTGAGAAGCCCACGTCGGGAACCGTGTCGACGCTCGGTGTGGACGTGGGCGCCGCAGACGAGGCGGCGCTGCGTGCGCTGCGTGGCCGGATCGGCATGGTGTTCCAGCAGTTCAACCTGTTCTCCTCGCGGACCGTGCGCGGCAACATCGCCTACCCGTTGAAGGTCGCGGGCTGGCCGAAGGAGCGGATCGCGGCACGGGTCGCCGAGCTCCTGGACTTCGTGGGGCTCGCTGACAAGGCGGATCAGTTTCCACGACGGCTCTCCGGCGGTCAGAAGCAGCGCGTGGGCATCGCACGTGCGCTGGCCACGAACCCGGACATCCTGCTGGCCGACGAGGCAACCAGCGCACTGGATCCGCAGACCACCCGCGACATCCTCGATCTCCTCGCTCGCGCCAACCGCGAGCTGGGCATCACCATCGTCGTCATCACCCACCAGATCAGCGTGGTGCACGAGCTCTGCGACGAGGTCATCGTGATGGAACAGGGGCGCATCGTGGACGAGGGGGACACCTATCGCGTGTTCGCACACCCGACGGCGTCGCTGACGTCCCGTTTCGTCTCCGACGCCACGCAGGGCGTCCCGCGTGGTGACGTGCTCGAGGCTCTGAGCCGTGGCGGCGGGGCACTGCTCAGCGTGGATGTGAATGAGTTCACCAGCGAGGACGTGGAGACCGTGTTCGCGCAGCACGGTGTGCGTGGTGTCGTGGTGTTCGGCGGCGTCACCGACATCCGGGGACGTCAGCTGGGAACCCTCACCTACCGCGTGAACGCGACCGAGGACGCCGTGGGTGCCGTGTTCGCGGATCTTGCGGCGCGCACGCGCGTGGTGCGCCCCGATCGGCAACGCGACGCGTGGTCGGATGCCGACGCTGCAGAGGAGGCCGCATCATGATCGCCCCCGCAGCGGACTGGGATGTCATCGGGCCCGTTCTGGGCCAATCGGTGGTCGAGACCGTCTGGATGACGGCGGTCACACTGCTGATCGGAGGCGTGGCCGGCCTGGTGCTCGGCGCGGCGCTGTACGCCACGCGCCGGGGAAACCTGTTCGAGAACGCGGTCGTGTTCGGCGTGCTGAACGTGCTCGTGAACATCATCCGGCCGATCCCGTTCATCATCTTCCTGACGGCTGTCGGCCCGCTCACCAAAGTGGTGGCCGGCACCACGCTCGGCACCACCGCCGCGATCGTGCCGATGACGATCATGGCAACCGTCGTGATCGCGCGCGTCGTGGAGCAGAACCTTGTGAGCGTCGACCCGGGCATCGTCGAAGCGGCGCGAGCATCCGGGGCGCGGCGCCTCGCCGTGCTGTTCGGGGTCGTCATCCCGGAGGCGCTGGCACAGCTGGTGCTGGGCTACGTGTTCATGTTCGTGGCCGTGGTCGACATGTCGGCGATGGCCGGCTACATCGGCGGCGGCGGCCTGGGCAACTTCGCCATCATCTACGGCTACCAGCAGTTCGACCCCGCCGCGACCTGGGTCACGGTCGCGATCATCGTGGTGATCGTGCAGGTGGGTCAGCTGTTCGGCAACTGGCTGGCGGGACGCATCGTCCGACGCTGAGACGTGCGTGCCTCGCGAGATCACCCTCGCGGGGCACGCACGGAGTCGCGCACGATGAGCGGCATGGCGATTCGCTCGTGCGAGAGCTCACGCTCTCCCAGCAGCATCTCCACACCGCGCCGGGCCATCTCCTCGTACGGCAGGCGTGCCGTGGTGAGCCCGGGCCGCTGGAACTCGGCCAGCTCCTCGTCATCGAACGAGATCACCGAGACGTCCGCGCCGACGCGCAGTCCGCGCTCACTCATCGCCTGGTATGCGCCGAAGGCCACATTGTCGTTTCCCGCGATGATCGCCGTGATCTCCGGATGCGCTTCCAGGAGCAGATGCGTCTGGTCGTAGCCGACATCCGGTCGCCACCCGTCGACGTCGATGCGGATGACGTCGGCGGACGAGGCGTTCAGAACCTGGTCCAGGCCCGCGAAGCGCTCGCCGATGGTGGCAGACAGCCGCAGGTCGCCGGCGATGCGGGGGAGAGGCCCGATGACGCCGATGCTGCGATGGCCGCGTTCGATGAGGTGCTGGGCCACCTGAACGCCTGCCGCATGTTCGTCGGGCAGGATGTTCGGGTGGTCGGTGGAGGACATGCCGTTGACCACGACAACGGGCACATCGTGCGGCACCTTCGGGATGTCGATCTGGCGTGCCGCCATCAATCCGATGAGGAGGCCGTCCACCCGGCGATCGGTCATCTGCTGGATGACGCGGGCGAGGTCCTCTGTGCCGCCGGTCTCCGCGATGAGGACCGTCTGGTCGCGCTCCTTGGCCGCTGCCAGTACGCCCCGGATCATCCCGGACGCATACCGGGTGATCGTCACCTGATCGGAGATGAAGCCGAGCGTGCGGGTCTTGCCCAGCCGCAGACTCTGCGCCGCGGGGTTGGGACGGTAGCCGAGTTCTGCCGCAGCCGCGCGTACCTTCTCGGCAGCCTCCGCCGACAACCTCGTACCCGGCCGATCGTTGAGGATCATGCTCACGGCGGCCTTGGACATCCCGGAGCGCGCTGCCACGTCGGCGAGGGTGGGACGGCGCGCGGACGGCGGCACGGACATGGCGCTCCCCTCGATCGTGCGGCATGGACTCCTCCCCACGATAGCGACCCGAATCGGGGGAACCGGGAAGCACGGTGCTGAATTGATGAAGCACAATGCTGAATTAATTCAGCACAACGGTTGCGGCGCCGGCGCGGAACTTGTTAGCATCGCGTGCTGAATCAATTCAGCACCGCCGGATGCCGGCGGCACATCTGTACTTCGGCACGAGGAGACACGACGACGTGGTTGACATCTCACGCAGGGCGATGCTCGGCGTACTGGGGCTGGGGCTGGTGGGCACGGCGATCTCCTGGCCGCGCCTGACCGGCCTGGACATCCCGGGGCGCGGCGACGAAGCGCTCACGGTGGCACTGTTGGGAACCGCCCAGGACGCGGCTGCGCGCCAGAGCCTGGTCGAGGGCTTCCAGCGCAAGCACCCGGACATCCCGGTGCGCATCGTCGCGATCCAGGGGACCGACTGGGGCGACTACTTCGCCAAGATCCTCACGATGGTGGCGGCGGGCACGTCTCCGGACGTCGTCACCGTCGCCACCGAAGGCGCGCAGCTGTTCGCGTCACGCATGGCCCACCCTCTCGACGACTACGTGCGCCGTGATGCGAGCGAGATGCAGGAGTACTTCGACGACGTCCATCCGTCGCTCATCGAAGCGTTCCTGTACCGGGGGAGCCTCTTCCAGCTTCCCGACAACTTCAACGCCGCGAACGTCTACTACAGCACCCAGGCGCTGCAGCGCGCTGGGCTCGAGCGACCTGCGGACAATTGGAGCGTCGACGACTTCTTCACGGTGGCGCGTGCGATGCGCCAATCGGGACAGGGATCCTTCCTGCCCTACTTCTGGAACAACCGGCTGTGGGGCGGAGTGGTGCCCTGGCTGTACATCAACGAGACGAGCATCGTGACCGAGGAGAAGTCCCCGGGCGGTGAGTGGTTCTGGAAGCAGTTCTATCCGGGGGAGACTCCGCGCGGCGGCGGGTACCTGTGGGAGAACGCGGACGCCCTGAACGAGCGCACCATCGAGAGTTTCGAAGTCCTGGAGCGCATGGTGTCCGAGGGGATCGCGGCCAACCCCGCCCAGGGCGGCGGCAACGAGCTCGTCTCGCTGTTCTCCACCGGCGCGGTCGGCATGACCCCGGCGGGCGGGTTCTGGGTGAAAGGACTGGCGGAGGCCGGGTTCGCCAACGACGACTACGACGTGTCGTTCTTCCCCCGGATGCGCGGCCAGCGCCACCAGTTCGGCGCAGCCGGTTACGCGATCATGGAGACCTCGCGCCGCAAGGACGAAGCCTGGGAATGGCTCAAGTACTGCGTCTCGGTGGAGGGGATGACCATCGCCCATCCGCAGCCCGACTCCTCGCTCACCCGCCGATCGCTGAACGACGCGCTCTACGGGGCAGGCACCGGTCCCGCGCACTGGAAGGTCTTCTACGACACCCTCGACCGTTTCCCCAGTACCGGACCCATCCCCGCGCCGCCGCAGCAGGCCGCCGTCGAGCAGGCCCTCATCAAGAACGTCGTGGCGACCATCACGAACGGCTCCGCCGGTGTGCGTCGCGGGCTGTCCACCATGCAGCGCGACCTCGAGCTCGCACTGAAGGGACGCTGATGTCCGCGACCGTCTCCACCGCCACCTCGGCCATCGCCGCCGGTTCCGTACGCCCCGCCGGCACGCAACGCCGGGGCACCCGCTCGCTGATCACCCTGTTCCTCGCGCCCACCGTGATCGGACTCGGCCTCTTCAGCTTCCTGCCGATCCTCGCCTCCGTGGTCCTCGCGTTCTTCCGCTGGGACATCATCACGGCGCCCGAGTTCGTGGGCATCGACAACTTCGTCAACGCTGCGACGAACCCCACCATCCGGGTGTCGTTCCTCAACACCATCGGGTTCGTGATCGTGGCGGTGATCCTGCAGCTCGCGGTCGCGCTCCTGCTGGCCGTGCTCGTGCAGGCCCGGATGCCGCGGTGGCTCAGCACCTTCTTCCGATCCACCCTGTTCTTCCCGCTGATCCTGTCGGCCGCGTCCGTCTCGTTGGTGATGTCGTACCTGTTCAACCAGGAGTTCGGCCTTGTCAACCAGCTGCTCGGCCTGCTCGGCGTGGGCAAGGTCGGGTGGCTGACCACGGGCCTGGGAGCGAAGACCGTGGTGCTGCTGGTGTACGTGTGGCAGAACTTCGGATTCACCTTCCTGCTCTTCCTCGGCGGACTCGCCGCCGTACCGCGCGAGGTCTATGAGGCGTCGTCGATCGACGGGGCGCGGGGCTGGTCGCAGTTCCGTCACATCACGCTCCCGCTGATCAGTCCGACGATGCTCGTGGCGACCGTCATGGCGATCATCAACGCCCTGCAGATCTTCGACCAGCCCTACGTGCTGGTGCGCGGGGGCCCCGGGGATGAGACCCGGACGGCTGTCATGGTCATCTACGAATCGGCATTCCGTCAGCTCGATTTCGGCGGCGCCTCCGCGATCGGCATCGCTCTGACGCTGCTGATCATGCTCGTCACGGGCATCCAGTTCCAGCTCAGCAAGCGTTTCGTCTTCTACGGATGAGGTCGACCATGTCCACTCCTGCACTCCGATCCCGGGCGGGCATTCCCGCGCTCGGCCGCGTCGGCACCTTCGTCGTGCTGACCGTGGCCGCAGCGCTCACCCTCGCCCCTGTCGTGTGGACGCTGCTCACGGCGCTCACCCCCACCGACGCCGTGACGCACAGCACGTCTTTCGGACTTGCCGCATTCGGCGATGTCTTCACGAAGATCCCGGTGTGGCTCTATGTCTGGAACAGCGCTCTGGTCACCGGGCTCATCGCAGCCGGCCAGATGCTCAGCGCGGCGATGGCCGGCTACGTCTTCGCCCGGTACGAGTTCCGCGGCAAGAAGGTGCTGTTCGGCATGATCCTCGCGACGATGATGGTGCCGCTGCAGGTGATCATCGTCCCGGTCTTCATGCTGGTGCGCGGGATGGGTCTCGCAGACACCCTGCTCGCCCTGATCATCCCCGCCCTCCCCACTGCATTCGGTACGTTCCTGATGCGCCAGTACTTCCTGGGGCTGCCGGACGAGTTGGGGGAGGCGGCGGAGCTGGACGGCGCCGGCCCGTGGCGTACCTTCTTCCGGATCTATCTGCCGCTGTCCACCCCTGGTCTGGCGATCGTCGGCATCCTCGCCTTCAACTACCACTGGAACGAGTTCTTCCGGCCGCTCATCATGACCATCAGCGAGCAGAACTTCACCCTGCCGCTGGGCCTCGTGACCCTGCAGGGCAACCTCGGCACGGGGAGCGTCTCGACCGTCCTCGCCGGTGTGGTCATCTCGATGATCCCCGCTCTGATCGTCTTCGTCTTCGGACAGAAGCCACTGCGCGAGGGACTGACCGCGGGAGCCGGCAAGTGACCGGCTCGCCGGCCCGACCGACTCGCTGACCGCGACACGATGGTGCTCGACCCGATACCGCACACCCCTTCCCGACGAGAGACGATGACCCCGCGAACCTGCTCCCTGCACTTCCGCCCGCACCGCAACTGGATGAACGACCCGAACGGCCTCGTCCGCCACGACGGCCGCTACCACCTGTTCTTCCAGTACAACCCGCACGGCACGACGCACGGCTTCATGAGCTGGGGGCATGCCTCCAGCCCGGACCTGATCGACTGGGAGGAGCATCCCGTGGCGATCGGGTACACCGAGGATGACGAGATCTTCTCCGGCTCCGTCGTCTTCGACGACGCGAACACGAGTGGGCTCGGCACGTCGGACGGGTCACCGCTGGTCGCGATCTTCACCCTGGCGGACCGCTCCGGCGGGCGTCAGGCGCAGGGGATCGCGTCCAGCACCGACGGCGGAATGACCTGGATCCCCTTCGGGGCCAACCCGGTGCTCGATCGGGGATCGGACCACTTCCGGGATCCGAAGGTCTTCCGCTACCGCGGGGAAGGCGGCGAGTACTGGGTGATGGTGGCCGTCGAGGCGGTGGAGCGCCGGGTGGTGCTGTATCGGTCGGACGATCTGATCAGCTGGGACTACCTCTCGGACTACGGTCCTCGTGGCGCCACAGAGGGAGTCTGGGAGTGCCCGGACCTGTTCCCGCTCGCCGTCGACGGAAACCCCGACGAGGTGCGCTGGGTGCTGCTGATCAGCATCAACCCCGGCGGTATCGCCGGTGGATCGGGAACGCAGTACGTCGTCGGCCGCTTCGACGGCGAGCGGTTCGTCCCCGACGATGCACCCGCGCAGCGCGCACCGGGAGCGATCGCATCCCGAGCGGAGCTGGCCGAGCTCGACTGGCTGGACCACGGCCGGGACTGCTACGCGGGCGTGACGTTCTCCGGGATGCCGGACGAGGAGCGCACTCTCATCGCCTGGATGAGCAACTGGGACTACGCCGGTGAGCTGGCCGTCGACGAGGAAGCCCCCAGCCGCGGTGCGATGACGCTCGCCCGTCGCCTCTCCCTCGTGCGCCGACAGGGCCGAATCGTGCTGCGGCAGCAGCCCATCGCACCGCCGACAGAACCCGTCGCGGCCTACGTCGATGCCCCGATGCGCCCGGGAGCGCAGCTTCGCGCCGAGCTTCCGGCACGCTGCCGGATCGCGGTGGCGGCCGAGGTGGCACCCGGTGCGTGTCTGCGCCTGGATCTCGGCGGGTCGGCGCTGATCGAGGTGGACGGCGCCCGCGGCGAGGTGCGCCTTGATCGGCGCCCCGGCTCTGCCGGCATGCCCGCGGGCTTCGCGAGCGCGGAGTCGGTCGATCTCTCGGTGTCCGGGCTCGTGCGACTGGAGCTGTGGCTCGACCGCGATTCCGTCGAGCTGTTCGCGGATGACGGCACGCGCGTGATCACGGATCTGATCGCTCCGCGCGGATCTTCCCTCCTCGTCTCCGCCGAGGGCGGCGACGCCGTGCTCCGCCGTCTCGCCGTGGAGACGATCTCCCCCGACGCACGGGATACGCAGCAGCAGGCTGCGGCGGTAACGTCGATGAGCGGCGCATGATGCCGACGACGTCGGCCCTCGTGCTGACCGCCGTAGACGTTCTCCGGAGAGACGAGGATCAGCCATGACCCCGCACACCCCTGCCGCACCGGCGATCGCCGTCATCGGCGAGGCCCTCGTCGACATCGTCGCGGGCGTCGCCCACCCGGGCGGCTCCCCGATGAACGTGGCGGTGGGGCTCGCGAGGCTGGGGGAGCCGACGATGCTGCACACCCTCGTCGGCGCTGACCAGCACGGCGATCTCGTCCGCGCGCATCTCGCAGCCGCCGGTGTGACGCTCGGGGCGGAATCCGTGGGTGCCACGCGCACCTGGTCGGCCCGAGCGACGCTGGATGCCGATGGCAGTGCCACCTACGAGTTCGATCTGGACGGGCGCATCCCGGTGCCCCCGCTGGAGGGCTTGAGGCTCGTGCACACCGGATCGATCGGTGCTCTGCGTGACGCCGAGGCCGCCGATGTGCGAGAGGCCTTCGCCGCGGCGAGTCTCGGCGCGATGCTCAGCTTCGATCCGAACATCCGCGCCGCGGTCATGGGCCAGCAGGCACGGGAGCGCGCCTTCGCCCTCGCGGCCTCCACTCACGTGGTGAAGCTGAGCGACGAGGACGCGCAGTGGCTTCGGCCCGATGTCCCGCTCGAAGACGTGCTGGCGGAACTGGCTGCCGCAGGTGTGCGCTTCGGCGTCATCACGCGCGGCGCGCGGGGCTGTGTCGCGCGAGTGGATGATGAGGTGCATCATCGGCCCGCGCGCACCACCACCGTGGCAGACACCATCGGAGCGGGCGACGCCTTCATGTCGGGGCTCCTCTTCGGGCTGCTGCGCGAGGACACCGATCGTGCGCTCGTGACGGACATGCCCATCACGGTCGACGCGGTCGTCACCGCCTTGGATTGTGCCCTCGCGTCCGCGGCGATCACGGTGTCGCGCATCGGTGCCAACCCGCCCTCCGCTGCGGAGCTCACCGCGGCGCTCGCGGTCGACCACTGAGGCACGAATCGGATTCTCAGCCGAAAGGCTGCAACCGCTGATAGGGTGGAAGTCCGTGACGGATAACAACGCGGCGAACTCTTCCTCCCCGGCGACCTCTTCTGAGAAGGTCACCAAGCACATCTTCGTGACCGGGGGTGTCGTCTCCAGTCTCGGCAAGGGGCTCACGGCCGCCAGTCTCGGCAACCTCCTCACGGCGCGCGGACTGCACGTCGTGATGCAGAAGCTCGATCCCTACCTGAACGTCGACCCCGGAACGATGAACCCGTTCCAGCACGGTGAGGTGTTCGTGACGGATGACGGTGCCGAGACCGACCTGGACATCGGCCACTACGAGCGCTTCCTCGACATCGAGCTGAGCCAGGCCGCCAACGTCACCACGGGTCAGATCTACTCTCAGGTGATCGCGAAGGAACGCCGTGGCGAGTACCTCGGCGACACCGTCCAGGTGATCCCGCACATCACCGACGAGATCAAGCGCCGCATGCGGCTGCAGGCGTCCAACGACCCGCAGCCCGACGTGATCATCACCGAGATCGGCGGCACGGTGGGCGACATCGAGTCACAGCCGTTCATCGAGTCGGCCCGCCAGATCCGTCACGAGCTGGGCCGCAAGAACGTCTTCTTCGTGCACGTGTCGCTGGTTCCCTTCATGGGAGCCTCGGGCGAGCAGAAGACCAAGCCCACGCAGCACTCCGTCGCAGCGCTCCGCTCCATCGGCATCCAGCCCGACGCCCTGGTACTGCGCTCGGACCGCCCCGTCACGGAATCCAACAAGCGCAAGATCGCCCTCATGTGCGACGTGGACGAGGACGCGGTGGTGAACGCCACTGACGTGCCGAGCATCTACGACATCCCCACCATGCTCAACGAGCAGGGGCTGGATCAGTACATCGTCGACGCCTTCGGCCTGCAGGATCGCGCCACCGACGTGGACTGGACGCGCTGGAACAAGGTCCTCGGCGCCGTGCACAACCCCAAGCACGAGGTCACCATCGGACTCGTGGGCAAGTACATCGACCTGCCCGACGCCTACCTCTCGGTGACCGAGGCGCTGCGGGCCGGCGGCTTCGCTCAGGAGACCCACGTCACGATCGAGTGGATCGCGTCGGACACGTGCACCACCCCCGAGGGCGCGGCCAAGGCCCTGGCACACCTGGACGGTGTGATCGTTCCGGGTGGTTTCGGCATCCGCGGAATCGAGGGCAAGCTCGGTGCACTGCAGTTCACACGTGAGCAGGGCATTCCCACGCTCGGCATCTGCCTCGGTCTGCAGTGCATGGTGATCGAGTACGCCCGACACAAGGCGGGCATCGAGGGGGCATCGTCCACCGAGTTCGACCCCGACACCACGGCTCCCGTCATCGCCACGATGGAGGAGCAGGTCGACATCATCGCCGCGGGTGATCTGGGCGGAACGATGCGTCTCGGCCTGTATCCGGCGGCTCTCGCCGAGGGCTCCATCGCGGCAGAGGTCTACGGCAGCACCACGGCGCAGGAGCGTCATCGCCACCGCTACGAGGTCAACAACTCCTACCGCGATCAGCTTTCGGAGGCCGGGCTCGTGTTCTCCGGGCTCAACCCGGAGCTCGACCTCGTCGAGTTCGTCGAGCTGCCCCGTGAGGTGCACCCGTACTACATCGCCACGCAGGCCCACCCGGAACTGCGCTCGCGTCCCACCGACGCCCACCCGCTCTTCCGCGGGCTGATCGGCGCGGCCCTGGAGCGCCACCACAGCTCGGAGCTGTTCGCCGTCGAGAATGGCGAGTGACGGCGATCACCGCGTGAGAGGCGGCCGGGCCGATCGGCCCGGCCGCCTCTTGTCACCGTTCGAAAGGGATCACATGACTCACATCGTCTCTCCGGTCGAGGCGTCCGGCGCCGGCACCGAGGTGTTGCGCGACGAGCCCGTCGCGCTCGGCGACGGAATCGAACGGCGCACGTCCTTCCACGGGTACGTCTGGGACGTGGTCACGGAGACGTTCGCCTACGGTGACGAGACCCTGACGCGCGACTTCGTGCACCACCCGGGAGCGGCCGCCGTCGTCGCCCTGGACGACGCGGACCGGATGATCCTGATCCAGCAGTACCGCCACCCGATCCGCTCCCGCGACTGGGAGATCCCGGCGGGCCTGCTGGATGTGCCGGGGGAGGACACCCAGGCGGCCGCAGCACGCGAGCTCGCCGAGGAGGCCGACCTGCAGGCCGACCGCTGGCAGCTGCTCGGATCGATCCACACCACCCCCGGCGGCAACGACGAGATCATTCACATCTACCTGGCTCGCGGCCTCTCCAGCGTCACCACCGACTTCGTTCGCGAAGGCGAAGAAGCAGACATGCGTCGTGAATGGGTGGCGCTGAATGACGTGATCGACGGCGTGCTGGCGGGACGGTTCCAGAACGGCATCCTGGCCTTCGGTGCGCTCGCTGCCGCCGAGGTCCTGCGCCGCGGCGCCTGATCCCATGCTCATCGATCGTGCTGTGGATCGGTATCTGCGCCACGTCACTATCGAACGCGGTCTCGCCGAGCACACCGTGGCCGCGTACCGCCGCGACCTCACCGTGTACGCCCAGTGGCTCACGGATTCCGGTACGGAGGACACCGCAGCGATCACCCCGGCGATCGTGGCGGAGTTCGCTGCGCAGCGAGCCAGCCTCGATCCGCCTCCCGCGGCCACCAGCCTCGCGCGCATGCAGTCTTCGGTACGCGGGCTTCATCGCTTCCTGGTGCGCGAGGGAATCGACACCGACGACCCCACCGGGCGGCTTCGCCCGCCCAAGCCGCCGCGGCGGCTGCCGAAGGCGCTGACGATCGCGCAGGTCGAGTCGCTGCTGAACGCGCCGCCGTCGGATGATCCGATCGGGCTGCGCGATCGCGCGCTGCTGGAGCTGATGTACGCCACCGGTGCGCGCGTGTCCGAGGCGATCGGCCTGGACGTCGACGACCTCGCGCACGGGGACGTGATCCGGCTCCGGGGCAAGGGCTCGAAGGAGCGCATCGTGCCCGTCGGATCGTTCGCGCGCGCTGCCGTGGACGCCTACCTCACCCGGGTGCGCCCGGCGCTCGCGGCGCGGGGGAGCGCCACGCCGAAGCTGTTCCTCGGCGCGCGCGGAGCGCCGTTGTCGCGACAGAGCGCCTGGCTGGTGATCCAGTCGGCCGCCGAGCGGGCACATCTGAGCGCCCATGTCTCACCGCACACTCTGCGCCACTCCTTCGCCACGCACCTGTTGCAGGGCGGGGCGGATGTGCGCGTGGTGCAGGAACTGCTCGGGCACGCATCGGTCACCACGACGCAGATCTACACGCACGTCTCGGTCGACGCCCTTCGAGACGTGTACACGCTGGCACACCCCCGCGCCCGCTGACACCTGGAAGAGGGAAATCGCACCTCCGAAGCGCTTCGGAGGTGCGATTCCCTCTCTCACTGCGGCCCGGAGCTCCGAAAAGTTCTATCGGTCTGAAGTCAGGCCATTGACATTCAGCTCCCCGGGGCAAGAGAATCGCTCAACTGTTTCTTTCTGTGATTCCGATGGGAAGTGCAATGAGTGAAGAATCGTCAAAGACGCCGGTGAATCACGTGGACGATGATGCGGCGGCCCTCGCCGAACTCGGCTACAAACAAGAGCTCCACCGGGGAATGTCCGGCTTCTCCAACTTTGCGGTGTCGTTCTCGATCATCTCGATCCTGGCGGGGTGTATCACCTCGTTCAACATCGCGCTGAAGTCGGGCGGACCGTCCGCCATCACGATCGGCTGGCCCCTGGTCGGCGTTTTCGTGCTGTGCGTCGCTCTCGCGATGGCCGAGGTGTGTTCGCGGTATCCGACCGCGGGCGGTCTCTACTTCTGGGCCGGTCGCCTGGCGAAGAAGAACAAGCGCCAGTGGGCGTGGTTCGTCGGCTGGTTCAACTTCCTCGGCGAGGTGGCCGTGACGGCAGCCATCGACTACGGCGCCGCGGCAACCATGATGGCGTTCGCCAACCTCATGTGGGGCGTGGAGGTGACCGCCCTCAATACGTTCGGACTGTTCATCGTGCTGATCGTGATCCACGGTCTGCTGAACACCTTCGGCGTCAACCTCGTCAGCCTGCTGTCGACGGTGTCGGCCTGGTGGCACATCGTGGGCGTGGTGATCATCGTCGCCGTGTTGTGGATCATGCCGTCGCAGCACCAGGACGTGGCGTGGACGTTCACCACCTGGCACAACGAGACCGGCTGGACCTTCGGGCCCTACGTCTTCCTCATGGGTCTGCTGATGGCCCAGTACACCTACACCGGATACGACGCCTCGGCGCACGTGGCCGAGGAGACCAAGAACGCCTCCCGCGCGGCCCCTCGCGGCATCGTGATGAGCGTGCTGATCTCGATCATCGGTGGCTGGATCCTGCTCTACACGATCGTCGCGGCGATCCAGGACGGGAGCGAAGAGGGCCTCTCGGCCATCGTGGGCACCTCGCTGGGCTCCGGTCCGGCACAGATCTTCATCGATGCGCTGAACAACCCCGATGTCGCGAAGTTCCTGCTGTTCATCGTCTGCGGTGCCCAGTTCTTCTGCGGCATGGCGTCGGTCACGGCGAACTCCCGCATGAGCTACGCGTTCTCCCGCGACAACGCGATCCCCGGCTCGCGCATCTGGGCGCAGGTCAACAAGCGCACCGGAACGCCCACCAACTCCATCTGGCTGTGCGTCGTGCTGTCGGTGATCCTCACGATCCCTGCCCTGTTCAACTACACGGCTTATGCCGCCGTCACCTCGGTTGCGGTGATCGGCCTGTACATCGCCTACGTCACTCCCGTGTTGCTTCGCCGGCTGGACACGTCGTGGAAGCCCGGCCCGTGGAACCTGGGCAGGTGGAGCGCGGTGGTCGGCTGGATCGCCGTGGTGTGGGTGATCTTCATCGTGATCCTGTTCGTGCTGCCGCCGGTGGCCGAGATCACGATCGACACCTTCAACTACGCACCGGTCGCGGTGGCCGTCGTGGCGATCCTCGCCGTGGCGCTGTGGTTCGCCTACGGCAAGCGCACCTTCATGTCGCACGACGAAGCGCCGCACCTGACCAAGGACGCCGACCTGCTCCTGGAGGAGTGAGAGCGTGAACACCATGACGGAGGATCCCTCGCCGCTCATCGGACTCGTGCTGCGGCCGGTGCGCTCGCAGATGACGTTCGAATCGTGCGTCGAGCAGCTCGGATCCGCGATCCAGCTCGGGATCCTCCGTCCGGGTGATCGCCTTCCCCCCGAGCGTGACCTGGCGGCGCGGCTCGACGTCTCCCGTGCCACCTTGCGCGAGGCGATCAGCGCTTTGCGCGCCGCCGGGCTCGTGTCCACGCGGCGCGGCCGCGGCGGAGGCACCGTGGTGGAGAGCCGCCCCAGCCCGGCGGCACCGGACGCGCTCAGCCGGGCGGAGCTGGAGGCCGAACTCACCGACGTGATCGTGCTGCGCTCCGTCGTGGAGCCGGGCGCAGCCGCCGCCGGCGCCTCACGCGACCTGTCTGCGCCGGAGCGGGAGCTGCTGCTGCGCAGCCTCGCCGACGTCGAACAGACTCACGAGCCAGCCGACTACCGGCAGGCGGATGCCCGGTTGCACCTCGCGATCGCCACCGCATCCGGCTCACCCACCCTCGCCGCCTCCTGCGGTGAGACCCTCATCCGCGTGCACCGGCTGCTCGCGCGGATCCCGTTCCTGCAGCCCAACATCCATCATTCCGACGAGCAGCACCGCGCTGTGGTCCAGGCGATCCTGGATCGCGATCCCGCCACGGCCAGTGCCGTGATGCGCGAGCACTGCGAGGCCACCGCGGCGCTGCTTCGCGGCCTGGTCACCTAGCCCCTCGTCTCCCGCTCATCCCTCACATCACGCAAGATCCGAGGTCTCCTTCATGACAAGCGCAACCCGCAACGACCGAATGCTCACCGCCGAGCAGCTCCGCTCCGCCATCAGCGATGGCACGATCGACACCGTCCTGCTGGCCTTCACCGATATGCAGGGGCGCCTGCAGGGGAAGTTCATCCACGGCGAGTTCTTCGTGGAGAGCGTGCTGGGACACGGCACGGAGGGATGCAACTACCTGCTCACCGTCGACGTGGAGATGAACACGGTGGACGGCTACGACCTGACCAGCTGGGAGAAGGGGTACGGCGACATGATGTTCGTGCTGGACCTCGACACCATCCGGTTGCTGCCCCAGCGCGAGGGAACCGCGATGATCCAGTGCGATCTGACCCTCGCCGACGGCAGCCCCGTGGACGTGTCGCCCCGCCAGATCCTTCGCCGCCAGATCGAGCGCGCCGCGGAGCTGGGGTTCACGGCATTCGCGGGCACGGAACTGGAGTTCGTCATGTTCCAGACCTCCTTCGAACAGGGCTGGAACAACGGCTACCGCGACCTCGTGCCGATGAACCAGTACAACGTGGACTACTCGGTGCTGGGCTCGCTGCTGGTGGAGCCGCTGCTGCGCGAGATCCGCCGAGTCACCTATGCGGCGGGGATGAACGTGGAATCGGCGAAGGGGGAGTGCAACCTCGGCCAGCACGAGATCGCTTTCAAATACGCCGAGGTCATGACCACGGCCGACAACCACTCCGTCTACAAGACCATCGCGAAGGACGTGGTGCGCTCGGCTGGTGGGTCCATCACCTTCATGGCGAAGCCCAACCAGCGCGAGGGCAACTCCTGTCACATCCACATGTCGCTGCGGGGCGCGGAGGACGGAGCGCTCGTCTTCTGGGACGAGGCCACCCAATCGCGCACCAAGCTGTACGACCACTTCATCGCCGGGGTGCTCGCCACCATGCGCGAGTTCACGCTGCTCTACGCGCCGAACATCAACTCCTACAAGCGCTTCGCGCTCGGCTCCTTCGCCCCGACGGCCATCGCCTGGGGCATGGACAACCGCACGTGTGCGGTCCGGCTGGTGGGCGAGGGCGCGAGCGCCCGGATGGAGAACCGGCTGCCCGGCGGCGACGTGAACCCCTACCTCGCTCTCGCCGCAATGCTGGCCGGTGGGCTGTACGGCATCGAGAACGAGCTGGAGCTCGAGCCCGAACTCGTCGGCAACGCCTACTCGTCGGACGCGCCCGTGGTGCCGAAGACGCTCGCAGAGGCACGTGAGGAGTGGGCGGGGTCCGAACTCGCCCGCGCGGCCTTCGGCGAGGACGTCGTCCGCCACTACACGAATTACGCTGACGTGGAGATCGCCGCCTTCGACGCGGCGGTCACCGACTGGGAACTCCGCCGCGGTTTCGAAAGGCTCTGACTCATGCGCATCCCCGCATCTCCCTTCCACGGCGGCGGCGAGTCCGTCGTGATCAACCCCGCCACCGGGCAGTCGATCGGCTCGGTGGGGCTCGCGGATCTCGCCGAGACCGACGACGCCATCGCACGAGCGCACGCCGCGTTCCCGGCATGGCGGGCGGTCGCCCCCGGCGAGCGGGCACGACTGCTGCGCGAGTTCGCCGCGGCGATCGACGCGCACGTGGACGAACTCGCCGCCCTGGAAGTGGCGAACTCGGGTCACACCATCGGCAACGCGGTGTGGGAGGCCGAGAACGTCCGCAACGTGCTGACCTACTACTCCGCAGCACCCGAACGTCACTTCGGGCTGCAGATCCCCGTGCCGGGAGGCGTCGACGTCACCTTCCACGAACCGCTGGGCGTGGTCGGTGTGATCGTGCCCTGGAACTTCCCGATGCCGATCGCCGGCTGGGGCTTCGCCCCCGCGCTCGCGGCAGGCAACACCGTGGTGCTGAAGCCCGCCGAGCTCACCCCGCTCACGGCGATGCGCATCGGCGAGCTGGCCCGCGATGCCGGCCTGCCCGACGGTGTCTTCACGGTGATCCCCGGGAAGGGACGCGTGGTGGGTGAGCGGTTCGTGACGAACCCGCTGGTGCGCAAGGTCTGCTTCACCGGCTCCACCGACGTGGGCAAGGGCATCATGCGCGGCTGCGCGGACCAGGTCAAGCGCGTCACCCTGGAACTCGGCGGCAAGAGCGCGAACATCGTGTTCGACGACGCCGATCTCGAACTCGCGGCCGCGACGGCTCCGGGCAGCGCGTTCGACAACGCCGGTCAGGACTGCTGCGCGCGCTCGCGGATCCTCGTGCAGGAGAGCGTGTACGAGCGGTTCCTCGACCTGCTGCGTCCGGCGGTGGCCGACTTCCGGGTGACGGATCCGAACGATGACGGCGCGCAGATGGGCCCCCTCATCTCGGCACACCAGAAGGCGAGCGTCGAGTCCTATCTGGCCGATGCCGACATCGCGTTCTCGGGTCAGTCCGGTACCGATGGCGATGGTTTCTGGGTGGCACCGAGCGTGGTGCTGCCGCGCACCCTGACGGATCCGGTGTGGACGCAGGAGATCTTCGGCCCCGTGGTTGCGGTCATGCCCTTCCGCGACGAGGCGGACGCGATCGCCAAGGCGAACGACACCGAGTACGGCCTCAGCGGGTCGATCTTCACCCGGGATCTCGGACGGGGGCTGCGGATGGCCCGTGCCGTGGACTCCGGAAACCTCTCCATCAACTCGCACTCATCGGTGCGGTACTGGACCCCGTTCGGCGGGTTCAAGCAGTCGGGCCTCGGGCGTGAGCTCGGTCCGGACGCACCGAACTCGTTCAGCGAGGTGAAGAACGTCTTCATCTCCACCGACTCCTGACATCTCGACCACAGATCTCACATCTCGCAACACGAAAGGCATCACATGGGAAAGCTCGAGGGGAAGGTCGCCGTCATCACCGGCGGCGCCAGCGGAATCGGCCTCGCCACGGCGCGGAAGTTCGCCGCGGAGGGGGCGACCGTCGTCATCGGAGACCTGCCCAGCAGCAACGGCATCGCCGTGGCGGAAGAACTCGGCGGCGCGTTCGCTGCGGTCGATGTGACCAACGCCGAGCAGGTGGAGGCGATGTTCGCCCTCGCGAAGGAGAAGTACGGCCGCATCGACGTGGCATTCAACAATGCCGGAATCTCGCCTGCCTCCGACGACTCGATCCTCAAGACCGGCATCGAGGCGTGGGACTTGGTGCAGAACGTCAACCTCACCAGCGTCTACCTCTGCTGCAAGGCCGTGATCCCGTACATGCTGGAGCAGGGTGGCGGCTCGATCATCAACACCGCATCGTTCGTCGCGCTCATGGGGGCGGCGACCTCCCAGATCTCCTACACCGCCTCCAAGGGCGGCGTCCTCGCCATGACGCGCGAGCTGGGCGTGCAGTTCGCGGGGAAGGGCATCCGTGTCAACGCGCTGTGCCCCGGCCCGGTGAACACTCCGCTGCTGCAGGAGCTCTTCGCGAAGGATCCCGAGCGCGCCGCGCGTCGCCTCATCCACATCCCGATGGGACGTTTCGCCGAACCGGAGGAGATCGCCAACGCAGTGGCCTTCCTCGGAAGCGACGAGTCCAGCTTCATCACCGCGACCGAGTTCCTCGTGGACGGCGGTCTGTCGCACGCGTACGTGACTCCGCTGGAGAGCGACTTTGAGTGAACGCATCCCGGTGATCGGGATCACCACCTACCGCCAGAGTGCGACCTGGGGGACCTGGCCCGGCGTGCACGCCGACCTCCTCCCTGCGACGTACGCGCGCGCGGTCGAATCGGCCGGCGGTGCCCCCGTGCTGCTGCCGCCGGTGGCGGACGCGACGATGGCGGCCGCGGTGGCGGACCGGCTGGATGGGATCATCGTCGCGGGCGGCGCTGACGTCTCGCCCTACCGGTACGGGCAGGAGCCGGATCCCACCGTCACGGTCTGGTACGACGACCGCGATGCATCCGAACTCGCATACCTCGCCGCGGCCGACGCAGACGAACTGCCCGTGCTCGGCATCTGCCGCGGGATGCAGCTCATGGCGGTGGCTGCGGGCGGGACGCTGATCCAGCACCTGCCTGACGTCGGAGGTGACGAGGTGCACGCGGGAGGCGACGGCGTCTACGGTCACGTCGCGGTGACGCTCGAGAACGGCACGCGGACCGGGGAGATCCTCGGCGAGCGGGTCGAGGTGGAATGCCATCACCACCAGGGCGTGGGCGAGCATCCTGGATTCGTCGTCACCGCGATCGGCGACGACGGCATCCCGCACGCGATGGAGCGCCCCGGCGACCGCTTCGTGGTGGGGGTGCAGTGGCATCCCGAAGAAGGCGCCGACCTCGACCTGTTCGCCGCGCTGGTCGCTGCCGCACGGGCTCGCATGCGCTGACATCGGCACGTCTCACCCAGAATCAGGGGCGAGTCAGGGGAGTCCCTGACTCGCCCCGCTTCGTGCGCTTCCTAGGCTGGAGAGACCCGGATGGATGTCTTCAGCGAGAGTTTGAGACTTTATCCCTCCGAGCGGACATACCTGTACAGCATCTGCATATCCATCCCGCGATGGATGCCGCCGCCGCGCAGCTTTGGATAGCCTGTGCGGACCAGGCGGCCTCGGGCCCGAAAAGGGGAGAAGAACATGAACGTAGCGAAGACGCTGTTGGTTGTGACGGCCGCGGGCGCTCTGCTCGCCGGGATCACCGGTTGCACCAACGGAGGCTCCGGCGAGGCGCTCTCCCCGGAAGACGCCTGGAAGAACTCGCCGCTTGCCCAGTACATGAACGCCGGCTACGACTTCGACGCGTCTCCCGAGGAGCAGCAGGCGGAGTCGGACAAGAAGCAGAAGAAGGTGGAGGAGCTCGTCGCCGAGTGCATGGCGAAGGAGGGCTTCGAGTACCAGCCGGTGGATTACTCCTCGCAGTCCGGCATGGTCGGCGGAGGCGATGTCGAGTGGGAGCCGGACAAGAAGGAGTGGGTCGCGCAGTACGGGTACGGCGTGTTCAACAACCCCTACCCGTCGGAGCCCCAGGAGCCCACCGACGAGAACACCTGGGTGGATCCCAACCAGGAGTATGTCGATTCCCTCACCGAGAGCGAGAGGACCTCCTACTACGAGGTCCTCTACGGCCCGCAGCCCACCGAAGAGGAGATGAACGACCCCGAGTACGAGTGGGACAGCTCCAACAGCTGTCAGGGCAAGGCGCAGGAAGAGGTCTGGGGTCAGCAGAACATCGGCCAGACCGATGAGTTCCAGCCGCTGATGGACGCGGTCAGCAAGTTCTACGACCAGTTCTACGGCGAGGGGGCCAAGCCCTCCGAGGCGGACAAGGCGTGGGCGGACTGCTTCGCCGAGGCCGGGTACAGCGGCTTCGACCGTCAACAGGCCGTGATCCAGAGCTTCTACGAGCGCAGCAACAAGTTCTACGAGGACGCCGACGGCTCGATGTCCGAATCCACCACCGCGACCGCGGACCCGGAGGACTACGTGGACCCGTCGAAGACCCCGGAGTGGAAGCAGGCCGCCGAGGAGGAGATCGAGACCGCGCTCGCGGACCTCGAATGCCGTCAGAAGACCGACTACACCAAGAAGCAGCAGGAAGCGATGTTCGCCGCCGAGCAGAAGTTCGTCGACGAGCACAAGGCCGAGCTCGAGGCGTACAAGACCGCGATGGAGCAGGCCGCGGAGAAGTCCAAGTGATCGGACGACGCGGACGAGGCAAGAACGAGGGAACCGAGGGGAGCAGCGAACAGCCCGACCAGACGCCCGACCAGGGCAGCGTCGCGGGAGACAGTGTTTCGACGGAGCACGACGGTGTATCGACGGAGCACGACGGTGTCTCGACAGAGGCTTCCGAGGTCGTGGCGCCGGCCGACCCCGCGGCGACGGGCCCGACGGAGACGTTCGGGTACATCGCCGGGTCCGCCGGAGATCCCGACGTGGCAGCACGCGCCTCGGCGCTCGACACCGATTCCGGCACCACCGGCGAAGCGCCCGCCTCGGACGGCTTCGAGACGATCCTCGGCGCCCCGCTTGCCGAGGAAGAGGTCGAGGAGAAGCCCGACACCTCGCGCGTGAAGGGCTGGAAGCGTGTCTTCCGCGGCAACCGGATGCTGTGGATCACGGTCGTGATCGCCATCCTGTCGCTGGTGGCAGGCCTCGCGGTGCAGCGGTTCATCATCTCTCCGGCGGAGGCGGCGGCAGACAAGAAGCCGGATGCCCCGGGGCTCGTGACGGCGCCCGTCGAGTTCGGCGAGCTGAGCAACGACGTCACGATCCGTGCGGATGTGGCGTATGCGGATGCCGTCGACGTGAGCATCGACGCCTCCGATGTCAGCGGTGCCGCCATCGTCACCGGCCGTGTCCCGGCGGTGGGCGACACGCTCGACAAGCTCTCGGTGGCGATGGAGGTGGCCGGTCGGCCCGTCATCGTGCTGCCTGGAGACCTCCCCTCGTACCGCACGCTGCGCATCGGCGTGAACGGTCCGGACGTGGTTCAGCTGAAGCAGGCGCTGCAGGCCGTGGGCATCGACGGCGGCGACCCCGCCGACAGTTCGTTCACCCAGCAGACGGCCGACGCCGTCGCCGCGCTCTACACCGCAGCGGGATACGCCGCTCCCACGGGAGACGAAGCGGCCAACACGGCCTACAAGTCCGCTCAGGAGAGCGTGACCGCGGCCGAGCAGGGAGTCGCGCAGGCACAGGCATCGCTGGACAAGGCGGGCCAGGGGCCATCGAACGTCGAGGTCCTGCAGGCCAACCAGGCGGTCGACCAAGCACTGCGGGAGCTGGACCGGGCGAAGAACAGCGCAGATCCTGTGGACAAGGCCAACGTTCCGAACCTCCAGGACGCGGTCAACCTGGCCATCGCGCAGCGTGATGCGCTGTGGGCCGGAGTCAGCACCGAGGGCGAGCAGGGCGCCGTCGACGCGGCGCAGGAGCAGCTCACCCGCGCATACGCGGACCTGGAGACCGCCCGTCAGGGCGTGCAGGCTTCGCTCCCGTCGAGTGAGGTGCTTTTCCTCACCGACCTCCCGCGTCGTGTGGACGATGTGAAGGTGAAGCGCGGAAGCAAGCTCGAGGGCGCGGCGCTCAGTGTGTCGGGTGCCACGGTGCGCCTGAACGGCTCGGCCGCGGTGGCCGATGCCAAGCTGCTCGCCGTCGGAACCGCCGGCACCTTCGCGCTGCCGGACGGCACGCAGGTCAACGCCAAGATCAGTGCCATCGATCAGGGCAAGGCGGATGCGCAGCGCTGGAGCATCCAGCTGGACCCCGAGGGGCTGACCCCGGAGCAGCTGGCCAGCGTGCAGGGAACGAACGTCCGCGTGACCATTCCGGTCGGCGCCACCGAGGGCGAGGTGCTCTCCGTCCCGCTCGCCGCGCTCACCGCGGGTGCCGGCGGTGAATCTCGCATCGAGGTCGTCGACGGCGATCCGCGTGAGGGAGAATCGGCCAAGACGCACCTCGTCGAGGTGAAGCTGGGTCTGTCTGCCGGCGGGTTCGTGGAGGTCACGCCCACCGAGGGCAAGCTCGAAGAGGGCGACCTGGTGGTGATCGGCGAATGACCACCGTCATCAGCGCGCCCGTGTCGGCGGGGGCCCCGTGACCGTCCCGCTCGTACAGCTGCGCGATCTCACCCGTTCCTTTCCCGGACCGCCCGAAGTACAGGCCCTCAAGGGCGTGAACTTCACGGTGGGCGAGGGCGAGTACGTCTCGATCATCGGTCCGTCGGGATCCGGCAAGTCCACGATGCTGAACCTGCTGGGTCTGCTCGACCGCCCCACGGTGGGGGAGTACCTCCTCGCGGGAACGAGCACGTCCACGCTCGATGAGGACGAACGTGCCGCGGTGCGTGCGCGCCTCATCGGCTTCGTCTTCCAGGCGTTCCACCTCATGCCGCGGCGCTCCGTCCTCGACAACGTGCTCATGCCGATGCAGTACAACGGCATTCCCCGGGCCGAGCGCGAGCAGCGTGCTCGCGACGCTCTGGAGCGCGTGGGCCTGGGGCATCGCCTCGACTTCCTGCCGCCGTCACTGTCCGGTGGTGAACGTCAGCGCGTGGCGGTCGCCCGTGCGGTGGCCGGGAGCCCGCGGATGCTGCTGGCGGATGAGCCGACCGGAAACCTGGACCAGACCACCACGGGGGAGGTGATGAGCCTGTTCGAGGAACTGAACGCCGAGGGCCTCACTCTCGTGCTCATCACGCACGACGACAACGTCGCCCGCCGTGCCCACCGTCGTGTGCGCATCGCCGACGGCCGACTGACCGAGGTGGCCTGATGGCGCGCTCCGGACGGCGCGAGCGAGGCTCGCGGACGTGGCGCAACCCCTTCCGTCGTCGACCGAAGATCGCGCCGGAGGAAGCGGACGCCGCAGGTGCGGAGTCGGCGCCGACCGGTGTCGCCGCGCTCCTGCGACCCGTGCCCCATGCCGACCGTTTCACGCTGCAGGATCTCGTCGCCGAAGCGACCGCGGACATCGGTGCCCGGCCCGGCCGACTCATCATGACGACGCTGGGAACGGTGCTCGGCATCGGTGCCCTGGTCGCCACGATCGGATTCGCGGAGACCACGGCGGGCCAGATCGCGAGCCAGTTCGATGCGGTCGCCCAGACCACCGTTCAGGTCACGCCCGCCAAGGCTCGCACCGGTGGGGACACCACCGCCGCGGCCGGACGCATTCCATGGGATGCGCCGGAACGTGTGATGACCCTGGTCGGGGTGGAGGGCGCCGCTCTGATCAGCGACGTGAACCTCGGCTCGGAGCCGATCACCGCCGTGCCCATCGTGGATCCGTCAGCACCGCAGAAGGCGCCGCCGAGTCTCGTCGCCGCCTCTGGTGACGTTCTCGCGACGCTGCACGCGACCATCACCAGCGGGCGGATGTTCGACGCGGGCCACGATCAGCGGGCGGACCGGGTCGCCGTGCTCGGAGCGGGCGCGGCGGAGAGCCTCGGGGTACTGCGCATCGACCGTCAGCCCGCGATCTTCATCTCCGGGATCCCGTATGCCGTCATCGGTATCGTGGACGACTTCCAACGTCGCTCGGATCTCCGAGACGCCGTGATCATCCCTTCGCAGTCGGCTTCGGCGGACTTCCGCCTCGGGGCCCCGAGCGAATTGCAGATCCGCATCGCCGTCGGTGCCGGTCAGCAGGTGGCGAAGCAGGCCCCGCTGGTGCTGGCCCCGAACGCGCCCGAGACGCTGGAGGCCGCCGCGCCGCCGTCGCGCTCGTCGCTGGCCAGCAATGTGCAGGCCGACGTGAACTTCGTCTTCCTGATCCTCGGCGGCATCGTGCTGCTGGCGGGTGCGCTCGGCATCGCCAACGTCACGCTGCTGAACGTGATGGAGCGGGTGGGGGAGATCGGTCTTCGCCGGGCGGTGGGTGCGACGAGGCGGCAGATCGCCACGCAGTTCATGGTGGAGTCGGTGATCATCGGCCTGCTCGGTGGACTGATCGGTGCGAGCGTCGGCGTCTTCGCCATCGTCATCGTCTCGCTGACGCAGGGGTGGACACCGGTGGTGCAACCCTGGGTCGCGATCGGTGGCGCGCTGCTGGGCGCGGTGGTGGGATGGCTCGCCGGTGCGTATCCGGCCGGCCGCGCCGCACGGATCGAACCCGTCGCGGCACTGCGCGGATCCTGACTCGTGTGCGCCGGTCCCCACGGACCGGCGCACACGATCGTTCCGGCGAAACGGATGTCCCGCCGTTCGGCGCGGGGCGAAAGCCGCGGGGAGAGCGCCGCTAGACTTTCCTGAGCGCGATTCAGGCGCGAGCACGGGAGATTCGGTGGCGAACAAGGCGATGACGGGCAAGAGCCAGCAGAACGGCGATGTGCCGATGGGGCCCACGGGGCGTCCCTATCACGGCTTCCCGACTCCTCCCAAGCTGGACCAGCACGGTCCCGCCCGCATCATCGCCCTGTGCAACCAGAAGGGCGGCGTCGGTAAGACGACCACCACCATCAGCCTGGCCGCAGCGCTTGCCGGATACGGCCGCAAGGTGCTGGTCGTGGACTTCGACCCCCAGGGTGCGCTGTCGGCGGGTCTCGGCGTTTCGACGCACGACATCCCCACCATCTACGACCTGCTGCTGGATCCGAAGCGCGACGCGCACGATGTCATCACCGCGACGCAGGTCGAGAACCTCGACCTGATGCCGGCGAACATCGACCTGTCGGCCGCGGAGGTGCACCTCGTGAACGAGGTGGCGCGCGAGATGATCCTGTCGCGCGTGCTGCGCCAGGTGTCGCGCGAGTACGACGTGATCCTGGTGGACTGCCAGCCGTCGCTCGGCCTGCTCACCGTGAACGCGCTGACGGCGAGTCACGGCGTGCTCATCCCGCTGGAGTGCGAGTTCTTCGCGCTGCGCGGTGTGGCGCTGCTCATCGAGACCATCGACAAGGTGCGCGACCGCCTGAACCCCGACATCAAGCTCGACGGCGTGCTGGCGACCATGTACGACCCGCGCACGCTGCACTCGCGCGAGGTTCTGGAGCGTGTGGTGGAGGCGTTCGGAGACGATGTGCTGGAGACGGTCATCGGCCGCACGGTGAAGTTCCCGGATGCATCGGTGGCGGGGATGCCCATCACCGAGTTCGCGCCGGAGCACCCCGCAGCACAGGCATACCTCCGACTGGCGCGTGAGCTGGTCGATCGTGGCGCCGTCGCCTGAGCACAGTGAGCTCGCCACCTCGGACGAGGTGGCTGCGGCCGTTAGGGCTGCGCACCCGGCGGAGGTGAGCGGAGGCCTCGGGGCTCCGGCGGAGGCCGGACCCGCGGTGTCTGCTGACGTCGCGACGGCAGACGTTGCGGCTGCGGATCTCGCGCTCACGGATCTCGCGCTCACGGATCTCGTGCCCACGGATGAGGTACCCGCCGATGCCGGATCGGGGTTCCGCGTTTCGCTGTCGAACTTCGACGGCCCGTTCGACCTGCTGCTGAGCCTGATCTCGGCACACGAGGTGGACATCACCGAGGTGTCGCTCAGCACCGTCACCGACGAGTTCATCGCCTACCTCCGGGACCTCGATGACCCGTCCGAGCTGGATCAGGCGAGCGAGTTCCTGGTGGTGGCGGCGACGCTGCTGGATATGAAGGTGGCGGGCCTGCTGCCGCAGGGCGAGCTGGTGGATGCTGAATCCGTCGCCCTGCTCGAAGCGCGGGACCTGCTGTTCGCCCGGCTCCTGCAGTACCGCGCGTTCAAAGAGGCATCCCAGTGGTTCGCGGCCCACCTGGATCGTGAAGCGCGCCGCCATACCCGGGCCGTGCGACTGGACGAGAAGTACCGCGCGCGCGTTCCCGAGCTGATCTGGACAGCGACCCTCGACGACTTCGTGGCCACCGCGCTCATCGCCTTCGCACCGCGGACCCTGCCCACCGTGGGCCTCGACCACCTCCATGCCCCGCTCATCTCCATCCGTGAGCAGGCCGCCATCGTGGTGATGCAGCTGCGCAGTCGCGAGCAGATGTCGTTCCGTGAACTGGTGGCCGACGCCGACGGTCCGGGCGTGGTGGTGGCACGCTTCATCTCCATCCTCGAGCTGTATCGCCACGCGGCCATCACCTTCGAACAGCTCGAACCGCTGGGCGAGCTCACCCTGCGATGGGTGGCCGAGACCTGGTCCGATGAGACCCTTGCCGCACTGGGAGCCGACTATGACCGATGACCTCGCCACCGATGCGACCGCTGCCGTCGAGCCAGAGGACCGGCCGCTGACCGATGCGGAGATCGCGCAGCGCGTCGAGGCGATTCTGCTCATCGTGGAGGAGCCGCAGTCGATCGTGAGTCTTGCCGCCGCCGTTCAGGCTCCCACCGCGGCGGTCCGTCGCATGGTCCGGGCGCTGGCCGCTGACTACGACGGGGAGAGCGGTGGGCCTCGCCGGGGGTTCGAACTGCGCGAAGTGGGAGGCGGCTGGCGCTTCTACGTCCGTGCCGAGCACGACGACATGGTCTCCGACTACGTCAACGCCCAGGCGCCGTCGAGACTCTCGCAGGCCGCGCTGGAGACCCTCGCCGTGATCGCCTACAAGCAGCCGGTCACCCGCAGCCAGGTGGCGTCGATCCGCGCCGTGAACGTCGATGGCGTGGTGCGCACGCTCGTGGCGCGCGGGTTGATCACCGAGCTGTTCACCGATTCCGAGACCGGAGCGATCAACTACGGCACGACGGATGCGCTGCTCACCTACCTGGGCATCAATTCCCTCGACGAGCTGCCCCCGATCTCGCCGCTGCTCGATGACGGTGCCGACGGATTCGACGGCGTGATCGCGTAGGCCGAGAATGGATATGCCGTCCTCGCGCGAGGACGGCTCGCTGATGTGAATGAGAAGACTGACGAATGAACATGACCGACGACACGAGTGACGACGACCGGGTGCGGCTGCAGAAGGCGCTGGCGCACGCCGGGGTGGCGTCACGGCGCGTGGTGGAGGACATGATCGTCGCCGGGCGAATCCGCGTGAACGGAGAGGTCGTCACCGAGCTGGGTTCGCGGGTCGACCCCGAGAACGACCTCATCGACGTGGACGGCACCGCCATCCAGCTGGACACCACGAAGCGGTACGTCATGCTGAACAAGCCCACCGGCGTGGTCAGCTCGATGAAGGACGAGCAGGGGCGCACGGACCTCCGCGCTTTCACCGCCGACTGGGAGGAACGCCTCTACAACGTGGGCCGGCTGGATGCGGAGACCAGCGGTCTCCTCGTGCTCACCAACGACGGCGACCTGGCGCATGTGCTGGCGCACCCCTCCTTCGGCGTCACCAAGGTCTACATCGCCAAGGTGCGCGGCGAGGTGCTCCCGCGCACGATCGCGCAGCTGACCAAGGGCATCGAACTGGAGGACGGGTTCATCCAGGCCGACAAGGCGCGGCTGCTGGACTCGTCCCGCGGCTCCAGCCTGGTAGAGCTGACCCTGCACTCCGGCAAGAACCGCATCGTGCGTCGGATGATGGCGGCGGTGGGGCACCCGGTCACCGAGCTCGTGCGTCGCCAGTTCGGACCGCTGCACCTGGGTCCGCTCCCCATCGGCAAGGCCCGTGAGCTCACCGCCGCCGAGCGCGGCGCGCTGCTCACCATCGCTCGCGAGGCGAAGAGCTGACGGCATCGAGGGGGCTCGGCACCGGGTCCTGGGCGCATGAGGATGCCGCGAATCCATGACGCATTCGCCGATTCGCTCATGGACTGAGTGAATGCTCCTGCATTCGCGACCGGGGCGGAACCTGAAGTTCTCAGGCGGTGACGCGGTCGCCCGGTAGACTGGTGCGTCGGTGTGCCCCGCGCCGTCCCGCCGCTGAACTGGAGTTATCGTGACCGATCCCGCGACCCGCGTCGCATCGCGCCTGTCGGGCACCGTCCGCATCGTCGGTGCTGGCCTGCTCGGTGCGAGCATCGGTCATGCGCTGCGCCTGAAGGGCGTGGACGTCGCGCTGACGGACACCTCGCCCGCGCAGCTGCGTCTCGCGGTGGACTACGGCGCCGGCCGGGCCGCCACCGACCAGGATGAGCCCGTGCTCGTCGTGGTCGCCGTGCCGCCGGACGTCGTGGCCGACGTGATTCAAGCCGAGCTTGCGGCCTACCCGCGGGCCGTGGTCACGGACGTCGCGAGCGTGAAGCTGCAGCCATACCTCGAACTGCGTTCGCGCGGCGTCGACCTGTCGCGCTACATCGGCTCGCATCCGCTGGCCGGACGAGAGCGCGGGGGAGCGATCTCCGCCCGCGCCGACATCTTCACGGGGCGTCCGTGGGTGGTGTGCCGTGACGGCGAGACCTCCCGCGACGACCTCGTCCTGGTCGAATCCCTGGCTCTGGAGCTCGGCGCGATGCCGCTCGAGATGACGCCGGAAGAGCATGACCGCGCCATCGCGCTCACCTCCCACGTGCCGCAGCTGGTGGCATCGCTGCTGGCGGGTCGCTTCCGCACCGTCGATGAGGGACTGCTGCAGCTGGCTGGACAGGGTGTCCGCGACACCACGCGCATCGCCGCCTCCGCGCCGGAGCTGTGGGTGCAGATCCTGAGCGCCAACGCCGCCGAGGTGGTCGACGTTCTCGACCAGCTCGCGGGCGACCTCACCGCGGTGGCTGATGCGCTGCGCGCTCCCGACGTCCCCGGCGCTCGCCGGGAGATCGCCGAGACCATCCGCCGCGGCAATGAAGGCGTCGAGCGCCTTCCGGGCAAGCACGGACAGTTCCGCCAGTTCGAGAAGCTGGTGGTCATGGTCGACGACACCGCCGGTCAGCTGGGGCGCCTGTTCGGCGATCTCGGTGACCTGGACATCAACGTGGAGGACCTGCGGCTGGAGCATTCGCCCGGCGCGCAGTTCGGTCTCGCGGAGATCAGCGTGGACCCGTCCATCGTGCTGCGTGCGACGGCCGGGCTCGAAGAGCGGGGCTGGCGGATTGCGAGCATGAATGACTGAGGACATGACAGGCACGGCCGGACCGTTCATCATCGCGATCGACGGACCCGCCGGATCCGGAAAGTCGAGCGTCTCCAAGGAGATCGCCCGGCGTCGCGGATATGGGTACCTCGACACGGGTGCCGCGTACCGCGCGCTGGCCTGGCTCGTCCTGGAACGCGGTGGCGACACCGACGATGCGTCGGCCGTGCTCGCCGCCGCTGACGGCTTCGCGCCGGTGATCGGCCTCGACCCGGACGTGCGCCGGGTGGTCGTGGAGGGCGCCGATGTCACTGCCGCCATCCGTGAGCCGCGGGTCTCCGCGGCTGTGAGCGGCGTGGCACGGATCCCCGAGGTCCGCACATATCTGAACGCGATGTTCCACGACATCGTGGCATCGTCCGGGCGCACGGCCGTGACGATCGAGGGGCGCGACATCACCACGGTGGTCGCGCCCGATGCGCCGGTGAGGATTCTCCTCACGGCGTCGCCCGAGGTGCGCGCCGCGCGCCGGAGCAAGGAGCTGGTGGGCGAGGATGCCGCTTCGGTGGCCGCCGCCCTGCACAAGCGGGACGCGTCGGATGCTGCCGTCGTGGACTTCTTCGAGGCGGCTCCCGGTGTCGAGGTGGTCGATTCCAGCGACCTCGACTTCGAACAGACCATCGCCGCGGTGCTTTCCGTGGTGGACCGCAGGAGCGGAGAGACATATGTCGACTGAAGAATATGAAGGCGGGCCCGACCAGCTCGAGGAGAAGCTCGCGAGCATGGACGAGGAGCTCATCGAGGCGCGCGCAGCCACACTGCGCTCCAGCCTCGAGGAGTACGACCTCGACGAGGAGGATGCGGCGCTGCTGCAGACCGTCTTCGTCGACGAGAACGGGATGGAGTACTCGCCGGCGCTGCCGGTGGTCGCCATCGTGGGCCGTCCGAACGTGGGCAAGTCCGCGCTCGTGAACCGCATCCTCGGCCGTCGCGAGGCCGTCGTGGAGGACACCCCCGGTGTCACCCGTGACCGCGTCACGTACAAGGCCGAGTGGCTGGGGCGTCGTTTCTCGCTGGTGGACACCGGCGGGTGGGAGCCGGATGCCCGCGGTATCGATGCGTCGGTCGCCGCGCAGGCGGAGATCGCCATCGACCTCGCCGACCTGGTGCTGTTCGTGGTCGACGCGATGGTGGGCGCCACGTCCACCGACGAGCACGTCGTGAAGCTGCTCCGCAAGTCCGGCAAGCCGGTGTTCCTCGTTGCGAACAAGATCGACGATGCGCGTCAGGAGCCCGAAGCCGCGGTGCTCTGGAACCTCGGTCTGGGGGAGCCGCACCCGGTGTCGGCCATCCACGGTCGTGGCGTCGCCGACTTGCTCGACGAGGTCATGGAGAAGCTTCCGGAGGTGTCCGCGGTCGCCAAGCAGGAGATCGGCGGCCCGCGTCGTGTCGCGATCCTCGGCCGCCCCAACGTGGGCAAGTCGTCGCTGCTGAACAAGGCGGCCGGCGAAGAGCGCGTCGTCGTCAACGACCTCGCCGGTACCACGCGTGACCCGGTGGATGAGATCGTCGAGCTCGGCGGCAAGCTGTGGCGCTTCGTCGACACCGCCGGTATCCGCCGCCGCGTCCACCTGTCGCAGGGCGCCGACTTCTACGCCTCGCTTCGCACCTCCGCCGCGCTGGAGAAGGCGGAGGTCGCGGTGGTCGTCCTCGACGTCTCCGAGCCGATCAGCGAGCAGGACGTCCGCATCATCGACCTGGTGCTGGAGTCTGGTCGCGCCCTGGTGCTGGCCTACAACAAGTGGGACCTCCTGGACGACGAGCGTCGCCGCTACCTGGAGCGCGAGATCGAGCAGGACCTGGCGCACGTCGCCTGGGCTCCGCGCGTGAACATCTCGGCCCGTACCGGTCGTCACCTGGAGAAGCTGGTTCCCGCGCTGGAGCTGGCGCTGGACTCCTGGGACACCCGCATCCCGACCGGAAAGTTCAACGCGTTCCTGTCGGAGCTCGTGGCCGAGCACCCGCACCCGCTGCGTGGCGGCAAGCAGCCGCGCATCCTCTTCGGTACGCAGGTGGCCACGCGTCCGCCGACATTCGTGCTCTTCACGACGGGCTTCCTGGACCCCGGTTACCGCCGCTACATCCAGCGCCGCCTTCGCGAGCTGTACGGCTTCGAGGGCTCGCCCATCGTCATCAACATGCGCGTGCGCGAACGCCGCCAGCGCTGAGTTGGTACGGAACCGCCCCGGGGGACCGGGGCGGTTCTGTGTTTGCGGGGAAGGTGTTCGGGTCGGACGCTGAGCCTGGCGCGTGACGTTGTCGATCACGGACATTCGGTCGCGGCATTCTCGGTGATGCCGCACCCTTCCCTTCTTAACCCACGCTCCGCGGGACGGACTCGGTGCTTCACCGGGCCCTGACCGTCGTCCGCGCGCGTCATGGGGCGCAACGCGCGGGGTATTCACGGTCCCACCCCTCGTGGGGTGTGGGAGTCTGGAAGGGTGACGATCGTGCCCCCTACTCCCGGTGAACCGCGTCGACCGCAGGGGCCGCGTGATCCGGGCGATGCGTGGGTGATCGCCGAGGACGGCACGAAGTACTGGGGCGCCTTCGGTGCGGCCGGTCTGCTGGCGGTCGACGAGGTGCGTGGTGTGCTGCTGCAGAAGCGTGTCGAGTGGAGTCACTTCGGCGGCACCTGGGGAATCCCCGGTGGTGCCCTGCACCAGGGTGAAGATGCTGTCACGGGCGCGCTGCGAGAGTCCGAGGAAGAGGCCGCCGTGCCGCCCGGGGCCGTCCGCCCGCTCCTGACGCGCGTGCTGGATCTGGACATCTGGCAGTACACCACGCTGGTCGCGACGGTCGAGGAGCCTTTCGTCCCCGAGATCTCGGATCCCGAGAGCCTCGAACTGCGCTGGGTGCGGCTGGATGAGGTCGAGGACCTTCCGCTGCATCCTGGTTTCGGCGCCGCTTGGCCCGAGCTTCGTCGGCTGCTGGATCTGCGTCCGGTGATCGTGGTCGATGTCGCGAATGTCGTCGGTTCCGTCCCGAACGGTTGGTGGAAGGACCGCGCCGGAGCATCGGCCCGTGTGCTGGAGCGGCTGGCCCGGCTCGCGTCCGACGGCATCGCGGGTGATCGCTTCGGCGAGCCGAACGTGCGGTGGTTCCCGTGGATCGTCGCGGTGCTCGAAGGCGAGGCCCGTGCCGCGGAGGATGTGGACGGCATCACCGTGATGCGTGCCGATGGGCTGGGCGACGAGGCCATCGTCGCGGCCGTTGCGCTCGCCGGTCACGAGGAGGATCTCGCTCCGCGGGTGACCGTGGTGACGAGTGATCGTGAGTTGCAGAATCGGGTGTCGGCGCTGGGCGCGACGCCGCGTGGCGCGCACTGGATTACGGAGCTGCTGGGGGAGTAGGCGGCAGGAGCGTCACCGCGGAGTCCTGTCTCGTCATTGGCACACTTCGCGGCCAGTTGGCGTCGACCGCGAGCGGCGTTACGGGTGGTCGACCGACGCGGAGCGTGCGAATCACCGAGCGGCGCAACCTCTCGAGGTTCTTGGGGTGAGCCGACCGATGCATGTCTGCCGGAGCAGATGACGTGTCTGTTTGCCCGGCCAGGCTTCTCCCGAGCCCTACTCGTCGTCGTAACCGTCGAGGTCTCGACCGCGCAGCCGGTCGATGTCGCGGCGCTCGCGTTTCGTGGGTCGTCCCGCGCCGCGGTCGCGCTTCGCGAAGACGCCGAGCTCGCTCGCGCTGGGGCGCGGAGGCGTGCGGTCTTCCGCCGCGAGGGCCGCGAGCGGTGCGCCGACGCGTTTCGTGATGAGCTGGCGGACCGCGAGAATCCGGTCGAATCCTTCGATGCGGATGCGGATCTCGTCACCGATCCGCACCGGTTGCGCTGCTTTGGCACGTTCGCCGTTGACGCGGACGTGTCCCGCGCGGCACCCCGCCGTTGCGGCGGAGCGGGTCTTGTAGACGCGGACGGCCCATAGCCAGCTGTCGACGCGTGCGCTGTCGCTCACGCGGCGGTCTCATTCTGTCGGCGGCGGAGCGTGGCGAGGGCACCCGCCGCGATGAGGCCCTGCCCGAGCGTGTAGGTGAACATGACGGCCGCGTCGGTGATCGGCGGGGTGAGGTCCGGTAGAAACAGCATGAACGCGAGGATCGTGTCAGATGCGAGGAAGAACAGCGCCCCGACCAGCACCATCGGCGAGCATCGTGTGGCGAACGCGGCGGTGAGCCCCAGCACGACGCCGTAGGCGGCGATCGCGACGGCGAGCTCCTTCGCGGCTGGCGCGACCACGATGACCATCGCCGCCCACCACACGATGAGAAGTGCGGCTGCGAGCGGGAACTTCCGTACGCGCAGGTGACGCCAGAAGAGGGCGATGTAGGCGAGGTGCGCGATGCCGAAGAACGCCAGCATCATCGGCAGCGTCGGGAGGAACGGGACGAAGGTGCCCGCGCCATCGCCGAGCCAGGAGAAGAGGATCGCGGTGAGCAAGAGGGCGATGGGTGCGGTGGCGCGGAGTCCTCTGGCGCCGACGAGCACAGCGAACGCAAGCAGGGGCATGAGCCCGAGCTTCGTCGGCGCGGCGAGCGCGTCGTTGTGGAAGGCGAGGGCGACCACATGGACGGCGGAGAGCGTGATGAAGGGGAGGAACGCCCAGCGGGGGACTCGCCGGGTGGTGTCCGAGCGCGGGGATGCTCGGCGCTTCGCTGTGCTGGGCGCGGAGTGGTGCTGCAGCGCGACGGGAGATCTCGCGTCCGTTGCGGTGTGGCCCGCTTGCGAGGCCTCGCCGTCGTGCGCGAGGGCGGCCGCGCCGCCTTCTACAGCGGCGTCATCAGGCGCTTCCGTGTCCGTGCTCGCTTCGACTGGCGTGCTTTCGCCGGCTGCGTCCGGGGTCTGCTGCTCGTCAGTCTGCTCGGCGTCGGGGGAGCGGCTGTCCACGGTGACCTCCTCGTTGTGGATGTCCCCTCATCGTAGGGTCGTCATCCGGCGGCGACTGGGAACGACAAGGTCATCACCGCGCGTCCGTTCGACGGGCGGCTGGAGACCGAGAAACCGCTCTCCTCGAACATCGCGAGCGTGCCGTGGAAGAGTTCGTTGGCGGAGCGCTTCACCTCCGCTGTGTCCACCGGATATCCCTCGATCACGCGGGCGCCGTGGTCGCGTGCGTACTCGACGGCGGCGTCCAGCAGGAGGTGCGCCAGTCCGATCCCGCGGTGGTCGCGACGGATGACGAAGCAGGTGACCGCCCAGACCGTCGGATCGTCGAGCGGCTCGGCGCTCGCGGACGTGACGAGCCGCGTGCGAGCGATGCGCGCCTGCAGAGTCCGCGGTCCGACCCGCACCCACCCTGCTGGTACATTGTCGACGTAAGCGATGAGCCCGGGGGAGACCGGCGCCCCAAGCTCCTCCTCGAAGCGGACTTCCTTGTCGGCGCGGGTTGTGCCGCGAAACTCCGCATTCGGCATGGTCCACCACTGGCACTGGCAGCTCGGTCCATCCCCGCCTCCGGTGATGGCATGTTGCACGTCCGCGAATCGCTCCGCGCTTGCCGGTTCGATCGTGATGTTCGCCATGATCTGCACCCTACGCCGCCCCTCCGACACGCGCGACTGCCCCGGTTCGCGACTGCCGTCCGGACCGGGTAGGATGAATGAGTTGCCTCCGCGGAGGTGAGAAAACTGAACAACGGGCTGTGGCGCAGCTTGGTAGCGCACTTGACTGGGGGTCAAGGGGTCGCAGGTTCAAATCCTGTCAGCCCGACCGAGAGGTCCCGGAAACTCAAGGGTTTCCGGGACCTTTTAGTTGGTGAGATGTGATCCGGTCATCGAAAACCCATCACTTTGACGCCCTCGCGGCCCGCTCGGGCCGCCGCGCTCCGGTAGGGGAGCGACCGTGCCGGTCGCTCCCGATTCGTGGGTGGGAGCAGGACGCACCTGTTCGGTATGGACACCGAACACAGCCCGGCCAGCACCCCCTGGGGCTTGGAGCCGCTGCTCGACGTCGGCGAGCTCGCCTCCTACCTGGGCGTTCCCGTATCGACGGTCTACGACTGGCGCACCCGCGGCCTCGGTCCGCGCGCGTACCGCTTCGGCAAGCATCTGAAGTTCGCGCTCTCGGACGTGCGGACCTGGATCGAGCAGCAACGCGACCCCGAGCCGCCCGCGCTGGCGGACGGGCGGTGACCCGATGAGCCGAGAGCGTTTGACCATCGGGACCTTCGGGGAGATCGGCTACCTTGCGAGTCCCAACGGTCGTGTTGTCGCGCGCGCCCGCTACCGCGACTGGGACGGGAAGACGCGGCTCGTCCAAGCGACCGGGGATACGCGGAAGTCCGCGGAGCGGGCGTTGAAGGCGAAGCTCGCCGACCGGAGCCTCTTCCAGCCGTCCTCCTCGGCGCTCACGCCGGACAGCCCGTTCCCGGACCTGGTCGCGTACTGGCTCGAAGACCTGGAGCTGGAAGACCGGCTCTCCAAGCGCACGCTGGAGCTGTATGAGCGGAACATGCAGACCCTCGTCATGCCCGCCTTCGGGAACCTCACCTTGCGAGAGATCGGCGTCGCCCGCTGCGACCACTTCCTCAAGCAGCTCGCGAAGCAGAGCTACAACCGTGCCAAGCAGGCCCGCGTGGTCCTGCGTCTCGCGCTCGGCCTCGCCGTCCGGCACGAAGTACTGCCACGCAACCCGATGGACCACGTCTCGCGGCTCCGCCGTCCCGCCTCGACACCGAACGCGCTGACACCTGCCGAGGTGAACGCGATCCGCGCCGCGATCGCTTACTGGGAGACGGGGAACTCTGCGTCGGGGCCGCGCCCGGACGGGCAACTCAGCGCGATCATCGAGGTCATGCTCGGCACCTCGGCACGCATCGGAGAGGTGCTCGCCATCCGTCGCCGCGACGTCGACATCACGAGCGCGACGCCGTCGATTCGGATCAATGGGACCATCGTCAGCCACCGTGGTGAGCCGACGATGCGACAGGACCATCCGAAGACCGCGAAGTCTCGGCGCACCGTCGCGATCCCGTCTTTTACCGCAGAAGCTGTGAGGCGCCGGATGACACGGCTGGAGAATTCATCGCTGGACGCGCTGCTGTTCTGTAGCCGCGAAGGAACTCCGCTGACGACCAACAACGTGCGCCGTCAGCTCCGGCACGTGCTCGACCTCGCAGGTATCACCGGCGTCACCCCGCACATGTTCCGTCGGACCGTTGCGACCGCGATCAATGACCAGGGTGGCGTGGAACTTGCTGCCGAGCTACTCGGGCACACTGATCCGAAGATCACAATCCAGCACTATATCCGCCGCAACGAGATGGTGAATCCGGCGACCGCGGTGATGCTGGATCGCGTCTTCTTGAAGGAAGAGTGAGGACCGCTCTCCACCGCGGTGCTCAGAGCGGAGAACCCCATAGGGGAGATTGGCCGGAGGGTCGGATGTCACTGCTCGGAACGCTCAAGACTCGCCATATGAGTGAGCACTGCCTGCAACTCGGCGACGATCTGCTCAGGCGTGAACTCGTCTGCGCTATTGAAGCTCTCCCAGAACCGGTCGTACGCCTCCGCCGCGAACTTCAGGAAGCTCCAGAGCGCAGGGGCCTCCTGTGCGGCTGCGGTGAGGAAGTCCGCCCAGCGATCGCGGTCCTCGAGGAGATACGCGAATCCTCGCACCGTGTGGAGCCGGGCCTCATCATTGTCGAAACGCATGTTGCTTCTCCTTAGATCATCGGGCGAGTCTTGTTCATGCCCTTAACGACAGGTGCGGGCCGCCATCCCAAGGCTCTGATGGAAGCGGTGAAGGGCCCACGGTCCGCCGCTCGGGACGAGCGAGGCTGATGACTGGCGAGTGGTGCCAGGTAGCGATGGGCGGTGAGCTTGGCAGGCCGTGCTCGCAGTGAGAAGGTCAGGGGTTCGACTCCCCTTAGGTCCACCCATGGAAAGCCTCCAACTCTTTAGAGTTGGAGGCTTTCGGCCTGTTTGGGTGCTGTCTCACGCCGATTCTTGGCCGTTTCGCGTTGTTTCTGGCAGTTTTCTCGCGTTTCGGACGTGAGTGACAGCCTTGCGCATTGGATTTAACGGGGACGCTCAACCGGGGCTCGGGCGCGTGGTGGGCATGCTGGGTGGGGCTCCGCATCTGCGGGGCCTTTCTCGTGCCCGGCCGGTGCGCCGGAGAAAGTTCCCATCCCGCATGTCGCTGCTTGCCGTCGCTCCGTCCGCTCCTTCGCCCTCATCCGTGGTCCTTCTCGATTACGTCGATGGGCCGTCTGGTTCGCCGGATCTGGTGTTGCGGGCGGTGTCGTATCTGCGGGTGTCTACCCGGGAGCAGGCGGAGCGTGCGGGGGAGCGGGAGGGGTTCTCGATCCCGGCGCAGCGGCAGGCGAACCGGAAGACCGCGTACGGACTCGGTGCGTGGGTGGTGAAGGAGTTCGTCGATGCCGGTGAGTCAGCGCGCTCTGCTGCGCGTCCGGCGCTGACGGAGATGCTCGAGTGGATCCGTGCCAACCGGGTCGACATCGTGGTCGTGCACAAGCTCGACCGGCTCGCCCGGAACCGTGCTGATGACGTGCAGATCACGCAGGCGATCGCCGACGCGGGTGCCCGTTTGGTGTCGAGTACCGAGGCGATCGATGAGTCGCCGTCGGGAAGGCTGGTGCACGGGATCATGGCGTCGATCGCGGAGTTCTACTCCCGCAACCTCGCCACCGAGGTCAGCAAGGGGCTCCGGCAGAAGGCCATGCGCGGCGGCACCCCGAACCGCGCGCCGGTCGGATACCGGAACGTGCGCACCTTCGACGCGCAGGGTCGTGAGGTGCGGATCGTGGAAGTGGATGAGGAGCGTGCGCAGATCATCCGGTGGGCGTTCACGATGTACGCGACAGGGGAGTGGAGCCTTGATCGCCTCGCCCGCGGTATGACTCAGCTCGGGTTTACCCTCGCATCCAGAGCAGGGAAGCCGCCCCGGACATTGACGGTGAGTTCGCTGCAGAAGATGCTCCGGAACCCGTACTACTGCGGGGTCGTTACCTATGTCGGTGTCGAGTACCCCGGTACGCACGAACCGCTCGTGGAGCCGGCGTTGTGGCAGCGGGTGCAGGATGCGCTCACCGCAAGGCGGAACACGAGCACCCGCGACGTGCACACCCACTACCTCAAGGGGCTGCTCAAGTGCGGGGAGTGCGGGTCGTCGATGATGTACAACCGGACGCGTAACAACCGGGGGACGCTGTACTTCTACTTCGTGTGCCTCGGCCGACACAGCGGCCGCACTACCTGCACATTGAGAGCGCAGCAGGTGCATCTGATCGAGAAGGCCGTGCATCGATTGATCGAACAGATTAGCCTCACCCCGGAGGATCGGCAGGGCGTGGAGGAGCGGCTTCTCGCTGGATCCAATGCGGGCCTGGATGAGGCCGACGCTGGACGGGCGGGACTCCAGGAGCGCGAGCAGGAGTTGCGTGGGGAACAGGAGCGTGTGCTCCGCGCCTACTACGTCGATGCGATTAGCACCGACATGCTCAAGCGTGAGCAAGGCCGCATCCGCCGGGAACTCCTCGGCATCGCGCAACAGCTCACCGTCATCGCGCAGCAGACGCGGCACGTGGCTTCACAGATCACGGAGGCGCTGGACCAGCTCGAGAACGTTGACCAACGCTTCAACACCGGCACTGAGGACGAGAAACGTACGCTCTGCCGAACCCTCTTCGACGAGATCAACGTCCAGGCCGATGCCACGGTCAGCGGAGATGTTCTCCCTCCATTCGCGGAATCCCGGTGACTATGTCCGAAATCGAGCGCCGCCGTGAATATCTTCACGGCCTCACGCAGCCACCAGAACCTGCCTCTTCTGCCTGCGCAGTGCTGATCGCCTCACGAGTGGGCTCATGTTCTTTGGATAGGGTCGATCAGTCAGGCGACGGGAGCCCCGCGAGAATCTGCGCCGTGAACTCCTCGAGATCGAGCCCGTCCCGCTTGCTCGCGACCGCGGTGACCGCCCAGGCGATGTGCGCTGATGCCGGGGATAGCTCATGGTGAGTGCACACCTGGTCGCCAACGCGGAAGCCTTCGACAACGTCAGCGACGGAAACTTGCGCCAAGGTCCCCTGGACCGCCAAGGCGGCAACGAGGCGAGGCGCGGCTTCAGCCGGCGCCGCAATCAGGATCCCGCTCATTGCACGCGCCTGCCAGACGCGGAGGTAGTCCGGAGCGTGGAGCCGCACCGCCTGGAGGACCCGGGTCCATCCTTCAGCCGGTGCCTCCGTCCGCCACCACGCGGCTCGAGCGATGACGTCGGACGCTGGCGCTAGGTTGCCGGGATGTTGAGCAATGTTCTCGATGAGGTCGTCCACCGTCACGGGCTGGTCGACAACGCGCATTTCCAGAAGACGCCGAACGAACGCGTGCTGTTCTTCGTAGACTTCGTCCGCGGAGTCGCCGGTGGCTGGCTCATCGAGGCGAGAGAAGCGAAGACCTTCGAGTAGGTTGACGGTGCCGAAGGTTGGGATGCCGAGATCCTTCGCAAGCTGTCGCTGCGCCAGGTCGTCCGACCATAGCGCAACCCCTTGTCTGCCGGCTGCTTCGAGAGACGTCACCCAGGTTGACAGGCCAAGACCGTTCAACGCGTTCGCGAAGGTAAGCTCATCTCCGACGTCGATCGTATGCAGACCGCGGGTGGCCTGTTCGACGTCCTGGCATCGACGAAGCGTCGCCATCTGCGCGGCCGGGTCGAACTCGGTCATGTACGGGTTTCCATCGGCGTCGACTCCGAGGGTTCCGCCCGAACCGGTCGCGCTCCGAGCCGTGGCCACCGACGTCTGAGCATCGGTGCGCTGCGCGGTGGAGATTGCGACGACGTTGAACTGGCCCTCGCACTCGCTCCACGCATCCAGGTGGATGGCGAGTTCCACTGCCGACAGATCGACGACGACGCGCCCGTTGAGAGCGGCGAGCGCGGCGTCGGTCTCGCTCGCGTGGTCGGCAGAATCCGGTGAGGACGCGATCCGCGCCTGACGGTATCTCCCCGCCAGCAGAAGCCCATACGGGTCGTTTCGAACCTCGCTGATGAAGCCGATAGGAATAGTGCCGGCGGCAACTTGACGAGCGAGCGCGCGCAGCGGTTTCACTCTCTCCGGCGGAAACGTCTGCTTCAGCTCGTCGATGAGAGTGCCTACGTCCGCATCGATGCTGCGGATGGCGAGGTGGCCCCTATGTTCGTCGATGAGATCCTGCATCACCTCGAACGCCTGGCGATGAATGTCTCCGTTCACGAGGGGACGAGCATCGCCAGGCCGAGAACCATCATCCTCGCCAGACGGAGGCGTCCCTTGGGTATCGAGGATGACCGTTCCTACTAAAGACGTGGCCAGCTGCGGAGTGATCCCTTCCGAGAGGGAGAGCGTTACCGCGAAGCTGGCGGTGGATTCCGTCCAGCCCGTCGCAGCCACGACTCGTAACCAGATAATGATCTCGGGTTCCGTCTCCGGATCCACGCGAAGCTCGTCGAGAAGCCCACGGGCGCCCACGGGGTCTCCCGTTGCGACCAGGCACTGCAGCAGATTCCAGAATCCGTCACGAGGGAGGACGGGCGACTGTGCGATGAGCTCACGGAAGTGATGGACTGCTAGCTCCCACTGCCGGAGGTCGGCATAGTGCTGGCCCAGCAGCCGGTGCGCCTCGTACTGGGGCTGGCCCGCGAGCAAGTTCTTGGCGAGGGCATCGTTGAGCAGCGCCAGCGCGCCCTCCTTGTCATCATTGAGGAACAGCGCCTTCACCTTGCTCGAGATGAACGAGGCGTTCGCGAAGATCGCGAAGTACAGGTCGCAGGCTTCGGCGGCATCCTGATAACGGTCAAGGTCGATGAGGACCTGGATGACTAGCTCGGCGGCGGTGATCTCGGTCTTTGCAAGCGAGCGGAGCTTGGGGAGGTTGCCAGTGGGATCCTCGCGGGTGGCTGCAATGACTCTGACCAGTTGGACGTATGCCTTCAGCGGCTCCAACTCGGTCATCTGGACGCTCTCGTCTATCCCATACAGTGCGAGATTCAGCGCGGCTCGAAAAGCCATCTGCGCGTCGCGGGCGTCAAGGGCGCGGCTGAGCATCATTCGTTCGTGAGCGATGAGCTCCTCGCGCGTGGCACCCTGTGAGAGCCGCGCCTCCTCAGCTGCTAGCTCACGATCGGTCGGGTCGGCGATGATTTCGACGATCCCCGGAAGTAGGTCGAACCGCTCAAGACGGCGTGCTACGTCAAGGGCGATGAGCGCGACCTCCGCCGACTCGGCTTCAGTCTTGGACGCGGTTCCGGTTGGTGGCCGCGTGACTGTCTGCAGTGCTTCGTCATATCTCGAGTCGAGAGCCAGCGTACGCGCGTACGCGGCAAGTGCGCCGTCTGTCGCGTTCGTCCACCGCCGTCGGGCTGTCAGCGCCTCGAAGGCGAAGTCGCGGGCTGCCTTCAAATCGCCCGGGTTGGAGTGGGCGGAGATATACCGTCGGCAATAGAGCCTGGACAGCTCAACGCGCACCCCACTCTGCTCGTTGGACCCATCCAAGACCGACGTGAACAAGCGGATGGCGTCGGAGTCTTCTCCACGACGGGAGGCCATGTTGGCGAAGTAGGCGATCGAACGCAGATCGACCCTCCCTTCGAGCTCCTCTGCAAAGTGCGCATCGTCAGGTCGGAGGAACGCCATCGCGACGAGCGCGGCAGAGTCGGATGGGTCATGAGCGTACGCGGACTCGGCGAGCTTGAGTGCCTTAGCGTCGTCGATGTTTAACAGCATGAGAGCCGCATCGCCGAGATTGGTCGCGCGCCTCTCCGGACGAAGATCGGCGAGATGGACGAAGGCGTCCGCAGCCTCCCGGAAAAGGCCATGGTCGCGCGCGTAGAGCGCGACCACTGCCCATGCGACCACACCATGCCGGTCTAGCCACGTACGCCGAGATCGCACGAGCTCCGCTATCGCCTCCCGGGGATTGCCCCGCCCGGCTGCAAGGTCCGCAGCGAGGGAGGCCGCGGCGAGCGAGTCCGTCTTCCGAAGCTCGTCAAGTCGAACGACTGAGGCGGGCGGCAGCCGTTGGCTGTTCGTCTCGTAAAGCAGGTCTGTGTTTTCAAGGTATCTACGAGTGAGCCCTTGCCACTCGTCTGACGCCGCGGAAACGTCATTCACCCGCGGTACGAGGACTTTGTAGTTCTTGCCCGTTGACTCCAAGGTGTTCGAATCGATGACTTGCCAGAAGCATCGACTCGAATCGAGATCCGCCAGCACCAGCAGCACAGGCAGCGAGTGATTGAGCCAGTAATCGGCGTGCTTAGCGGTGACCGAAAAGTACCAGCCGTCCTCGGTCGGAGTCTTGAACGCGCTGGACCCGCCCTTGATCTGCAGGGCTATGAGCTCCCCTGTTGCCCGTTCGTCTGTCGTGATTTCGACGTGTGCGTCAATGCCGAAGTCGCTCGTCTCCTGACTGCGGAACAGCCACCCGAGGCTGTCAAGTACGACCGTCTCGGTGAGCGCGACGGATCGCCGGTTCGTCAGCTCGGTCGCAATCTGGGAGGCCACAGTCGTATTTCATCACGGGCCGCTGTCATCGCAAGAGAAAAGACGCGGCGAGTGGAGTTGAGGTGTGCTCAAGCGAGTGGTCGAGGGCAGACCAAATGCGGACGGTCCGAATGAAGATCGGCCCCCAGTCTCAGGATCGATTTCCTTGGGCAGCAGCCTGAATGGCGGGAGCGGAGCGTGCGACGGAGTTGTACCTGGAGGGAATGACGTTGGCGCAGGTCGGTGCCGAGGGCGGCGTGTCGGTGGCAACCGTCCGTCGACCATTGAGTGGCAGCGGCGTCGCGCTTCGTCCACCGCTCCAAGTCAGTCCGGGCGCTCGTCGCGAGACAAGCCGCGGGTAGGGCGTCGAGCTTCAAGGTTCTCGGCTCCGGAGGACCCATGTGCTGAGCCGGTGAATCGCTGCCGGCGCTGACCGGGGGTCGACGCCACGCCGTTACGCCGCGGTGTCGGGAGTCCTCGCACGCGTAGATTTGGGTCATGACGGCGATCCTGGTGTGTGAGCGCAGCTGGTGCTGCGCTCCGCCAGGAAGCGTCAGTCACACGCTGACGGTGCGATGGACGACGTGATGAGTCGCCGCGGCGATCCAGCGGCCAAGCGCACCGCTGCCCGGCTTCGAGAACTCGGGACCCTGCGCTACTGGACGAAACGACAACATCGGTCTCGCCGCGAGTTACAGCGCTCCATTCGTGGGCAGCGTCTTCGGGGTGGTCTGGAAGACCAGCAGCGCGATCTCGGGATCGCAGCAACTCTTGCCAAGCGGTCGGTGTGGCCGGCACTGTCGGCTGCTCTTCTGGTCGCGGTGTGCGAAGTCCTCGCATGGGGCGCGGCATACCTTCCCGGCCCCCTGGGCGAACTCAGCCGACGCTTTGAACCCAACTCATACCAGACTCTCATCGGTGCGTCGGTCACCGCCACGGCCACTTTCCTCGCGCTGTTCTTCACAACGGTCGGCGTAGTGGCCTCGACTACCTACCGGTCGGTTCCCGCAGAAATCCGCACGCTCTTCATCGAGGAACGCAGCAGCGTGATCTACGTCCGAGGCGTGGTGCGCGCCCTCGTGTTCGGGGTGCTCCTCTTGCTGGTCGGTGCATTCGTGCGAGAGCTCAGCGTGGTGAGCATAGTTGTCCTGGGACTGCTGTCACTCAACGCGGTGCTTAGGCTGATGCTGTTGGGCAACAAGCTCTTCAACTTCTTCGACCCGTCCACACTCAGCCAGGCCCTGCCTGCGCGATTCGATCGAGCACTGCGTCGCGTGACGACGCCTGCAACCGCCTCGGACAAGGCCAACCTGGTGATAGCCCACCATGAGGCATCCCAAGTGCTTCGCCTCTACCGACAGATCACGGTGTTGCTGTCTCAGGAGCAGGCGTCAGAACCCTCCGCTTCGCGCCGTGTCGCCAACCAGCTCCTCAGCATCTCAGCCCGCTATGCAAACGCCAAGGGCTCGATTCCCACAACCGGTGACTGGTGGGGAGTCACACCGTCTCACCCGAACTGGCTCACTCTGGACCACCATCGCCTGAGCATGGCGCTGGCGACATCGACCGGAGTCACACCTGCGCTGGAGCCCGATCCGCTCTGGGTGGAACGAGGAATCACAGATGCCCTGAACCGGCTTCTCACCTCACTGATCCGAGACGGGCATGATGCGACCGCCGTAGAACTCGCCGATCGCGGCAGTCCACTCGTGAAGCTACTTGGCTCCCGTCTGCAAATCGAGGAGGCACTGCTGTTCGCGAAAACGTTCACGGAGGCAATGGTCTACGCCGTGGATGACGACAAGAAGCAGCCAGGCGGCGGCCAGCAGGTACAACTGAATACTCTTGCGGCTGCGGAGCGCAGTATCTCCTCGATGACCGATCTTTGGCTCGGCTATGTGCATGCGGTGCGGACTCTCGCCGAGGATGATCTCGCCAGCGCCTTCGACCGCGCGGTAGCCGACCCCGCGCCGCCGTCGGAAGTGGTCTTGCCGCGGCCTGTCGTCGTCCAGCTCGCGAAGATCGCCGCCAGTCTGGTACGTGAGCGGGAGGCCGAAGGGCAGCTCATCACGCCAACGTGGTGGATACACCATGTGTGTGCTCGCGAGTTCGCGAGAGCTGTGCTCAGTAGCTATCACACCCTCATCCGCGGTATCGAACCGCAGCTGACGTCGCTCATTCAACATCAGATCGACGAGGGCCGATTCGCCCATGCTGCGGTTATGGTCATCTCGGCGCGCGAGCTGGTCTCGAAGATGCGGTCACATCATGCCTCGATTGACTCTGCGTTCACTCGCCTCAGCACACTGCGGCACGCGGAGACCGCTGACGAATCCTGGCCCGAGGCGCCTGACGGCACGGCGTTCACTCAGCAGCTCGATGAGGATCTTCTGCGCCAACTCGCGGCATGTATTCCACACTTGCACGAGCCCTCGCACAGCTCGGATCAGCCCGACTTGTTCGGTCAGACTTATCGGATCCTGGTCGATTCAACGTTCGACACCATCCTTACCGGCCGTGCGGATGTAGCGCGGCAGCTGTTCAGAGTGGTCTTCATCGAGACTGATGCGGTGCGGGAGCGGCTTCGCGCAGATTTGAACGATGCGTCGGGAGATATGAAGTTCGTCTGGATTGTCGAACCGCTGGTGACGCTGGTAGAACTTAGCGGCTATGCGCTTCTCATGCAGGAGCTGGACGGTACCGGCATCTGGGAAGATGTTCGGAAGATCTGGAACGCGTCGATCGCGGCCAGCACCACCGGAGTGCTAGCGCAGAGCATCGTCGACATCATGATCGGTCTGGAGTCCACACCGTCGGCGATAGCAGGGGGACTTGCTCGGACCTCGCGACAGCAACGGCTCGGTCATCTCTTCGCAGAACGCGGTATCGCGGCACCAGAACGTGGCCTGTTCCGCTCTCGACGCGCCCCGATACCTCGAGCACACGCCAGCGCGATCGTCACTGCGTTCGCCCGGGAGCGAGCGAGACTCTCGTGGGACGCGACTGACCTGTTCATCGCCGAGTATCTGCGAGGGCACCTTGATGAAGATGCAACGTTGCCCCGTAACACGACGATGCTCCTCGATCAGCTCGAACGAATCCGTGGAGAGGGGAACCCTCGTGGATGATGACGAGCATGACCAGCTGATCAGCACGCGGTCGTCGCGAGCCGTGTACGACGAGACGGTCGAAGATGACCCCGCTCTGACCGCGCTTCTGGACGACGACGAAGACGAGAGCTTTTACCTGCGAATGCTCTCCGATGACCTCAGCCACGTCCTTCCCTACGGGAGGGACCTCGACAACGGCTTCACCGTGACCGTCCAGGCAGACGACGCCCAGGTTGAAGATCTGATCAGGCAGGCGCTGCCGTCCCTTTACGGCCCTGCGCGGACCCTGCGGGACGGTGTCCGCACGTTCGTTGAGGACGCCGTTCGGACGCTCCTGTTTGGTCCCGCCACGTACGAGATCGACTACCTCTGCCCAGCGGACAACGGTGATCAACCTGTCGCCTTCAGGATCGAACGAGTCGAGCCGCGGACACTCTCTGAACGTGGGGGCAAAGCGATTCAGTACGTTCCCGCTGCCCTTAGCGCGCTCACGACCCCGGATGGACTGCACTACCTCCCCCTGGAGAGCGAGAACCTCGTCCACATTGACATCGATCCTGAAATGCGCAGGCTAGTGAGCAGTGTCGCTACCGTCCTTCGCGCAGCTGCGGCCGAGCAGTTCGTGTCTGTTGACATGCTTACGAACGCCGGTGCAGCTGGCGCCAGTTTCAGCGTGGAAGAACACCGATCCGCGACTCAAAGGCTGCTCCTGACCGCAACAAGAGAGATCGGGTGGACCGGCCGCAACCTGTTCACCGACGAGATGCTCGAACCCTACGTGTTATGGCGCGAACTACGATTCCGCCGCTTCCAACTACGATTCCGCCACGCAGCACTTGCAGGATTGCAGGCAACCATCGTAAAGGCGGGACAGCAACTGGGCTTCAAGGCGGAGTTAACGTATTCGGGTTTGATTAGTCTCGGCGATATCGAGCAGGCAGAGTCGGATCTTCGCACTGGTGCCAGGTCTCTTTCGGCGATCTACCAGAGCGTTTAGGCATCTGCCTCACACGTCCCCCTGGTGCGCGTTGTGCGAAACGGTCGGTGATCGTGACGTCGCGGGTTCGACTCGCGTTAGGTCTTGCTTGCGGAATGGCTACTGGCGCCCAGGACGTGCGGGCCAGAGAGTCGTGGGCGACGCGAGTTTCCGACGGCCCTTCTCTACACTGGTGCGCGGCGGCGGAGGCTTGGGGTGTCGTGGGCGGGTAGCTACGATTGAGCTCGGCGCTGCGGTAACCGACGTCACCTCGGCCCAGACGCCTCGCGGAGAGTGTTGTTGAGCGAGCCAACATCTTGAGGGGGCTTTCAGTGTGGATCACGGGGGATGTTGAGATCCCGCAGCCGGTTGTCGATGCGCATGCCGAGGGCGACTTGGTCTTCTTCGTTGGGGCTGGAGCGTCTATGGGCCCGCCGTCGAAGCTGCCCTCGTTCGAGGGCCTCGCGAAAGCCATGGCTGAGAAGGCGGCGGTGCCGTTCTCGAAGGAGGGAGGGCTCGACTTTTTCCTCGGTTCGCTTCCCGAGGGATTCGACACCCGACGCCACGTGCGCGACGAGATCATGAGCGGAAATCCAAAATTCAATCCCACCCACACTGCTATCGCGCAGCTTGCGGCGACGAGTGGGAAGTTCAGGGTCGTAACGACCAACTTCGACCTGCATCTCGAAACTGCTGCCGCCGCCGCTGGCGTCAGCCCCGTTGATGTCTGGCACAGCCCAGCACTGCCCATCGGTTCCGACTATGCCGGCCTCGTGTACTTGCATGGTTCCGTCCGTCGCCCGCCCGAGGAGCTGATTGTCACGGATCGTGATTTCGGCCGCGCCTACATCACGGAGGCATGGGCTACACGGTTCCTGCTGCCGATGTTCGACAAGCGCACGGTGGTTTTCGTTGGTTACAGCCACGAGGACACCATCATGCGGTACCTCGCGCTCGGTCTCCCCTCAAACACCCGCCGATACGCTTTCACGAATGACGCGGACGACCAGAAGTGGGAACATCTCGAGATCACTGCCATTCCGTACACGCTCCTCGGTGAAAACGACCACAGCAATCTCGAAGACGCTCTGACCACCTGGGCGCAGCGCGCCAGAATGGGAGCGCTCGAGCATGACGCTCGGGTTCGGGAGATCATCAACGGCGACTCAACGACCCTCCCGCTGCCCGAGCGCGACTACCTGATCTCCCAGATCAAGACCGAGGAAGGAGCCCGTCGGTTTGCCGCGAGTACGACCGAGCATCGCTGGTTGCGGTGGCTCGAAGGCACCGACATCTTCAAGGCTCTCTTCCGAGGCGGTCCCACCGCCACCTCGAGTAGCGTCCTCGCGCACTGGTACTCCACCTTCATCGAGAACCCAGAAACGAGCGATCTCGCGCTCCACACAGTGCAGCGCCTCGGACGACGATTCTCCGATGAGCTCCTCTTCTCCGCTTCGCTCGCGACGGAGGCACTCTTTCGCGTCAATCCCGACCTCGGCTCACGATGGCGAGTGCTCCTAATGACCTCTATCGAGGGGCGTACCGCCCCCGGCGATCCGGGTTCCGCGCTCCGTTTCGGACGCGGAGGAATGTCGAACACACGTGCCGTCGTCCGATCCGTGCTGCGCCCCTACCTCGTGCTGGAGCAAGGATGGTTCCCGAATAGCGACAACAACTATCCGCCGAGCGCCGACCTCGGATTGCCCGCGAAACCGCGGGAGCTGCACAAGATCGTCACCGAGCACGCGACATCTGCGGAATCTCACGATCCTCGAACCCTCAGCTTTTTTGAAGAGGCGCTCCACAGCGCCTACGACCTTGTCGCCGCATACAACGGCGCGACTGAACACGCCAGCTTCCGCTTCAGCAGAAGCCGGATAGAAGACCAGCCGCAGCATCGCATCCACCACATCGACTCCATGATTGACGGCCTCCGCATCGTCGGAGAACGTTTGCACCACGACATGCCTGATCTGCCAGATCGGTGGTGGCGGTTCGACCGCGTCCTGTTCCGCAGACTGGCGCTCCATCTCATCGCCGAGGACACCAACCGTTCCTCGGACGAAAAGGTCGCCTGGCTGACGGACAGACGGACGATTTTCCTCAGCGGCGTGAAGCACGAGGTGTTCCGAATCCTCGCCGACACGGTTGCTGAGGCAAGCGCCGCTCAGCGGGCGGCCATACTCGAAGAAGTGCGTTGTGGTCCGCAGTTTCCCGCCGACGTCGAAAACGTGGAACGGCACATCGCTTACAGCAAGTTCAACGTTCTGGTCTGGATCACTCGCGCGGCACCGGAATGGGCTGAAGCGGCAGCCGAACTCGCCGCGATCCGAGCCGAGTACCCCAACTTCGCGGAACGAGAAGCGCCCGACCAAGACTTCACGATCAGCACCGGTACCTGGGGTGGGGTGCTCCCGATGGAACCTAACGACTTCGTAGGCATGGTCACATCGGACGGGGCTGACGCTGCTCTAAGTTCAGTGCTGGCTCGCGACTATTCCGAGCGCAACTTCAACGAGCCAACCTGGGACGATGCCCTCGATTTGTTCGGCCGTGCGGCCCGCGAAGACCCTGCATCCGGTCTCGAACTGCTAGAAGCGCTGCACACCATCGACGACGACAAGCATCAACAGATTCGGAACGCGATTGTGTCGGGCTGGGCCGAGGCGGTCATAGATGAGGCGATGAGGCTTAGGATCATCGAGGCGCTCTCCGAGGACGCACCAGTCGCTGGCTCTCCCCGGCCGGTGGCACAATTCTTGCTCGGCCAGATCCGCCAGATCGTCGACTCGGGTGAATCAGCCTCCGCCGACAGCTTGCGAGAGCTTGCGCAGCGCCTTCTCGCGAACAGCGAGAGCGACGAGAACGGGTTTCCCGCCGAATACGACGGGTTGATGCTCGCTCTGAACTCATGGCCTGGCGAACTCGCGACGTATTGGCTGACAGAGATCGACCGACGCTGGCGCAGCGACCGCGACGGCTGGGGTGGGCTGAACGCCGACGAAGCCGCGGCACTGCGGACATTGCTCGCACTTCCGAACCTGGCAGCTGCTACCGCTCCCGCCATAGCCCGCGAGCTTTTCTTCCTGTTCGCCGCCGACGAAGCATTCGCCACCAATAGCGTGATCCCGCTGTTCACCGACTCAACCACCATGGTGGGGGTCTGGAAGGCCTATCTCTACGGGCCGCGCATCAACGACCGGATGCTGCAGAACGGCATGTTCGACGCCCTCTTGAGCATGTGGGATCGGCTGTCCGACCTTGACGATGAACCGCTGATCCGGCGATTTCTGTCGCTGGCGGCGTCCATCGCCACACACGCGGGAATAACAGAGGCTGAGCGCAGGCAGTTGTCCTTCACCAGCGTCACCGCTCAGGGCGGCGTGCATGCGCCGCGCTTCGCCGAGGAGGTCGCCCAGGATCTGGATTCTGGTGCCGAAGACGGAGAGACCGCTTGGGAAAACTGGTTGCACGGTCACCTGGAGAATCGCCTGAACGGTGTCCCCCGGGACCCCGACGCTGCGGAACTGGCTGCGTGGGCCGACGTCGTTCCCCTTCTCGGAACGCGCATCCCCGAGGGGATCGCGACCTTCCGCGGACGCGCGCCAGCGATGAACCCGGACAACCTGAGCATCGACATTCCCACCGAGGCGCTCAACGCGCACGGATCGGCAATAGTTGCGTTCTTGGCAGAGCGGGTCGCGAACTCTGAACCTGGCAACATGATGCTCGCCTACCAGCTTCATGAGCTAATTGAGAGCCTCAGCGAGTCCCTTTCCCCGGAAGCGCTCGCCCCGCTTGTGGCCGCAGCTCGAGGAAAGGGCTACTTGCTTTCCGAACTCTGACAGCACCCTGTTGCACAGCCCGCGAACGACCAGTCCATCCGTCCAGCAAGCGATCGCTAGGGAAGGGTGGCTGAGCGTGCGTGGTGCGTCCAGTGCGCGTCTACGCCGCTCGATGCTTTGCGCGATAGCGGCTCCCTATGCGCACGACTAGCGACGCTTCGCCGGGTCGAGGCTTCCGAACTCGCTGCGCCGTATGTCAACTTCCCATGCCCGAACGACTCCGCGCAGCTTGACATCGTGCGCTGGCCACAACGGTGACCGGAAGTCCTCCGAAAGGCTGTCATCAGTCGGTACTCATTCCGTAGAAAGACCGCCATGGGAACCGCGAAAACACGCGGACTCTCAGTGATCCGCCACTCCATCCCGGATCCCACTCGAGCCCGTCAATTGTTCTTGGCGCGAGTCCGAAGCCCGACCCATCAGGAACCCATCTAGATCACCCGCCATCACTCGCCACCAACCGGCTACACTCGTACCAAGCGAACCGCCCGGTTCCCTGTAAACACAAGGGAATCCGTGAGTTCCCGAGACGATCGGCGGGGACCGGAAATCAACCGGATCCTCCAAGGGGTCGCAGGTTCAAATCCTGTCAGCCCGACCGAAAAACCCCGGAAGATCAACGATTTTCCGGGGTTTCGTCGTTTCTGTAGGATGACGAAATGGCCAATGTCACCGCTGGAAAAGGGAAAACCCTGCGTGTCGGTGTCGGCCGCAGGGTCCTGATGACGCGAGTCTAGCGTGGACCTTGACGACAGCACGAGCGCCTGGGCCTATTGGATCCCTGGGACATGCGGTACGAGCCGGAAGACTCCTTCTGCGGCCTTCGTCAACGGCAATTTCGCGTCAACGACTGGCTCAAACTCGACTACCCAGAGCGTTGACTTTGCGACGACCTTGATTCCGAGTGGTATCACCCCTGCGATGCCAGCCAAGGCGGGAGACTTTCCGGATCGTGCCATCTCGCCGAGCTTGATGGCTGCGCGCTTGATCTGCGGTAGGTAGAACTGTTCAGATCGCCCCTTCACCTCGGCAGAGACGAGCCACTGCCCGTCGTGGGCGATCAAGCTGAACGTTGCGTCGATCTCGCCGGTACCCCCGACCTTCACTCCTGTTTGGAGGAAATTGACTTCTTCGACGCTGCGCGGGCGCACGTTGCGCGGGGAATGGAACGCGAAGTAGGAGGCTACGACGTCGAGGCGGGCCGCGACTTGCGATTGCCAATTCTCGCTTGGGCGGCCGAGACTTCGCATCGCCAACGGCATAGACAGGGATTGGAGCTGCGTTGACGGGAGCGACGGATCATACGCGGCGAAATCGTAGTCGGGTGCCGAGTGTCCAACTGGTACGGGCACGAACACAAACTGGCCTCCGCGGCCTATGCCGTCAGTCCCGCCGAAGCCGAGGTTGGCGACAGGCTTTGGCCAGTTGGCGTCGAGACCTTTCTTGCCTGTGCGCGTGAGATCCTTCCAGAAGTTGGCGGCGTTCTTCTGCGAAAGGTTGCTCTTGGTCTGGACGATCCCTTCGACAATGTGATCCATCGTCACGACCGGGTCAGAGACGGTCCTTGTCGCCGGATCGAATCGTTGGTTGAAGATCCACTCGATCACGTCAGTCTTCTGGCTCGCCACGTTGCCAGGCTATCGGCAAGGTCGTGAGGAGCCGCTTGCCATCGCGATTGACGCACATCGTGTTGCGCGTGTCGAAGGCGAACATCGATCGAAAAATGTAGGGTTGAGAGCATGCCTCTCGACCCGCGCAGACCCATCGCCGTTGACCTATTCGCTGGAGCAGGAGGCCTCTCCCTCGGCCTCGAGCAGGCGGGTTACGACATCGCGGCCGCAGTCGAGTACGACCCGATCCACGCAGCCGTGCACGAGTTCAACTTCCCCTACGGGAAGACGTTCTGCTGGGACGTCTCGAAGATTACCGGCCAGACGATTCGTGACGAGTCGGAGATTGGCGACCGCGAGATCCACCTGGTCGCCGGAGGGCCGCCGTGCCAGGGCATCTCCATGATCGGCCGGCGCGCCATCGACGACCCTCGGAACGCGCTCCTCAAGGAGTTCGTCCGCGTCGTGCTCGAACTGAAGCCGCGCTACTTTCTCATGGAGAACGTCGCCGGCCTCATGGTGGGCAAGCACCGTCAGCTGCTCGACGAGGTCGTCGAGATGTTCGAGGCTAGCGGCGAGTACGACGTCGTGACGCCGGTCAAGGTGCTACAGGCCGCCGACTACGGCTCGCCCCAGTCGCGTCGACGCATGATCCTCCTCGGCGGCCGCAAGGACGTTGCGCTCCCCGTGTACCCCGAGGCGACGCACACCTCGCGAACGATCAAGGGCGCGGTGCCGGCGCTCAAGGCAGGCTCACTCCCGCTCGGCCCGAGCGTCCTCGAAGCGTTGAAGGACCTGCCCGACGCGGACGACTTCGACGAGCTTCTCCACGACGACAACGTCGGTGGCGTCACGTACGGCAAGGCCAGCGCCTACGGAGCGATGCTGCGCGGCTCGAAGAGGGATCCGAGCGACTTCTCCCACCCGCGCCCGCGAGTCGCGGACGAGCTGACCTCGTCGGCTCGCACGGTACACAGCAAGAAGTCCATCGACCGCTTCCGCGACGCGGAGCCTGGCACGACCGAGACGGTGAGCCGCTTCCTGCGTCTGCACCCGGACGGCATCTGCAACACTCTCCGCGCAGGAACGGCGTCCGACCGCGGTGCCTATACGGCTCCTCGCCCGATCCACCCGATCTACCCGCGGGTCATCACCGTGCGCGAGGCAGCGCGTCTGCACGGATATCCGGACTGGTTCCGTTTCCACGTCACGAAGTGGAATGGCTTCCGAGAGATCGGCAACTCCGTTCCCGCTCGTCTCGGTCGCGCCGTCGGAGCAGCCATCATCGCCGCCGACGGGCTGGAGCCGCAGTCGACCCGCAAGGCGGTCAAGCTCGGCTCGACCGATCTCCTCTACATGACGGCTGGGCAGGCGCACGATCACTTCGGTCTCACGGAGCGCGTGATCCCTCAGCGCGACCGCAAGGTCGGTTGACATGACCGAGGACGCCTCCGTCGACAATGCCGCCGAGCAGAGCAAGGAGAACCGCTACAAGCAGCTGGCCGGTTGGGTCTTCGAGAAGCACTACGTCCCGGGAGCAACGAAGGTGCCGTGGGTTCGTGACGAGCTCGTCGAGGCCGCCGCAGCGTTGGGGATCGATTTGCCGAAGAACCTTGGTGACGTGCTCTACGCGATTCGTTATCGCACCAGTTTCCCCGAGGTGATGATCGACGCCGCTCCCGAGGGCATGGAGTGGGTCATCCGGTCGACTGGGCGTTCGAAGTACACCTTCGATCTCATCCCCTTCCAGGTGCGAATCAAACCCAATCTGGCTCTCACCGTGACGAAGATCCCCGATGCGACGCCCGAGATCATCGCGTCGTCGGCGCTCGGTGATGAACAGGCGCTGCTCGCGCTCGTCCGCTACAACCGCCTGATCGACATCTTCCTTGGCGTTGCCTCGTACTCGCTGCAGAACCACCTTCGAACGACGGCCAAGGGAGTCGGTCAGGTCGAGGTCGACGAGGTATACGTCGCCGTCGACCGTTACGGCAGGCAGTTCATCCTGCCGGTCCAGGCGAAGGGCGGGAGCGACGAGATCGGCATCACCCAGACCGAGCAGGACTTTGCCGTCTGTGCGGAGAAATGGCCCCACATGGTGTGTCGGCCCATTTCCGCACAGTTCGCAGCCGATGGCCGTATCGCCCTCTTCGAGCTCGCACTGCAGGACGACCAGGTCCGTGTTCGGCGCGAGGCGCACTACAAGCTCGTGCCCGCCAACGACATCACGCGTGAAGATCTTCAGGGCTACGACCTCGCTGCCGGGCCCGACGACGCCTGATCGATGGAACCCAGTCCGCCGCCGTCCAGCGAGCTCGCATCGCGTCGGATGCGGAACACGCTCTCTCGGGACACTCCGCCTGAGCTTGCTATCCGCCGCCTCCTTCATGCGCGCGGGCTTCGATACAGAGTCGATGCTCGGCCGCTGAAGGGTCTCAACCGTCGTGCCGACCTCGTCTTCGGCCCGACGAAGATCGCAGTCTTCGTCGACGGTTGCTTTTGGCATGCATGCCCGGAACACGGCTCCTCGCCCAAGTCGAACGCCACGTGGTGGGCCGAGAAGCTCCGCAGGAACGTCGAGCGCGACCGCGACACGGACGCGCGATTGTCCGCCGCGGGATGGACCGTTCTCAGGTTCTGGGAGCACGTTCCGGCGCAGCTCGCTGCCGACGCCGTAGAGCTCGCAGTTACTCAGAGACGACTCGAGAATGCGGCTACTCTGGTCGGCCGAAGTCCGGTGACGCCGCAACGCGGCTCGCCCTGAGGACCTGAGCAAGCGTCGAGAGCGCTTCGAAGACCCCGAGGGCTTCGCCGAGGAAATCGAGATACGTCAACCCGTCGGGATCCTTGTCGCTGACTACTCGCCCCGTCTGGAGATCGTGATGCGCCGTCGCGTGCCCGATCATGTTGCGCCGGCGATTGTCGAGTAGCTTCCCGAGCGGTTCCCATCCAGGTACCTGCGCGACGTAGGCGATCTTATAGGCGTTGGCGAGACCGTCGAACTTCTTCAGGCTCGTGGGGCGCTTGTTCACCGGCACGACGGTCACGTCCGGGTGCACGTCGCCGAAGTCGTCGGGGTCCCCGCGCTTGACGGTGTTCTGAGCTGCGACGAGCGGCCACAGGCACTTGCACGCAAGCTCGAAGCCGTGCTGATACAAGTCGCGCATGATGGAGAACTCGTCGCGGTACAGGACCAACTCGTCGAAAGCGGCCTTCTCCTCGGGCCCGACGAATCGTCCGAGGAGACCCATCTCCCAGGACTCGTGATGCTCGACGAAGCGATTGAGCTCGGTGAAGACGTCCCGTTCTAAAGCCGCGGACGCTTGACCACGACTCCGGAAGGCGTGAAGGTGCCGAGGATCCCGATCCATCGCCGCGGTGTGCTTCCGGGCGAAGCGGTCGAACACGAGAGCGCTGCTGTTGCCCGTGCTGCCCGTGATCATGGCGGCGGCGACGCCTACCGCCTGGTAAGCGACGCTGGTCCGCTCGTGGCTCGTCGTCGGGTCCCACTCAAGACCGAAGCGTTCCTGGGCGACGCGCGTGAACATCTTCGTGTTGCCGTTGAGGTAGTACTCGAACAGCTTCCGGACCTGCGGCCAAAGCTCCTCGCCCGCCTCAAGTGCCTGATGCCGTTCGGTCTCGAACTCCACGAAGGCGTCTTCGCCGAGGATCCGCGCGAGCGTCAACGTCGGCATCGCGCCCACGGGCGCGAAGGAGTCGGCCGCGTACAGGGAGGGAACGAAGGGGTTGATCGTCACCACGGTCGTCCCGTCGGGCGGATCGTCGTAGCCACCCACGACCTCGCACTCGAACTCCACCCGATGAGTGGGGAGCTCCGTACCCGACATGGATCCGCGGATGGACAGCCGGCAGTGCGGGCACGGCAGGTAGAAGCGAGTGCCGCGTGTTGGCTCTAGCCCGAGCCGCGCGACGAAGAGCTCTTCGCAGCCGTGGCACTTCAACTGGTATCGGGTGATCACACGTCAGACTATCGTGAATGTCGAACCGCCTCGGCGTATGAGGCGACGAGGCGGCGAAGGCGCTCCCAGGATGACGAGATGTCACCTAAATGTCACCGCTAGGGTCATGATGTCACCGGATCTGCGGGATGTTCCGGGAACTCGACACCCGCCGCGATCTCAGTTACAGACTGGACTTCCCGCATATCCCGCCTGTTCCCGTCTAAAACGCGCAGAGTCATGGGGTCGCAGGTTTAGTTCCGACAGAATGCCGTTATCTTGAGTTGGACTCGGGAACTATGGCGAAGCCGAGCGGTTCCAACAGAGAGACTTACTTGACCAGGCGTCAGACATTGAGGTGACCACCGGCTGGAGCCGGGGTACCGGCCCAACGGTAGCCACTGGGCCGGTAGCGCGGAGGCTAGTCGCGAGCCGCCGCGCGGACCGCAGCGGTGTCTTCAAGAAAGTGGTACCGCGTGAGCGCACCCTCGTGCTCAGTGACGTGAAGTGCGAACGGTGACGTGAAGCTCTTGCCGGTCCGGCGCACGGTATCGGTCATGCGCCCCAGGACCACCGCGTGACTGCCATCGACGATGATGTGGTCCACGTCGAAGCGCTCGGTGTCGAGCTCGGCGGGCAATTGTGTGAAGAATGCCGCCAGATTGGTTCGGGTCCGCACGGGCGGGATCCACCACACCGAGGCGTCGTGAGGGATCGAGAAGTCGACCCGCTCGGCGAAGAGAGCAGCGGCCGCCTCCGCGTCGCCCTCGCCGATGTGTCGCAGTAGTTTCTCGACCAGTTCCCGCACGCCCATGGCCGCAGGAACGTTGCCGACAGGGTTCGTATTCCACGCTCATGGGGATCCCATGCTTCAGGTGGCGATGCCCTCACGCGAGGGGGAGGATGCAGAAGCCATGCCTCGCCAGGTCGAGTCCGCGAGTGGCGATGGCTGAGGTGCGCTACGCGACCGCATACGCACGCAGGAACGCCTCAACGCCCTCCTGCACCGCCGCCGCGATTTCCCCCTCATCACCCGCACGAGTGCCGCCCGCGGTGAGCTCGGGGAGGTGCGCTTGGGTCAGCACGATGAAGTGCTGAGCCGCGACCGCGGGGTCGGGGACGTGGAGAAGTCCCGCATTGCCGAGCATCGCCAGGCGCCCCGCGAGGGCCTCGCGGATCGGCTCGATGCCCGCGCGGCGGACCTCGTCGAAGACGCCGGGGTCGCGCCGGCTCTCGGCCAGGACCAGCCGGGAGAGCGCGGCGGCGCACCCCTGGCGTTGGCAGGCCGTGAGCGCGGTGGCGAGTTCGTGCAGGCTCGCCCGCCAGTGGTCGGGGCGGAGGTCAAGGGAGGTCACGACCTCATACGACGCCTCGTTCACCTGGCGCGCGATGTCGGCCATCGTCTCCCGGAAGAGGCCCTCTTTGCCGCCGAAGTATGCGTAGATCGTCGGCTTGGAGACGCCCGCGGCGGCGGCGATGGCGTCGACGCTCGCCCGTTCGTAGCCGGACTCGCCGAAGACCGGCCCCGCGGCGTCGAGGACGGCACGACGCTTGTCGGTGCGGGGGGTCGCCTTCCCGGATGCGATGGGGGCCATGACACCAGGCTACACCCATCGTCACACTGGGCGTTGCGGAATACTTTACTGAGTCGTAAAGTGCAGAACCATGACAGTAAAAACTGCGAGCGAACAGCTGGCCAGCAGAACCCGCTGGGCGATCACCGCGATGGCGCTGGCGGCGCTCATGGCGGTGCTGAATGGGACCACGGTGACCGCCTCGCTCGAGGCGATGGCACCGGCGTTGGGGACCTCGATCTCCGGTGTGATCTGGGTGATGACCGTCTACCTCATCGCGGCGGCGGCGTCGGTGCCGCTCATCGGCTGGCTCACCGCGCGCATCGGCAGCGCTCGCGTGCTGCAGCTGGCGCTGGTGGGCTTTGCGCTCGGTTCCCTGTTGAGCGGATTCGCCTGGGACCTGCCGAGCATGATCGTGTTCCGCGTCATCCAGGGTGTCTCCGGCGGGATGCTCGAGCCCGCCGCGATGGCGATCATCGGCGTGATCACCCCGACCTCGCTGATGGGCCGGGTCATGGGGCTCGTGTCGCTGGTCATCAATCTCGGTCCCGTCATCGGGCCGCTGATCGGCGGCGTACTCGTGAGCGGCGGGGCGTGGCAGTGGATCTTCTGGATGAACGTGCCGCTCGCCGTGCTCGTCAGCTTCGCGGCCTGGCGTCTGCTGCCCCGGCAGGAGCAGCAATCGGCCGGCAGCGCTCCCGTGGATGTCGTCGGGCTCGTGCTTCTGCCGCCGGGATTCGTCCTGGTGCTGCTCGGTCTCAACCGGTGGGGCGCCGGGGCATCGCCGCTGCTCGTGGGCGGGCTCGTGCTCGCGGGGCTCGTGCTGCTGGCCATCTACGTCCCGCATGCGCTGCGCACCACGGAACCGCTGGTCGATATCCGGCTGCTGCGGATCCCGTCCTTCGCCGCTGCGCTCGGCATCATGAGCGCGGTCGGGCTGGTGATGTACACCCAGCTCACCGTGCTGCCGATCCTGGCCCAGCGCAGCTTCGGGCTTGCGCCGGTGTGGCAGGCGCTGCCTGTGGCCGTGCTCGGCATCGGTCTGCTGATCTCAATGACGCTCGCCGGCCGGCTCAGCGACAGCATCGGGCCACGCGTGCTCGTACGCGGGGGAGCGGCGGTGACGGCGGTGACGGCACTGCTCATCGCCATCGGCCACGATCACTGGCCGATCGCCGTGGTGCTCGCACTGGTGGCGCTGCTCGGACTCGGCTTCGGCGCGCTCGCCGCGCCGACGTTCGCCAGCCTGTACCGCGTGCTTCCCAAGGCATCGATCGCGCGGGGCACGGCGGCGCTGTTCATCATGGTGCAGCTTTTCGCCTCGGCGGGCGTGACCCTCGTGGGCTTCCTGACGGAGGCCTCCGCCAACCCCGCGTCCAGCGCCTACTTCGTGATCGCGGGCGTGGCCGCGGTTGTGACGGGGGTCGCGTCCCTCATGCCCACGGCCCCGGAACGCCCAGCGGTCGCGGCTTAGCCCTCACGGACCCGCTCAGAGGGGCGTGTATCGGTCCACGGGAGGCGTGCCTGCGGCCTCAACCGCATCGCACCCGCGCGGGCGCGGGCCGGAGCAACAGGAACAGTGCGACTATGGGGAAGAGGAACAGCCAGAGGTTCGGCGCCCACCAGGCGAGGTCGAACTCGCAGCGGATGGCCCAGAAGTTCAGGGCCATGAGCCCGGCGGCCGCCGTCAGGGAGAGGGAGACCAGCATCAGGCTCCGGCCGGCCGGATGCCCGCATCGGGAGAGGGCGAGGCTCAGCAGACCGGTCGTGATGGCGATGAGGTCGAGACCGAAGAACGACCAGTTCCAGTCCTTCATGATCTGCCCGCTGCCGACCGAGAGGACGCCGGCGGCCGTCGCGACCCAGTAGGCGAGAAAGCCGAGATCTGTCCACAGCATCGTCGCCTTCACCCGCCGCGTCAGGCGGTCGTCCCCGGGCCGGTCAGCCATTGGTGGCCTCATCGATGAGGCGGGTCAGCCGGGACTTCAGCTCGGCTGCGGTGGGCGCATCCGGCTGGGCCAGATCGGCGAACGCCGCGAGCCACCAGCCGTCCATCGTGAGCCGGATCAGCGTGCTCGTCGTGGGATCGATGCCATCGTCTTCGAGCAGGGACTGCCAGCGCTCGAAGTGCCGCCGCAGGATCGCCAGCATGCTTGTGTCCACGGCCACCGTCGCAACGAGCGCTGCGGCGATGCGGCCCGATCCTTCCCCCGGAAGCGCTGCGGCGATGTACGCGCGGGTCCGGGCCCCGGGGGCGTCGCCCGCCCGCTCCAGAGCCTGATCGAAACCACCCACCGCGTGATCGATCAGGCCTTCCAGCAGTGCCTGCTTGGACGCGAAGTGGTAGCGCAGTCCACCCACGCTGAGACCGGCTTCCGCCGCGACGCGGCTGATCGTGAAAGCCTCCACGCCGTCTCGGATCAGTGCGGTCGCCGCGGCAGTGAGGATTCCTTCGCGGACGGCTGGTGTCTCCTTGTGCATGCGTTTACTGTACCGCACGTGCGGTACAGTAAATGCCTCGCGCTGCAATCGGAGAGGAGGAGCGGAATGCTCGTATGGCTGATGCTCGGGGGAGCGATCCTGCTGGAGGTGGTGGCCACGCTGTCGCTGAAAGCCTCGGACGGACTCACACGGTGGCCGTGGATCATCCTCGTCATCGGGGGCTATGTCGGCGCCTTCGTGATGCTGTCCCAGGTGCTGCGCCTGGGCATGCGCGTGGGCACCGCATATGCGACCTGGGCGGGGGCAGGGGTGGCGCTGACCGCGGTTCTTGCCTGGGTGGTCTTCGGGGAACGCCTCACGTGGACGATGGGCGCGGGGCTGGTTCTCATCGTGGCCGGAGTCGCCCTGGTCGAGCTCGGTGGGGCGACGGAATGACATGCGGCGGCCCACACATTCCGGAACGCAACGCGAATCCCGGATTAGAGTCGAGGTCGTGACCCCAGAGGACCTTCACCGCCCCGTCGGCATCTTCGACGCGGGGATCGGCAGCTACGATCTCGTCCGCCGCATCCGCGCCGCCTATCCGCAGCAGGACGTGCTGTATCTCGCGGATCGCGCGAGCTTCCCGTACGGCGCGCAGAGCGAGTCGTCGCTCCTGGACAGTGTCAGCCGCGCGGCCCGTGCTCTTGAGCATCTCGGCGCGAGCTCGATCATCCTGGCCTCCAATGCGCCGAGCGTGACGGTGCTCGAACCTCTGCGTGAGCGGCTGAGCGGGCCGATCCTGGGCGTCGTGCCGCCGGTGCGTGCAGCCCTTGCCACCCTTCCCGACGACCAGACGCTCGTGGTCGCCGGGGCGAGTGTGCTCGTGCGAAGCGATTCGCTGGACCGCCTGATCTCCGCGGAAGCCGGTGACGACGCGGATCGCGTGCGTGCCGTCCCTGCCGACGCGCTGATCGCGCTGGTCGAGTCCGGGGCATTCCTCGATCGCGCGCAGGTCGCGCAGCCCATCGCCGACTTCCTCGCGGCGCTTCGTGATCAGTACCCGCGCCTCGGAGGGCTGTCGCTGTCGAGCACTCATCTGCCGTGGCTCGCTCCCGCGATCGCGGAGCAGGCGCCGGATCTCCTGCTGTTCGATCCCGCCGACCAGGTCGTCGCCGAGTTCGCGCCGCTGGCCACGCAGGGGAGGGGCAAGCTGGTGTCTCTCGCCACGGAATCGCCGAGTCACCCCCTCGCCGAGTTCCAGTCGATGCTGCAGCGCATGCGACTGGACATCACGCCCACGCTGGTTGAGCTCTAAGGACCGTCGTCGGCATTCCCACTCCGCGGCGCCACGCGGACTGTTCGCTCCGTGCGCACTGCTGTAATCGGAGGCGGGGGCGGAACCGGTGGGCGCACCCTGTTGTTCGATGCCCTTGCAGACGGCGAACCCCGCGACTTGTCGGATCTCGATGTGCCGTGGGCCGATCAGTTCATGTCCGCCGCGGCGACGGGGCCAAGATAGCTGAACGCGAGGTGACCGTGGGGGTCGGCATAGGTCTCGCATTCCACGTGGTACACCTGACGAATCAACTCGGGCGTGAGCACAACGGCAGGATCGCCCTGCGCGACCATCCGGCCGGCATCGATGACCGCGACCCTGTCGCAGTAGCGTGCCGCGAGGTGCAGATCATGTAGCGCTGCCAGCACTCCGATGCCGAGGCTGCGCACCAGGTCGAGGACATGCAGTTGATGGCGCACGTCCAGGTGGTTGGTGGGCTCGTCAAGGATGAGGAAGCTCGGCTGCTGGGCAAGCGCACGGGCAAGCGCAACGCGCTGTCGTTCGCCGCCGGACACCGTCTGGATGCTGCGCTCGGCGTCATCGGCCATTCCCACGGTCGCCAGAGCCTCTGCGACGATCTGACCGTCACCGCCGTCTCCTGGCTGCAGAAAGGTGCGGTGCGGCGCGCGGCCGAGGGCGACGAGTTCCCTGATGCTCAGGTTGAAGCTCATCTCTTGGAACTGCGACACGACGGCGAGCTCCTTCGCGACGACCGCGGGACGTGAGCGCACCACGTCAATCCCGCCGAGATGGATATCTCCCGCTATCGGGCGCACGATCTTGTAGCAGGCTTTCAAAAGCGTTGATTTCCCGCTGCCGTTCGGACCGACGATGCCAACGAACTCGCCTGCCGCCACGGCGAGGGTGATGTCATCGACGATCGTCCGTCCGTCGATCGCGACACGTACGCCGCTGGCATCGAGCGCCGGACTCCTCCGGATCTTCTCATCAGCCAAAGCGGTACTCCTTCTTCGTGAGCATGTGCAGGAACACCGGGGCTCCCAGCACAGCAGTGACGATGCCGATCGGAAGCTCGGAGTTGGACACCACCGAGCGTGCGACGACGTCAGCCCAGAGGAGGAACAGCCCTCCGGTCATCGTTGCGACCGGCAGCAGGCGACGGTGGCTGGAGCCGACGACACTGCGCACCACGTGGGGGACGAGAAGCCCCACGAAACCGATGACGCCGACTTGCGCCACCAGCGCCCCCGTCACGAGCGCACAGATCACGAGGTACCACCGGCGGCGGGCGGCGGAGTCCACACCGAGAGTGACGGCAGACTCGTCACCGGTGAGCATCACATCCAGATTCCGGGTCTGGGTCGCCATGATCACGACGGCCGCGATGACGACGGCGGACGCCAGCGGAATGTTGTCCCAGGAGGCGGATGCCAGCGAACCCAGCATCCAGAACGTCACCGAGCGGATTCCTTCCGCGGAGGCTGCGAAGTAGACGAAGGAGCTGGAGATTGCCGAGCAGAGCGCGTTCACCGCGGACCCTGCGAGGACGAGCTTGACAGCGGACGTCCTCGAACCCATTGCGCCGACCAGCAGGACGACGGCAGTCGCGGCCAGGCTGCCCAGAAACGCCCAGGCTGGCAGCGTCGCACCCATCAGCACTCCGCTCGCGCCGAACCCCGTGAGGATGGCCACCGTCGCGCCGAGAGATCCACCGGCAGACACTCCCAGCAGGTAGGGGTCGGCCAGCGGGTTCTGTAGCGAGGCCTGCATGACCACCCCGCATAGGGCGAGGCCGGAACCGACCAGCACGCTGAGCAGGACCCGAGGCAACCGGATGTCCCAGATGACGTTGTCCAGAGCGACGTCGGCTGCCGTGCTGCCGCCGAACGCTCTCCGCCCCAGCGCGGCAACGACGTCGCTGAAGGAAATGTTCATCTGTCCGATTGAAATCGCAGCGAGGATGGACGTCAGCAGGGCAGTGACGATGATCAACACCGCCCACCCGCCGCCGATGGTGCGGCGGTGAGTCGTGCGAGTCGGACGACGGGTGAGAGTTGCCACGCGGTCCTCGGCTGTGGTCACGAGAAGTCCAGTTCCGGGTGCAGGAAGACGGCGAGCTGCCTGGTCAGCTCGCCCAGGTGCGGCGTGCCTCTCACCACGGTGGCATAGTCCAACAGCATGACTTGGCCGCTTGATACCGCAGTGACCGAGGCGAGCCTCTGGTCATGGATGAGCTTGTCCTTCTCTGCTTCGGCGCTGGACTTCTGGAACTGGGTCATGACGATGACATCCGGGTTCGCTTTGATGATGCTCTCAGAACTCATTTCTGCGTAGACCTCTTCGGACACCTCGACATAGGTGCCGCCGGCGGCGTCGACCATTTCGTCGACCAGGCCGAGGGAGGGGGAGTAGTAGTTGTAGGTGAGCTTGTTCGACCCGCCGCTCGCAACCAGCAGCACATTCGGCCGGGACGTCGCCGTCGCAGCCACCGCACGGATCTCATCGAGCGTCTGCTTCTCCTGGGCGATGTAGGCATCGGTCTCTGCCGACACGTCGAACGCGGCGCCCAGATTCTGGATGTCCGTGAAGTATGACTGCAGATCACGTCCGATCGTGTAGTTGTCCGCAGTCAGCACGGGAATGCCCCGATCGTTCCAGGTCTTGATCGTTCCCATGCTCTCCTCCGTCATCGCGAAGGACATGGACAGAATCAGATCGGGTTCGAGCGCGAGTACGGCCTCGGCCGAAGGTACCTGGTCGCTCAGCTTGGGCAGGCGGTCGAGTTCATCCTTGTAGTACGAGTCAGCGCCATCGAGATAGCCGATTCCGACGATGCGGTCCTGGACGCCGAACGCGATCATCAGCTCGGCGAGATTCTGTCCGATCACGACGACGCGTTTGGGGTCCGCGGTGAGGGTCTGGCCCACGCGCTCCCCGGTGTTGTCGAACATCGTCAGATCCCGCGGCCACGTGTACGAGGCGCTCGCGGGGGACGACGCCTGGATCGTGGGTTCAGCGGACACGGGGGCGCAACCGGTGAGGGCGGCGGCGCTGAGAACAGCGACGAGCGCGGCGGACAGCGCGAGGGCGCGATTTCTGAGACCAGGCATGCGGGTCCTTTCGAGAAACGTCGATATCGGCCACGAACGTGGCTCGGGGGCGCGCAACAGAGAAGCGCGGCCCCGTATCGATGCTCCCGTGCGGCGCTCGATTGGGGTGTGGAGCACCGGGACGAATCATGTGGAGCGGTGGCTGAGCACCCGGCTCAATGCATCTTCGGCTCAGCCGACTCGATGGATGCGCCGGTATTCCGCGGGAGTGCAGCCGAGCCGTGTTCTGAAGCCGTAGACGAAGTTGCTGGCGCTCGAATATCCGACCTCGAACCCGATTCGTTCGACGGTCCAGTCCGTTGTCGCCAGAAGTTCTGTGGCGCGTTCGAGGCAGTAGCGGCGGTGGTACTGCATGAGTGTCGTGCCGTAGACGGCGCGGAAGCCGGCGTTCAGTCGCTTCGGACTGATCGAAACTCCGCGGGCAAGCTCGTCGACGGTCGGAAGGTCGTGTCGGTGATGCCACAACAGCGGGGCGACGGTGTGAACGGCGTCCACCTCGTGGGCGTCGAGACCGTCCGGCGCTTGCTCCTGCCCCACGGCGAGGAGCAGGGCGAATGCTGCCATCACCCGCGATTCCATCATCAGCACGCTGCTGGGCGACTTCGGCCGGATCTCGTAGACCTCCGACAATAGCCGCGTGACTCGACCGAGTTTCCCGCTGTTGCCGAAGTAGAGGTCTCGGCTGTGCGAGGCATTGAGAGCGTGCAGCGCCGACGCGAAGTCATCCGGTCCCACGGATCCGAGGTACGGGGCGAGCCGCTGACGGCATCCCGTGATCGACACGGCGCGATATCGCTGGCCTGCCGGGTGGGTCAGCATGCCAGAGGTCACTCGAGGCGGCGTCAGTGACGACGACGCCGCGCGAATCGTGCCCCTGCCCGCAACGTCCTCAGAGAGACGGATGTGCCCGTCCACGCACGCCTCGAGCTCAAAACGATCATCCTCGAAGCGGAAGGCGACATCGTGGTCCTTCCCGTAGGCCACGTCGTACCGCACGATCCGAAGCCCGTGCTGCAACTGCGTGATCTCGATGGAACCTTCGCCCACGTCGGATCGCAGCCGGTACTCCGTCACCATGCTGCTTGACGTGTCCATCCGTTCGGCGATCGTCGCATAATACGACGCGTATGCGCGATTGAGCTCGGCCGAATCACCGCGACCGGAGAGAAGCGTTGCAGACACCAAATAAGGATAGCCTTACCTCTATCAATGCCAGTAAGGCGCCGGGGGCGTGATCCGCCAGCCGAGCGCCGTCCCCGTCCGGCGAGCAAGAGAGGTGCGAGTAGTGGTCCTGCCGACCCCGATGCTTCGCGACGTTGCCGGTGGCACCTACCTCCTGACGACAGAGCGCCACGCCACGCATGTTCCGCAGTCGTGGAAGACGACTCATCACGATCGTGATGAACTCATTTGGACGACTGCCGGAGTGATGCGCGTAGCAGCCGCGGGCGCCATGTGGACCCTCCCCGCGCATCGCGGGATCTGGATTCCGCGCACCGTGGACCATTCGATCGAGGCATCCGCCGGAACGCTGCTGCACGCGACGTACTTCAGTCGGAGCGTCGATGCCCGGCTTCCGCGTGAAGTGGTGGCCGTCGACCTTCTTCCGATCATTCGTGAAATGTTGCTCCACAATGCGGAGCAGGAGATGGATGAGGAAGTGCGCATCCGGCTCCAGGAACTCGTCATCTCCTTGTTGAAGCCCGCATCCGCATCGTATGTCGACCTTCGAATGCCGGAGTCTCCGTGGTTGCTGCACATCGCAGAACGTGTGCTGGCGAACCTTGATGATGCGAGGACCACAGCGGACTGGGCGGGTGGGATGGGCGTCCCCGTGCGTGTCCTCACGCGGGCCTTCACGGAAGAGACCGGCTACTCCCTGACCCAATGGCGCATTCGCGCCAGGGTTCGAGCCTCTCTCGTGCTTCTGGGATCGGGTACGCCGGTCAGCGCAACGGCGCGGCGCCTGGGCTATTCGAGCGTGAGTACCTTCATCGACAACTTCCGCGCGATCATCGGTGACACGCCTGCGGCATATTTCGCTTCGAGCCGGTAGCCCGGTCACCGGGCAGGCGCCGAAAACCATCATCATTCGACCCAATGTCGATATCGGGAGCTCCTACGCTGATTTAGGTAACCCTTACTTACATCAGATCAAGGAAGCCCCATGAACCCAGCCTCGCCCACCGGGCGCCACCCTCACTCCGCGCGACGTCTCACCTCGTCGCTCCTGGCGATCGGGCTCGCCGTCGCAGCGCTTACGGCGTGCGCGTCGTCAGAGCCGTCGTCGCAGGCAGCAGCATCGGGAGGACAGGGGGAGACCCGGATGGTCACCGATGCACTGGGGCAGGTCGAGGTGCCGGTGGCCCCGGTGCGTGTGGTCTCCACCGACTTCTTCTCATCCAGCGTCCTCGTCGACGTGGGGATCACCCCGGTGGCGACGATGGAGGGCGTGACAGAACCTCGGAGCCGTCCTCAGAAGTACATCGACGCGCTGGAGGATGCGGCACAGGTCAGCACCTATGCGGAGATCAATGTGGAGAAGGTGCTGGATCTCGACCCTGATCTCATCATCGTGGACGCGAAGTTCCCTGAGCCCGAGACGCTGAAAAGGCTCGAGTCCATTGCCCCGCTCTTCCACGTGGACCTTCAGGGCTCGTGGTCTGAACGTGCGCTCAGCGTCGCTGATGCAGTGAACCGGATCGACGTCGCCGAAGAGCAGAAGGCGGACTACGACGCACGTGTGGCGGAGGTATCCGGGAAGTATCGTGAACTCCTCGACTCGACGCCGCTGGCGGTCATCTCTGTGAACACCAGCGACGCGACATGGGCGCACTACGCACCGGGCGGGTGGCCCACCCCGACGTGGGTGGACATCGACGCTGTCTTCCGTGAGACCACCGAGGGGGAGGCCGCCACGAGCGACGAGTGGGCGTGGATCTCGGATGAGCAGCTGGGCAAGCTGGACAACGCCGGGATGATCCTCGTGCTGGAGACCGATCAGTTGACCCGGTGGCAGAACAACCCGGTGTGGAAGTCGCTGCCCGCGGTCAAGGCGGGCAACGTCTTCGAATGGTGGGATTCGCCAGCCACCTCGTCTTTCGAGTGGGGGCAGTACAACCTCGATCAGGTCGAGAAGATCCTCGATCAGGTCAAGCCGTTCTGACGATGCATCCGTGGCACCTCCTGACGATGCCTCTCTGCCCGCCGACGCAGAGTCCGACGAACGGCATTCAGGTGAGGAACAACAGTGACGGCTAGCTCGACGGCGTCACGGGTACGGTTCGGTACGCCCGTTCGCAGGCTGATCGTCCTCGCCGTCGCCGTGCTGCTGCTGTTCCTCACCCTGACGCTCAGCGTCATGCTGGGAGCCAAACCGATTCCGCCGAGCACCATACTCGACGCATTTCGCGGACAGGCGGGTGTCGAGGATGCCTACATCGTTCTCGACACCCGGCTGCCGCGCGCGCTGCTCGGGCTCATCGCCGGGAGTGCTCTGGGCGTTGCGGGTGCCTTGATCCAGGCGTTCACACGCAACCCTCTCGCAGACCCGGGGATTCTCGGGGTGAACGCCGGTGCTGCATTCGCCGTCACCATCGGGGTCGCGTTCTTCGGAGTCGCATCGATTCATGGGTATCTGTGGTTCGCCTTCTTCGGGGCTGCTGCCGTCACCGTCATCGTCTACGCGCTCGGCACGTCGGGGCGCGGCGGGGTGTCGCCCCTGCAACTCACCCTGGTCGGTGTCGCCGTGGGCGCGTTACTGGGTGGAATCAGCTCGGGCATCGCGCTGCTGAACCCCGACGCGTTCGCGCAGATGCGGGACTGGGGTGCCGGAACACTCTCCGGGCGTGGGTGGGACATCGTGATGGCGGTGACCCCGTTCATCCTCGCGGCGCTCGTGCTGTCGCTCGCGCTCGCGCCCTCGCTGAACATCATCGTGCTGGGCGATGAGCTAGCCGGATCGCTCGGTGCCCGTGTGCTGCGCACTCGCGTTCTCGTGATCCTCGCCGTGACGATCCTGTCGGGAGCGGCGACTGCCGCGGCCGGACCGATCGGTTTCGTCGGGCTCATGGTGCCGCACATCTGCCGGTGGTTTCTCGGCCCGGATCAGCGTTGGATCCTGACGTTCACCATCGTGGTCGCGCCGATCCTCACCACGGCGGCTGACATCATCGGCCGGCTGATTGTTGCCCCTCAGGAAGTCCAGGTGGGAATCGTGATCGCTCTCGTCGGAGCGCCCGTGCTCGTCTCTTTGGCACGTCGAGCGAAGGTCAGCGGGCTGTGAGGGGGGCGCGAGGCGGCACCTGGTCGCGGGCGACGAACCTGCGGTGCGGGCCCATCGTCTGGCGCATCCACCACCGCGCCGCGTGTGTGACGGTGGCGGCGGCGCTGATCAGCCTAGCTGTGGCGATGGTCGCGTTGGCGTGGGGCGATGCGATGATCCCGCTCGGCGACGTCGTGGCCACTCTGTTCGGCGCAGGCTCGTCGCGCGCCCGTGTCGTGGTGCTGGATTGGCGCCTTCCTCGCGTCCTGCTGGCGCTTGTGCTCGGTGCGTGCCTGGCCGTGAGCGGGGCGATATTCCAATCGCTGACGCGCAATGCGCTCGGCTCGCCCGACATCATCGGTTTCTCCACCGGCGCGTACACCGGGGCACTGATCACGATCATCGTCGCCGGTGGAGGCTATGTCTTCACCGCCGCGGGATCCTTCGTCGGCGGTGCCATCACCGCTCTCATCGTGTATCTGCTCGCCTACCGGCGCGGGGTGCAGGGTTTCCGCCTGATCATCGTGGGAATCGGCGTGTCCACGGCGCTGGCGGGCATCAACACGCTGCTCATCATCCGGGCAGACCTCGATGTCGCGCTGCGCGCGGCCACCTGGGGAGCCGGAAGCCTCGCCGCGGCCAGCTACGCTCAACTCGTTCCGGTCCTGCTGATCTCGGCGATCCTCCTACCGCTATCGTTCACGCTGGCACCCACGCTGCGCCAGCTCGAACTCGGAGACGACGCGGCCTCGGCTCTGGGGACACGGACCGAACGCAGCCGCCTCGGACTCATGCTCGTCGGTGTCGGATTGACGGCACTGGCCACGGCGGCGGCCGGGCCGATCTCCTTTGTCGCGCTCGTTGCACCGCAGATCGCGCGCCGGATCACCCGGCGCTCCGATCCCAGCCTTGCAGCCAGCGGCGCGGTCGGTGCGGTGCTGTTGCTGACCGCAGACGTCCTCGCGCAGCGTCTGTTCGCGCCGTCCTCACTGCCGGTCGGGGTCATGACCGTCTCCATCGGCGGCTTCTACTTCGTCTGGCTGTTGATGCGCGAGGCGAGAAAGGGATGAACAACATGTTGACCACCCCCGTGAACGGCCTCCGCGCCGAGCGCGCGACTGTCGGCTACGACGACCGGATCATCTCGAGCGAACTCGATGTGTGCATCCCCGAGCGGAGCTTCACGGTGATCGTCGGACCGAACGCCTGCGGAAAATCGACACTGTTGCGGCTGCTGGCGCGACTGCTGCCGGCGAAGTCGGGGCGGGTTCTGCTCGACGGAACAGATGTGACCTCATTCCGTGGCAAAGACCTGGCACGCAGGCTCGGCCTCCTCCCGCAGTCGGCACTGGCGCCGGATGGCATCACCGTCGCCGAGCTCGTCGCCCGCGGGCGCTTCCCCCACCAGACACTGCTGCGGCAATGGAGCGACGTCGATGAGGATGCCGTCGCTGCGGCGCTCGCGGCGACGAACACCACAGACCTGTCGGAACGCCTTGTCGATGAGCTCTCCGGTGGCCAGCGCCAGCGGGTCTGGGTCGCGATGGTGCTCGCGCAACAGACACAATTGCTGCTCCTGGACGAGCCGACGACGTTCTTGGACATCGCGCACCAGATCGAACTCCTCGAGCTCTTCCGCACCCTGCACTCTGCGGGGCGCACGATCGTCGCCGTGCTGCACGACCTGAATCATGCCGCCCGCTACGGCACGCACATCATTGCGATGAAGGACGGACGCATCGTTGCCGAAGGGGCGCCACGCGACATCATCAGCGCTGACCTCGTCCACGAGGTGTTCGGGTTGGAATGCATCGTCATCGACGACCCCGTCGCCGGCAGCCCTCTGGTCGTTCCTCTCGGCTCGGCGGCGACATCGTGAGAGCAGAGCGAACGGAGCCGGAGGCTTCGACACGACTCGGGGCACATTCACCGGCCCTGCTGATCAGGATCGCCCTCTCGCATAGTGGGCGAGGGAGACGGTTGACGTTCGCGACCGCAGGCTTCATGTTGCATCAAGCGAGCGAGGCGTGCGTACCGGTGTTGCTCGGGGTGATCATCGACCGTGCGATCGTCCCGCTCGACGTCGGAGCGCTGCTTCTCTGGCTGAGTGTGCTGGGCGCGGTGTTCGTCGTGCTGTCGTTGAGCTACCAGTCGGCGAATCTGGGCATGGTACGCGTTTACGGGCACGGCGAGCATGAGCTGCGCCAGATCGCTCTCGCGCGGGTGCTTCATCCTCGCGGGATGAGGCGGCGGCCGACGGGGGAGCTGCTGTCCGTGGCTTCAAGCGACACGTATCGAGTAGCGGGAACGGCATGGAGCATCGCAGAGCAGGGAGCGACAGCGGCCGCGCTGGTGGCCGTCGTGATCGCTTTGCTGATGATCTCCGTGCCACTCGGATGCGGCGTGCTTGTCGGGGCCGTGCTCGTACTCGTGTGCATGGCAGCCTTGGCGAAACCGATAGAACGACTCGGCCTGATGGAGCAGGGGGCGGCGGCCCGCGCGAGCGAGATCGCCACTGACGCGATCGGCGGGCTGAGAGTCGTGCACGGTCTCGCCGCGCAAGACCAGCTCGTGGACCGCTATCGAGGCGCCAGTGCTGCCTCACGCGATAGCGCGGTACGTGCGTCGCGTTCGTTGTTGTCCTATCAAGCTGTCAGCACGACCGTGTCCGTCGTTTACCTCGCTGCGCTCGCGCTCGCGGCGGGATGGATGGCACTGGAGGGGGTCATCACCGCGGGCCAACTCGTGACGGTGCTCGGGTTGGCGCAGTTCCTGCAGGGATCGCTGGAGCACATCGGAACGTTCGGCGCGAACTGGACCCACAAACGTGCATCGGCCCGCCGTCTGAATGAACTGATCGCAGAGGCTCACGCTCTTCCCCGCGGCGCGCGTACTGTCGAGGCAGCGCCATCCGGGCTCCGCTGGGCGCCCGCAGACGGCCCGATCGTCGAGCCGCGTGCGGGCCGCATGACCGGGATCCGTGTGCGCAGTGCCGCGCAGGCGCGCACGATCTCCTCCCAGCTCGCCTATCGTGTTCCCCTTCCTCCGGGGGACCTCACGCTGGGCGGCATCGATGTCACGTCGCTGGGTCCCGAGGCGTACCGCGCCCGTGTGCTCGCACCGCCGCACGATGCTTTCGTGTTCTCGGGCACTCTCCGTCAAAATGCACGCCTGGGTGGCGGGTCGCTCGACGATGCCGTGGTGAAAGTCACTGCGTTGGATGATGTGATCGCTCACATCGGCTCAGACCAAGCACCGGTGGGTGAGGCGGGCAGCCGGCTGTCGGGCGGGCAGCGGCAGCGGCTAGTCCTCGCGCGGGCACTGCACTCCGCTGCCGAGGTCCTCGTCCTGGATGAGCCGGCTACCGCCCTCGATCCTGTCACCACACAGCGCATCGCTCGGGGCCTGGCCACCAGCGGACGCACCATCGTCGTGGTCACGGCCGACCCGCTGCTGCTGGAAGCATGCGAGTCCGTCGCGGATCTGACCGGAGCGCCCGTTGCGTCCGTGCGTCATCGAAACGACCGAGCGGCGACCTGATGACGCGCCTACCCGTCGCATCGACCCGTCAGACCCTCCGCACGCTCGGGTCACTCCTTGCCCGCCGCGGGGTGAGGCTGGCGGCCGCGGTGATGTTGCTGCTAGCGGGAACCGGAGCGGCCCTGGTAACGCCACTGGTCCTGGGGTGGATCGTCGATCTCATCATCGAAAGCGCATCACCCGGGCCGCTCATCGTAGCCGTGGCCGTGCTCGTCTGTGCTGGCACGCTGTCTGCAGTTTGCACGTGGCGCGGGGGGATCCTCCTCACGGTGATACTTCAGAGCATGCTGGCCGAGCTGCGTGAGGAGGCACTGGCCACCACTCTGCGTCTCGACGCGGGGATGATCGAGCGGGCGGGGTCGAGTGACGTCGTCTCCCGCCTGACGGGGGATGTCGATGCCGTCACCGAGGCGGGCGCAGGTGTGCTTCCGCGCTTGATCGGTGCGCTGTTCACGATCGTGCTCACCGCCATCGGGATGATCGCGATCGATCCCGTCATGGCACTGGCGGCACTGGTCGCGATGCCGCTGCAAGCCCTCGCGCTCGTTCGGTTCCTGCGTCGCTCGCGTCCGTTGTACGTCCGGGTGCGCAGGCAGGAGTCCGACCGGGGACAGGCGATCATCGAGGCCGTCGCCGGCGCCGAGACCATCCGTGCTCACGGAAGCCAGACGGACCATACGGGCCTGGTCGCTCATCGCAGTCTGGGGGCGGTCGAGACGCAGCGGCAGGCAGCCCGCGCCCGGAACACCTTCAACGGCACACTGAATCTGGCGGAGTTCGTCGGTCTCGCGGCGATTCTTACGGCGGGGTTCTGGCGCGTCGACTCGGCAGGGGTGACGATCGGAGCGGTCACTGCGGCCGCGCTGTTCTTCCACCGGCTGTTCGGACCGATCGGCACCATGCTTTCGAGTGTCGACGACCTGCAACGCGCCCAGGCCGGACTCGAACGGATCGTCGGCATCCTCAGGGCCGAGCCTCGCTCACCGCGTACAGCGACCATCCGCGACGCCGGTGTCCGACTTCGAGGTGTCTCGTATCATTACCCGGGCTCCGCATCCGGTCGCCCAGCACTCACCGACATCGATCTTGGCATCGCCGCCGGAACGACCGCCGTGCTCGTCGGAGCGAGCGGGTCGGGCAAGTCGACGGTCGCACGACTCATTGCGGGACTGCTCGCACCTGACGCGGGAGAGGTCTGCATCGGGGGCGTTGCGGCTGATGGGGCCACCCGAGGTGATTCCCGATCCGCCGTTCTGCTGGTCACACAGGAGACTCATCTGTTCGCCGGAACCCTCCGCGACAATCTGCGCCTCGCTCGATCCGGTGCCACCGATCCAGAGCTGTGCAGCGCGTTGCGCGCTGTGGGTGCCGGCTGGTTCGACGAGCTGCCCGACGGGCTTGACACCCTGCCCGATCACACCCTCGACGAGCAGAAGATCCAGCAGCTGGCACTGGCTCGCGTCCTGATCGCGGATCCCCCGGTGGTCGTGCTCGATGAGGCCACTGCCCACGACGGCGCCGATCATGCTCTCGATGTCGCCGTTCGTGCGGCCACGCGGGGTCGCACAGCGGTGATCGTCGCCCATCGTCTCTCTCATATCGACCATGCCGACCTCGTCGCGGTATTCGAACGCGGCCGGATCGTCGAGTGCGGTGCCCCACAGGGTCTGCTGGGACGACCGAGCCGTCTTCGCGCGATCTGGGACGCCTGGACCTCTCATTCGCATCCCGCCACACCTGAGGAGAAATAGTATGACCGTCCCTTGTTCGCCTGCAGTCGTCGAACACGTCACCCGCCTCTCGAAGCATATGATCCGCATCTCCTTCGTCACCGTCGGAGACTGGCAGTGGGAAACGGACGGACGCGGCGATGAGCGTGTCGACATCGCCATTCCCCGTCCCGGAGAGGACGCCGCCGACATTGCGGTGTTCAATCTGCCCGAGTACGGACACGGATGGGAGGGGGAAGAGCCGCCGTGGCGGCATTACACGATCCGCGCCGTTCGCGACGAGGGGCGCCGTTTCGACATCGACTTCGTCCTGCACGGTGACGGTATCGCCTCCAGCTGGGCGGAACGCGCCGAAGCGGGCCACATCATCGGGGTGTTCCATGGTGGCGGTGCCTATTACCGACCGCCTCAGGACACGCAGGTGCAGTTCCTGATCGCCGACGCCACCGGGCTTCCCGGCCTCGGGCGGATCCTCGAGGAGCTGGACGCAGGAGCTCGCGCGATCGCGATCTGCGAGGTGGCGGATCCGGAGGACATCCAGGAGATCCGTTCGGCGGGAGACGTCGAGTTCCAGTGGTTGACGGGCTCTGGCAATGGACTCGGCCCCAGTGCGCTTCCATCGTCCGTAGCGGAGCTCCCTGACCCAGGCGTGCCGTGGTATGCCTGGGTCGCCTGCGAAGCGTCAACCAGTCGCACCATACGCAGAGACCTCCGAACGCGCCTCGGGTCGCCGCGGGACCGACACCACGTCATCGGCTACTGGAGCGAGAATCTTACTGGCGACCGACCCGCCGACATCGAGTGACCGACTGAGGGACCCATCGTGCGCACCAGCTGGGCCGACGATGCCGCCTACTGCTGCTGACGTTCGCGGAGGACCTGTTCCCCGGCGCTCACGTAGGAGGTGAAGAGGTCGGTGACGTCACGAAGCCGGTCCGCTGCGGGGCTGCTCTCCGTGAGATCCTCGGCAGCGTGCAGGGTCCGGATGAATGTGCGCGTGCGCTGATGGCTGGCGGCGAGTAGCTGTTCGAATCCACCAGCGGCCTCGACCAGGAGGCGCCGGCTGCCGGGTTGCGGGATCGTGCGCGCCAACCCCCAGGAGACGAGGTCGCGGATCGCCGTGCTCACGGCTCCGGAGCTGAGCGAGAGAGCAGCACGGAGCTGGTCCGAGCTCGATGCTTCACCGCGCAGGAGAAGGTAGCCGTAGAGCCGTCCGGTTGCGCGGGGAAGCCGCCACTCGGCGATCGCGTCACCCATGGCGTTCACGAATGCCTCCTGGCCCGGGTTCACAGCGCCCCTCCGCCGGAGCGCGGGAGGAGGACCCCCCAGGCGTCGAGAATCTCCAGGACGACGCGCGAGACCTCTTCCGGTGCGTCCCAGGTGACCATGTGGCCGGCGCCCCGGATGACGTGCTCGGTGACCGCCTCTGTTGCTGCCCACCGTGGCGTTGCTGTGGCGATGTTTCCCGTACGATCCCGTTCGCCGCGAACGAGAGCGATTCGCACGGGGGATCGGTGTGCAGGATCCGGTTCGATGAACGACGCCGTGGCCACCCAGACATCGATGAATCCGCGTTTGGGCATCCGAGCGAACACTGCCTCCGTGCGAGTGATCGCGTCCGCGGACTCGGCCGAGGCCCGAGCCATCAAACGAGGAAGGGCCCGCCCCGGAATCAGGGAGAGCGCGGGTGCAGCGAGCCGGAGTGCGGTTCGATCGAGCCGGGACAGCGGGCCGGCGTTCCAGGCGGCGTCGAGGATGATGAGCCCGCCGGGTTGCTCCGGGTGCCGGTCCGCGAATGCCTGGATCAGATTGCCGCCCAGAGAATGTCCGATCAGTATTGGATTGTCCACGGCGCACTCCGCCAGCAGTGCGCCGAGATCTTCGAGCGCATCGCTGGCAGTGAACCTTGCGCCGGCGTCGAGCGGCGATCGCCCGTGTCCACGGAGATCCCACAGGATCACGCGAACGCCCCGCTGCACAAGAGACTCCGCCAGCGACCCGAAGATCGAATGGTCGACGCCGGCACCGTGGGTCAGAACGACTGCGGGGCCGCCTGCGCCGGAGTCAGCGAAACTGAGGTCCGCGGACGGGCGTGCGATACGCCGATTCAGATTCACCATTCTCTGAATATAGTGTATCCAATTCGGCTCGCCACCATCCACCCCGGCAAGGAGCGCCCGCGGTCAGTCTCCGGCGCTGGGAGCTGGAATCGTCCGCGCCACCACATCGCGCACCATGTCCTCCGTCACCCCGAGCCCCCAGGTGGTGAGCTTCATGACCGGTGTGGCCTGTGCCATGGCGGCCAGCTCCGGAGCGGTGTCCTGCAGGTCGGCGGGAAGACCCTCCCGCATGGCGCGCACCATCGGCGCCGTGACGGGGTGCTGCGCCCATTCGCCGAGTGTCGAGTCCAGCCGAAGAGGGTCCACCACGCCGTCGCCGGGGGAGCGTACGTCCATGCGGAGTCGGATGTCGTGGGAGGAGGCGCCGACCTCCAGCACGTAGGTGCCCGGATCGATCTGCCAGCGGCTCGCCCGCGCGTTCCAGAACGCCAGATCGCGCGGCCCGATGTCGATCGTGACCGCGCCGGTCTCCCCGGGCGCCAGCAGGATCTTGGCGAAACCCCGGAGCTCGTGCGCCGGCCGCGTCACGGGGCCCGGCGTGGTGACCGGCGCAGCGACATACAGCTGGACGACCTCCGACCCTGCGCGATCGCCCGTGTTTCGCACCGTCACCCGGACGCGCCACGCATTCGCGCCGGTCGATGACACCGCAGCCTCCTCGTAGGCGAACGTGGTGTAGGACAGGCCGTGGCCGAAGGGGTACGCCACCTCGCGCCCGAACGTGTCGTACGAGCGGTAGCCCACATAGATGTCCTCGCCGTAGATCACCTCGCCGTCGCGACCGGGGAACGTCGCGTAGCTCGGCGTGTCCTCAAGCCGTACCGGTATGGTCTCGGCGAGCCGGCCGGACGGGTTGGTGGCGCCCGTGAGGACCTCCGCCAGGGCGCGGCCTCCCGCCTGTCCGAGCAGCCAGCCTTCCACCAGCGCATTGGCGGCGTCGCGCCACGGGACCTCGACCACGCCGCCGTTGGACAGCACGACGACGAGCGGGCGTCCCGTGCCGGACAGGCGGTGGAGGAGGTCGATCTGCTCGCTCGGCAGCGCGAGCGAGGTGCGATCGAAGCCCTCCGATTCCGCGTGGTCGGCGAGGCCGAGGAAGAGTACGACGACATCGCTCTCGCCGGCTCGGGAGACCGCTGCGTCCGCGAGCGAATAGTCCGCGTCGCCGCGCAACGTGAACCCGGCTTCGAACCCCACGGCGCCGTCGTGCAGGTCGCGCAGAGCGTCCAGCGCCGACATCACGCGAGTGGGGTTCACGCGCGACGACCCGCCGCCCTGGAAGCGCGGGGTCCGTGCGAACTCACCGACCACCAGAAGTCGGGATGTCGGCGCGAGAGGAAGGGCGCCGTCGTTGTGGAGCAGCGTGACGGCCTCGCGCGCGGCCAGCAGCGCCACCTCCTCGGCCTCGGCGGCATCTCGTCGGCCGCGCGGCGCCGCGGTTCTTTCGGCGAGTGTGTGCAGCCGGCCCACCGCCGCGTCGAGCGCGGCCTCCGACAGCGCGCCCGCGCCCAGGGCGGCCAGCACGCGATCCGTGCGCCCCGAGGGCGGCATCTCGAGGTCCAGACCCGCCGCGAGTGCTGCGGCAGGGTCATCCACGGCTCCCCAGTCGCTCATCACCAGCCCGTCGAAACCCCACTCCCCGCGGAGGAGGTCGGTGAGGAGCCACGCGTGCTCGCTCGCGAAAACGCCGTTGATCCGGTTGTACGCCGACATCAGCGCCCACGGTCTCGCCTCCCGCACGACGTGCTCGAACGCCGGCAGGTAGATCTCCCGCAGCGCTCGCTCGGACACCGTCGCACTGACGCGCATACGATCCGTCTCCTGGTTGTTCACCGCGAAGTGCTTGGGCGTAGCCGCTACGCCCCGCGACTGGATTCCGCGTACCAGCTCGGCCGCCAACACTCCGGACACATGCGGATCTTCGGACAGGTACTCGAAGTTGCGCCCGCCCAGCGGTGAGCGCTTGATGTTCAGCCCGGGGCCCAGGATCACGTCCACTCCGAGACCGGCCGCCTCATCCCCGAGGGCTTCGCCGACGCGGCGCACGAGGGCGGGATTCCAGGTGGCGCCCAGGCCGACAGCCGGTGGAAAACAGACCGCAGGCCGGCTGTTGCCGATGCCGAGAGAATCGCCCTCGGCTCCCTGGCTTCGGATGCCGTGCGGTCCGTCAGCGAGGTGCAGCGAGCGAAGCCCGGGAGCTTCACCGGTGGTCCACGTGGTCGCGCCGCTGACGAGAGCGGCGCGGCTTTCGAGTGGCAGGAGGGAATCGGATGGGGTCGTCACGGAGAGCTCCTTCGGTCCGGGGAAGAGGTGGGATGCAGAACGGTGTCGTGTCGGTCGGGAACGCTCACCCCGAGCGCGGCGAGGTGCTGGCGGACCATCCCCGTCATATCCACGCTGTCGGGACGGATGAGCCACTGCAGTTGGAGGCCGTCCATGAGTGCGACGATTCCGATCGCGGCGTCGCGAGAGGTGATCGGATGGGGCGGCGGGAACACGGCGAAGTGCGCCGCGAAGGCGTCGTCCAGCGCCGTGAGGACGCGTTCGTACCGTCGTGAGAAGTACGCGTACGCGGGGTGATCAGGATCCGTCGCCTCGGCGGACAATCGCACGAAGGCCATCACACGGGACGAATCGGCCTCGTTGGCCTGCACCACGTCGATGATCCAGGCGAAGAGGCGGTCGATGCCGTAGTCCGAGAACCGGCGGGCGTTGATGACGTCCTGGTCCTCGCGAAAGGCGAGGATGCGAACCAGCAGGTCGTCCTTGCTGGCGAAGTGGTGCAGGAGGCCAGCGTGCGTCATCTCGGCACGGGCGGCGATGTCGCGCACGGAGGTCGCCATGAACCCGCGCTCGGAGAAGAGCTCGAGCGCGGCGAGGATGATCCGCTGCTGCGTGCGTTCCCCTTTGGACGGCATCGGGACCCCTTCGTCGCAAATTTACCAACCGGTAGATTAAAACCTACCAGTTGGTAGAAAATGTGCAATACTGACTCCACGCTCCGCCCGGAGCCATCCGAATCACCATTGACGAACAACGGAGTCTTCGATGAAGAAGAGAGTTCTTGCGGCCCTCGCAGCTGCGGTGGTCTCCGCCGTGATGCTGTCCGGTTGTGCCGGCGGCGCAGGCCCAACCGGCGCCCATGCCGACGCCCTGGCTATCGGCACCATGACAGTGCCGGGGAGCCTGGATCCGAAGGACGCGAGCGGGAGCGCGCTGCCCTTCTTCCAGGCCGTGTACGACACCCTGATCCACCGCGCACCCGATGGCACGCTCGAGCCGATGCTGGCCACGGAGTGGACCTACGACGACTCCGGCACCGTGCTGTCGCTGACCCTGCGCGACGACGTCACCTTCGATGACGGCACACCGTTCGATGCGGCTGCGGCCAAGGCGAACCTGGACCGGTTCCGCGACGCCGGGGGACCGGATGCCGTGCAGATCGCCGGGATCACCGTCGACGTCCAGGACGCGACTCATCTGAGCATCACGCTCCCGCAGCCGAATCCGGGCCTGCTGTTCTACCTGACCGACTCCGTCGGGCTGATGGCCAACCCCGCCGGGTTCGCCACCGACGACGCGCTCGTCACCACGCCGGACGGCACCGGCCCGTTCACGCTGAACACCGAGAAGACCGCCATCGGCACGAGCTGGGTCTACGACCGCCGCGACGACTACTGGGGTGAGGAGTCGGACTTCCGCGAGCTCACCATCTCCGTCTTCGACAACGAGAATGCCATGGTGAACGGTCTGAAGACCGGTCAGCTGGACTCGGCGGTGCTCCAGGACGCCGACCAGCAGCTCGCCGTGGAGCAGGATGCGGCGCTCACCGGGCAGACCGTCAACTTCGACTTCCAGGGAGTGCTGCTCTTTGACCGTGGCGGCGTCGTGACGCCCGCGCTCGCCGACCCGAAGGTGCGTCAGGCGCTCAACTACGCCCTCGATCGCAAGACCATGCTCGACGTGGTTCGCGATGGTCGCGGTGAGGTCACGAGCCAGGTCTGGGGCCGTGACAGTGCCGGTTTCGACGAGTCCCTCGACGGCTACTACGACTACGACCCGGCCAAGGCGAAGGCACTGCTCGCCGAGGCGGGCTACGCGGATGGGTTCGAACTCGTGCTGCCGCGGCTGACCACCATCGTCACCGACAACATCGCGAGCGCCCTGCAGACGGACCTCGCCGCCGTCGGAGTCACGCTCACGTGGGCCGATGTGGAACCGGCGACCGCGCTCAAGCAGATCTTCGTGGAGAAGAAGTTCTCCGGCATGGTGATGAACATGGGCCAGTCCTCCAACGACTGGCTGGTGTACGCGACCCTCATCGCTCCCGGTACGTTCAACTTCTTCGGGACCACCGACGACACCGTCCAGCGTCTGGCCGGTGAAGCGCGCGCGGCCGGCGAGGGCGATGCGGCGTCGATCTACCACGAGCTCAACGAGCACATCGTGGAACAGGCGTGGTTCCTTCCCTTCTATCGCCTCAACTACCAGCTGGTGAGCGTCAACGGCATCGACGTCGCGCCGCAGGCCGGTATGGCGGTCCCGTCGATCTACAACTACTCGCTGGCCGAGTGAGCCGCCGCGGTGGGGCAGCACCTGCCCCACCGCACGAAAGGGAGATCTCACGATGATCGGATTCCTTCTCCGACGCCTCGGGGCCAGCGTGGTGCTGTTGTTCGTCACCGCGCTGCTGACCTTCGTGCTGCTGTCGATTCCGAACCAGGACGTCGGTCGCCAGCTGCTGGGCATGCAGGCCACGCAGGCGGCGATCGACGCCAAGAACGCGCAGCTCGGGCTGGATCGCCCGATCCTCGTGCAGTTCTTCTCCTGGTTGCTTCCCGCGCTGCAGGGTGACCTCGGCCGGTCCTGGTTCTCCAGCGAGAACGTGGCGGTGGCGATCGGCAACCGGCTGCCGGTCACGCTCAGCCTCATGATCTCGGTCACGATCGTGACCGCCGTCGTCGGATACTCGCTCGGTGTGTGGGCGGGGGTCCGGCGCGGAGCGGTCGATCGGTTCGTGCAGATCTTCAGCGTCGCGGGCTATGCCCTGCCGGGGTTCCTGGTGACCATCGTGCTCGTCATCGTCTTCGCGGTGCAGCTGCGCTGGTTCCCCGCGATCGGGTACACACCCATCACGACGTCGTTCACCGGATGGCTCGCGACGATCACCCTCCCCACCATCGCCCTCTCCCTCTCCGCGGTCGCGGGGATCGCGCAGCAGGTGCGGTCTTCGGTGATCGAGGTGATGCGCGCCGACTATGTGCGGACGCTGATCACCCGTGGTCTTCCGCCGCGGCGGATCCTGTTCCGGCATGTGCTGAGAAACGCCTCCGCACCCGCGCTGGTGGTGCTGGGCATGCAGTTCGTCGGTCTCCTGGGCGGAGCGGTGATCGTCGAGCAGATCTTCGGGCTGCCCGGCATCGGAAGCATGACCATCAAGTACACGACACAGGGGGACATCCCGGTGATCATGGGGCTCGTCATGCTCTCGGCCATCGGCGTCGTGCTCATCAACCTGCTGGTCGATCTCGGCATCGGCTGGCTCCTGCCGAAGGCGAGGGTCTCATGACCGAACAACCTGTTGCGGCACAGACCGCGGTGCTGCGTCCGGGCGGTGGTTCGAGCGTGTGGCGCGCGATCCTCTCGCGTCCCCTGGCCCTCACGAGCGCGCTGGTGCTTCTGCTCATCGTCCTGGCGGCCGTGCTCGCCGGTCTCCTTGCACCATACGGTCCCAACGAAGCGATCTTGAAGCACGCGTTCGAGGGGCCGCAGGCGGGACACCTCCTCGGTTTCGATTCGGCGGGGCGCGATGTGCTGTCCCGCCTCCTCTACGGCGCGCAGAACACCATCGGGGGAGCGGCCATCGCCCTGCTGGTCGCCCTCGTGGTGGGAGTGCCGAGCGGGCTGGTGGCCGGATACTACGGACGCTGGTTCGATGCCGCGGCGAACTGGGTGACGAACCTGGTGATGTCCCTGCCGGCGATGATCATCCTGCTCGCCTCGCGCGCCGTGCTCGGCCCCACGGTGTGGGTGCTGATGGTGGTGCTCGGCTTCCTCGTGGCACCGTCCTTCTTCCGTCTGGTGCGCGGTGCCGTGGCTGCGGTGCGCGGTGAGCTGTACGTCGACGCGGCTCGGGTCTCCGGACTCTCCGACGCACGCATCATCGCCCGCCACGTGCTGACCGTCGTGCGCGCACCCGTCATCATCCAGGTGGCGCTCGTGGCCGGCATCGCGATCGGTCTACAGGCAGGGCTGGAGTTCATCGGCGTCGGCAGCGGGAACATCCCCACCTGGGGTGCGATGCTCAACGAGGCCTTCACCAGCTTCCACCGTGCTCCGCTGCTGCTGCTCTGGCCGGGGCTCGCCCTGGGCCTCACGAGCGCGGCCCTCGTCCTTCTCGCGGCCGGCATCCGCGACGCGCTCGATGACCGCGGCGGTGAGCCCCGGCGCCCGCGTCGGCAGGAGCGGACGAAGGCTGCCGCCGTGCGCGCAGCCGAGCGGAGCACCGTTCCCGCGGCCGGTCGCGGCGACCTGCTGTCGATCCGTGGCCTGCGCGTGGCGTATCGGCAGCCGCAGGGAACTGACGTCGAGGTGGTGCACGGCGTCGACCTCGACGTCTCCCGCGGGCAGATCGTCGGCCTCGTCGGGGAGTCCGGCTCGGGCAAGAGCCAGACCGCCTTCGCAGCACTGGGGATCGTCCCCGCCGACGGCTACGTGAGCTCGGGATCGATCCTGATCGGCGGGCAAGAGGCGATCGACGCATCGCCGGTGATTGCTGCCCGCCTCCGCCGCACCCTCGGATACGTGCCGCAGGAGCCGATGAGCAACCTCGATCCGTCCTTCACCGTCGGATCCCAGCTCGCCGAACCGCTCCGTGTCGCCGGCCTCTCGCGAGTCCTGGCGAAGCGTCGCGTGCTCGAACTGCTGGCCGCGGTGGAGATCGCCGATCCGCAGCGCGTCTTCGGGGCTTACCCCCACGAGATCTCCGGTGGTATGGCGCAGCGCGTCCTCATCGCCGGCGCCCTCTCCACCGATCCCGACGTGATCGTCGCCGACGAGCCGACCACGGCTCTGGACGTCACCGTTCAGGCGGAGGTCCTCGCCATCCTCCGTCGGCTGCGGGACGAGCGCGGGGTGGGAGTGCTCATCGTCACCCACAACCTCGGCGTGGTCGCGGATCTGTGTGACCGTGTCGCGGTGATGAACCAGGGACGCATCGTCGAGGTGGGTGACGCCATCGACGTCCTCACTGATCCGCAGGATGAATACACCCGGCGTCTGATCGCCGCGGTGCCCGATGAGACCGTGACGCGCGGTGCCTGGCGTGAGCCCGTGAAGGCCGGCGCAGGAGTACAGGAGGAGAGCGCATGAACCTGCTCAGCATCCGGGACCTGCGGGTCTCCTTCCCCGGCAAGGGGCTGCGCGCTCGCCGCACGGACGTGCTCACCGGTGTCTCCCTTGACATCCGTCGCGGCGAGACCCTCGGGCTGGTGGGCGAGTCCGGATCGGGTAAGACCACCATCGGCCGAGCCGTGCTGGGGCTGGTTCCGGTGGCGTCGGGAACCATCACGTTCGACGGGCAGCGCATCGACGGGGCGTCCCGTTCCCGGCGCCGGCAGCTGGCGCGCGAGCTCCAGGTGGTGTTCCAGGACCCCTACACATCGCTCAACCCCGCGATGCCGGTGGGAGCGACCTTGGCCGAGCCGCTCATCGCCCAGGGGGTGGCCGGAGCCCAGGCGCAGCGCACGATCGCGGAGCTGCTGGACCGGGTCCGGCTGCCACGCACGAGTGTCGACCGGCTGCCGCGCGAGTTCTCCGGCGGACAACGGCAGCGGATCGCCATTGCCCGCGCGCTGGCGCTCTCGCCGCGGCTCGTGGTGTGCGACGAACCGGTCTCGGCTCTCGATCTCACCACGCAGGAGGCGGTGCTCGAACTGCTGACGGAGATCCAGGACGACACCGGCGTGGCCTACCTCTTCATCTCGCATGACCTCACCGTCGTTCGCCACCTGAGCCACCGGGTCGCGGTCATCCACCGCGGCGAGATCGTGGAGCAGGGAGACACAGCCGAGGTGACTGAGCGGCCCCAGCACCCGTACACCCGCAAGCTCCTGCTCGCAGCCCCCGTGGTCGATCCGGTGCGGCAACGCGAGCGACGCCTCGCCTTCGCTCGCGAGTTCGGACGGGAGGAGGCGCGATGACCGCCCTGCCCGTTCCGCAGCGGCTCTCGTCTGACCCGGTGCTGCGTCCTCTCGATGACCGCACGCTGCGTGTCGGGGGATCGTTCGCCGCTGATTGCGTGGCGGCGGCCTCCGATCTGAGCGAGAAGGCGTTCGGCCTCTCGATCGTGCTCGACGCTTCCGCGGCCGACGTCCTGGTGATCGCCGAGGACGATGGCGGATCACCCGCTGACGGTGTCGATCCCCGGCCGGCTGACCGCGCCGGCGCCAGCGAGGCGTACTGGATCGCCCCGCACGAGGGTCGGCTCCGGGTCATCGTGTCGAGCGCCGAGGGTCTGTTCCGCGCGCTGCTGGTGATCGCTGCCTCGGCGACCGACGGCCTTCCCGCCCTGCGGGTGGAGGACCGGCCGGAGCGCAGCTGGCGCGGCCTCAGCCTCGACGTGGTGCGCCGCTGGTTCTCCGCCGGCGAGGTGCGCCGCATCATCGACCTGCTCGCACTGCACCGGATGAACGTGCTGCACCTTCATCTCACCGACACGCAGGCCTGGCGCTTCGCGGTACCCGGATATCCGTCTCTTGCTGCGACGGAGCACTACGACGCCGCGGAGCTTTCCGCGCTGGAGGACTATGCCCGCGACCGGTTCGTGGTGATCGTTCCGGAGATCGACGTGCCCGGTCACGTGCCGGAGAGCGTGACCGGCCTCGGCGATGTCACCGTCGAGACGGGTGCACACCCGATCCTCTCCTACCTCGATGCCGGCGCACCCGGTGTGGAGCGATTCCTGTCCGCCGCTTTCGGCGAGCTCGCCTCGCGCTTCGCCTCACCCTGGCTTCACCTCGGTGGTGATGAGGCGTTCGGCGCGCCCGAAGACGTCTACGTGCGGACGGTGGCCGCCGCGGCGCGCCTCATCCGCGACCTCGGCCGCGCACCGATCGGATGGCAGGAGGCGATCCGCAGCGGCGCCCTCGGAGCCGACACCGGTCTGGCTCAGCTGTGGATCGCGGATCGTGATCGGTTCGATGCGGAGAAGATGAAGGCTCAGGCGCCCGTCGAGTACCACCCGATGATCGAGCGAGCGGGCTCGCTCTTCGCTCTCTCCATCCAGGACCCGGCTCTCATCGGCGCCGCCGGTGTGGGGACCATCGTGTCCTCGAGCGATCCGCTCTACCTGGATCGGCGGCCGCTCGAGGCGAGCGTGGACACGGGCCAGGAGGACACCCGCCAGCGCCTGGGCAACCCCGGCTATCCACCCACGCCGACCACCTCGGTGCTGGACTGGCAGCCGGAGACCCAGCGCGACATCGCGGAAGCGGGCATCCACGTCGCCGGCATCGAAGCGGCCCTGTGGTGCGAGAGCGTCGAGAGCTTCGACGACGCCGCATTCCTGCTGCTGCCGCGCCTCGCGCTCATCGCCCAGCAGGCCTGGGGGCCGGCGAACCGGGAGACCGTCCTCGCCGCAGTCCGTGACCACGGCGACGTGTGGACCCGCCTCGGGTTCGGCGCGCACTTCCGATCTTCCGAGATCTACGACTCATGACCGAAAGCGAACACATGCGACTTCCCGACGGATTCCTCATCGGCGCGGCCACGGCGGCGCACCAGATCGAGGGGGAGAACACCGCCAGCGACTGGTGGATGTTCGAGCAGAGCAAACCGGAGCGCCTGCAACCCTCCGGTCGCGCCTGCGACAGCTTCCATCGGTGGGGGCAGGACATGGACCTTCTCGCAGGGGCGGGACTGCAGGCGTATCGCTTCAGTATCGAGTGGGCGCGGATCGAACCGGTGGAGGGGGAATTCTCTGCCGACGCGGTCGACCACTACCGCCGGATGGTCGCCGGGGCCCGCGAACGCGGCATCGAGCCGATCGTCACCGCGCATCACTTCACCAATCCGGCGTGGTTCACGCTCGGCGGCGGCTGGCTGCGCGGGGATGCCGTGGACCGCTTCACCCGGTACCTGGAGCGCATTGCGCCGGTTCTCGACGAGGGCGTGGACACGGCCATCACGCTGAACGAACCCAACATGGTCGCGATCATGCACCGGGTGATCAACGGAGAGGCGAATCTGGAGACGGGTCTCGGCGGTGCCGTGCCGCTGCCCCACGAGGGGGTGCGCGATGCGCTCATCGCCGTGCACCACGCCGCCCGTGATCAGCTGCGAGCGCAGCATCGGGGACTGGCCGTGGGCTGGACGGTCGCGAACCAGACTGTTCAGGCGGTAGATGGGGGAGAGGAACGGGCGGCCGAGCTGTCCGAAGCCCTCGACGATGTGTGGCTGCGCGCCGCGGCGGACGACGACTTCGTGGGAGTTCAGGCATACAGCCGCATGCTGGTGGGCCCGGAAGGGCGGGTCGAACCCGCACCGGAGGCGCCGCGCACCTCGATCGGGTGGGAGTACTACCCAGAGGCCGTCGGGCACGCGATCCGGAACACGGTGGCGCAGGCGCCCGGAGTACCGGTCTACGTCACCGAGAACGGCATCTCCACGAGGGATGACGCGCAGCGCATCGCGTACACCACCGGCGCGCTGCGTGCGGTCGGCTCCTGCCTGGCGGACGGCCTCGACGTGCGCGGGTACCTGCACTGGAGCCTCCTCGACAACTTCGAGTGGGGACGGTGGGAGCCCACCTTCGGTCTGATCGCGGTCGACCGCGACCACGAGGACTTCACGCGGACCCCCAAACCGTCCCTGACGTGGCTGGGCGACATCGCGCGGTCCCGGCAGCTGCCGTGACTACGATCGGAGGATGGCGCAGAGCGGTGAGGTCGACGTGACGGCTACGGTGGCGTCGCCGAAGCTCACGAAGGGGCAGCGAACCCGGCAGCGGATCTTCGATGCCGCGCTCGCCCTGTTCGGCGCTCGCGGTTTCGCCGCGGTCTCCCTCCGCGACATCGCCGCCGAGGTCGGCATCACCCACGTCACGGTGCTGCACTACTTCGCGTCCAAGGACGACCTGCTGGTGGAGCTGATGGTGCAGCGCGATCAGATCGAGCGGGAGGCGACGCAGGCGTTCCTCGCCGGAGATCACGAGACCGATGCCAGGCCCGGAGAGCCGCGCTCTCCCGGCCTGCGCTGGTTCCTGCGCCGGTTGCAGCGCAACGCCGACGAGTACGGGGCGGCTCCGCTGTTCCTCAAGATCTCGGCCGAGGCGACCGGCGTGGATCATCCGGCGCATCAGCACTTCGTGCGGCGTTACGCGTACGTCGTCGATCTGCTCACGGAATCGTTCACGGAGGAGTTCGCGCTCCATCCCGATCGGCGCTTCCCGCTGAGCGCGCGCATGGCGGCGCAGCACCTCGTCGCGATCGCGGACGGCGCCCAGATCCAGGCGATCTACGCGGCAACACCGGAGGCCGTCCTCGAGCAGGCGTGGGCCTACCTGGAGGTGCTGGGCCTCGCGATTCGTCCGTCCTCATCCGAGGCGTGAGGGACTACTGTTCACGCATGACTGAAGTCGCACTGATCACCGGAACCTCATCCGGCATGGGCCTGCACGCGGCGGTGGAGCTCGCCCGTCGCGGGCTGCACGTCGTCGCTACGATGCGCGATGTGGAGCGTGCAGCACCACTGCGGGACGCTGCGGCAGCGGCGGGGGTGGAGATCGACGTCCGTTCTCTCGACGTGGTTGATCACGCCGCTGCGGCCCGGCTCGTGGACGAGGTCGAAGCAGAGCTCGGCGGCATCCGCGTGCTCGTGAACAATGCGGGCCAGGGGGCCGTCGGAACGGCTGAGCAGCTGAGCATCCGGCAGATCCAGGAGCAGCTCGACATCAACTACCTCGCTCCGGTGAACCTGACCAAGCTCGTCCTGCCGGGAATGCGTGAGCGTGGCAGCGGACGGATCGTGACGGTGACGAGCGTCGGGGGTGCGGTGGGGCAGCCGTTCGCCGATGCATACTGCGGTGCGAAGTTCGCCGTCGAGGGGTTCATGCAATCGCTGGCGGTCGTCGCCGAACGTTTCGGCGTGCGTGTCAGTGTGATCGAGCCCGCGGCGGTGGCCAGCGCGTTCGTCGCCAATGCCGTTCGTCCGGAGCGGGAAGGGCCGTATGCGGCGCTGCTCGACGCGTACATTGCACGGACGTCGGGGGCTTTTGCGAACGCTCAGACGCCCGAATCCGCCGGTGCGGCGATCGCCGATGCGGCACTCGCGGACGAATACCGATTCCGGTGGCAGAGCTCGGCGGGGGCGACCTCGTTCGTGGGCGTCTCGCTCGCCGATACCGACGGGAGTCGCGTGCTCGGCTTCACCCGGCCCTGGATCTCAGCCGGGTGAGAGGACGCCCGCCGTGTGGGCACGGGGTGCAGGCCCTTCGATATCCTGCCCGTACCTGCTGGCCGTTGCGAGGAGAATGATGGCGAAGCGCAAGACCCTGCCGAAGGACTTCGGTGCCCTGCTGTCGTCGGCCACCACGGAAGAACTCGTGGCCGTGTTCGCCAAGACGCTCATTGACGCGCGGGGTGGGTACGGCAAGGGAACGGCGATCGGCTTCGCCGACTGCCCGGACGAGCTGGTGCGCTGGCTCGTCCAGCAGGGGCTCGACGTCGACGCCGCCGACACCTACGATCGCTCCCCGTTGTGGGAGCGTGCTTCGCTCGGTCGTGACCAGCAGATCCCGCTGCTGCTGTCACTCGGTGCCGACGTCCACCGCCCGGACCTGTACGGCGATACACCCCTCCATGCGGCGGTGGGCAATCAGCGCCTGGCGGCAACACGCGCGCTGCTCGGTCACGGGGCTGATCCGCACCGCGTGAACCAGCGCGGCGCGACGCCGCTCCTGCACGGCCTGAGCCGGACGTCGAACATCGGCATCGGTGCGATGGCCGAGATCGTGAGGCTCCTTCTGGACGCTGGCGTGACGATCACCGATGAGGACCGCGCGCAGGTCACGCGGATCGGCGAGGGTTTCGAGTTTCACCGTGCCGGGTTCAATCGCGATTTCCTCGCCGCCACCGATGCCGGGCTGTCGGCTCTGTATGAGCTCTGCGACGTGCAGCCGGTGCCGCGCCGGAACATGCATGACGGCGTCTCTCCCATCACGGTCACCGAGGGGCCATGGCGGGATCAGTATGAGGATCTCTGGCAGCTTCTCGTGCCCTCCTCCGGACCCGCCCAGACGCTCCAGGGAGAGCTCGTTCGTATCACCGGCAAGATCGCGCGTGAGATCGTCGGCAACGGCAGCGCGAACTGGGGCCCCGACTTCAAGAACATGCTCCAGGCCATCCCGCGCGGTCTGGCTTCGGGCGTGGCCCTGCCGGAGACAGATTTGCAGGATGCGCGCCAGCTCGCTCACGCGCTGCGCGGTGGGAATGATGACGGCGACGCCGTGGCGCGGCTGAGCGAACTGGCGGTGGCCTGGGTACGGCAGAACCCCACGCCGATCCCGCGCGGCGAGGTCGGCTATGACCGTTGAGCGTGCTCCTCGCGGGTGGCTGCGATCATGACCCCGGCGGTGCCCGGCTCACTGTCCTTCCGCACGGTGTTCGGCGGTCCTGGTGTTCCCGGAGATGTCGTCGAGGAGCTCAAGCGGCTGCAGCATGAGCTGCGAGCGCTCGACTGGGACTACAACTACGACGTCTTCATCATGGTCGGCGGCGATATCACTGTGGTCGACGAGCCCACCGTCCTGGTGCGCCCGCGAATCATGGCGGCCCGGCGCCTGGCCACCGGAGAACTCCGCATCAACAGCTCGGATGTCCTGACATCGACAGAACCGCGCACCATGCTTCGTGCCGCTCTGTCTGAGGGCCTTGCCGTGCTCGCCGCCCGCGCGGGAGTTCGCGACTCTTCCTTCGACCCGACCACGGATCTGGGCCGACTCGTGGTCATCGGCGCGGGCAACGTCGGGTGAGTGACGTTGCCTTCGACGGCGCACCGCGCCGGCTCCGCAACAGCAGACCCTCTCGGAAGGAAGAACAACATGGGCACCATCAATACCTACTTCGGCGCAACGGATGATGCGACGGCAGCCGCGGCCGTCGACGACGGACCAGTTTCGTTCGCCCCCGTCCTGGATGCCGTCGAGGCCACGGTTCAGGCCGGCACCCTGATGGCGCTGCTGACCGGCCAGACCTACGAGGAGGCGACGGCCGATCAGTCGTGGGCACGGCTCATCACGGCGCCGGATCACGAATCCGCGTGGGTGGTGTCGCTGCCGCCCGAGTTCACCGAGGCCGTGGCGTGCGCTTCCGATGAGAAGCTGGCCGAGGTCGTGGGGCCGTGGTCGCAGACGGAGGAGTTCTGGGGCGGTGAAGATCCCGCCGAGCTTCTCGACATGCTCCGTGAGTGGCGCGGACTGGCCCAGACAACGCAGCAGCGGGGCGAGAACATGTACTGCTGGATGAGCCTCTAGCGTCCTCGTCGAGCGGATCGCTCACTCCCCGCGGATCGCTCCGGCAACCCCCGAGCTGAGCTGGGCGAACGCGTGCACGGCCAGCTGTGCCGGCGGCGTGGCCGGCGCATCATCGGCCGACCATCCTTCGAGGCTGATGCGGATCGCAGCCGTCGCCGCCGCCGCGAGGAGGCGCGCCGGCATCGTCTCGGGCGGAGAGGTGTGACCGGCAGCGCCCAGCCGGGCTGCGATGACGGCGGCGAGCAGCCTTTCGGAATCGGCGTTCACACGCTGCCACACCGCCCAGAGCGCAGGATCCTGCAGCGTCGAGCGCAGGAGGCCCCGGGTGAGCGCAAGCGCAGCCTCATCCGGTTCATCCAGCGGGGTGAGCACGCGTTCAATGGCTCGCGCGATCGAGTCGCGGACATCGCGGTCATCGGCTTCTTCGATGGCGGCGCGCCACGTGGCGGCGCCCACACTGAGCAGCGGGGCGACCGCATCCTCCTTCGTGGGGAAGTAGCGATAGTAGGTGCGTGGAGAAACCCCCGCTGCAGCGGCGATCTCCTCGACGGTGACCGTCTTGGCATCCCGCTGCCCGAACAGACGCGCGGCAGCCTCCGCGATCTCCAGCTGGGTGGCGAGTCGACGCCTCTCGGTCAACGTGGGCGCGGCATCCATGACGTTCAGCCTACGAGGAATAGGGGGAGTAGTGTCAGGGTTGGACTATGTGGCACGATCTGCCAACCTGACATGTCGTGCAGTCTTCTCATCATCGAAGGGTTGAATCATGAACCGCTATGAAGGTCGTCGCGCGCTGGTCACCGGCGGGGGCTCCGGCATCGGACAGGCCACCGTGTTGCGCATGCTGTCAGAGGGCGGTCGCGTCGTCGCGGCCGACGTTTCGGAAGCCGGGCTCGCAGACACCGTGGCCAAGGCGGGGGACGCCGCCGCGCGCCTGCACACGGTGGTGGTGAACATCGCCGACGAAGCTTCCGTGCGCGCCGGAGTAGCGGACGCGGTCGCGTGGCTCGGCGGCCTGGACGCGCTCGTGAACGCTGCCGGCATTCTGCGCTCGTCGCACACGCATGAGACCACCCTGGAGTCCTTCGAGCAGGTGCTGCGCATCAATCTGGTCGGCACGTTCCTGATGATCCGTGAGTCGATTCCCGCGCTCCTGGAGGGTAACGGCGCCGCGGTGGTGAACTTCAGCTCCACCTCCGCGATGTTCGCCCACCCCTACATGGCCGCCTACGCTGCGAGCAAGGGTGGCGTGCAGTCGATGACCCACGCCCTCGCCGCCGAGTACGCCAAGCAGGGCATCCGCTTCACCGCGGTCCAGCCGGGCTCGATCTCGTCGGGTATGACGGATGGCTCGGGTGCCAGCAAGCAGAGCCAGGGCCCCGGCCTTCCCGAAGACGCGGACATGATGCTCTTCATGAAGCTGCAGCCTGCGCTGGGTGCCGGATTCGCAGGCCCCGAGACCGTCGCGGGTGTCGTCGCCATGCTCGCCAGTGACGACGGTGCGTTCATCACGGGTACCGAGGTGCGCATCGACGGCGGAACGCACTTCTGAGGGACGCCGCCGGGTCGGGCGTTCGGACGTCAGCGTCGGCCCGGATACGTCGGAATGCGGCGGGGGTGTGCGAGGAGAGCTCCTCGCACACCCCCGCTTGCTGATTCAGCGCGTTGCGCCGTCGTCGAGCGGGTCGTCTTCGTCCTCGACACCCAGCCCGAGAGCCTCGGCCGCGTCGGCGCGATCCGCTTCCTCGCGCTCGGAGCCTGCGCCCTCGACACCCCAGGCCTCCGCGTCGTCCTCGTCCGGACCGCTGCCCCCGGCGACCTCGGCATCGTTTCCGCCGGTGGCTCCAGCAATGATGTCCGAATCGGCCGTGTCGGCGCCGTCCGAGGGAGCTCCGGACAAGTCTGCCGGTGCCTGATCCATCAGGAAGGCGCGATCGTCGCCGGGATCTCCGGAGCCGCCGTCGAGGCCGGTGCTGAGCGTGTCATCGTCGCCGGTCGTGCCGGTCGAGCCGTCGTCCATCGGGGCCGTGACGTCATCGTCGGTCGTCTCGTCCTCGCCGCCCTCGTCGGTCGTCGCTCCGTCGAGCGCGTCGGCCATCAGGGGATCGGTCTCGCCGGATTCTCCATCGACCGGGAACACGGGGTTCGTCTGATCTTCCATTTCGTCTCCTCCTGTCGGCTGCGATGCAGCGTTCAGGCGACCGTAAAGGGGCGCCGCGAAGCGCAGTACGCCATTGACGACGATGCTTCGCGGCGCTAGGGCCGTCTCGCCATCGTCGATGTTGATCTTCGCGGATCGCATCCCTCATGCTGATACCGTGACGAAGTACGACGACGCGAGCTGGCACTACGGCGGCATCTATCCAGCGGACCTGCCTGACGAGGCCGCGGCGACGCACATCGGTGTGTTTGTGGCGTGGTGTCTGCTGAACGGGTACCTCGACGATGAAGCGGCTGAGGACTTCGCAGATGAGCTGGAGGACCTTCGTGCCCGATCCATCACGCCGGGCAGGTTCCTCCTCCACGTCATGGATGAGAAGTTCGTCAGCAGCGACCTATCCGAGGGCGGAAACGCCTTCACGATTGCCTACTACCAGGGCAGTGAGGGCGATTCCCGCTACATCGACGACTTCGTCGCCGCATTCGACACGGACACGACCGACATCTACCGGGTCCCCGACACGTGGGACGTCTTCGATCGGATCGCGGAACGAATCGCAGCCCGCCACGCCGCGTGGCTCGACTCAGGAAGACCGCGCTTCATCGTCTGAGGGCTGCTCGAACGCGCCCAGCTGATCAGTCAGACACGACGAGCATCCGACAGGACACGCCAGCCCTCATCAGCATCAGCGGTGCGGCGTGGATCAGGTCCGCGCGGGCCACTCGGCGCCGGGCAGGATATCCCGCAGCTGTGATTCCACGCTGCGTCCGTTCAGCTCGACGACGCGCCCGCGCTCGAACAACTCCAGCAGGCGCGGATCGATGTAGCTGGATCGTGCCACCGCGGGAGTGTTTCCCAGGGCGACAGCCGTCTCGCGCACGGCCTCCACCACGGCTTGTTTGCGCGCTCGTTCCTCCTTCTGCACTCCCGCCCGTGCCAGAGCCGCCGCCGCGATCGCCGTGCCGTGGATGGTGCGGAAGTCCTTCGCCGTGAAATCGCCACCGGTGCGCTCGCGCAGGTCGTCGTTGATGTCCGCTGCGTGCACGAGTCGATAGCGTCGGCCAGCGCTCCAGGCGAGCAGCCTCGCCCGCGGCCCCCGCGACAGCAGGCGCTCCAGCACGGGAGCGAGATCCGAGTCGGAGATGCGCGACTCCCACGGCACACCGCTCTTGCCGCGAAACGCCAACGTCACGATGCCGTCCTCCACCCGGACGTGACGGCAGCGCAGCGTGGCGAGCCCGATGCTGCCGTGCTCGCGTGCGTAGGCCTCCGAGCCGATCCGCAGGTAACCGGTGTCGAGCATCCTGATCCCTGCCGCGAGGACGGTCGCCCGCTCCAGCCCCGCAACGCGCAGGTCGCGGGTGACCGACCGGCGCAGGGCCGGAAGGGCATCGGCCAGCTCGATCGCCCGGTTGAACTTCTCCTCGGCGGCCTGCTGCGTCCAGGCCTCGTGATATCGGTACTGGGTGCGCCCGGCCGCATCCACGCCCGTCACCTGCAGATCGGCGTCGGGGTCAGGGCTGATCCAGACATCGCGCCACATCGGCGGAATGACGAGGGCTCGGATTCTGCTGAGATCCACCTCGTCGGTGATCCGGCGTCCGCTCTCGTCCCGGTACTCGAAGCCGCGCCCCCGGCGAATCCGCCGCCATCCCACGCGCTCCGTCATGTTCGTATGCACTCATGTGCGCGGTGCATATGTCAACCCGCTGGCGTCGTCGCCCCGCTCGCCGACATCACGCCAGAACTTTTTTGTGACATCCGGGCGCCGCCACTCGTCTCACTAGTAGAGCGATCGATTCGCTCGTCGGTTCGGCGCCGGAACGATGCGCCCCGCACGAAGGAGAAAACGATGGTTGCAGAACAGGTGAAGACGAACGCAGTCACGGAGACGCCCAACGCGGCGCGCGCCGCGGCAGGCTCGCCGCGGGTCGACCGGGGTACCGGATCGGCATCGACGGCTGACGGACAGGCGACCGCCGGACAGACCACGATCGCTGACGGCGTCGTCGCCAAGATCGTCGGTATCGCGGCCCGCGAGGTGAGCGGAGTGCACGCCCTCGGTGGCGGCGGCGCACGCGCTCTCGGTGCGATCCGGGACGCGGTCAACGCGACCGACCTCACCCAGGGCATCAAGGTCGAGGTCGGTGAGACCCAGGTCGCCGCCGACATCACGATCGTGGTGGAGTACCCCTCGCCCATCCAGCAGGTGGCCGAGAACGTGCGCACTGCCGTCACCGCCGCCATCACCCAGCTCGTGGGACTCGAGGTCGTCGAGGTCAACATCGACGTCAACGACGTCCACCTTCCCGCAGAGGACTCCTCCGAGGAGTCCGAGCCGCGCGTGTCATGAGCGCTACGGTGACGGGCGCCCTGCTGGGTGCTGTGCTGGCGTTCGCGGCGCTCGCGTTCGGGTTCTGGGGGTTCCTCCTGGTGCTCGTGCTCATGGCGGCCGGCGCGGTCGTCGCCCGGATCGCCAGCGGTGAGCTGGACGTGCGTGAACTCCTGCGGGTGTTCACCGGGCGGCGATCCTCGTCATGAGCATCGCCACCGCTGAATCCGCGATGACCGCGCCGGGCACACCGATACGGGGCATCGTGCGAGTGCACGAGCGTGCCATCGAGAAGGTGGTGCGCGAGGCTTCGGCGGCGGTGGTCGGTGTGCAGCGAAATCAGGTCCAGGTGGAAGTCTCGGACGCTGCGGACGGACTTGCCGTCCGGCTCGCGACGAAGCTCCCCGTGCCCGATCCGCTGGACGAGGAAGCGTTGCGCTCGTGCGTGCCGGTGGGGGAGCGCGTGCGCTCCATCCAGCGGGAGCTGTCCGAGCGCCTCGCGGTTCTCACCGGACGAGACATCAGACGGATCACCGTGGTGATCACCGGTGCACGAGTGCAACAACGGCGAAGGGTGAGGTAGAGGTGGCAACGATCATGGAGCGTATCGTGCGCCGAGAGACGCACTCGCCTCGGTCCACGGCGGTGATCGCTGTGCTGATCATCGTCATCGTGGCCGCCCTGTGGGCAGCGACGGAACTCGTCCTGCACATGGTCGGTGCGCGTGCGCTGCTTGCGACACCAGGGCAGATCATGCAGTGGCTGGTGACCGTGCCCGACCTCGTTCCTCGGCCGGCCATGGTGGCGGGAGCAGTTGTCGTCGCCCTCATCGGGGCGATGCTGGTCGTGCTGTCCGTCGCGCCGGGCCGTCGAGCGCGCCACCGCCTGGATGTGGCGGGCGTGGCCATCGCCGACAACGCGGTGATCGCATCTGCCGTCGCCGAAGAGGTGCGGCGGAATCTGGACATGGCCGCCGGCGACGTGGTCGTGGGAGTGGGACACCGTGCCATCGACGTCACCGCGCGCACCAGCGCGGGACGCCGCATCACGGCCGCCGAGGTGGGATCGGCCGCGCAAGCGGCACTCGCTGCGTGTCGCGTTCCCCCGCTGCGGGTGCATGCGCGCGTCGTGGCCGATCAGAGAGGACAGGAGTGAGCCATGAACGAGACGAATCGTGCGGTGAATCGCGTGGTGCTGTTCGTCGTCGGCATCATCCTCCTGGGGGCCGGGGCGGGGGCGCTCGCGGCAACCACCTGGGGCGACGCCGGGCGGGTCTGGGGGGACCTGCTCGGCGCAGCTCGGGACTGGCTGTCCGACGCGGACGCGGCGACTCGGCTGCCGGGTGACACCGCAGCCAGCTGGATCGCGGTCGCGGGCGTTGCGATTGCCCTCGTGGTGGTCGTTGTCGCCGTCGTGATCATCGCCCATCTCGGGCGGACCACGAGCGCGCCGGTGCTGCGCGTCGCTGCTTCGGAGGATGACCTGGGCGGGGTCGTGGTGCGTCCGGCATTCGCCTCCGACGTCATCGGTCACGCGCTGTCGGGCAGGGACGAGATCGTCCATAACCGCATCAGCACCTCTCGTGTCAAGGGTCAAGACATCCTGCACGTGGACGTGATACCGCGGAAGAGGACATCACCGGCGGCGGTAGCCGACCTGGTCACCCGGGCAACGGATGCACTGGCGGTGATGACCGGACGGGACCTTCCCGTCTTCATCTCGATCCGCACCAGCGTGCGGGCACGACTTGCGGCGGACCAGCCCCGAGTCAGGTGACGGATCTGAAGGGAGAGAGAGGCAATGGGAAAGAACATCCTGCTCGTGGCTGTGATCGCGGTTGCGGCCTATTTCGTAGGCGTGGAATCGGCGAAGTCACGGGGCAAGAACTATGAGGACCTGCGTCACCAGCTGGAACGGCTGTGGACGAGTCCGGAAGCCAGGAAGTCGCGCCAGCGCGCCGCGAAGAAGGCGCGCAAGGCGATGAAGAAGACCGGCCGCAAGCTCGGCCGCGCGTGAGCGCGGCCGTCAGCGGTGTCCATGTCCGGAGATCCCGGAACTGAAAGAAGGGGAAAACCATGAGTGCTGGAGACAAGATCAAGGCGGCTGCCGACAAGGTCACCGGTGAGGTGAAGGAGGCCGTCGGCAAGGTCACCGGTAATGACGAGCTGGTGGCCGAGGGTAAGGCCGACCAGGCCAAGGGCCACCTCAAGGACGCTGTCGAAGACGTTAAGGACACGTTCAAGAAGTGACGAGACAGTGGCTGCGCGGCTCGGGGCCGCGCAGCCACATCTCGCCGAGAACATCGAAAGGACACACGATCATGGGATTCTTCAGCTTCCTCATCCTCGGGCTCATCGCCGGGGCCATCGCCAAACTGATCCTGCCGGGCAAGCAGGGCGGCGGCTGGTTCGTCACCCTCCTCCTCGGCGTCGTGGGAGCGATGCTCGGTGGATGGCTCGGCGGACTTCTCTTCAACGTCGACCTTCAGGGCTTCTTCTCGCTGAGCACGTGGCTGCTCGCGATCGGCGGTTCGATCCTCGTCCTGCTGATCTACGGTCTCATCGTGGGCCGGGGACGCAAAGCGTGACGGCTGCTCCCGCGGTGCGCGCCACCGCGGGAGCACACCTCGTGCCGTAGGGGAGCAACGGATCGGGAGGGGGAGAGATGGATCGCACCGAGCGATCATCGGATCCGCTGGCGGGGGCAGACGACAGGATCGTCGCGGGCCGCGCGGCGGATGGAGACACCGCAGCGTTCGGCACACTGGTGCGCCGATTCGCGCCGACGATGCGCGCGTACGCGGCGAGAATCCTGCCGGGCACGCTGGAAGTGGACGACGTGGTACAGGACGCGTTCATCACCGCGTGGGCTCAGCTGCCGGAACTGGACGATCCGGGGCGGGTACGCGGCTGGCTGCTGCGCATCACCAGCCGGAAGGCGATCGACCGGCTGCGGGCGTCACGTCCGCACGCGGATGTGACGGAGATCGATGCACCGGCGCCCGCGCGCGAGTCTCCGTCGCGGCGGGCGGAAGCACGTGCCGGCGTTGCGGCGCTGGGCGAAGCGCTGGGACGTCTTCCCGCGCAGCAGCGCGAGTGCTGGGTGCTGCGCGAACTCGGCGGCTACTCGTACGACGACATCGCGCAGGAGCTGGATCTGTCTGTCTCCACCGTGCGCGGACAGCTGGCGCGGGCACGCAAACACATCCTCGTTGAGATGGAGCAGTGGCGATGAACGAACACGATATTCCTCCGCTCCCGGCGCTGGGGCTGGAGCCCCAGGACCTGGACGGACATTCCATCGAGGAGCTCTCCGACTACCTCGACGCGAATCGCACGCCGCGCGATCCCGCCATCGAGGAGTCCGCGGGGTGTCGTATCGCGCTCGACGCGCTCGAGCGACTCCGCGGCATCGGCGCGCAACTGCTGGAGGCGGATGCCGCAGCGGCAGCCCCGGTGGAGGACGGCTGGGTGCACCGTGTGCTCTCCGGCATCGCTCTCGATGCCCGCGCGGGCAGGCGTATCCCGATCCTCGATGACGCCGGAGGGGATCTGGGCGTGACCGAGGGTGCGGTGCGCGGAGTCGTGCGCGCTGCCGAGCGGGATGTCCCGGGTGCTCTCGTGGGCCGGTGCGTGCTGGAGGGCGACGTGATGTCGCCGGGCGCGCCCATCACCGTGAAGGTGGAAGTGAGCGTCGCCTACGGTGCGCCGATTCCGGATCTCGTGACGCGGCTTCGCGATGCCATCAGCACCCGGCTGCGGGCGCATACTGAGTTGAACGTCGTCGGCATCGATGTCCTCGTGCAGGACCTTCGCCGCCCGAACAGCCCGACCGAGGAGACCCGATGAGCGCGGTTCGTGATGATGAGCTCGTTGTCCGCATCGAGTCGATCGTCTCGGCGACACCCGGCGTCAGCGGGGTCTTTCGCTCCGGGTCCGCGTTCGGGCGTGTCCTCGACACGGCCGCCCGTGCTCTCGGGGTGCGCGACGAGGAAGAGAGCCTGGTGGCCCTCGCCCGCGATGACAGCGGCGTGAGCGTCGACGTCTCGATCGGGGTGTCGGCCGGATTCGGCGCTCGCGACACCGTCCGTCGTGTGCATGAGGCCATCGCGGCGCAGTTCCGGCACGATGGAGGGGAGGGCGCAACCGTGCGGGTGACGGTGGTGCACATCGACGATGCCGCCCCCGCCGCACCGGCACTGTCCACGCCTGCAGGAGAACGGAAGGTCCATGACTGAGAACACGGCGATCGTGTGGAACCCCTCGAAGACCACGCGCGAGGAGCTCGAGGCAGCGTTGCCGGAGGGCGTCGAGGTCTCCTGGTTCGAGACTGCAGAAGACGACCCGGGCCGCGGCGCGACCGAGAGTGCGCTGGCCGCCGGGGCCACCCTCATCCTCGCGGCGGGGGGCGACGGAACCATCCGTGCCGTCGCGGAGTACCTCGCGGAGACCGGAACGTCCGCCGATCTCGGGATCGTGCCGCTGGGCACGGGAAACCTGCTCGCGCGCAACCTCGGCGTGCCGGTGAACAACATCTCGGCAGCGGTCTCGCGCGCGTTCGAGAACGAGCCCACCACGATCGACATCGGCTGGGCCGATGTCCATGTGGCAGACGACGTGCAGCGCCGGGCTTTCGCCGTGATGGCGGGGTTCGGAATCGACGCGCACATGATCACGGAGACCAACGACGACCTCAAGGACCGCGCCGGCTGGCTCGCGTATGTCGAGTCGCTCGGGCGCGCGCTCTCGGCGAGCGGCGTCATCGACATCGAGCTCAGCGTGGACGGTGAGAAAGCGGAGCAGGACAAGGCGCACACCCTGCTGGTCGGGAACTGCGGCATGCTGCAGGGCGGGATCGCTCTGCTGCCCGACGCGGATCCCTCCGATGGCGCGCTGGACCTGCTCGTCCTTCAGGCGGACGGTGTCGCCGGCTGGATGGACACGATGCGCAACATGATGTGGGATCACGGGATCAAGCGTCTGTTCAGCCGCGATACGGCATCCGAGGATGACGCGAGCAGCGCCAGCACCGTTCGCAAGCGGCTGACGAGGCTCGCCGTCGATCTGAGCGAACCGCGCATGTTCGAGGTCGACGGGGACACGGTGGGCGAGGCCACGCGGGTGGAGATCAGCATCCAGCCGGGGGCGCTTCGCGTTCGCTGAGCGTCTGTCGGGGCCCCGCTGGGCGTCGGTCCGTGTCGGGTGGGGATCGCCTGAGCGTTTCGTGCGAGCGGTGTGGCGGGTTCGCTTCGATGCGGGTCCGTGGCGGACACTGACGGTTCCCCCGATCGGCAGGCGACGTGTGCGCCTCGCCGGAGCCGAACGTCGGTCCGCATGCCTGGCATGCCGGTGCTGACGACCCGACGGAAGCAGGAAACATGCGGCGTCCCCAGCACCCGACACGCAGCCCACAACCCGATGAGCCGATGGATAGCGCCGAGGGGTCGCGCGCTGCCGTGCGTTCCGAAGCGGCGAGGCGGCGGATGTATCGTCGTCGTCGCGTGGCGGTGGCCTTCGCTGTGGTCGCCGTGCTCGTCATCGCGGCGGGAGGGATCTATGTGGCGACGCTGTTCGCACGCGTCTCAGACAACATCGCAGCGAACAGCGTCGAGCGTCCGGAGGGCGGGAGTGCAGAGGTCCCGGACTGGAAGGGCCCGGTCGATCTGCTGATCATGGGCTCCGACACCCGCGCCGGCCTGACCAGCGGAACTTACGGCGACGACGACGTCGAGGGGTCGCGCTCGGACACCCTCATGCTGCTGCATGTGAACGCCGCGCACACCGACGCCACCCTCGTGAGCATTCCGCGGGACACCATGACCGCCCGGCCGGAGTGCACGTATCCGGACGGATCAACATCGCCGGCAGAGGACGTCGCTCAGATCAACGGCGCCTTCGACGTGAGTCCGTTCTGCACGCTCGACACCGTGCGCGAGATGACCGGCATCGATGTCGACCACTTCGTGGTGGTGAACTTCGACGGTTTCATCGACATCACCAACGCGGTGGGCGGTGTGGATGTGTGTCTGGCCGAACCCGTCTCGGATCCCGACTCGGGGCTGTTCCTGGACGCCGGGCCTCACACGGTGCAGGGAGCCGAGGCCCTCGCGTTCGTCCGCACCCGCTACGGCATCGGCGATGGTTCCGACCTCGGCCGCATCCACACGCAGCAGACCTACCTGTCCGCGCTCGCTCGCAAGGTGAAGAGCGCAGGCACGCTCGCGAACCCGGTGGCGCTGTTCAACCTCGCCGATGCCGCGACGCGCTCGGTGCAGGTCGATTCCGCGCTGAGCGACACGGGCACCCTGGTCGGGCTCGCGAGCACACTCGCCACCGTGGACCTCGGCAACATGACGCTGCTGCAGATGCCCGCCGAGGACTACCCGTACGACACCAACCGCGTGCAGCCGTCGCCGGACGCCGAGGCGCTCTGGGCGGCGCTGCGTGCGGACCAGCCCGTGCGTCTCGGCGGTTCCGACGTCACAGCAACGGAGAGCGGCGAAGAGGGCGCCGTGGAGGGCGGAGACCCGTCCGTGCCGGCGGAGGGAGATACCCTGCCCCCGGCAGACACCGCCGTCACCCTCGGACCGGACGTTCGCGGTCAGACCGCGGACAAGACCACCTGCGCCGGCGGCTGACGCCCGCGCTCAGCGGCGAAAGGGCACCGTGGTCCCACGGTGCCCTTTCGCGTTTCGCCCACCCGGTCAGCGCGGTGTGTCCTCGTGCTTTCGCGCGAGCCGCGACGGCCACCAGATCACGCGACCGAGGTCGTAGGTCAGGGCGGGGACCAGCAGGGAGCGAACCACGAAGGTGTCCAGCAGCACACCGAACGCGACGATGAACGCGAGCTGCACCAGGAACAGGATCGGAATCACGGACAGGGCCGCGAACGTGGCGGCGAGAACGAGTCCCGCTGACGTGATCACGCCTCCGGTGATGGCCAGACCGCGCATCGCTCCGTCGCGTGTGCCGTGCTTCAGCGACTCCTCCCGTACGCGCGTCATGAGGAAGATGTTGTAATCGATACCCAGCGCCACCAGGAAGACGAACCCGTACAGCGGCACAGCGGGATCGGCGCCCGGGAACTGGAAGATCCCGTTGAACACCAGTGCGGACACGCCGAGCGCGGTGCCGAAGGAGAGCACCGTCGTCACGATGAGCAGCACGGGTGCCAGCACCGACCGCAGCAGCAGCATGAGGATCAGCATGATCACGACCAGGATCAGCGGGATGATCAGGTTGCGGTCGTGGATCGAGGCATCGTTCGTGTCGATGGCCGTTGCGGTGACGCCACCCACGAGGGCTCCCTGACCCTCGAGCTGGGCGCGCAGGTCGCGCACCGTGCTGGCGGCCGCATCGGAGTCCGCGGCATCCGTGAGCGTGGCCTGCAGCAGGACGTCGCCGTCGACGACGGTGGGGACGGGCGCCGGCGTCCCGGGTGCACCGACCGGCTGAACACCGTCTGCGGTGACCGGAGCCGAACCGCTGGGAGAGCCGCTCGCGGTGACGCTCACCGACTCGACGCCGTCGCTGGCGAGGAGGACATCCGCCACCTCCTGCAGCGCCCCCTCTGGCGTGACCACATACGCCGGACTGCCAGAGCCACCGGGGAAGTGCTCGCCGAGGGCCACCTGTCCGTCGCGGGCTTGTGACGTGCCGATGACGAGGTCGGACTGGGGAACGCCCGAGGCGTTCAGCTGCGTGACGCCGACGGTTCCCGCCAGCAGCACCACGGTGGTCAGCATCCAGATCAGGCGCGGTCGACGGCGGATGAGATGTGCGAGCTTGGCCCATACGCCACGAGACGGCATGCCGTCTTCGGCGGCCACCACCTCGGGCTCGAACGTCGGACGGCGCGGCCAGAAGGCGGCGCGGCCGAACAGGAGCAGCAGGGCGGGAAGCAGCGTGAGCGCGGCGAGCATCGCGAACACGATGCCGATGGAGGCCACCGGGCCGAGGGTGCTGTTGGATTTGAGATCGCTCAGCAGGAGGCAGAGCAGACCTGCGATCACGGTGCCCCCGGAGGCGGCGATGGGCTCGAACGATCCCTTCCACGCGGTGATCACGGCAGCCCCCTTGTCGTGCGTCAGGCGGAGCTCTTCACGGAAGCGTGAGACGAACAGGAGCGAGTAGTCGGTCGCTGCGCCGATCACGAGGATGAACAGGATGCCCTGGGTCTGTCCGCTGAGGAGCAGGACACCCGCCTTCGCGAGCCACCAGACGGTCAACAGCGCCACGCACAGAGCGAACAGGCTGGTGGAGAGCACGACGATCGGCAGCAGGAGCGAACGATAGACGAGCACCAGGATGACGAGCACCGCCAGCAACGCCACGCCGAGCAGCAGCCCGTCGATCCCCGCGAAGCCGGCGACCAGGTCGGCGCTGAAGCCCGCGGGACCGGTGATGAAGACGGTGACCCCGCCGGGCACCGCCGCGCGCAGTTGAGCCCCGAGCGCCTCCACCGTGTCGCCGAGGTCGGCGTCAGTGGAGACGGGAATGAACGCCTGCATCGCCCGGCCGTCCTCGGACGGGAGGGCCGGCGACACCTCGGAGCCGACCCCCTCGGTGTCGGGAGCTGCGGTCACGGCGTCGGCGATGGCCGTCTTCTGGTCAGCGGTGAGTTCCGCATCGCCGACGAACACCGCGATGGCCGGGATCGCCTCACTGTCGTTGAAGTCGCCGAGCAGCGCCTGCACCTCGGTGGCCTCGGCGGATGCCGGGAGGTAGGTGGTCTGATCGTTCGAGGAGACTTCGCTCACCTTCCCGAACAGCGGCCCCCCGAGCCCCGCGGCGACAAGCCAGGCGAGGATGATCGCGGCGGGGAGCAGCACGCGCAGCCAGGAGCGGCGGTGCCCCTCCTTCACACGATGAGTGGCGGGTGCGGGTGCGGACATGGTGACCTTTCTCGGGTGATCGGTGAGCCGGTGGTCGGCGTGCGGCTCAGCGCAGCCAGACGACGATGAGGAGCAGGGTGGCGAGGAAGCCGGCCAGGAAGTTGAGGGCGATGAATCGGCGCCAGGCGCGGTTGGTGGACGGTGAGGTCTCATCCGTGACGTTCCACCAGGGGGCGGCATTGACGATGTAGGGCGCTGCCAGGATCGCGGCGAGCGGCCCGGGCCAGGGGGTGAGCGTCATGAGAACGCCCGCCAGCACCCAGAGCAGGATGGCGAACCGCACGGTGGCACGAGCTCCGATGACCGTCGCGACGGAGCCGATGCCGGCGGCCCGGTCCGGGACCACGTCCTGGACCGCCCCGAATGCGTGCGCGGCCATGCCCCAGAGGAAGAACGCGCACAGCGTGATGACGATCCCCGGGGTGACGTCGGCTCGGGCGAGCGCGAACCCGACGATCGCCGGGCTCACGAAGTGCGTGCTCGAGGTGATCGAGTCGAGAAAGGGACGTTCCTTGAACCGCAGCCCGGGAGCGGAGTATGCGATCACCGCGAAGACGCTCACGGCGAGCCACAGCCAGGACACGGGCGTTCCCACGACGAACAGGAAGATCAGGAACGGAGCGTTCGAGAGGGCAGCCGCCCACAGCACGCGGCGGTGGAAGCGCGGCTGCAGCAGCGCGCCCTCGATGCCGCCCTTGCGGGGGTTGGCGAGGTCCGAGGCGTAGTCGAAGACGTCGTTGATGCCGTACATCGCGATGTTGTAGGGGATCAGGAAGTAGAGGGTCCCGATCACGAAGACCGCGTCGATCTCGCGGGTGGTGAGGAGATAGGCCGCCGCGAACGGGAACGCCGTGTTGATCCAGCTGACGGGGCGCGACGCCAGGAAGATCTGGCTCAGCACGCCGGAGGGGCGGGTCATCGGCTTTCTCCTGACCGGTCATGCTCGGGGGATTCGGTGCGACCTCCACGGGAGATCAGGAGCACCCAGAGGGCGGGAAGGAGGACCGCGCCGGCGAGCGGGTAGGCGAAATCCTCAATCGGTGCGAGGCCGATCGTGAACCCGAGGAGCTGGTCCGGGTCGTAGTGGAAGAAGTTCGCCGCGATCATGAGCGTGTCGAACACCGCCGTGAGGACGGTCAGCACCGCGATCGTCACGATCACGGCGAGCGGCACAACGCTGCGGCGGGCGGCGATGCGGAGCACGAGGGCGACGAGGAAGGCGGCGAGCAGGAACAGTCCCGCCAGCGAGGCGTAACTCATCCGGCACGCTCCACAGAATCCGGGCGTGACCGTCGGGTCCGACGTCCCCGGATCAGCCGAACGGCGCCGGTGTAGACGACCATCGTGCACACCACCAGGAAGACCAGGAAGACCGGCTCTTCCAGCGGCAGCTGCGGAGCCAGCACGATCCCGGAGGCGAATCCGCTGTCCCCGCGCAGGAAGATCCCCGATGCGATCCCCGCGACATCCCAGAGCAGGAAGAACAGTGTTCCGATCACCGTCACGATCGATGCGGCGAACGGATCATGCCAGAAGAAGAGCCGGAAGCGCCGGTCGATGAGCAGCATGCTGGCCAGGGACACGAGCAGCGCGGCCAGGTAGAGCACACCCATCAGCGGACCGATTCCGCGACGCTCGCGTGAGGAGCCGCCGGGAGCGGTCCGCCGGAGTGGTCCCCGCGGATGCGCTTCAGCACGACCTCCGCACTGATGAGGCACATCGGAACACCCACCCCGGGCGCCACCGTGCCGCCGGCGTAGTAGAGACCCTCAACGCGTCGCGAGGCATTCTGTGCGCGGAACATCGCGCTCTGGGAGAGGATGTGGGCTGGGCCCAGCATGCCGCCGCGCCAGGAATGGAAGTCGTCGGCGAAGTCGGCCGGGCCCGTGGTCTCCCGCACGACGATGCGCTCGCGGAGGTCGGGGACGTCAGCCCACCGGGCGATCACGTCGATGGCCATGTCGGCGACCGCTTCGATCGACGCGTCCCCGGTTCCATCGGGGCCGCCGTGTCCCAGCCGGACATCGGCGGGAACGGGCACGAGCACGAAAAGGTTCTCGTGCCCCGACGGTGCCACATCGGGATCCGTCGCGGACGGGCGGCACACGTAGAGCGATGCCGGTTCGGGCAGCGGCCCGTGCTGGCCGAACACGGCGTCGAAGTTGGCGTCCCAGTCCTCTGTGAAGAACAGCGAGTGGTGCGGAAGCTGGGGCAGCTCGCCGCGGACACCGAGCATGACCAGCACCGCACCCGGCCCGCTCGTGCGCTTGCGCCACCAGCGCTCCGGGTAGGTGCGCAGGGCCTCGGGCAGCAGACGCGTCTCCGTGTGATGCAGATCGGCCGCCGACACGACGATGTCGGAATCCAGCTCGCGCGTGATCCCCGCATCGTCCACCCATCGAACACCGGTGACCTGCGCGCGGCGCGGGGTCGCGCTCGCTGTGGTGAGGATCTGCTGCACGTGAGCTCCGGTGCGAATCGTCGCCCCTGCCGACCCGGCCAGCTCCGCGATCCTCGTCACCAGATTCGTGAATCCGCCCTGCGGGTACTGGACGCCCTCATCCAGATCGAGGGCACTCATCAGGTGGTACATCGCGGGGGCCCGTCGTGGATCGGTGCCCAGGAACACGGCCGGATAGCCGAGGATCTGCCGCAGCGCGGGGTCGCGGAAGCGGCGCGCAGCGAACCGGTCCAGGCGGTTCAGCAGAAGGCTGGCCAGGCGGGGGAGCGTTCGAAGGATCTCCGGCCGAAGCAGCGAGCGCACCGAGGTGAACGGGTTGTAGAGGAAGTGCCTGACGGCCATGTCGTTCGCGTGCCGGGCCGATGCCAGGTAGGCGTCCAACCGGGCGGCGGAGCCCGGCTCGAGCCCATCGAACAGCGCGGCGATGCCTGCACTGTCGGCGGGGACGGTGATCTCCTCGGCACGCGCATCCGGGGCCGATGGTTCACGGAACACCCGGTAGGCGGGGCGCAGGCGTTCCAGGTCGAGCTGCTGCGCGGTGGAGGTCCCCATGAGCTCGAAGAAGTGGTCGAAGACGCCGGGCATCAGATACCACGAGGGGCCGGTGTCGAAACGGAATCCGTCTCGTTCCAGGCAACCTGCGCGGCCGCCGACCACGTCGTTCTTCTCCAGCACCGTGACCTCGTGGCCTTCGCGTGCCAGAAGTCCGGCTGTGGCGAGTCCGGCGACTCCGGCGCCGATGATCGTGATCCGGCTCATCGTGAACCGCCTTCGTGACCGCTCGTTGCGGGGAACGCCTGTTCGTGGCGGTTCATGCTCGCTCCCGGGTGGTGGTGATCAGCGCGCGGGCGGCGATGGCGGCCTTCTGCGCGTCGGGGACACGGACGCGTTGCCGGTAGAGCACCTCGACCGGGGTGCGGGCGACGCGATCCGTCAGTGCTGCGAACAAGCCGTGCGCGCTGCGAACGGCCGCCCGTGCGTCGCGAGGCAGGAGCGGAATGCTTCGGTCTGCGTCGTCGAGCTGCTGGCGGATGATGCGGACCCACTCGTCGCGCTGCGCCGCGGTGAGGCGGCCGTCTCCGGACAGGTAGCCGCGGCGCAGGCGATCGGTGTCGTCGGCGAGATCTCGCAGGAAGTTGACGTTCTGGAAAGCTGCGCCGAGCTGCTGGGCTCCGTGCACCAGCGCAGCGTCCTCCGTCACCGAAACGTGAGTGTTCCGCAGGAAGATGCGCAGGCACATGAGACCCACCACCTCGGCCGAGCCGTGGACGTAGCGAGCGTGGGACGCCGCGTCGTGGGTGCGCAGCTGTGCGGGGGAGGCATCGCTCCCGTCGAGGTCATCCTGCATCGACGAGAAGAACGGCTGGGTGAGGTCGGTGTCGATGCCGCTCGCTCGTGCTGTGCGTGCAAACGCGTGCAGCACGATGTTGCTGCTGTACCCGCTGCGCATGGCGCGATGGGTCTGCTCGGCGTACTCGGTGAGAGCGGCGCGCTGGTCGGCGGGGGTGAGTCCTGCCTGCGCCGCGACGCCATCGACGATCTCATCCGCGATGCGCACCATGGCGTAGACGTTCCGCACGTGCTGGCGGTGGCGCGCACCGAGCAGGCGCGAAGCGAGCCCGAAAGACGTGGAGTAGCTGCGGATGACACCGGAAGCCGCGCTCTCGGCGATGGCGGTGAACCGGTCCAGGGCTGCGCGATCCGTGAGCGGTGTTCGTGTCTCGTTCATGACTCTCGTCCCTCCAGCAGCTCCGCGACGGTGAGGAGCACCCGTTGCGCCGCCGGTGGGAGAAGGCCTGCGCTCTCGGTTCCCGTGATGAGGCTGCGGGCTGCGAAGGCGTGCTCATCGACCAGATTGGCCACGAAGGCACGGGCACCGCAGTCCTCCAGCAGGGTGCGGATCCGACGGGCGTCGTCCTCGGTGAGATCGGACCTGCCCAGTCGCGGTTCGATCCCGCGCCAGGCGCTCGTCATGCGCGCATAGGCGATGAGGGCGGTGCGCTTGCCCTCGCGCAGGTCCGAGTAGGGGTCCTTGCCGTGACGGGCGGCATCGCCGAAGACCGACAGCAGATCATCCTGCAGCTGGAAGGCGAGCCCGAGGTGGCGCGCGATCAGGGCGAGGTGGGCCTCCGTGGCGGGTGAGCGTCCGGCGAGGATCGCGGCGAGACGGAGGGGCAGCTCGAACGTGTAGGTCGCTGTCTTGTCTGCCGACATCGCGAGGATCGTGGTGAGATCGGCGGGCACGACCTGATCGGTGAGGGCGACGTCCGTCTGTTCCCCGGCGACGGTCTCCGTCACGGTGTGCTCCAGCAGATCCAGCGCCCGCAGCCGGCGGCTGTGCGGCAGGTCCGCCCGGGCGAAGCTCAGGTGGACCGCGGACAGGAGGAGGTCGCCGAGCAGGATCGCACCGCTCTGTCCCCAGTGCAGCGCCTCCCGGGGCGCCAGGAGCGGGTGGGGGTGCTCGTCGCGCAACGACGCGATGAGGTTGGGGCGGTGGCGGCGCTGGACGTCCGCGTCGATCACGTCGTCGTGCAGGAGGAACGCGTAGTGGAGTGTCTCCACCGCCGCCGCGAGATCGAGCACCGTCGTGGAGTCGGCCACGTCTGCCGTGGGGTCGGTGAGCGCCTCGTGAAGGGCGAGCAGGAGCCGTGGACGCAGAAGCTTGCCGCCGAGGATGTGCTGTGCGGCCGTGTGCCAGAGCCCGCTGAACTCGGCCCCGTAGCGCTGTGCAGCGGCGGTGCGTGCGGCGAACTGCGCGCTCAGGCGTGCTTCGATACGTGCCCGCAGGTCTTCGTCGACACTCAGGAGGGGCATGGCGGGAATCCGTTCGCTTGCACGAGCAGGGGGAGCTGCTCCCGCAGCCAGGGGCTGAAAGCGAAAGGTGCAGAACGGACGGCGTGTGCCGCGTCCCCGACGTCGACCCACGCGTGCTCTGCGACCTCCGCGGGTTCGGGGCGCAGTACCGCGTCGATGCGCCCGACGAAGACGGGACAGATCTCGTTCTCGACGATGCCGCTGGCGTCCACTGCGCGGTAGCGGTAGTCGGGCAGCACCACCCGCAGCGCTGCGACTCGTGTGCCGAGCTCTTGCTCGGCGCGGCGCCGGATGGCGTCCTCGGTGTTCTCTCCCGGAGCGGGATGACCGCAGAAGCTGTTGGTCCAGACCCCCGGCCAGGTGCGTTTGGTGAGCGCGCGACGTGTCAGCAGCAGCTGTCCGTGATCGTTCACCAGGTAGCAGGAGAAAGCGAGGTGCAACGGCGTGCTGGTGGTGTGCACGTCCTGTTTGGGGGCCGAGCCGAGCTCGGTGCCGTCCTCCCTGAGGAGGGTTACGAGTTCCATCGAATCTCCATCCCGGCTGTCATTCAACAAAGCATATTGCTAGCCAGGGAAGAAATAAAGCTGGTGTGAAACACGTGGGGTGTAACATGTTGGCATGGTGACTGAGCCGGGCGGGAGCCTGCATAATTTCGGGCTGTCCTCGTCGGGACGACGCGCTGTGGGCGTAGCCAAGGGCCCCGACGACGGCGGCATCTACGACATCGAGTCCAGCGATCCACGCCAGACCCTGATCGACCGCACCGGCGTGTCGCCCGAGGACACCCGCCAGATCACGGAGCTGATGAAGGCGCTCGGCGCCCTTCGCGAGGCGGAGCAGCACCTCTCCCACGTGTCGCGGCGCTATATGCAGCTGAACGAAACGGACATGCGGGCGCTGCACTATCTGATCGTCTGCTCACACACCGACACCCCGGCGACTCCGGGAGGCATCGCCCAGCATCTGCGGATCTCCTCAGCCTCCACGACAAAACTTCTGGACCGGTTGGAGCGCGGAGGGCACATCGTTCGTGCGCCGCACCCGACCGATCGGCGGGCGCTCACCGTCTCGATCACCCCGGAAACGCATCGGGCCGCGATGGAGACCGTGGGGCGGCAGCAGTCGAAGCGCTTCTATGCGGCCGCTCGGCTGACCCCGGTGGAGCGGGACGTGGTGATCCGCTTCCTCCGAGACATGACGGACGAGATCACCCTGCGCGATGAAGAGTGGGCGCAGGAGGGCGCGCGCGCGGACTGAATCGCGTCACTGCGTCGCGTGAACCGTGAAGCGGACAAGCACCACGATGGTGGAGTCGTCGACCGTGAAGGCCGGATCTCCGATCCAGGTGCGGTACTCATCGCCGTGCCAGAAACCCTCATGGCCGTGACGCCACTCGGCAACGGTGCGGTACCCCTCTCCTTCGTCCCGCGCATGGCGGAGGTCGACATCGCCCAGCCGGACCTCGCGCACGTCGGTGATCTCCTCGATGCACACGGTGCGTCCTTGGGAGTCGATCACCCGCGCCCGGTCTCCGACGCGGGGGAGAGGTTCCCCCTCGAGCTCGTACTCCTGGCGCAGCGACGTGGTCGTCGTCTTCTCCCCGCGCAGGATCGAAGCGACGAGCGCGTCGCGCAGCGGGCCGGGGAAGGCGTACTCGGATACCGGAAGCGCATCAGTCACCTGTCGATCGTGTCATGACGTGATGCGTCGGCTGCGTTGTCAAGCGGGTTCCCGCAACCCCCACGAGGCGCCATCGTGTGGTCATGGAGCCGCTCACTCGATGCCGCACGCTGGACGAGCTCGGAGAGATCGTCAGCACGTATCCGGGCGTGTACGTGCGATACAGCGCGGGGCCGCGTCATGACGCGGGCGAATTGAGCGTCGACGGCGAGAGCGGCCTCGAGCTGCCCGGGCTCTCGGTGAATCCGCTGACCCCGGAGGCCTGGTGGTCACGCCCGCTGGCTCATTGGCTCGCCCGCCAGCTCATGCAATACCAGCATCTGGGTGAGCGAGACGGCGCGTTCGGATGGGTGCTGACGGGACGCGAGGTGGGCAGGGGGCCGGACTGCGAGCCCCTGGTGGTGTACGTGGTGCCGCTCGCTCGGATCTCGCCGTCGCTTGTGGCGGAAGCAGACGCCCTCTACAGCCGCGTATTCGATCGCGGGGCGTTGCCGCGTCACGGCGAGCGTGAGGGCGACAGCCGAGCATAGCTTCTGCTTCGTGTCGCGGAAACCCCCACGCGTGGATCCGAGAGCGGTGCCTATCGTCGAAGTCCGAAGAACGACGAGAGGAATCATCATGACAACTCACGTGTCGGCCTCGACCATGGTGGACGTGCCCATCGACGAGGTGTACGACCAATGGACCCAGTTCGAGGACTTCCCCCGGTTCATGTCCTCGGTGAAGCGGGTGGAGCAGATCGACGACGTCCGCACCCACTGGGATGTGGAGGTGGGCGGCGTGGAGCGCTCCTTCTACGCGACCATCACGCAGCAGGAGCCCGACAGGCTCATCCGGTGGGAGAGTGAGGGCGACAAGATGCACAGCGGCGAAGTCTCCTTCATGGCCACCGGTGAGGGGACGAAGGTGTCGCTGGCGATGGAATGGGAGCCGGAGGGGTTCGTGGAGTCTGCCGGTGCCATGCTGAACCTCGACGACCGAGCCGCGGAGAAGGATCTGGAGCGGTTCAAGACGTTCATCGAGGAGCGCGGACAGGCCACCGGTGCGTGGCGCGGAAGGGTCGACGGCCTCTGACGAGCAAGACCACCGCTGTTCGGCGCGACCCGTGCTCCCGTCGCGCCGGACAGCGGCTCCTTGCCGCGGGCCGGTCGGTCATCTGGCAAGCTGGACGCGCCCCGGAGGGCCGACGAAAGGGAGCACGATGACCGTACCCACCACATCCGTCCAGGCCGTGGACGCCTCGATCTCCGCTCAGGCGGATCAGCTGGTGGAGTTGTACAAGGACATCCACCAGCATCCCGAACTGGGCTTCATGGAGGTGCGAACGGCCGCCATCGTCGCAGACGCGCTGCGCGATCTCGGATTCGAGGTGACCACCGGAATCGGCCGGACCGGCGTGGCGGCGGTGCTTCGCAACGGCGACGGTCCCACGGTGATGTATCGCGCTGATATGGACGCGAACGCGGTGGCCGAAGCCTCGGGTTTCGACTACGCCAGCACGGTGCGCGTCGTGCGCGAGGACGGCACCGAGTCACCCGTGGCCCACATGTGCGGCCATGACGCGCACGTGGTGTGGATGCTCGGCATGGCTCGCTTCCTCGCCGAGCATCGCGATCTGTGGACGGGCACGGCCGTGCTCATCGGCCAGCCCGCCGAGGAGCCCATCACGGGCGCGAAGGCCATGGTGGCCGACGGGCTCTACGACGTGATCCCGAAGCCCGATCACTTCATCGGCATCCACACCGCCCCGATCCCCGTGGGCATGGTGGTCTCGGCGCCCGGCGTCCTCATGGCCGGCACCGATCAGATCGACATCACCATCCACGGCGTCGGCGGGCACGGATCGATGCCGCAGCTGACCAAGGATCCGGTGCTGATGGCTGCGCTGGCCGTCACGCAGTACCAGTCGATCGTCTCGCGGACGATCACGCCGCAGGAGACGGCCGTGCTCACCGTGGGATCGGTCCAGGCCGGTGCCGACAACAACGTCATCCCCTCGTCCGCTCTCATCAAGGCCAACATCCGCTGGTTCGAGGAATCCGTCCGGGAGAAGCTGCTGAACGGGATCCACGCGATCACGGACGCCATCGCGACCGCGTACGAGGTCCCGGACACGCAGCGTCCCGAGTACGCGCTGAAGGGCGGATCGACCCCGCTGGTGAACGACGAGGCGCTGGCCGGCCGACTCGCCGACACCTTCGCGTCCGTGCTGGGGGAGCAGGCCGTGATTCGCGAGTTCCCCGCCGTCACCGGTTCCGAGGACGTGCACCTGCTGAGGGGCCCGCACGATGAGATCGACTTCACCTACCTTGTCGTCGGAGTGGCCGATCCCGCCGCATGCGCCGCCGCTCGCGCTCGGGGGGACCTGTTCCCGTACTCGCCGCACAGTCCCGACTTCGTCGTGGAGCTCGATGCGATTGCGCTGGGCGCGCGCCTCGCGAGCTACGCGATGCTCGAGCTGCTGCGACGATGACCACGCGTCCGTGACGCACCCGCGGCCGTTGGCGTGCCCTATGCATATATCTCAACGCGTTCCTGATGGACTCGGCCGCGGTGAGTGACCAGGACCGTGCCCTGTCCTTGCTCGCGGTGAGCGAAGTGGTCACCACCATCGTGGCCCACGGGGTCCGGGTGTGCGGGTGTCGCTCGCCGTCAGCGTGTTCGCGCAGGAGGTCCGTGCCCGCATCGACGATACGGCGCCACCGCGCTCATCGACTGGGACGGGGTCTCGCTCCCGTCGGAGCAGGCCGAGTCGGGGCGTGGCCTTGCGATTGCGCTCGAGGTGCTGGACGAGTTGCTGCACGAGCCGACGACCACCGGGAACGTCTGGCTGCTCCGCCGCTCACCCGCCTCCTGAGCACCCCTACGGGCGTTGCAGCGATCCGGGGAGTCGCGTCAACGGATCAGGGACCTGCTGTCGGATCCGGCATAGACGAGTTCCATCACATCCAGCGGACGGTGCCACTGGTCAGCGGCATGGACCATCGTGAGCCGGAGGCCGTCGTGTGCGGGAAACACCGAGGCCGTGAACCGCTGGCTGGGTGACGTCGCTTGCAGGCCCGCGATGATCTCGGTGGAGATGCGGCGCGCCTCGGCGTCGTCCTCGGCATCGGCGCTGGTCACGCGCAGCGTGTAGTCGATGCCGTGCGCCCGTGCGTACTGGAGAGTGGGCACGAGCTCCGGGCCCAGATGGACGAGGTCGGGACCGATCTGGGAGAGCTGGCGCAGATAGCGCTCTTCCTCGATGCACGCCTGACGCGAAGCGGGCTGGTCGGCGGCGACATCGCCGTCTGCGATGGCAGACAGCAGGCGGACCGCGTTGTCGAGGCCGGCGTCCACCCAGCGCCGGTGGATGCGCTGTGCACCTGCCGCGAGCTCAGTGGTCAAGCGGGCTTGGAAGAGTGCATCGCGTGCCGAGGCGGCTTGACGGTTCAGGCGGAGGATCTGGGCTTGGATGCTGCTCCACATCGCGCTCACGGCGAGGGCAATGACTCCGGCGGTGAGCGTGACCAGGGCCGCGTCGGCGGACACGGCGGCCACGCTCCCCACCGTGACGGCGATGCAGAGTGCCCATATCGAGCCTGCGAGCGCCAGGTGTCGCGCGGCGACACCGTGGGCGAGGAGGAGAACGTACGGGGCCGTCGATGCGATCGCGTTCCACTGCGTCCAGCCCTGCATGCCGAACTCGTTGGCGGCACCGGCGAGGAGATACACGGCGCAGGTGCACAGCGTGAGCCAGAACGTCGTCCCCCCGGGCGATGCCCCCGGCGGCGTGCGCCAGAAGATCACGAGTGCGAGCACCATGAACCCGATCATCGGGAACAGTGCGAGATGGAGGTTCGTCGCGCCCGCCACGAGCAGAACCGCGCTGCCGACGGTGGCACCCGCAGCCCAGAACGTGCCGGCCCGACGGATGAGCGTGGTCGCGGCGCCTCTCGTGGTCATGCTGCGGGGCGCTGCGCCGACGACACCGGCTTTGCGGGGGAGAGGGGCGCTGTCCGTGTCGGTGCGGAGCGGGACCGCGAGCCGCACGGTCGTTCCGGTTCCCAGGGTGCTCGTCACCCGGGCGGCGAAGCCGTGCGCGCGAGCGCGCTCGTGGATGGAGGAGACGAAGCCGGTCGTCTTGCGTGGATGTGTTGCTGGTGCCTCGTGGTCGGGGTGCGTGCCGCGAAGCACAGTGGCCACGTCGAATCCCCGCCCCTCGTCGCGCAGGTGGAGCTGCAGGACCGAGCCGGTGACCGTCACGGTGATCTCGACCTCATCCGCGCCGGAGTGCTTCATCGCATTCGTCTGTGCTTCTCGGACGCATCCGACGAGGGCGCGAATCACTTCGGGGGTCAGGTACTGCGCCGCTGCGCGAAGCTGCTCATCATCCACGCCCCTGCGGGTGACGCGGAGGCCAGGCTGGCAGAAGACATCCATGATGTCGTCCTCCGCGAGGGCGAGCTGCTCACCGCGCAGCCGCCGCAGCAGCGAGACGTCCCGGGAGCACTGCGAGCGCACCTGGGCCATGTCGCTCACACCGGAGTTCCCATTCGCAATCGCACCAAGGGTGTTGATCGCGGTGTCGTGGAGCACACGGATCTGTTCGTTCATCTGCATGAGGGCTTGACGCTGCAGGGCGGCCTCCTCTCGCTGCTTCTCGCTGCGCGCGATGGCGCGGTCGGTGCTGTTGACGTATTGCAGCAGCGAGGCGAGGGCGAGACGCGTGACCGTCACGATGAGGACCTGGATCAGCACCAGCGAGGTGGTGAATCGCGAGTCTGCGCCATGCGGGGAGGTGGCGATCACCACCGAACAGGCCAGGGTGGCAGCGAGCGTCAGAGGCACCGCGAGGCCGCTGAGCACGAGCGCACCCAGCATGAAACTCGCGAAGTTCATCTGCCAGGTCGCGGCGGACGCGAGGGCGGCGAGCTCTGGCGCCTGCATCAGGATCGCCGTGGCGAGAACGAACGCGCTGAGGGCGATCGGTGCCGGTGGCAGGGGAATCACGAGCGCAAGCACCATCACCGCGCCGAGGATCGCCTCGGCCACAGCGAAGGCGCATCCTGCAGATCCCAACCGCACGATGACCAGCGGGGCGACGGCGAACGCCAGCGCCGCGCATCCGACGAGGGTGACGCGGGAAAGAGCGCGCATGAACGCACCCGCAGCCCAGATGTCCGGGTCGGTGTCGATGGCCTCGGAGCGCTCCACGTGCAGGCGAGTGAAGAGAACGCGGAGCATGTGGATCACAACGCTCATGATTTCGTTCTTAGTGCACGTTCTGCTTCTGTGCCAGTCAGGAGCACAGATGCCCTGAGATCGCCTCACGGTTCGTCACGACCTCCCTGAGCTGCGGACCGGATGCGCCTGAACCGGATGGGACCGGGGAGGGCGCTCCGCGGGCGCGTCGGCGGGCCAGCGCACGTGCTGGGCACGGGCATTCGGCTTAGACTCCGAGGATGACCGACCCCCCGGCGGAAGCTGCATTGGCGCGCGCGACGACTCGTCTCGTCGACGCCACGATGCAGCGCTCCGTGCTGGGTGGAGTCGCTGTCTGGCACGGGTTCGTCATCCTCGCCGCGCTCGCGTCCGGGGCTGACCACGCCGCCCTGGGACCGGCGCTGGTGAGGGTCGTTGCCGTGCATGTCGCGTTGCTGGTGGGATGCCTGGTGTGCGCATTGCTTCGGGCCCCGGCGCTGCCCTGCCTGATCGGAACGTTCGCCGGCGCTGCCATTGACCTCACCGCTGTAGCGGACTGGCGTTCGTCGCTGGCGTTCGCCGCCATCTGGACTGCGGGAATCATGTGCGCCACACCCACGCTGATCCTTCGACCGCGTCCGGCCTTGCTCGTCGGCGGCGGCGCTCTCGTCGCTCAGCTCGTGCTGCAGATCACCCTCCGTCCGGGCTGGCCGCTCCACACCCGCCTGACGGTGGTCGTGCTCGGCACGATCCTCTTCGTCGGTGCACGTGCGATGAAGAGGACGATCGATGATGCAGCCCACCACGCGGACGAACAAGCGGAGCTGGCACGGCGCAGTGCACGCGCCGAACGAATCGCACGCGACACGGGGCGTGAGATGGCCGAGGATGCGAGGGTCCTCCACGACACGATCATCAACACGCTGAGTCTCATCTCCCGGGGTCTCCGATCGGGTCTCGATGTGGCCGCGGTGTGCCGTCGTGCCGCCCATGACGCCGCCGTCGTCCGTCGTCTCGCACAAGAAGCGGTCTCTCCCGGAGCGGGCGAGTGGTCCTCGGTGAGGGATGGAGGCAGGTCGGTCGACGAACAAGGCGGCCTCGCCCGGCTGGTCACCACGGTGGCGGACGGAGCCGCGTTGCCCGTTGTGTACGAGGGGCCGTCCGAGCAGGATCTCGAGCGCTTCGAGTCGCTGCTTCCCGTGGAGGCCTCGCGGGCCATCGTCCGTGCGGTGTTCGAGCTCATCACCAACGCGGCGAAGCACTCCGGCGCCGCCAGCGTCCTGCTGCGGTTGGAGCTGGGGACTGCTGGCGTGGTGATCACCGTGAGCGATGACGGCGTCGGGTTCGGCGGCGAACCGGTGCCGGGCCACGGTCTGGCTGAGTCCGTGTTCCGGCGGTGCGCTGAGGCGAATGTGTCGGTATCGCTCGACAGCGGGCCCGGGCGGGGGACGACGGTCACCCTCACCTCTGCGGTGGGTTCGGTTCAGCACGATTCCCCCGTGCCGCGGGACAACGGCACCGAGCTGGATGCACGGGTGATCGCAGCCGCCGGCTGCTGGATCTGGGCGAGCATCATCCTCGCCGCAGACCTTCTCCTGTCCGTCTTCCGGTCGCCCGCCATTGCCATCACCAGCGTCGCGGTGTCGATGTCACTGGCCACGCTTGCCGTGTTCGCGTGGTACTTCTCTCATCGCCGCAGAGTCGCTCCGCTCTGGATGACGACTCTGATGGTCGCCTCGGTGCCCGTCGGGTACCTGGTGCCGTTTGCCGTCATCGCCGACGCCGGGGAACCGCTGTTGTTCTTCCCCGCATTGGTGGGAACGGTTCCGCTGGTCCTTCTGATGACGTATCCCACTCGGGTGCCCCTCATCGTCGCTCTCGCGAGTCTGGGGGCGGCCGTCGTCGCGGCTTCGGTGCACCTTGCGATCGAGACGGGGTCCTCCTTTCTGATCGCGCTGGTCGCCGCGGCTCCGCAGCTGGGGCTGTTCGCCGGGTGGGCCGTGTTCGTTCCCGTGCTGGCCCGCGCCGTCGGCGCGTATCGCGAGCAACTGTGGGTGGCCTACGAGGCCGATGTCGCAGCGGCCGCGCAGAATGCCCTCACCATTGCGAGGGAGAGATGGATCCGCGTAGGGACGCGCACCTCCGTCGCCCTGCTCGAGGAGATCGCGATGGGTGCGGCGGATCCACGGGACCCTGAGGTGCAGCGGCGGTGTGCCGACGAGGAACGGTATCTGCGACAGTTGCTGCTCATCGACGCGGATGTGCTCAACCTCAGTCCATGGCTCGCGCTCGCGCTGGTGAAGGCACGTTCGCGCTCCGTGCCGCTGGAAGTGCGCGGCGGCACCGTCGACAGCTCCGATCCCGCGACGGCCCGGATCGCCGGTGAGGCGCTGCTCACCGTGCTGGAGTTCTGTGATGCATCCGACCGCGTGATCGTCAGCCTGTTCAGCGAGGCGGATCAACCTGTGTTCCTGATCCTCGGGCCGGCGGGACTGGCGTCGGTGCTGGAGGGAACGACCGCGGTGAGCGGGGCCGCCGTGGAGTGCGTCTCGGGAGCATCTCACACGCTGATCTCCGTACGTCCGCACGTCGATCTCGTGGCTCCCGGTGTTGCGCTCGTCGCGTCATAGCGTCTTGTCGCGGCAGATGTTGAGCGCGGATCTGGCGATCTGCGCGACCGGGACCAAAATGAGGGGCTGCTGCGTTGAGATGATGGAACCTGCGAAAGCGCAGGAGCGAGGAGAGAATCATGGTCCAAGGAATCGCTGACGACGGCCGCATCACCGTGCGTGAGGGGGCGGACACGGCAGTTCTCGCGGGTGGCTGCTTCTGGGGAATGGAAGACCTCATCCGCAAGCAGCCCGGTGTGCTGGACACGCGGGTGGGATACACCGGAGGCAGCAACGACCACGCGACGTACCGCAATCACCCCGGGCACGCCGAGGCCGTCGAGATCGTCTTCGATCCGACCAAGACGACCTACCGCGACCTGCTGGCGTTCTTCTTCCAGATCCACGATCCGTCCACGCTGGACCGTCAGGGAAACGACATCGGATCCAGCTACCGCTCGGCCATCTTCCCGCTGAACGCGGAGCAGGAGCGGACCGCTCGCGAGACCATCGCGGACGTCGACGCATCCGGGCTCTGGCCGGGCAAGGCCGTCACCACGATCGAGCCGGCCGGAGCGTTCTGGGAGGCCGAGCCGGAGCACCAGGACTACCTGGAGCGCATCCCGAACGGATACACGTGCCACTTCGCCCGTCCGGGGTGGGTGCTGCCGCGGCGCGCAGAGGCCTGAGCCGCAGACGGCGGTGGATCTCGTGACGGGCGCACGGCACCGGGACGCACCCGGTGTCGTGCGCCCGTCCGGTGCGGGCCCTCGGGCACAAATCTCGTGGCGTATGGTTGAGGCAGGCACTCGGCCGTCACACTGACGTGATCTGCTGTTCCGGAGCAGACCGAGCCCCGCGAAGACCCGCTCGCCCGGGCGGCATTGCTCCGTGCTCGTTGCGCACGGCATCGTCGACCCGAATGTGAAAGAGGCCCCTCATGCCCCGTCCGAACCGTGTCGTCACGCTGCAGTCCGTCGCCGAGCACGCCGGAGTCTCGCTCAAGACCGCGTCGAATGCCGTCAACGGCACGGGGCGGATGGGGGAGGACACCCGGGCGAAGGTGCTCGCGTCCGTGGAAGAACTCGGCTACAAGGTCAACGTCGCCGCGCGCAACCTGACCCGCGGTCGCACCGACGCCATCGCTCTCGCCGTCCCCACCCTGAAGGCTCCCTACCTCGCAGAACTCGCTGAGAACGTGGTCGAGGCGGCACGCGCACGCGGGCTGACCGCGTACGTCACGACGTTCGGTGAGGGCTTCGGCCCGATGACGTCGCGCGCCTATCTGGAGCAGTTCAATGTGCACTTCGCCGACGGTCTGCTGCTCTCCATGGCCGAGCATGAGCAATTGACACCGGCCGACCTCCACGTCGATTACCCGCTCGTGTGCCTGGGGTCGCGGGACACCTTCGGTTTCGCCGACCACGTCACGACCGACGACATCGCCGATGCGCGCACGGCCACCGAGTACCTGCTGTCGCGCGGGTGCACATCGATCGCCGTCGTCGGCGCGCACCACGCGTATGACCCGGTCACGATCAGCACCGCCACGGAGGGCAATGCCGAGCAGCGACTCCGAGGCATCTCCGAGGCGCTCGCCTCGGTGGGTCGCCGGCTCGATGGGCGACTGGTTGGCGTGAGCGGCTACGTCTGGTCGATCAGCGCCGGGTTCCGTGCGGCGACGGCCGTCATCGACTCGGGAATCCCCTTCGACGGGCTCATCTGTCTCAGCGACACGATCGCCATCGGTGCGGTTTTCGCCCTTCGCGAGCGCGGTATCCGCATTCCTGAGGAGGTCCAGGTGATGGGTTTCGACAACATCGCCGAGTCCGCCTACCTGGTGCCGCCCCTGACCACGATGAGCTCCCAGCTCGAGTGGATCGCGCCCACCGCGATCGACCTGCTGCGCGCGCGGATCGACGGCACCGCGGCCGACCCGTCGCTGCACCTTGCGCTGTCGGACATCGTCGTCCGCTCGACGACCCGATAGGAGTCCCTCACACGGGTTTCCCGCTCCAGACTTGCACATGATGAGGGATTCATAGCCCGACAGAAATTCGCTGGTGCGAACCTGCGAATCGTGCGCTATCGTTCCTGGTACAGCGCTGTACCAGAGACTGCGATGAAGGAGAGACTGGCCAGAAACGCACCGATCCGTCGCGCCCGGAACGCACGACGACGGTAGGCACTTCCCCACGGAAACGCCGATGACGGACACGATCACCCCGTCAGGCACATCCCTCGCAACACTCGCAGTCCTCACCGGAGAACGAGCTCCGGTGATCCCGCATCGGCCCACCACCGCGCGGGAGGTACGACACCGCGGATCGTGCTTCGGGCACCGTTCGCATCACAGCACCGGAAGGAAACTCATGCGCTCCATTTCGAAGCGGACGATCGCCACCCTCGCGGTCGTCCTGCCCCTGTCCCTCGCCCTCGGTGCCTGCTCCGGCGGCGGCGACAACACGGGAGATGCCGGCTCGGGCGGTGGCGACGACAACACGCTGACCGTCTGGACCTGGGATCCGACCTTCAACATCTATGCGATGGAGGAGGCCGAGAAGATCTACCAGAAGGATCACCCGGACTTCACGCTCGACATCATCGAGACACCGTGGGAGGACCTGCAGACCAAGCTCACCACCCTCGCCCAGTCGGGGCAGACGGGCGAGCTGCCCGACATCTTCCTGATGCAGAACAACGCCTTCCAGAAGAACGGCATCAACTACCCCGAGCTGTTCAGCCCGATCGCCGCCGACGCTGTCGACTTCTCGGAGTTCCCCTCGGCGGTGACCGCGTACTCCACCATCGACGGCACCAACTACGGGGTTCCCTTCGACGCCGGAACCGCTGTCACCGCCCTCCGCACCGACGTGCTGGAGCAGGCGGGGTACACGGTTGCAGATTTCACGGACATCACGTGGGACGACTTCATCGCGAAGGGGAAGGAGGTGCTCGCCAAGACCGGCAAGCCCCTGCTGTCCGGCCAGGCGGGTTCATCCGACCTCATCATGATGATGCTGCAGAGCGCCGGTGCGAGCCTGTTCGACGACGACGGCAAGCCCACCATCACCGACAACGCCACGCTGGAAGCCGCGATCAACGTGTACACGCAGCTGGTGAAGGACGGCATCCTGGTCGAGGTCAACTCGTGGGACGAGTACATCGGGACGCTGGTGAACGGCACGGCCGCGGCCACCGTCAACGGCATCTGGATCATCGGGTCGATCCAGTCTGCGGCGGATCAGTCCGGTAAGTGGGCCATCACGAACCTGCCCAAGCTCGACGGCGTCTCCGGCGCCACCAACTACTCCGCCAACGGCGGCTCGTCATGGGCGATCAGCGCGAACGCCGATGTCGATCTCGCCACGGACTTCCTCGCCTCCACGTTCGCCGGATCCACGGAGCTCTACGACACGATCCTCCCCAAGTCGGGTGCGGTGGCGAACTGGATCCCCGCGGGTGAGTCGACGGTCTATCAGGAGCCGTCGGAGTTCTTCGGCGGACAGAAGATCTTCGCCGATGTCGTCGCGTTCGGCGCGGACGTCCCGTCCAACAACACGGGCGCCTACTACTACGAGGGACGTGACGCCGTCAGCGCGGCGCTGACGCAGATCATCGGCGGTGCCGATACGGCTTCGGCACTCGCCGAGGCCCAGGCCAACGTCGAGTTCGCGATGCAGTGATCACCTGCCGGCCGGCGCCCGCTCTCTCGGGCGGAACGCCGGCCGGCACCATCGGCCGAAGCCGATCCGATCCGCATCCACACTGAAAGCGAGACCGACGTGACCCTTTCCGTCACCCGCTCCGGCCGGAACCGGAAGGAGCAACCGCTCAGCGCCTCCGTCAACGGACCCCGGCCGTGGCTCACCGGTGAGCGCCGCCGCAGCCTCACCGGGTGGGGGTTCCTCCTCCCGGCAGCACTGCTGATCCTCGTGTTCAGCTTCATCCCGATGATCCAGGCCCTCTTCCTGTCGCTGCAGACAGGACGCGGGGCCGGGCTGAAATTCGCCGATCCGCTCTGGACCAACTACGCGCGCCTCATACAGGACGAGACCTTCAAGCTCACCCTGCAGAACACCTTCATCTACCTGATCATCCAGGTGCCGGTCATGCTGATCCTGGCCCTGGTGCTGGCGAATCTGCTCAATGACCGCAACCTGCGCTTCAAGGGAATCTGGCGAACGGCCATCTTCCTTCCCTGCGCCGTGTCGCTGGTGGCTTACTCCCTCGTGTTCCGCACGCTGTTCGCGGCCGACGGGTTCGTCAACGACATGCTGAGCGGTCTCGGGATCATCGATGCGCCGGTGAACTGGCTGGGGGATCCGGGCACCGCGCGATTCGTGATCATTCTCGGTCTGCTCTGGCGCTGGACCGGATACAACATGGTGTTCTTCCTCGCGGCGCTGCAGAACATCGACTATTCCAGCATCGAGGCTGCGAAGGTCGACGGCGCCAACGCATGGCAGACGTTCTGGCGCGTGACCGTGCCGCAGCTGAAGCCCATGATCCTGCTCACGGCGATCATGTCGACGAACGGGACCCTCCAGATGTTCGACGAATCCTGGGCTCTCACCCGTGGCGGCCCGGGCTACATGACGATGTCGATGTCCCACTACCTCTACGAGGTCTCGTTCCTGAAGAACCCGAATTTCGGCTACGCGGCCGCGATCTCGTACGTGATCCTCATCCTCGTCGCCGTGCTCGCATTCATCCAGCTGAAGGTGGGGGACAAGCGTGATTAAGCTGCTGCGCCAGGGGCCGAAGTACCTGTTCCTCGGTATCTTCGCGATCTTCTCGATCTTCCCGCTCTATTTCATGCTGGTCTCCGCCACCAACTCCAGCAAGGACGTGCTCGATTCGCGTCTGCTTCCCGGCGGCGAGCTGTTCGCGAACTTCGCGAAGCTGACCGGAGCGCAGAACCTGTGGGGTGCGATGTGGGCGTCCTTCATCGTGGCCGTCGGCATCACAGTGCTGGCGCTGATCGTCTGCTCCATCGCCGGGTACGGCTTCGAAGTGTTCCACTCGAAGGGCAAGGACCGCCTGATGGCGGTGCTGCTGCTGGCCATGATGATCCCGTTCGCCGCCACGATGGTGCCCCTGTTCCAGCTGTTCTCCCGCGTCGGGCTGGTGAACTCGCTGGTGGCCGTGATCATCCCGGCGATCTCCACTCCGTTCCTCATCCTGCTGTTCCGGCAGGCGTCACGCGGTTTCCCGCACGAGATCATCGAGGCGGCCCGCATCGACGGCCTGAGCGAGCTCAGCATCTTCGCGCGCATCTACGTTCCCACGATGCGATCGACCTTCGCGGCGGCTGCCGTCATCACCTTCATGACCGCATGGAACAACTTCCTCTGGCCCAAGGTGATCCTCGTCAACAACGCGTTTCAGACCATGCCGATGCTCATCTCCAATCTGAGCGCGGGCTATGTCACCGACTATGGCGTCCTCATGCTGGCGGTGCTGCTAGCCTCGCTGCCGACAATGGTGATCTTCCTGATCCTGCAGCGTGCCTTCGCGCAGGGCATCACCGGAGCCATCAAGTGACGCCGGAGCCGTTCCTTCCGATTCCTGCCGCGCGACTTGCGCAGAAAGCCACGGGTGACCAGTGACCTTCGACATCTCCCGGATCGCAGATCCCTCGTTCTTCGCCGACGGGCGCCTGCCCGCCCGATCCGATCATCGCTGGTTCGCCAGCGAGGATGAACTGCTCGCCGACGACAGCTCGTACGAGCAGAGCCTGAATGGGCTCTGGAAGTTCCACTATGCGCGCAACGCGGATCAGACCGTCGTGGGATTCCAGCAGCCGGAATTCGATGCGGCGGACTGGGATGACATCCCTGTTCCCGCGCACATCCAGTTGCACGGCTACGGCCGCGCGCAGTACACCAATGTGCAGTATCCGTGGGACGGCCACGAGGCGATCGTGCCGGGGCAGATCCCGACACACTTCAATCCGGTCGGATCGTACGTGACCGACGTCGTGCTGGAGCGCGCCTCGCGTCCTGGGGAGCGCGTGGTGGTCACGTTCAATGGCGCCGAGAGCGCCATCGCTCTGTGGGTCAACGGCACCTACATCGGCTACGCCGAGGACAGTTTCACGCCCTCCTCGTTCGACATCACGGACGCCCTCGTCGACGGACCCAACCGGTTCGCCGCACAGGTGTTCACCTGGAGCGGCGGATCGTGGCTGGAGGATCAGGACTTCTACCGCTTCTCGGGCATCTTCCGTGACGTTGTGCTCACCCACCGACCGGTGGCGCACGTCGCCGACCTGCACGTGCGCACGGTCATCGAGGGAGCGTCCGCCGAGATCATCGTCGAGGCGGACATCGAGGGGGAGGGAGAACTCTCCGCACGGCTGGACGACGTCGTCGGGTTCCTACGAGGGGAGGACGGCACGTTCCGGGCTCGGATCGAGAACGTGCGGCTGTGGAGCCCGGAGGATCCGTACCTCTACGACCTCGTGCTGCACCTGCGCGACAGCACCGGCGAGGTGGTCGAGGTGATCCGCCAGCGCGTGGGTGTTCGCCGATTCGCGATCGAGGGAGGCGTGCTGCGTCTGAACGGCGAGCGGGTGGTGTTCTTCGGCGTGAACCGTCACGAGTTCGGGCTGCAGGGGCGAGTGATGACGCGGGAGCAGACCACCGCCGATCTCCGCCTGCTGAAGAGCATCGGCGTCAACGCCATCCGGACCAGTCACTACCCCAACAACTCGTTCTTCTACGATCTCGCCGACGAACTCGGCTTCCTGGTGATCGATGAGATGAACCTGGAGACGCACGGCATCTGGGACGCCGTGCGGGCAGGGGACCTTCCGGTGTCGGAGGCGCTGCCGGGCGACCGGACCGAGTGGCGGGATGCGCTGCTCGATCGCGCCGCGAGCCTGCTGCGCCGTGATCGGAACCACCCCAGCGTGGTGATCTGGTCGTGCGGGAACGAGTCCTTCGGCGGCACCCTGATCCGAGACGTGGCCGGCTACTTCCGCGGCGCGGACGATCGCCCGGTGCACTACGAGGGCGTCGACTGGGATCCGCGGTACCCGGAGACCACAGACATCGTGAGCCGGATGTACACGCCGGCTGCTGAGATCGAGGAGTTCCTGGCGACCCACCGGGAGAAGCCCTTCATCCTTTGCGAGTATGCGCACGCGATGGGCAACTCCTTCGGTGCGGTCGACCGTTACATCGACCTGGCGTACCGCGACGAGCTGTTCCAGGGCGGGTTCATCTGGGACTTCTCCGATCAGGCGGTCGAGCTCACCGACCGCTACGGCAATACCTACTTCGGCTACGGCGGCGACAGCGGGGAAGCACCGCACGACTCGGACTTCAGCGGAAACGGCATCCTGTTCGCCGACCACACCCCGAAGCCGTTCGTGCAGGAGGTGTCCTACCTCTATCAGCCTCTGAAACTGACCGTCCAGCGCGATGGCGTCCACATCGAGAACCGCAACCTGTTCACCTCCACGGCGGCGTACTCGGCCGTCGCGACGCTCCGCACCGACGGGCGCACGGTGCTGACGGCTGCCGTCGAGTCGGATGTCGCGCCCGGCGAGCGCGGGTTCGTCCCCTTCGGTTTCGATGTGCCGCAGTTGCCGGGCGAGTACACGATCGATGTCGAGTTCTTCCATCGCGACGCCACCGCGTGGGCATCGGCCGGAACACGGGTGGCCCGGGGACAGGGAGTGGTCGTCAGCGGCGGCGTACCGGCGGTGCGTACCGCGGCCGCGCGTCCTGAGGTCATCGAGGGGATCCACAACGTCGGCGTGCGCGGAGCCCATTTCGACATTCTGTTCTCCCAGCTGCACGGAGGACTCGTCTCCTACCGGTACGGCCGGACGCAGGATGGCGGGCGGGAGCTACTGGCGGCGATGCCGAAGCCGAACTTCTGGCACGCCCCGACCTCCAACGAGCGAGGGTGGGGAGCGCCCTTCGAAGATGGCCAGTGGCTGCTGGCCAGCCGGTACGCCCGTGCCGCGGGTCGCCCGCTGCACACGGCACGTGTCACGACCGACGACGAGTCGGTCACTGTGTCGTACACCTACGACCTGCCGACGCGACCGGCCTCGTCCTGCGATGTGGACTACCGGGTCACGGGTGACGGGCGCGTGGAGGTGACGCTCTCGATGACGGTGGCGGAAGAGCTGCCGGGTCTCCCCGAGTTCGGGATGATGCTGCTCACGTCACCCGAACACGACCACCTCCGGTGGTACGGCGATGGCCCGGAGGAGAGCGCCGTGGATCGCCGGCTCGGCGCGCGCCGCGACGTGTTCGACGCAGAGGTGGCCACCCAGCTCACGCCGTATCTGCGCCCGCAGGAAGCGGGAAGCCGCACCGGTGTCCGATGGGCGGAGGTGACGGATCGTCGCGGCTGGGGCATTCGCCTGGAGAGTGAAGACGGCATGGAGTTCTCGGCGCTGCCGTGGACGCCGTTCGAGATCGAGAATGCCGACCACCACCACGAGCTCCCGGCCACGCGCCACACCGTGCTTCGCCCGGCGTTGATGCGGCGCGGTGTGGCCGGAGACGATTCCTGGGGCGCCCGCACACACCCCGAGTTCGTGATCCCCACCGATGCTCCTCTCCGGTTCCGCTTCGCCTTCACGGGCGTCGCGGGTCGGGGCTCGGCGTGATGTCCCGGCAGATTGTTGTCGACTCCGCTGAGGGGCGGGCCCCTATCGCGAGGTGGTGTCCCTGGGCATTGGGGGGGGGGGGGGACCCCAGCTGGGTACGCGAAAGCGTCGGCCGTACTCAATGGGTGAGACACCGTAGTGCCGTTTGAACGCACGCCGGAAGGCGGATGCGCTGCGGTAGCCGACACTGCTCGCGATTGCGCTCACGCCATCGTCGTCGCGTAGTTGGGCCGCAGCAACCTCCAAGCGGCGGCGAATCCGCCATTCCTGCAACGTCATCCCGGTCTCCGTCACGAAAGCACGCTCGACAGTGCGGGTGGAGATGTGATGCGCGGCCACAATTTCTGCGAGTGGCCGATTATCTGCGGGGCCCCGACGCAACTCGTCAGCAATCGCGTACGCGCAATCGGATGTTGGCATGGGTAGCCCAGTCGCGGGCACCGTACGTTCATGCAGCATCCGCAACATGCGTCGTTCGAGGTCGGCTTCCGGCTGGATGATGGAGTTTTGCACCTGCAAGAGCGCGAGGATTGCGGCGCGCATCTCGCGGTCAACTGCGATCCACGTAGCCGTTCGCAACGTGCCGGGTGAGGGTTTCGCGACGAACAGCATCGGAAGCACGACGGAGTCTGCGTGGACGTCAAGCGAGTGATGTACTCCTGACGGAATCCACAGCGCATGTCCCGCCGTGAGCAGGTGTGTTGCTCCGTCGAACGTGCAGTCCGAAGCGCCGCGAGCCTGCCAGAGCAGCACGCCGCGGCGTCGGTGCACGCGTTCGGGAATCGAGACGGCGGGGAGGGCGATATCGGCGCTGGAGGCGCTTGAGTTTTGAGCGTGCGCTGAGGCGGGCATTCGTACTCCTTGTGGCTTGGTGGGGCTGTCGCATTCTGCGCTCAAGATGTCGGATGCTGCGCCCTAAGTAAGGCTAGCCTTACTTAGCATTGCTTGTTGGCACTCAATGATGGGCCCCCGTTCCGGGCCCCGCCCGTGACGGTCTTGAAGAAGGAACACTCCAATGACTCTCACCTCCCCCACACGCGCTCGGAGCTTGAGCGCCCTCACACTCGCAGGCATGCTGATCTTCACGGGCTGTGGCGCAACGACCGCCGTCCCCGCCGAATCCGCAGCGGCAACGGGAGAAAGTGCCGTTCCGGAGCAGGCGAGCCTCGTTCCCGCAGGCGAAGGCAAGACCACCTACCCGCTGGCGCTCGAAAGCACCTGGGGCACGACCGAACTTGCCGTCCAGCCGCAGCGCATCGCCGCCGTCACCCCCTCATCGGATGACGCAGAGATCCTCGCCGCGCTCGGCGTCACGCCTATCATCGCGAGCGAGTGGGCGACGGATGTCTTCCTCGAGGAGGCATTGACACAGCCGATTCCGGAGCGTTTCACGACGGGCGACTCGCAGTTCCCCGTCGAGCAGATCGCGAAGGCGAACCCCGACCTCATCATCACGCTCGGCGCTGATGTGAGCGAGGTGTATGACAAGCTTTCGTCGATCGCGCCCGTGCTGAGCACGGCAACCGATCGCGGTGGTGAGGCGAGCGTCGCAAGCGACTGGGAGCACAACATCCGCAGCCTCGGTGAGGCGCTTGACCTGCAAGACAAGGCGCAGGAGGTGCTCGATGACGAGCGCACGTTCTTTGAGCAGTTCCGTGCGGAGCACCCCGAGCTCGCTGGCAAGACCGCTGCGTACCTCGTGTACTACGGCGCCGAGAGCGGCCTGCAGTACCACTCGTCGCCAGATGGTCCCGCGACCACCGTGTTCAGCCGGATGGGCTTCGCCGAGAACCCGAACGCGGCGAAGTTCGAGTACCGCCAGGCCGTCAGCCCTGAGCTGCTGTCGCTCGTGGATGCAGACGTCATCGTGTTCTCTGACAACTCCGACGGAAACTACGCCGAAATCACGGAGTTGCCCCTCTTCAAGAACCTCGAGGCTGCCAAGGACAACCACGTCATGCTCATCGACAATCGTGCCGCGGAGGGTGAGTTCATCATTGATGGCGTAACCTCCGTCGGCAACCTGCCGTGGGCGCTCGCGCGCAGCGGACCGCTCTCGTCGGTGTGGGCCGCGAAGCAGATGGCACCGGCGCTCTCGGCAACGGTCCAGCGCTAAGCCCGCGGGAGTATGCAGTGACGACGATTCCGACGGCACCCGCGCGTGCGGCGCCGACCGAGCGACTGTATGCGCGCCGCGCCGTCGGTCTCGTCGTGCTGCTCGCGGCACTCGTTGGCGCGGTGCTCCTGAGTCTGTCGGTCGGGGCAAACCCGTTGCCTCTGGCGGATGTGTGGCGCAGTGTTCTGCACCCGGATGACTCGGAGGCGTCCATCATCGTCTGGTCTCAGCGGATGCCGCGCACGATCGTTGGCATTGTGGTCGGCATGGCGCTCGGCGTTTCCGGCGCGCTCATCCAAGCGATTACGCGCAATCCGCTCGCCGATCCCGGCCTCTTGGGGGTCAATGCCGGGGCTGGCTTTGCCATAACCCTGGCGATCGGATACCTCGGCATCTCCGGACTCCAGGGGTACATTTGGTTCTCGTTTCTGGGTGCCGCGCTCGCAACCGTGCTCGTGTACGCGATCGGTAGCGCGGGCCGCAGCACCTCGCCCGTCACGATGGTGCTCGCGGGCGTCGCGCTCGCGGCGGTGCTGCGCGGAGTCTCGACCTTTCTCACCCTGCTTGACCCCGACACCTTCCGCTCCGTGCACCTCTGGGGGGCGGGTTCTATTGCTCGGGTCGGGCTCAGCGAAGTAGTAATCGTGTTGCCGTTTTTCCTCGTGGGGCTCGCACTCGCGCTCGCGCTGAGCGGTTCGCTCAACGCGATTGCGTTGGGGGACGACCTTGCGACGGCGCTGGGAACGTCCGTCATCCGCACCCGCATTCTGGGCATCGTCGCTGTGACCATACTCGCCGGCGGGGCGACGGCGCTCACGGGCGGCATTGCCTTCGTTGGGCTCATGGTGCCGCACGTTGTTCGCTGGTTCACCGGGCCCGATCAACGCTGGATCATTGCGTGCACGGCAGTTGCAGCACCGATCCTGTTGTTGGTTTCGGATGTTATCGGCCGCGTCATCGCCCGGCCCGGTGAGATGGAAGTCGGCATCGTGACGGCGGTCATCGGGGCACCCATACTCATTGCGCTCGTGCGCCGCAGGAAGGCGAGCGGAGTATGACTGCCGCCCCGATCGACTTTGGCTACCTCGAGCTTTCCGCTCGAAACTCGCTCTTCTCGGGGCGCATCGCCCTGCGGTTGATGGTCGTCACCGTGACGCTCTTCGCGCTTGCACTCGCCATGGCCGTGACCTCGATCTTCCTCGGCGACTATCCCTTGACGCCGCGCGAGGTTGTCGGTGCGTTCGCCGGAACAGCGGATGCTTTCACAAGCAAGGTCGTCCTCGAGTGGCGCGTCCCGATTGTTGTTGCGGCGGTCGTGTTCGGCGCAGTGCTCGGCATCGGTGGCGCAGTTTTCCAGTCGCTCACACGCAATCCACTGGGTTCACCGGATGTGATCGGCTTCGATGCGGGCTCGTACACGGCGGTTGTTGTGACGATGCTCGTCGTCGGAACGCAGCACTACTGGGTCGTGGCTGGGGCATCCGTTGGTGGTGGACTGCTGACGGCAGCGGCGGTGTATCTCATGGCGTACCGCAGAGGGATGCAGGGCTTTCGGCTCATCATCGTCGGTATTGGCGTGGCTGCTGTGCTCGGCTCGGTCAACACATACCTCATCACGCGTGCCGATCTCGATGACGCCTTGCAGGTCGGATTCTGGGGCGCCGGTTCGCTCACGCGTGTTTCGTGGCAGAGCCTCGTGCCCTCGCTGGTCATTGCGCTGTTGCTCGTTGTCGCGTGTGCTGTGCTCGCACCCGCTCTGCGCACGCTTGAACTCGGCGATGATGCCGCTGCAACGCAAGGCGTGTCCATCGGCTGGGCACGGGTGGGACTGCTCATCACGGGCGTTGCCACGACTGCGCTCGTGACGGCAGCGGCCGGGCCCATCGGGTTCGTCGCGCTCATCGCACCGCAGATCGCACGCAGAGTGGCCCGGACCCCCGGTGTGAGTGTTCTCGCGGCCGCTGCGATGGGCGCGCTGCTGTTGAGCGCGGCGTATCTGCTCTCGCAGACAATCTCGTACTTCTACCGCCCGATTCCCGTGGGACTGCTCACGATCTGCCTGGGTGGTATCTACCTCATCGGCCTCCTCATTCGAGAGAGCCGTGCACAATCAGGAGCAGCACGATGACGGCATCCGATGTACGTTTGCAAGCCCGCAACGCGACAATCGGATACGAGCGGCGCACGATCTCGCGCGGGCTTTCGGTAGGTGTTCCAGGTGGCTCGTTCACGGCGATCATCGGCCCGAACGGCTGTGGCAAGTCGACGCTGCTGCGTGCATTCGCTCGTGTGCTGACGCCCATCGCCGGCGACATTCTGCTCGATGGCGCGGCCATTGCGGGGCTGCGCGCAAAAGACCTCGCGCGCCGCCTGGGGCTCTTGCCGCAGAGCTCAATCGCACCCGACGGCATCCGCGTTGCCGACCTCGTTGCTCGGGGCCGCGGACCGCACCAGACGCTGTTTCAGCAGTGGCGTGAATCGGATGAATCGGCCGTGCGTGATGCGCTCGAAGCAACGCGCTTGACTGAGCTTTCGGGTGTGCCGGTCGACGAGCTCTCTGGCGGTCAGCGGCAGCGGGTGTGGATCGCGATGCTGTTGGCGCAACAGACTACGACGATGCTGCTCGATGAGCCGACAACGTTCCTCGACATCGCGCACCAGTACGACCTCATGGAGTTGCTGCGCGACCTCAACGAGGGCGGCAAGACCATTGTTGCGGTGCTGCACGATCTGAACCAGGCCGCGAGATACGCCTCGAACATCGTTGTCATGAAGGATGGAGACATCGTCGCGACCGGTGCTCCGGATGAGGTCTTGACGGCGGCTCGAGTCGAGGATGTCTTTGGTATGCGTTCACTCGTGGTGCCCGACCCCGTCACCGGTACGCCGCTGGTTCTGCCGCTCGATCCGCGCTCGGTCGACGCATGACGCAATGGCGTGATCGCTTCGGCAGCGTCCATATCGAGCACGAACCGGTGCGGAATCTGGCCGAACCCCCCATGGTGCGGGTGGTCGGCCCTATCGAGACGGCGTGGGCCGACCGAACTCAACGCTCGTCGTTACGCAGTGCTGTGCTCGCGCAACCGAACCCGATCATCGAGCGCGACCCGGAACAGCCAGACGAAGCGCTCTGGAGCTGGGTTGTTGCAGCAGCGGATGCCGCTGCCGTCCTGCTGTGGACGAACCCCGTGTTCGACCACGCCGACGTCTCAACCGCTGAGATGACTCGCCTCGAAGACTCCGACCTCTGGACGATCTGCCTCCGGTTGCCCGCGGCCATGCGTGCCTCGTACCGCATCTGCGTGTGGCGCTCGGAAGAGACGCCGCCGTGGCGCTCGGTCCGTGGACGTCGTCCGGTTCTCCTCGCGGCCGGCGATGCCAGTGAGGTTGACCCGCGCGGGAGTGAGTGCGTTCGAGCATCAGTCGGCGTTGTTTCGTCAGTGGGCGTCGGGCCGGATGCGCCGAGGTGTCTTGCTGCGGGATCCGATGCTTCTGGTGCGCATACGACGCCGATTACGCTGCCGAGTGGTCATCGCGCGTGGGTGTACGCGCCTCCGCGCGTGGACGCCCTGCCGACACCGCTCGTCCTGCTCTTTGACGGGCAGGTGTGGGAGGCGATGGGGCTCGCCGATGCGGTCGACGCGGCGATCGCTCGCGGCGAGCTGCCGGCTCTGCATCTCGCGCTGCTGGATTCGGGGGACTCGGAAGCACGTTGGGCGGGGCTGGGAGTGCCTGGCGCGTACGTTGACGTTGTGCTCGATGAACTGTTGCCGTTCGTGCGGAGCACCTACAACGTTGACCCGCGGGCGGAGGCGACAATCATTGCCGGCCAGAGTCTCGGGGGCGTCGCAGCGCTGTGGGCGCTTGCCCTTGGCGGTGACGAAATCGGGCATGCGATCGCCCAGTCGCCCTCGCTCTGGCGTTTTGCCGTCGCGGAGCCACTGCTGGCGAACGCAGCATGGCACTCGATCACGCTGCAGGCTGGGACCTTCGAGCCAGACATGCTCGTGAGTGCGGATGCTCTGCGCGCGGTGCTCACGGGCGACTCCCGCGCCATCGGCCGCTCGGTCACCTTCGAGGCGTTCGACGCGGGCCACGACTGGGCTGCATGGCGCTCGAATCTCTTGAACGGTCTCCGGAGCATGTTCAGGTCACCCACGACGCAGCAGTTCAATGCCGAAGTGTGCCGTTTGGGCGACGTGAAGTAAGGGGCCGGGTTATCACCTGTCTGGTGTCATCTTCCTCGTTTCGTGACGGCGCTGTGCGCGGCGGGCCGACGGATCGGGAAGGATGGGGGAGTGCTGGAACTCGAAGCCGGATCATGGGCGCTGCTCGTGCTGGGCGCGCTCATCGTCGGCGTCTCCAAGACCGGCATCCCGGGGCTCAGCACGCTCATGGTGGCCGTGTTCGCCACGGTCCTCCCGGCCCGCACGTCCACCGCGGCTCTGCTGCTGCTGCTCATCGTCGGCGACATGATGGCCCTGGCGATGTACCGCAGACACGCGGACTGGCGCACCATCCTGAAACTGGCTCCCGCCGTCGTCGCGGGAATCCTGCTCGGCGCACTGTTTCTGTGGTGGGCCTCGGACGGCTGGGTTCGCAAGGCGATCGGTGCGATCCTGCTGCTGCTCGTGATCATCACGCTGCTCCGGCGCCGGGCGGCCTCCGCCGAGGCGGGAACAGGGCGCGCGGTCGCGTCGGGTTACGGTCTCCTCGGCGGATTCACCACCATGGTGGCCAACGCGGGCGGACCGGTGATGTCGCTGTACTTCCTGGCGGCGCGCTTCTCCGTGCAGGCCTTCCTCGGAACCGCGGCGTGGTTCTTCGCCATCGTGAACCTGGTGAAGGTGCCGTTCATGCTCGGGCTCGGTCTGCTGACCCCGCAGGTGGCTCTCACCGATCTCGTTCTCGCCCCCGCGGTGATCGTTGGCGCGTTCCTCGGGCGGTGGATCGCCGGGCGGATCAAGCAGCAGGCGTTCGACACGATCGTGCTGGTGCTCACCGTCGTCGGGGCGCTGCAGCTGCTGATCTTCTGACGCCTACAGGTCGCGCGTACGCGACTCGTCCCACGGGATGCTCCATCCGGCGGCATCGAACAGGTCGTTCAGCAGGAACGCCGTGAATCCCCAGAGGACCACGCCGTTCAGGTCCCATGCGGGACCATGGAAGGCGCCGAGAGGGTGGCGGTACACGGAGGTGAAGCGGTTCGCGGGATCCAGCAGCCAGGCCACGCTCACCCGGAGCACGTCGGCGGTCTCGCCCTCATCCACGCTCACGTAATGCTGCGGCGCGCGGCGCCAGCCGATCACCGGCGTCACGCGGAAGTCGCTCACCGTGCCCACCTCAGGCAGTTGCGCCAGGATGTCGACATCCGCGGCATCGACGCCGATCTCCTCGTTCGCCTCGCGCAGCGCTGTGGCGACGATGTCGACATCGTCCGGTTCTGCGCCCCCACCAGGGAACGCGACCTCGCCGGCGTGTGCACGCAGAGCGCCCGATCGCACCTCCAGCACGACGTCCAGATCGTCCGCTGTGAGCTCCTCCAGCCCTCGCGCATCATCATCGCGGGCGGCGCCGAACAGGATGAGCACCGCGGCAGGACGAGCCGTGGGTTTCGGGCGGAAACGACCCGTCCGACGGTTCTCCAGATGCGCACCAGCTGCGGCTGCGAGATGCAGCAGTCCGCCCGGGGTCGTGTTCGACATCCCCTCCAGCCTAGGCCGTGCATACGCGATGAGGCCCGTCGTCCGGCTCCATGTTCCGGAGCGAGACGACGGGCCTCATCGGGGTCTCAGACGGCGAGTGCGGGTTGGCGCTCGGGGGCGTCGGTGAGGAACCGGTCGTAGGCGTGGACGGTGAGGAACAGCGGGAACTCGTCACCGAGCACCAGCTCGCGGAGGATCTCGGCGGCGTCGTCGAGCCGGTCGTCCGGATAGCGATCGAGCTCGGCGAGCACGCGATCGATGGTGTACTCCACCCGCTCACGGACGATGGGAAGACCATCTTCGGTGAGCGCGCCCTGATGGATCCATTGCCACAGCTGACCGCGGCTGATCTCCGCGGTGGCCGCATCCTCCATCAGGTTGTCGATCGCCGCGGCACCGGTGCCGCGCAGCCAGGAATCCAGGTAGCGCAGTGCCACCGAGACGTTCTGGCGGATCCCCTCGCGCGTCACCTGGCCGCCCTCGATGCGCAGATCGAGCAGCTGCTCGGGCCGCACCGAGACGTCCTCACGGAGGCGGTGTGTCTGATCAGTGCGTCCGGCCATCGCGGCGTCGAACTCGGTGCGCGCCACGGGGATGAGGTCCGGGTGCGCCACCCATGTCCCATCGAAGCCGTCCACGGCCTCGCGCCGCTTGTCGGCGGCGACCTTCTCGAAAGCCTCTGCGGTGACCAGCGGGTCGCGCCGGTTCGGGATGAAGGCGCTCATGCCGCCGATGGCATATGCACCGCGCTTGTGGCACGTGCGGACGAGGAGCTCGGTGTATGCACGCATGAACGGTACCGTCATGGTGATCTGGGAGCGATCCGGCAGCAGGAAGGAGCGACCTCGGGAGTGGAAGTTCTTGATGATGCTGAAGAGATAGTCCCAGCGACCTGCATTGAGGCCGGCGCAGTGATCGCGCAGCTCGTAGAGGATCTCCTCCATCTCGAAAGCCGCCGTGATGGTCTCGATGAGCACTGTGGCGCGGATGGTGCCGTGTGCCAGGTTGAGCCAGTTCTCGCTGAAGGTGAAGACGTCGTCCCAGAGACGCGCGCCCTCCAGACTCTCCAGCTTCGGCAGGTAGAAGTACGGGCCGCGTCCGCGGGCGATCAGTTCCTTCGCGTTGTGGAAGTAGTAGAGCCCGAAATCCACCAGCGCACCGGAGACCGAACCCTGCTGACCTGCCGTGGTGGTGTACCGGAAGTGCTTCTCGCCGAGGAACCAGCCACGAGGCCGGAAGACGATGGTGGGAGTCTCCTCGCCGAGGCGGTACTCCTTGCCTTCGTCGCTCGTGAAATCGATCTGGCGGCGGATCGCGTCGTACAGGTTGACCTGACCGCCGATGATGTTGTGCCAGGTGGGGCTCGTGGCGTCCTCGTGATCGGCGAGCCAGACCTGCGCGCCGGAGTTCAGCGCGTTGACCGTCATCTTGCGATCGGTGGGTCCGGTGATCTCCACCCGCCGGTCGTGCAGGCCGGGGCCCGGGCCGGCCACGCGCCAGCTCGGCTCGTCCCGGACGGGCGCCGTGGAGTCGCGGAAGGTCGGGGTGTATCCGGCGTTGATCGCCTTCTGGCGCTCGTAGCGCTCGCGCAGGCGGTCTTGGCGGCGGGCGGCGAACTGGTCGTGCAATGCGGTGAGGAACGCGAGAGCCTCGGGGGTGAGGATCTCATCGAAACGGGGCTCCAGCTCGCCCAGCACTTCGAAACGGGGATGGGTGGTCATGATCGTGGCCTTTCTGTATCCGTGCGGATCAGTGGAACTGGGCGGATTCGGTGGAGCCCACGAGGGCGAGTGTCGCGCTCTCGGGGTTCAGCGCGGTGGCGATCCGGTCGAAGTAGCCGGTGCCCACCTCCGCCTGGTGCTTGGTCGCGGTGTAGCCGCGAGCCTCTGCGGCGAACTCGGCCTCCTGCAGCTGGACGTACGCGGACATCTGGCGCTGCTTGTAGTCGAGGGCGAGTTCGAACATGCCGTGGTTCAGGGAGTGGAACCCGGCGAGCGTGATGAACTGGAACGCATACCCCATCGCCGACAGCTCGCGCTGGAATCGCGCGATGGTGTCGTCGTCGAGGTGGCGGCGCCAGTTGAAGGAGGGGGAGCAGTTGTAGGCGAGCTTCTGATTCGGGAACTCGGCGTGGATCGCCTCCGCGAACCGGCGCGCGAGCTCCAGATCGGGCTCGCTAGATTCCACCCAGAGCAGGTCCGCATAGGGAGCGTAGGCCAGTCCCCGCGCGATGACGGGCTCGATGCCTCCGGAGACCTCGTAGAAGCCCTCCGCGGTGCGGGTGCCCGTGAGGAACGGGCGGTCGCGGTCGTCGATGTCACTGGTGAGGAGCGTGGCCGCGAGTGCGTCGGTACGAGCGATGATCACGCTCGGAACTCCGGCCACATCGGCCGCGAGGCGTGCGGCGTTGAGGGTCCGGATGTGCTGGGAGGTGGGCACGAGCACCTTGCCGCCCATGTGACCGCACTTCTTCTCACTCGCCAGTTGGTCCTCCCAGTGCACGCCGGCGGCCCCGGCCGCGATCATGCCCTGCATGAGCTCATAGGCATTCAGCGGTCCGCCGAAGCCGGCCTCCGCGTCAGCGACGATGGGCGCCTGCCAGTCGCGTGTGGTGGTCCCGGTCTCGGCGAATTCGATCTGGCCGGCACGCAGCAGAGCGTTGTTGATCCGCCGCACGACAGCGGGCACCGAGTTGGCCGGGTAGAGGCTCTGATCGGGGTAGGTCTGCCCGGAGAGGTTGGCGTCGGCGGCCACCTGCCAGCCGGAGAGGTAGATCGCCTCCAGCCCTGCTCGTACCTGCTGAACGGCCTGATTGCCGGTGAGCGCACCCAGCGCGTAGACCCAGGATCCGGGATCGTCGTTGTTGCGCTGGATCAGCTCCCACAGCTTCTGGGCACCGCGCCAGGCGAGGGTCGCCTCCTCACGGACCGGGCCGCGCAGGCGGACGACGTCTTCCGCGGTGTAGTCGCGACGAACGTCTGCCCAGCGGGCATCGGTGATCCACTCCGCTTCGAGGTCGGTGGCGGTCTGGTTCTGCTGGCCGGGGAGGGCTGCGTACTCGGTCATGTCGGCTCCTTCGCTGAGTGCGGCGAGTGGTTCTGAGACGAGCTTGCGCCGCACTTTCGGTCTTCTGCGATGGTTTCCGGGGAGAAATACGGCCGGATTTCTGAGGTTCGAAACGATTGCCCGTGTCATGCTGTCGTCATGGCGATGCAACGACGCGTCCACGGCGACGATGAAGACATGCTCGACTCCCTGACCATCGGCCGGCGCATCCGCGCCCTCCGCCTGGAACGCGCGATGACGGTGGAGGATCTCGGACGTGCGATCGATCGTGCCGCCTCCCAGGTGTCGGTGATCGAGAACGGGAAGCGAGAACTGCGCCTGGCCGAGCTGCAGCGGCTGGCCAAGGCCCTTGGCACCACGCTGGACGCGCTGCTCGAACCCGCGCCGCTCTCCCGTCGTGACGAGTTGGAGATCGCGCTGGAGCGCGCCCAGCGCGGACCCTTGTACCGCTCCCTCGGACTGGAAGCGCTGCCGATCCGCCGCTCACTCAGCGACGAGGCGATCGAGACGATCCTGCGTCTGCACGATGAACTGGGGCGGCTCCATGAGCAGCGCGCGGCCACGCCGGAGGAGGCTCGACGCGCGAACACCGAGCTGCGGGCCCAGCAGCGTCGGCGCGACAACTACTACGAAGAGCTGGAGACATCGGCGGCCGAACTGCTCGGCGCCATCGGCCATCGCGGTGGCCCGCTGTCGCAGCGGGAGACCGGGGAACTGGCCACCCATCTCGGCTTCTCCCTCCACTACGTCGGCGATCTCCCAGGCAGCACCCGCAGCATCACGGATCGTCGGCACGGGCGGATCTACCTCCCGTTGCACCAGCGCGGCACAGACCTGCGTTCTGCGCTGCTGCAGGCTCTCGCCGCACACGTGCTCGGTCAGCCGGAGCCGCGAGACTACGGCGACCTGCTGCGCCAGCGTGTGGAGACCAACTACCTCGCCGGTGCCCTGATGGTGCCGCAGTCGAGCGCAGTGCCGTATCTCACCGAGGCGAAGGCGGCGCGCGAGCTGTCGGTGGAGGATCTGCGAGACCACTTCGCGGTCAGCTACGAGACCGCGGCGCACCGGTTCACCAACCTCGCCACCCGGCACCTCGGCATCCCGGTGCACTTCACGAAGGTGCACTCCAGTGGGGTGATCTCCAAGGCCTACGAGAACGACGACGTGCAGTTCCCGACGGACGCGCTGGGCTCCGTCGAAGGGCAGCGGGTGTGCCGGTGGTGGAGCGCCCGGCAGGTGTTCGAGGTCGAGGACCGGCTCACTCCGTACCACCAGCTCACCGACAAGCCGGTGGGAACGTACTGGTGCACCTCAGCGATCGTGAGCGCCAGCAACGGGGAGTTCTCGCTCAGCGTGGGAACACGCTTCGCCGACTCCCGCTGGTTCCGCGGCCGTGACACGCGCCGGCGCATGACATCGACGTGTCCCGACCCGGCCTGCTGCCGGGAGCCTCGCACCGAGGCGGCCGAGCACTGGCGCGGTCAGGCGTTCCCCAGCGCCCGGCTGAACTCATCGCTGCTCGCTGCGATGCCGGACGGCAGCACCACCGGCATCGACACCGTGGCCGTCTACGAATTCCTCGACCGTCACGCCGCCGCCCTCGACGAGTCCTGACCCGGATCGGCCCCACGGGCTCGCGTGCCGCGAGGCCGATCCGGGTTTGCCGCTGTCGCGAAATGAGGACATTGTCGCGAAACGAGGACCATATCGGCGTTGTGGCACCTCGCGGGGCGAAATCTCCTCGTTTCGTGACAAGCCTCACGCCGCGGGCACGTCGCCGGGTGGAGCCGGGCCCGACCACGCGCCGGAGGGACGCGTCAGCGCGGGAAGACCCCGAAGAACGTGGCGAGGACGGCGTCGATGTCCGCCTGGAGGGCGACATCCAGCACCGGCCAGGCTCCCTGCGCGCCGTGGACGGCATCCTCGGCGGCGTGCGGGCGACGGTCCACGATGGTGGCCCCGCGGCTGGCTCCCGGCGCGAGCTCGACGTGCACGGGGTAGGACTCGAAGGTGAACAGCTCGGGGTTGGTGAGGGCGATCACGGCACCGGCATCGCCGATACGCCGGTTGTCCACGATGGTGTCGCCACCCGGCACGGTCACGGTGAACGAGAGAAGCCCGGCAAGCGCTCGCTGTACGGCGTCGTCCTGACGGAGGGCAGCGACGTGCGCGTCATCGGCGCGGATGCGATCGAAGACGTCCAGGCCGTACATCGTCAGCGGGATGCCGCTGGTGAACACGATGTGCGCGGCCTCGGGGTCGTGCCACACGTTGAACTCCGCCGTGGCGCTGGCGTTGCCCACCGAAGCCGACCCGCCCATCGTCACGATGCGGGCGATCCGCGGAGCCACCTCGGGGTGGGAGCGCAGCAGCAGCGCGATGTTCGTCATCGGGGCGAGGGTGATGATGGTGAGCGGCTGCTCCGCTTCCATGAGGGTCCGTCGCAGCAGCTCGACCGCGCGCACCGGCTCGGGCGAGCGAATGCCACGCGGCAGCTCGATGCCGCCGACGCCGTCGGATCCGTGGATCCAGGCGGCGGAGCGTGCTTCACCGATGAGCGGCTGTTCGGCGCCTCCGGCCACCGGGATCTGCGGTGCTCCGGCCAGCTCCAGGAGCGCGAGGGTGTTATCCAGCACCTGCGGCAGATCGACGTTGCCGGCAACGCACGTGATGGCGCGCACATCGATGTCGGGGTGGTGCAGCGCGTACAGCACCGCCATGGCGTCGTCGATGCCGGTGTCCACGTCGAGGATGACGCTGTGCTGTGCCGGGGCTGACGTGGTGTTCATGGATCCTTCTCGGGTTCAGTCGCGCAGGTGCGCAGGGAGATCGTGCAGGGCGAGGGGCGATCGATCCGGTGTCGGCGGGCCCACGTAGAACGCCGACATTCCGGCGCGGCGCGGTCCTTCGATGTCGGCGTCCCAGGTGTCACCGACGAACGCGATGCGCGCCGGATCTGCCCCGTGTCGGGCGACGGCCGACGCGAAGAGATTCGGATGAGGCTTGCGCCACCCCTCGGACACGGACAGCACGGTGGCGGCGACATATCGATCGAGATCGAAACGTTCGAGCAGACGGGGGACGAGACGCTCGTCATGCGTGTTGCTCACGACGATCACGCGGTAGTCGTTCGTGAGTGCCGCGAGCGTCTCCTCAGCGCCGTCGCGCGGCCGGATCGGTGCCGTCCATGCCACCAGGTACTCATCGATGAGCTCCTGGCGGGCAGCAGGGGAGGCATCCACCCCGATGAGGGCCGCGAACCGCGCCGCGACCTGGGACATCGAGTACTCGCGTCCGGTCGCGACCGCTTCCGACTCGTGCTCCGCCCACGCCCGATCCCACGCGGCGGTGGCATCGGCGGCCGATCCGTGTCGCAGGGCGAAGACCTGCGCGGCGGTGAGGGAGCTGCCGTCTCCGGTGCGCACGCTGGGCTCGTACTCGACCAGCGTGCCGAAGAAGTCGAACCAGACGTCGGTGAAGCGCGCGCTCACGCGCCTTCCCGTCGGCGCACGATCTCCGCGATCCACAGCGGGGCGAACGGAGACGTGCAGTTCGGCGGGGTGGGGTAGTCCTTCAGCACCTCGAGCCGTTCGCCGATCTCCAGCGCACGCGCACGGTACTCCGGGTGGTGGATGCCGATCTGGGCGAGCGCGTCATTCATCGCCCACTGCAGACGATCCGGTGCATCGCGCATGGCCGGATCGATGAGATCCAGCAGCTGGGACAGGTCCAGTCCCGCCGGCCTCTTCACGATGCGCTCCGAGGTGAGCGCCCACCCTGCCGCCTGCACGAGGGGATCCGGGTCGACGGACCAGCGCTCGCGCAGGATCTCCGCGTGCGGGGACTTCTTCACGATGTAGTTGACCAGCCAGTCCAGCACCTTCGGCGCCCGCGCCTCCCGGAGCATCGCATCCAGCTCGTCGGCGGTGTGATCCTTCGGCTTCAGGAGCAGGAGCGCGAGCAGGCGTGCGGCGGTGTCGCCCGTGGCCCACAGGTCGTCGGCCAGCGGCTGCTGGGCGCCGATGCGCTTGGCCACGCCGCGGAGCTTCGTCAGGTTGACGCCGTGATCGTCACCGTGGCGCTCGTTGACCGCACGCATGCGGGGATCCTCAAGCGCGGCGAGTTCCGCCATCACGCTCGCTACATCGTCCGACATCGCGCCTCCCCGCCTGCGTCCCGTGCCGCGCTCGCGGCCGTCCTCCAGTCTACGGATGGCGGCGGTGGCACGGCCGCCCGCTCAGCCCGCCGGAACGTCGATCACCGACACGTCACCGCGGCGGGCGACCACGAGACCGGCCGAGGCCGCGGCGAGGTCTGCATCGAACCTGTCGAGCAGCTCGGGACTCACGCGCAGCCCCAGCGCGGCGTTCGCACCGTAGCCCGTCTCCACCATCACCGCGTCGTGGCGGCTCGCCCAGTCCCGCAGCACGTTCTCATATCGCCCTGCATCCGCGTGCGGGACCTCCACGGACACGGCGACCAGCTCGCGGCGGTGGATGATCGCGGCGAGATCGAGCGCCTCGGAAACAGCCGAGGAGTATGCGCGCACGAGTCCACCCGCCCCGAGCTTGACGCCGCCGAAGTACCGCGTCACGACCACGACCAGATCGGTGAGCTCGCGACGTCGGAGCACCTCCAGCATGGGCATCCCCGCTGTGCCGCTGGGCTCGCCGTCGTCCGAGGAGCGTGCCTGATCCCCCCGCACGCCCGTGATCATCGCGGTGCAGTTGTGGCGTGCGTCCCAGTACCGCGTGCGGATGCCCGCGATGGCGGCGTCGGCATCCGCCACCGAACGCACCGGGATCGCGTGCGCGATGAAGCGCGACTTCTTGATGACGATCGCGTGTTCGACGATCGCCGCGATGCTGTCGGGGTAACGCGTCATCGTGCCTGATCCGTATCGCCAGAAGCTGCGGCTTCGGGCATGCGCGCCCGGTCCGGTCTCGCCCTTTCCTGCGTCGGCATGCCCATCGCGTCGCCCCGGGCAGGACCGGTGAGCGCGCGCTGGGCGCGATCGAGCGCGTAGTTCATGGATCCACTCTGAAGCCCTCCCGCTGTGGCGGCAACTCGGCACCCGGTGCCTGCGCGGGGTGCATCCGCGATGCCGCGTCCGCAACGCAGGAGCATCATGCTCAGGCGTTGCGGACGCGGACGGCTCAGGAAGCGGCGGCCAGGACGGCCAGAGCGGTGGCGGTCACGGTGGAACGGTGACGCCCGGCGGCCCAGCCGAGGCCCGCCGTCGAGCGGTACTCGACCAGCGTGAGGGCATCGGCGTCTGCACCGCGACCGATGGAGGTCTGGTGCAGGCTCAGCACCTCGATCCCCGCAGCCACAGACCCGAGTGCCGCGAGCACGGCCTCGACCGGGCCACCCTCAACACTTGCCTGGACTTCGGCGCCCTCAGCATCGACGATCCATGCCCTCGTGCCGCGTTCGTCGCTATCGATCTCCCGAACTTCGTAGCGGGTGGGGCGCAGATACGCCCGCGTGAACACCTCCCACAGTTCGGCGGCCGACACCTCGTCGCCCGTCGCATCGGTGTGCCGCTGCACATGGCGAGAGAAGTCCACCTGAGCACGGCGCGGCAGCTCGATGCCGTATTCCGTCTCCATGAGGTAGGCGATGCCGCCCTTTCCGGACTGCGAGTTGACCCGGATCACGGCGTCGTACGAGCGCCCCAGATCTGCGGGATCCACCGGGAGGTAGGGCACACGCCACGCGGCCTCGCACTCGTCGACGCCCTCGGCTGCGGCGCGCTCGCGGTGCTCTGCGAAGCCCTTGCGAATCGCGTCCTGATGGGTGCCGCTGAACGCCGTGTGAACGAGGTCGCCGACGTAGGGGTGGCGCGGGTGCACCTCGATCCGGTTGCTGTACTCGACCACGCGACGCACGTCGTCGATGTCGGAGAAATCGATCATGGGGTTGACGCCCTGCGCGTGCAGGTTCAGGGCGAGCGTCGCCAGATCGACGTTGCCGGTGCGTTCGCCGTTGCCGAAGATGCAGCCCTCGACGCGCTGCGCGCCGGCGAGCACGGCCAGCTCGGCGCACGCGATTCCCGTGCCACGGTCATTGTGGGGGTGCACCGACAAGATCACGGCATCACGGCGTGCCAGGTTGCGGTGCATGAACTCGATCTGGTCCGCGTAGACGTTGGGCGTGGCGATCTCCACGGTGGCCGGCAGATTCAGGATCACCGGCCGCTCAGGGGATGCCTCCCACAGGCCCGTCATAGCGTCGCAGACCTCCAGGGCGAACCCGGGTTCGGTGAGGTTGAACACCTCGGGGGAGAACTCGAATCGTACGTTGGGCAGGTCTCCGGCGAACTCCATAACGTCCTGCCCGCCCCGCAGGATCAGCTCGAGCAGTTCCAAGCGGTCGCGGCCCAGGACCACGTCGCGCCACATCGGGGCTGTCGCGGTGTACATGTGGATCACCACCGGATTGCGGATGCCGCGAATGGACTCCACGGTGCGCGCGATGAGGTCACGTCGGGCGGGGGTGAACACCACGATGGTCACGTTCTCCGGTGCGATGTCCGACTCCGCGATCAGCCGCACGAAGTCGTAGTCCGTCTGAGACGCCGACGGATAGCCCACCTCGATCTCCGTGTAGCCGATGCGCACCATCATCTCGAAGAAGCGTCGTTTGCGGGTGGGGTCCATCGGCTCGGCGAGTGCCTGGTTGCCGTCGCGGAGATCAACGGGAACCCAGAGCGGTGCCTCAGTGATACGGGCGTCCGGCCAGGTTCGCTCGGTGAGCGGCACCTCGACCCGGGAGAACACATCGGTGTACCGGTGCGACGGCATCGGCGAGGGCTGCTGGCGATTCCAGAACGGGACGGTGGCGGTGCGGGTGGTGGTGGTCATGACTTTCCTCTGCTTCTGAGCGTGATCGACCGGTCCGCAGAGCCACGACGGGTACCGGTCGGTCAGAGCCCGTCGTGGCGGAGAAGGAGAAGAAGAAGCCGCGTCATGTCGTAGACTGTACACGACTCCTCAGACAAGTAGACACGCTCCGCGTCGATGACGCGAGCCGGATACGGGAGGGCACGAGAGCGGAGGCGCGAGATGACCCAGGTGAGACGAGAGCCGCTGGCCGATCAGGCTGCGCGACTGCTCCTGGAACGGGTGCGCTCGCAGGAGTGGGCGCTCGGCGAGAAGCTCCCGGGGGAGACCACCCTGGCGCCGCAGCTGGGCGTGGGGCGCTCGACCGTCCGTGAGGCGATCCGTCTTCTCGCGGGCCGCGGGGTGCTCGCGGCCCGCCAGGGAGCCGGGGTGTTCGTTACGGCCCTGGATGTGGTGGAGGAATGGGACGACGTCGTGCGCCGTTCCGATCTCACCGCGGTGATCGAGGCGCGTATCGCCATCGAGACGGAAGCGGCGTCGCTTGCGGCCGAACGCCGTACCCGTACCGACATTCGAGCGCTCCGTGGCGCGCTCGCGGCGCGCGCGGACGACGGTCTGAGCCGTGAGGAATACGTCGATGCCGACCTCGCCTTTCACCGGGCCGTGGTGGTGGCTGCACACAATCCGATCCTGCTCGAGCTGTTCGACGGGTTCACGCCGCGGCTGCGTGAATCCATGCAGGACATGGTGCGCCGGCGACCGACGGGCGGGGCCGACGCCGATCACGACGATCACGTCGCGCTCGCGGAGGCCATCATCGATCGCGATGCATCGCGGTCCGCTGCCGCCAGCCGCACCCATCTGAGCGTGCTCAAGGACTTCCTGTCGTGAACGTCCCATCCGTGCGGACCACGGCATCTGAGCTTGTCCGAACCTGCCATGAAGGAGTCCTGTCATGACCATCGCCGATTCCGCCGCGCCCGTTCTGGAACTGCGCGACATCCTGTTCCGCCGCGATGGGCGGACGATCCTGCACGGCATCGACCTCACTGTTCGCGCGGGGGAGCACTGGGCGCTGCTCGGGCCCAACGGCGCGGGCAAGAGCACGATCCTCGGGTTCTGCGGCGCGCAGACGTTTCCCACCTCCGGCACGGTGGATGTGCTGGGCCGCCGGCTCGGCCGTGTCGAGCTCGCCGTGCTGCGACGGGACATCGGACACGTGAACCCCCGGCACCCCATCCGCACGGCCCACTCCGTGCAGGACATCGTGCTGACGGGAATCACGGGCACAGTCGAGCGGCCCATGCGCTGGGAGCCCAGCGCGGCGGAGATCGCCCGCGCCGACGAGCTCATCGCCCTCGTGGGGCTCACCGCACAACGCGACGGGCTGTGGCAGCACCTGTCGCAGGGAGAGCGCGGTCGTTCCCTGATCGCCCGGGCGCTGATCGCCGATCCTCGCCTTCTGCTCCTGGACGAGCCGACGACGGGCCTGGATGTCGCCGCGCGGGAACAGCTGCTGGAGACCATCGACGATCTCGCGCGAGACGTGCCGGAGGTGGCCTCCGTTCTGGTGACGCACCACCTCGAAGAGCTTCCGGAGTCCACCACGCACGCGCTCGTGATCTCCCACGGCGCCATGGTCGCCTCCGGCGCAGCGAAGGACACCGTCACGACCGAGGTGATCTCCCGGGCGTTCGAGCATCCGATCACCGTGGGGCACGAGGGCGGGCGATGGTCTGCACGTGCGGAACGGGCGCGCCACACCACCGGTTCCTGACCTCGGACCTGTCCCTCCGGAGCGCCCAGCGGGGCCGGTCCGCTCCACCTGGCAGGATGGAACCATGACCACCTGGCTTGTCACCGGCGGCGCCGGCTACATCGGTTCCCACGTCGTTCGCGCTCTGCAGAGTGCCGGGATGACTCCGGTCATCATCGATGACCTCTCCAGCGGGCACGCCTCGTTCGTCCCGGAGGGAGTGGCTTTCATCCAGGGCGACATCCTGGATCGGGAGCTGCTGGTCAGCGTCCTGCGCGAGCACGGGGTGAGCGGTGTGATCCACGTCGCCGGGTACAAGTACGCCGGTGTATCGGTGCGCCGCCCGCTGCACACCTACCAGCAGAACGTCGAGGCCACCCGCATCGTGCTCGAGGCGATGGCGGAGACCGGGGCGGACAAGCTCGTCTTCTCCTCCTCGGCTGCGGTCTACGGCACCCCGGACGTGGACCTCGTCACCGAGGATCTGCCGAAGGCGCCGGCATCGCCCTACGGGGAGTCCAAGCTGATCGGTGAGTGGCTCATCCGCGATCAGGCCGTCGCCACCGCCGACGGCGACAAGCCGCTTCGCCACACCTCGCTGCGCTACTTCAACGTGGTCGGCTCGGGGGAGAAGGGCCTGCCCGACACCAGTCCGCACAACCTGTTCCCGATGGTATTCGATCGCCTGATCGACGGGCGCACCCCGTCGATCTTCGGTGACGACTACAACACCCCCGATGGCACCAACGTGCGCGACTACGTCCACGTGTCGGATCTGGCGATCTCGCACGTCGCAGCGGCCCGCCGTCTGGACGCCGGCGAGCCGGTGGAGGCGGCCTACAACCTCGGCTCGCAGAACGGGCTCTCGGTCAAGCAGATCATGGACGCGATGGCTCGCGTCACGGGTATCGACTTCACCCCGGAGATCGCGCCGCGTCGTCCGGGTGACCCCGACCGCATCGTCGCCACAGGAGAACTCGCCGCGCGCGACCTCGACTGGGCGATGCGTCATGACGTGGACGAGATGGTCCGCTCCGCGTGGGAGGCACGACAGGCCTTCGCGGGCTGACGGATGACACACTCCGGCGGCGCGGAGGTCTCCTCCGAACGTCCCGAGATCGTGTGCATCTGCGGCTCGGCACGGTTCGCCGCCGAGATGCGTGCGGTGAACCGGCAGCTGACGTTCGCGGGGATCATCGTGCTCGCACCCGCGGAAGCGGAGGCGGGTGAGCGCGTCACGGCGGAACAGAAGGTGGTGCTGGATGCGCTGCACCTGCGCAAGATCGATCTCGCCGATCGCGTCGTCGTGCTCAGCCCGGACGGATACGTCGGGACATCGGTGCAACGGGAGATCGACTACGCGATCGCTGCGGGTAAGCCGGTTTCGTTCATCGGCGCGGTGAGTGTGGGAAAACCCGGTCGTACGGTGCGGCGCGCGGCGACACCTCACACAGCGCTGTGATCAGGATCATTATGCGGTGACGCAAGCCGAACGCGTGTGCGGACGAGATCGAGACTCTGAGGCGCAGAAGCCGCAAGGAACCGTGACACCTCCTCTCGTCCCGGGGAGGGTCACGGTTCCTTGTGTATGGCGTCGGGCGGGGCGTCAGCTGATGCGTGCGGTCCCCGCCAGCAGCGGGCGGGATGTCATCAGCGCGATCCGCACGATCCCGGCACCGACGAGGAGCACGCCGCCGATCACGACGAAGGTGAGCGGGGCGATGATCAGGCTCGCGCCCACCAGGGGGAACAGCACGATCGCAGCGATCGCCGCCGATCCGAGACTGGTGATCAGCAGCGGAGACATGACCGAGCGCCGGCGGGCCGAGTCCATGGTGGAGAGTTCCGTGCCGAGCATGGTCAGGGAGCGCGACAGCTCGCGGCGGTCGATGACGTCTGCGGACTGGGAGACGCCCACGGCGCACGCGACCATGATGAACGAGCCCACGACGGTGATGATCAACCCGGTCCGGATATCTGCGATCAGGAACTGGTCGGTGGCACCACCTGCCTCGTTCCCGATCATGCCGAGCAGGGAGACGCCGGCACCTGCGAACACCGACATGAAGCTGGTCATGGCGATGCCGGAGATCTGCCGCCATGCGGCCTTCGGGTCCTCGGTCACGCGCCGCGCAGCCAGGAGCTTCGCCGGAGTTCCCGCTCGGCGTGCCTGACCTCGCGCGACGGTCGCGAGAACCCACGGGCCCACGAGGTTGAGAAGGGCGAGCGTGCCGCCGAAGCAGAGTGCAAGGATGCCGAAGATGATGAACGGTGCCGCAGCCACGCCGCCGATCGCGCCGGCGACGGTTGAGGCGATGGCGACGAAAACGACGGCGATGACCGGCCGCAGCCACGACAGACGCGGTGCGTCCTGCCGCGTACGAACGCCCAACGGAGAGAGGATCACGCGCTGGAGACTCAGTATGGAACTGACTGCAGCGAGCAGGACGACCGTCGCGGCCACGGCGGCGAAGCCCCAGAGTGGCGGGACGACAGCCGCGAACCCGAGCGGGGCGCCGCGGAACGGGACGAGCGCGATCAGCGGGAGCAGCGCGAACGAGCCGATCGATCCGAGGATCGCGCCGAGCAGCGCGATGGCCGCCGATTCGATGACCGTCGCGATGCGGATCACGGATGACGTCACTCCGAGCAGTCGGAGGGTCGCCAGTCGCTCATCGCGCCGCCCGGCCGACAGCCGTGCGGCGGCGCCGCCCAGCGACAGCATGGGCGGCAGGAGCAGGGCCAGGGCGATGACGGCCAGCGCCTGGTACATCATCGCGACCTCGTCCTGATATGCCCAGAACGTCTGCGCGCCGCCGAAGAGCACCAGGATCAGTGCCGTGACGATCGCGAACGCCACGAGGGGCAGGATCACCGTCGAGCGGCTGCCCTTTTCGTTGCGCAGAGAGAGGGAGAGGACCTGCCTGATCATGCGCGCGGTCATCGTGCCTGCCCCGATCGCGCGGAGGTGGGCATGGCGACGGCAGCGAGGAGGGCATCCGGGTGGGATGCGGCGGTCGCCGTGGCAGGGGAGACATGCGGGGCTGCGCTCGTCCGGGCTGAGGCTGCTGGTGCCTCATACGCCTGTGGAGCAGCCCAGGCGCCGGAGATGCGACCATCGCGCATCTCGATGATGCGACTGCAGCGTGTCGCCACGGTGCGATCGTGCGTCACGACGATGAGCGTGCGTCCCTGACCGGCCGTTGCCGTGATGAGTGCTGTCATCACGTCGGATGACGTGCGAGAGTCCAGCGCACCCGTCGGTTCATCGGCGAACACCACGGGAGCCCCGGTGACCTGGGCACGCGCAATGGCAACGCGCTGTGCTTGACCGCCGGAGAGCTGGCCGATGCGACGATCCTCCATACCGCCGAGGCCGAGCTGCGAGAGCCACGTCCGTGCTCGCGCCTCTGCGTCCGTGCGCGAGGCGCCGGTGAGCATCGCCGAGAGAGCGACGTTCTCCAGTGCGGTGAGTTCCGGCAGGAGCAGGCCCTGCTGGAACACGAAGCCGAAGGATTCCCGGCGCAGCCGAGAGCGCTCGTTGTCGCTCATGCGTGCGACATCCTGCGTTCCGCCGCCGGTGCTCAGCAGCACAGAGCCGGAATCCGGGGTGATCACGCCGGCGAGGGTGTGCAGCAGGGTGGTCTTCCCGGACCCGGACGCGCCCATGATCGCCACCGATTCGCCGGGGCTCACGGCGAGGCTGACGCCTGCCAGGGCGGTGGTGGCGCCGTACGTCTTCACGAGGTTGTCTGCGCGGATGATCGAGTTCATGCCTCCAGCCTCCGCAATCTGCGGTGCGGACGCGTCGGCCCGCGGGCTGATTCCGGTCATCCTCACGCATGACACCCCATCATCCAAAAAAGTGAGTACACTCATAAATGAGCAAACTCAGGAGTAATGATGACCGGGCGACGAGATCGCAACAAGCAGGACAAGCGGGACCGCATTCTCGCGGCCGCTCGTGACCTGTTTGCCGAACACGGGTTCTCCGGGGTGACGACGCAGCAGATCTCCGAGCGTGCCGACGTGGCCGCGGGCACGCTGTTCCGGTACGCCGCCACGAAGGGGGAGCTCATCCTCATGGTGGAGAACGACGCCTTCGCAGCGGCGGTGGATGACGGCATCGCTCGGGCTCGTACAGTCGCCGACCCCGCAGAGGCGGTGTTCGCACTTGTCGAGCCGGTGCTCGCACTCGCCGAGCGCAACGCCGAGAACACGATGGCCTATCAGCGCGAACTCCTTTTCGGTGGTGTGGACGAGCCTCATCGCCAGGAGGGGATCGCGGTGATCGTCCGGCTTGAGGAAGCGGTCGCTGCGCTCCTGTCCGTCGACGACACAGCGGCGCAACTGGCAGCTCGTTCGGTGTTCGCCGTGCTCCACCTCGCGCTCGTGAGCGCGTCTCTCACTCCGGTCGAGCGAACCCGCTCGGTCCGGCTTCAGATCCAGCAGATCGTGCGCGGCGCAACCGCGTAGAGGAAAGGACATAGACATGACCAGTGACATCCGCAAGGTGACCGTGCTCGGCACCGGCGTGCTCGGCTCGCAGATCGCCTTCCAGACGGCCTTCCACGGCTTCGAGGTGACCGCGTACGACATCGACGAGGCCGCTCTCACCGCCGCGCGGGAGCGCTTCGCCAAGCTCGCTGAGATCTATCGCACCGACGTCGAAGGCGGAGCCGACAAGGCCGACTCCACGCGTGACGGCATCGTGTTGAGTGCAGACCTCGCCGCCGCGGTCGCCGACGCGGACCTCGTGATCGAAGCGGTGCCGGAAGTGCTGTCCATCAAGCAGGACACCTACCGCAAGCTCGGTGAGCTGGCACCGGAGAAGACCATCTTCGCCACCAACTCGTCCACGTTGCTTCCCAGCGACATCAAGGACTTCACCGGTCGCCCCGACCGTTTCCTCGCGCTGCACTTCGCGAACCAGGTGTGGAAGTTCAACACCGGCGAGGTCATGTCGACGCCCGACACCGACCCGGCGGTGTTCGACCGCGTGGTCGAGTTCGCTGCCGAGATCGGCATGGTGCCGATCCCGATCCGCAAGGAGAAGGCCGGCTACGTGCTGAACTCCCTGCTGGTGCCGTTCCTGGACGCAGGCATGGAACTGGCCGCGTTCGGCTACGCGGAGCCCGCCGACGTGGACAAGGTGTGGCGGATCGCGACCGGAGCGCCGATGGGCCCGTTCCAGATCCTCGATGTGATCGGGCTGACCACGCCGTACAACATCTCCAGCCACGGCGATGAGAAGGCTCAGCAGATCGCCGCTTGGCTGAAGGAGAACTACATCGACAAGGGGAAGCTGGGCATCGCCACCGGCGAAGGCTTCTACTCCTACGGCAAGTGACCACGCGCCGGAGTCACGCTCGGCGGTGACGTCGGGCCGGCTCCACGGCCGTCGTGTCCCGGGCCCGGGCGAGTTTTCTGATGAGACTCGTCCGGGCCCTTCGACGTGCTGCTGCGATGTGTATGGCCGGGGTGTGTGCGAGTGTGGGAGTGGGTGTGGCCGGGGTGTGTGCGAGTGTGGGAGTGCGTGTGGCCCGGGTGTGCTCTGTCGTGGTGTCTGCAACCAGAGACGCCGGCTGATCAGCGGAAGTCACGCGAGGCATGGGAGACGCCCACTCTCAGATCTTCGAAATCGTCGGCGAGGATGTTCGTCACGCCCTCGGGTGAACGCTCCAGCATGCCGCGGATGATGAGGGCGGGGGAGTCGCGCACCACGCGGCGATGGCGATTCCACACACCCTGCGAACAGATCACGTTCACCAGGCCGTCCTCGTCCTCCAGGTTCAGGAACGTGATGCCGGAGGCGGTCGCGGGGCGTTGCCGGTGCGTCACCAGACCGGCCACCAGCACACGACGGCCGGTCTCATGCGTGCGCAGCTGTGAGGAACGCAGCACACCGCGATCGTTCAGGACCGAGCGGAAGTGCGTCATCGGATGATCGTCCGTGGAGACGCCGGTGGCCCAGAGATCGGCGGCCAGGGTCTCGTACGCGGAAGGATCGGCGAACAGGGGCGGCTGCACCGCGATCGCCGTTCCGGGGAGGTACTCCGGGCGATCCGCCGCTGCGGCGCCCGCCTGCCACAGCGCCTCGCGTCTGCTCATACCGAGATGCTCGAAGGCACCGGCGGTGGCGAGCGCCTCCACCTGAACCGCGGTGATGCCGGTGCGGCGCACCAGATCGTGCAGATCGGCGAACCTCCCGCGGGCCTGACGCTCCGCCACGATGCGGCGGGCAGTGGGTGTGCCGACGCCCTTCACCCCGGCCAGACCCAGCCGCACCGCCCACCCTCCATCCCGGCGATGGGCGGCGGATCGATCCGGTGCTTCGCGATCGAACAGCCCCACCGGGGGCTGGGCGGTGTCCAGGCAGGAGTCGAGTCCGGTGGCGGAGGGGTCATCGCCGATCAGCTCGACCCCATCGGTGGCGCCGGACAACTCCAGATGGGGGCGGAGCACCTGCACCCCGTGATGGCGGGCATCGGCCACGAGAGACGCGGACGAGTAGAAGCCCATCGGCTGAGAGCGCAGGAGCCCCGCCAGGAAAGCGGCCGGATAGTGCAGCTTGATCCAGGAACTGGCATAGACCAGCAGGGCGAACGAAATCGAGTGGGACTCCGCGAAGCCGAAGTTCGAGAACGCCTGGATCTGTGCGTAGATGGCATCCGCCGCCTCATCGCTGAGGTTGTTCTTCCGCATACCGGCGTAGAGCTTCTCCTTCAGCGAATCGATGCGCTCCAGCCCGCGTTTGGATCCCATCGCGCGCCGCAGCAGATCGGCGTCCTCGCCGGTGCAGTTGCCGATGGCCATCGCCATCTGCATGAGCTGCTCCTGGAAGACCGGAATACCGAGGGTCCGCTCCAGCACGGATTCGAGCTTGGGGTGCGGGTAGGTGATCTTCTCCTGCTTCATCTTGCGCCGCACGAACGGGTGCACGGCACCACCCTGAATCGGGCCGGGACGGATCAGGGCGATCTGGATGACGAGATCGTAGAACCGCCGCGGCTGCAGGCGCGGCAGCAGCCCCATCTGCGCTCGCGACTCCACCTGGAACACGCCGATGGAATCAGCGCGGCACAGCATGTCGAAGACCGCGGGCTCCTCCTTGGGAATGGTCTCCAGTTTCCAGACCTCGCCCGTGGACTGCTGGATGAGGTCGAAGCAGTGCTGCAGCGCCGCCAGCATCCCCAGCCCCAGCAGGTCGAACTTCACCAGCCCCATCCAGGCCGCGTCGTCCTTGTCCCACTGGATCACGGTGCGATTCGCCATGCGCGCATGCTCGACGGGAACGACCTCCCCGACAGGGCGGTCCGTCAGCACCATCCCGCCCGAGTGAATGCCCAGATGGCGTGGAGCCTTGAGCAGCTCGGTGGCGTACTCGACCACCTGATCGGGGATGTCGTGGTTCTGCTCACTGGACAGATCGGCACCCCATCGCTCGATCTGGCGGGACCAGGCATCCTGCTGGCCGGGGGAGAACCCCAGCGCCCGAGCCATGTCACGCACCGCGTTCTTCGGGCGGTACTGGATCACGTTGGCCACCTGCGCGGCGCGCTCGCGACCGTACTCGCCGTAGACCCACTGGATGATCTCCTCGCGACGATCGGAGTCGAAGTCCACGTCGATGTCGGGCTCCTCGTCACGGAGGGAGGAGAGGAATCGGGCGAAGGGCAGGTCGTACTGGATCGCATCGACGGCGGTGATGTCCAGCAGATAGCAGACGGCGCTGTTCGCTGCCGATCCGCGTCCCTGACAGAGGATGCCGCGGGCACGTGCTTCTTTCACGATGCCGTACACGATGAGGAAGTACCCCGGGAAGTCCTTCTGCTCGATGACGGCCAGCTCGTCGTCGATGCGCCGGATGACCGCGGCATCGGCATGCGGGTACTTCCGAGGCACTGCATCATGCACCAGCTTGCGAAGGTAGGTCATGGGGGTGTGCCCCTCCGGAACATCCTGCTTCGGAAGTGCCGGACGGGCGCGACGCAGGGGGAAAGCGAGTTCGTCGGCGAGGGTCACCGTGCGCGCCACCGCTCCCGGATAGCGCGCGAAACGCAGGTGCATCTCCGCCCCGGAACGCAGATGCGCTCCGCCGTGTGCTGGAAGCCAGCCGTCGAGGTCGTCCATGCTCCGGTTCGCGCGCACCGCGGCGACGGCGGAGGCGAGGTGCGACTGCTGGGGGCGGGCGTAGTGGACGTTGTTGCTGGCGAGGGTGGGGAGACGGTGCCGAGCCGCCAGCGCGGCGAGAGCATCGTTGCGCACCGTGTCTTCCGGCTCACCGTGATCGGTGAGCTCCACGTGCACGTTGTCGTGCCCGAACAGTGCGGACAGCCGCTCCAGTGCAGCCGACGCTCCCGCGGTACCCGGATCGCCGGTGTAGGCCTTTCCGAGCAACCGGCCGAGCAGCGGAGAGTCGGGCCCCTCCAGCGCCTGTCGGACGAGGCCTTTGCGGCATCCGGTGAGCACAGCCCACTCGCCCCCGGATTGGTCGCCGAGCTCGTCGAGATCGTACAGCGGGCGGCCCTTCTCCCCGCCGCGCAGCTGCGCTCGCGTGATGGCTCCCGCGAGCCGGTGATATCCCTCTTCGCCGCGAGCCAGGACGAGCAGGTGCGCTCCCGATGGGTCAGCCTGTCCGTTCTGCGGACCCGGCAGCCCGAGGGAGAGCTCCGCACCGAACACCGTGCTGATGCCCGTCGCCTCCGCTGCCTCGGCGAAGCGGACGATGCCGTAGAAGCCGTCGTGGTCGGTGAGGGCGAGGGCATGGAGCCCGAGCCGTTCCGCTTCTTCGACGAGCTCTTCCGGGGAAGAGGCGCCGTCCAGAAAGGAGAATGAGGAGTGAGCGTGCAGCTCGGCATACGGCAGCGCGTCCTCCGGGCGCACCACGGGTGGCGGCGAGTAGGCGCCGCGATGTCTGCTCCACGCGGGGCTGTCTCCGCCATCAGCGCCGGCCGGTACCGGAGTCTCCCGAGTGCCACTCAGCACCTTCTCCAGCTTCGACCAGGAGATCGGCGGGTTGGAGAATCCCATCAGTCATACCTGCCTTCCACGCGCCAGCCGGACTCGTCTCGCAGCACGAGCCACGCGGATTCGTCCGCACACAGCAGCTGCAGGCGGTGAGCGCGGACGGCGTTCTCGGCATCCCACTCCCGTTCGCGCAGCGCCCAGGGGCCGGCCCACCCCTCCACGGGACGCGATGAGCCGTCGTGGAAGAGCATCACGGGTTCTGCGCTCAACGCACCACGCTCGTCCACCTCGATCTGCTCCCCGTCGTGGCCCACCACACGGACGGCACGATGCTCACGAAAGACCGTCGTCGGCAGCGGGTCCGGCATTCGCCCGGGCCACGGGCGGTGTGGATCCCGTGTGAGAACGGCACGATCTCCCCACGGGATGAGGGACTGCCGATCGGTGAGCAATCGGCCACCGGACGCAGCCGCGACCAGCACTCCCTCATGACCGAGGATCCCCTGCACGCGGGAGAGGGCATGGTGCAGGCGGGCATCGGTGCCCTGGCCGAACAATCCCGGTTGATGGTGCGCCGCATCGTCCACGGACTCGGGGATGAGCATGACCCGGCAGACGCCCCCCGCCAGCAGCGGTTCGGACGTCTCCCACGAGCTCTGCAACTGCCACCGGACACGATCCACGATCCCGCTGGCATCGAAGCAGGAAGGATGCAGCCAGATGCGCTCTGCGATGTGGCCACGATCATCGTGCAGTTCGATGCGCAGCTCGGTACACACCAGCGACACCTCGGCCAGGGCCCGGATGACCGCGTCCGCCGTGGTGCGCACCGCGAATGCGACCTGATCCGCCTGTTCCAGAGGCGGCTCGAAGGAGACCTCACGGGTCAGCTTCGGTGGCGGGGTACGACTGGTCACCGGTCGCGAGTCGGCTCCGGCCGCCAGCGTCTGCATGCGAGCTCCGGCTTCGGAGAGGCGATCGTGGACGCGGGCGGGATCGAGTGCGGCGAACTCGCCCAGAGTGCGCACTCCGAGACGGGCCAGGAAATCGGCCAGCGGGGGATCGTCCAGTGCTGTCACCGGAATGGGCGACAAGAACTCGGCGGAATCTCCCGGCGCGACGATGCGGACATCGTCCGCGGCTGCTGCCCGCGCCGCATGCTCGGCGGTGAAAGGGCCGTCCGCCACCCCGGCACGCACTCCCGGTGCACCATGCTGGGAAAGCATGCGCAGCAGAACACGAGCGGCCTCGTCCTCACCGCCGTAGTAGCGGGCCGGGCCACGGGCCCGCAACGCGCACAGACCGGGGCGCAGCAGCTGGACGCCGGGGGAGAGCTCTTCGACGGCGGCGATGAACGGCTGAAAGAACCGTGCATCGCGATCCGGGTCGTCGGCGACGAGATGGACCGATGGGTAGGCGGCCTGCGCGTCGCGGCGTCGGCTTCCTCGTCGTACTCCTTCCGCGCGAGCGGATGCGGAGCATGCGATGACCGTGTTGGCGCGGATGATCGCCACGGGGGAGGCGGGATCCCAGGGCTGTGGCAGGCTCAGCGAGTACGCCGTGACCGGCCAGTCCGGAAACCACAGCACCAGAGTGCGTACGGGCGTGCTCATCGTGCCCCCGCAGAGGCGAGCGTGCGTTCATCGCGGCGGGTGGCGAGCTCGTCCCATCCGGTGACGGAGGGGGTGAACGGAACGGGAGCAGGCGCCGGCGGAGCGAGCAGGGCTCCCGTCGGTCCGGGAAGCTGGACGCGGGATCGTCGGGTTCCGAAGGAGCGGCGTCCTCGTGCGGTAACCGTGACGGTGCGTGACCGCAGCAGGCCATACCCGGTGCCGAGTCCTTCCCAATGCGGATCGCCCAGGCGCAGCGTCACATCTGCACCCGACCAATCGCCGTCGATCACCAGAACGCTGCCACGGTCTCGCAGACGTGCGCTCAATCGCGCGACCTCAGCGTCGCGGGGGCGGGTCGGGGGGCGGACGACGATCAGTGGCATGACCTCGGAGACGGCGGCGGCGACCGACATCCAGCGCTCCCCGGGGTGCGGGATGAGGGCGAGATGATCCAGGGCGACGCCATAGGCGGACGCCGCCTCCGTGCCGAGCGCGGGGATGCCGAGGACCGCGCACCAGGATCCTGCGCGAGACGCTTCGCTCAGCAGTGCCAGCAGCAGGCTGGTGGAGGAGTCGACGGCGTAGACGGAACCGGGTGCAAGACCGCCTCCGGGAAACAAGGAGGACAGCTCCTCGGAGACGGGCACCAGGGCAGTGTCGGCACGGCGCCGCTGCATCGTGTCGATGCGGCCCTGCAGGCGCTCGATCTCGGCGGCGAGGTCGCCGAGATCGGTTTTTCGTGCCAGTACCATGGATCAATCCTAGAAAGTATGTTCGAATATCGCAACGCGATACGAGCACACTAATTCGAACGTCGGACATTGGCGTCCGACGCTCGAATTCGATCAGGGGGGCGGGTGTCAGGAGTACACGGCGTGCTCGAAGGCGTCCAGGCCCCGCTCCGCCGCATCATCGAACCAGGGCAGGAGCTGCGCACTCCAGACCGCGGCGATGCCGCTGCTGCGATCGATCCAGAAGTGCACGTTGGCAAGTCCTGCCCACGACAGGGAGCCCGCCCGGCGGCGACCGGGGAGATCCTCCTCCAGGCGCAGCAGTGACACCGCCCAGGACTTCGCTCTGCCGGGGAAGAGGTCCACGGGCCGGGTGAGCGCGGGGATCGCGGACGTGAACGGATGCACCGTCACGCCCGGCATCGCCTGGACAGCCCAGGACACCGTCTCCGGTCGCAGAACGCGTCCTCCTGGCGCGGTGCCGTCCCCGAGCCAGACCCGCAGGAAGGCCAGGTAGTCGGCGACCGTGCCGAACAACCCCTGTCCACCCATGTCCACCTCGGGGCGCGCGGGCGGGAGTGCCGGTGAGGGGCGGAGCGTGCCGTCGCTGCGCCGGCGGTGTGCGGGCACCAGCCGCGCAACGCGCTCAGGGTGCATGTCGAAGGAGGTGTCGGTCATCGCGCACGGGTCGAAGATCCGGGTGCGAAAAACCTCCTCCAGTCGTTGCTCGCGCGCGGCTGCGATCACCAGGCCCAGCCAATCCATCGAGATGCCGTACGTCCACTGTTTGCCGGGATCGTGCAGTAAGGGCTGGAACAGCGAATCGCGCAACGGGGTGGTGGTGCGGGGGCGGGTGCGGGCGAGCAGTGCGAGGCGCTCATCGAACATGTCATACCCGAATCCCGATGTGTGCAGCAGCAGATCGCGCACGGTGATCGGGGTGCGGGGCGGACGTGTGCGTGCCGTCCCATCCTCGTCGATGCTCTCCAGCACCCCCACGCGCTCGATTTCCGGGACCAGCCGGACAGCCGGCGTGTCCAGCTCGAACAGACCGTCTTCGACGCACTGCAGGGCGGCAGTCGCCGTCACCTGCTTGGTCGCCGAGTACAGCGCGATGATCCCGTCGGCGGTGACGGGATCGGGCGCGTCGACGAGGCGCCGTCCCCGTGCGGTCAGGTGCTGAACGCCGTCGATGCCCGTCACGCCCGCGATGATCCCCGGAATGCCCTCATCCACCGCATCCTGGACGGCCCTGTCCACAGCTTCTGCACGCATGAGCAGAGCCTATGCCGCGGTGCCGGCAGTGTGCGTCAGTGGCAAGAGATTCCGGGCGTCGGGCAGGAGTACGTTCTTCCCATCAAGAAGGCGATCCGTGTGGCGGAGGGGCTGGATCCGAGGGCTTGGTCCGAAGATGCTGGGAGCGTTTGCAAGTTCATGAGAAAAGTCTCATACTCGGAGGAGTACTCGTTCTCCTGCGCTGCGAGAGTCGCCACCCGAAGGCGATAGCAGGAGTTACGGTCAGGCCGAGATCGTTCCTCCCGGCTTCGCCCGTCCGATGCCGACCCCCTCGGTTCCGGACGGGCGATTTCTCTCTGTCCACAGGCGACATCGTCGTTGCGCGAAGCCGCCTATCCTCCCGGGATGAGCGCATCGCAGCAGCAGATCCGTCGATGGGGCGTCGTCATCTGCACGGCGGCGCTCAGCCTCGTGGCGTTCCTTCTCGCCGTCGATGCCATGATCAGCGATCGTCTGCCGCTCCCCGGATCTCCGCTGGTTGGTGCGGCGATGATCTTCGTCCTCGCGGTAGCCGGCGCTGCATTCACCGTGATCGACATCACCGAGCACCGCCTCCCCAATTCGCTCATGCTCTCAAGCTTCGCCGCTCTGCTGACATGTGTGCTGATCGGCTGGAGCCAGGAGGGCGACAGTGTCGCTGTACTGCGGGCGGCGGGAGGGGCGCTGGGGTCGTTCCTCGCGTTCCTTCTGCTGTCGATGCTGCGTTCGGGTGGGATGGGAGGCGGCGATGTGAAACTCGCCGGTCTCCTGGGTGCGCTCACGTCCTGGGTGTCCTGGGAGTCGCTCGCCATCTGCTTCGCGGCCGCTTTCATCAGCGCTGGCGTGTTCGCGCTCGGAGGTCTGGCGCTCCGACGCCTGCGCGCGAACCAGCCCGTGGCGTTCGGCCCGTTCCTGATTCTCGGCGCCTGGTGCGGCCTGCTCCTGCGGTGAGCGCACACTCTTCGCTGCACTCGGCAGTTCTGGCCGGACCGGATGCGGCTCGCAGGAAACCGCGTGAGACACAGGTGGTTGCATCTCCGACACCCTCACGTGGCCGTGCCGCGTCGCCGGAGCGATGTCGGTGCCCGGGAGTAGCATGTGCCCATGGCGATTGCACGACTTTCCGGTGGCCCGCTCGACGGCCAGCTGCTGCCCCTTGACGATGCCGATCAGGACGAGCTGATCCTGCCTTACTCCGAGGGGCAGGTGGTGTACCGGCGCGCTGGCGCTCTGGAGAACACCGGCGCAGCTGACGGCGCCACGACGGCGGAGTTCCACTTCGTCGAGGACACCGAGCCCATCAATCCTTCTGACGACTGACGTGGCCGAGCCGAAGCGCAGCATCGAGATCGAGGTCACCTTCGACGCAGACACCACGACTTCGCTTCCGGATTGGAGTGTCCTCCCTGGCGTTCATCAGGTCGTGGGTCCGGAGGTTCGGCCGCTAGACGCGCTGTACCTGGACACGGCGTCGGGAACGCTGGCGCGATCGGGCGTTGCCATTCGGCGCCGCACCGGAGGGCCGGACGAAGGCTGGCACCTGAAGGGACCGATCATCGACGGCGGTCGAGTGGAACTGCACTGGCCCATCACGCCTGGAATCGACATCCCCGATACCGTGCGGCAGGCCGCGGCCGAATGGACGCAGGAGCCCCTCGTCCCGCTGGCACGCATCCGCAATGAAAGGCACGCCTTCGAGCTGCGCGATCGCGACGGCCGGGTCCTCGCCGAGATGGTGGACGACCACGTCGAGGCGGAAGACCTGCGATCAGGTCAGGCACGCGCCTGGCGCGAATGGGAGGTCGAGCTCGGGCCGGCGGCGCCGGCGGATCGCCGTGAGCGGGACGACTTCTTCGCCGCGGCCACCCGGCTCGCCCATGAAGCAGGTGCACGTCCGGCGTCGTCCGCATCGAAGCTGGCTCGCGCACTCGGCCACTGAACCGCGCTGCTGAGGAGAGGAGACAGCATGCTCGCAGAGCACCTTCATGATGTGGCGGCCAGACGTGCGGATGAACTCCCCGGCGCCGAGCTCAGTCATCCCTTCGGGCCGGAGTGGGACGTCTACAAGGTGCGAGGCAAAGTCTTCATGCTTCACACCGACTATGGTGGCGACGTCCGCGTGACGCTCAAATCGGCGCCGGAAGACGCACGTGCTCTGCGGGAGTCATACGACGAGATCACCGCGGGCTATCACATGAACAAGAAGCACTGGATCACGGTGTACGCCGGTGCAGGCGTTGACGAGGGGCTTCTTCGCGAACTGGTGACCGAGTCCTACCTGCTCGTGCTCGAAGGCATCCCTCGACGCGACCGGCCGGTCGATCCAGCGAGGTTCGCACACCGCTCGGAGAACTGACGACCAGATACCCCGCCTGGTGGGGGACTGGAACGCGTCTTCCGCACGACAGCGATCGATGGCGCAACAACCGTCGAACCGACGGTGACACGCTGAGGGCACCGTCCGGTGATCCGGACGGCGCCCTCAGCGTGATCGATCAGAAGTTGATCATGTGGCCGGTGAGGCCGTGGAACGTCTCCTGCAGCGCCTCCGACAGCGTCGGGTGCGTGTGCACGTTGCGTGCGAGCTCCCAGGCCGTGAGGTCCCACTTCTGCGCGAGCGTGAGCTCGGGCAGAAGCTCGGACACGTCCGGGCCGATCATGTGAGCGCCGAGGAGCTCGAGGTGCTCCGCGTCGGCGACGACCTTGACGAAGCCGACCGGCTCGCCGAGGCCGTGCGCCTTGCCGTTGGCCATGAACGGGAAGGTGGCCACCTTGATGTCGTGGCCGGCATCCTTCGCCTGCTGCTCGGTGAGACCGAACGACGCCACCTGCGGCTGGCAGAACGTAGCGCGCGGCATCATGCGGTAGTCGCCGAGGGTCATGGTCTCGGCGTCGCCGATGGTTTCCGCGGCGACGACACCCTGGGCCTCGGCGACGTGGGCCAGCTGCAGCTTGGCGGTCACGTCCCCGATCGCGTAGATGTGCGGCACGTTGGTGCGCATGTGGTCGTCGATGTCGATGGCGCCGCGGTCGGTGAGGGCGACACCCGTGTTCTCCAGGCCGTAGCCGGTCACGTTCGGGGCGAACCCGACCGACATCAGGACCTTGGATGCGTCGATGGAGCCCGCCTGGCCGTCCTTGCCGGTGTAGGTGACCGTGACGTTGCCGCCGTTGTCGGTGATCGTCTCGACCTTGGTGGAGGTGAGGATGTCGATCCCGTAGTTGCGGTACTGCTTCTGGATCTCCTTCGAGACATCGGCGTCCTCGTTGGGGAGGGCGCGATCGAGGAACTCGATGATGGTGACCTTGGCGCCGAAGTTGGAGAGCACATAGGCGAACTCCATGCCGATGGCGCCGGCGCCCACGATGACGATGGACTCAGGGACGTCGCGCGTGAGGATCTGCTTCTCGTACGTGACGACGTTCTCGCTCAGCTGCACGCCGGGCAGCAGGCGCACGGTCGAGCCGGTGGCGATGATGACGTTGTCGAACGTGACCGTCTCCTCGCCGCCCTTGCTGAGCGCGACGGAGATGGTGTTGGCGTCGACGAAGGTGCCACGGCCGTCGTACTCGGTGACCTTGTTCTTCTTCATCAGGTAGTGGATGCCCTTGACGCGGCCGTCGGCCACCTCGCGTGAGCGATCCCAGGCCACGCCGTAGTCCATGGAGATGTTCTGACCGGAGATGCCGAAGAAGTCCAGCTTGTGAGTCAGCGTGTGGGCGATCTCGGCGTTCTTCAGAAGCGACTTCGACGGGATGCACCCGACGTTGAGGCAGACGCCTCCCCAGTACTTCTCTTCGATGATCGCGGTGGACAGTCCGAGCTGAGCGCTTCGCACGGCCGCGACGTATCCGCCGGGGCCCGCGCCGAGGATGACGACGTCATAGTGAGGCATGCCTCCAGCCTAGCGCTCTGCCGGGGCCGATCTCGCCTGGCACGAAGCTCTCCGAGCGTTACGTACACTGTGTACGTAACGCTCAGAGAGGGAGCTCGTATGCCTCGTGCCACACGGGCCGCCGCGGAGCGGACCCGCATCTCGTTGCTGGCGACGGCCGCGGCGCTTTTCGCCGAGCGGGGGTTTCACGCGGTCTCGGTCGGCGACGTGGCTGGAGCGGTCGGTGTGAGCAGGGGAGCGGTCTACCACAACTGGGCCGACAAGACAGCCCTGTTCGCCGAAGTCGTCGAACACGCGCACGCCGAAGCCGCAGAGCAGGCGGCTGCGGCCGCAGCCGGTCTCAACGACCCGATCGACGTGCTCCTCGATGGCGCATTGGCCTACGTGGCGGCGTGCGCGGACGATCGCCACCGGCGTATCCTCCTCGTCGACGGCCCCGCGGTGATGGACCGTGCGCGGTGGGTGGCCCTCGAACGTGAGTACGCGGCCTCGTTGCTCGGGGATGCGCTCGAGCGCGCTGAACTGGATCCGATCCGACGCCCGGCGGTGTCGTTGCTCCTCGCCGGTGCTGTGCAGCGAGCCGTGGTGGGGGTTTCGGAAGGAATGTCGCTGGAGGCGCTGCGCGCTCCACTGCGGGCGATGATCCAGGCGGCTGTCCACAGCTGACGGGAGGCGACCGTCGTCGTGCGCTGGTCGTTGCATCATCAACACAGAGATGTATCGGATACCCATCTCTCGGATTGCCTGTCCTCAACGTGATTCGGATAGGCTGGTCAGACGAAGGAGGACGAGCGTGTCTGCAGATGAGAACGGCCTGAGCCAGGTCCACCGCGAAGGTGACCGGTGCGACCGGGGATCGGACAACACCCAGACGTTCGGTGGTCACGACTCCGATCTGTCGTTCGTGCCCTTCGGAGCCGAGTTGTCGGAGGCTGAAGTCGACGCCATCGGCGCGCTGCCGTCCGGTTCCGCGATCCTGCTGGTTCGCTCCGGCCCCACCGCGGGTGCGCGATACCTGGTCGACGGAGACGTCACGACCATCGGTCGTCACCCTGAGGCCGACATCTTCTTCGATGACGTCACGGTGTCGCGTCGTCATGCTGAGATCGTTCGCAGCGGTCGTACGTTCGAGATGATCGATCAGCGTTCGCTCAACGGCACCTACCTGAACGGGGAACGCGCCGATCGGGGCGTTCTGACCAACGGTGCGGAAGTGCGCATCGGAAAGTTCCGTCTGAACTTCTTCGCCTCGCCCGCTGATCTCGGAACCAACGCCTGATGGCCGCCGCCGCCGACGCACGGGCGGCTTCCGGTTCTCTTCTCGGCATCGGGCAGGTGCTGCGAAGGCTGTCGCCGGAGTTCCCGGCGCTCACCAGCTCCAAGCTTCGATTCCTGGAGGTCCAGGGCATCGTCACGCCGGCGCGCACGCCCAAGGGTTATCGGAAGTTCTCGCCCGCAGACGTCCAGCGGCTCACTCTCGCGCTCACCCTGCAGCGGGATCACTACCTTCCGCTCCAGGTGATTCGCGACTACCTCGACGACATCGACGCCGGGCGCGAACCGGCCATCCCCGTCCCGCTCACCATTCACTCCACGGCCCGCAGGTACAACCGTGCGGAGTTGCTGGCGGCGAGCGGATCCGGAGCTCAGCTCCTCAATGATGCGATCAGCACCGGGCTCATCTCCGCGGGTGATTCCTACGGCGAGCAGGCGCTGACGATGCTGCGGGCGCTTGTGGCGCTGGATCAGCACGGCATCGAACCTCGTCACGTGCGCGGCCTCCGGCAGTCGGCGGAGCGCGAGGTCGCCCTCATCGAATCCGCCCTCACCCCGCTCCTTCGTCGCACCGATGCGCCATCCCGCGCGCGCGCCGATGAGGTTGCCCCGGAGCTCGCAGCGCGGTTGGATGAGGTGCGACAGATCTTCGTGAAGTCCGCCCTCGAGCGGATGCTCTCTTCCTGAGGGCGACACGCCGAATCGCTCACGCGAATGTCTCGGCGAGAGGACGACTCCTGCTCTAACTTTGGAGTAGAAGTTGAAAGTTTCTACCAGGAGGTGCGGGCATATGCTCGACGAGGGCGATGAGGCGCAGTTCTCCGCTGAGCTTCTCTTCACCGACGGCATGCCCGAGCTCGGCAACGAGGTGGGCTACCGCGGTGCGCAGGCCGCCCGCGCCGCAGGCATCACCTACCGTCAGCTGGACTACTGGGCCCGCACCGAGCTCGTCGAACCCACGGTGCGTGGTGCATCCGGTTCCGGTTCGCAGCGTCTCTACGGCTTCCGGGACATTCTCGTGCTCAAGCTGGTCAAGCGCCTCCTGGACACGGGGATCTCGCTGCAGCAGATCCGCACAGCGGTCGAGCAGCTGCGCGCCCAGGGCATCCGCGATCTCGCCGGCATCACGCTCATGAGCGATGGTGCCTCGGTGTATCTGTGCACATCGAACGACGAGGTCATCGACCTGGTCAGCCGCGGTCAGGGCGTCTTCGGCATCGCGGTGGGCAAGGTCCTGCGCGAGGTCGAGTCCACGCTGGTGCAGTTCGACCCCACGGCTCCCGATCCTGTCGACGAGCTCGCCGCGCGCCGCGCGCGTCGCACTGCGTGAACGTACCGCTCCTCTGAGTCATGCCTGGTCTCCATCACGTCGAGATCTGGGTGACCGATACCGGCGACGGCCTGGATGAGTGGCGGTGGCTGCTGACAGAGCTGGGATGGTCGCGAACGGCCGCCTGGGGCGAGGGTGAGACCTGGGCCGCCGACGGCGCATATCTCACCTTCACCGGATCACCGAATCTGCGGGATGAGCCCTATGATCGCCGTCGTCCCGGCCTCAATCACCTCGCCTTCCTCGGCGGCGAGCGTGGTGCGGTGGATCGCATCATGACCGACGCCGCCGATCACGGCTGGGCGGCGCTGTATCAGGACCGCTACCCGCACGCCGGCGGGCCCGATCACTACGCCGGATGGTTGGAGAACTCACACGGCTTCAAGGCGGAGGTCGTCGCTCACCGGGAGGGGTGACCGATGGAACTGACCGCCGAAGAACTGCTGCGCGGCCCCCGCGGTCGTCGTCTCTGTCTCGAGCTTGCGACCAACGACGCCGACGCGATGAGGGCCGTCTTCTGGTCAGCGCGCGCCCACGATGCAGGCTCGGGATCATCCGCCAGTTTCGGGTGGGGGCGGCGTGACCCCGAGCCGGAGATCTCGCCGGCGGAGGTGGCCGAACTGGTCGCCACCGCATCGACGAACGTGACCGCGGACGCCATCGGTGTGGCTTTGGTGAACAGTGTGGGCGCCGCGCGGTATTGGCAGGAACCGGATGGGCGCGATGTGCTGGCTGGGCAGGACGACATCCGGGCGGCGCTGCGCCCGATGGCCGAGGCCGTCGCCTCGTGCGCGGAGATCGGATGGTGGGTCACCGTGCCCGCGGAGCATTGGCTGGTCGAGTTCGCACCCCCGCGCGGCCTGGAGGAGCACGCAGCGCTGGACCCGGTGATCGACGTCACGAGAGTGCGGGAGAGGATCCGCGACTGGCGACGCCTCATCATCCAGGAGGAGACGGTTGCGAAGCGCGAGTATCCCGAGGACCATGAGCACCCGATGACCGGATCGTGGTGGTCGCTGGCGGGGTGGTATCGCCATACCGTCAGCCGGCTCCCTGACGCCCTCGCCCTGGTGGAGGACGCTTACGGGCCGAAGACCGCCCGCACCTTCGCGGTGCGGGGTGGATCGCGTGTGTTGGAGATCCGCACTCCGGAGGACTGGGTGCAGCTGTGCCGGAACGCCTCCGTCGACGTGTCCGCATCGCGCCGCCACGACTGGTTCCGTACCACCGGCCGAGCGGGGGAATGGGTGCTACCCGACTGGGACGCCGTGGCCGAGGAATGGGATGGCGTCCATCTCACGGTCGCCGCCTATCTGGCGGGCGCGGGGCGCGCGCTGGCGGTGGATGAGACCCGTGCATCGGTGATCGCGGGGTGGCATCCGGATACGACGTTCTGGTTCACGAACACCCTGGCCCTCGAGGACGAACCGCCTTGGCACTGGAGTCTCGATGACGACGGACGCTGGCAGCCGGCGGCCGAGAACGGACCGCGCGCCGCATCGTGACGAAATGTGACGGTGACGGTTCGATCACGATTGCGTCAGCGCACGCGTGTGAAGAGGATGTGATCCTGGCGCCGACCGGCGATCTCGAGGTACGCGGGGGAGAGCCCGATGCGCTGGAATCCGTTCTTCTCCAGCACGCGCTGCGAGCGGAGGTTGTGGACGAGGGTGGCCGCGTCGACACGGTGCAGATCGAGTACGTCGAACGCATACGCAACCGACGCGGCGACGGCAGCCGTGGCGAGCCCCTGGCCGTTGTGCTGCCGGTCCACCCAGTACCCCAGCGCGGCTGATTGAGCCACGCCCCGCTGAATCGAGCTCAACGTGATTCGGCCCGCCACCCGGCCGGCATCGTCCAGGATCACAAACGGGACGGCATCACTCTGATCCAGCAGTGCTGCGATGGCGAGGCGCTGGCGACGCGGCGTCGCCCAGTCTGCCGACCGTGCGGGCTCGAACGGGGCGAGGAAATCAGCATTGGAAAAGACGAGGTCGGCGAGCGTTTCCGCATCGCCGACCTCGATGAGTCGAATGACCGCGCCGCTCACGCGGACGGAGCCGCCTCTTCGCCGGGGGTGGCGATGCGCCCCGAGCGCATGATGCGATCCAGCAGAGCGTCGAAGTCCGCGGCGAGCTCCTGGGCGGAGTCGCCGGGCCAGATGTGCAGCGGCTTCGCGGCACCCTGTGCCTGCTGCAGCGACGTGCGCTCCGGAAGCTGGGGGGAGAGCACCAGCGGGCCGAACATATCCCGCAGCTCCTTGATGCGGAACTGGTGCTCGATCGACTGCGGACGAACGCGGTTCACCACGATGCCCAGCGGCTGCAGGCGCGGGGACAGGCCGCGACGGATCTCCTCGATTGCACGCAAGGCGCGGTCTGCGGCGGCAACGGAGAAGAGCCCGGGCTCGGTGACGACGATCACGCGGTCGGACGCCGCCCACGCCGTGCGCGTGAGCGCGTTCAGCGAAGGCGCACAGTCGATGAGGACCAGGTCATAGTCCGCCTCGATGGTCGCCAGTGCCTCCTCGAGCTTCCAGACGTCGCGCACGCTCGGGTGCGGACCGTCGAAGTTGATCGCCGACGGGCTGCCGATCAGGACATCGATGGTCCCAGGGTGAACCTTCGCCCAACCCGAGGATGTGATGGCCTGACGGACCGTCTTCTCCTTCGGGTTGGCGAGGACATCGGCGATGTTCAACCGCCCCGCCACCTGGATATCCATCCCCGTGGAGACGTCGGACTGCGGGTCGAGATCCACGACGAGTGTTCGGATGCCGCGCGCGAATGCCGCGGAGGCAAGTCCGAGAGTCACTGTCGTCTTGCCGACTCCGCCTTTCAAAGAGCTGACGCTGAGTACGTGCACAATCAACCACGTTACCGTCCCGTAGGGTGGAAGGGCTATTCCCCCACACGTCTCACAGAAGACAGAGGTGTCATGTTCTCGAAGATCCTCGTAGCCAACCGTGGTGAGATCGCCATCCGTGCATTCCGCGCCGCATATGAAGTCGGTGCCCGCACCGTCGCCGTGTTCCCGTATGAGGACCGCTTCTCCCTTCACCGTCTGAAGGCGGACGAGGCGTACCAGATCGGCGACGTCGGCCACCCGGTGCGTGCGTACCTGGATGTCGATGAGATCATCCGCGTCGCCGTCGAATCCGGCGCCGACGCCATTTACCCCGGCTACGGTTTCCTCTCCGAGAACCCGGACCTCGCGGCCAAGGCGGCAGCCAACGGCATCACCTTCATCGGTCCGCCGTCCTCCGTCCTGGAGATGGCGGGCAACAAGGTGACGGCCAAGGAGCACGCGATCGCGGCCGGAGTGCCGGTGCTGCGCTCCACCGAGGCATCGGATGATGTGGACGCCCTCGTGGCTCAGTCGGAGGAGATCGGCTTCCCGCTCTTCGCCAAGGCCGTCGCCGGTGGTGGTGGTCGCGGTATGCGCCGCGTGGAGACCAAGGACGAGCTCGCTCCCGCTCTGGCCGAGGCCATGCGCGAGGCAGACTCCGCCTTCGGAGATCCCCGCATGTTCCTGGAGCAGGCTGTGTTGCGCCCGCGCCACGTCGAGGTTCAGGTTCTCGCAGACTCACACGGTGCGACCGTGCATCTCTTCGAGCGCGATTGCTCGGTGCAGCGTCGCCACCAGAAGGTCATCGAGATCGCTCCCGCTCCGAACCTCGCGCAGGAGATCAAGGAAGACCTGCACCGCTACGCGGTCGCGTTCGCCGAGTCGATCGGCTACCAGAACGCGGGAACCGTCGAGTTCCTCCTGGAGACCGCAGGCCCGCGCACGGGGGAGGTCGTCTTCATCGAGATGAACCCGCGCATCCAGGTGGAGCACACGGTGACCGAAGAGGTCACCGACGTCGATCTTGTTCAGACGCAGATGAAGATCGCCGCAGGTGCCTCCCTCGCCGAGCTCGGGCTGGAGCAGGAGAACATCCACCTGCGCGGTGCCGCACTGCAGTGCCGCATCACCACGGAAGACCCGACGCAGGGCTTCCGTCCCGACACCGGCAAGATCACCACCTACCGTTCGCCCGGTGGTGCCGGCATCCGCCTCGACGGCGGTACCACGGCCGCGGGTTCGCAGATCAGCCCCCACTTCGACTCGATGCTGGCCAAGCTCACGTGCCGCGGACGCGACTTCGAGGCCGCCGTCTCCCGTGCTCGGCGAGCGCTGGCCGAGTTCCGCATCCGCGGCGTCTCCACGAACATCCCGTTCCTGCAGGCGGTGCTCGATGACGCCGACTTCGTACAGGGCGACGTGTCGACGTCGTTCATCGACGAACGCCCGCAGCTGCTCCGCGGCCGCGAGTCCAAGGACCGCGGCACCAAGGTGCTGAACTGGCTGGTGGACACGACGGTCAACAAGCCCAACGGCGACAACCCGCTCTCGGTGAACCCGGCCGTCAAGCTTCCCGCCCTCGACCTGACTGCTCCGGCCCCCGCCGGATCGCGCCAGCGTCTGCTGGAGCTCGGGCCGGAGGGATTCGCGAAGGAGCTGCGGGCGCAGACCGCGCTGGCCGTGACCGACACCACCTTCCGGGACGCTCACCAGTCCCTGCTGGCCACGCGTGTCCGCACCAAGGACCTGCTGGCGGTCGCACCCTACGAAGCTCGTATGCTGCCGCAGCTGCTGTCCGTCGAGGCATGGGGTGGTGCCACCTACGACGTGGCGCTGCGTTTCCTGGGTGAGGACCCGTGGGAGCGTCTGGCGAAGCTGCGTGAGGCGCTGCCGAACGTCGCGATCCAGATGTTGCTGCGTGGTCGCAACACGGTCGGGTACACGCCGTACCCCACCGAGGTGACCGATGCGTTCATCCGTGAGGCCGCCGCCACCGGCGTCGACATCTTCCGCATCTTCGACGCGCTGAACGATGTCGAGCAGATGCGCCCGGCCATCGAGTCGGTCGTCGCCACGGGCACCGCGGTGGCCGAGGCCGCTCTCTGCTACACGGGCGATCTGCTGAACCCGAACGAGGATCTGTACACCCTCGACTACTACCTGAACCTCGCCGACCAGATGATCGCTGCCGGTGCGCACATCATCGGCATCAAGGACATGGCGGGACTCCTGCGTCCGGCCGCGGCCGCGAAGCTGGTCTCCGCACTGCGCGAGCGCTTCGACGTTCCGGTCCACGTGCACACGCACGACACGGCCGGCGGCCAGCTCGCAACGCTGATGGCAGCGGCGCAGGCCGGTGCGGACGCCGTCGATGTGGCCTCCGCGCCGATGTCGGGAACCACCAGCCAGCCGTCCATGTCCGCGCTCGTGGCGGCTCTCGCCCACACCGAGCGGGACACGGGCATCGATCTGCAGGCCGTGTCGGACCTGGAGCCCTACTGGGAGGCGGTGCGTCACATGTACGCGCCGTTCGAGTCGGGACTGCCCGGCCCCACCGGACGCGTGTACCACCACGAGATCCCGGGTGGACAGCTCTCCAACCTGCGCCAGCAGGCGATCGCGCTGGGCCTGGCCGATGACTTCGAGCTCATCGAGAACATGTACGCAGCCGCCAACGAGATCCTCGGACGTGTGCCGAAGGTCACGCCGTCGTCGAAGGTCGTGGGCGACCTCGCCCTGCACCTCGCTGCGGTGAAGGCGGATCCCGCGGACTTCGCAGCCAACCCGGAGAAGTACGACGTTCCGGACTCGGTGGTCGGCTTCATGGCGGGCGAACTGGGAGACCTTCCCGGCGGGTGGCCTGAGCCGTTCCGGAGCAAGGTGCTGGCCGGTCGTGACGTGAAGATCGGTGTGACGCCCATCACCGCGGAGCAGGAGGCGGCGCTGAACGGCGACTCGGCCTCGCGCCGCGCGATGCTGAACACGCTGCTGTTCCCGGCACCCACCCGCATCTTCGAGGAGACCCGTGAGGTCTACGGCGACCTGTCCGTGCTGGACACCGCCGACTACCTCTACGGACTGGTTCCGGGTGCCGAGCACATGGTCGAGATCGATCGGGGTGTGCGTCTGTACTTCGGGCTCGAAGCCATCGGCGAGGCCGACGCGAAGGGCATGCGGACTGTGATGACCACGCTCAACGGCCAGCTGCGGCCGGTGTTCGTGCGTGATCGCAGCATCGAGGTCGCATCGCGTTCGGCGGAGAAGGCCGATACGTCCAAGCCGGGTCAGGTGGCCGCACCGTTCTCCGGTGTGGTGACCATCAAGGTCGCTGTCGGCGACACCGTCGAGGCGGGCGCACCGGTGGCCTCGATCGAGGCGATGAAGATGGAAGCTGCCATCACATCGCCGGTGTCCGGAGTCGTCGAGCGCATCGCGATCTCGGGCACTCAGCAGGTCGAAGCAGGCGATCTTTTGGTCGTCGTCCGGCCCGCCCAGTAACCTGGGTGGGCGGGACAGCCTCGCCAGCAGTACGGAAGTGATGTTCAGTGACGTCTGATCCCAGTATCAACGCGCCCTCCGACGAGCCGGAGAACGGCGTTCTCGCCGAGACCGGTGCCATCGACACCTCGGACCTTGGTCTGCTCACCACGAACACGGCCCACGTGAACGTGATCCTGCCGACCAGCGAGGAAGACGATGACGACGACGTCGTGGACGACGATGACATCTCCATCCTTTTCGACTCGCTGCTGAGCGGTGACGCGGTCACCGCTCAGCAGGAGGACGTGGCGGCGCTGACCGTCGACGTTCCCCGTGTCGCCCAGGATGAGACGGTCAGCCCGGTCGTTGAAGAGATCGACCTCGTCGAGGCGGAACTCATCGAAGACGACGTTCCGGGTGGAGTCGCCGCGGCGTCGGCTGAGATCGCGGAGGGCGAGCTTCCTGAGGACGAGCTTCCTGAGGATGAGGTTCCTGAGGACGAGGTTCCTGAGGACGAGGTCTCTGAGGGCGAGGTCTCTGAGGACGAGGTCTCTGAGGACGAGGTTCTTGAGGGCGAGCTTCTCGAAGACGAGCTTCCGGAGAACGATCGGAGTGGCGTCCGAGATGGCGGGGATAGCGCCCGAGACGCGGACGATTCGGAGTCGGACGAGGAACTGGGCGACGTCTCCCTCGAGGATGATGGCGACTCGGACGAAGACGACGACGACTCGGATGATGACGACTCGGAGCATGATGATCAGTCGGGCAATGACGATGAATCGGACGATGACGACGACTCTGACGAAGACGATGAATCGGACGAAGACGATGAGTCGGACGAAGACGGTGCGATCGACCACGTGACCGTCGACGACCGCCCCGTTGGGGGCGCATCCGGCGTGGACACTTCTGTCGGGGATGACGAGTCTGAGGATGACGAGTCTGACCAGGAGGGACCGGGGGAGCTTGAGGTTGCTGAGACGGCGTCAGCCGACACTCATGCAGAGCAGGCATCTGACGAGGGCCGCTCCGAGGACGACGTGAGCGGTGGCGAGTCCGACGACAGTGTCGAAGACGTCGAGCCGAATGACGTCGAGCCGGATGACGTCCTGCCGGACGAAGAGGACGCAGTCCAGGACGTGGCTCTCGTCGATGACGAGGCACCGAATGCCGATGGCGCCACTGACTCTGAAGACGAAGAACTCGCTGATGCTGATGCTGATGCTGATGCTGAGCTCGAGGAGCCGCTCATCCCGGCCTCGCAGCTCGATGACGCGACGCCCGACGACGCGACGCCCGAGGGCGAAGCTCCGCTCGACGTGCTCACTGCCGAGGACGACGCCACGGCCACTGCGGCGGATGCCGTCCTGACCGCGGCCGCGGTCGTTGCAGCCCAGACCGATTCGGCGCTCACCCAGCGCACGTCCGTGGAGGAAACCCCCGTGTCCGAGACTCGCGACATTCACGACCTGGAGCGTGTGACAGTGCGCACCGGCGCCGTCGAGACGACGCCGGCACCGCGCCGGCTGGGCGACGTCGGCGGGGACGCATCCCGCGAGACGCCCGACCTGCTCACGGCCGACCGCCTCCTCGATCCGAACCGCAAGCCGAAGCCGGAGCCCGAAGGCGGCTGGCAGCACTTCGTGTACTCGATCTCGGGCAAGCGCATCAATCTGGGCGACGGCAAGCGTGCGCGCGAGCGCAAGGCTCTCACCGCGCGCATCGCGGCACCGATCACCGGAGGGTCGCGCTTCGTTCCGGTGCTCTCGCGCAAGGGCGGCGTGGGCAAGACCACCGTCACCACGCTGATCGGGATGGCCCTGGCCGATGCCCGCGACGATCGCATCGTCGCCGTGGACGCCAACCCCGATCGCGGCACTCTGGCCGAGCGCATCTCACGCACGGGCACCAAGACCGTTCGTGATCTGGTGCGTGTCCGCGACGAGATCCGGGGCTACAACGATCTGTCCGGCATCGTCTCGCGTGATGAGACGCGTCTGGACGTCCTGGCGAGCGACAGCGATCCGCGGGTCGCGGAGGCCTTCAGCGACATCGACTACCGCCACGTCGCCGACGTGGCCAGCCGGTACTACTCCATCGTCCTCACCGACACCGGAACGGGCATCGTGCACTCCGTCATGGGGGCAACCCTCGACCTGGCGGACCAGCTCGTGATCGTGGCGGGACGCAGCGTCGATGAGGCGCGGGCCGCGTCCGAGACCCTGACCTGGCTGGAGACCAACGGGTTCTCCGACATCGCGCGCGGTGCCATCGTCGTGCTCAATCAGACCTCCGCCGGCGCTCCGGTGGTGCGGATGGACGAGGTCGAAGAGCACTTCCGCACCCGGGTGAGTGAGGTCGTCCGCATCCCGTATGACCCGATGATCGCGTCTGGCAGCGCCATCACGTTCCGCGACCTGCAGCCGGAGACGCGCGTTGCAGCCCGCGAGCTGGCGGCCCTGGTCGTCAACGGCCTGCGCGGAACGAGCGTCTGACGTGGCGGTTCGTCCGATCCGCCTCTTCGGCGACCCCGTGCTCCGGCAGCCGAGTGAACCGATCACCGATATCGACGACGGCGTTCGTTCCCTGGTGGAGGACCTGCTCGATTCGGTGCGCGAACCCGGACGTGCGGGAGTCGCAGCACCGCAGATCGGGGTGAACCTGCGCGCGTTCTCGTACAACGTGGACGGGGAAGTGGGCTACGTGCTGAACCCCGTCGTGGTTGAGGTGCGCGGTGAGCCGGTGCCGACGGGTGAGGGATGTCTGTCCGTCCCCGGGCTCTGGCACCCCGCGCTCCGTCACCCGTACGCACGGGTGGAGGGCATCGACCTGGAGGGCGAGCGCATCGTGCTCGAGGGGACCGGGCTGATGGCTCAGGCCCTGCAGCACGAAACCGACCATCTCGACGGAATGCTCTACCTTTCTCGCCTCGCCCCAGACGATCGCAAGATCGCCATGCGCGAGGTTCGCGAGAGCGACTGGTTCTGATCGCCCACGAGTCGAATGACGAATGCCCCGGAGGAGATCCTCCGGGGCATTCGTCGTTCAGCTGATCAGCCGGCCACCGAGACGTTTGTCGTCTGGGCGCCCGGTGCGGCATAGAGCTCCTCGACCTCGGGCCCGAAGTCCTTCATGATCACGTTGCGCTTGATCGACAGCTTGGGTGTCAGATGGCCACTGGCCTCGGTCCACTCGGTGGGCAGGATGGTGAACTTGCGGATCGATTCCGCACGCGACACGTTCTTGTTCGCGCGGTCCACGGCGGTCTGCACCTCAGCGATGACGCGCTCGTTCTTCGCTGCATCAGCGAGGGACATGTCCTTCGGCAGCCCGTTGTTCGCCAGCCACGTGGGCAGCATCTCGGGGTCCAGGGTGACGAGGGCGCCGATGAACGGGCGCTGATCGCCCACCACGACGACCTGACCCACCACCGGATTCGCCCGGATGACGTCCTCGAGCGGGGCGGGGGAGACGTTCTTGCCTCCGGCCGTGACGAGGATCTCCTTCTTGCGCCCCGTGATGGTCAGGAAGCCCTCGGTGTCGAACGACCCGATGTCACCGGTCTTGAACCACCCGTCATCGAAGGCGGCCGCTGTCGCCTCGGGGTTGTTCCAGTACTCCTTGAACACGTTGATACCGCGCACCTGGATCTCGTCGTCCTCACCCAGACGGATTCCGACGCCGGGAAGGGCGGGACCGACGGTTCCGATCTTCGACTTGGTGGCCTGATTGACCGTGGCGGGAGCGGTGGTCTCGGTGAGTCCGTAGCCCTCGAGGATGTGGATGCCGAGGCTGTGGAAGAAGTGACCGAGGCGCGCACCGAGCGGTGCCGAGCCCGAGACGGCGTACTTCACGTTTCCGCCCATGGCCTCGCGCAGCTTGGCGTAGACCAGCTTGTCGAACAGCGCGAAACGAAGCTTCAGTCCGAACGGGATCTTCTTTCCTTCGCCCAGCAGCGTGGAGTGCTCGATCGCGGCAGCGGCAGCGGCGCGGAAGATCTTGCCCTTGCCTCCGGTCTCCGCCTTCTGCTCGGCTGAGTTGTACACCTTCTCGAACACGCGCGGAACGGCGAGGAGGAAGGTCGGCTTGAACGAACCGAGCGTGGGCACCAGGTTGCGGGTGTCGGGCTCATGACCCGTGCGGACACCGGCGTGGATGTCGAGGATCGAGATGAAGCGCGCGAACACGTGTGCGGTGGTGATGAAGAGCACGGTCGACGCGCCGGGCATGTTCACGACCTCGTCGAGCGAGCGCGCAGAGTTGCGTGCCAGCTCCACGAAATTGCTGTGCGTGAGTACGCATCCCTTGGGGCGGCCGGTCGATCCGGACGTGTAGATGAGGGTGGCGATGTCATCGCCGTTCGCGATCGTGCGACGACGCTCGATCTCCTCGTCGGTCACCGCCGTCCCGCCCGCGACCAGGGTGTCGAGCGCGCCCAGGTGCATCTGCCAGACGGTGCGGATGTTCGGCAGCTCGGAGGCCACCTCATCGAAACGGGCGAAGTGATCGCCGCTCTCGGCGATGAGGGCGACGGCGCCGGAGTCCTCCATGTACCACTGGATCTGCGCGGGGGAGCTGGTCTCGTAGATCGGCACCATCACCGCACCCGCGTAGAAGAGGGCGAAGTCGACGAGCGTCCACTGATAGGTGGTGCGGGCGATGAAGCCCACCTTGTCGCCCGGCTCGAGGCCGGCGGCGACGAAGCCCTTTGCCAGGGCGATGACCTGCTCGCGGAACTGTGCCGCCGTGATGTCTCGCCAGCGGCCCTGTTCGGGAACGGAGAACAGTGCGCGGTCTGGTGTCGCCGCGACGCGCTGTTCGAGCAGGTCGGTGATGTTGTCCTGCGGGGCGGCGGGAACGATCGCTGGGACTTCGAATGCAACCACGGCAGCTCCTTCGATACCGGACGGGTGGATACGACCCGGGTGGTCGTACTTCCACTCTAGGGCACAGCATCTCGTGACCATGGAACCCAGTGCCATGGTTTGAGGTACCGGGTTTCGTGAGAGTTGTTCGGCGTCATCACGACGATCGCGCTCGGTAGACTTCTTGATCGTGCGCACGCGGGTGCGCGCGGGAAGGACCACGAACGCGTGCTCACCATCGGCATCGACATCGGCGGAACGAAGATCGCGGGCGGTGTGGTCACCGAAGACGGTGAACTGCTCTCGCCGCGACGCACCCCCACACCGGAGAACTCCGCAGGCATCGAGGACGCCGTGGCGGCGATGGTGGCGGAGCTGCGTGCCGAGCACGAGGTGGGCGCCGTGGGCGTCGCCGCGGCGGGATTCATCGATCGCGGCCGCGCCGTGGTCACGTATGCCGCGAACCTCGCCTGGCGCAACGAACCTCTGAAGGAGCGCCTGGAGAAGCGGCTCGACCTGCCCGTTGTGGTCGAGAACGACGCGAATGCCGCTGGCTGGGCGGAGTACCGGTTCGGCGCGGGGCGGGGCATCAAGGACCTCATGATGCTCACCATCGGCACGGGCATCGGTGGTGCCGTCATCGTGAACGGTGAGTTGTTCCGCGGTGGCTTCGGTGCCGCCGCCGAGCTCGGCCACATGCGCTTCCAACGTGACGGACTGATGTGCGGCTGCGGCCAGCGCGGCTGCGTGGAGCAGTACGCCTCCGGGCGCGCTCTGCAGCGCGTCGCGGGCGAGCTGGCGGACGCCGGGGGGATCGGTGGCGGACTTGCCGCGGCGCGCGCCGCGGAGGGAGCCCTGGAAGGTGCGACCATCTCGCGCCTGGTGCTCGAGGGCGACCCCGGGGCACTCGAAGCGCTGCGGGCCGTCTCTGCTGCGCTCGGCGAAGCCTGCGGGACGTTCTCCGCGGCGTTCGATCCGGCCGTCTTCGTCATCGGCGGCGGTGTGTCCCAGCTCGGCGAGGTTCTCCTCGCTCCCATGCGTGAGGCCTATCATCAGTATCTGCCGGCGCATGGCAACCGTCCGGGCGGTGAATTCACCATCGCTCAGCTGGTGAACGACGCCGGGGTGATCGGCGTCGCCGATCTCGCCAGGGAGGGCAGCGAGTGATCTATTGGTTCCTGAAGTACGTGGTCATCGGGCCCGTGGTCAAGGCCGTGTTCCGGCCCTGGATCACGGGACGGCGAAACGTCCCAGCCTCAGGAGCCGCCATCCTCGCCAGCAACCACCTCTCATTCGCGGACTCGATCTTCCTGCCGCTGATGCTGGACCGGCCGGTCACCTTCCTCGCGAAGAGCGACTACTTCACCGGGAAGGGCATCAAGGGATGGCTGACCAAGCTGTTCTTCATCGGCACGGGGCAGCTTCCGATCGATCGTTCCGGCGGGAAGGCGTCTGAGGCGTCGCTGAACACCGGTCTGCAGGTTCTGGGTCGCGGCGACCTCCTGGGCATCTACCCCGAGGGCACACGCAGCCCGGACGGCCGCCTCTACCGGGGCCGCACCGGCATTGCGCGTATGGCGCTGGAAGCGCGCGTTCCCGTCATCCCCGTGGTGATGGTGGACACCGACACCATGATGCCGATCGGGCGGCGCATGCCACGAATCCTCCGGGTCGGCGTGGTGATCGGCGAGCCACTGGATTTCTCTCGATTCGAGGGGATGGAATCCGACCGATACATCCTGCGCAGCATCACCGACGAGATCATGGTGGCCATCCAGCAGCTGGGTGAGCAGACCTATGAGGACGTCTACGCGTCCACCGTGAAGGACCGCCTGAAGCCGGCCTCCTGAGCGGCCGGGGACGTCTGAGCCGACGCCGGGTGTCACGTTGGTCTGAGGCCCCTCGCGGGGACGATACGATCATGGAATGTCCCTTGCAGATCTGGATTCGTGGCGCTCGCTTCCCATCAAGCAGCAGCCGGAGTGGCCCGACGCAGATGCCGTCGCCGCCGCTTCCACGCAGCTTGCCTCGTTCCCCCCGCTCGTGTTTGCGGGCGAGGTGGACGACCTGAAGTATCGCCTCGGTCGCGCCGCTGCCGGCGAGGCATTCCTGCTGCAGGGCGGCGACTGCGCCGAGACCTTCGCCGGCGCCAACGCAGACAACATCAAGAACCGCATCAAAACGATCCTGCAGATGGCCGTCGTCCTGACGTACGGCGCCTCCATGCCCGTCATCAAGATGGGCCGCATGGCGGGCCAGTTCGCCAAGCCGCGCTCCAGCAACATGGAGACGCGTGGCGATGTGACTCTGCCCGCGTACCGCGGTGACATCGTCAACGGCTACGACTTCACCGAAGGCTCCCGTACCGCCGACCCGCAGCGCCTGCTGCAGGGCTACCACATGGCGGCATCCACGCTGAACCTGATCCGCGCCTTCACGCAGGGTGGGTTCGCCGACCTGCGTGAGGTGCACGGTTGGAACCAGGGCTTCTCGAAGAACCCGGCCAACGCGCGCTACGAAGGTCTCGCAACCGAGATCGATCGTGCGATCAAGTTCATGGAGGCGGCGGGCGCCGACTTCGACGAACTGCGTCGTGTGGACTTCTACACGGGCCACGAAGGCCTGCTGATGGACTACGAAGCCCCGCTCACCCGCATCGACTCGCGCACCGGCACACCGTACAACACCTCGGGTCACTTCCTGTGGATCGGCGAGCGCACACGCGAGCTCGACGGCGCTCACGTGGACTACTTCTCGAAGATCCGCAATCCCATCGGCGTGAAGCTCGGCCCCACCACCACGCCGGAGACGGCGCTGGCGTTGATCGACAAGCTGGACCCCGAGCGCGAGCCCGGGCGTCTGACGTTCATCACTCGCATGGGCGCCGGCAAGATCCGTGACGCACTGCCGCCGCTGCTGGAGGCCGTGAAGGACTCCGGCGCGACACCGCTGTGGGTCACCGACCCGATGCACGGCAACGGCATCACCACGCCCACCGGGTACAAGACCCGTCGGTTCGATGACGTGGTGGATGAGGTTCGAGGCTTCTTCGAGGCACACCGTGCCGTCGGAACCCACCCCGGTGGCATTCACGTCGAGCTCACCGGCGACGACGTCACCGAGTGCCTCGGCGGCTCCGAGATGATCGACGAAGCCACTCTGGCCACACGGTACGAGTCGCTGTGCGACCCGCGTCTGAACCACATGCAGTCGCTGGAGCTCGCGTTCCTCGTGGCCGAAGAGCTCGAGACGCGCTGACGTACGAAAGAGGGAGTGCGGGCGAATGCCCGCACTCCCTCTTTCGTACGTCAGCGAACGCGCAAGCCTCCCGAATCCGGGCGACGCTCCCGCGGAGATGGGGGCCTACAACACCTTGATGTTGATGGTGACGTCGGTGTTGTGAGCACGCATCTGGCCGGCGGCGGGGTTGGTTCCCGTCGCCTCCGTCACACTGTCGGGCAGCGCGTTCAAGTACCAGTTGTAGACGGGGTTGAAGCCGTTGTCGCGCAGCTTCTGTGCTGCCTGGTCACGCGTCAATCCGGTCACATCGGGGATCTCGAACAGCTCAGGCCCCTTGGATGTCACCAGCGTCACCGTGTCGTTCACACGCCAGTTGCCGCCGTCCTCGCGGTCTGCGATCCGGATGACATCGCCCTTGGCCACGTCGCTGGAGAACTCCTCGACGGTCGTCGGCGAGACCTGCAGACCCGCTGTCGTCAGAGCGTCCGTCGCCTTACTGACGGAGAGTCCGATGACGTCGGGAACGAGCCCGGCCGACACGATGAGGGTGACGGTCTCGTCGGGTTGCCAGTTGCCGCCGCCATCGCGGTCCATGATGCCGACGACGATGGCTGCCTGCTGCTCGTCGGTGAAGATCCGGACCTGATCGCTGTTGACCTTCAGTCCCGCATCGGTGAACGCCTTCGTGGCGGCATCCACCGTCATGCCCGCCACAACGGGCACAGGTCCTTTGGAGACGAGCAGGGTGGCGCTGTCGCCCTCGAAGGCGTCGCACCCGGTGAGGCAGTCGTAGGGGTCGCCCGCGGCCGGGACGACGGTGAGGTTCATGAGCCGGCCTGCACCAGGGTCTTCGGTGAACTGGTAGCTGACCGTGGACACCGTGATGTTCTTGTTGCCCAGGATCTCCCGGGCGGTGGCCTCGTCCGCTCCGGAGAGGTCCTCGATCGTCGTGGGCGCGGGGCCGCTGGAGATGATCAGATCGACCGATGCACCCTTGTCCACGTGCTCACCGCCGGCGGGGTCCGTGCCGATGGCATTTCCTGCCGGGACGGTGAGGCTCGGCTGCTGGGAACTCGTGAGGACGATGTCCTGCGCGTCGAGAAGATCCCGCGCCTCCTGCTCGCTGAGCCCGGCGACATCGGCCACCACGACCTGAGAGCCAGGACCCGATCCGAAGTACCACCCGATACCGCCGGCAACGGCCGCCAGGAGCAGAGTGATGAGCAGCAACCATCCGCCCGAACGCCGGTCACGCCGGGCCACCGTCCGCAGGCGCGCGGAGTTGTCGACCGGAGCGAGGGAATCCGTGGCCGGCAGCGGAAGCACCGGAGCCGAATCGCGGGGGAGCACCGCGGTCAGGCCGCCGCTGGAAGAGAGGTCCTCCGGGATCGCCAGGCCAGCCGTGAAGGACGGCTCATTGCGGGTGATGACCGGCGTGATGCCGAGCTCGCGCTCGATCTCGCGGAGGCGATCGAGCATGACCTGCGCATCCAGCGGACGGTCATCCGGCGCCCGCTCGGTGGACCAGAGCACCAGCTCGTCCAGCTGTTCCGGTACACCGGGGTTTCGTACGCTCGGCCGCGGAACCGACTCGGTGGCGTGCTGGAAGGCGATCTGCATCGGCTGCTCGCCGCGGAACGGCTGTTCTCCGACGAGCATCTCGTAGAGCATGATGCCCAGCGCATAGATGTCGCTGCGGGCATCCGCGGTGCCGCGGGTCACCAGCTCGGGCGCCAGGTACGCGATGGTGCCCATCAGCTGCTGACCGGTCGCGGTGTTCGCGGTGGTGGCGCGGGCGAGACCGAAATCGCCGATCTTGATGCGGCCGTCCTCGGCGAGCAGCACGTTCTCCGGCTTCACATCGCGATGAACGATGCCGGCACGGTGGGCGGCCGCGAGCCCGCTGAGCACGCCGTCCATGATGGTGACCGCTTGAGAGATGCTCAGTCGACGCTGCTCCTTCAGCAGCTCTCTGAGGGTGATCCCGGGGAGGTACTCCATCACGAGATAGGCCAGCTCGCCGTCCTGGCCCTGGTCGAAGACGTTCACCACGTTGGGGTCGGCGAGGCGGGCCGCCGCGCGTGCCTCCTGGATGAACCGGCTCTGGAACACCGAATCATCGCTGAGGTGACTGTGCATGACCTTGAGAGCGATACGGCGCTCCAGGCGAAGGTCCGTGGCCACGTATACGGTGGCCATGCCGCCGCGCGCAATGCGTGCGCGGACCCGGTACCGACCGTCGACAAGCCGCCCGATCAGCGGGTCAGCGGTCTGGTGAGAGGTCACCCGTCGAGTCTACGGAGCAATTCCGCTCAACCTCGGGAGCGCCGCGCCTCCGTGGATGAGAGACTGGAGGGGTGACTGCCACACGCGAATTCCCCGTTCCCACCGACTGGCTGGCGATGCCCGACCTCGTCGAGGCGCTCGACGAATCCCTGGGCCGCGTGCGTCGGCTCATCGACGAGCGCGCGCTCGTGGGCAGCAAGCGCAACGGAGTGTTCCAGGTTCCGTCGATCTTCCTCGTCGATGCGCGGCCGCTCTCGTCGCTGCGCGGCACGATCATCGTGCTGAGCGACGCGGGCTTCTCCGACGATGAGATCATCGACTGGCTTCTGAACGAGGAGCCCACCATCGGTGACGCACCGATCAACTCCCTGCTCGCCGGGCGTAAGAGCGAGGTCCGTCGGGTCGCGGTCGCCCTCGCCTGAGCAGCGAACCGCTCCGCCGCGTTGTCAGGACGTACGCGCGGTGGCAGCGAGGGCGAGTGCGCGCAGATCCGCCACGGCATCCGCGGCCAGCACGCCCGACTCCAACGCCGCGTCGGCGTCGGCCATGAATGCTGTGATGCGCTCCTCGACGCGCTGGAGCGCACCGGTGGCGATGATGGCGCTCTGGAGCCGGGTCACGTCACTCTCGTTCAGGTCGGTGCGGCCGAGGTCGGCATCCAGTGATGCGCGCGCGGTCGCATCCATGCCTTCGCGCGCGTAAGCGATCAGCAGCGTGCGCTTGCCTTCGCGGAGATCGTCGCCGCTCGGCTTGCCGGTGAGCGCCGTATCGCCGAACACGCCCAGCACGTCGTCGCGCAGCTGGAAGGCCAGCCCGATCGGGAGTCCGAACGCGCGCAGCGCCGCGAGCTGCTCGTCACGCGCGCCGCCGATACTGGCGCCGATCACCAGCGGCTGCAGCACGCTGTAGCGCGCGGACTTCAGGGAGGCGACCTCCAGTGCGCGGTCGGCATGCTCCGCATCAGGCTGGGCGACCCATGCCGACTCCTGAGCGATGTCGAGGAACTGGCCGAGGGTGACATCTCGCCGCATCCGGGCGTACTCGTCGCGCGCCGGGCGCGGGGAGGGGTGCGCGCTCAGCGCTTCCTCGAACAGGTCGTTGCTCCATGCGACCAGCAGGTCGCCGAGCAGAAGGGCCGCCGAGCGTCCGAAGGCGGCGGCATCGCCCGCCCACCCGCGGCTGACATGCATCGCTTCCAGCGCCCGGTGGGCGGCCGGGCGGCCGCGGCGGGTGTCGGAGTTGTCGATGATGTCGTCGTGAACCAGAGCCGCGGCCTGGAAGATCTCCAGCGAGGACGCCGCGTCGATGATGCTGCCGGCTCCGATCTCGGGGGAGACGGCACGCCATCCGGTCTCGCAGAACCGCGCTCGCAACCGCTTTCCTCCTGCCAGGGAGGAGGACGCCGCGTCGATGACGAGTGCCGCCTCGGGGCTGTCGGCCATCGCGTGTTCGCGGCGCTCCGCCAGGAAGCTCAGCAGACGCTGGGAAACGGCCTCGGGAACGGAGTGCGAAGAGGTCACCCACCTAGCCTAGTTCCGGCGGACGGGCTTAGACTGGGGAGTCAGGCGAAGCAAACATCCGGCCCGCCTTCAGGACGACGCAAGGGGGGCACAATGCCACTCTCCGAACAGGAGCAACGACTGCTCGATGAGATGGAGCGCAATCTGCTCCACAACGACGCTGACGTGGTCAGCGCCGACTCCGCCGGTCGTCCATTCACCTACCGCAATCTGGTCTTCGGCGCTCTGCTCGTCGTCGCCGGACTCGGTGCGCTGATCGCGGGAGTCTCGCTCTTCCGCACCCTCGCCATCGTCGGCATCATCATCGGTGTTGTCGGCGTCGCCCTCATGTTCGTGGGGATCATGGTGGCGGGGCGCCGCGGCGAGGCCACCCTGGAGTTCGACGAGGAAGAACTCCGTCGTGAGCCCTCCCGTCCCGCCGGCCCACGCGCCGCCGGAGGCAACGCCGGGTTCATGGATCGCATGAATGAGCGCTGGGATCGCCGTCAGGACTCGGACGACTAAAAAACGCCGTAACTCTTTCGGGCGCCGACCTTCGGGTCGGCGCCCTTTTTCGTGCCGTCGTACCGGCGTTCCGCGTCGCTTGTCGGTGATCCTCCACTTCGTTCCCGGACCTCCTCCACTTCACTCCCCGGACGTCCTCCACTTCGCTCCCCGTGCTCCTGCGCGCGCGGATACGTGCGCCATCCCGCGGATCTGACCCGTCGTGCGTCCGGTGACGGCTCCTCCGCGTCGCCTGGGCGACACGACATCCCTCCCGATCCCTCCACCTCGCCGAGCCGCGGAATTCCGGGGGTCTCTCAGCGGAATCCCTGATTCACAGGTCGAAATCCCTAGGGATGTGGAGGGAAGTGGAGTATTGTGGAGCCAACTTCTGACGGGCCGGACGACAGAGGGGGTGACGGCCGATGTTGCTGGGTACGCACACACCAAAGCTCGACGACAAAGGACGCATCATCCTGCCCGCCAAGTTCCGTGAGGATCTGGCGGGCGGTGTCGTCATCACCCGCGGTCAGGAGCGGTGCCTCTACGTGTTCTCCACCGCGGAGTTCGAGTCGGTGCACGAGCGGATCCGGCAGGCCCCGCTGAGCAACAAGCAGGCTCGTGACTTCATGCGCATGTTCCTCTCCGGGGCCAGTGCGGAGATGCCCGACAGCCAGAACCGCATCACCATCCCGCAGAGCCTGCGCACCTATGCCGGGCTGGAGAAGGAACTGGTGGTCACCGGAGTCGGCGCGCACGCCGAGATCTGGAACGCCCAGGCCTGGAACGAGTTCGTCGAGGCCAACGAGGAGAGCTACGCCGATATGGAGCAGGAGGTGATTCCGGGATTGTTCTGAGCCTGAGTTCCGACTCCCAGCTGACTCGCCCTGACGCCACTTCCCCGGTGGCAGGTCGGGTCGGAGGGGAATCAGAGCCCAGGCCCAACCCGAAGAGATCATGAGCATCGAAGACATCCACATCCCCGTCCTCCTCGAACGCTGCGTGGAGCTGCTTGCTCCTGCGCTCGCGCACCCCGGCGCGGTCCTCGTCGATGCCACCACCGGCATGGGAGGGCATTCGTCCGCACTGCTCGGACGCTTCCCCGAGGTGGAGCTGGTGGGCCTTGATCGCGACACCGACGCCCTGCGGATCGCGGGGGAGCGCCTGGCTCCGCACATCTCGCGTGTCCACCTGGTGCACACGGTGTACGACGGCATCACGGATGCGGTGTACGACAGCGGGTTCGACCACGCCGACGGCATCCTGTTCGATCTCGGAGTCTCCTCCCTGCAGCTGGATGAGGCCGAGCGAGGATTCGCCTACTCCAAGGACGCGCCCCTGGACATGCGGATGGACCAGACCGCAGGGCGCACTGCCGCCGACATCATCGCGACCTACAGCGAGGGGGAGCTGCGCCGGATCTTCGAGGTGTACGGCGAGGAGAAGCTCGCCGGTCGATATGCGCGATTCATCATCGCTGCCCGGCAGGAAGCGCCGATCGAGACCTCGGGCCGGCTGGTGGAGATCCTCACGGCGGCGACGCCGGCAGCCGCACAGCGCGCCGGCCACCCGGCCAAGCGCGTCTTCCAGGCGCTGCGGGTCGAAGTGAACAGCGAGCTGTCCGTGCTGAGCGCCGCTATCCCGGCGGCCCTGGAGCTGCTGCCTGTCGGCGGGCGGCTGGTCGTCATGTCCTACCAGTCACTGGAAGACCGCATCATCAAGCGTGCGTTCGCCACGGCCACGGCGTCGACGGCCCCACGGGGGCTGCCGGTCGAACTGGAGGAGCACGCTCCCCGGTTCCGCACCCTCACCAAGGGGGCAGAGATGGCCTCTGATGAGGAGCGCGAGCGCAATCCTCGAGCCACCCCGGTGCGCCTGCGCGCCGTCGAACGAATTCGGGAGTCCGCATGAGCGCCTCGTCTGCCCTGCCCGAAGAACCACACATCCAGCCCCGCCCGGGGCGGGGGAGCGGCTCCCCTCGCAGGCACCTCCGTCCGGTCGACGCACCCGCACGTCGCCGTCGCCCGCAGACCGTGTACGGGCTCACCGCGATCATCGGTGTGCTCCTCATCGTCGCTGCGCAACTGTTCTTCTCGATCGCATCGACCCAGACCACGCACCACATCGTCAACCTCACCGAGCAGCAGCGCGCGCTCACGATCGAGGCGCAGGGGCTGTTCGATCAGGTGGCGGGACTGAGTTCGCCCCAGTACCTCGCCGCCAACGCAACGGCCGCGGGAATGATCAGCGCCGGCTCGCCCAGCTTTCTGCGCCTGAGCGACGCCGCAGTCCTCGGCACGCCGTCCACGGAGTCGACGTCGACGATCGACGCGAAGGGGCGGGCAGCGGTGGGCAACGACCTGATCAAGAACACGCCGCTGGTCATGGACCCCTCCGCGACCATCACCGGACAGACTGCCCCTGTGACAGCACCCGAAGCATCCACCGAAGGCGCCGGCGGCACCGCTTCGGACGCGACGCCCGCGGAGGAGTCCGTCGCCACCGAGACGGAGCTGCCGCAGCAGCCGCCCGCCATCAGCGAGGGACTGCCCACGCCCGAAACCCGTTGACCGCCACCCACACGTCATCGACGCGAACAGACGAGGAAGCATGACCCCCAAGGACACCCGCATCCGTCGCCGGCGCACGGTGGCGGTGTTCGGCACCGTGAGCGTGCTCATGGTGGCCTTCTCGGTCCGATTGGTCGACATCCAGGTGGTGAACGCCTCCGAGTACGTCGCGGAGTCGAAGCTGAAGACCCAGCAGTCCAAGCCGATCGCCGGTACCCGTGGGGAGATCGTCGACGCGAACGGCGCAGTGCTCGCGGTGAGCAACGTCACCTACGACGCCGTGATCGACCCGCTCAACCTCAACACCGTGTTCCGGCTCGCCAAGGACGGCACCAAGATCCCGTTGAAGGAGGAATGGCCCGCCGTCTCCGACAAGATCGCGGCCATCATCGGTCTGTCCGGTGACGAGGTGCGCACCACCGTGGCGAACAACTTCGCAGACAATCCGAACAGCCGGTACGCCCTGCTGACCACGGGATTGTCGACCGCCCAGATGGAACAGCTCAAAGCGCTCGCGATTCCGTATCTGGCCATGCCGTCCCATGAATCCCGCACGTACCCCGACGGAGCCGTGGCGGGCAGTGTCATCGGCTTCACGGGAACGGATCCGGAGAAGGGAACCGTCTTCCCGCAGGCCGGCGTGGAGTCGATGGAGAACGCGTGCCTGACTCCGACGGCCGGGTCCCAGACCTTCCAGATGGGCGGCAACGGCGAGGTCATCCCGGGTTCCATGACGGAGACGCCCGCCGTGAACGGCGGCACGGTGCAGCTCACCATCGACCGCGACCTCAACTGGTACCTGCAGCAGATGATCGCCGAGGAAGCCCAGAGCAAGGGGGCACAGAGCGGCACCGTGACCGTGGTCGAAGTCGCCACGGGCAAGATCCGTGCCGCGGCCGAGTGGCCCACCGTCGATCCGAACAACATCGACGGCTCGAACCCGAATGACTGGTACGGGCACATCTTCAAGGATCTGTTCGAGCCGGGCTCCACGTTCAAAGCCGCCACGGCGGCGATGCTGCTGGAGTCGGGCGCCGCGACGCCGATGTCCACCGTGTCCGCGTCCGGCTGGGAGGAGTTCCCGAACGGTGCACGGGTGGGGGATTCGTTCTCCCATGACACGTACAACTACACGCTCGCCGGCGCACTCATCGACTCCTCCAACGTGGCGCTGTCCAAGTTCGGCGACCTCATGACCCCGCAGGCCCGCCACGACTTCCTGGCGAAGTTCGGGGTCGGTTCGAAGACCGACGTCAACTTCGACGGCGAACAGGCGGGTGTGCTCCATCCGGCCGATCAATGGGACAACCAGACGCACTACGCCACCACCTTCGGCCAGGCCTTCCAGGTGACCGCCCCCCAGGTGGCGAGCTTCTACCAGATGATCGCGAACGACGGCGTGAAGAAGCCGCTGCGCCTCGTGGAGAGCTGCACGGCCGCCGACGGGACCGTCACCACGCCGAAGGTCGGGGCGGATGAGCGACTGCTCAGCGAGCAGAACGCCTCGCAGCTGAGCACCATGATCGAGAACGTCGCCGAGCAGGGCGGCGTCGCCGATCTCATCAAGATCCCCGGCTATCGCATCGCGGCCAAGACCGGAACAGCACAGACGTACGACGAGGCCACCCAGGCCTACAAGTCCGATCTGTATGACGTCTCGGTCGTGGGGTACGCACCCGCTGACGACCCGAAGTATGTGGTGATCGTCACGCTCAAGGAGCCCACGACGGTAAGATCGTCTACGGCCGCTGCGCCCGCATTCCAGAAGGCGATGACCCAGGTTCTCAAGCACTACCGGGTCATGCCGTCTCAGACGCCGTTCACCGATCTTCTTCCCAAGTTCGGCTGAGCCGCTCCGCCACTCGGAGACCTCTTTCACATGATCGCACTCACGCTTGCGGAGATCGGCCACGCCATCGGCGCCGCTCTCCACCCTCACGGTCAGCACACCGAAGCCACCGTCATCTCGGGAGCGGTGGACACCGACTCCCGGCTGATCACGGCGGGCGGCATCTTCGTCGCGAAGCCCGGTGAGCAGACCGACGGCCACCACTTCGTGGGTGCCGCACTCGAGAACGGGGCGGCCGTCGCCATCGTCGACCACCTCGTCGATGTCGAGATCACCCAGCTCGTCGTTGCCGATGCCATCACCGCTCTCGCCGACCTCGCGCGCGAGGTGGTCTCCCGTGTGCGCGCACACGGCGATCTGCGCATCGTCGGGATCACCGGTTCCAACGGCAAGACCACGACGAAGAACCTGCTGGCTCGCATCCTCGAGGACGAGGGCGAGACGGTGGCACCGATCGCCTCCTTCAACAACGAGGTGGGCGCACCGCTCACGATGCTTCGCGTCCGCGAGAGCACTCGGTTCCTGGTGAGCGAGTTCGGCGCGTCCGGTCCGGGGGAGATCGCCCGGCTCGCGGGTCTGGTCACCCCTGATGTCGGCGTCGTGCTGATGGTGGGCATGGCGCACGCCGGTGGCTTCGGCGGCATCGAGCGCACCGTCTACGAGAAGGGCCGCCTGATCGCCGCGGTGCGTGCCGGCGGTACCGCCGTCCTGAACATCGACGACGCCCGCGTGGCCACGATGGCCGAGATCGCCGCCGAGAACGACGAGCATGTCGTGTGGTTCGGCCATGGCGTGGATGCGGACCTGCAGGCCTCCGATGTGGAGGTCACGGCGAACGGCACGGACTTCACCGTCACGGTGGACGGCGAATCGCACCGGGTCCATCTCCAGGTGCTCGGCGCCCATCACGTCATGAACGCGATCGCCGCGATCGCCGCAGCTCGTGCGCTGGGCGTGACGGTGTCCGACGCCATCGCGCGGCTGGAGACGGTGAGCATCGCCGAGCGATGGCGCATGCAGCCGCTGGGCAGTGATCGCGTACGCATCATCAACGACGCGTACAACGCGAGCCCCGACTCGATGGCGGCGGCGCTGCGCACCCTCGCACAGATCACCGAGCCGGGCCAGCGCAAGGTCGCCGTGCTCGGTGCCATGAGCGAGCTGGGCGAGTTCGCCGGTGACGCACATGACGAAGTCGGCCTGCTGGCCGTCCGGTTGCGCTTCGAGCGCATCGTGGTGGTCGGCCGCGATGCCCGCCGCCTGTACCTCTCTGCCATCGCGGAGGGCTCCTGGGACGGGGAAGCCGTGTTCTTCGAGACAGCCGATGAGGCCTACGACTATCTGATGGGCGAGCTGCGCGAGGGCGACCGCGTGCTGGTGAAGTCCTCCAACTCCGCAGGGCTGCGTTTCCTGGGCGACCGCATGGGAGAATCGTTCTCGTGAGGTCACTGCTCTCTGCCGCCGCCATTTCGATGGCGTTCACGCTGCTGCTGACGCCGGTGTTCCTCAAGTGGTACGAGCGCTGGGGCTGGGGTCAGGTCATCCGTACGCCGGAGGCCATGAACAACCCGCAGCACGCGGCAAAGCGCGGAACGATGTCGATGGGCGGGCTCATCTTCATCCTCGGCACCCTGGTCGGCTACTTCGTCGGCAGCTACGCGGGTGACTTCCCGCCCACCCCGTCGAGCCTGCTGGTTCTCTGGATGATGGTGGGCTTCGGAGCGGTCGGGTTCATCGACGACTACCTGAAGGTGAAGCGTCAGAACAGTCTGGGACTGTCCGGATGGCGCAAGATCGCCGCGCAGCTGCTCGTCGCGGTCGTCTTCGCCGTCGGTGCCCTGAACTTCCCGAATGATCGCGGTGTCACCCCCGGATCCAGCGCGGTCTCGCTGTTTCGCGATCTGCCGCTGCTGGACCCGTTCTCCCTCGGCTCCTGGCTTCCGGTGCTCGGGATCGGTGTGGCGCTCGGCTGGATCATCTACCTGCTCTGGATCTCGGTCATCGGCATCGCGATGTCGAACTCGGCCAACCTCGCCGATGGCCTCGACGGCCTCGCAGCGGGTTCGGGCATCTTCGTGGTGGGTGCGTACAGCCTGATCGCCTTCTGGCAGGCCCGTCAGAGCTGCATCGCCGAGCTGGATCCCGCGTCCTACGGTGGCTGCTACAACACCCGTGACCCGATGGAATTGGCGATCGTCTCGGCCGCCTTCATCGGCGCGCTGGCCGGCTTCCTGTGGTGGAACGCGCCCAAGGCGAAGGTCTTCATGGGTGACACCGGCTCGATGGCGATCGGCGGGGTCGTCGCGGCGATGGCCGTCCTCACGCACACCGAGCTGCTGTCGATCCTGATCGCGGGCGTCTACGTGCTCGCGTCCGGCTCGGTGATCCTGCAGCGCGTGTACTTCAAGCTCACCCGGGGTAAGCGCCTCTTCCTCAACAGCCCCTTCCACCACCATCTCGAGTTCCGCGGCTGGCCCGAGGCCACCATCGTGGTGCGGATGTGGATCATCGCGGGCGTGCTCGCGGTGTCGGGCATCGGTCTCTTCTACGTCGAATGGTTGTCTCGCACATGAGTCGTCTGGATTCCCTCACCAGCTGGTACGCGGACTGGAAGGGACTCCGGGTGGCGGTGCTGGGCCTGTCGGACACGGGTTTCTCCGTGGCCGACACCCTCACCGAGCTCGGCGCCGAGGTCCTCGTCGTCACCGAGGCGGCCGCCGACGAGTACGCCCGGCTGGTTCCGGTGATCGGAGCCCGCCTGCACGTCGGCTCCCTGGACACCCCGCCCGCGGAGCTCGTCGACTTCGCACCCGACGTGGTCATCGCCTCGCCCGGCTTCCCGCCGCACCACCCCGTGATCCGCTGGACGCGGGAGAGCGGCATTGCGCTGTGGGGTGACATCGAGCTGGCATGGCGCGTGCGCGACAAGGTCACCCGCGAGGGAGGCGTACCTGCCGATTGGGTGTTCATCACTGGCACCAACGGCAAGACGACGACGACGCGGATGACCGCGACCATGCTGGTGGCGGGCGGACTGCGCGCCGCTCCGTGCGGGAACATCGGCACGCCGATCCTGGATGCCGTGCGCGATCCGTCCGGCTTCGATGTCCTCGTCGTGGAGCTCTCCAGTCACCAGCTCTGGTACCTGGGCCTGAACGAGGGCGTCGGCGCCCCGGTCCCGCACGCGTCCGTCTGCCTCAACCTGGCCGACGACCACTTGCAGTGGCATGGCTCGTTTGACGCGTACCGCGATGCCAAGGCCTTCGTGTACCGCAACACCCGCGTGGCGTGCGTGTACAACAAGGCCGATGTGGTCACCCGCGAGATGGTCGAGGACGCGGATGTCGTCGAGGGCGCGCGAGCGATCGGCTTCGATCTCGGTGTGCCCGGCCTCAGCGACCTGGGCGTCGTCGACGGCCTCCTCGTCGATCGCGCCTTCACGGATGACCGTCGTCATGCGGCGCTCGAGCTCGCGACCGTCGCTGAGCTCGCCGAACACGACCTCGGCGCACCGCACATCGTCGCCAACGCGCTCGCTGCGGCGGCGCTGGCTCGTTCCCTGGGCGTGACACCGGAGCAGGTGCACGATGCCCTGCTCTCCTTCCGGCTCGACCCCCACCGCATCGAGGTGGTCGCGCGTTTCGCCGGGGTGACCTGGGTCGATGACTCGAAGGCGACCAACCCGCACGCGGCGTCGTCGTCGCTGGCGGCGTACCCGGGTGCGGTCTGGGTGCTCGGTGGGCTTCTCAAAGGCGTGGACATCACCGAGCTGGTCGCCTCGCGGGGACCCGCAGCGGCGGCGGCCGTGGTGATCGGTGCGGACCGGTCGGAGATCGTGGCGGCGTTCGCACGACACGCGCCCGACGTGCCGGTGTTCGAAGTGGACGAGACCGACACTGAGAAGGTCATGCCGCGTGCGGTGGAACTGGCTGCGGGGGTGGTCGAGGAGGGCGGTACCGTTCTGCTCGCTCCCGCAGCGGCCAGCTTCGATCAGTTCAGCGGCTACGACGATCGTGGCGCGAAGTTCGCCGCAGCGGTCCGTGACCGCCTGGGGATCACGAACGGCCAGTAGACCAAGAGCAGGAGGCGCGCATGGCGACCACACGGCTGCCGCAGCCGCCCTCCTCGGACGGGCCGCGCGGACTTGCCGCGCGCGTGAGGCTCGGACGGATCTTCCAGCCGGTGGCCACGGAGTTCGTGCTGATCGCCGCGGTGTCACTCTTCCTGGCGGTGTTCGGCTGGGTGATGGTGCTGTCGGCCACCAGCTCGGGCAGCGGTGAGTCACCGTTCGACACGGCATTCAAACAGGGTTTGTTCGCCGCTGTCGGGATCCCGCTGATGTTCGTCCTCAGCCGCTTTCCCGTGGTCTTCTGGAAGCGCATGGCCTGGCCCATCATCATCGCGGCGGTCGCATTCCAGATGCTGATCTTCACGCCGCTGGGCATCCATCAGGACGGGAACACGAACTGGGTCGACCTGAAGTTCGTGCAGGCGCAGCCCTCGGAGTTCCTGAAGCTCGCGACGGCTCTGTGGCTCGGGTTCATCCTGGAACGCAAGCAGGCGCTGCTGAACCGCTGGACTCATTTCGCCATTCCGCTAGTCCCGGTGGTCGTGCTCGTGCTGGCCAGCGTGCTCGGCGGCGAGGATCTGGGTACTGCGATGATCATCATGATGGTGGTGCTCGGCGCGCTCTACTTCGCCGGTGTGAAGCTGCGGATCCTGATCGTCCCGGTGCTCCTCGCCGGTGCGGGAGTCGCGGCGCTCTCCATCATCAAACCCGACCGCGTGGACCGCATCACGGCGTTCCTCGACCCGACGTGCGGAGTGGATGACCGCCTCTGCTACCAGCAGGTGCACGGACTCTGGGCGCTGGCGAATGGAGGGTTCTTCGGCGTCGGGCTCGGCAACTCGACCGAGAAGTACGGCTGGCTGCCGGCCAAGGCGAACGACTTCATCTTCGCGATCGTGGGGGAGGAACTCGGGCTGCTCGGCTGCATCGTGGTGCTCGTGCTGTTCGGCATCCTCACCTTCGCGGTGATCAGCATGATCCGCCGCACCGACGACATGTTCATCCGCATCGTCTCGGGCGGGATCATCGTCTGGATCACCGGACAGGCGCTCGTGAACATCGCCGTGGTCCTGCGCCTCGCGCCCGCGCTGGGAGTGCCGCTGCCGTTCCTGTCGCAGGGCGGCACCTCGCTGCTGTCCGTGCTGATCGCGTGCGGTGTGCTGCTGAGCTTCGCTCGCACCCTGCCGGTGCGAGGAGCGGCCTCGGGCGCGGCGAAGCGCGCACGCGCATCCCGCACCCCTGTCCAGCGTCTGGACTGACGGCGCACACGACGATCAGCCGGTCGTGGGAGGATCGGAGTATGACGACGTACCTCCTGGCCGGCGGCGGAACTGCCGGACACGTGAACCCGCTGCTCGCCGTTGCCGATGGCCTGCGCGCACGCGACCCGGAGGCCCGCGTGCTGGTTCTCGGGACCAGGGAGGGCCTGGAATCCCGGCTCGTCCCGGAGCGCGGGTACGAGCTGCTGATCGTCGACAAGGTCCCGTTCCCACGTCGTCCGAACGGTGCCGCCGTGAAGTTCCCCGCCCGTTTCCGTCGTGCGGTGGGCCAGGTTCGCGCGCACATCCGTGTGCACGGTGTCGATGTGGTCGTCGGTTTCGGCGGATACGCGGCGGCGCCGGCATATGTGGCGGCCCGGCGTGCCGGCGTGCCCTTCATCGTTCACGAGGCGAACGCCAAGCCGGGACTGGCGAACGTACTGGGCGCGCGCCGCGCGTCCGGCGTCGGTGTGGCGTTCGAGGGAACGCCGTTGAAGCGGGGGGCGCTGGTCGGTATGCCGCTGCGCCGCGAGGTCGTGGAGCTGGATCGGGTCGCCGCTCGCGCGCAGGCCGCCGAGTACTTCGGTCTCGATGCCGACAAGCCGACGCTTCTGGTGTTCGGCGGGTCCCTCGGCGCGCTCCAGCTCAACACCGCGATCGAGGGCGCGTGGCAGGCGGTCCTGGATGCCGGATGGCAGCTGCTGCACGCGACCGGCGAGGGGAAGGGCGTCACGGACCCTCAGGCGTCGGGGTACGTCGTGGTTCCCTACCTCGATCGCATGGACCTCGCCTTCGCGCTGGCCGACTTCATCGTCTCGCGCTCCGGCGCGGCGACGGTGAGTGAAGTGAGCGCCCTCGGAATCCCTGCCGCGTACGTGCCGTACGCCGTCGGTAACGGTGAGCAGCGTCTGAACGCGGCCTCGGCCGTCTCCGCGGGCGCGGCCATCCTGATCGAGAACGCCGAATTCACCGCGGAGGCGGTCCGCTCGCGCATCGTGCCGCTGCTTCAGGATGATGCTGCGCGCGCTCGCATGGTGGCGGCTGCCGAGATGGTCGGCACGCGAACGGGCACCGAGAACGTGATCGAGCTGATCGACGCCGCCCTGGCTCCCTGATTCAGACGTGCAGAGCGCGCTTGACCAGCTCGAGCGCCTCGGCCGGGTCCAGACGCAACGCCCGAATCTGCGATGCGAAACCCGCGGCCGCATCCTGGGCCTGCTGCATCCGGACATCCCCCTGAGCCCGCACGAACGTGCCGTTGCGGCCGCGGGTCTCGATCAGTCCCGCTGCTTCGAGCTCGCGGTACGCGCGCGCGACGGTGCCGGGTGCGATCTCCAGATCAGCGGCCAGTCGGCGAACCGTGGGCAGCTTGTCTCCTGCGGGAAGCTCGCCGGCGGCGATGGCGTCGATGATCTGCACGCGCAGCTGCTCGAACGGCGGTGTACCGGCGGCGGGGTCGATGGTGATCATGCGGATGACTCTCCTGTTGCGGCTGGGGCGGGGGTGTACTGATCGATGCGCATGGCATAGGCGGCGATGACGAAGTTCACGCCGGCCGCGCTGAAGGCCAGGCATACGGGCACGGCTTCCGGGCCGAGGGCGCCGGCCAGCGGCACGGCGACGACGGCCCCGATGGCCGTGATGACGACCCCGGCCTGCACCTGGCGCAGCATGAACAGGGTCTGGGTGCGAAGCGCACGGTCCCAGACGAGCTCGCTCCGGTTCTGAAGTGGCTGAGGCCGCGAGAGCACGGCGCGCTCCAGCAGCCGGAAGCCGAACAGGACGACCGTCAGCGCTGCCAAGATCACTCCGATGGCCCAGATCAGCGCGGACGCGGAGGTCAGGCTCACCGCGATCGTGGCGGCGACGGCCGTGACGACCACCACCCACAGCAGACGGTCGGGAAAAGCGGCGTAGGGCGCCGGTACCGCGTCTTCGATCCCGAGCGATCGCGAGGGCGCCACCCGGCTGCCGCCCGGGGCTGGGTGAAAAGTCCGGTGGAGGGCGGAGTGGATCGCCGTGGCGATGGCGACCGCAGGATAGAGGAGCAGCAACAGCGCCCAGCCCGCGAACACATCTGTCCCCAGCTGCCGGGTGACGCTCACCGCGCCGACGAGGCAGACGGCGATGGCGGCCATCGCCCAGAGTGTGCTCGTGCGGAGCTGGCGGACCACCGCTGCGAAGGCTGCGGGAGCCAGTCGCGGCAGGTCACGTCGGTCGCCGAAGCGCTGTACCGAGCGCGGAGCCGCGCCCAGCGTCACAAGCAATGCGACCAGCGCCGCGGTACTGCAGGTGATGACGAATCCTGTCAGCTCCATCGGACCTCCTTGTGTCAATACAAAGCTAGATGAATCCGGCAGTCTGTGTCAACACAAACGGTTGTCAGGTGTGCCGTTCAGCCCGGGTGGGGAGGGCCGAATCTAGACTGGAGCGGAAATGATTCGACCCGACTTGAGCCTTCCCATCCCGGACGACATCCGTGCCGCGCACTTCATCGGCATCGGCGGATCCGGCATGAGCGGATTGGCACGCATGTTCCTCGCCCGCGGCATCCGTGTCTCGGGCTCCGACCGCGCCGACAGCCCCGGCCTTCGCGCGCTGGAGGACGCCGGCGCCACCGTCTATGTCGGTCATGACGCCGCGAACCTCGCCGACGACGTCGACACCGTGGTGCACACCGGTGCCATCTGGCCGGAGAATCCCGAGTTCCTGCTGGGCAAGGAGCGCGGACTTCATGTGATCCACCGCTCCCAGGCGCTGCACTGGCTCATCGGCGGGCGCCGTCTCGTGTCGATCGCGGGCGCGCACGGCAAGACCACCTCCACCGGCATGGTGGTCACGGCGCTGCAGGCACTGGGGGAGGACCCCGCCTTCGTGAACGGCGGCGTGATCGCGCAGCTGGGCGTCTCCAGCGGGAGCGGCGCCGACGAGCTCTTCGTGATCGAGGCCGACGAATCCGACGGCACGTTCTTGCTGTACGACACCTCGGTGGCACTCATCACCAATGTCGACCCCGATCACCTCGATCACTACGGCTCCCGTTCGGCGTTCGACGACGCCTTCGTGCGGTTCGCCGACGAGGCCCGCGAGGCCGTCGTGATCTCCTCGGACGATCCGGGCGCGGTCGCTGTGCGTGCTCGCGTCAGCCACCCCCGGGTGCTGAGCTTCGGATTCGCCGACGACGCCGATTTCCGCATCGCCGATGTGGATACGACGCAGGGCGTGGCGTTCTCCATCACCCACCGCGGCGAGAGCGTGTCGATCCGCCTCGCCGTCACCGGTGCACACAACGCCATCAACGCCACCGGAGCCGTGGCGGTGCTCGTCGCGCTCGGACAGGACTTCGCCGCCGCAGCGCGGGCGATGGAGGGCTTCCAGGGCACGGCGCGACGCTTCGAGCTGCATGACACCGTCCGGGGTGTTCGCGTCTTCGATGACTACGCCCACCACCCGACGGAGGTGGATGCTGCACTGGCGGGCGCTCGCACCGTCGTGGGGTCTGGGAGGGTGATCGCTCTGCACCAGCCGCACACGTACAGCCGCACGCAGCTCATGTTCGCGGAGTTCGCCGAGGTGCTGGAGAACCGCGCCGATCTCACCGTCGTGCTGGACGTGTATGGCGCGCGTGAGGATCCCGTCCCCGGCGTCACCGGTGCACTCGTCAGCGACGCGTTCGCCGACCCCGCGCACGTGCACTATGAGCCTGACTGGCAGAGTGCCGCCGACTACATCGGTGAGATCGCCCGCGAGGGCGACATCGTCGTGACCCTGGGCTGCGGAAACGTCAACCTGATCATTCCGCAGGTGCTGGATTCACTCGGACGGAACGCGGACTAAGCGTGCGCCGACCGCAGCAGCCGCCGAGACCGCCGCGTCGCGAACCGGAGCGTCCGACGACGCCCGACGTCGACCAGGTGGTCCTGCCTGCTGCGCGGTCACGTGCCGACACGGCCGCGAGCCCGGACGAGGTGGACACCGCCGTCGACTATGAGGATGTGCGGGCCTGGGTGAGCCTTGCCGATGCGGCGCCCATCCCGCCGGCGATGGCATCGGCAACGGCCGACGAGCAACGCACTCAGGAACTCGACGATCTGAGGAGTTCATCGGACGACGACGGACTCACCGGCTTCGGAACGGGCGCCGCGCGCCGGTTCGGTCAAGCGCCGGTGGTCGACCTCGTCACCGCACGCCAGGAGGCGGCGGAGGGCGAGTCGGAGGCGGCTGAGGAGCGTTCGGGTGGCCGTCTCGGGCGCGCGCGAGCGAAATCGCGAGACTCCGAGGACTCGACGGGCGAGGAGCCCCGTGGGCGATGGAGTGACGTCTGGCGCGCCACGCGCGCTCGTCGTCGTGCGCTGCGCACGGAGATGCGTCGCTTCACGGTGCGCAGTCGGCGCCGCCGTCTCGCCTGGATCATCTCGATCGCTGTGCTCGTCGTCGTGGCGGGTGGCTCGTACGCTGCCGCTTACAGTCCGCTGTTCGCCATCCAGAAGGTGACCGTCGTCGGGGCCACGTCGCTGGATCCCGCTGCCCTGGAGCAGTCGCTGCAATCCCAGCTGGGTCGTCCGCTGGCGGCGATCGACGCCAGCGAGGTGAAGGCTGCCCTCGTGGGCTTCCCGATGGTGGAGACATACTCCATCGAAGCCCGGCCGCCGCATGAGATGGTGCTGCGGGTCGTGGAGCGTACACCGGTGGGTGTTGTCGCATCCGACGCGGGATTCACCCTCGTGGATGCGGCGGGGGTCGCCCTTTCCACGACTCCGGAGGTGCCGCCGGGACAGCCCGTGATCTCCGCCGCGGGGGGAGCGGGCTCGGAGGCGTTCATCGCTGCGGGTCTCATCATCCGCTCCCTGCCCGACACGATCCGCCCTGCCGTCACGGCTGTATCCGCGACCACCGCACAGGACGTGACGCTCACCCTCGCCGATTCGGGAGTAACGGTGATCTGGGGAGGCAGTGACCGGTCGGCCGAGAAGGCGCGTGTGCTGATGGCCACCATGACGGCGAGCCCTCCCGGCCCGGTGTCGACCTACGACGTCTCGTCGCCGAGTGCGGTCGTCGTTCGCTGACGCTGTTCACTGACGCCGACCGCCCCGCGTGTCGGGGCCGTTCTGGCCGACACACGGCGTGGCATCGCAGCAACACCCGTCCCGGGCGCATACCGTCAGGACTGGTAAATGTATACCCAGCAATACTTTAACCTTCTACCTGAGGGTGAAGGTTTACCAGAGGGTTCACACGACACGGAGGCCGGCATGAGCCAGAACCAGAACTACCTCGCCGTGATCAAGGTCGTCGGCGTCGGCGGTGGTGGCGTCAACGCCGTCAACCGCATGATCGACCTCGGCCTGCGCGGCGTGGAGTTCATCGCGGTCAACACGGACGCCCAGGCGCTGCTGATGAGCGATGCCGACGTCAAGCTGGACGTGGGCCGCGAGCTCACCCGCGGCCTCGGAGCGGGAGCAGACCCCGAAGTGGGCCGTCGCGCCGCCGAAGACCACTCCGACGAGATCGAGGAGGCCCTGCGCGGCGCCGACATGGTGTTCGTCACCGCGGGTGAGGGTGGTGGCACCGGTACCGGTGGCGCCCCCGTCGTCGCGAAGATCGCGAAGTCGATCGGTGCGCTGACCGTCGGTGTCGTCACGAAGCCGTTCTCGTTCGAGGGGCGTCGCCGCCAGCAGCAGGCCGAGCAGGGCGTTGCGCGCCTCAAGGAGGAGGTGGACACCCTCATCGTGGTGCCCAACGACCGCCTCCTGGAGATCAGCGACCGCGGCATCTCGATGATCGAGGCGTTCGCCACCGCCGACCAGGCGCTCCTCGCCGGTGTGCAGGGCATCACCGACCTGATCACCACCCCCGGTCTCATCAACGTCGACTTCGCCGACGTCAAGAGCGTCATGCAGGGCGCAGGTTCCGCCCTCATGGGAATCGGCTCCGCTCGCGGCGCCGACCGCGCGATCAAGGCTGCGGAGCTCGCCGTCGAATCGCCCCTGCTGGAGGCGTCGATCGAGGGCGCCCACGGTGTGCTGCTGTCGATCCAGGGTGGTTCCAACCTCGGCATCTTCGAGATCAACGATGCGGCCCAGCTAGTCAAGGAAGCTGCCCACCCCGAGGCGAACATCATCTTCGGAACGGTCATCGACGACACCCTCGGCGACGAAGTTCGCGTCACGGTGATCGCGGCGGGCTTCGATGCCGGAGAGCCCACCCCTCGACTCGAGCTGCCCACGGTCGCCCAGCGACCGGCGGCAGAGGAGGAGAAGGCGCCGGCCGAGGAAGAGAAGAAGGCTCCTGCCGAGGCTGCGCCCACGGGCGCGACCACGGCACCGGCCGCTCCCGTGCTTCCGGACCTCGGTGGCTTCGACTCCGCCTTCGACGACAACGACATCGACATCCCCGACTTCCTCAAGTGAGCACGCTGCAGTCACGGCTCGCGGACGTCGATCAGCAGATCGACGCCGCGATCCGTGATGCCGGTCGGCAGGCATCGGAGATCACGCGCATTGTCGTGACGAAGTTCCATCCGGCCTCTCTCGTGAGCGACCTCGCCAAGCTGGGCGTGCGCGACGTGGGGGAGAACCGCCAGCAGGAGCTCACGGCAAAGCGGGCCGAGCTCGCAGAGCTCGGCGACGTGCGATGGCACTTCATCGGTCAGGCGCAGACCAACAAGGCGCGGCAAGTTCGCGCCGCTTCGTCCGTCGTGCACTCGGTCGACCGGATCCGTCTCGCCGACGCGCTCCACGCGGCGGCTCCTGCGGATGACGACACGCTGGACGTCCTGGTGCAGGTCAACCTCACCGACGACGCCGGTCGCGGTGGGGTGGCCCCGCAAGACCTGGATGCTCTGGTGGAGCACGTGCTGCGGCTCGACTCGCTGCGGCTGCGCGGCATCATGGCGGTGGCGCCGCTGGACGAAGCACCGGCTTCCGCTTTCGCGCGCCTCGCCGGGTATGCCGAACGCGTTCGGGCGCTCGAGCCGGCCGCGCGATGGATCTCCGCCGGAATGAGTCATGACTTCGCCGAGGCGATCGCCTGCGGCGCGACACACCTGCGGATCGGTTCCGCAATCACGGGCGAGCGACCCGCCCGGGGATAACCTGCAACAAGACGAGCACAATCACGGAGGACGCGATGTCGAACCCGCTCAAGAAGACGATGGTCTACCTCGGTCTTGCCGACGAGGAAGAAGTCTACGAGGAGCCCGCAGCGGAGGCGCCCGTGCGTCAGCGCCCGCGTGAGGTGGTCCGGGAGGAAACCGTGGAAGAGTCAGGCGTCACCGCCCCCGTCACTCCGCTGCGTCGGCCCACTGTGGTGCGTCAGCCCGCGGCGGGCCCCGTCAGCGAGATCCTGACCGTGCACCCGAAGGCTTACAAGGATGTCCAGGGCATCGCCGAGAGCTTCCGCGATGGTGTGCCGGTCATCATGAACCTGTCGCAGATGTCGGATGCCGAGGCCCGTCGCCTCATCGACTTCGCCAGCGGCCTCGCCAGCGGCCTGTACGGACGTATCGAGCGCGTGACCAACAAGGTCTTCCTGCTCTCTCCGGAGAACATCGCGATCTCTGGTGACGGCGGCATCGCGCACGCCGACGCCGACGCCTTCTCGCAGTCCTGAGTTCGTAGTGGGTTTCGCGGTCTCTCTCATCGCGAAGATCATCGTCTTCGCCCTGAATCTGTACCTGCTGGCGTTGCTCGCGCGCATGGTGCTGGATCTCATTCCGGCCTTCAACAGGGAATGGCGCCCGCAGGGCTTCGGGCTCGTGCTGGCGGAGATCGTCTACACCATCACAGATCCGCCGCTGAAGTTCTTCCGGCGATTCATTCCGCCCCTGCGTCTCGGTCCCGTCGCGATCGACCTGTCCTTCACCGTCACCTTCATCCTCTGCCTGGTGCTGATCACCTTCGTCGGCGTGCTCGGGGATGTCTTGGCCGGTTGACGGGTGGGGGAGCTATGCTGAAATCTCGGAGCGAGCGTCCCATGGAATCGCACCTGGACCTTGACCTTCCTGAAGTGAAAGAGGAGCCATCATGGCATTGACCCCGGATGACGTCGTCACCAAGCAGTTCCAGCACGTCCGGTTCAAGGAGGGCTTCGACCCGGACGAGGTCGACGACTTCCTCGACGAGATCGTCGTCGAATGGCGCAAGACCATCGAGGAGAACACCGAGCTCAAGGCGAAGCTCGCCAAGTACGAGTCGGGTGAGCTTTCCTCTGCCGCTCCGGTGGAGTCCGCTCCCGTCGCCGCTGTTCCCGCAGCCGAAGAGCCGGCGCCTGTCGTCGAGCCCACCCCCGAGCCTGAGCCCGTTGAGGCGCCCGCCGCTTCCGGTCAGCCTGCTGCTGCCAGCGCCGGCATCATCGAGCTCGCACAGCGTCTGCACGACGAGCACGTCGCCGAGGGTAAGGCTCAGCGCGACCAGCTCATCTCCGACGCTCAGGCTCAGGCCGCGAAGATCGTCGCGGATGCCGAGGAGAAGAGCCGTCAGGAGATCGCGCGCCTCAACGAGGAGAGCAAGACCCTCGAAGGCCGTATCACGGAGCTGCGTGGCTTCGAGCGCGACTACCGCTCGAACCTGCGCAAGTACATCGAGGGCCAGCTGAAGGACCTCGACACGTCCGGCAGCGCATCCGGCACCACGCCGGTGTCCGCCGTCGGCCTCTGATCCTGAACGGATGACCGTCAGGAAGCCACTTCCTCGGGCGGCGGCCAGTGCGATCATCGCGAGCATCGCGGTGGTGGCGCTGGCCGCCGACCAGTTCACCAAGCACCTCGCCCTGCAGAACCTGCAGGAAGGCGTTTGGGTCAATGTGATCGGCGAGTTCCTTCGCTTCACCCTGACCTTCAACCCCGGGGCCGCGTTCTCGCTCGGCGAAGGCGTGACCTGGATCTTCTCCCTGGCTCTCGCCGGTGTCGCCGTCGCGATCATCGTGCTCATGTTCACGCGCGTTTCCTCGCGCCTGTGGGCCGTCGTGCTCGGCGCGTTGCTCGGCGGAGTGCTGGGCAATCTCACCGATCGTCTGTTCCGCGCTCCCGGATTCCTCGTCGGGCACGTGGTCGATTTCATCAACACCCCGTGGATGATGCCGGCCATTTACAACGTGGCGGACATGTTCATCGTCACCAGCATGATCGCGATCGCGATCATCGTGCTCGTCGGCGTACGCATGGACGGCTCGCGCGAAGCGAAGCCTGGTGCCGCGGAGGCGAGCGTGCAGGGTGCTGGTACGGGGGTAGTGCTCGGCGCGATCGACGACGAGGATCGCTATGAGAGTCGACGGGAGCGCCGTGACCGCCTGGCCGCGCAGTCGACGTCCGAAGGGACTACGCAGAACATGACTGAGAACCGCCGCGCAGAGGCCGAAGCAGAAGCCCTCGCCGAAGAACAGGCCGCCGTCGCCGAGGAGCTGTCGGACGCCGACGCCCAGGACATCGACGCTGCGGACACCGGCGCGGAGAGCGCGCCCGACAACCCGGACACTCTTCCGGCCCGTCACGACGCGTGAGCGTGGAGTCCCGCTCCTTCGTCGTCGACAGCGAGGCGGATGGGTCGCGCGTGGATGCTGTGCTGGCGCGTCTCATCGACGTCTCGCGCACGTTCGCGGCGGACATCGCGGAATCCGGTGGCGTCTTCCTCGACGGCCGTCCCGCCGGAAAGTCCGACCGCGTCGTCGCGGGAGCGCGTCTTGACGTGGCTTGGGAGCCCAAACGCGACCTGGAAGTCGTTCCCACGGCGGTTCCCGAGCTGGGGATCATCCACGACGACGACGACATCGTCGTCGTGGACAAGCCCGCCGGTGTGGCCGCTCATCCGTCGCTCGGGTGGGAAGGGCCCACGGTGGTGGGTGCACTCGCCGCAGCGGGCTTTCGCATCGCGACCTCCGGAGCGCCGGAGCGTCAGGGGGTCGTGCACCGACTCGATGCCGGAACCAGCGGACTCATGGTCGTCGCGAAGTCCGAGCGCGCCTACACGCTGCTCAAGCGCGCGTTCAAGGATCGTACGGTCGAGAAGGTCTACCACGCCATCGCGCAGGGCTACCTGGATCCGCTGGCGGGAACGATCGATGCTCCGATCGGACGTCATCCCGCACACTCGTGGAAGTTCGCCGTGCGTCCCGAGGGGAAAGACTCCGTCACGCACTACGAGACTCTCGAGGCCTTCGTCGGTGCTTCGCTGCTGGAGATCCACCTGGAGACCGGGCGCACGCACCAGATCCGGGTTCACATGGCCGCGATGAAGCATCCTCTCATCGGTGACCCGCTCTATGGAGGGGACCTGAAGCTCGCCGCCCGGCTCGGGCTGGGCAGGCAATGGCTTCACGCCCACCGGCTGGCGTTCGAACACCCGGGCAGCGGCGACTGGGTCGGCTACGAGTCTCCCTATCCCGCTGACCTGCAGCACGCGCTGGACGTCCTCGCCTCGACGTAGTCGGTGTGCGACACGCCCGGGAATCTGTGTATGAACCATCGCGGTCCTGTGAGTGAAGCACTGGTGTGAGCACAGACAGTGACATCATCCGGAGATCCCGCGACGACGCGAGGGCCTTCGCCGAGCTGTACGACCGGCATGCACGGCCGATCACGGGTTTCGCGATCCGACGGGTGGGCGAACATGCGGCGGACGACATCGTCAATGAGACGTTCCTCACGGCCTTTCGCCGGCTAAGCGCCTATGACATGCGTCAGGAGAGCGCCCTGCCGTGGCTGTTCGGCATCGCGTCCAACATGGTGCGCCGGCATCGGGCCCAAGAGGCGCGCCATTGGCGTGTGCTGGCGCAGCTTCCCGCCTGGCGAGAGGAGCCGGGCGAAGACACCGAGGGGTCGGACAGGGCGCTGGACGCTCGTCGGGAACTCGCTCGGCTGGCGCCCGCCATCGGGTCGTTGTCGATGCGTGATCGCGAAGCACTTCTGCTGTACGCGACCGGCGAGCTGACGTACGACGAGATCGCTCGGGCACTCGGTGTGCCCGTCGGCACGATCCGCTCCCGGCTGAACCGGGTCAGACGTCACATCGCCGCACACGGCGCTCCGCGCGTCACATTGGTCAGCACAGAATCGGAGGGCACGGAATGAACGACATCCTGGACGACCTGCGGCGGATCCTGCCGTCGGATGAGGTCGAGGAACAGCGCATCAACCGCAACAGGTCGGTTCTGCTTCAGGAACTCTCTCGACGTCCTACGCCACGCGGGCGCTTCGCATTGCGGGTCGGACTCGTTGCGACGGCGGGCGTGGCAGCGGTCGGGACGGTAACGGTGCTGGCCCTGAATCCCATGCAGAATCCGGCACCCGCGCCGATTGCCGTCACAACCGCTCCGCCGGAGGTGACGCAGGCTCCCACGTCCACGCCCGTGGCGGAACCCACGGCGACAGCCGAGCCGACGCCAGAGCCCGTGCCGGAGCCGCCCACGGTGGCGAGCGTGCTCGCGCAGGTCGCGGCCGCGGCCGCATCGACCACGGTCCCGGCGACGGGATATCTGCGCGTCGACGAGGTCGGGACGTATCTCTGGACGATCGGTCACACCGCCGACGGACAGAGTCTGGGGGATCTGGCAGAACCAGAGGACGTGGATGTTGCGGTGCGCGACGCCTACCCGACGGCCCTCTACATTCCGCTGGACGGCAGCGCAGGCGAATGGGCTCAGGAGACGACAGGAGCAGTGACCCGTGAGGGCGTATGGGGCCGGACGGATCGCGCGTATGCCGTCCCCAATCTCCCGATCGGACAGGTATCACCGCTTCGCGAGAACTGGGTGGACTACCTGATTCCGCAGACCGATTTTGCCTCACTTCCTCGGGATCCTCAGGCGCTGCTGGACGTGCTTCAGCAGGAGCACGGGAGCGACGCCGGATGGGTCATCCTGCACACACTCCGGCTTTCCTACGCACCCGCTGATCTGCAGGCCGCGCTCTTCGGGGCAGCGCAGCTCCTGCCCGACGCGGAACTGTTGGCCGCGGATGCGGGCACCGCGGTGATCGAGTGGAGTTCTCCCGAGGGCCGTCGGTTCCGACTCACGATCAACTCTGCCACTTCGCGCGTGACCGAAGCCGACTGGTGGGGAGGCAGGGGATCCGTGCTGGACATTCCCGACGACGTGCCGGACATTCGGTGGACCATGAGCTTCAGCTACGTGGATTCCGCCCCCGACATCGCATACTGAGGCACCACGACCTACCCTCCGCCGCCGGCTCGCATGTCGGCGGTGGCGGGTAGGCTCGGAGGGTGACAAGCGACTCCTTCGTGCACCTCCACGTCCACAGCGAATACTCCATGCTGGACGGGGCGGCGCGCCTCGGGGCGATGGTCGCGGAAGCCGAGAAACAGGGCATGCCGGCCATCGCCGTCACCGACCACGGCAACACCTTCGGAGCCTTCGAGTTCTACAAGACGGCGAAAGCCGGCGGCGTGAAGCCGATCATCGGCATCGAGGCGTACGTCACCCCGGGCACCCACCGCAGCGACAAGACGCGAATCCGCTGGGGTACGGCCGAGCAGCAGTCCGACGATGTGTCCGGCTCCGGTGCGTACACGCACATGACCATCTGGGCCGAGAACAACACCGGCATGCACAACCTGTTCCGGCTGAGCTCGCTCTCCAGCATCGAGGGCTACTACTTCAAGCCCCGCATGGACCGGGAGCTGCTGAACACGTACCACGACGGCCTCATCGCCACGACCGGCTGCCCGTCGGGTGAGATCCAGACCCGTCTGCGACTGGGGCAGTACAAGGAGGCGCGGGCGGCCGCCGCGGAGTTCCAGGACATCTTCGGCAAGGAGAACTACTTCGCCGAGATCATGGATCACGGCCTGGACATCGAGCGCCGGATCATGGACGACCTGCTGAAGATCGCCCAGGACCTCAAGATCCCGCTCGTGGGAACCAACGACCTGCACTACACGCACCGCCACGATGCCGATGCGCACGCCGCACTGTTGTGCGTGCAGTCCGGATCCACACTGGACGATCCGAAGCGCTTCAAGTTCGATGGTGACGGCTACTACCTGAAGTCCGCCGCGGAGATGCGCGATCTCTTCCGCGATCACCCGGAGGCCGCCAACAGCACTCTGCTCATCGCCGAGCGGTGCAACGTGGAGTTCGACACCGAGGCCAACTACATGCCGCGTTTCCCCGTGCCGGAGGGGGAGACCGAGGAGAGCTGGTTCATCAAGGAGGTCGAGAAGGGCCTGCACTACCGCTACCCGGATGGCATCCCCGACGACGTTCGCAAGCAGGCCGACTACGAGGTGGGCATCATCACCCAGATGAAGTTCCCGGGCTACTTCCTCGTGGTCGCCGACTTCATCAACTGGGCCAAAGACAACGGAATCCGCGTGGGACCGGGGCGTGGCTCCGGTGCCGGTTCGATGGCCGCGTACGCCATGCGCATCACGGATCTCGACCCGCTGCCGCACGGCCTCATCTTCGAGCGATTCCTCAACCCCGATCGTGTGTCGATGCCCGACTTCGACGTCGACTTCGATGACCGCCGCCGTACCGAGGTGATCAACTACGTCACCGAGAAGTACGGCGATGCGCGCGTCGCACAGATCGTCACCTACGGCACCATCAAGGCCAAGCAGGCTCTGAAGGACGCCGGCCGCGTGCTCGGATTCCCGTTCAGCATGGGGGAGAAGCTCACCAAGGCGATGCCCCCGGCGGTGATGGGAAAGGACATGCCGCTCACTGGCATGTACGATCCGGAGCACCCTCGCTACAAGGAGGCGAGCGAGTTCCGCGCGGTCGTGGACAGCGACCCCGAGGCCAAGACGGTGTTCGACACCGCGCTGGGGATCGAGAACCTGAAGCGACAGTGGGGTGTGCACGCCGCCGGCGTGATCATGTCCTCGGACCCGCTGATCGACATTATCCCCATCATGAAGCGCGAACAGGATGGCCAGATCGTCACCCAGTTCGACTATCCCGCCTGCGAGTCCCTGGGCCTGATCAAGATGGACTTCCTGGGACTGCGAAACCTCACGATCATCTCCGACGCGCTCGATAACATCACCGCGAACCGAGGGGAGACGCTCGACCTCGAGCAGCTCCCCCTGGACGACAAGCCGTCGTACGACCTGCTCGCTCGCGGTGACACGCTGGGTGTGTTCCAGCTCGATGGCGGCCCGATGCGATCCCTGCTGCGCCTGATGAAGCCCGACAACTTCGAAGACGTCTCCGCTGTGATCGCGCTGTACCGGCCGGGGCCGATGGGTGCCAACTCGCACACCAACTACGCCCTGCGCAAGAACGGCCTGCAGCCGGTCACCCCGATCCACCCGGAGCTCGAGGAACCGCTGAGGGACATCCTGGACATCAGCTACGGTCTGATCATCTACCAGGAGCAGGTGATGGCCATCGCCCAGCGTGTGGCCGGCTTCTCGCTCGGTCAGGCAGACATCCTCCGCCGGGCGATGGGCAAGAAGAAGAAGTCCGAGCTGGACAAGCAGTACGAGGGCTTCCACGACGGAATGGTGGAGCGCGGCTTCGGTGAGGGAGCCATCAAGGCGCTCTGGGACATCCTGCTGCCGTTCTCGGACTACGCCTTCAACAAAGCGCACTCCGCCGCATACGGACTCGTGTCGTACTGGACGGCGTATCTCAAGGCCCACTATCCCGCCGAGTACATGGCGGCGCTGCTCACCAGCGTCGGTGACTCCAAGGACAAGATGGCGCTGTACCTCAACGAATGCCGCCGCATGGGCATCAAGGTGCTTCCGCCGGATGTCTCGCAGTCGATCAAGTACTTCGCCGCCGTCGGCGAGGACATCCGTTTCGGCTTGGGAGCGGTCCGCAACGTCGGCTCCAACGTGGTGGACGGGATCGTGGAGGCGCGCGCGGACGGCCCGTACATCTCCTTCCACGATTTCCTGAAGCGTGTTCCCGCACATGCGGCCAACAAGCGCACCGTGGAATCACTGATCAAGGCGGGTGCCTTCGACTCCATGGGCGATTCCCGGCGGGCTCTCATAGAGATCCATGAAGACGCCGTCGACGCCGCTGTGACCGACAAGCGCAAGGCCGCCACCGGTGCGATCGGCTTCGACTTCGACAGTCTGCTCGGGGAAGACGAGACCTCCACAACCTCCTACGTTCCGGACCGGCCCGAATGGACCAAGAAGGACAAGCTGGCGTTCGAGCGGGAGATGCTCGGCCTCTACGTCTCCGACCACCCGTTGGCCGGATTGGAGATGGCGCTCGCCAAGCACGCGTCGATCGGGATCGAGACCTTGCTCAGCAGCGAAGACGTGAACGACGGTGATCAGGTCACCGTGGCGGGCCTCGTCACCAGCGTGCAGCATCGCGTGGCCAAGGCCAGTGGCAACCCCTACGGCATGATCACCGTCGAGGACTTCTCCGGCGAGATCACGATCATGTTCATGGGGAAGACCTACCTGGAGTTCCAGCATGCGCTCCAACCGGACTCGATCCTGGCCGTCCGTGGGCGGGTCTCCCGACGCGACGACGGCATGAACATCCACGCGCAGTCCGCGATGACGCCGGACGTCGGTTCGCTCGACGCCAGCTCGGAGCTCACACTCGTGCTCTCCGAAGCGCGTGCCACGGAGCGCGCGATGCTGGAACTCGCCGACATCCTGCGCCGGAACGCGGGCGATACGGATGTGATCCTCAAGATGCACCGCGGCCGGAGCGCCAAGGTCTTCGATCTGCCGTACTCGGTCGGCCTCACCGCCGAGCTCTTCGGCGAGCTCAAGTCGTTGCTCGGACCGCAGTGCCTGGGATGAGGAGACGGTGAGCGATTCCTCCGGCGGAGAGTTCCGCAACCCCTATGCGCCGTTGCCGCCGTCGCCGCAGGCCGGTGTGCCCGCGCCCAGCGAAACGGACAGCGCACGCGCGGCTGCGGTCCCGGCGCCCGCAGAGCAGGTGAGAGGGCGGCGTCAGACCGCGCGACGAGCGCGAGACGCCCGCGCCCTCCCGGCGAAGCCCGCCACTCCGGTGTCCGGTGCTCCAGCCCCGGGTGTTCCCAGCTCCGGGGTTCCGAGCCCGGGTGTTCCCGCCTCTGCCGCCGGTGTTCCGGGCGCGGAGGCTCCGGCCTCTTCCCCTCACACGCGCCCGTCCGGCGACGCGTGGCAGAGCACGGTCTCCCTCGGCACCGCCGCTGCCGCGCCTCGGCAGCCCCTCCGGGTCGGCGCGTTCACGCTGCGTGAGGTGCTTGTGGTGTTATTGGGCCTCGCGCAACTCGGCGCCGGTTTCATCTCGGTGTCGCCCGGGAGCTACCATCCCGTCGTTGCTCTCGGCGTGCTGTGGGTGATGATCATCGGCCTGCCGGCGGTCGCCGTTGTCCTCGCCATCGTGCGACGTTGCTGGGCGCCGCAGCTGCGGGTCGGCATGTTCAGCGTCGACGCATTCATCGCGGCGGCATCGGTGAGCGCGCTCCTGGGGTGGCTCAACGTGTTGCCTCTGGGGCCGGTGGCCTGGTTCGGATGCCTGCTGGCGGTCGGATTCGTGGTGGTCGGACTGGCGGGCTCACTGATCCCCGGTCTGCGTGAGGATTTCACGTCGCGGGCCGCCGCACTCGCCCACCCCTCCGACCGGCCCCTACGCCCGCGAACGGGGGAGAGGGCCGTGGTCGGCACCGATGCGATCCTCGTCAGCGCGCGCGAGACGGTGCGTTCCGCGGATGCCCCGGTGCGTGCGGTCACGATGTTCCCCGTCGCCGGCCCGTTTCGTCACCCGATCCCGCGCGTGGTGGGCACCGGCCCAGGCGAGGTGTCCGCGGCGTCACCGAGTGCCGACGACGGCCACGGTCTTGCCCCCGCCTTCGGCTCTGCGTCGGCCGATGACGGCCGCGGGACGGGGGCCGCGTCCCTGCCGGATAGCATGGGGGAGGTCGCTCCGGCCGCCGGCTCTCCGGTGGACCCGCCCGCAGCTGCGGGCGGTGTCGACATGGAGGCGGCGGCAGGCGGCGACCGGGCAGGAAACGGATCAGAATCTCCGGCGCACCGGGGATTCTGGATCCTCGTTCCCGAGAATCGCATCGCGGTCGACCCGCTGGGGCGTCCGATGTTCCCCGTGGAGCCGTCTGCGTGGACCCTTGCCCTTGAAGACCGCGGGGATCGCCTGCTGGTCCGCTCCGCGGACGGGCGTGTGGGCCTCCTGACCGACCTGACCGGAGTGATCAGAAACTGATGCGCACCATCGACCTGCGCGGGCAGCAGCTCTCGCCCGCAGAACTTCTCGCCGTCGTCCCCCGTGGCGCCGACGCGCATGCGAACGCGCAGGTCGTCGCGGCGGAGATCGTCGCCGACGTGCGAGCCCGTGGCGAGGAGGCTCTCCGCGAGCAGGCCGCTCGCTTCGACGGCGCCGAAGGGCACGCGATCCGGGTTCCTCGTGAGCAGCTCGATGAGGCGCTCGCCAGCGTCGATCCCGCGGTACGGGCAGCGCTCGAGGAGTCCATCCGCCGGGTCCGGCTGGCCTCAGCGGCGCAGGTTCCGCTGCCACAGGTGACTCAGATCGCCGATGGTGCCCGCGTGACGCAGCGCTGGCAGCCGGTGAACCGCGTGGGGGTCTACGTTCCGGGCGGCAAGGCGGCGCTGTCGTCCAGCGTCGTGATGAACGTCGTCCCGGCACAGGTGGCCGGCGTGGCTTCTGTGGCGCTAGCCTCGCCGCCGCAGCGCGAGCACCAGGGACGCGTACACCCCACGATCCTGGCGGCGGCGGCACTTCTCGGCATCGATGAGGTCTACGCCATCGGTGGTGCCGGCGCGATCGGCGCGCTGGCGCATGGGGTCGCCTCCCTCGGTCTGGACCCGGTGGATGTGGTGACCGGACCTGGTAACAACTTCGTCGCTGCAGCCAAGCGCGTGGTCTCCGGCACGGTCGGCATCGACGCCGAGGCCGGTGCGACGGAGATCCTCGTGGTGGCCGACGACACCGCTGATCCCGTTCTCGTCGCCGCGGACCTGGTCAGCCAGGCCGAGCACGATGAGCAGGCCGGCGCCGTGCTGGTCACCGACTCTCCGACGCTCGCCGACGCCGTCCTCGCTGAGATCGATGCTCGCGTGGACCGGACGAAACACGCGGAGCGCGTGCGTGCGGCTCTCGCCGGACCGCAGTCCGCGATCGTCCTGGTCGACTCGCCCGAGGCGGCGCGCGCCGTGAGCAATGCGTACGGTCCCGAGCACCTGGAGCTTCACATCCGTGACGCGGCCGATGCCGCCGCGGGCTACACCAACGCGGGTGCCCTCTTCATCGGGCCGTCCTCGCCCGTGAGCCTGGGGGACTACCTCGCCGGCTCCAACCACGTGCTGCCGACGGCGGGCTCCTCCCGGTTCGCCGCGGGCCTCGGCGCGCACACTTTCCTGCGGCCACAGCAGATCATCGAATACTCCCGCGATGCTCTGGAAGCGGTGCACCCCGACATCGTCGCCATGGCGAACGCCGAGGATCTGCCGGCCCACGGAGAAGCGGTCACCGCACGCTTCTCCTGAGCTCCGCGCATCCTGGCAGTTACATGCGCGCCGTCCCGAGGGGGACGGCGCGCGGCCGTGCGTGCCGTATTCTGTGGAAGCCATGCATTGCCCGTTCTGCCGCCATTCCGATTCCCGTGTGATCGACTCGCGTACCAGCGATGACGGTCTCTCGATCCGCCGTCGACGCCAGTGCCCCGAGTGCGGAGGCCGCTTCTCCACACTGGAGACCGCGAGCCTCGGTGTGATCAAGCGCTCCGGCGCCATCGAGCCGTTCAGCCGCGACAAGGTGGTCTCCGGCGTGCGAAAGGCCTGCCAGGGGCGGCCCGTCACGGACGCCGATCTCGCCCTTCTCGCTCAGCGCGTGGAGGAGGCTGTGCGTCAGACCGGTCAGAGCCAGATCGATGCCAACGAGATCGGACTCGCCATCCTGCAGCCGCTGCGCGAACTCGACGAGGTGGCGTACCTGCGTTTCGCGAGCGTGTACCAGGCGTTCGAGTCCCTCGACGACTTCGACGCCGCGATCACCGATCTGCGCGCCGACCACGCACGGCCGGCGCCCGCCAGCGACTGACGACGTCCCGGTGGCGGAGGGGTGACCGCGCCGGCCGGTACTCTGGAACACGATGTATGCCTTCGCCTTCCGCGTGTTCTTCTCCAAGCTCGACCCCGAGACGGCACACCACCTCGTCAATCCGGTCATCCGCCTGATCGGCCTGCCGCCGTTCTCCTGGATCGCCCGTGCGCTGACGCGCCCCGCGGCCTCGACACGCACGAAGGCCCTCGGCCTGTGGTTCCCGTCGCCGTTCGGCATCGCCGCCGGCTTCGACAAGGACGTCCGGATGGTTCGCGGCCTGGCTGCCCTCGGATTCGGGCACGTCGAGGTGGGAACGGTGACCGCGATCGCCCAGGAGGGCAACCCTCGTCCGCGCCTCTTCCGTCTGATCCCGGACCGCGCGATCGTGAACCGCATGGGGTTCAACAACCACGGAGCTGAGGCCGCAGCGGTCCAGCTCGCGAAGCTTCGTCGACGCACGCCCGACATCGTTATCGGTGCGAACATCGGCAAGAGCCGCGTGGTGGACGTCGACGACGCGACGGCTGACTACGTCCGCAGCGCGAGCCTCGTCGCCCCGCACGCCGACTACCTCGCCGTGAACGTGTCCTCCCCGAACACTCCCGGTCTTCGCGGTCTGCAGGCCGTCGAGACACTCGCTCCGCTGCTGCAGGCGGTACGCGAGGCCGCGGGAGACACACCGGTGCTCGTCAAGATCGCGCCGGATCTCACCGATGACGAGATCACGGGGATCGCCCGCCTCGCCGTCCGTGAGGGACTGGCAGGAATCATCGCCACGAACACCACGATCTCGCGCGAGGGTCTGCGCACGGCTTCCGCGGTGGTGGAGGCGGCCGGTGCGGGCGGTCTCTCCGGCGCGCCGCTCAAGGCCCGTTCACTGCAGGTGCTCCACACGGTGCGATCGGCGGTGCCCGAGGACTTCTGCGTGATCTCCGTCGGCGGCGTCGAGACCGGCGCCGATGCGCGAGAGCGCCTGGAAGCCGGTGCCACGCTCGTGCAGGGCTACAGCGCTTTCATCTACGAGGGTCCGCTCTGGGGTCGCAAGCTCAACCGGGCACTCGCGGCACGCTGACGCATGAGTGAGGGCCCCGATCCGTCCGGATCGGGGCCCTCACTCATGCCGTCACGCGGGGTACTGGCCGCGCTTCACCTGGGGCTTGGGCAGGCGGATGAAGCGCATCTGCATCGACCGCATCGCCGAGTACCAGCCGAGACCGCGCTCGAGGCGATCGGCTCCGTACTTCGCCGTCAGCTTCTTCTTGACGTTGCGCGCGAGGATCAGCATGTCGCCGATCATCAGCAGTACGTAGGCGAAGAGGACCATGAACGCGATGTAGTAGACCTCGGTCACCGGGATCATCGAGGTGAGCAGCACGAGGATCATGATCGGCATCACGAACTCACCGAGGTGGAATCCGGCGTCGACATAGTCTCGCGCCCAGCGCTTCTGGGGGCCCTTGTCACGAGCCGGGAGGTACTTCTCCTCACCGTTGGCCATACCGTCACGGGCGCGGTTGCGCTGCTCGTTGAGCCGAGCGCGCGCAGCGGCCTTCGCTTCCTTGGTGTCCGGCGCGAGGGGGCGACGGCGGGCGGCCTCCTGCTCGGCGCGGGAGGGCGTCGCGCGCCCCTTGCCGACGGCGGGCGTCGCTGCCTCGTCAGGAGTGGGGGTTTCGGCTTTCTGCGCCACGGATGACCTCTCGTCGTCGTCGGGAACCCTTCTAAGATTACCCGCATGACCTCTGAGCAGCATCCGCACCCCGAAACGCTGTCCGACTCCGATTCCGCGATCCTCGCCGCGGCCCGCGCTGGCGTGCCCGCGGCGCTCGCCGACCTCGGCGGCCTGGTTCGGATCCCGTCCATCGCCTGGCCGGCTTTCGATCAGACCCAGCTGCACCGAAGCGCATCCGCGGTCGCCGAACTCGCCGAAGGCACGGGGGTGTTCGATTCCGTTCGCGTCACCACCGCGGCGATCCCCGGCACCGACGAACAGGGACAGCCGGCCGTCCTCGCCACACGTGCGGCGCGAAACGGCAAGCCCACCATCCTGCTTTACGCCCACCACGACGTCCAGCCCCCGGGGGATGAGGCGCTCTGGGACACCCCGCCCTTCGAGCCCACTGTGCGGGACGGCCGCCTCTACGGACGCGGTGCCGCCGACGACAAGGCCGGCATCATGGCCCACATCGCAGCCATCCGTGCGCTCGTGGAGTCGGCCGGTGAGGACTTCGACCTCGGCATCGCGATGTTCATCGAGGGCGAGGAGGAGTACGGATCGCGCTCGTTCGCGCAGTTCCTGCAGGACAACGCCGACGCGCTGCGTGCTGACGTGATCGTGGTAGCTGACTCCGGCAACTGGGACTCGCACACTCCGGCGCTCACGGTCTCGCTGCGCGGAAACGCCCGCTTCACACTGACCGTTCGCACGCTGGAGCACGCATCGCACTCCGGGATGTTCGGGGGAGCGGTGCCGGACGCCATGCTCGCCACGATCAAGCTGCTCGCCACGCTCTGGGACGAGAACGGGGCGGTCGCGGTCGAGGGCCTCACCGTTCGCGACGCGGAGACACCGGACTACTCCGAGGAGACGCTGCGCGACGAGGCCGGACTGCTCCCGGGAGTGTCGCCCATCGGCGACGGCACGATCCTCAGCCGCATCTGGAACAAGCCGTCGGTCACCGTCACGGGAATCGACTTCACGTCGGTCGCCAACGCGTCCAACACGATTTCGCCCGAGGTGACCGTGGTGATCTCCTCCCGTGTGGCACCGGGGCAGCGGGCGCAGGACGCGTACGTCGCTCTGGAGGCGCACCTGCGGGCTCATGCCCCGTTCGGTGCCGAGCTCACCTTCAGCGACGTCGACTGCGGTGACGGGTTCCTCGTCGATACCAGCGGCTACGCCGTCGACATCGCGCGAGGCGCCATGCAGGACGGGTACGGCCGCGCACCGGTCGACTTCGGCGTGGGTGGTTCGATTCCGTTCATCGCCGACCTCGTGCGCGACTTCCCCGAGGCCCAGATCCTCGTGACCGGTGTGGAGGACCCGCACGCACGTGCGCACAGCCCGAACGAGTCGCTGCACCTGGAGACGTTCGCCAATGCGATCGCCACCGAGGCCCTGCTGCTGAACCGCTTGAACGAGCGAAGCGCCTGAATCGACCCGCGGCTGCGGTCGCGCCGGTAGAATCGACACAGCCCGAACGCGGCGACACGCTTTGGAGGAACCATGACGGACACCACCCTGGACACGCAGGCGCCGGCGCACGGCGTCACCCTCACCACGGCGGCCTCCGCCAAGGTGAAGAGCCTGCTGGAGCAGGAGGGGCGTGACGATCTCCGTCTGCGCGTCGCCGTCCAGCCGGGCGGATGCTCCGGTCTGATCTATCAGCTCTACTTCGACGAGCGTTACCTCGAGGGCGACGAGACCGTCGACTTCGACGGCGTCGAGGTCATCGTGGACAACATGTCGGTGCCGTACCTGGACGGCGCGGCCATCGACTTCAAGGACACGATCAGCGAGCAGGGTTTCACGATCGACAACCCCAACGCAGCTGGCAGCTGCGCGTGCGGTGACAGCTTCCACTGATCCGCACCACCGGCCATCGGCGCCGACCCCACACGGGGTCGGCGCCGATCGTCATTTCGTGCACGGACGTGCGTTATCCGATCGTGACAGGAGGTGCGATCCTGCGGGCGCAACGGGGCCGCTCGCGCGACGCGCCGGGGCGGCGAACTCCGATCCGGGCGAAACACGCCGACAGGATGTCGGCAAAACGGCGAACCGCTGGGTGGATGGCCTGAACAGCGTGTGAGGTTGCTCTAGACTGAGAGTTGACTGATTAGCGATCCGAAAGGTGCATCGTGCCGTCCAAACGTCACCTCCGCTGGGCCGCCCTCCCCGTCGGGCTGGGCGCAGGCGCCCTCGTTCTTGCCGGCTGCACGCCGCAGGAGCTCAACGGTTTCCTGCCCGGCTTCATGGACGACAGCGGTAACGCGCTGCCTCCTGCCACCAACCACACCGAGATGGTGTCCGGTCTCTGGACCACCTCGTGGATCGTCCTGCTCGTGGTCGGTGCGATCACTTGGGCGCTCATGCTCTTCGCTGCCGTGGCGTACCGCCGCCGGAAGGGCCAGACCGGCCTGCCCGTGCAGATGCGTTACAACATGCCGATGGAGATCTTCTACACGATCGTCCCGCTGATCCTCGTCGTCGGCTTCTTCTTCTTCACGGCACGCGACCAGGCGATCCTGGAGACGCAGTACGAAGACCCCGATGTGTCGGTCATCGCCACCGGAAAGCAGTGGGCCTGGGACTTCGAGTACCAGGGCGACTCGGCTGACGGATCGGACGATGTCTGGAGCATGGGCGTTCAGGCTCAGCCCGACAAGGACGGCAACGTCAATCAGGACGCGCTGCCCACGCTGTACCTCCCCGTCAACAAGACGGTGAAGATCCAGCTCGAGTCGCGCGATGTCGCTCACTCCTTCTGGATCATCGACTTCCTGTACAAGAAGGACCTCTACATCGGTCGCGACAACTTCTGGTCGTTCACCCCCACGCGTGAGGGAACGTACCAGGGCAAGTGCGCCGAGCTCTGTGGCGAGTACCACTCGATGATGCTGTTCAACGTCAAGGTCGTCAGCGACGCCGAGTACGAGGACTATCTCGCATCCCTGGAGGCGAAGGGCCAGACCGGCTCGATCCAGGACGAGTACGACCGCCTCTCCAACCTCCCCGGCACCGGGGCGCACTCCAGCGAGGAGGAACACTGACATGACGACGACCGTCGAGCCCACGCCGGCTGAGAGCGTGCGTCCCACCACGATGCCGCCTCGTCAGGCAGCCCTGATGAGCAGCACCCGGGTGGAGCAGAAGGGCAACATCCTCGTCAAGTGGATCACGTCCACCGACCACAAGACGATCGGGTACATGTACCTCATCGCCTCGGTGATCTTCTTCCTCCTCGGCGGCGTGATGGCCCTCATCATCCGCGCCGAGCTGTTCGCTCCCGGCATGCAGATCGTGCCCACCAAGGAGCAGTACAACCAGCTGTTCACGATGCATGGCACGATCATGCTGCTCATGTTCGCGACACCGCTGTTCGCGGGGTTCGCAAACGCGATTCTGCCCCTTCAGCTGGGTGCGCCTGATGTGGCCTTCCCCCGCCTGAACGCCTTCGCGCTGTGGCTGTTCCTGTTCGGCTCCATCATCGCGGTCGCCGGCTTCCTCACCCCGCAGGGCGCGGCCTCCTTCGGATGGTTCGCGTATCAGCCGCTCGCAAACGCCTCGTTCTCGCCCGGCGCCGGAGGAAACCTCTGGATGGTCGGCCTCGGTATGAGCGGTTTCGGTACCATCCTCGGTGCCGTCAACTTCATCACGACCATCATCACCATGCGCGCGCCCGGTATGACCATGTGGCGCATGTCGATCTTCTCGTGGAACACGCTGGTCACCAGCCTCCTGATCCTGATGGCCTTCCCGGTGCTGGCAGCGGCCATGTTCGCTGCCGCCGCGGACCGCATCCTCGGATCGCACATCTACGACCCGGCCAACGGCGGCGTCCTGCTCTGGCAGCACCTGTTCTGGTTCTTCGGTCACCCCGAGGTGTACATCATCGCTCTGCCGTTCTTCGGCATCGTCTCGGAGATCTTCCCGGTCTTCAGCCGCAAGCCGATCTTCGGATACAAGACGCTGATCTACGCGACCATCGCGATCGCTGCTCTGTCGGTGGCGGTGTGGGCTCACCACATGTACGTCACGGGAGCCGTGCTGCTGCCGTTCTTCGCCCTGATGACAATGCTGATCGCGGTGCCCACCGGTGTGAAGATCTTCAACTGGATCGGAACGATGTGGCGAGGATCGATCACCTTCGAGACTCCCATGGTGTTCGCCCTCGGCTTCCTGGTCTCCTTCGTCTTCGGTGGTCTCACTGGCGTCATCCTGGCCTCGCCTCCGCTGGACTTCGCTCTCAGTGACTCCTACTTCGTGGTGGCCCACTTCCACTACGTGGTGTTCGGAACCGTCGTGTTCGCCATGTTCGCCGGCTTCTACTTCTGGTGGCCGAAGTGGACCGGGCGCATGCTCAACGAGCGTCTGGGCTACGTGCACTTCTGGATGCTGTTCATCGGCTTCCACATGACCTTCCTCATCCAGCACTGGCTGGGCGTTGACGGCATGCCGCGTCGTTACGCCGACTATTCGGAGTTCGACGGCTGGACCTGGCAGAACCAGGTGTCCACCATCGGTGCCGTGATCCTGGGCGCGTCGATGATCCCGTTCTTCCTGAACGTCTGGATCACCGCACGCAAGGCCCCGAAGGTCACCGTCAACGACCCGTGGGGCTACGGCGGATCGCTCGAGTGGGCCACGTCCTGCCCGCCGCCGCGTCACAACTTCACGTCGATCCCACGCATCCGTTCGGAGCGCCCGGCGTTCGACCTGAACCACCCCGAGGCAGCCGAGGGCTTCGTCCCCACGGCAGCCGATGCGGTCACCGCTGGAGAGGCGAAGTAACGTGAAATCCAACGTCAATCTCTGGTACATCCTCGGCGTCTTCTTCCTGGTCGTCGCCGGCACGTACACCGTCTGGAACATCGTCGATCACGGCGGTGTGGAATGGGTCGGCACCGTTGCACTGGTGTTCTCGTTCTTCATGGCGATGATGGTGGCCTGGTATCTCGGTCGTGTGAACAAGTCGACGGGTGGCGTGCTGCCCGAGGACTCGCTGACCGCGGACATCGACGACGGAGATCCTGAGCTCGGTGAGTTCAGCCCGTGGTCGTGGTGGCCTCTGGTCCTGGCCTTCTCGGCCGCCGTGTTCATGGTCGGTCTCGCCGTGGGTCAGTTCCTGCTGCCCGTCGGCATCGCGATCTTCGCGATCGCCATCGTCGGCTGGGTCTACGAGTACTACCGCGGTTACTTCGCTCGCTGAGCGAAAGCGTCAAAAGCACATGGCCGCCCTTCGGGGCGGCCATGTGCTTTTGCCGTGTGCTCCGCAACGGAGAGCCGAGGGCGGCTGTCAGGAGGGCAGCGGCAGGATCAGGGAGGGGGAGTCGTTGCGGACATTGCCGACGGCAGAGCCGACCGGGCGGATCTCGAACGTATCGGACAGCTCGGGCGCCGCATCGTATGCGGCCTGAAGGACATCGCGCTGATAGTCCACCGTGGGATCCAGCCAGGCATCGGCGTAGTCGACGTCAAGCACCACCGGCATGCGGTCGTGAACCTCGGCCAGGGGCCCGGCCGACGCGCGCGTGAGGATCGTGAAGCTCAGCAGCCAGCGAGTGGGATCATCGTCAGCCTTCGACGGGTCGCGCCACCACTCGTACAGCCCGGCGAAGAACAACGGCTGGTCGTCGGCGGGGTGGATGTAGTACGGCTGTTTGCCCTCGGGGGCGGTGTGCCACTCGTAGTATCCGCTTGCGGGGATGACGGCCCGACGGTTCTCGAACGCGCTGCGGAACATCGGCTTGTCCTCGAGTTCCTCAGACCGCGCGTTGAACGCACGGGCTCCGACCGAGGGGTCCTTCGCCCAGGACGGAACCAGGCCCCATCGTGCGCTTTCTAGTCGTCGCGTGGGCGGCTCGGTCTTCACCGAATCCAGCACGATCGCCGCCTGCGCCGTCGGTGCGACGTTCCAGGAGGGCGCGGGAAGGTTCTCGGCCACGAGATCCACACGGAGCACCGAGACCAGCTCGGATCCGACTTCAGCTACGACGAAACGTCCGCACATGCCACCAGCCTAGGGCCGGCCACCGACGTTACGCCGACTCGGCCCGCGGGGCCTCATTGTGCGGCCCGGCGCCACACCGGGATGTCGCGCGTGACTCAGGACGTGATGCCGTGCTCACGCAGCTGCTGCAGCAGACCGGCGCCGTCCGACGCGCTGATCCATGGGATGGCCGAGTGATCATCCACGAGGGTGCGACCGCCAGCCAGGACCGCCTCGGTCGCGGAGAGCCGGCGGATCGCCACGGCTGCGACGTTCTTCGGGTGCTCCTTCGCGAACGCCGTGTAGATCGCGTCATCGTGCTGGCCGTCATCGCCGATCAGCAGCCAGCGGATGTGGGGGAACTCCCGAGCGAGACGCTCCAGGTTGTCGCGCTTGTGCTGCTGGCCGCTGCGGAACATCCGATCGTGCGTCGGGCCCCAGTCGGTGAGCAGCATGGACCCGCGCGGGAACAGGTGGCGTTTTTGGAAGCGGGCGAGCATGGGCGCGATGTTCCATGCTCCGGTGGACAGGTAGATCATCGGCGACCCGGGGTGCGTGCGCACGAGGCGTTCGAGCAGCACCGCCATCCCGGGCACCGGAAGGCGGGCGTGCTCGTTCACGACGAACGAGTTCCACGCCGCGACCAGCGGCCGCGGTAGTGCGGTCACCATGACGGTGTCATCGACGTCCGACACCACCCCGAAGTCGGTATCGGGGGAGACGATGAAGGCTGTGGCATCGACGGGAGCGCCGTCTTCGACCGACATCTGGAACTGTTGCCAGCCCGGTGCGAGGTCGGCAGGGACCACAACATCCACCACGCCGCCTCGATCGGTGACGATCTCGTGGTCGACGCCGCCGATCGTGATGCGCACCTGCGCGAAGCCCACCGGGATGCCAACGAAGCTGCGCCACCCGCGGACGCTCGCAAACTCTCCCGAGTCGCTCGGCCGCTTCTTGGGCAGGATCAGCACGCGTCCGAGAACGCGCACCCACCCGGCGCCGCCGTATCCCGGGAACGGGGTGATGGTGCCCCGCAGACCCCGCTCACGCGCCCGCCGCTCACGCCAGGCGTGGTAGCGGTACTCGACACGCGCGAAGGGGTGAATCTTCGCGGGCAGGTCGGTTTCGGGGGAGGCCATCACGTCCAGTCTGTCACGTCATCGGTTCACGGACCGGTGTCCGCGCGGGATCAGTCCTGGTCCGTCGGGGCGGGCGGGTCGTCCTGCAGATGACGACGTTCGTTGCGCTCGATCACCTTCTTGGCCACGAACACGATAACCAGGAAGAGCGCGATGATCGCCACGAAAACGTAGCCGGCGCCGTGGATGCGATCGCTGAGCCCCTTGTACGTTTCGGTGGCGACCGCCGTGATGGTCACGTACAGGGCAGACCAGACGGTGCACGCGGGCAGCGTCCACGCGAGGAAACGCCGGTAGCCGAATCCGCTCATACCCGCGGTGAGGGGAACCAGCGAATGCAGCACGGGAAGGAACCGGCTGAGCAGAACCGCCGGGCCGCCCCGGCGATTCAGGTATCGCTCGGCACGGGTCCAGTTCTTCTCGCCGAGCTTTCGCCCCACCCACGACTGGCGGATCTTCGGCCCGAGCCAGTGTCCGAGCGCGTAGCCGACGCTCTCTCCGATCAGCGCGCCGATGATGATCACCACCGTGAGCACGAGACGCTCTGGCAGCCCGGTCGTGGCGGAGGCCGCGACGATGACGATGGTGTCGCCGGGAACGATCAGTCCGACCAGGACGCTGGTCTCCAGCATGATCGCAACGCCCGCGATGATCGTGCGCAGCACGGGATCAACCGACTGCACCCACTCCAGGATCGCGGAGACGACGTCGTTCACAGAGGAAGCCTAGAACACCGAAGCTGAAGACTCGCAGACGACGGATTCGGAGCGTCTAGGGTGGAGCGGTGAGGCAAGACTGGATCGACCCTGAGGCCGTGTTCATCGACCTTGCGCGCGATGCCGGTGACCTCTTCTGGCTCGACGCCGGCCCCGGCGCGGTCACGGGCCGATCCATCCTCGGACGGGGAACTGCGGTGTCGTGGGATGAGGTGGCGCGCACACCGATCCTCCCCGGCCCCGCGCCCGAGGTCCCGTCCTGGGTGGGCGCACTCGATTACGAGTCCGGCGCGCGGTGGGCGGGTGTTCCCGGTGTCGCGACACAGCAGCAGCCATTGTGGCTGCGGGTGACAGAGGCCGTGGTGTTCGATCATCAGGCCCGCACCATGCGTGTTTACGGTGACGCCTCCTTCCGAGCGCGTGTGCTGGCGGTGCCTCCGGCCCCCGCCGCGCCGGAGGCAGCCGTCGACGCAGCGGCGCGGGCGGGGGCCACGCCGCAGGAGTACGCCGATCTCGTGGCTCGGTGCCGTGAGTCCATCCGGCTCGGCGACGCCTACCAGCTCTGCCTCACCACGCGATTCCAGGTTCCGGGAAGCCACGATGCGGTCGCTGTCCATCGGCGCCTGCGTCAGGCCGCGGCGTCGCATCACGGCGGCTTCCTGCGCGTGGGGGATACGAGTCTGGTGAGCATCTCCCCGGAGAAGTTCCTCGGTGTCGAAGACGGGATCGTCACCACGCGGCCCATCAAGGGCACGCGAGCGCGCAGCGTGGACCCGGAACGTGATGCCCAGCTCGCGGAGGAGTTGCACGCGTCGGAGAAGGAGCGCGCCGAGAACGTCATGATCGTCGACCTGATGCGCAACGATCTGTCCCGCGTCTGCGAGACCGGCTCTGTTCGCGTCCGCGGCCTCTGGGAGGTGGAGAGCTATCCGACGGTGCACCAGCTGGTCAGCACGGTCGAGGGACGTCTGCGCACTCAGTTGACCGTCGGCGAGCTGCTGGAGGCGGTGTTCCCCGCGGGGTCGATGACCGGCGCGCCGAAGCTGTCGGCCATGACGATTCTCGCGGGCCTGGAGCGGGAACCGCGTGGTTTGTACGCCGGGTGCTTCGGCTGGATCGGCGCGAACGGAGCGACAGACCTCGCGATGACCATCCGCACGGTGGTGATCGATCCCGCGGCTGCCACGGTGGGCGCCGGTGGCGGCATCACCTGGGGATCGATCATCGCTGACGAGGTCGCCGAGGTGGGAATCAAAGCACGCACCCCGCTGGCCGCCGTGGGAGCCGTGCTCCCGGAGGGCTGGTGAGGGCCGGGAGCACCGGCCCGGCGCGGTAACCTGGATGGATGCGCACATCGCGCAAACCATCCCATTCAGTGAGGTGTCATCCGTGTCCCAGGTCACGCAGTCCGATTCCCCCGACGCCAGCGGCTTCGACCCGCACGCGCTTCAGGCGAAGTGGCAGGCGCTCTGGGACCAGCACGACCCCTTCCGCGCCGGTGGCGACGAGGACACGCGTCCCAAGAAGTACATCCTGGCGATGTTCCCGTACCCGTCCGGCGACCTGCACATGGGACATGCGGAGAACTACCTGTACTCCGACATCGTCGCCCGCTTCTGGCGTCACCGCGGCCACAACGTCCTGAACCCGATCGGGTGGGATTCGTTCGGCCTGCCCGCGGAGAACGCTGCCATCAAGCGCGGCGCGGACCCGCGGGAGTGGACCTACGCGAACATCGACCAGCAGCGGGCGGCATTTCGTCAGTACGGGATGTCCTTCGACTGGAGCCGCGAGCTGCACACCTCGGATCCCGAGTATTACCACTGGAATCAGTGGATCTTCCAGCAGCTGTTCGACCGCGGCCTCGCCTATCGCAAGGAGTCACCGGTCAACTGGTGCCCCAACGACCAGACCGTCCTCGCCAACGAGCAGGTGGTCGATGGCCGGTGCGAGCGTTGCGGCGCGACCGTTGTCAAAAAGAAGCTGACCCAGTGGTACTTCAAGATCACCGAGTACGCCGACCGCCTGCTGGATGATCTGAACCAGCTGGAGGGGGCTTGGCCGAGCAAGGTGCTGCAGATGCAGCGCAACTGGATCGGTCGCTCCACCGGCGCCGACATCGACTTCGAGATCGAGGGTCGCGACGAGAAGGTCACGGTCTTCTCGACGCGGCCGGACACCCTGCACGGCGCGACGTTCATGGTGGTGGCCCCCGACTCCGACCTGGCCGCCGAGCTGGTCGCCGGAGCGTCCAGCGAAGCGCGTATGCGTTTCCAGGCATATCTGGAGGAGGTCGGTCGCTCCACCGAGATCGAGCGCCAGGCCACCGACCGGGAGAAGACCGGTGTGTTCCTGGAGCGATACGCCGTCAATCCGGTGAACGGCGAGCGTCTGCCCATCTGGGCCGCCGACTACGTGCTGGCCGACTACGGCCACGGCGCAGTCATGGCTGTGCCGGCGCACGATCAGCGTGACCTGGACTTCGCGCGGAAGTTCGGCCTGCCGATCTCCGTCGTGGTTGATACCACCGCGTCGGCGACGGGCGTGATCGAGGTCGTCGACCCCGAGGCCGAGGTGGTCGAGCTCGCATCCATCGACCCGACGCAGACCGGAGTAGCCCTGACCGGCGAGGGACGGATGATCAACTCGGGTTCGCTCAACGGCCTGAGTAAGAAGCACGCGATCGAGCGGGTCACCGCAGAGCTCGAAGCCGCCGGTACGGGACGTGCGACCACCACCTTCCGGCTGCGCGACTGGCTGATCTCCCGTCAGCGGTTCTGGGGCACGCCGATCCCGATGATCCACACCGAGGACGGGCGCATCGTCAAGGTGCCCGCGGACCAGCTCCCGGTGCGACTGCCCTCGGCGGAAGGACTGGACCTCAAGCCGAAGGGGGCATCGCCGCTGGGTGCCGCCACGGAGTGGGTGAGCACGACGGACCCGGAGACGGGCGAACCTGCGCTGCGTGATCCCGACACCATGGACACCTTCGTCGACAGCTCGTGGTACTTCCTGCGCTTCCTCGACCCGAACAACGACGTGCAGGCCTTCCCGAGTCTGGCTGCCAGCGCGTGGGCACCGGTCGACAGCTACATCGGCGGTGTGGAGCATGCTATCCTGCACCTGCTGTATGCGCGATTCCTCACCAAGGTCTTCTACGACATGGGGCTCATCGACTTCACCGAGCCGTTCTCGCGCCTGATCAACCAGGGCATGGTGCTGCTGGACGGCTCCAAGATGAGCAAGTCCAAGGGCAACCTGGTGCTCTTCAACGAGGAACTCGGCGAGCACGGTCCGGATGTCGTCCGCACCGCCCTGGCCTTCGCCGGTCCGGTGGAGGACGACAAGGACTGGAACGACGTATCCACCACCGGCGCGTACAAGTTCCTCTCTCGCGCTCTGCGCCTCGCGCATGACGTGGCGAGCCCGGTCGATGTGGTCTTTGCGGGCGGGGATGCTGCGCTTCGCCGTGCGACGCACAAGCTGTGGGCTGAGGTCCCGGGGCTCGTCGACCACACGAAGTTCAACGTCGTCGTGGCGCGTCTGATGGAGCTGGTGAACATCACCCGCAAGACCATCGACACCGGTGCCGGCCCTGCCGATCCCGCCGTACGCGAGGCCACCGAGGCGATCGCGCTCGTGCTCGACCTCGTCGCGCCGTACGTCGCCGAGGAGATGTGGTCCGTTCTCGGTCACGACTCCTTCGTGGGTCTGGCCTCGTGGCGTGACGCCGACCCTGCTCTGCTGGTCGAAGACGAGGTGACCGCCGTCGTGCAGATCGACGGCAAGGTGCGCGGCACCCTCTCGGTCTCCGCGAAGATCAGCCCGGAAGAGCTGGAGAAGCTCGCGCGCGCCGATGAGAAGGTGCAGCGGGCGCTGAACGGTCGAGACATCGTCCGCGCGATCGTGCGCGCGCCCAAGGTGGTGAGTTTCGCCACCAAGTGATGGCGATTCACGCCGATGAGGCCCCTCCCGGATGCCGGGAGGGGCCCCATCGGTCAGGGGACATCAGGAGCCGGAGGCATCCGTCCCGCGCTGCTGGTCCGCGAGGTCGATGTACCCGTCCGCCACGGCGACCCGTCCGAGGTCGACCTTCGTCCGTACCGGAACCCCCGCTGCCGTGTACTTGCTCTTCACCCGATCCAGATACTGACGTGTGGTCTCCCAGCCGATGTTCATCGCGGTGGACACCTCCGCGATGGTCAGACCGGACGCGTACAGGATGAGTGCGCGCTCTTCCTGGATGCTGAGTTTGGGGCGGTTCGGGTCGCCCGCGATCACGGCGGCCAGTTCGGTGGTGATCCACTCCTGGCCACGGAGCACCGCGCGGATGGCGTCCAGGATGTCCTCTTCGGCATCACGCTTGCCGACGATCCCGTTGACGCCCGCGCGGACGATGCTGCGCACGAGCGGGGGAGAGGCGAGCGCAGACAGGACGACGATCTTGAGCCCGGCTCGCAGGAGCGACTCGACGACCGCCACATCCACCGACGGCGCACGATCCACCATCAGATCCAACACGAGGAGATGCGGGCGCTCCGCGCGCGGGGCCGCCTGAACCCAGGCGACGAACTCGGGGGCGGACACGGCGCTGAACACGATCTCGAACTCGCCCGTGTCGTTCAGTAGCTGCTCCGTGCGCTTGCGCTGCAGCAGATGGTCCTCCACGATGGCGATCCGTGCCCGTCGTATCTTGCTGCTCTCCATTACCAACCTCCAGTGCGTGCATCGGCCAGGACGCGGTCGGATTCGCGGGTGACCATTTCTATGAGACCGTTCGAGACGGTCGTGTCCGTCGGCCACGGGGATGGCGACGGGGGAACGGACAGACCTGCTCCCACGAGGGTGAGCTGCAGGCCGTCCTGGGCGGGAAAGACGGAGGCGAGGACGCTGCTGCCGCTGGGCGTCGTCGCGAGATTGTGGAGCACCATGGTCGACAACAGTCGTGCCGTCGCCTCATCACCGGCGTCTGTGCTGCCGAGGCGGAGAGAGTAGTCGATGCCGCGGTCGCGCGCGAACTGCAGCGTCGGCATCATCTCGCGGCCCAGATGGATCAGTTCGGGACTGATCTGGACGAGTTGGCGCAGGTACCGCTCTTCATCCGCGCACAGTGCGCGAGTCTCCTCGTCCGCGGGGTGACGCGAGCCATCGGCGAGCTCCCGGAGCAGGGAGATCGCGTCGTCGAGCCCGGCTGCCATCCAGCGCAGGTAGTGGGCCTGTGCGGCCTCGGCGACCTCGGACGCGAGGTTGGCGGTGAACGTCTCCTGCCGGGAGCGCAGAGACCGCGCGCCGATGCGCTCCACCAGGAACTGGAATCGCGCCCAGAGTGCGGCGAATCCGAGTGTCACGCAGCCGGCGACGGCGATGTTCTGCGCGGCGGTCAGGTCAGAGGAGGCCACGGCGAGAGTCAGTGCCGCGATGACGGCGGCGACCGAGCCCAGGGCGGTGATGATGACCCGCAGCGTCGGCACGAGGGCAAAGGTCATGACCAGGGCGCCGGTCGGTGCCAGCGCCTGCCAATGGACGACTCCGGATGATCCGAAGTCGGTCGCGGCAGCGGACAGGGTGAAGACGGCGAGGGCTGCGGCCACCAGCCCCGTGGCCAGCCCGGCGCGATGCGTCCTGAGGCGGCGAGAGCGGAATGCGAGCCACGCTGCCGACATCACGACTAGCATGAGCACGAGCGCGCCGTAGGCGTTGGCGCCGCCGATGACGGTGAGAAGGACGCCGATGAGGGTGACGCCCAGGCCGTACATCTCGGCGGCACGCAGTCGCGCGGATCGAAGGAAGCCGGCGACATCGGCGGACAGCGTCAGCGGCTCGTCCCGGGCAGCCGCATCCAGTGGTGCGGTCAGGGTGATGCGGGTGCCGAGGCCGGCTGCACTGCTGATCCGCATGCCGATCCCGGCGTCGGCGGCCCGTGCCGCGATCGAGTTCGCGAGTCCGCGCTGACGGCCGTGAGCCGCCACCGGGTCGAATCCCACCCCATCGTCGGACACCGTGACGACGAAGTCGCCGTTGTCCACGTCGGCGGTGATGCTCACGTAGTCCGCGCCCGAGTGCTTGGTGGCGTTGGTGACCGCCTCGCGGACGCAGCCCACGAGGGCGGTCACGGTGGAGCCGGAGAGGCGCGCTCCGAGTTGTTCGAGCTCTTCATCGATGAGGCCGTCGCGGCGGGTGGGAAGGCCGGGCTGACCGAAGAGGTCGAGCAGGGACGTGGTCTCCACCGCGGGTTGTTCGGCACGCAACGCGGTGAGCGAGGCGACGTCGCGTGCACACTGCTGGCGCACGCGCGCCAGGTCGGTGATGCCCGCACCGGCATTGGCAACCGCACCGAGGGTGTTGATCGCCGTGTCGTGGAGAACGCGTGCCTCCTCGGCGATGCGAGCACTGGACTCACGCGTCAGGACGGCCCTGCGCGTCGCATCCTCGGCGGCACGCGCCGTGGCGTCGGCGGTGGTCCCGATGCGAATCAGTGCGGGCAGGCCCAGCCGCAGCGCGATGATGATCGCGGTCTGCGTCACGAGGATGGACACCGCGAACTGCCGGCTCCAGTCGGGCCGGATCGCGAGCACCACGACCATGGCTGCTGCCGAGTACCCGATCACCACGAGGATGATGCGTCGATCGCGAACCAGCAGTCCGGCGAAGAAGGTGGCGAAGTTGATCTGCCAGCATGCGGCAAGGGTGAGAGGCGCCTCGACGCCGGGTGCCACGATGTAGCACCATATGCCGACCGCCGCCATCGCGACGGGGATCAGAGCGTCGGGTACCGGGCCCCGGAGCGCACCGAGAGCGGCGATGGCGAGGACCAGCATTCCTGACATGAGCGGCCATTCCGCCCCTGCTCCGGTGAGGGCGGTGGTGGCGATCATGATCGCCTGCCAGCCGGCCGCGCTGAGAAGCACGACGCTGCGGATCGAGGTGAGCAGCGACTCGGATGCCCATCCGGGCGCGCCGATCGGCGCTGTGTCGAACACGCGCGCCACCAGGTCACGTGCCATGACCCGAACGCGCGCGGGACCTGTGGTGATCACGGCGGTGTGCCTCTGACTCGGGGGGAAGTAGAGATCTGGGAGCAACAGCTTATCGCCCCGCGGTCATATAGGGGAGGCGAAACGGGACGAGGTGGCGAACGGCGATGGTGCGGGGGAAAGGAGAGCTACCATCGCCGTTCGCCGGCTCGTCAGATCTTTCGATCCGGTGGTGGGGTGCATTCGTCGGACCGGCAGCCGGGCTCCGGCGAGCACGTGGCTGACTGCGCCGGTGCGCCTCGACATCTGCCTCCGTCGCCGTGTGTGTCGGATACCCACGGTCGCCACCTCCCTGGGGTGAGCGTGTGCGCGGGAATACGCTGTCGCTTCACCACCTGGAGACTATTCGTCACGCCCCGCGGCTCTCCCGGCTGAACGGGGGAATGACCCCCACAGTGGGGTCACTCTGGTCGAGAGTATTCTTCCGCGCCGGGGCGAGGGATACTCTCGCTGCTGATCGTCGAGCAGCCGAGTCGGGAAGTCGTGCTGTTCGGTCTCATTGGTGTGTCGGATGCCGGTGAGGTCCCTCGAGCAATCGAGGGGCTCGATCTACCCTTCGGGGTGGCGTGCGGCTTGCGCCGGGGGGTGTGAGCCGCACGCCAAAATCCGTTGCCGGGGACCGGGACATCTGATCATTCCTCCCCAGGTGCAGACAGGGAGCGCGTCTCTGCCATGGCCCGGATGTGACGCGTTCTTCCTCGCCGGTGGCGCCCTAGCCTCGCTGCATGACCGACGTGTTCATCCCCGAAGACTCACGCCGTCGGCGGTGGCGGATCGGGTTCGCCGCCGCCGCGGGCGTGGCTGTTCTCGCCGTGGCTGCGACCGTCGCCACCGGCGTGCTGCAGCAGGCGGGTGCCGCGCACGACATCGCATTGCCGAGCTCATCCGCGGTGGATTCGACAGCGGACGCGGAGAGCGGAATGCTCACCATCCACGTCTCCGGCGCCGTCACCGACCCCGGTGTGTACGTTCTCGAGCCGGGATCACGCGTGATGGACGCGGTGGCTGCCGCGGGCGGCTTCGCAGCGGACGCTGCCATCAGCGCGATCAATCTTGCCCGGGTGGTGGCCGACGGTGAACAGATCCTGGTCTCCGCGGAGGGGGAGGAGCCCCCGGTGATCACGGGCGGAGACACCGGTGCCGGTGCCCTCATCGACCTCAATACGGCGACGGCCGCTGACCTGGAGACCCTTCCTCGCATCGGCCCCGCACTCGCACAGCGCATCCTCGATTGGCGTGCGGAGAACGGTCGGTTCTCGGCGGTGGAGGACCTTCTGGATGTGGCCGGTATCGGGGAGAAGATGTTCGCGGCGATCGAACCGCTGGTACGCGTATGACCAGGCGCACGCCGCGGCGCCGTCGCTGCGTCGACCGGACCGAGGACACCACTGGCGGTCTCTCCCTGCGACCGCGGGATCTGCGGCTGCTCCCCGTTCTCGCCGGCGTCTGGATTGCCGCGGGCACCGTGACAACGCTGCCCGGCCTCGCTCTGCCGGTGGTCGTTCTCGCCTGCCTCCTCGTGGCTGCGGGGGTGGTCCTCGCAGCTCGCCGTGGTCATGCGATGCTCCTGCTCATTGCAGCCGCCATCGCCGTGGCGAGCATGCATGTGGCGATGCAGTCGCCCGCGCGGGCTGCGGTCGCAGAGCTCCCTGCCCGCGTGAGCGGGACCCTCACCGTGCTGTCCAAACCGGCGCCCGCGTGGGACGGCGCATGGCGGCTGAGTGGGACGTTCGTCACGGGCGCGCTCAGCGTGCCCGCCGATCTGCTGTTCAGCGGCGAGCGTCCGCCGGGCATGGACCTGGGCGCGGTGATTTCGGTGAATGCGCGTGTGGAGGCCCCCACCGTCGGCCACCGGGCCCTGCTCGCGTTGCGCGCTTCGCGGCCTCCCGAAGTGCTCGCGCCGCCCGGCGGCGCGCTCGCGGTGGCGGCGCAGCTGCGTCGGGGTCTTGTCGAGCGGACGCAGTCCTTTCCGGGCGAGGGTGCCCAGCTGATCCCCGGGATGGCCGTCGGTGATACCGAGAGCGTGAGCTCCGATCTGGACGAGACGATGAAGCGGAGCAGCCTGGCTCATCTGCTGGCCGTTTCGGGATCGAATTGTCTCCTGGTGGTCGGCGCGGGCTTCGCCTGTGCGGCTGCCCTTCGCCTGCCCCGCGGCGCCCGGGTCGTGGTGGCCCTCGGTGCCCTGGCCGCGTTCGTCATCCTCGTCACCCCCGAGCCGAGCGTCGTGCGAGCCGCGGCGATGTGCACCGTCTCGATGCTCGCGCTCCTTCTCGGCAGGGCGAAGGTCGGACTGCACGTGCTGAGCGTCGCGGTCATCGTGCTGCTGTGCAGCGATCCGTGGCTTGCATCCGAGATCGGATTCGCGCTCTCGGTGGCGGCGACTGCTGCTCTCTTGGTGCTGGGTCCGCCCGTGGCCCGAACCGTCGCCAGCATCCTGCCGATGTGGATGGCGCTCCCACTGTCGGCACCTCTCGTGGCGCAGCTGGCGTGCGCCCCGATCCTCGTGCTGATCAGCCCGCAGGTGTCGTTGTCCGGCATCCTTGCGAATGTGCTCGCCGCGCCGGCGGCGCCGGTGGCGACCATGGCGGGGATGCTCGGCTGCTTCTTCGCCGCGGTCCCCGTGCTGGGCGACCTGCTGATCGCGATCGCGTGGGTGCCCGCGCAGTGGGTGGCAAGCACGGCGCGACTGAGCGCATCGTTGCCGCATGCGGTGCTGCCGTGGCAGGAAGGGCTGCTCGGTGCGCTCGCACTCGGTGCGGTGTGCGCGGCGATCACGGTGCTGCTCATCCGGGCACGATCGCCCGTGCTGCGGTCGGGAGCCGCGGCCGTCGTGCTCGTGAGCGTCGGGGTCGGCGCCGGGGCGTGGCTCGTGCGCACCACCGTGACTCCGCTGCTCACACCCGCGACATGGTCGGTGGCGATGTGCGATGTGGGACAGGGGGATGCCACGGTGGTGAGGGCCGGCGGGGCGGTCGCTCTGGTGGACACCGGACCGGACCCCCTCCTGCTCGATGCCTGTCTCAGCCGGCTGGCGATCGGCCGGGTGGACATGCTGGTGCTCACTCACTTCGATCTTGACCACGTCGGCGGAGCGGCGGCGGTCATCGGGAAGGTGGGGGTGGTGCTGCACGGACCCACGGAAGGGGAGGCTGACGCGGCGCTGGTGGACCGGCTCCGAGGGAGCGGGGCACGGATCGTCGATGCCCGCCGGGGTCTGCACGGCGATCTCGGCGGCGCACCATGGCGTGTTCTGTGGCCGACCTCCGATCGGATCGTCGGCAACCCCGCCAGCGTGGTGCTCGAGGTCGCCGGGGAGGGGGTTCCGGCCTCCCTGCTGCTGGGCGATCTGGACGCCGAGGCGCAACGCGGACTGCTCCGTGCCGGAGGGCTGCGATCCCAGTACGACATCGTGAAGGTGAGCCATCACGGCAGTGCCGACCAGGAGCCCCGTCTCTACGCCGCCCTGCGCCCACGACTCGCGCTGATCGGCGTGGGAGAGGGGAACGACTACGGACACCCGAGGGAAGACACACTGGACATGCTTCGTGCGCTGGGTACCGCGATCGCGCGCACCGACGAGGAGGGCCTGCTCCTGGCCGTCTCGGCGGGCGGAGGCCTGCGAGTATGGCGCGAGCATGCGCCGCCCTAGCCGTGCGGGCCGCGGAACCGGCGCCAGGACCCGGTGACGTCGGAGGTGGCCGGTAGGCTCGGATCATGACACCCACGGCACGTCGAGCACCCGCGAAGAAGGCGTCATCGGTCATCGCGCAGGTGTCCTGGCGTGATCCGCAGCCGGCCCCGATCGTGCTCGTGTCCGGCCCGGAAGAGGTCTGCGCAGAGCGGGCGATCGCGGGAGTGCGCGCCTACCTCAAGGCGGAGGACCCGTCGCTGGAGGTCTCCGACGTCCGTGCCGACGACTACGCCGCCGGGACCCTGCTGGCTCTCACATCGCCATCCCTGTTCGGCGAGCCTCGCCTGATCCGGGTGTCGGGGGTCGAGAAGTGCTCCGATGCCTTCCTGACGGAGGCGATCGCATACCTGGACAGTCCGCAGGAGGGCGCGACGCTCGTGCTCCGCCACACCGGAGCCAGCGTCCGCGGCAAGAAGCTGCTCGATGCCATCCGTGCCGGTTCGGGGGGCGGAATCGAGATCGCCTGTCCGGCCGTCAAGCGTGACTCCGACCGGTTCGACTTCGCGGCGGGCGAGTTCAAGGCCGCACGTCGCCGCATTGCGCCGGGAGCGCTGCGAGCACTCGTGAGCGCGTTCGCGGACGACCTCACGGAACTCGCCGCGGCATGTCAGCAGCTCATCTCCGACGTCTCCGGTGAGATCACCGACGAGGTGGTGGCCCGCTACTACGGGGGCAGGGTCGAGACCACGGCGTTCACGGTTGCAGACACCGCCATCGCTGGAAAACACGCCGAAGCTCTCGTATCGCTGCGCCAAGCGCTGGCCTCCGGATCCGACCCGGTCCCGATGGTCGCCGCCATCGCCATGAAGCTGCGCACCATGGCGCGGGTGGCGGGTGCCGGCCGCGAGTCCAACCAGGCCATCGCGAGTCGACTCGGAATGAAGGACTGGCAGGTTGATCGGGCACGCCGGGACCTTGCCGGGTGGAACCAGACCACGCTCGCCATCGCCATTCAGGCGGCGGCCCGCGCCGATGCCGAGGTGAAGGGGGCATCCCGCGATCCGGTGTTCGCCCTCGAACGGCTGGTGACGGTGATCGCCACGCGGGCACCCTACGCATCACAGGGGTAGCCGCGATGCCGGCGCGGCCAGATGACTCCGCATCGGCGTCCCCTCCCATCGGACGGTGAGTCCTCCCCGCAAGCAGTGTTCCTGCCGCAACGGTGGTGCCCTCCCTCCGGAACGGCAGCGCTTGCGCGTGCGGCGCAAAGCACGTCGGCGGATGCGCCATAGACTCGACCGCGTGAGCGACGCGACGGGTGTGACCAGGCGACGGGTGGGTGTCCGCGACGTCGCGGCACACGCAGCGGTATCGCGCCAGACGGTGTCGCGGGTGCTCAACGACAACCCCGACGTGGCGCCGGAGACACGCGATCGGGTGCTCGCTGCGATGGCGGAGCTCGGATACCGGGTCAACAATGCCGCCCGCGCACTGGGGACACAGCGATCGCACACCATCGGCGTGCTGGCCTCCGATGCCGTCCTCTTCGGCCCGGCCCAGAGCATCGCCGCCATCGAGGCCGCAGCGCGCGAGGCCGGCTACTGGGTGAGCGCCGCGTTCGCCGAAGCGGACGACGCCGCATCCGTGACGTCCGCGATCGAGCATCTGCTGGCGCAGGGGGTGGAGAGCATCGTCGTCGTCGCGCCCCATGCCGCCACACTGGATGCGCTCTCCTCACTGGACATCGACGTCCCGGTGATCACCCTGCACTCAGCGGGACGCGGCGAACGGGGACTCTCGATCGACCAGGTGGCCGGTGCGCGGCTGGCGGTCGCGGCGCTCGCGGACGCCGGCCATACCCGCATCGGGCATCTGCGTGGTCCGGCGGACTGGCTGGAGGCGCAGTCCCGTGCGGACGGCTACATCAGCGAGCTCACCGACCGCGGGCTGCCGGTGGGGCCGATCATCACGGGGGACTGGTCGGCGGGTTCCGGGCACGCAGCCGCCCGGACGATCATCGAGTCCGGGGTGACCGCGGTGTTCGCGGCCAATGACCAGATGGCGCTCGGCCTGCTCGGTGGACTCCACGAGGCCGGGGTCGCGGTTCCGCGCGAGATCAGTATCGTCGGCTTCGACGACATCCCCGACGCGGCGTACTACTGGCCGAAGCTCACCACCGTGCGTCAGGACTTCTCGGCCATCGCTCGGCGTGCGGTGGAACTGCTCGTGGGGGCCGGCGAGGTGCACCGCCCGACGGAGCCGGTAAAGCCGGAGCTCGTCGTCCGCGACTCCGTTACACATCCTTCCGTCTGAGTCCCAACGACTGTCCTTGACGGTGGGTTCACGGCTGTGACACACTGCTGTGACCGGTCACATTCCCGTGATTCGCACACGACGTCACAGCGAGGTACCCGTGAGCAGCGTAGAGCCCACCTTTGGCCCGGAGATCGATGCGGCTATTCGCCTCGTGCGAGAGGACGTGGCGCGCCTGCACGCGGAGCTGGTGCGATACTCCCTGGTGGTCTGGACCGGGGGGAACGTCTCGGGTCGTGTTCCGGGAGCGGACCTCTTCGTCATCAAGCCGTCGGGCATCAGCTATGACGACCTGACGCCGGAGAACATGATCCTTTGCGACCTCGATGGGCACGCCATCCCCGGGGCCATCGGGAGTGACCGATCGCCGTCGAGTGACACCGCGGCGCACGCCTACGTGTATCGCCACATGCCGGAGGTCGGCGGTGTGGTGCACACGCACTCCACCTACGCGGTGGCCTGGGCGGCCCGCGGCGAAGAGATCCCGTGCGTGATCACCGCGATGGCGGACGAGTTCGGGGGCCCCATCCCGGTGGGTCCCTTCGCGATCATCGGAGACGACTCGATCGGGCGGGGAATCGTGCAGACGCTTCGCGGACACCGCTCCCGTGCGGTGCTGATGCGCAATCACGGACCCTTCACCATCGGCGTCGACGCCCGCGATGCCGTGAAGGCGGCGGTGATGGTCGAGGACGTGGCTCGCACCGTCCACCTCGCCCGCGAGGCCGGTCCTCTCATCCCGATCGACCCCGAGGCTGTCGATGCCCTCTACAACCGGTACCAGAACGTCTACGGACAGAACACCGATGCGCGTCGGTGAGAGAGCAATCATGAGCGTCGCAGCGTCCGATATCACCAGCGCCCGCACCAGCCTCGGGATCGAGCTGGGCTCGACCCGCATCAAGGCGTGCCTGATCGGCTCCGATCCGTCCGAGGTCATCGCGGTGGGATCCTCCGCATGGGAGAACGAGCTGATTGACGGGCTGTGGACCTACCGCATCGACGCGGTCTGGCAGGGAGTGCAGAGCGCGGTGGCCGCTCTGCGCGCAGATGCTGAGGAGCGGCACGGCGTCCGGCCTGAGCGCTTCGGCGGGATCGGGATCTCTGCCATGATGCACGGCTACATCGCCCTCGACGTCGCCGGCGAGCTTCTGGTCCCGTTTCGCACCTGGCGCAACACCAACACGTCTGCCGCAGCGGAGGAGCTCACCGAACTGCTCGGAGTGAACATTCCTCTGCGGTGGTCCATCGCTCACCTTCACCAGGCCGTGCTTTCGGCGGAGGAGCACCTTCCCGCACTGGATCGGATCACGACTCTCGCCGGTTACGTTCACGAGCGACTCACCGGCGAGCAGGTGCTCGGTGTGGGTGATGCATCCGGGATGTTCCCGATCGACTCCACCGCGGTCGACTACGACTCGAGCATGCTCGAGGCTTACGATCGGCTGGCGGATGGGAGGGTGCCGTGCGCGGTACGCGACCTCCTTCCTCGGGTGCTTCCGGCCGGTGCTCCCGCCGGGGTACTGACCGCGCAGGGCGCGCTGCTTCTCGATCCCACCGGTGAAGTCGCGCCCGGAGCCCCTTTCTGTCCGCCGGAGGGGGACGCCGGCACCGGAATGGTCGCCACGAACTCCGTCGCGCCGCGGACAGGCAACGTCTCGGCAGGAACCAGCATCTTCGCGATGGTGGTGCTGGAGCGACCGCTCGCAGCCGCACATCACGAGCTGGACCTCGTCACGACTCCCGCGGGGGATCCGGTGGCGATGGTGCACTGCAACAACGGTGCCAGCGAGCTCGCCGCGTGGGCGGGACTCTTCACGCGGTTTACGGCGGCCTCCGGGCAGCCCGCCGACGAGGACGCCGTCTTCGAAACGCTGTTCCGGGAGGCTCTCGACGCCGAGGCGGATGCCGGCGGTCTGCTGGCCTACAACCACCTGGCCGGCGAGCCGATCGTCGGACTGACCGCGGGGCGCCCGTTGTTCGTGCGTACCCCCGACAGCTCGTTCAACCTCGCCAACTTCATGCGCTCGCAGCTCTACGGCGTGTTCGGCACCCTCGCGCTCGGTATGCGGGTTCTGGACGCCGAGGACGTCCGGCTGGATCGGATGTTCGCCCATGGCGGGATGTTCCGCACCGTGGGTGTGGCGCAGCGCTTCCTCGCCGCCGCTCTGAACGCGCCGGTGGCCGTCGGCGAGCTGGCCGCGGAGGGCGGCGCGTGGGGGATCGCTGTTCTGGCGTCCTACCTGAAGCACGCTGACACCTCGTCCCTCCGCGACTACATGAGCGATGTGGTCTTCGCCCACGTCGACACGCATGTCACCGAACCCGAGGCCGACGATGTCGCCGGCTTCGCCGCCTACCTCGACATCTATCGTCGCGGCCTCGCGATCGAGACCGCCGCGGTGGACGCTCTCTGAACCCGGAAGGACACCATGACCCGCACGCCCCTGTCCACCACGCTCGATGCCTACGAGGTCTGGTTCCTCACGGGAAGCCAGCACCTGTACGGCCCGGAGACGCTCGCCCAGGTGGCGGAGCAGTCACAGCAGATCGCCACGCTCCTGGATTCGGCCGACGACGTCCCGGTGCGCATCGTCTGGAAGCCGGTGCTCACCGACTCGGCAGCCATCCGGAGCCTGGTGCTCGAGGCGAACGCTGCTGAGAACGTCATCGGCCTCATCGCGTGGATGCACACGTTCAGCCCGGGGAAGATGTGGATCGCCGGACTTGACGCACTGCAGAAGCCCCTCGCACACCTGCACACTCAGGCCAACGTCGAACTCCCCTGGGCCGATATCGATTTCGACTTCATGAACCTGAACCAGGCGGCCCACGGCGATCGCGAGTTCGGCTACATCCAGACCCGTCTCGGCGCCCCGCGTAAGACGGTGGTCGGACACGCGAGCGATGCACGGGTGCGGGCGGAGATCGCCACCTGGCAGCGCGCTGCCGCCGGCCTTGCGGCGGCGCGCTCACTCAAGCTGGCGCGCTTCGGTGACAACATGCGATTCGTCGCGGTCACCGAAGGCGACAAGACCGAGGCGGAGATCCGGTTCGGGGTCCAGGTGAACACCTGGGGCGTCAACGACCTCGCGGCCGCGGTGTCCGCAGTCGAGGAGTCGGATATCGACGCTCTGGTCGCCGAATACGAGGAGTTGTACGACGTGGTGCCGGAGCTGCGCCGCGGCGGGGAGCGTCACCAGTCGCTCCGCGATGGGGCGGCGATCGAGATCGGGCTGCGGTCCTTCCTGGAGGAGGGTGGATTCGGCGCATTCACCACGTCGTTTGAGGACCTGGGGGAGCTCACCCAGCTTCCCGGGCTCGCGGTGCAGCGTCTGATGGCGGAGGGGTATGGCTTCGGGGCGGAGGGCGACTGGAAGACTGCCGTACTGGTGCACGTCGCCAATGTCATGGGTGCGGGTCTTCCCGGAGGTGCGAGCCTCATGGAGGACTACACGTACGACATGACGCCGGGCGACGAGCTCATCCTCGGCGCGCACATGCTGGAGGTGTCACCGTCGCTGACGACTGCTCGGCCCACGCTGGAGATTCACCCGCTGGGCATCGGCGGCAAGGATGACCCGGTGCGGCTGGTGTTCACGGCGGATGCCGGGCCCGCGATCGTCGTGGCGATGAGCGACATGCGCGATCGCTTCCGCCTGACCGCCAACGTCGTCGAGAACGTCGAGCCGCGTGAGCCGCTCCCCAACCTCCCGGTCGGACGCGCGGTGTGGAAGCCGGCACCGGATTTCACCACGAGCGCCGCAGCCTGGCTGACGGCCGGTGCCGCCCACCACACCGTGATGTCGACCGCGGTGGGCCTGGAGGCCTTCCGCGACTTCGCAGACATGGCCGGAGTCGAGCTGCTCGTGATCGATGAGGAGACGACTCTTCCTGCGTTCCAGCAGCAGGTGCGCTGGAATCAGGCCTACTACCGTCTCGCTCAGGGCCTCTGATTCGCTGAACGATGCAAACGCCCCTCCGATGTGGCTTGGAGGGGCGTTTCCCATCATTCACGGCGCCGCAGGCGCAAACGAAGAATGCCCGCCCCGGAAAGGGGCGGGCATTCTTTCGTGAGGCTCAGAGAGCGGCGACCTGCTTGGCGATCGACGACTTGCGGTTCGCGGCCTGGTTCTCGTGGATGACGCCCTTGCCGACGGCCTTGTCCAGCTTCTTGGACGCGTTCTTCAGCGCGGCCTCTGCGGCAGCCTTGTCACCGGCGGCGATCGCCTCGCGCGTGCGGCGCACGGCGGACTTCAGCTCGGTCTTGACGGCCTTGTTACGCTCGCGGGCCTTCTCGTTGGTCTTGTTGCGCTTGATCTGCGACTTGATGTTTGCCACGTGTGGTCTGACTTTCGTTCCGAATGGGATGAGGTTTGTCGAGCGGCAGAGAGAGGGCTGTCCTCGACGATGTGAGGGCGAACCCACACACAAGTCAAAGGCCGAGTCTATCAGCACAACGGGCATGCTTCCGACCGCGCCGGGATAAGCCCTTGACGCGACACCGATGGTGCGGAGTATCGTCCGATCAGACACCCGAGTTCACTCGCACGACGCTGTCCGAGGAGATACATGTCCCACGCCCGCCCTACGGTCGATCCGCTTCCCGAATTCCCGCCCGGCTTCCGGTGGTCCACCGCGACCAGCGCCTTCCAGATCGAAGGTGCCCGTGACGCGGACGGCAGAGGTCGCAGCATCTGGGACGACTTCGTGGATTCCGGCCGGATCATCGACGGCACCACGGCACAGGAGGGGCCGCAGAGCTATTACCGCTCGGGCGAGGACGTCGCGCTGTTGCGGGAGCTGGGAGTGGACCGGTACCGGTTCTCCATTTCCTGGGTGCGTGTGCAGCCGGACGGCGTGCGGGGTGCGAACGCCGCGGGGCTGGACTACTACTCGCGCCTGGTGGACGATCTGCTGGAAGCCGGCATCACGCCGTTTCCGACCCTGTACCACTGGGATCTTCCCAGCGCCCTGGAGGCACGCGGCGGGTGGCTGAACCGCGATACCGCGTTGCGGTTCGGCGATTACGCCCGTCTCGTCGCCGACCGCCTCTCGGATCGAGTCCGTCACTGGTACACGATCAACGAGCCCGCCATGACAACGCTGCAGGGCTATGCCGTCGGCACCCTCGCGCCGGGTCGGTCGATGCTGTTCGGCGCGCTTCCGACCGCTCACCACCAGTTGCTCGCCCATGGCCTGGCCCTGCGCGTGCTGCGAGCCGCGGGAGCACATGAGGTGGCCATCGCGAACAATCACACCCATGTGCGCCCGCTGCGCGACACCGACGAGGATGCAGCCGCGGCCGCGGTGTACGACCTGTTGCACAACCGACTCTTCGCCGATCCGGTTCTCACGGGGTGCTATCCGGACTTCGCCGCCCTCGGACTCGCGGATCTGCCCGTGCAGGACGGGGATCTCGAGTTGATCTCGGCTCCGCTGGACGCATACGGCGTGAACTTCTACAATCCCACCACGGTGACGGCGGACCCGGGCGCTGTACCGTTCGCGATCGTGCCGACCCCGGGTGCACCGGTGACCGGTTTTGGGCAGGAGTGGCCGATCGTCCCAGGCGCCCTCACCGCCCTTCTCCTGCAACTGCGCGAACGCTACGGCGCGGCGCTGCCACCGGTGGTGGTGTCCGAGAACGGCGCTTCCTTCCCGGAGCCGGATGAGCCGACCCCGGTCGATGATCGTGAACGAATCGCCTACCTGCACGGTCACATCTCGGCCGTGGGCGATGCCCTCCGTGCCGGTGTCGTCGTCGACGAGTACACGGTCTGGTCGCTGCTGGACAACTTCGAGTGGGCCGACGGGTTCACGCAGCGCTTCGGGCTCGTCCACACGGACATCGCCAGTGGCGTCCGAACGCCCAAGGAGTCGTATCGCTGGTATCGGGACCTCATCGCACGGAGTCGGGCATGACGGCCGCAGTATCGCGTACGCCGGTGACGCGCGGTTGGATGGTGCTGTTCGCGGTGGCCTGGCTTGCGATCTGGACCGTACAGCTCACTCCGGTGCAACTGCTGCTGCCGACGCAACTGGATACACCCGATGACGCCAACGGATGGATCACCGGCGTGGTGTCCACCGGCGTCGTCCTCGGCGTCGGCGGCCTGGCCGGCGTCATCGCCGGTCCGCTCGCCGGCGCGATGTCGGACCGCACGCGCTCGCGCTGGGGCAGACGCCGGCCGTGGGCGCTCGCGGGAACGTGGATCGCCGCCGTGTGCCTCGCCATCACCGGCTACGCCGCCGGGCCGATCGCTGTGGGCGCGGCGTGGACGGGTGTTTCCGTCGGTATCGCCGTGGTCTCCGCCGCACTGACCGCGATGATCGCCGACCAGTTGCCGGAGGCCCAGCGAGGCACCGCCGCGTCGCTCGCCAGCTCGGCACAGGCCGTCGGCATCATCGTCGGTGTCGGCACCGTGGTGGTGCTCGCCCTCACGGTGGACGTGTCGTATCTGGTGCTGGGTGGGTTCATCGCCGTGGTCGGCACCATCGCGGCCGTCGTGCTGCCCGATCCGCCGGGACATCCCGCGACGCACGGCCGCGAAGGCGGAGCACTGCGCTCGCTGCGCGATCGGGACTTCGGATGGATGATCACCGGCCGCCTCGTAGTCAACATCGGAAATGCCCTCGGGACCACGCTCCTGCTGTTCTTCCTCATGTACGGACTCGGACAGGGCACTGCCGCCGAGGACAATCTGCTCATCGCGATCGTCGTGTACACCGTCTTCGTGGTGGTCGCATCGTTCGGGTCGGGCTGGTGGTCCGATCGCACCGGCCGACGCCGGATGCCGACAGTGATCAGCGCGATGATCCAGGCTCTGGCCTCGCTGCTGCTCGCCTTCGTACCGAGCTGGGAGATGACCCTGGTGGCCGCGGCGCTCCTCGGGATCGGCTACGGCGCCTTCATGACCACCGGCCTCGCCTTCGCCACGGACCTGCTTCCCGACGACACGGCCCATGCCCGCGACCTCGGCATGGTCACCGTGTCTGCGGCGCTGGGCCAGCTGCTCGGCCCGCTGATCGGGGCGGCACTGGTCGCGCTGGCCGGAGGATTCTGGCTGCTGTTCCTGGGTGGGGCGATCTTGTCCGTGCTCGGCGGACTGATGAGCGCGGGGGCACGGGAGAGGACGCCTCAGGCGGCGCGCATCCCGTGATCTATCGTCGCGAGTGCGAGATCGAGCAGGGCATTGAACACGCGCGGGCGCATGGCGGTGACCAGATGCGACGTCTTCGGCACGACGATCAACTCGGCATGCGGAACGAGGCGAGTGAAAAGCTGTTCGCTGAGGCGGAGCTGATCGAACTGGCCGTTGATGAACCACGTGGGAATGGTGATGCGCGGCAGCGCCGCCATCAGATCCAGCTGGGCGAGTGAGCGCAGAGCTGCATCCTGAGCGGCGAGCGCATAGCCGCCGGCGCCGAAATCCGCGCGCGTCTCGTCGGGCAGGGTAGCGGCGAGCACCTGACGCGTCAGCCATGCCCCCTGATCCGGCAGGGCGTTGAAACCACCGGCGAGGAATCGGTACGTAGCCAGGCCCGCACCCCGTGGAAGCGCCGTGCATGAGGCCCCGATGAACGCCGTCACCGGGGGAGGGGTCTCGGCCCCGACGTAGGCGGTCGTCAGCAGACCGCCCATCGAATGCCCGACCAGAAGCACGGGTCCATCCGCCGCTGCACGCTGCACAGCATCGTCGATCGTCCGCCACGCCTCATCGAGCGTGAAGGTTTCGCTCATGCGGGTACCGTGCCCGGGAAGATCGAGCGCCACGGACGATATCCCGCGACCTGCCAGATGCTCGACCTGCGCCCGCCACATCGTTGCCGATGTCCGGATGCCGTGCACCAGAACCACCTGAGTCCCCATGCCGCCAGCGTATCCAGTGCACGCGTGGGCGAGCGCACAAGACGCCTCCGGGCGCTCCGGAATTACGGGGCGAACGTATGGCAAACTCCCAGACACTCCGCTATGGTCGAAACAATCCTCGTCGGACGAGTGCCAGCTGACCCCCCGCAGCGCGGCTACCTAGCCAGCATCCGACCGATAGCCCCCACGCTGTGAATCCCGTCGCGGCAGCGTCTGGAAGGACGATTCGGTGCCTCGATACCGAGTTGCTGGAAGCTCACCCGATAACCCCGAACGCACTCCCTGGTGGAGTTTGCGCTCACCGTTCTCCCGCATCGGCGCGGTGCTCGGCACGGCAGGTCTTGTCGTGTCCGGCATGGTCCTGGTGCCAGCGGTCGACGCCGCTGTGGCCGACACCGGTGACGGCACCGTCACCGTCCACGTCGTACAGGAGGTGAACGCCAACGGACTCGTCGACTCGACGACCATCGAGCCACCACTCATCGGCGTCGATGTGACCCTCACCGACGCCAGCGGCGCGTCGATCACGGTCCAGACGGACGCGAACGGCAACGCGGTGTTCACGCCCGCAACCTCGGCGCTTGTCGGGGGTCAGTACCGGGTGGATGTCGCCAACCCGCACCCGGGGACGTTCTTCCCCAGCTTCGCGGCCAACGGCACCGGCGCATCGGCTCCCGTGACACCGGCAGACCTGGCGAACACGGCGAACAAGAAGCTCTCCACGTCGACGGAGTTCGTCGACGTGCGAGGCGGGGCTGGGGCCTTCGTGAATGCCGCGTTCTGGTTCCCGCCCTACTACTGCCAGCAGAACGCGGATCTCATCGGTGCGTGTCTGCCCAACAGCACGATCGGGCGCACGACATCGCCCACGGCGCAGAGCCTGTTCACCATGAAGTACAACGCCACGGGCGGTGCTTCGCAGGTCGCGCAGCTTCAGGAGACCGGATCGCTCTACGGCATCGCGTACAACAACGTCACCAAGCGCGTCTTCTCCAGCGCCGTCGCACACCGCAGCTCGGCGTACGGTCCGGGCGGCCCCGGTGCGATCTACGTGACCGATCCCGCGACCGGCGGTGCGACTCTGTGGGCGCAGGTTCCCAACGTGGGACCCGACTCCCATGATTTCGCGACCCGCCAGGACTACGGCTTCTACGACCAGGTCGGGAAGAAGTCCCTCGGTGAGCTCGAGATCACCAACGACAACAAGTACCTCTTCGTCACCAACCTCGAGGACAAGAAGGTCTACGTCTACGACGGCATGGCCACGGGTGTGAATAACAGCCCGATCGCCTCCTACAGCATCCCGAACCCCTGCGCGACCCCGGGAGACTGGCAGCCGTTCGGTGAGGGCGTCGGTCTGTTCACCGAGTACGTGGGAGGTGTCTGCTCGGCTCAGTCGACGCAGAACCCCGCCGACATGCGTGCTGTGATCTACGAGTTCGACGCCGCGACGGGTGCCTTCGGCAACATCGTCATGGACCAGCCGCTGGACTTCGGGCGCGGCAATGGCTACAACGGCACGGTGTGCACCGGCGCTGCCGTCGCCACCGGTGAAGGGGCGTGGTTCCCCTGGATCGCGGACTTCCCGAACACGGCCAACCTGGCCACGAACAACGTCAACGGCTGCTACGGCGGCAGCTGGATGTCCTATCCGCAGCCGATCCTCGCCGACATCATCGAGGAGACCAACGGCGACCTCGTCGTGAGCTTCCGTGACCGCTTCAGCGACCAGACGCCGTACAACTCGGAGAACCCGAACCGCACCGGAGGCTGGCAGACCAACGCAGAGCCCGCCTCGGGATCCGACATCCTGCGTGGCTGCAAGCTCGACGACGGTACGTTCGTGCTCGACCCGAACTTCGACTCCGCGTCGCAGACGCTCGCCGCGGGCAGCATCTGCACCAATAACAACGTCTCGGGGGCGAACGGCGGCCAATCGCGCGCGTTCCGCGAGTACTACACGGGCGATTACCGCACCGGCTACCACGAGGAGTCTTTCTACGCGGGACAGGCGCTGTCTCGAGTGGAGACCACGCTGGCATCCGACGCGGTCGACCCGGCAGGGGCCGTGTGGACCGCCGGTGTCGGTCGCATCAACCGGGACGGCACCAACAACGGCGGCGGCCTCGCACTGCAGCCGGCTACCTCATCGTTCCTCAAGGGTTCCGGCCTCGCAGACCTTGAGGTGCTGTGTGACCAGGCACCGATCCAGATCGGAAACCGCATCTGGATCGACGCCGACGGCGACGGCGTCCAGGACGCCGGCGAGCCGCCGGCGGCGGGCGTGACGGTGCACCTCTACGACGAGGCGGGAGCCCTGGTGGGCACCGCTGTCACCGGAGCGAACGGCACCTATCTGTTCGACAACTCCAACGTCACCGGGGGCCTGCAGACCGGGGCGAACTACACGGTGAAGGTCGACAACCCCGCCGACTTCGCGGCGGGCGGCCCGCTGGAGGGCTACGTCCCCACGACGCCCGACCAGGGCGACAGCGAGCACGACTCGGACGGAGTCGTCCCGGCGGGCGGGACCTACCCGGAGGTGATGCTCACCACGGGCGGCCCGGGTGAGAACGACCCGAGCTTCGACTTCGGATTCATTCAGCACGCGCCGAAGGTCGACATCGAGAAGTACGACACCCTCGGTGGCGCGACCGGCGGAGATGCGGACACGGCGGCCACCGCCCGTGGCTACGCAGCGGGGGAGACGCGCACGATCCAGTTTGACGTCGCCAACACCGGAACCGACGCGCTGCGCGACGTGACAGTGACCGATCGCACCATTACCGGCGGCGACATCGCTGCACTCGCGTGCACGTTCCCGGGAGCGGCGACGCCGACCGCGGGAACGCTTGCGAACGGCACCTGGACCGTCACCTGGGCGGAGACGACCGGCGCGACGCCGACGGCGTCTTGGGCCCCCGGTGCCACGTTCACGTGTGCGGCGACTCTCACGCTGAACGGCGATGCGGAGCCGCACGCGAACGCTGCGACCGTGACCGGCACGTCCGTCGCCACGGGTGCAACCGTGACCGATCGTGACGACTACCACGCCTTCACCGGCGATGTTCAGCTCGTCAAGTACGACTCCCGGGGGGACTTCGTCCCGACCGAGTCGGAGGGCATCCCGGAGAAGCCCCTGGACGACGGCTCGGAGCGCGACGCCAACAGCGATGCAACGGCTGTCGTCTACGTGGCCTCACCGGCTACGGGCAACACCGGTGCTCAGCCCGTCTCCTGGGCGGTGACCAACACCGGCACCACCTGGCTCGGCGACGTCACCATCGCCGATGAGACGCTGAACGGTCCGGACCTCACGGACGTGTCCTGCGACTTCTCGCCCGTGGGAGGGCCCGCCACCGGGACCACCTGGGCGGGACCCTGGGCACCCGGAACGACCTTCTTCTGCACGGGCACGCTGACCTTGGACGCTGCGGGGACGAACTCCACGCACGCCGACAACGCCAGCGTGACCAGCACGGTGATCACGCCGAAGCCGAACCCGGACTACGATCCGACCGATGCGGCGTCGAACCCGTTCACGGATGAGCCCCTCACCGACGACAACGGCAACCCGGTGCTCTCGGATGTGCACCCCGGTGATGACGACCCGTTCTACGCCACCACCACGGTTCCCACCATCACCCTGGAAAAGGGCGATGCGACGGACGGCGTCATCGTCAACGACGCCGACACCATGAATGACGGTGAGACGTACGCGCCGGGCGAGACCCGGGACATCGTCATCACGATGTCCAACACCGGACAGGTGCCGCTGTACAACGTCCTCGTCAGTGACGAGCGCACCGTTGGCGACACCACCATCGAGGCTCTGGCGTGCGTGTTCCCGGGAGACACCTCGCCGACCGCCGGAGTGCTGACCGGGACCACCTGGGAGGTGCCGTGGGTCGCCAGCTTCGCGGGCGCGTCCCCGAAGCCGTGGGCTCCGGGCGTCACGTTCGATTGCACGGCAACGCTGACCCTCTCGGGCTCGGCACAGCCGCACACGGACATCGCGCACGTGTCGACCAACCTGTCGCCCGTCGGCGTCCCCGGCGACCCTGACAACCCGCCGCCGGCCACGCCCAACGGCCCGAGCGCTGAGGACCCGTACAACGCGTTCACCGGTGACATCCAGGTGATCAAGTACGACGGCACCAAGGCTGACCCTGCTGTGGGCTCCGTCGGCACCTGGCAGATCCCGGGCAAGCCGCTCGCCGATGAGGCGCAGGATGCGAATGACTGGGCCACTGCGGTGGACTACCCCGCCGGTGCGGCTCAGCCGGTCCGGTGGGTCGTGACGAACACCGGTGCCACCTGGCTCACAGACGTCACGCTGACGGACACCACCACCACCGCACCCGCGGTCGGCGCCTGGACGTGTGATCTGTCGCCGGTGGGTGGTCCTGCGGACTACTCGTTCGCGGCTTCCGGTCCGTGGGTGGGGCCGCTGGCTCCGGGTGCGTCGTTCTTCTGCGAGGGTCCGCTGACCCTGGCGGCGAACGAGCGTCACTCCGACTCGGTCGAGGTGGCGGGCACGGTGGTGACGCCGTTGTTCGGCGAGGATGGCCAGCCGGTGATCGGCGAGGACGGTGTGCCCGAGTACCTCACCGGTGACGGAGGCTCACCCGTTGCCTCCGACGTCACGGTGGACGACGACGACCCCTTCTTCGCGACGGCACCCACGGTGGACGTGATCAAGGGCGACGGCGCCGATGGCGAGATCGTCAACGACGCGAACAGCATGTCCGAGGGTCAGGGGTACGCCCCGGCCGGCGAGACGCGCGAGATCGTGTCGATTGCGACGAACCCGTCACCGCGTGCGCTGCACGACGTGGTCCTGACGGATGTGACGACCACGGGTGATGCGCCGATCGGCATGGCGTGCGAGTTCCCTGACGGATCCTCGGCGAACGGCAGCTACGATGCTGCGTCGAAGACCTGGACGGTACGGTGGGCGGCGACGTTCGCTCCCGGAACCACCACCTGGGCCTCGGACGACATCATCACCTGCACATCGACGCTGACGCTGAACGGTCAGTCCGCTCCACACCGCAACGAGGTGACCGTCACGGCGGTCACGCCTGCCGGGACGACGCTGACGGACGACAACCCGTACAACGCGTTCTCCGGTGACATCCAGGTGATCAAGTACGACGGGAACAAGACCGATCCGTCGGTCGGGCCCACCGGATCGTGGACGGTCCCGGGTAAGCCGCTGGCTGATGCGGGACAGGACGCGAACACGGCTCTCACCGCTGTCGATTACCCGAAGGATGCGGCTCAGCCGGTCCGGTGGGTCGTGACGAACACGGGTGCGACGTGGCTGACGGACGTCAACGTGGCGGATGCGACGCTGAACGGCCCTGCAGTGGGTGCCTGGACGTGTGATCTGTCGCCGGTGGGTGGTCCTGCGGACTACTCGTTCGCGGCTTCCGGTCCGTGGACGGGGCCGCTGGCTCCGGGCGCGTCGTTCTTCTGCGAGGGTCCGCTGACCCTGGCGGCGAACACGACCCACGGCGACGAAGTCTCCGTGTCCGGCACCGTGGTGCCGCCGGTGCTCGGCGAGGACGGCAAGCCCGTCATCGGCGAGGACGGCCTCCCGGTCTATGAGACCGGTGAGGACGGCCAGCCCGTACGCAGCGAGCAGGTCGTGACCGACGAGGACGAGTTCCACGCCACCACGACCGAGGTCACCGTGGTCAAGGGCGATGGTGCCGACGGCGAGATCGTGAACGACGCCGACGCCATGCACAACGGTCAGGCCTACTCGCCGAACGGTGAGACGCGTCAGATCGTGTCGATCGCGAAGAACCCGTCGCAGAACGCCCTGCATGACGTGGTCCTGACGGATGTGACGACCACGGGTGATGCGCCGGTCGGCATGGCGTGCGAGTTCCCCGACGGTTCGTCCGCCGCGGGCACGTACGACAAGGCGTCGAAGACCTGGACCGTGCGGTGGGAGGCGACGTTCGCTCCGGGTACCACTGCGTGGGAGCCGGGCGATGTCATCACCTGCACCTCCGAGCTCACGCTCGACGGTGGGTCCGCTCCGCACCGTGACGTGGTCCAGGTGGCCGCCGTCACACCCGCCGGTGAGACCGTCACGCAGGAGAACCCGTACAACGCGTTCTCCGGTGACATCCAGGTGATCAAGTACGACGGCACCAAGGCAGATCCCGAGGTCGGTGGCGCGGGTGACTGGACTGTTCCGGCCAAGCCGCTGGCTGACGCGGCCCAGGATGCGAACACGGCCGGTGACGCTGTGGACTACCCGAAGGATGCGGCCCAGCCGGTTCGGTGGGTCGTGACGAACACGGGTGCGACGTGGCTGACGGATGTCAACGTGGCGGATGCGACGCTGAACGGTCCCGCGGTTGGCACGTGGACGTGTGATCTGTCGCCGGTGGGTGGTCCTGCGGACTACTCGTTCGCGGCTTCCGGTCCGTGGGTGGGGCCGCTGGCTCCGGGGGCGTCGTTCTTCTGCGAGGGTCCGCTGACCCTGGCGGCGAACGAGCGCCACGGCGACGAGGTCTCGGTGTCCGGCACCGTGGTACCGCCGGTGCTCGGCGAGGACGGCAAGCCCGTCATCGGCGAGGACGGCCTCCCGGTGTACGAGACCGGCGAGGACGGCCAGCCCGTTCGCAGCGAGCAGGTCGTGACCGACAAGGATCAGTTCCACGCCACGACGACCGAGGTCACCGTGGTGAAGGGCGATGGTGCCGACGGCGAGATCGTGAACGACGCCGACACCATGGTCGACGGCGCGGTGTATGCACCCGCGAGCGAGACGCGGCAGATCGTGTCGATCGCGAAGAACCCGTCGCAGAACGCCCTCCACGATGTCGTCCTCACGGACGTCACCACGGCCGGTGTCGCGCCGGTCGGCATGGCGTGCGAGTTCCCCGATGGTTCGTCCGCCGCGGGCACGTACGACAAGGGATCGAAGACCTGGACGGTCCGCTGGGAGGCGACGTTCGCTCCGGGTACCACTGCGTGGGAGCCGGGCGATGTCATCACCTGCACCTCCGAGCTCACGCTCGACGGTGCATCGGACCCGCACCGTGACGTGGTCCAGGTGGCCGCCGTCACACCCGCCGGTGAGAAGGTGACGGACGACAACCCGTACAATGCGTTCTCCGGTGACATCCAGGTGATCAAGTACGACGGCAGCGAAGCGGACCCGGAGGTCGGTGAGGACGGAGCCTGGGTGATCCCGAGCAAGCCGCTCGGCGATGCCGGCCAGGATGCCAACACCCCGGACGACGCCGCGAACTTCACGCTGCAGGACGGCAAGAAGTCCACGGGCGCGCAGACCGTGCGCTGGGTGATCACCAACACGGGTAAGACGTGGCTGACCGATCTCGTCATCACGGACGTGACCGACTTCGGCCCCGCCATCGATCCCGGGTCGATCACCTGCGTCTTCCCGGGAGGAACGATCGGAAAGCTCGTCAACGGGTCGATCACGTGGTCCGCAGCGGACGGCGCGCTGTTCGCGCCGGGTGCCTCCTTCTTCTGCCAGGGCACCCTGGTGATGGGGGAGAAGGACGCGCACACCGATCACGTCGAGGTGTCGGGCACGATCGTCGTGCCGGCCGTCGACGAGAACGGCAACCCCACAGGCAAGCCGCAGCTGGGGACCGACGGCAAGCCGGTTCCTGCGGTGAACCCCGCGACGGGCAAGCCGTGGACGGTGGCTGACGTCGACCCGTTCAACGCGGTCACCCCCGGGGGCGTGGTTCCGCCGCTGCCCACCACCGGTGCCGATGTCGCCTCGTCGCTCGTCGGCGGTGCGATGGCGCTGATCCTGCTCCTCGGTGGCGCCGTGCTTCTCGTGCGTCGTCGCCGGTCGAGCACTGTGGATGGACGATCGTGAGTGCCGCGTGAGCGTGACGCCGAGTCGTCGGATCGCCGAGGCCGGGAGGGGCATGACGCCCCTGCCGGCCTCGGCCGTGCCGCCCCGTCGCCGCAGACTCGTCCCCGCCGCACTGCTCGCCCTCGCCGCGCTCACGATGCTGACCGCCTGTGCGCCCGGCACGGCAACCCCGGAGCCGACGGCGAGCGTGACAGCGGATACGCTACGCACGGTGACTACCTCGGAGGCGGAACTGCTCGCTTCGGTGGGGTTCCAGCTCGGTCGCCGCTCGGTGGTGGCCGTCGCGGGCACCATCGTGGACAGCGCGGGAGCGCTCGCCATCAACGGATGGCTCGCGCCCGAAGAGCATCGTGCATACGCGGCGATCAGCGCTCCGGGCGGCGGTGCATTCCTCACTCTGTGGACGCCGACGGAGATCGCCGCCCAGGATCTATCCGACCCGGTGGTGCCCCCGCCGCTGCCGATTCCGGCTGAGGGGTGGCAGAGCACCGCGCTGGATGCTTCGATGTCCACGCTTGCCGCGGGTCAGCAGCTTCTGGTCAGCCTGGCCTCGGACCGCCCCGACAACGCCCAGCTGGTGATGCAGGGGCGGGCGATGTATCTGCGTCAGGACACCGTGGGTGACACCGCCGTCACGGTGTTCGCTGGGCCTCTCAGCGAAGGCGCCACCCAGTCGAACATCCGCTACTGGATCGCCGCGGACGGCACGCTGCTGCGGCTCGAGATGCGCCTGGACGGCGTCAACTGGAGCGTCGTGGACTTCGCAGACGAGGCGCGCGACGTGTTCGCGGGTCTGTGACGCAGACGCGGACCGGATAGACTCGTCCGGATATGTCACCACGCGCCCTGAAGCCGCTCCAGCCCGCCGCGACGCCGCCGGAGCAGATCCGAAACTTCTGCATCATCGCGCACATCGACCATGGCAAGTCGACCCTCGCCGATCGCATGCTCCAGATCACCGGTTCCGTCTCCGACCGCGATATGCGGGCGCAGTACCTGGATCGCATGGACATCGAGCGCGAGCGCGGAATCACCATCAAGAGCCAGGCCGTGCGGATGCCATGGTCGCGTGATGGTGAAACGTATGCCCTGAACATGATCGACACCCCGGGCCACGTCGACTTCACCTACGAGGTGTCGCGCTCGCTCGCCGCATGCGAGGGCGCGATCCTTCTGGTCGACGCGGCCCAGGGCATCGAAGCCCAGACCCTCGCCAACCTGTATCTGGCGATGGAGAACGATCTCACCATCATCCCGGTGCTCAACAAGATCGACCTGCCGGCGGCGGACCCGGAGAAGTTCGCTGCGGAGCTGGCCAACCTCATCGGCGGCAAGCCCGAGGACGTCCTGCGCGTCTCGGGCAAGACCGGCATGGGCGTGGAGGAGCTGCTCGATGCGATCGTCGCGCAGATTCCGGCCCCGGTGGGCAACCCGGACGCCCCGGCCCGCGCGATGATCTTCGATTCGGTGTATGACGCCTATCGCGGCGTGGTGACATACGTCCGCATGGTCGACGGCAAGCTGGAGCCGCGAGAGCGCATCCAGATGATGTCCACGCGCGCCAACCACGAGGCGCTCGAGATCGGCGTCTCCAGCCCCGAGCCGGTTCCCACCAAGGGACTCGGCGTCGGCGAGGTGGGCTACCTGATCACCGGTGTGAAGGACGTGCGACTGTCCAAGGTCGGTGACACGGTCACGAACGCGCGCAAGCCCGCCGAGGCGGCCCTGCCCGGGTACACCGACCCGAAGCCGATGGTGTTCTCCGGTCTCTATCCGATCGACGGATCCGATTATCCGGAACTGCGTGAGGCACTGGACAAGCTGAAGCTGTCTGACGCGTCGCTGGCCTATGAACCCGAGACGTCCGTCGCGCTCGGATTCGGGTTCCGTTGCGGCTTCCTCGGCCTGCTGCATCTCGAGATCATCACGGAGCGCCTGGCGCGCGAGTTCGGTCTCGACCTCATCACCACTGCGCCCAGCGTGATCTACGAGGTCACCACCGACAACAACCAGCACGTCACGGTGACCAACCCCAGCGAGTACCCCGACGGACGCGTGGCTTCGGTCGCCGAGCCCATGGTGAAGGCGGCCATCCTCACGCCGAAGGACTACGTGGGCACCGTGATGGAGCTCTGCCAGTCCCGCCGTGGCACTCTGCTCGGCATGGACTACCTGTCGGAGGACCGCGTCGAGCTGCGCTACAACGTCCCCCTGGGAGAGATCGTCTTCGACTTCTTCGACCAGCTGAAGAGCCGGACGCAGGGCTACGCCTCGCTCGACTACGAGCCCGCCGGCCAGCAGGAGGCCGACCTCGTCAAGGTCGACATCCTGTTGCAGGGTGAGAAGGTCGACGCCTTCAGCTCCATCGTCCACCGCGACAAGGCGTACGCGTACGGAACGATGATGACCGAACGGCTTCGCAAGCTGATTCCGCGCCAGCAGTTCGAGGTGCCGATCCAGGCCGCGATCGGTGCGCGCATCATCGCGCGTGAGAACATCCGCGCGATCCGCAAGGACGTGCTCGCCAAGTGCTACGGCGGTGACATCAGCCGCAAGCGCAAGCTCCTTGAGAAGCAGAAGGAGGGCAAGAAGCGCATGAAGATGGTCGGCCGCGTGGAGGTTCCCCAGGAGGCGTTCATCGCTGCGCTCTCGGGCGACGTCGAGGGCAAGGACAAGTAAGCACGCACGGCGTCTCGAACGCGCGTCCACTGCGGTGGGCGCGCGTTCGCCGTCTCTGCGACCGTGCGACGCGTGCGGCGGCGCGCGGCTGATATGGATGCCTCCCACAGTCGAGGGCACGTTAGGCTGTACTTCATGCGGCGCGGAACGTTCAGGGACGAGACGGTGGACTATGCCGCCGTCGGAGCGACGCAGGCACCGGATCTGATGCAGTATCCGCCGGAGAAGAGCATTCCCGCAGAGGAGTCCTGGCGGCTCGGCAGCGGTGAGGCGCGTTTTCGGTCCGCATCGGAGGACCTGCTGAGCTGGGTGGCACAGAAGGCCGCCGGGATGCAGCTGGAGGACATCCGGCCGGCGTCCGGCCCCGTGTACCAGGGCGTCAGCTTCGACGACGAGGGCCACCCCATCACTCCCAGCCGGACGGAGACCGAGCAGCGTTACGACGCCGACGGCACGCCGTACGTTGGTGCGGGGATGACCGTTCGCGCCCACGGCCGCGTCGGCGGGCACAGCGCTGAAGGCGAGTACCGCGTCATCTTCGTGGTGGAGGACAAGCGGCGCGTGGGTTTCGGTCTCGGGACTGTCGGAGACTCTGTGGTCAGCGGCGAAGAGTCGTTCATGATCGAGTGGTCCTCCAACGATGAGGTGTGGTTCACCGTGCGCGCCTTCGACAGCCCGCGCGCCTTCCTGTATCGCACCATCCCCGGCCTCACGAAGCGTCGGCGCAAGGCGCTGTTCACGCAGTACCTGCGCGCCATCTCGCCGCTGTACGCGACCACCACGTCCTGATGGGCGGACCCCTCCTCGACGGCGACCCGGTGCCGTCGGACGGCTCGTTGCCGCGCGGTACGCGAACCTCGGCGGACGTTGATTTCGGCGTCTATCTGCACGTCCCGTTCTGCCGCGTCCGCTGCGGCTACTGCGACTTCAACACCTACACCGCCACGGAGTTGCGGGGTGCGCGCCAGGACGCGTACGCGGACACGCTCCTGCAGGAGGTGGCCCTGTCCCGCGACGTCCTGGCCGGTGTGGGGGAGTTGCGTCCGATCAGCACGGTGTTCTTCGGCGGGGGGACGCCGACCCTCCTTCCGGCGGGCGACCTGGCGCGGATGCTCGACGGCGTGCGCGGAGCGTTCGGGATCCGCGACGGTGCGGAGATCACGGTGGAAGCCAACCCCGACACGGTCACGGACGAGATGGTCGCCGAGCTGCGCGCCGCAGGCGTGAACCGCATGTCGATCGGTATGCAGTCTGCGGTTCCGCACGTGCTCGCAGCTCTCGAACGCACCCACGATCCCGCCAATGTGAGCTCCGCCGTTGCGGCGGCGCGGCGCGGCGGCCTCGATGTGAGCGTGGATCTGATCTACGGCGCTCCCGGGGAGTCTCTGGAGGACTGGCGCACCTCGGTCGAGGCTGCGCTGGCCCTGGAGCCCGATCACATCTCCGCTTACGCGCTGATCATCGAGGACGGCACGAAGCTCGCCCGCCAGATCCGACGAGGCGAGGTGCCCGCTCCCGACGACGATCTCCAGGCGGACATGTACGAGCTGGTGGACGACCGCCTGGCCGCGGCCGGCTACGAGTGGTACGAGATCAGCAACTTCGCCCGCGGGGACGCACACCGCTCCCGGCACAACCTGGCGTACTGGCAGGGGACGGACTGGTGGGGCTACGGGCCGGGGGCCCACAGCCACATCGCTGGCACCCGATTCTGGAACGTGAAGCATCCCGCCGCGTACGCCCAGCGGCTGGACAGCGGACTCTCACCCGCGCACGCCCGCGAGCAGCCCGACGCCGAGGCGTCCCGGCTCGAGCGCGTGCTTCTGCAGTCGCGGATCCGCTCGGGTCTTTCGCTGGAGGAGATCGCGCCGGAGTTCCGCTCGAACGTGGCGGGGCTGCTCGCCGACGGTCTGATCGAGCCGGCGGCCGCGCTGCGCGAGCAGCGGGTGGTTCTCACACGCACCGGCCGACTCCTCGCCGACGCGGTGGTGCGGGCGCTGACCGAGTAGCCGCCGAGTTCATGACAGTGCGTCGGATGCATGACGCTTCGACAGGGTTTGTCATGGTTTGGTGGCTGAGTCATGAGCTCGGGACGCGCACAGCCGACGGCGGCGCCTGAGAGAATGGGCGGATGGATGAGAACCCGGGAGCGAGTCTCAGCGCCGAAGTGATCGACGGTACGTTCGACCTCGCCCGGGAGGGCCGAGTGGGCCCCCTCGGGGAGATGATCGACGCCGGTGTGCCGATCGACACCCGCAATGCCCGCTCCGACACGCTACTCATCGTGTCCGCATACGCGCGCCAGGCCGACGTGGTGCGCGAGCTCGTGAAGCGGGGTGCGGCACTGGACATCGAGAACACCATGGGACAGACCGCGGTGTCCTGCGCGGTCTTCCGCGGCGATGCCGAGATCCTCCGGGTGCTGCTGGATGCTGGAGCAAACCCGGACGTCGGGTTCCGCACGGCGGCTCAGATCGCCGAGCAGTTCGGCCAGGCCGAGATGTCCGCGATCCTCGCGGAGCACGCCGCACGCTCCTGACGCGGGCGCCGTGTCAGCGCATCGCGTCCACGACGGCCGCGCGGCGCACCGGTTCCGTCCGTGATGCGGTGTCGAACACCCGCGTGAGCCGATCGGCGCCGTACGCCGGCCACCCGGGCGCGCCGGTGCGTGCGAACGCCACCCATGCCGCGTGCATCTCGTCGGCGAGCGACTGCGGTGCGTCCGTCCCCGACATGCGCTTCGCCTCGTCGTCGTGGAGGGCGTCGAACACGAACCCCAGCTCCAGCGCATGCGCGGCCCGGAGATCGCGTACCGGACTCTGCCAGGCGAACTCGTACACGTACGTGGGAGCGGTGCGAGCCGCCGCCGCACGCAGCATGGGCGCGCGCAGCAGGTACTCCGTGGCGATCTGGCCGAACACCTCGCCGACGGAGGCGTGCGGCCACACACGCCGGCAGGCGGCCACAGCGGCTCCGGGAATGCGCAGGGCGAGTCGTGCCAGCAGGAGCTTCCCTGCCGTGATGCTCTCCAGCGCCGCGGGTGGGAACCAGAGTCGATACTCGTCGGTGTTCGTGCCGATGAGCACCGGGATGTCAGCATCGACGATGGCCGTCTCCGGCTCGTCAGGCAGATCCTCGGACAGGGCGAGCGCGAAGGCCGATGCACCTCCGATCGGCGAAGACCCCGCAGCCTGCTCCACCCGCGCCGCCACGATCTTGTCGGGTGCGAGCTCCGCGAAGGCTGCGCTGGTTGCCGCGACACCGAGGCGCTTCGCCAGCGCACGTGTGACGCGACCCGCCTTCTTCGGCTTCTGAGCGGACAGGGGCCCGGACTGGATGATCGCGCCTGCCGCGAGGCGCCGGGTGTCCGGCATCGACAGGAGCGCCGCGACGATCGCGCCGCCAGCCGATTCGCCCATGAGGGTGATGCGTGCGGGATCTCCTCCGAAGGCGGCGATCTCCTCGTGCACCCACCGCAGCGCCGCAGCGGCGTCGGCGACGCCGAGGTTCAACGGGGCGCCGTCATCGAACACCGAGAATCCTTCGGAGCCCAGGCGATAGTTGATCGAGACGAACACGATGCCGTCGCGGGCGAAGGGCGCGCCGTCGTAGACGGACAGAGCCGCGGTACCGCGCTCCAAGGCGCCGCCGTGGATCCAGAGGATCACGGGTGCGCCGTCGGCATCCGCCGGGCGCCACACGTTGGCGGTGAGGATGTCATCCCCGGCGATCGTGACCGAGCCCAGCAGTTCCGCGGTCGCTCCCTGATACGGCGCCTGCGGGGCAGTGGCGCCGAAGGCCGTGGCATCACGCACGCCCTCCCAGGCGGACACGGGCTGCGGAAGCCGGAACCGGTTCGCGCCGAAGGGCGCTGCCGCATACGGAATGCCCAGATACCGCTCCACAGCGCCGGCGCGGACGCCGCGAACTGCTCCGGCGCTGATGACTCGGGTGACGTCGTCGTCGCTCATTCCGCCATGCTAGTTGCACGCGCGCGATGCCCGTCGGTCGCCATCCGTCGAGTCGGAGCGCGCATCCAGACGAAGTCGGTAGAATTGGCACTCAGCGCATACGAGTGCCAGCAGCAGAGGAGGCGACATGGTCACGGAGCGGGGCCTGCGCGTCCTTCGGGCCATCGTCGAGGACTACGTCGACACGAACGAGCCCGTCGGCAGCAAGTCGATCGTCGACCGTCACCATTTCGGTGTCTCCGCCGCCACCATCCGCAATGACATGGCCTTGCTTGAGGAGGAGGAGCTGATCGCAGCTCCGCACACCTCGTCGGGCCGTGTCCCCACGGACAAGGGCTACCGGATGTTCGTCGATCACCTCGCGGAACTGCGGCCCCTCACGGCGGCCCAGCGAACGGCGATCACGTCCTTCCTCACCGATCCAGCCGATCTCGACGATCTCCTCGGGCGGACGGTGCGTCTGCTCACCCAGCTCACCGGCCAGGTGGCGTTGGTCCAGTACCCCTCGTTCGCCCGCGCCACGGTCACACACGTCGAGATCGTGCGCATCGCGGAGCGACGTGTGCTCGTGATCGTGGTCACCGACACCGGTCGGGTCTCGCAGCGAGTCGGCGGGATCAGCGAGGACATCGACGAAGCGGACACCGCCGTCCTGCGTGCTCGCCTCAATACGCTCATCACCGGGCACTCGGTCGGTCGCGCCGCGGAACGACTCTCGGCGGAGGCGCCGACGGCAACCGACCAGCGCTCCGTTTATCACGATGTCGCCGCGCTCGTGGCGGAGGAGCTGGAGGAGTTCCGGCAGGACCGGCTCGTCATGGCGGGAGCGGCGACTCTGGCTCGGCGGGAGCAGGACTTCCGCGGCAGCATCCACCCCCTGCTCGAGGCCATCGAGGAGCAAGTGACGCTGCTGCGGCTCATGGGGGAGATGACCGCGGGCGAGAACGGTCTCGCGGCCAGCATCGGACGCGAGAACGCGTCCTTCGGACTTGCGGAGGCTGCCGTCGTCGCCAGCGACTACGACGCCTCCGGATCGAGCGCGCGGGTGGGGCTCATGGGCCCCACGCGCATGGACTATTCCAGCAACCTCGCGGCGGTGCGGGCTGTGGCCCGCTACCTCACGCGGTTGCTGGACGACGACGAAGCGCGCCGCTGAGGCGCACAGGGGACCGTCCCCGAGAAAGGTGACTGTGGCCGACCACTACGAAGTCCTGGGCGTCTCGCGAGAGGCCAGCCCGGAGGAGATCAAGAAGGCGTACCGGCGTCTGGCGCGCCAGCTCCACCCCGATGTGAACCCGTCGGCCGACGCCGAGGACAAGTTCAAAGAGGTCACTCACGCCTACGACGTGCTGAGCGATCCCGAGCAGCGCCGACGTTACGACATGGGCGGCGATGACGCCTTCGGCGGCGGCGGTTTCGGCGGATTCGGGGACATCTTCGAGACGTTCTTCGGCGCGGCAGCAGGCGGCGGCGGTCGGGGCGGACGACCGCGTTCACGACGCGAACGCGGTCAGGACGCGCTGGTGCGCGTGACGCTGGAGCTCGGCGACGTGATCTTCGGCGTGCACCGGGACATCGAGGTCGACACCGCAGTTCTCTGCGAGACCTGTGAGGGCTCGTGCTGTGCACCGGGCACCTCACCGCAGACCTGCGACATCTGCCACGGTACCGGCCACGTTCAGCGCCAGGTGCGCAGCCTCCTCGGCAACGTCCTCACGACGCAGCCGTGCAACGTGTGCCAGGGTTACGGCACCACGATTCCGAGCCCGTGCGCCACGTGCGCCGGGCAGGGACGGGTCCGCTCGCGCCGCACGGTGGGTCTGGACATCCCCGCGGGCGTGGAGACCGGACTGCGTCTCCAGCTTCCCGGATCGGGCGAGGTGGGTCCCGCGGGCGGCCCCAACGGCGACCTCTACATCGAGGTGACCGTGGCGCCTGACGCAGCCTTCTCCCGCGACGGCGACGACCTGCTCGCCACCCTTGAGGTGTCGATGACCGACGCGATCCTCGGCACGGAGACGCGGATCGACTCCCTCGACGGTCCTGTCGATCTGGAGATCCGCCCGGGCGTGCAGTCCGGCGACGTCCTCACCATCAAGGAGCGCGGCATCACGCCGCTGCGCGGCAGCCGGCGCGGGGACCTGCGCGTCGGCGTCCAGGTGGTCACCCCGACGCGCCTGGACGCGAAGCAGCGGGCACTGATCGAGGACTTCGCGGCGCGCACGAAGGCGCCCACCCCGAAGCTGGCCGAGTTCCAGCAGGGTCTGTTCTCCAAGCTCCGCGACCGCTTCCGGTCCCACTGATGGCCCTGCACTTCCTCGTCGAGGATGCCGCCGAGCTCGCCGGTGACGACATCGTCCTCACCGGCGCGGAGGCGCACCACGCCGCGACCGTCCGCCGGGTGCGCGTCGGTGAAACGGTCACCGTCGGCGATGGCCGGGGCGCGTGGCACACCGGGGAGGTGACCGAGGTCGCCCCGAAGCGAGTCGTCGTGCACCTGGTCTCGCGCTCCAGCGTCGCGCCCTCGACGCCGCGGCTCGTGCTGGTGCAGGCACTCGCGAAGGGCGATCGTGACGAGCGGGCGGTGCAGGCGGCCACGGAGCTGGGCGTCGATGAGATCGTGCCCTGGCAGGCCGCACGCAGCGTATCTCGCTGGGATGCCGCCAAGGCGGCCAAGGGCGTGCAGCGGTGGGCAAGCATCGTCCGCGAGGCGGCCAAGCAGGCTCACCGTCCGTGGCTGCCGACGGTGACGCCTCCGGAGACCACCGCCCAGCTCGCGCGTCGCGCGGAGGACGCCCTCATCGTGGTGCTGGAGCCGAGCGCGGAGGACCCTCTCACGGCGCTCGATCTCACCGCCGCGCGCGAGGTGGTGCTCGTCGTCGGGCCGGAAGGCGGCATTGCGCCCGAGGAGCTGGACACGTTGCGCAGCGCCGGTGCGCAGATCGTGAAGCTGGGCGACACCGTGCTTCGTACCTCGACGGCGGGGCCGGCCGCTCTCGCCGTCGCCGCCGTCTCCCTGGGCCGCTGGTGAGCGCGGCCGATAGACTGACCCCATGAGCGAGCCCTCCGTCTTCACCCGCATCCTGAACCGTGAGATCCCCGCTGAGATCGTCGCGGAGACCGATCGCGTGTTCGCCATCCAGGACATCGCCCCGCAGGCGCCCGTGCACCTGCTCGTGATCCCGAAGACGGCGGAGTACCGCGACGTCACAGAGCTCGCCGCCGCCGATCCCGCCCTGCTCTCTGAGCTGGTCGAGGTGGCGAAGGGCCTCGCGGATGAGCGCTGCGGCGGGCAGTTCCGCCTCATCTTCAACACCGGCGCGAATGCCGGACAGACCGTCTTCCACGTGCACGCGCACGTGCTCGGGGGAGACCTGGAGGAGAAGAGCCTCGTTGGCTGACGAAAACACCGCGACCGTACGCATCCTGGCGGATGGGGTCGCCATGGTCCGACTTCTCGGACCGCAGGACCGACTGCTGCGCATGATCGAGAAGGAGCACCCCTCCGTCGACGTGCACGTGCGCGGAAACGAAATCACCCTGAGCGGCGAGCCTACTGCCGTGACCGCGGCGAAGGGACTGGTCGACGAGCTGCTCACGATGACGCGCGACGGCCAGGATCTGGCGCCGTCGGACGTGGCCACCTCGGCACGACTGATGAACGCGGAGGGAGGGCCACGACCGTCCGAAGTGCTCTCCGAGCCCATCCTCTCGTCGCGCGGGCGCGTCATCCGGCCCAAGACGCTGGGTCAGCGCGACTACGTCGACGCCATCGACGAGAACACCATCGTGTTCGGCATCGGACCCGCCGGAACCGGAAAGACCTATCTGGCCATGGCGAAGGCCGTGCAGGCGCTGCAGCGCAAGGAGGTCGACCGGATCATCCTGACCCGCCCCGCGGTGGAAGCCGGCGAGCGTCTCGGATTCCTGCCCGGCACCCTCACCGACAAGATCGACCCGTATCTGCGTCCGCTCTACGACGCGCTGAACGAGATGATCGACCCGGAGATTCTCCCCAAGCTCATGGCGACGGGAACGATCGAGGTTGCGCCCCTGGCGTACATGCGCGGCCGCACGCTCAACAACTCCTTCGTCGTGCTCGACGAGGCGCAGAACACCACGCCCGAGCAGATGAAGATGTTCCTCACGCGTCTCGGCTTCGGCACCAAGATGGTGGTCACCGGTGACATCACGCAGGTCGATCTGCCCGGCGGCACCAGCGGACTCCGTGTGGTCAATCGGGTCCTGGCAGACATCGATGACATCCACTTCGCCCGCCTCACCAGCGACGACGTCGTGCGTCACAGCCTGGTGGGCCGGATCGTGGACGCCTACAGCGCTTACGACGAGAAGCGCACCGCTGCCCGCCATGAGCGCGAGCAGGCCGCCGAGTTCGCCAATCGCGCCGAGCGCCGCAGCGGCACGCGGCCCGCGGGCCCCCGAGACCGACTCCCCAAGCGAGGCTGACATGATCGAGATCAACAACGAGTCCGGAGTCGAGATCGACGAGACGGTGCTGCTGCGCCTCTCAGAGAACAACCTCGCGCAGCTGCACATCAGCCCGGACGCCGATATCGCCATCGTGCTGGTGGACGAGGGGGCCATGGAAGCACTGCACGTGCAGTGGATGGACGAGCCCGGTCCCACCGACGTGTTGAGCTTCCCGATGGACGAGCTGCGTCCCGGCACGCCGGATCGGCCGACCGATCCCGGTCTGCTCGGCGACATCGTGCTGTGCCCGCAGGTGGCCGAGACGCAGGCCGCGCAGGCGAAGCACTCCCTGATGGATGAGCTCATCCTGCTCACCACCCACGGCACCCTGCACCTGCTCGGCTTCGATCACGCCACACCGGATGAGGAGCGCGAGATGTTCGGACTGCAGCGCGAGCTGATCGCCGCATTCCACTCCGCCGAGCGACGACACCGATGACCCCGTTCATCCTCCTGGCGCTGGCGGTCGTCCTGGTCGCCGTGGGCGGCCTGATGGCGGCCCTCGATGCGGCGCTGTCGGTCACGAGCCGCTCGGCGCTGATCGAATGGAGCCACGAAGGACGTCGCGGTGAGGCGCTGCGGCGCATCGCGGATGATCTGCCCACGCACGCGAACGCCGTGGTGTTCATGCGCATCCTCACCGAGACGGCGGCCGCCGTGCTCGTGACCGCCGCCTTCATGCTGCTGTTCGACAACATCTGGTGGGCGATGCTGGCCGCGGCGGTGCTGATGACGCTCATCTCGTTCGTGCTGGTCAGCACCTCACCGCGCAGCGTCGGCCGTCAGCACGCCACGGGGCTTCTCCGTTCGGCCGCCGGGGTGGTACGCCTGTCGCGCATCATCATCGGCCCGCTGTCGCACGCTCTCGTGGCCTTCGGTGATCGCGTCACGCCCGGCGTGACCCGCGGAGCCTCCTTCACCTCGGAGGACCAGCTGCTCAGCATGGTCGATGAGGCGGCCAGCCACGACCTCATCGAAGAGGATGACCGCGAGCTCATCCACTCCGTGTTCGACTTCACCGATCGCTTCGTCCGGGCCCTGATGATCCCGCGCACCGACCTGGTGACGCTGGAGGACGGCGCAACAGCGCGCGAGGCGATGGATCTGTTCCTGGAGACTGGTGTCTCGCGCGTTCCCGTCGTGGACGGGGACGAAGTGCTGGGCGTGCTCTACGTCAAGGACCTCGTCCGCGCGGCCTACGGCCAGGACAGCGCCGACGTCTGGGACGCCTCGGCCCGCCCGCTCGCCCGGCGCGCGGTGTTCGTACCGGAATCCATGAAGGCCGAGACCCTGCTCCAGCAGATGAAGCGCGATGCCATTCACGTGTGCATCGTCGTGGACGAGTACGGCGGAGTGGCCGGTCTCGTCACGCTCGAGGACCTCATCGAGGACCTCGTCGGCGATATCTCCGACGAGTACGACAAGGAGTGGAGCGAGGTCACCGATCTCGGGGACGGCCGCTACCGGGTGAGTGGCCGCTCGCTGCTCGAAGAGGTGGGCGAACTGTTCGACCTCGAGATCGAGGACGACGAGGTCGATTCCATCGGCGGACTGCTCGCCAAGGAGCTCGGCCGAATCCCGGAATCGGGCGCCTCGGCCACAGTGCAGGGCGTGACGATCACCGCCGAGCATGGCCGCGGCGGCCCCCGCGACCTCGCCACCTTCATCGTCGAGCGCGCAGAAGAACCAGCAACCGAGGCGGAGCCGCGCACGCGCGACACCCCCGTGATCAGGAAGGCCGAGTGATGCGCAGCGGTTTCGTCACGTTCGTCGGACGTCCCAATGTCGGAAAGTCGACTCTGACCAACGCCCTCGTGGGTGAGAAGGTCGCCATCACCAGCGCCAAGCCGCAGACCACGCGCCGGGCGATCCGGGGGATCGTCAATCGCCCCGTGGGCCAGCTGGTGATCGTGGACACCCCGGGTATCCACAAGCCGCGGACCCTGCTGGGACAGCGGCTCAACGATCTCGTGGAACAGGTGCTCGGCGACGTCGACGTGATCGCACTGTGCGTGCCGGCGGGGGAGAAGGTCGGCCCGGGTGACCGGCGCATCGCTGCGTCTCTGGACGGCTACGGCCGTGCGAAGAAGGTCGCCATCGTCACCAAGACCGATGACGCCTCCAAGGACGAGATCATGGAGCGGCTGATGGAGGTGGATTCGCTGCGCGAGGACTGGGCCGCGGTGATCCCGCTCTCCGCCGTCAGCGGCGATCAGCTGGACGTACTGGCGGATGAGCTGCTCCAGCTGATGCCGGAGGGGCCGGCCCTGTATCCCGAGGGCATGACCACCGACGAGGCGATCGAGGATCGCATCGCCGAGATCATCCGTGAATCCGCCCTCGAGGGCGTCCGAGACGAGCTGCCGCACTCCATCGCGGTGACCATCGAGGACATCTCCGAGCGGGAGGACTCCGAGCTCACGGATGTGTTCGCGAACATCGTGGTGGAGCGTGACAGCCAGAAGGCGATCATCATCGGTCGCAAGGGGTCGCGGCTGAAGGACGTGGGCGCTCGCGCTCGCGCGCAGATCGAGCCGCTGCTGGGCACCCGCGTCTTCCTGTCGCTGCACGTCCGCGTCGCGAAGGAGTGGCAGCGCGACCCGAAACAGCTCGGCAGGCTCGGATTCTGACCGATTCGTCGGCTGTTGTGATCACAGCGCAGCGCGAGATCGTCCAAAATGTTGGTGGGGCGACACCGGGTCGGCTAGTGTGAAATCACTCCACACGGAGGGCAGATCTGCCGCTTCGCTGTGGGGCGACGAGACGCATATTGCGTGGGGACGCTGGGGGTGTCTCGTCACGCCGGGGCGGAGGATTTCTTCCAAAGCCCCGGCTTCAATTTTCCCGGCGCATGTTTTCAGCGCCTTGCCGCGCGGGCGTCCGTCCGCGAGTGACATTCGGCGCGTGGCCGCCGTCTCCTCACCCGTAGAGTGCACTCTCGCGGGAAACGCAGCGTGTTAGCATGGCTGCATGCGCATGGGTGTGCTCCTTCTTAGCCGCCGCGACGAGACCTTGTTCTAGGGCCTTCCTCGTCGCGGAGTCTGGCGTTGGCCCGCACATCTGCAAGAGAGAAGCGAAGCCATGAAGAACACCCAGCAGCCGTCGTCCATGCCGATCCACAAGTACCGTCCGTACAGCGAGATCATCAAGGTCGATCTGCCCGATCGCACCTGGCCGGCACGTCAGATCACCGAGGCGCCGCGATGGTGTGCCGTGGATCTCCGCGACGGCAACCAGGCGCTGATCGATCCGATGAGCCCCGAGCGCAAGAAGGTCATGTTCCTGCTGCTCGTCGAGATGGGCTACAAGGAGATCGAGGTCGGCTTCCCGTCGGCCAGCCAGACCGACTTCGATTTCGTTCGCGCGCTGATCGAAGAGAACCTGATCCCGGACGACGTCATCATCCAGGTGCTGACCCAGTCGCGTGAGCACCTGATCTCCCGCACGTTCGAGGCCATCGCCGGTGCGAAGCAGGCCATCGTGCACCTGTACAACTCGACGAGCATCCTGCAGCGCGACGTGGTGTTCCGCAAGGACAAGCAGGGCATCATCGACATCGCCCTCGATGGCGCGCGTCTGTGCCGTGAGTACGAGAAGCGCATTCCCGAGACCGAGGTCTTCTACGAGTACTCGCCCGAGAGCTACACCGGCACCGAGCTGGAGTTCGCCGTCGACATCTGCAACCAGGTGATCGAGATCTTCGAGCCGACCCCGGAGCGGAAGGTCATCATCAACCTGCCCGCAACGGTCGAGATGGCAACGCCGAACGTCTACGCCGACTCGATCGAGTGGATGGGGCGCCACATCAACCACCGCGAGAACGTCATCATCTCGCTGCACCCGCACAACGATCGCGGCACCGCCGTCGCCGCCGCGGAGCTCGGCTACATGGCCGGCGCCGACCGGATCGAGGGCTGCCTGTTCGGCAACGGAGAGCGCACCGGCAACGTCGACCTCGTGACGCTGGGCATCAACATGTTCACGCAGGGCATCGACCCGCAGATCGACTTCAGCGACATCGATCGCATTAAGCGCACGGTGGAATACTGCAACCAGCTGCCCGTATCCGAGCGCAGCCCGTGGGGTGGCGATCTGGTCTTCACCGCATTCAGCGGTTCGCACCAGGACGCCATCAAGAAGGGCTTCGAGGCCATGGCGGCGACGGCTGCCGAGCGCGGCGTCTCGGTGGACGAGCTGGAGTGGGCGGTTCCCTACCTGCCGATCGACCCGAAGGATCTGGGACGCTCCTATGAGGCGGTCATCCGCGTCAACTCCCAGTCGGGCAAGGGTGGCGTCGCCTACCTGCTGAAGACCGACCACGCGCTGGATCTGCCGCGCAAGTTGCAGATCGAGTTCTCCGGTGTGGTGCAGCAGAAGACCGATGAAGAGGGCGGCGAGCTCACCAGCAGCCAGATCTGGGAGATCTTCTCCGACGAGTACCTGCCCGCGGACGACGCCGAGCAGAAGTGGGGGCGTTTCGAGCTTCTCGCCACCCGCACGGCCAGCGACATGACGGGCGACGTCATCCTCGATGTCACGATGCGTGACGGCGATGAGCGGATCGAGGCACACGGTGTCGGCAACGGTCCCGTGGCGGCCTTCCTCACGGTGGCGAACGAGGCGGGTTTCGACATCACGCTGTACGACTACGTCGAGCACGCGATGAGCGCCGGTGGCGACGCGCAGGCGGCGTCCTACGTGGAGCTCTCGGTCAACGGCGACCGGCTGTGGGGCGTCGGTATCGACGGTGACATCTCCACGGCGTCGCTGAAGGCGATCGTCTCGGCTGTCAACCGCTCCATCCGCACCCGCGAACTGTCGGCCGCACTGGTCTGACAGACAGGACAGAACAGGCCCCGGCGATCGCCGGGGCCTGTTCTGTCCTGTCAGGGCTTGACGATGCGGATCACGCCCGTCTCGGCTGCCACCTTGCGGCGGTGCAGCATCCGCTGCTCCGGCAGGGAGAGATCGAAGATGACGGCCAGAAGCCGCACACCGGCGGTGACGGCGATCCCGAGGATCGCCGCGGGGGCGAAGGCCATCCCGAACGCATTCGCGACGACGATTGCGAGGCAGCCGACGCCGGCCGCGACGGCATAGAGCGAGCCGACGTGCATCACGGCGACGGGGAGCCCCATGATCACGTCGCGCAGCACGGACCCGCCGACAGCGGCACAGACCCCCACGAAGATCGCAGGGACGACGGGGAGGCCCAGCCCGAGTGCCTTCGTGGTGCCGAACGCGCCGAACATGCCGATCGCGACTGCGTCCAGCACCACGATGATGGCGTTGGCACGATGCAGGAGCCCCGCCAGGAGCATCCCGACCAGCGAGGCTCCGCTCGCGGCGATCAGATACCAGTTGCTCTGCAGCGTGGCCGGCGCCACACCGAGCATGAGATCGCGGATGAGACCGCCGCCCATTCCGACCAGCACGCCGATCAGCGCGACGCCGAGCAGGTCCAGACGACGCTGGCCGCGAAAGCCCGCGGCGAACATCGCGCCCTGCAGCCCGCCGAGACCGACGGCGGTGAGGTCCGCCCACAGCGGGATCATGAACGTATCCTGTGTCACGCCTCCATTCTCGCCTCCCGGATGGCCCGACGCGGCTGTGCGTCCGCCTGTGTCCGCGACCCGGGGGATAGGTTGGGCGCATGCCGATGCGCCACACGAGACTCTCCGACACCAGCACCGAGATCACCGCAGGTCTGGAACGGATCCGCACGGAGCTCGCGCTGCCCGATGCCTTCCCGGACGCCGTCGAGAAGGAAGCCGCGGCTTCTGTCGCATCACTCACTCTGCCGGACGCCGACCTCACCGATATCGAGTTCGTGACGATCGATCCCGAGGGGTCGCGCGATCTGGATCAGGCGCTGCACATCGCGCCGGACGGCGATGGCCACATCGTGCACTACGCGATCGCCGATCTGCCCGCCGTCGTGGTGCCGGGCGGGGCGGTGGATACCGAGTCGCATGTGCGCGGACAGACGCTGTACGCACCGGACGGGTCCGTTCCGCTTCACCCGCGCATCATCAGCGAGGACGGTGCGAGCCTGCGCGAGGGCCGTGTCCGTTCCGCCTATGTCTGGCGGATGGCGCTCGACGCAGACGGAAACACCATGCACACCACTCTGCGCCGCGCCCGGGTGCGCAGCCGATCGCAACTGTCGTACCGGGAAGCGCAGGAGCGCATCGCGGCAGGCGACGGCCTCCTCTCGCCGCTGCGCACCGTCGGGGAGCGTCGCCTGGAGCTCGAGATCGCGCGCGGGGGAGCGTCGCTCGACATGCCGGAGGAGGAGATCGTCCACGCGCACGGGTTCTGGCGGATCGAGCGTCGCGACCTGCTTCCCGTGGAGCAGTGGAACGCGCAGATCTCGCTGATGACCGGGATGGAGGCGGCGAACATCCAGCTGGCCGCCGGTGCCGGCATCATCCGCACGATGCCTCGGCCCGCGGCCGCCGACATCGACCTCTTCCGCGCTCAGGTCGCCGCCCTCGGCCTGGTCTGGGCTGAGGGGCAGACCTATGGTGAGTTCCTGCGCGGACTGGATCGTGACCGACCGACGACGCTCGCGGTGCTGAGCGCGGCGCGTCGCCTCTTCCGCGGTGCCGGCTATCGCGTGATCGACGGTCCGCTCGCCGAAGCCGATGCCGTTCACGCCGCCATCGGCGCTCCCTACGCGCACGCCACCGCCCCTCTGCGCCGCCTGGTCGACCGGTACGCGCTCGCGCACTGCGAGGCGCAGACGAACGGCGAACCTGTTCCCGCCTGGGCGACAGCGGGACTGGCGGAGCTGCCGGGCATCATGCAGCGCACCGGGCAGCTGGCGGGGCGGCTGGAGCGGGAGTCGCTCGACGTGGTGACCGACGCGATCCTCGCACCCCTGGTGGGGCACCGCTTCGACGCGATCGTCATCGAACAGCGCGGCGACAAGCCCGCGCGGATCGAGCTGGTGGCGCCGCCGCTGGAGACGGACGCTCGGGTCCCCGCGCCGGCGGGCACCCGCATCCGGGTGAGACTCGACAGCTTCGACACCGACAAGGGGCTGCCCACCTTCGTGGCGGCGGATGACTGACGCTGCCGGAACCCGTGTCCGCGGCCTCAGTGTCGGTGGCGCGACCGATAATGGACTGTGCCCACCTATCGAGATGAAGCAGTCGTGCTGCGCACCCACAAGCTGGGTGAAGCCGATCGCATCGTCACGATGCTGAGCCGCCGTCATGGCAAGATCCGCGCGGTCGCCAAGGGTGTGCGTCGCACATCGTCCCGATTCGGCGCCCGTCTGGAGCCGTTCATGGTGGCCGACGTCCAGTTGTATGTGGGGCGGTCGCTCGACACCGTGCAACAGGCCGAATCGATCGGGTCCTACGGCGCCGAGATCGCCGTGCACTATGACCGCTACACGGCCGCGCATGCCATGGTGGAGGCGGCGGATCGCCTGGGCGATGCCGAGGCCACCGCGCAGCAGTACGTGCTGCTCGTGGGAGGGCTGCGTGCACTGTCGCGCGGTGAACACGCCCCCCGATCCATCCTGGACTCCTATCTCCTGCGTGCGATGTCGCTGTCGGGGTGGGCCCCCGGGCTGGATGACTGCGCCCGCTGCGGAGACCCGGGCCCCCATCAGATGTTCATGGCGCAGGCGGGCGGCATGGTGTGCCGGGCGTGCGCGCCGGCCGGAGCCGCCCGGGTCGAGCCGGCCACCATCGATCTGCTGCGGGCTCTCATCCGCGGCGACTGGGAGCAGATCGACGCGGCGTCCCACCGCGAGCACGCCGCAGCCGCCGGACTGGTGGCCGCGTACACCCAATGGCATCTGGAGCGCGGTATCCGCTCCCTGGCACACGTGGAGACTCCGTGACCCCAAAGCCCTACACGCATCGCGACGCCGTGCCGTTCCGCCCGGTCGATTGGACCGGTGAGTACCCTCCGGAGTATCCGAAGGGGAGCGTTCCCCGGCACGTCGCGGTGGTGATGGATGGAAACGGCCGGTGGGCGAACCGCCGTGGTCTCTCGCGTGTGGAAGGGCACAAGGCAGGAGAGGCCGCGCTGCTGGATGTGGTGGCCGGCGCGCTGCAAGCGGGCGTCAAGCACCTGTCGGTCTATGCGTTCTCGACCGAGAACTGGGCCCGGTCACCCGAAGAAGTCCGATTCCTGATGGGCTTCAACCGCGAGGTGCTGCATCGCCGGCGCGACCAGCTCAACGAATGGGGCGTGCGCGTGCGGTGGGCGGGGCGGCGACCGCGGCTGTGGCGATCGGTGATCTCCGAGCTCGAGTACGCGCAGGAGCTCACGAAGAGCAACACAGCCCTGACCCTCACGATGTGCGTGAACTACGGCGGTCGCGTCGAGATCGCCGACGCGGTGCGCTCGATCGCCGACGATGTTTCGGCGGGGCGGCTTCGGCCCTCAGCGGTGACGGAGAAGCTGATCGCCAAGCGGCTGTATCAGCCCGATATGCCGGACGTCGATCTGTTCGTGCGCTCCTCCGGTGAGCAGCGCACCTCGAACTTCCTGCTGTGGCAGTCGGCGTACGCGGAGATGGTCTTCCTCGACACGCTCTGGCCCGACTTCGGGCGTCGCGATCTGTGGCGCGCGATCGACATCTACACCGGTCGTGATCGCCGCTTCGGCGGTGCCGTCGACGCTCCAGACGTCACCACCTGACGCGACTCAGGGGAAGACGAGCTCGGCGTCGGTGTAGAGATACAGGCGCTGCAGCGAGGTGCCGAACGGCTTGAGCGCAAGGCAGGACTCATCCGTGGTGCAGTGCGACACCGGATCGTCCTCGGAGTAGATCCGGAACGCGTCGATCTTCAGGCGGAGGTCCTGACCATCGACGTTGGCGTCGAGATCACGCCCGGGGTAGCCGACGGCGTACCGCACGGCGGCCGCGTCATAGCCCATACCGATCCATGCTGCGCGCACGAGCGAGCCGACTGCGCCGTGGTCGGAGTGATCGGGACGACGCGGATCGTCGCCGACGTGCATGGTGGCCTCGGTGGGAACGAGGGTGATCAGCTGGTGCGGCTGGAAAGCGGCGATGATCTCCTGGACGCTCGCCAGCAGCTGATCGCGCGTGACGACGGCACCGGTGTCGACCTGGGTCATCTCGGAGATGGTCCCGGCGTTCATCGACTCCAGCGAGGCGCGCCCGGTCGCCTCGAACCCCGATCCGTTGAGGTTCCCGTCGGGCAGCCGGAGAAGAGTGATGCTCAGGCGCGTGTCGTCGGCGGGGGCGATCACCGTGGCGTGCATGCCGGTGAGCAGTGTGATCTCGCGTGTGGTCCACTCGACGCCCGACACCCCGCGCATGGCGTCGTAGGCATTGCGCAGACCGCGCTCGCGGCCTTCGACGTAGCCCATGCCCTTGCCGGCATCGCCGGCCGTCAGGAACACGGTGTGGACGCACTCTCCCGAACGCAGCGCGGTGATGAGCTGCGGATTGGCGAAGAGGAGATCGTCGTCGTAGTGCGCCATGATCGACACTGTCGTGGGCGCGCCATCCGGGCAGGGGGCCGCGATCGGCGACACGGGCTGTGGCACCTCGGTGGGCGTCGTGTCCACCACCGGCGTCGGGGTGCTGGTGGGAGCGTCCGGGGTGAGAGGCGGGATCACGGGCGCACTCGCCGGACTCGCACATCCACCGAGCACCAGGGCGACCGCGAGGGCCGCCGTACCGAAACCTGCTCGTATCGCTCCACGAATTCGTCCTCTTCCCGACGGGCCGTTGGTCACGTTCCGCTCTCCCCTGATAGCACTGTCAGCATCCTTGCACAGCGGATCGAAAGGAATGTGTGCGGGTGGCCGTGACATCTACCCTACGGCGGCGACCGCGCGTCGCGGTGAGCGGCGACTGAAGACGATGCCCGCGACGATGATCGCGCAGCCCACGGGCTCGTTCCAGGTGATCGCCTCGCCCCGCACGAGCGCACCGAGTGCCACGCCGACGACGGGGGAGAGGTAGGTCACCGTGGATGCGTTGGTGGCTCCCCACGCTGTGACGACGTTGGTGTTCCACACATATGCCAGCCCGGTCCCGAGCGCTCCCAGGGCCAGCATGCTGAGAACCACCGGTGCGGTGAGCGTGACCGGCGTGAGCGCGGTGAAGGGGGCGACCAGGATCATGACGACCGCGGCGATGCCCACCTGCATGGTCGCCACCGGCACAGCGGGCAGTCCGAGCGGTGTCACGAAGCGGCGGAGGTACACGAAGGCGATGCCGTAGGAGAGCGTGGCGCCCAGGCATGCCGCTTGTGCGGCTACGGCGTTCTCACCGGTGAAGCCGTGCCACGGGCCCAGCACGACGACGACGCCGGCAAAGCCCAGTAGCAGGCCGATCAGGCGTGGCGTGCTCAGTCGCTCTTCCCGCAGGGCGACCAGTGCCACCAGCATCGTCATCAGGGGCGTCGTTGCGTTGTAGATGCTGGCAAGGCCCGAGTCGATGAACTGGCCGGCCCAGGAGTACAGCAGGAACGGGATCACGCACAGCAGCAGGGCCACCACGCTGAGATGAGCCCAGGTGCGCGGCTCGCGTGGGAAGCGGGCTCGGGTGGCGGCGCACACGGCGAGCAGCACGACGGCGCCGATGCAGACGCGTCCCAGTACGACCTGCACGGGACTCAGACCCTGAACCGCCTCCGCGATGAAGAGGAAGCTGGAGCCCCAGATCAGCGTCGTGGCGATGAACTGGGCGAGGATGCCGATGCCGCGCGGGATCATCGCCCCAGTCTGGCGGCGGCACGGCCCCGGCGCTGGCGGAAATCAGACATCGCACGATGGAATCCTGCCGTCTGCCGCGCGGATCAGAGGCGCGCGACGAAACGGGCGGTCTCCCGCGGATGCCCGAACCGCATGACCCGCAGATCAGGGAGCTCGGATCGCAGGCGAGGGATGTAGGCATCCCGCCATTTCCGATGCGTCCGTGCTTCCCATCGCAGCAGGTGGTCTTCGTCTGTGAGAGCACGCCAGAGCGGCGGCTCGACGTTGCCGGTCCCGGGCCACACCTCGCGGCGTTCGATGCTGCGAGCGATCGTGCGGCGCAGCAGGCGCGTGCGGGCGATCCGTCGGGGATAGTCCAGCCAGAGCAGCAACTGAGCCCGCTCAGCCAGTCGCATGCCGACGCCTGACCCCAGATACTGCAGCTCGCTCACCCATCGGTCGCGGGCGGCGATGGCGGCGACGTCGCGCTCGAACTCGGCACGCGGCGTCCAGTTCGGACCCCAGTGCAACCGGTCGAGCTCGGTGTACGGGAGGTGGAGACGCGTGCTCACCGCGCGGCACAGCGTCGATTTGCCGATGCCGGTGACCCCGCAGACGAGAACGCGATCGTGGGCGGGAAGCGGATCGGTGGGCAGGAGCAGTGGAGCAGGCTCCCCGCTCACCGCGGCAGGTTGGCTTCGATGACCTCGACGATGGCCGGGTCGTCCGGGCGCGTCTGCGGGCGGAAGCGGTGCACATTGCCGGCGGGCGTCAGAACGAACTTCTCGAAGTTCCACATCACCGGACCGCGCTTGCCCTCCTCGTCCTTGGCCTTCTTCAGCGCCTTGTACAGCGGGGCGGCGCCCGGGCCGTTCACCTTGACCTTCTCCTCGATCGGGAAGCTGATTCCCCAGGTGACGGAGCAGTATTCAAGGATCTCGTCCATGCTGCCCGGCTCCTGGCCCAGGAACTGGTTGCACGGGAAGCCGAGCACGGTGAACCCGCGGTCGGCGTAATCGCGCTGCAGCTGTTCGAGCTGCTCATACTGGGGGGTGAGGCCGCACTTGGAGGCCACGTTGACGATCATCACGACGTCGTCGGCGAACTCGGCCAGGGTGTGCTCGCTGCCGTCGGGAGCGAGGAACGGGATCGCGCGCAGATCTGCGGTGGTATCGGTCATTCTCCGAGCCTACGACCGTCTCGGAGCGCGACGGCGCTCCCGGCCTCCGACTCTGGAAGAATGGGGGAGTGAACACGATGCTGGCAGAACAGAACACGGTGGAACTCGCCGCCGCGCCGGCCCTGCGCATCGGGCCGATCGAGCTGGATGCTCCGGTGGTCCTCGCGCCGATGGCCGGCATCACCAACACGGCGTTCCGGCGCCTGTGCCGCGAATACGGTGCGGGCCTGTACGTGAGCGAGATGATCACCTCGCGCGCGCTCGTCGAGCGCAACGCGGTGACCATGCGCCTGATCACGCATCACGAGTCCGAGACGCCGCGATCCATCCAGCTCTACGGCGTCGACCCGAAGACCGTCGCCGAAGCGGTGCGCATCATCGTCGCCGAGGATCGTGCGGACCACATCGACCTGAACTTCGGCTGCCCGGTGCCGAAGGTCACCCGCAAGGGTGGTGGCTCCGCGCTGCCGTGGAAGCACACGCTGTTCAACGAGATCGTCACTCAGGCTGTCCGTGCCGCCGAGCATCTCCCGCTCACCGTGAAGATGCGCAAGGGAATCGACGACGACCACCTCACCTACCTCGATGCGGGGCGCATGGCAGAGGACGCGGGCGTCGCGGCGATGGCGCTGCATGGCCGCACCGCGAGTCAGATGTACTCCGGTCACGCCGACTGGTCCGCCATCGCGAGACTCAAGGAGACCGTCACGTCGGTTCCGGTGCTCGGAAACGGCGACATCTGGTCGGCCGAGGATGCACGGCGCATGATGGCGGAGACCGGCTGCGACGGTGTCGTGGTGGGCCGCGGCTGCCTCGGCCGGCCCTGGCTGTTCGGCGAACTGGCGGAGGAGCTCGGACACGTCCCCAGCCCGAAAGTCGATGCCACGCTGGGATTCGTCGCCCGCGCGTTCAAGCGCCACGCCGAGCTGCTCGTCGAGTTCTTCGAGGACGAGGGGCGCGGCTGCCGTGACATCCGCAAGCACGTCGCCTGGTACTTCAAGGGCTACCCGGTGGGTGGTGACACCCGGGCCGCGCTCGCCACGGCGTCGAGTCTGCAGGAGATCGATGATCTGCTCGGTACGCTCGATCTGGATGCGCCCTACCCCGGTGCGGGCGCCGAAGGGCAGCGGGGACGCGCGGGCACTCCCAAGCGCACCGTCCTTCCGGACGGCTGGCTGGACTCGCACGACATCGCGGCGGATCACCGGAACAACCTGACCGAGGGAGAAGCGGACACCAGTGGCGGCTGAGCAGAAGTCGAGCGCCGCTCGGCGCATGCCCGAGGGCTATGTCGCCGCCGACGTCGAACGGTTCCACGGTGAGACCCACCGATCCGAACGGGATGACTTCGCGCGTGATCGCGCTCGTGTGCTGCACTCGGCCGCGTGGCGACGGCTGGCTGCGAAGACCCAGGTGCTGAGCCCGGCGAGTCCCGCCGATTTCGCGCGCAACCGTCTCACCCATTCGCTCGAGGTGGCACAGGTGGGTCGCGAGCTGGCGACCAACCTGCGGCTTAACCCGGACGTGGTCGACACGGCCTGTCTCAGCCACGACCTGGGGCACCCGCCGTTCGGACACAATGGCGAGCGGGCGCTGAATGACTGGGCATCCGGAATCGGAGGGTTCGAGGGCAATGCGCAGACGCTGCGTATCCTCATCCGTCTGGAGCCGAAGGTGATGGATCAGGCGGGTCGGGCCTACGGGCTGAACCTGACGCGCGCCAGCCTGGATGCCACATGCAAGTACCCGTGGACCATTGATGCGCCCGTGCCGGATCCGGGCGGTCGGCTGAAGTTCGGCGTCTACCCCGACGATGAGCCGGTCTTTCGCTGGATGCGTGAGGGAGCACCCGGGCGCGTGCGCTGCATCGAGGCGGAGGTCATGGACCTCTCCGACGACATCGCCTACTCCGTCCACGACTTCGAGGACGCGATCGTCAACGGCTACCTCAACCCGGCGCGGCTGTCCGACCCGGCCGAGCACGAGGCGCTCGTGAGCGCCATCCAGTCGTGGGTCGGATACGACTTCACTCGCGACGAACTGGACGACGCCCTGTACCGGCTGACCCGTCTCCCGGTGTGGCTTCGTAGTTTCGATCACTCGCGCGCCTCGCTGGCGCGCCTGAAGAACCTGACCTCTGAGCTGATCGGCCGTTTCGCGCGCGCCGCGACCGCCGCCACGCGTGAGGCGTATCCCGTCGAGGTCATGACGCGGTACCACGCGCACGTCGTGGTACCGCGCATCGTGGAGGCGGAGGTCGCCGTGCTCAAGGGCATCATCGGTGCCACCGTGGTGTCCATCGAGGGTCGCAAGTCCATCTACAAGGAGCAGCGGCGCGTGCTCAAGCGCCTCGCCACTGCCCTCTGGCAGGACGGTGCGCAAGCGCTGGACCCGGTGTTCGCGGCCGACTTCCGCGCTGCCGCCGACGACGAGACGCGCAAGCGGATCGTCGTGGACCAGGTCGCGAGTCTCACCGACCAGACGGCACTTGCCTGGCACCGTCGCTATGTCGGCGACATCGACCCGGCGGACGTCGGCATCTGGTCACCGGGATTCGCTGCCGGAGACCGGCGGCACTGATGGCTGGACGCATCTCGCAGGCGGACGTCGAGGAGGTGAAGTCCCGCACCAACATCGGCGACATCATCGGGGAGCGTGTGGCGCTGCGCTCTGCCGGCGTGGGCTCGTTGAAGGGTCTGTGCCCGTTCCATGACGAGAAGAGCCCGAGCTTCCACGTGCGTCCTCAGGTGGGCTTCTACCATTGCTTCGGCTGCGGTGCATCGGGCGACGTGTACACGTTCCTGCGCGAGATGGATCATGTGACGTTCACGGAGGCCGTGGAGCGCCTGGCGGCGCGGGTCGGCATCACGCTGCACTACGAGGAGGGCGGTGGCCCCGCCCCCGAGACCAGTGGACGATCCCGGCTGTACGCGGCGAACGCCGCGGCAGCGGAGTACTTCCGCGCGCAGCTGGGCACCGCCGAAGCGGAGACCGGACGCCGCTTCCTCGGGGCCCGAGGGTTCGATGCGGGAGCCGCCGCACACTTCGGCGTCGGGTACGCGCCGCGCGGGTGGAACGGGCTGCTGGATGCGATGCTGGCTCAGGGCTTCACGAGAGACGAGCTCACCGCGGCAGGCCTCGTCTCCTCGGGGCAGCGCGGCGTGTACGACCGCTTCCGTGGTCGCGTGATCTGGCCGATCCGCGATGTCACCGGTCAGACGATCGGGTTCGGCGCGCGCAAGCTCTACGACGACGATCCGGGCCCGAAGTACCTGAACACGCCGGAGACCGCGATCTACAAGAAGGCTCAGGTTCTCTACGGACTCGACCTCGCCAAGCGCGACATCTCGCGCGGCGACCCCAAACGCGTGGTCGTGGTGGAGGGGTACACCGACGTGATGGCCGCCCATCTCGCGGGAGTCACCACCGCCGTCGCCACGTGTGGCACCGCCTTCGGCACCGATCACATCACCGTGCTTCGCCGTGTCATGGGCGACGAGTCGGCAGCAGGCGAGGTCGTGTTCACTTTCGATCCCGATGCTGCCGGGCAGAAGGCGGCACTGCGCGCCTTCGGCGAGGCGCGCCGCTTCCAGGCGCGCACATACGTGGCCGTGGCCCCGGACGGATTGGATCCGTGCGATCTGCGCCTGGAGCGGGGCGATGCGGCCGTTCGCGCACTCATGGACACCAAGGTTCCGATGTTCGAGTTCGTCATCGACCGCAAACTGGAGGGATTCGATCTGTCGAGCGTGGAGGGTCGCGTCGCGGGGTTGCGAGCGGCGGCGCCCATTCTCGGTGAGATCTCCGATCCCGCGGTCCGCAACGGGTACGAGCACGTGCTCGCTCGCCGTCTCGGCAGCGACCTCACCGACGTGCACCGTGCCGTGACCTCGGCAGCTCGCCGGGAGAAGCAGCAGGAGGACCACGGTCCGGCCCGCGCTGCGGAGCCCGTACCGGACGTCCCGGCTGAGCCGGTCCAGCGGATCACGTTGGCGACCCTTCCGCGTACGGGCGACGTGATGCGCGAGCGCGATGCGCTCATGGCCTTCTTGCAGTACGGACACCAGATGGACACTCCGCTGCTGACGCGGGCACTGAGCCGTCCTCTCATGCATCCGGGCCTCGAGGCCGTCCGGGCGGGGATCCTCTCCGTGCCCGACCGTTCGCGTCCCGGCTGGGCGATGACGGCGATCGAGTCTGTGCGGGAGCCCTATCGCGTGCTTGCCGGGGAGATGCTGGCCGCCGAGTTCCCGGCGCGCGACGAGCAGTCCGCTCTGGCTGCGGCGAACGATCTGGCACTCGCGCTGGTCGAACGTCAGCTGCGGGCGGAGAAGACGGAACTGCTGAGCGCTGTCCAGCGCGTGCCTGCGGATTCCGAAGAGGGCCGGGCGCTGCGCGTCCAGCTCCGTGATCTCGACATTGAGACGCGTCGACTGCGCGGCGAGTAGCGCTCGCCCTCTTCGTAGGTCAGGATGGACGCATGGCACGACGTCAGGACGAGTCCGCAGCCATCCGCGCAGATGATCTCAGCATCGGGGGACCCGGGGGTCTGCGCATTGTCGATGGGGTCTCCTTCTCCGTAGCGCCCGCCGGAACTCTCGTGGTCTCCGGCCCCACCGGCTCCGGCAAGTCCACCCTTGCGAGCGTCTTCGCCGGGGAAGCGGCTGACGGCGTGAGCGTGATCGGTGGTTCGGGTGAGGTCGCCGGCGTCAATGTGCGCCGTCCGGGCCGCCGGGGTCGCCGTGAATGGGATTTCCGGACCGGCTATCTGCCCCAGGGAGCGGGAACGGCGATGCCGCCTCGGCTGACGGTGGGGGAGCACATCGCGTTTCCCATCACGAGCCGTGACCGCAACGTCAACCACACCGCCCTGTCTGTGCGCATCGCTTCGCTGCTCGACGAGATGCACCTGCCCTTGGGCGCCGCTGACAAGTACCCGTATGAGCTGAGCGCCGGAATGCTCCAGCGGATTGCGTTCGCGCATGCCGTCGTGCTCGATCCGAAGGTGTTCGTGGCCGACGAGCCGATGGCCAACCTCGACGTGGAAGTGCGGCACGTGGTCTATGACGCGATCCGCCGACGCCAGCGTGCGTGGGGGATGGCCTCGCTCCTCGTGACGAACGATCCGGACCTCGCTCGCGAGCTCGCGGCGGATACGATGACGCTGCGCGCAGGCTCGGTTGTTGCTGTCGGTGATCACACCACCATCCCGCGACCACCGTCCACGTCTGCGATTTCGACGATCCCGGCACGCTGAACGGGCGACACTCCCGGGTCTCTGGCCATGTTCTGAGGCGACGGAATTCTTTGCTAGAGTTGATCTGTCGCCGCCACGGTGGTGATGATCCTCCATAGCTCAATTGGCAGAGCAATCGGCTGTTAACCGATAGGTTCTTGGTTCGAGTCCAAGTGGGGGAGCAGCAAACTCCCCGAAGCCTGTGCTTCGGGGAGTTTTTCGTGGGGGTGGTCCGCTGCGAGTGGGGCGTGCGATCGTTCCCGCCACCTCGTCACGATGCGTTCGCGTAGATTTGACCGATGACGATGGCTCTCAGGCTTCCGGGTCCGGCCGATGAAGCGGACTGCCGCCGTCTGCACGAAGAGCTCGCGAAGGACGGCTTCGAGTTCCTGCAGCAGCGCGGCAGCTGGGACGAGATCTGCGCGGCGGTGCGGCACGAGCATGAGGGCATCGATGTGGCCCCTGGCCGCGTGCCGGGGAGCTGGCTGCTGGCGGACGTCGACGGCGAGGTGGTGGGCCGCGTGTCCATCCGCCACCGGCTCAACGACTTCCTGCTCCGGGAGGGCGGGCACGTGGGCTACGCCGTCGGCCCCGCGCATCGCCGTCGAGGCTACGCCACCCGAATCCTCCGCCTGGCGGTGGACGATCTGTCCCGCCGGGGTGTCGACCGGGTTCTGGTCACGTGTGACGACACGAATGTCGCGTCTGCCGGGGTGATCGAGAAGTGCGGCGGTGTGCTGGAGAACGTCGTTACGGGTGCGAGCGGGGGCGCGAAGCGCCGCTACTGGATCTCAGCCGCCACACAGGGCTGATGCGGTCTCGCGGCCCGGACGCACAGGACCGGGCGGGCCTGAGAGACAGGCGATGGGGCCGAGGGCGTATGCGCAGGAGCAGCGCCCCGTGACTCAGCCGGCGTGAGTCTCACGCGACCTCCCTGCGCGCGTCAGCAAGAGTCCGAGCGTGAGCTGTACCAGTGCCCCGCAGGCCAGCAGGCCCAGCACGAGGGTCCAGGAGCCGGTCGCCTGGTGGATCGCTCCGGCGGCGAGCGGGCCGAGGGTGGCGAGCGTGTACCCCACCGACTGGATGACGCTGGACGCGCGCGCGGAATCCGCAGCATCGCGGCCGAGGCCGGCGATCAGCACCAGGGCGAACGGGAATGCGCACATGCCGAGCCCGAGGCACGCCGCCCAGATCTCGGGCAGTGCCGTGGGCGCGAACATCAGGCCGGCGACTCCGACGACGGTGGCGGTGGCGATGAGCATGAAGCCGACGCGCATCCGGTTCGGAGTGCGCGTGAGGGGGACGATCACGAGAGTGGCCGGCGCCCCGACCGCCATCATCACGCCGAGGAGAATCCCGGCGCGCTCCGCGGAGAGACCGGCACTCGTGGCGATGCTGGGCAGCCAGCCCATCAGGATGTAGCTGAGCAGGGATTGCATGGCGAAGAAGCCGGCGAGCAGCCAGGTGCCAGCAGGCAGAGGATCACGGCGCCCGGGAGTCGGCGATGCGTGGACCGCGGGGGTCGCGTGCTGCTGTGGACGAAGCGGCATCGCGAATGCCCAGACGGCGACGGCGATCACCGCGGGTGCGGCCCAGACGGCGAGGCCGATGGAGGCACTGCCGAGCGCAGAAGCGATCGGCACCGCGGTGGCGGCGGCCAGGGCGGCGCCGATGGACATCGCCGTGGAGTAGACGGTGGTGATCGGGCCGATGTGCCGGCCGAAGTGCGCTCGGACGACGGCGGGCAGCAGGATGTTGACGACCGCGAGACCGGACGTGGCGATCACGGTGCCGGCGACAACCACCCACGGCGAGGGGATAGCCCGCACCAGAAGGCCCACCGAGAGCACGATCATCCCGAGCCCGATCGTCCGCTCCACGCCGAGGCGGGCTGAGAGCCGAGCGGTGCTGAGGCCGGCGATGGCGAACACGGCGGTGGGGACGGCGGGCACGATCACGACCGTGATGTCGTTCAGAGCTCCACTCGCGGTGAGCGCGGTGATCAGCGCCGAGGTGCTCGTGATGGCGAGCCGCAGGTTCACGGCGACCAGCACGAGGGCCACGATCATGAAGGCCCATCGACTCCTGCTGCGTGTGGGATCGGGGGAGTTGGTCATATTCATCCAAACATCTAACGTCTAATCATTGAGCCGTACTATCATTGCATGCATGACGCTTTCCCCGGTTCGCCAAAGCTCGCTGAGTGATCAGGTCGTCGAGCGACTGCGCGCAGAGATCGTGGAGGGTCGCTGGCCTGTCGGCGAGCGCATCCCGCCAGAGCCCGAGCTGATGGAGAGTCTGGGTGTTGCGCGCGGGACGCTGCGAGAAGCGCTGCGCGCGCTGCAGTACAGCGGCATGCTCGACATTCGTCGCGGCGACGGCACGTTCGTCAATGCGCGCAGCGAGGTGCCGGGAGCGCTCGCGCGCTCCGGGGGGACGCTGGCGGACGTCCTCGAAGCGCGTGCTGCCATCGAGCCGCAACTCGCCAGACTGGCGGCCCTGCGTGCCAGTTCGGAGGACATCTCCCTGATCGAGACGGCGCTCGCGCAGCGCGCCCGATCCCACCCCGACCACTGGGCATCATCCGACGCGTTCTTTCACGAGTCCATCGCCCGTGCCGCCCACAACCCGATCCTGTTCGAGGTGTACGCGGCGCTTCTTCCACGCCTCCAGGAATCGGTCCAGGCCGCCATCAGTCGCTCCGGCTTCCGCGTCGACGACCCGCGCGGTCATGAAGAGGTTCTGGAGGCGATCATCCGGCGTGACCCGGATGCCGCCAGTGCCAGTGCGGCGGCGAATCTGGCGGCCACAGAGCGCTGGGACCTCGACGACCGCGGGAGCGCGCAGTAGGTTTCGTCGTTGCTGCGGACAGTGCAGCGCCGATGTCAGAGGCGGCGGTCCCTGCCCATCGCCCGCCCCTCGATCCAGTACGCCTGCACGTGAACGGACTTCCTGGTGCCGCCCACGCGTTCCTTGATCACGGTGCGAAGCGCCTTCAGTGAGCCGGTCTCGCCGGCGGCCCACACTTGCTTTCCGGGGGACAGCACATCCGCCGCCGAGCGAGCGAGCGAATCGGGGCCCGTGCGAGGCGCCCACCGCACGGCTGCGCTCTGGTGATCGGCGAGGGGAATGAGCTCGTCCTCGTCGTGCGAGCGCTCCAGGAGCACATCGACCGCCGCTCCCGGGTCGAGTGAGCGCAGAATCGCGTTGATCGCCGGAATCGATGCCGCGTCGCCGATGAGGGTCAGCCCCGTGGCGTCCGGCGCCACGGCGAAGGAAGTCGACCCGAGGGACTGCGCGATGACCTGATCGCCCGCACTCGCCGACGAGGCCCACGCAGACGCCGGTCCAGCCGGCTCGTGCAACAGGAAGTCCACGTCGATACGGCCCGCGGCGACGTCGGCGGCGGCGATGGTGTAGGCGCGCTGAAACTCGATTCCGGTCACCGGATCGACGATCCAGAGCCGGATCCAGGCGGCGGGGGAGTCGGCGGCCTGCTGAAACAGTGTGGGTGCATCGAATTGAACGCGCAGGAAGTGCGGGGCGAGCCTGGTGGCACCGCGCACTGTGAGCGCGTGCTCCTTCGCGCCGAGCACGCGGAGGATCGCGCCGTCGAATCCGTGGGGCATCAGCAGGTTCCTGTCTTGTCTCGGCCGACCGGCGTCGCGAAGTTCAGCACGCCGTGGCGGGCCGCACGCGTGAGGCTGAGATCTGCCGTCCGCGGGCGACGTGGCCGGCTTCACCATACCCACGATATTTAGGATAGGCAATCCTAAGTACCGCGGGTATGGGACGCGGCTGGATGCGGGGCAACCAGCCGCGGGGCAGGGGTCAGCGAATGCGCAGTGGCTGGGCGATACGCACCGATGTCGCGAGCGCTTCGTCCAGGACGCCGATCAGCGAACGTCCGTCTGCGGTGACGTGGTAGTCGCCGAGAGTGACGATGGTGTCGGCGACCTCGTCGCCCCACGGGGGAGTCCGATCGGGGTGTTCCGCGTCCCACACCACCCGGGACGCCGAGAGTCGCTGGAGGAGGCCGGCGGCCTCGACGAGTTCGGTGCGCGCGCGAGCGGCGCCGTCGGGCTCCAGCTCGCCCGAGCTATAGAGGCGCGCGAGCGTCGGGAAGCTCCGACCGCGCTGTCCGCCCTCGAGGCGCACCGTGATGGTGTCGAAGAAGGAACCGAGGAAGGGTCCGGTGCCGACCGGGTAGGCGATCGACCCGACACGAAAGCTGAGCACCGGTCCAGTATGCCGGCCCGTTGCCTTCACGACGTCTGCGGCCCATGCTGGGACGAGGTCGCGATGGCGACGATCAGATGGGAGGCAGCATGAACCGGACACCCGCGCAGGCCGGGCCGCTCGATGTGACTCTTCGGGCGACCTTGGTCACGAGCGCTGCCACGGGCGGCTGGACATACGTTCAGATGCCGGACTCCGCCGAGTTCTTCGGTACGCGCGGGCTGGTGAAAGTCGCGGGGACCGTTGACGGAGTTCCGTTCGAGAGCTCCTTCATGGCGCTCGGCGACGGGACGCACAAGCTCCCGATCGCCGCAGCCCTGCGCAAACAGATCGGAAAGTCCACCGGCGACGAGGTCGTGATCCATCTCACCAGCCGCCGGAGCTGATCGGGGCCCTGCGGGTCACGACACGCACAGGTGTCGATGGGGTGACGCTCGCTCAGGATCTGCGCGGAGAGAGCGGGCAGGCTGTTCGCATGAGCGGATCGACACATGCCGCCGGTGCCGGGACCGCACGCGCGTCACGAGGCCGCCGATGGCTCTCGGCTGCGGGGCTCGTCGCGCTGAGTGTGGGCTGTATCCTCCTGGTCTGGCCCCGGTTCCTCGGCGCCGAACGCGCCGTCGGAGTCGCGCAGGTGATCTCTTTCCGCCCAGCCATCGTGATCGGGTTCGGCGTCCTCGCCGCGGTGGCCGTGGTCCTGGTCGTGTTCCTGGCCCTCCGGCGTCGTCGGATCGCGTGGGCCGGTGCCGCAGCGGTCGGCATCCTGCTGGCGACCACCGTGGGCAATGCGCTCGTGCTCGCTGATCGCGGGTGGGCAGAGGGGGATGTGAGCGCGCGGGGGTCGGCCGATTCGATCACCGTCCTGTCCTGGAATACTCAGGGAGGTGCCACCACGGCCGCTGAGGTTGCCGAGCTGGCGGCCAGCACCCGCGCAGACATCGTGGCCCTGCCCGAGACCGACGATGTCGCCGCCGCGGAGATCGCACGTCTGCTCACCGAGCGTGGAGTTCGGATGAACGCCCAGACGACGGGCGAATGGATCCCGACCTCACTCCTGGTCTCCGAGCGTCTCGGTGGCTATCGACACGAGGTGGCGGCTGGCAGCACTCCGGGATTGCCGAGTGGTGTGTGGGTGCCGCAAGGCGGAGGTGGTGGGTCCCGGGGATCGATGCCGACGATCGTCGTCGCGCACCCGATGCCCCCGCTGCCGTCCAGCATGCAAGCCTGGCGCGACGGTCTGGACTGGGTCGCCCAGCAGTGCCGGATTCGCGGTCCGGAGGTGGTGATCGCGGGAGACTTCAATGCGACGCTTGACCACCTTCCCGCGATGCCCGGATGCAGCGATGCAGCACGAGCGACAGGGTCAGCGGGATGGGGGAGCTGGCCTGCAACGGCGCCGTCATGGTTCGCCGCACCCATCGATCACGTTCTGGTGGGTGCGGCCTGGCGGATCGTGGCATTCCAGGTCATGGGCTCCGATCGGGAGGGAAGCGACCACCGCGCCATCGTGGCTGTGCTGGAGCGGTGAGAGTCAGGCGTGGAGTACGCGATGTCTGCCGCAGAGCTGCGTTGCGGATCTTCGAAGGCCCTCAGCTTCCGTCGCTTGTGGGCGTTCCCGCGCCGGCACGATGCCGGGGACGACGAGGGCCGAGCGACGTCTCTGAGTCGTGACTCACGCGGAGTCGCCACGTCCGGCGCGCTCTGCGTCGAGCTCCTCTCGCAGTACCTGGTTGGCGTCTTCGAGATCGAGAACGCGGCCGATGCCCGCGAGGTTCATCCCCTCGTCACGGAGGCGGCCGACGCGTCGCAGTCGCGCGATGTCGTCGTCGCTGTAGCGCCGGGTGCCTCCGTCGCTGCGAGCGGGGGTCAGGATCCCATGACGTTCGAAGAGGCGCAGGCTGGCCTCATTCATCTCCACGAGCTGGGCGGCGACGGCGATGCCGTACACCGGCGTCCTGCTGTTTCGGATGGACATCGTTCCTCCGCGTTGAAATTTCTCGAAATGTGTTCTATAAAAAATCTACACCACCGGATGCAGATAACCTGCATCTCTACAACAGCCCAGTCGGGCCGCAGGAAAGGAGATCATCATGGCACTCACCTTCGACACCCTCAGTCAGCTGGATCGGCTCGCCGCGAGCGTGCTCGAGTCTCCCCGCGGGCCGCGGCGCATGCCCGTGGACCTGTACCGCGACGGAGACCGCTACATCCTCCATGCAGATCTGCCCGGGGTCGATCCTGGTTCGATCGACGTGGACGTCGACGGCGGGCAGCTCTCCATCCGCGCTCAGCGCACGATGGGATCGCCGGAGGGTGTCCGCTGGTTCTCGAGGGAACGCGACGCGGGGTCGTTCCTGCGCCAGTTCGCCCTCGGCGACGGCGTCGACCTCGACGGGATCAGCGCGTCCTATGACAACGGCGTGCTGTCGGTCATCATCCCGGTGAGTGAGCGCGCACGTGCTCGTCGGATCACCGTCCAGGGTCCGCGGCAGCGTCCCGAGATCGGTGCCGTGGTCGGCGACGAGGAGGGATGATCATGGTCCCGTTCACGCTCGATCGGTTCCTCCGCGACATGGAGTATCCAGCAACGAGGGACGATCTGCTTCGAGAGGCTGCCCGGGAGGCGCTCGCTGAGCGAGACCGCGATCTGATCCGGAGCCTGCCGGATCGCACATACAGCGCCGGCTGGCACGTGCGCCGTGCCCTGGCGCGGCGCACGGTCGGCGTTCCTCGCGAGCCCGTGCTGGTCTGACGGGGATGAGGCGGAGCTCGGAGACACTCCCCGGGCTCCGCCTCATCGCGGCGTCCGCGGTGCTATCGGTGACCGGCCGCGCATCGGCGGAACACCATGCGGCCGGCCCTAGCATGAGTGCGTGTCACGACGGAACCCCGCATCGCTCGTGCGGCGGTGCGGGTACACCGGAAGGATGGAGCAGACGAGTCACACGGACCACTCGGCCAAGCCGCACCGCCACATCGACGATGCTGTCGGGCTCATCGCGAACGGTTACCGTCTGGGCCCTCGTGTGTGGGCTCGCGCAGAGGAAGGCGCTCGCGCTGCGCCCATGCGCTTGCTGGGCAGGGGTGCCATTCTGGTCCGGGGCGCCGCGGGTGTGGATCTCTTCTACGACCCTCACCACGTCGCTCGTCACGGTGCCATGCCGGCACCGGTGCAGGAGATCCTGTTCGGTCATGACTCGGTGCACAGCCTGGATGGATCCGCGCATCTGCATCGCAAAGCCGCGTTCGTCGATGTCGCCTACGACCCGGACCGTGTCGCGCGGTTCGCGCCGCTCGTCGAGGCAGAATGGCGTGCTGAGGTGCACGCATGGCAGGAGGGCGGGGATCGATCCGCGTACGATGCCGCCGTCGGGGCGTTCGGCCGTGCCGCGATGCGGTGGGCAGGCGTGCCGGGAACCGCAAATGCTCGCACGCGATGGGCCAGACGGTTGGCGCAGATCGTCGACGGCTTCGGTGCGCCCTACTCACCGGGCTTCGCGCTCGCCGTGGTGAACCGATGGGGGTCCGATCGGCACGCTGCGAGATTGATCGGCGCCGTTCGCTCCGGTGACCTCCAGCCGGACGAGTGCAGCGCCCTGAGCGTCTGGGCCTGGCATCGCGATGAGACGGGTGCACTGCTCTCGGAACGATTGGCCGGCGTGGAACTGCAGAACTCGATTCGCCCGATGGTGGCGGTGGCACGCTTCGTCGCCTTCGCCGCACGCGAGCTGCACTACCGCTCCAGCTGGCGTGAGCGCATCGCCGCCGAGACGCAGGCCAGTGGAACGCTGCTGGGCGGAGCGCTGGCAACGGCCTTCGCGCAGGAGGTGCGACGCACGGCGCCATTCGTTCCGATGCTGCCCGGCTGGGCACTGCGTGACACGGTGATCGATGGTCAGCGTGTTGCCGCCGGCGACCGTATCGTGCTCGACATCCTCGGCACCGACACCGATCCGGCATCGTGGGACGATGCGGACCGCTTCTGTCCGGAGCGGTTCATTGGGGCTCCCGACTACGAGGACATCCGGGCCTTCATCCCACACGGTGGGGCGGACGTGGCGACCGGGCATCGATGCCCGGGGGAGCGGCTGGCCATCGTCGGTCTCACGGCCGCGGTGGCCGCGCTCAGCGATCCGGGCATCACCATCTCGGGGAAGGGACTCGGCGTCAACCTGCGCCGGCTGCCCACTCGGCCGAGGTCGGGAGGGCACGTGCGGAAGTGCCCGATTCCGCTGCCTCGGGATCGGAGAGCGGCGTGAACGCGCTCGTCCGATCGACCGGCGTCGCGGGGTGGGCCTGCGTGCGGCGCCCCTTCAGCAGTCACAGCTGATCGCACCACGGGGCGCGGTGAGCGGATCGATACGGGAGGCCAGCGCGCCGCCATCGTCTTCGGCCGGGTAGCCTTCGCGCACCCAGTACTCGTAGCCGCCGATCATCTCGCGTACCTGGTAGCCGAGCCGGGCGAACTCCAGAGCGGCGCGGGTCGCTCCGTTGCAGCCGGGGCCCCAGCAGTACGTGACGACAGGCGTGTCGAGGGGGATCTCGGTGCGCGCGCGACGGGGGATCTCAGCGGTGGGCAGATGGACCGCACCGGTGATCCTGCCTTGGGCCCAGGCCTGATCCCCGCGCGAGTCGATGAGCACGAAGGATGTGCCGTTCTGCTGATCAGCGCGGACATCCGAGGGGTCCGTCTCGAAGGAGAGCCGCGAGGCAAAGTGGGCGATGAGGATGTCTGAGGGCACGGGTGTTGCAGTCATCCCGCCACGGTATGCCGAAGGCATCCCTCGATCCAGGCCCGTTTCACGGTAGATCGCCACGGTCAGCGTGAATTTCATGGCATTGTGCTGATATGGCCGTTGCTTCCCCTTTTGAGCCCGACAACGTCGACACCGCGATCCTTGTGGCCCTCCAGGAGAGCGGACGCCTCAGCGTGGCCGACCTCTCGCGACGCATCATGATGAGCCACAGTGCCACCGCCGAGCGGCTGCGCCGGCTGGAGGAGAGCGGCGTCATCACGGGCTACGCCGCGACGGTGGATCCGGAACGACTGGGGTACACGATCCTGGCGTACCTGCGTTTGCGGTATCCGAGCAGCGTCTACGAGCCGCTGCACGCGCTTCTGGCGGAGATTCCCGAAGTGGTGGAGGCACACCACGTCACCGGCGACGACTGTTTCATCATGAAGGTGCTCGCCACGAACATGAAGCACCTCGAGCAGATCAGCGGGCGCATCGGCACACTCGGCAACGTCACGACGAGCGTGGCGTACTCCTCGCCGCTGCCCGCGCGGCCCGTGCTACCACCGCGCTGACACGTCATCGACTCGTCATCCGGTGAGGGGTGACGGAGAATGCGCGATGGCATAGTGTGCGGCCATGGCATCGATCCTCCTTCCCGGCCATGTCGTGCGCTTCGTCCCGCGAGACGGCGCCGAACCAGCGCCGTCCGCTCTGCCTGTCGCCCGGCCGCTGGGACGATTCGCGCAGGTGGTTCTCGGCACGCTGCTGGTGATTGCCGCGATCGTCGCCGCCGGACTCATCGTGGTGCTCTGGAGTGAACCCACACCGGGGGCATGGTTCTCGTTGCTGTTCACCGTGATGATCTCCGGCCTCGTAGTCGCTCTGATCATCGCGTTCATCGGTGCGGTGCGGGATGGGCGTGCTCGGATGCAGGCGAGTGAGCTCTGGTCGAGTGCGCAGAAGCGAGCAGCGGAGAACGCGCGAGTAGTGGCGCGCGAGGTGTCCACTCAGGAGGACGGCCAGGTGGGGGCCTTCGAGCTCACCGTCCTGGTGGAAGAGGGCCTGGAACTGCGCGGTCGATGGACCATGCCGCGGGCGAGCGGCGGAGCGATCCTTCAGTCACAGGTACCGGTGGTCGGTCAATCGGTGCGCGTCTGGCGCCTGACGCCCGGGAGCGGTGACGGTGCGCACGTCATCGATGTGGTGGACCCGTCGGCGGCGGAGTCCACGCTCTGACCCGGGTCCGCGGCGACTACCGCCGCGTGGTTCGCGCGGGCTGAAAGCTCGGAATGGGGATGGGTTTCGTCGCGCGACTGCGCTCCGGCGACTCGTCGGGCTTCACCGCAGCCTCGTCCGGATGCGGAGGGGACGAACTCGGTGAGGCATCGAGGGGGTGGGGGGTGTTCATGACTGCACCCTAGGCAGACGCCTCGACGATCGGACACCGGCTTGCGGGGATCGGCATTGCGGGGTACGCGCGGGCGCGAACGCCGAGTCGCCACCTGCACGGCCGGCGCGCTCCGCGGTACCGCATCGTCACCTCGTGGACGATGCGGTACCGAACGATCTCGGCGGCATGCCCGCCTCACCTGCATGCGCAGGCATCGCGTCAGCCCCGGAGGCCGGCCAGGGTGCGGGCGGTGCTGAGCGCTGCGGCTGCTGCCTCAGCGCCCTTGTCCTCGTGGGAGCCCGGCAGCCCCGCGCGATCCAGACCCTGCTGTTCGTCGTCCAAGGTGAGGACTCCGAAACCCACGGGCCGGCCCGCGTCGAGCGCGACTCGCGTGAGGCCGTCCGTCGCTGCGGCCGAGACGAACTCGAAGTGCGGCGTGCCTCCCCGGATGATCACGCCCAGAGCGATGACGGCATCGGCACCGCCCTCGAATGCGGCCTGAGCGGCCACGGGGAGTTCGAAGCTGCCCGGGACGCGCACCAGCGACCACTCGGCTCCGGCGGCATCGAGGACACGTGCTGCTCCGGCGATGAGGCCGTCGGAGATGGCGACGTGCCAGCTGCCCGCGACGATGACGACGCGCAGGCCTGCGCCATCCACCTCCAGCTCTGGTCCGGTACCGCTCATGCTGCATGTCCCTTCAGTTCGTCCGCGTCCGCGTTCAGGAAGCGGGCCAGTTCTTCGATCGTGATCACGGGGATGTCCTCGGCGTCGCCGAGTTCGCGCAATTCCGGCAGCCGCATCATCTCGCCGTCCTCGCGCACGACTTCGGCGATCACCCCCACCGGCGAGAGGCCGGCCAGACGCATCAGATCCACCGCCGCCTCGGTGTGGCCTGCTCGTTGCCGTACGCCACCGGCGACGGCGCGCAAGGGGAGGATGTGGCCGGGGCGGATGAGGTCCGCCGCGACGGCACCGGGATCGGACAGCACGCGCAGAGTGCGGGCGCGGTCCGTGGCGCTGATGCCGGTGGTGATGCCCGTCGCGGCATCGACGGACACCGTGTAGGCAGTGCCGCGCGGATCCTGGCTGTTGGCCACCATGAGCGGCAGATCGAGTCGATCGGCCGCGTCGGCGGGCATCGGCGCACACAGGTAGCCACTGGTGTGGCGGACGGTCCAGGCGATCCATTCGGGCGTGGCGAGTTGCGCGGAGAGGACGACATCGCCTTCGTTCTCGCGCCCCTCGTCATCGGCGACCAGCACCGGTCGGCCTGCCCGCAATGATGCGAGCGCGGCGGGGATGCCGGTCATCGAGACACCTCCGCGAACGCGGCGAGGCGGGCGACGTGGCGCGCCAGGATGTCGGTCTCCAGGTTCACCCGGGTGCCGGCGCGCGCCTCGCCAAGAGTGGTGGCCGCGATGGTCGCCGGGATCAGCGACACCTCGAACCAGGGTGCCTCGTCGTCCGCCGCGGACACGGCGGACACCGTGAGCGAGACGCCGTTGACGCAGATGGACCCCTTGTCGACAACGAGGGGGGCGGCCTGCGGCGGCAGAGCGATGCGGACGACACGCCAGTCGGGGTGCTCGGTGACGGACAGGACCTCTGCGGTCTGCTCGACGTGGCCCTGCACGATATGCCCGCCCAGGCGGGCATCCGCCCGAAGTGCCCGTTCGAGGTTCACCGATGAGCCGGGGACCCAGTCACCGGCGGTGGTCACCCGCAGCGTCTGGGGCATGGCCTCGACCTCGTAGTCGCCGGCAGCGCCCGCGGGCGCGACACTGACGACGGTCAGGCACACGCCGTCGGTCGCGATGGAATCGCCCAGCGCCGCGGTTGCCGCGACTTTCGGTGCGCGCACGGTGAAGCGGACCACCTCGGGGCCCCCGGTGACGCTCACGATCTGGCCGATCTCTTCGATCAGTCCGGTGAACATGGTTCTCCTCTCCCGGACGCCTCTGGCTCCGGCTGCTGTCAGCCGTGTCCGGGGTGCGCAAAGAGGGAACGCACGATCGCCGATGGGTACGCTTTCGGCGCAGCCATCTGCGACCCGTGCTGCCTCCCATCCGGACTCGGGCCATTCGCAAGCGAAGACCCATCACCGTCGGTCCCGGAGTTTCACCGGGTCAACCGCAGGGGCAAGCCTCTGCGGGTCGCGGACTGTCACCGCCGGTTCGGATTCTCACCGACCCCGGAGCACGTGTGTCGCATCGAGTGTAACCCTGCGTGCGGGGTGCTCGGCGCGTCGGGATCAGAACGCATCGGTCGGCAGGAGAGCTTCCAGCTCGGGCAGCAGAACGCGCGCAGCCACCATGTGGTCCTGCCCCGGCACCGTGATGGGTGTGAGACCGGCACCCCGAGACACGGTGGCCGCGACGACGTGCAGGCTTGCCGGACTTCGCTCGCCGACGAGGATCCGCAGCGGCGGGGCGATCCCGGCGGCGACGTCTTGCGAGGGCGGGTCCGCCGTCAGCGCCATGTCGTATCGCAGAGTGGGAGCCAGGGCTCGCATCCGGCCCCATCCCGGCAGCAGCGGCAGCATCATCGCGAAGGCCCGGGGCATCCCGATGCCCACGAGGAAGCGCCGGATCGCCGTGCCGGATTTTCCTCGCTGGATGAGGTCCTCGATCTGCGCGCGCAGCACGGCGTACGTCTCGGCCTCGGCCGAATCCGGGACCCAGGCGGCGTCGTACACAGCAGTTCCGCTGACGCGCGATCCCAGCTCCCGCGCAGCCTGCAGCGCGATGATCGCCCCGGACGAGTGGCCATAGAGAAACGCCGACCCGCCGAGGGCGTCGATCATCGCGGCGACGTCCTCGACCTCGCGGTCGAGAGACCACGGCTGGCGGTCCCCGGAGTCGCCGCGTCCGCGTCGGTCGTAGGTGAGGAGACGGAACCGGGTTGCGAACACCTTCGCGTCCTGACGTACCGGGGAGAACGTGCGGTGACAGCACGCTCCCGTGATGTAGACGAGCGGCGGCCCTGACCCCTCGATGTCGTAGGCGAGAACCGTCCCGTCTCGCGATGTCGTCGTCTGCATGTCTCTGTCCCCGTTCGCGATAGTTTTTAGACTGGCGGGTCTAGTATCCTGCGTGAGGGCGGATTCGTCCAGGGCTGAGGAGGAGAAACGTGCGACCGAGTTCAACGGCCAAGATCCAGCTGGCGCTCGCAGCCGCGGAGGACGCCTTCCTCGCGCAGGGCTTTGACGCGGTGACGATGGATGACATCGCCCGCACGTCCGGTGTCGCGAAACAGACGCTCTACGCGCACTTCTCCAGCAAGGAGGGACTGTTCCTCCAGCTGGTGAGGAGCATGACCGGCGCCGCCGGCGATGCGGTTCTGGACGAGCCGCTCGTGATCGCCACGGCCGCCGACCTCGCACCGGCACTGACCGGTCTGCTCGATGAGCAGCTGTCCGTCGTGCTCACGCCCCGGCTGCTGCGCCTGCGCCGTCTGGTGATCGGAGAAGTCCGCAGGTACCCCGAACTCGGTCGTGCGCTCGCTGAGAACGGGCCGCACCGGGCGATCGCTGTGCTCGCCGGTGTGCTCGCCGATCTCGATGCGCGTCATCTGCTGCGCATCCCGGATGCCGCCCGTGCGGCCGGCCAGCTCAACTGGCTGGTGATGGGACAGCCGGTGAACGACGCCATGATGCTCGGCGACGGCCGCGTTCCGACACCCGCCGAGCGCAGGGCGCACGTCGCATCGGCCGTCGAGGTCTTCCTCGCGGCGTATCGGGTCTGACCGCACATATCGTCCGCGTATTGAAATCCTCATACGACGTGACAACACCTGTCGGGCTTCGCTGGGGGTATGTCCTCATGCGTTCCTGAACTCGTCGTGCACGATGAGGCGATTCGAGCGAACACCGCCCGGTTCGCCGCGCTGACCGGTGGCCGCGTCATGGCGGTGCTGAAGGCGGATGCGTTCGGTCACGGTTCCATCGCGGCCTCCGTGCTCGCTGCCGGTGCCGGTGCGATCGGGGTGACCTCCATCTCCGAGGCCCTCGCCCTGCGCACGTCCGGTGTCCGTGCCCCGATCCTCAGCTGGCTGAACGCACCGGACGCGGACTTCGCGTCGGCGATCGCAGCCGAGGTCGACCTGGCGGTCTCCGGCGCGCACCTGCTGCACGCGATCGCGAGGGCAGCCCGCGCCGTCGGCCGGGTGGCGCGCGTGCATCTGCACGTCGACCTCGGCATCTCGCGCGACGGCTGCCCGATGCCCGAGTGGGCCGCGCTGTGCGCCCTGGCGCGGGAGTACGAATCCTCCGGCTCGCTCCGTGTCGTCGGCGTCATGGGGCACATGTCGTGCGCTGATGTTCCCGATCATCCGCAGAACGCGCGGGAGCGCCTCCTCTTCCAGAACGCTGTGCGAACGGCCCGTCGCCGCGCCCTGGCTCCGCGCCAGCTGCATCTGGCGGGCACCGCGGCCACTCTCACCGGTGTGGGCGCCGGGTTCGACATCCATCGGATCGGGGCGGGTCTGTTCGGCATCGACCCCTCCCACTCCACGCACTTCCTCCGTCCAGCCCTCACCCTGACCGCGCCGGTGGTCTCTGCCCGCGCCGCGACGGCGGGGACCGGAGTCGGCTACGGCCACGACTTCGTCGCCGATCGATCGACGCATCTCGCACTCCTGCCGATCGGCTACGGCGACGGCCTGCCGCGGGAGGCGTCGGGGGCGGCCGAGGTGTTCGTGCGCGGTCGGCGCCGGCCCATCGCCGGCCGGTTCTCCATGGACATGCTCGTCATCGACACGGGTGAGGACCTCCTGGAGCCGGGGGAGAGCGTCACCCTCTTCGGCCCGGGAGATCACGGTGAGCCGACGGTCGCGGAGTGGGCCGCCTGGTCGAACACCATCGAGCACGAAATCGTCACGCACGTGGGCAGCCGAGTGGCACGCGTGCACCGCACCATCGAACGCGCGCACCGCGCGGAGGGAGTTCACTCATGAAGATCGCTGTGATCGGCGGAGGCCGCAACGACGAGCACCCCGTCTCGCTGGCATCCGCTGCGGGTATCGCGCACACCGTGCGGCAGCTGGGCTGGGAGACCGTGGCGCTCACCATCGATGAGGACGGTGTGTGGCGCGACCGCAGCGGGGCGGTGCTGTCCTCATCGAGAGCCGTCGAACAGCTCATGCGATGCGATGTCGCCTTCCCCGCACTTCACGGAGTGCACGGGGAAGACGGCGCCGTCGCCGGGCTGCTCGAGCTGTGCGGCATCACCTACGTGGGCTCGCCGGTCCGCGCAGGCGCCATCGGCATGGACAAGTGGCTCACGAAGCTCGTCGCCACCGCGATCGGTATCCGCACCGCCGATGGCATCCTCGTTCCCCCGGGAGCGACGACGCCCACGTTGCGGATACCCCTGCCGGTCGTCGTCAAGCCCGCTACCGGCGGGTCCAGCAACGGGGTGTCGGTGGTGATGGACCCTTCCGAGCTGCACGGATCGATCGCGGATGCTCGCCGGTCAGGGGCGACCGTCCTCGTGGAGGAGTACGTGCGCGGTCGGGAGGTGGACATCGCCGTCTTCCGCGATGCGACGGGACAGCTGCGTCTCGGCTCCACCTTGGAGATCGGCGTGAGGGCGGGAGGTGTGTTCGGGCGCGAGGCCAAGTACGACGGGACGGCGCGGTTCACCCTGCCGGCGGAGATCTCTCCCTCCGATGACGAGGCGATTCGTGCGGCCGCGTCGGCTCTGTACAACGCCATGGAATGCAGCGGCGTGGCCCGATTCGACTTCTTCGTCACCGACGCAGGTCCGGTGCTCAACGAGGTCAACACGTCGCCCGGGATGACCGAGCAGTCGCAGGTTCCCCGGATGTTCGCCGCCGTCGGGGTGGGGTACCCGCAGCTCATCGCCGAGCTGGTCGAGGCGGCGCGCGTCACCGAGCCGCTGGGCGCCACCGCATGACATCGACCGGTCACGGGCGATTGGCGTGGGCGGATGCGCTGAAGGGCACGCTCATTCTGCTCGTCGTCTTCTGGCATGTGGTGCTGAAGACCTACCTGCAGGTGGACTGGCGGATCGGCCTCCCGATCCCGGGGGTATGGGGTCTGCTCAGCGACATCATCTGGCCCTTCCTGATGCCCCTGTTCCTGCTGGTTTCCGGGGTGTTCGCGGCTGACGCGTTGTCGCGTCCCTGGGCCAGCGTCCTGCGATCTCGGGTGTGGCGCTTCCTGTACCTGTACCTGCTGTGGACGCTGATCCACATGGCGGCGATGTGGGCCTTCCCCGACTTCCCCACGGCGGTTCCGCGCAGCGTGGCCGCGTTCGTCGAGGCGATCACTATCAGCCCGCCGAACACGTGGTACCTCTATGCGCTCGCCCTCTTCTTCCTGCTGGCTCGTGCGCTGCGCCGCGTGCCGTCCTGGGCGGTACTCGTTCCTGCGGCGGCCCTCACGGTGCTCGTGGCTTCCGGAGGCATCGACATCGTGAGCAACCGCGGCTCGATGCTTTCCAACATCTTGTTCTTCTTCATCGGTGCGCGATTCGCTCCGGCGATCCGACGCTTCACCGCACGGCCGCGACCGGTGCTCGCGCTCCTGCTGACGGTGGGGTATGCCGGCCTGTACGGCGGCATGCGGTTCCTGGACGTGGCCACGGTGCTCGGTGTATGGCCACTGGTCAGCCTGGCGGGAGTGGCCATGGGGTTGTCGATCGCTCCGCTGCTCCCGGCAGTTCCGGTACTCGGTCGCTGGCTGTCGCGCCTCGGCAGACACACGCTCCCCGTTTACCTGCTGCACATGCCGATTCTGGTGATCGTGGACGCCCTCGTCGTGGGGTGGGTGTCGGATGCGCGCGGTGCGGTGCAAGTGGTGGCCGCTGTGCTGCTCCCTGTGGTGCTCACCGTCGGGATCACGGCAGGAAGCGCGCTGCTCGGCAGCTGGATCGAGAAGGAGGGGCCTCGCTGGCTGTTCGATCTGCCAGCACGAAAGACGCTCCCACAGCGCGTGCCCTGGCGCGTGATCGGGGCAACGACGCTGCTGATCGTCATCGGTCTCGTGGCCGCGCGCACCTCGGCCCTGCCTGCCGCTCCCGCCGCGATGCCCCAGATCGTGCCTCAGCGGACAGCTGAGGTCAGCATCGGAGCGGTGGGAGACGTCCTCGTCTACGACACCGGCCATCACACGCCGGACGACCGGGGCCGGGGGTACTTCGACGCGGTGCGTTCCTGGTTCACCGACGATCTGGTGACGGGCAACCTGGAGCAGGCCATCACGGCGGACACCGGATATGACAAGTGCGGCGGCCAGGCCGAGTGCCTGTCGTTTCGCAGCGATCCGGACGTCGCCCCGTTCCTGGCTGGGTTCGATCTGCTCAACCTCGCGAACAACCACTCCCGCGATTACGGCGACACCGGTTTCGCGAACACCCGGGATCTTCTCGCCGACGCGGGGATCCGGACGGTCGGCGAGCGCGACGAGATCGCCTGGACGACCGTGGGGGACAGCGTTGTCGCCGTTGTCGGATTCGCACCGTATGACGGGTTCAATCGCGTGACAGACCTCCGTCATGTGCGTGCCGTCGTGCGCTCCGCAGCAGCGCAGGCCGACATCGTCGTGGTGCACGGTCACATGGGGGCGGAGGGCCCCGGCGCTGACATCGTGCGAGCGGGTACGGAGACGATGTACGGCGAGAACAGGGGAGATCCCGTGGCCTTCGCCCACACGGCGATCGACGCCGGCGCCGATGTCGTGATCGGGCACGGCCCGCACGTGCTGCGCGGCATGGAGCAATACCGTGGCAGGCTCATCGCCTACAGCCTGGGCAACTTCGGGGGCGGGGGCGTGTTCGGCGCTGAAGAGGAGACCCGTCGCGGGGCCTACCTCAGCCTGCGCCTCAGAGGTGACGGGGCACTCATCGAAGGGACCGTCCATTCGGTGCGATTCGACCAGGAGGGCGGAGTGCCCGTACCGGATCCGTCACACGCAGCCGCCAGGGCGATGGACGAGCGCGGACTCCGCGACTTCGGCGACCGTGCTGTCCACGTGGACGGAGAGGGAAGGCTCGTGATGCCGTAGCTGACGTTCACGGTGCGGACGCCCGCGGCGCCCGCACCGTGAACGGCGCGCTCAGCCTTCGCCGGTCAGCTTCCGCAGAGCATCCAGGAGCTCCTCGCTGGTGTGCGTCTCCTGATCGAGGTTCTCCTGCAGGAGGGCCACCGCCTCGGTCGCACCGAGCGCGGTGAGCGGGACGATGAGGGACGTGTACGCGGCGATCTCATAGTGCTCATTGCCGAGCGCCGCACTCAGCGCCACCTGATCGCGCAGCTTCGGGGCAGAGCGCTCGATCAGCGAGCCCGCCTGCTTGGAGATGCCCTTCGTACTGGGGGATGGCGACGTGCTCTGCTTGAGATCCAACACCTCGAACACCTTGCCGAGGTTTTCGATCTGCTCCCGCGTCTCATCGGCGTGATGGCGGAAGAGCTTCTTGATGTCGCTCGAGCGTGCCGCTCCGGCGAGCTCCTCGACGGCGGCGAGCGAGTCGTGCTCCATGGTGAGTGCCGTGCGCAGTTGGAAGTGCATGAGCTGATCGGGGGTATCGAGTGTCTGCTGGACCATGGTCCTCCCTTTCCTCTGTGCTGCGACGCTAGAAGAACCCTGCGCCGTGGGCACGGGGGTTGACGCCCGGTCGAGCATGACGCTAGAAGGACCGGGCGCTGTCCCGCCCGGTCCTTGCATCACAGGGAGCTCAACAGCTCCTGCATCTCGGCGATCTCGGTGCTCTGATCATCGACCACCTGCTGCGCGAGCTCACGCACCTCGGGTGATCGCGCGTCGGTCAGTGCGGTCCGCGCCATCTCGATCGCGCCCTCGTGATGCGCAATCATCTGCTCCACGAACAACCGCCCCGCCTCCGCGCCGGGGCCGGCTTCCAGACGGGCGATGTCATCGTCGGACAGCATCCCCGACATGCCGTGATGCATACCGCCCGCGTCCGCAGATGCCGCCTCCGTGGACACGCCCCAGCGAGACAGCCAACCCTGCATCCGCTCGATCTCCGGACCTTGCGCCTGGGCGATACGAGCGGCCAATGCCGACACGCGCGCGTCGACGTCAGTCTTGTCCGCGATGATCTCCGCCATCTGCACCGCCTGCTGGTGATGCGGGATCATCATGGTCGCGAACATCACGTCCCCGGCGCCGGCCGTTGAGGCTGAGGCGCTGGCGCTCGCGGACGACGACGCTTCGCCGGGGGATTCTGCCGAGCAGCCGGTGATGGCCAGAGTGAGGGTGAGAGCGCCGGTTCCGAGCGCGATGGTGAGTTTCTTCATGTCTGGTGTCCTATCTGTGTCGGTGTGAGTGAAAGAGGGCGTAGGACGCCCGCGGATCTCACGTCCGACTGATGGACAGGAGGATGAGGGATGGACGCGGCGGAGCGATGGCCCGCGCTGACAGTTCGATACCGGTGCGGTATGTCGGCGGCGGGACGATCGCGATGGGAGTTGCGGGGGCGCTGACGGGCGCGCTCACGCCGAGCAGCGCCGGCACGCAATCCGTCCCGCCACGGGGATGAGATGTCGGGGTGTCCACCGCGCCGACGGTGCGGTGCCCATCGGCGTCTGCGGAGCGAGCGTCCGCGTGGAGCGCGGATGAACCGACGGACTCCGTGTCGGCGACCTGCGTACCTGCGGCATGCACCATGGCGACCGGGGAGGTGCCGTGTGACCCGTGGCCGCTTCCCAGCGCGTGCATCCCGATGATCCCGACAGCGGTGAGGAGCACGAGGAGCGGGAGCGCTGAACGCAACCAGCGTCGGGTCGTCCTACTCATGTCACCTCCGCGCCTGCCCTTGACAGGAATATCGCTCGTGTGGGGATAGTTGATGATAGCAGTACCCCCTAGGGGTATGAGGCGCAGTGTTCGCCTCTCGACCGCACTTCCCGCCGGTCCGACACCGAAGGAGTCATCATGAACCGCGCCGAGCACGATCACCGCGAAGACGTCGCGCACACCGCGAGCGATCACGCGTTGCATGGCGATCATGCGTCGCACGGTGATCACGCGTCGCATGGCGATCAGGCGTCGCATGGCGATCACGGCTCGCACGGCGATCACGGCTCGCACGGCGATCACGTGGGACAGTTCCGGCGCCTGTTCTGGATCATGCTGGTGCTCGCCGTGCCGACGGTGGCTCTCTCCGGCATGTTCGCGATGATCCTCGGCTACTCCCTGCCGCAGCTGCCGGGCATCGCGTGGGTGTCTCCGGTTCTCGGGACCGTGATGTACGTGTGGGGCGGCAGACCGTTCCTGTCGGGAGCCGTCTCGGAGATCCGTGCCGGACGCCCCGGCATGATGTTGCTCATCGCGTTGGCGATCACCGTGGCCTTCATCGCGTCCTGGGGTGCGAGCCTCGGACTCCTCCACCACGAACTCGATTTCTGGTGGGAGCTCGCCCTTCTGATTGTCATCATGCTGCTCGGTCACTGGATCGAGATGCGATCGCTGGCTCAGACGACCTCCGCGCTGGACTCCCTTGCCGCGTTGCTCCCGGACGAGACGGAGCGCGTCGAGGGCGACGAGATCGTCCTCATCTCACCCACGCAGCTTCGCGTGAACGATGTCGTGATCGTGCGACCGGGGGGAAGCGTTCCGGCGGATGGCCGGGTGATCGAGGGTCGCGCATCGATGGACGAATCCATGGTCACGGGGGAGTCGCGCACGGTGGAGCGTGGCGTCGGCGACATGGTGACCGCCGGTACGGTGGCCACCGATTCGGGACTGCGGGTTCAGGTCAGCGCTATCGGCGATGACACGACGCTCGCCGGTATTCAGCGACTGGTGGCCGAAGCTCAGAACTCGTCCTCGCGGGCGCAGCGACTGGCGGACACGGCAGCCGGCTGGCTCTTCTGGTTCGCCCTCGGTGCCGCTGCCATCACCGCGGTCGTCTGGACACTCCTCGGCCGGGGCGACGACGCCGTGATCCGCACCATCACGGTGCTCGTGATCGCGTGCCCGCACGCGCTGGGGCTGGCCATCCCTCTGGTGGTGTCGATCGCGACCGAACGCGCTGCCCGCGGCGGCGTGCTGGTGAAGGACCGCCTCGCGCTGGAGACCATGCGCACGGTGGATGCCGTCCTCTTCGACAAGACCGGAACACTGACGCGCGGCGAGCCGGTGGTGAGCGCGGTGGCGTCGGTCAACGGCGTGACCGATGACGAGGTCCTGGCGCTGGCCGCGGCTGCCGAGACGGACAGCGAACACCCGCTGGCGCGAGCAATCGTGCGGGCCGCACGCGATCGCGCCCTCACGGTGCCGCCGTCTCGCGATTTCACCTCGTCTCCCGCGGTCGGCGTCTCGGCGTCCGTGGCCGGGGCGAGTATCCGCGTGGGCGGCCCGCACCTGCTCGAGGAGGAGTCGGCAGCGGAACTTGCCGTCGCGGACACCTGGCGTCAGGACGGAGCCATCATCTTGCACGTCCTCCGCGACGGCGCCGTCATCGGTGCACTGAAGCTGGCCGACGATGTCCGATCCGAGTCCCGTGAGGCTGTGGCCGCGTTGCGGGCTCGCGGGGTGGAGGTCGTGATGATCACCGGTGACGCCGAGGCCGTGGCTCGAACGGTGGCCCAGGATCTCGGCATCGAGCGCGTGTTCGCCGGGGTTCGCCCCGAGGACAAGGCGGCGAAGGTGCTGGAGCTGCAGCGGGAAGGTCGTCGCGTGGCGATGGTGGGAGACGGTGTCAACGACGCGCCCGCCCTGGCCCAGGCCGATGTGGGCCTTGCCATCGGCGCGGGCACGGATGTGGCGATCGCGTCCGCCGGGGTGATCCTCGCCGGCGACGACCCGCGCGCGGTGCTCTCGGTCATGGAGCTCTCACGTGCCTCGTATCGCAAGATGAAGCAGAACCTGTGGTGGGCTGCCGGCTACAACCTGCTGTCCGTGCCGCTGGCCGCGGGCGTGCTCGCACCGATCGGCTTCGTGCTTCCCATGTCGGTCGGGGCGATCCTGATGTCGCTGTCGACGATCGTGGTCGCCCTGAACGCTCAGCTCCTTCGCCGCCTGGATCTGCGTCCGGAGCGGGTGGTCCGCGCCATTCTCGATCGGTGATCTCATCCGGACCCGGACCCGGCGACCGCGTATGCCGCTCCCAGGGCCGTCGTGTCAATCCCCACCGTGAAAGTCGCCAGATGCCGCACACTTCAGCAACGGCACGCTCTCGGCGAGCGGCACGGGCTCGAAGGAGGGCAAGTGATGAACGATGGAGTCCACCAGCTGGTTCTGGAGTCGTTGGATGCGTCGACGTGGCGGCTGAGTGATCGGGCGGTGCCTCGAGCCAACGCGGATGCGATCCTCGGGTGCGTCGAGCGGATCGGGGATGGCGTGTATGAAGTGATCTGGCTGGTGGGCGGTCTCTCGAAGCAGCAGTTCTCCTCGCTGGAGTCGGTGCTGCTCGCGGCGGTCGCGCGGATCCACGGGGCTGTCGCCGAGGCCACGATGGTGCATCGGATCTGAGGCACACGGCGAGGAGCGGGGGATCGCGCGATGCGTGATCGCCCTCTCGACGCTGTGTGAGCAGTCAACTCCGCCCGCGCTGGCGTCCCGCCTCGCGCGGATCGGCTCCGCGGAGGGATCCGAAATGACCGCCGCTGGCCTCGCCGCCCCGGCGGCCCGCCTCGCGAGGATCGGCGCCGTTCTTCGCGCCGAACTTGCCGGTACTGGCCTCGCCCCCTTTGCGCCCCGCCTCGTGCGGGTCGGCACCGTTCTCCGCTCCGAACTTCCCGGTGCTGGCGATGCCGCCTCGGCGTGCTTGCTCCCGCGTGTCGGCACGGCGCCCGAACTGCCCCGCGTTGGTGTGGTTCGTCATGGTGGTGTTCCTCCCGGTCCTCGTCCTCGTCACCATCCCAGGCGGACGGGGGCGCGAACAGGGAGGGGGTTCCCAAGGCCTGCAGTCGATGACACAATCGCCGGTGTCCGGCGCGACGGATGATGAGGCGGGGCCCACTTCGCTGTCAAGGCCCTGCGTGCTGATGCGGCCGGCGACATAGTCTGCGGACATGACTGACCGACTGATCGACCCCAGGACCAAGTACGCCGCCGGCGGGTTCGCCCCAGACGACCAGGAGCAGCCCGGCCTCACCGGCGACACCGTTCCGCGCCCCGATCACGGAGAGAGCAGCTACCGCGGAGCAGACCGCTTGCGTGGGCGCCGAGCCCTGATCACGGGCGGCGACTCCGGCATCGGGCGCGCGGTGGCGATCGCCTTCGCGCGCGAAGGCGCGGATGTCGCGATCAACTATCTGCCCGAAGAGGAGGAGGACGCACGGCGCACTCAGACTCTCATCGAGGATGCAGGCACCACAGCCGTGCTGCTTCCGGCCGACATCACCTCCGAGGAGGCCGCGACGGGTGTGGTGGAGGACGCGCGCGCCGCGCTCGGCGGCATCGATCTGCTCGTCCTCAACGCGGCGTACCAGAAGCAGCGCGACGAGGATGCCGCCATCGAGACCAGCGAGTTCGATCGCGTGATGCGCACCAATCTGTACGCCCCGTTCTGGATGACGCGCACCGCGCTGCCGGAGATGGAGGCGGGCTCCTCCGTGATCGTCACGACCTCCATCCAGGCGTTCTCACCGTCGCCCGGACTGCTGGACTACGCGATGACGAAGGCCGCCCTCGCGGCGTTCGTGCAGGCTCTCGCAGAACAGCAGGGCCCGTCCGGAATCCGTGTGAATGGCGTGGCCCCGGGGCCGATCTGGACTCCGCTCATCCCTGCGACGGGCTGGCCCGACAAGCTGCCGAAATTCGGCCAGGACACGCCCCTGGGCCGCGCCGGACAACCGGCGGAACTGGCCGGTGCCTATGTGTACCTGGCCTCGGAGGAAGCCTCCTATGTCTCGGGAACGATCCTCGCGGTCACGGGCGGCAAGCACCTCTGAGACTGCACCGCCGACCTGCGTGCGCGCGCCGTGTGTGGTGCGGCTGCGCGCACGCGTGGTGTTCAGTCGCCGACCCGATGATTCCGCGAAGGACCGCGCACTTCGGCCCGAATGAGGGCGCAACTCAGCGACACCTCCAGCGCGCGCCATGATCCCAGCTCATACAGCACGGTGATCGCGATGGGGGAAGCCACCACCGACGCGCGCGACCCCGTCCTCCCGGTGGAGAACGGGGTCGCAATACCCGGCGTCAGTCGACGATCTCGCGCTGGGTGCGGATGAACTCCGCGTCTTCCCGGCCCAGGCGTGCCTCTTCGGGCACGGTCATCCCCGTAATCGCGGCGATCTCGCCTCGTACCTCGGCGGGGAGGGGCTCATCTCGGAGCGCACGCAGCGCGTGCTTCGCCGGAATCGACAGATTCGGCCACCAGGTGTGGATCTCGGGGATCATGACGACGTCCCGTTCTTGCGGATCGGCGTCGCAGCAGTGTTGGCAGGCCACTCCGGACCCGACGAGGACTTCTCGTGGAACGGCTCGGCCGTCAGCCGAATGCCGCCGGTGGAATGTGCCGAATGGGCGAGCTGGTCGATCCACTCCGGGCTGATGTCGGCAGGGCTCGGATCATCGAACACGAACCTCAGGGGGATGGAGGGGTGCAGCCACAGTGTGCTGCGCCCACCCGACTGTCCCTCGGGATGCACCCAGGACAGCGTGAAGCTCTCGCCTCGGCGCAGCTTCGCGGTCACCACCAGCTTGAGGTGGGCCAGCGTCCGGTCCTCGATCTCGATCGGTGCGGCGGGGCCGCCATAGAAGAGCACACCCATGTTCAGCCTCTCATCGTTCGGACCGTGCCCGTGCCCGGGCCCGGGCCCGAGTTCTGCGGCTCGGGCACCAGGTGAAGGCCGGTGGGGGAGTTGGCGGTGTAGGTGAGGGCGTCGAGCCACTCGGGGTTCAGCTGCGGGCGTCGGCTCCCGCTGAAGCGGTAGACGACCGGGATGGACGCGTGCATCCAAACGCTCGTCCGGCCGTCGCCGAGGCTCGCGTCCTCGCGCCAGGTGAAGTGGAACGCCTCGCCGCGTCGCAGCTTCGTGCCGATGACCATCTGCAGATGGGCCAGCGCCCGATCCTCGATGTCGACCTTGATGTTGTCCGAATAGAAGAACTTGCCCATAGTGGGCCTCGATCCTGTGGGGGGTCATCGCCGTTCGTGTCGAATGACGACTGTCCCCACGGTGGCACACGTCCCTAGTGCTGGGCAGGGGGGAGGCGCGATATGCGGTGTGTGCTTGGCACAAACTGCTGGTCGGCGCGCGGAACTCAGATGCTGAGAATTCTGACATGATCAGCCAGAAACGACGAAGCGGGCGGGATCCGAGGATCCCGCCCGCTTCGTTTCGGCGCGTCTTACTGGTTGATGCCCTTGAGCGAACCGGTGATCTTTGCCAGGTCGTCCGCGTACGCGACGCAGTCGACCTCGCGGTCCCCGCCCTGCTCCCACGACTCGGTGGTCGGCGTGATCGGGTACCAGCCGTAGATCGAGGTCTCAGAGTCGAGTCCGATGTAGGTTGCGAATTCGGCTTCGCACTTCTCCATGGCTGCGGCGGTGATGGCGTCGTCGCCCGGGAAGTCGGAGCCCTCCATGTCGAAGAGGAAGTAGACCTCTTCGTCGTGCTCCTGGTCACACGGCACGGCCGGGACCTCGGTGATCGTGGTGGCCTCCTGCGCGAGCAGGCAGTCGCCGACCTTGAGGCTGAAGGCGTCCTGCTGGCCGGCCTCCGAGATGGCGCCGTCCTCGTCGCGCGTGGCGCTCGGTGCGAACATGCTGCAGCCGGTCAGGCTGACAGCGGCGGCGATGGCGAATGCTGCGGCCAGGGTGCGGCGCGCTGCGGTGGTCTTCATGCGTTCTCCCCACAGGATGATGGAGCGCACCATCCGGGACAGAGAGTGCGCGTGCAGAACACCGGGTGCGAGTCCGGTGAATGAAAAAATGTTACCTGAGCGTCTGCTTAGAACGGTAATTCTGACGATGCCCGGTCGTCCGTCAGGATTCGAAGCCGTCGACCCCGGGGGTCCAGCTGGTGAGGGTGCGGCCCCATCCGCGCTTCTTCGCGATCTTCTGGACTGTCTTCCAGTCCCCGTCGTCGATGCGGTCCACGTACAGCACACCGTCGAGATGGTCGAACTCGTGCTGCATGATCCGCGCGCGCCATCCGCTGACGTCGATACTGACCGGCTTGCCGCTCAGGTCGGTGCCGGTGACGCGTACGCGCTCCGAACGGCGCAGCGCGAAACGCTCGCCGGGAACAGAGAGGCATCCCTCCGACTCCTCATCGGGGTCCGGCTCTCCGGGCTCCAGAGGCATCATCCACAGCTCGGGGTTGATGATCTCGCCCCGCCACGGCTCACCCTCGTCGTCCTCATAGGAATAGACGTAGATGCGCAGCGCCACGCCCACCTGAGGAGCCGCGAGCCCGACGCCGGGGGCGAGGTCCATCGTCTCGTACATGTCGGCTACGAGGGTGCGGACATCGTCGGTGATCTCGCCGACGGGGGAAGCGGGGGCGTGCAGGACGGGATCGCCCATGATGCGAATCGGAAGTACGGCCACGTCAGAAGCCTAGTCCGAGGCGCCGAGCAGGTAGGCTCAGGGGGTGATGTGGGGGACTGTTGCGGCCGCGCCAGACGTCAACGACCTCATTGGCTTCCTGCAGAACCCCAAGATCCTCCTCGGAATCCCGCTCGCTCTCGCCGGTGCGGTGTTCATGTCGCTCGGTACGCAGTACCAGCACCGGGGCGTTGCCAAGGTCGAGAAGCTCAGTGGCAAGGACGCCGCGGCAGGCCTCAGCCGCGGACAGCTCGGTCAGTTGCTGACTCGGCCGTCCTGGATCGTCGGCAGCCTGATGCTCGGGCTCGCGATCATCTGCCAGCTCGCCGCCATCTGGCTCGCACCCCTCATCGTCGTGCAGCCGCTCGGCGCCGTGGCGCTGGTGATCACCACCCTGCTGAACGCACGCATCACCGGCTTCACCCCGACCCGTCAGTCTCTCATCGCCATCGGGCTCTGCGTCGGAGGAACCTTCCTCTTCGTCTTCCTCGCCGCCATGTACGCCGAGGACAAGCCTGTCACCGATGCTCAGCTGGGCACGGTGCTGAGCATCCTCCTGGTGGTCATCATCGTCCTCGGCGGCCTGTGGGTTCTGCTGCGCAACCGCATGAAGGCGCTGTTCTACATCATGGGCGCCGGCATCATCTACGGATTCGTCGCCACCCTGGCGAAGGTCGTGCTGAAGCGCATCCAGGAGCAGGACTTCGAGTGGCTCACGCTGGTGTGCCTCATCGCGCTCGTGGCGGGGACCCTGCTCGGCGGCTACTTCGTGCAGACCGCGCACGCGTCTGGCCCGCCTGACCTCGTGATCGCCGGGCTCACCGTCGTTGACCCCATCGTCGCGGTGCTCATCGGCCTCCTGGTGCTCGGCGAGGCGACGTCGGCCCCCACGTGGATCTACGTCGGTTTCGCGATCGCCGGTGCGATCGCCACGCTCGGAGTCGTTGCGCTCACCCGCTACCATCCGCAGGTGATCGAGGAGAGCCAGGAACTGCCGATCCAACGCGGTAGCGGTAGCGGCAGTGGAGAGAGCCCCGCCGCGCCGGCGCCCTCGCCGCCCACCGGGCCCGCGGTGTCGTTCGATGCCCCGGACGCTGCGGATCTCCCGAGCACCGACGATCTGGTGGACAACCCCTCGGACCCCGGTATCGCCGCCGACCCCGCGCCCCGTCCCGTGGCCGGATCGCACGACCGACCGTTCCCCAGCTCCGATCAGTGACCTGCGACCGGTAGGCTGATCGCGTACGGGGCGGTGGCCAAGCTGGTTAAGGCAGTGGGCTCATAACCCAACGATTCGCGGGTTCAAGTCCCGCCCGCCCTACCGTGTATCCCTCGGGAACTGAGCGACCCCCGGGGCCCTCGGGGGAGTGTGTCCCTGCCGCCGCGGTCGGCCGATACCGGCGATCTCCGTGTCCTGGTCCACGGATACGATCAGTCTCACCGACCCCACGCCAGGAGACGACACATGCACGCTGCTCTTCCGCTCGACAGCACCCGATGGGCGACGCTCGCTCATCGGGCAGGCGTCGGCCCCACGGGCGAGATCGACGTAGCGTCGGAGCTCGCACACATCATCGCGACACCGCAGGATCTGGAACGCATCCGCGACCTCTGGCCCTATCTCGCATCGGAGGGATCGACGTGGGACAGCGCCTACGCGGCGTTGCCGTATCTCGTCGAGGTCGTGCGCCGACAGAATCCGGGCGAGCGGGCGGAGATCCTCAGCGTCGTCGGCCTTATCCTCACGGGGGGATCCGAGCACGACGTTCCCGCGGATCTGCGTGCCGGATACGAGGCGGCTCTGGCGGCGGTCTACGTACCGCTCGGAGAGGCGATAGCGCATCTCGACCCAGGCGACCTGCCGTGGGTGCTCGGCACGATCGCGGCGCTCCGCGGTAACCGCGAACTGGCGGAGGTGCTTCAGGAGCCCGAGTCGCTGGAGGCGACGTGCGAGGAGTGCGGAGCCGACATCGCGGTTGAGATCCCCGGACTCGGCTGACCACGATCCGTGCGGCGGCGAGCACACCAGGGAGGTGTGACGCCGAGAGCTGATGGCGTGGCCTTCACCGCGCAGATGAGCAGTGTGAGAGTTGACGGACATGAGCCTCGGTGTCGGACTTGACGGACACTCGCGTGAGTGTCAGACGTGACGGACATGGAGGTAGACGTGATGGTGGCAATCACCGCCGCCGACTGGGGCAACATCGTGCGCGACCGCCGTCTCGCCCTCGGCATCTCTCAGGCGGCCCTCGCTGAGAAGATCGGCATGAGCCGCCATGAGCTGTATGCCGATCGACCGCCTGCTATTCAGCGCTGCTGCAGAACCTCTTCACATCCGCTTCGCCCGCGGTGAGAGCCGCGTCCCAGTCCTGGAAGAGACCGTCGTACTTCTCCATCGTTGCCTGGAGCTCGTCCTGAGAGAGCTTGGCCAGTTCCTCCGTGGTCGGCATGGTGAGGAAGCCGTCCTCGTAATAGACCTGGTAGGCCTCGTACATCGTCTTGAGCGAGGTGAACACGTCGGGCACGGTGACCTGGATCATCGCAGCCTTGATCTGATGCAGAGCGGTGGCGCCCGCTTCCTGGCCTCCGGCGACGTCGCCCGCCGCGATGAGGGAAGACGCCTGGTTGTACTTCGTGGCGGCATCGACCCAGTCCTGGTCGACGATCTCGCAGGCCTGGGCGGTGGTCTGGCTGTTCTTCACCGGACCGCACAGATCGAAGCGTTCCATATCGGCGTCGGCCATCTCCTGCTTGAGCCTCAGGTCCTCGTTCGACACCACGAAGATCTTGTTCTTGGGATCGTTGGGGTCTGCGACGTATCCCTCCGGGATGGCCATCAACGCCGGCCACACCTCATCGATGTACTGCTGGTGGGCGCTGATGGTCTTGTCCAGGGCGGCGCGGACCTCGGGGACCGCCACCTTGTCGGCGACCGCATGAAGCTCCGTGACGATTGCTTCGTGCCGCGTCTGAGCACGGGCGAAGTCTTTGCGCGCGCCGGTGTCGTTGTCAGGCCCCTGGACGGAGGGCCAGGGGTCCAGCGCCAGGCCCCACTCCGAGGTGACGGTGTCGCACGCCTCCGCGAGGGTCTGAGTCGGGCTTGCGGTCGGGCTGCTCGCAGAGCTCGCCCCGGCTGGTTCGCCTCGTGGTGATGTCATGGGTGTGCACGCGGTCGCGCCGAGTACGGCGATGGCGAGTGCGGTGATGGCGCTCACGCGCCTCAGTGATGTGCGCATCGTGAAGATCCCCCAAGCTTCTGCGGATTCCGATCCTACCGAGCCCTCGACGGGAGCGATCACATTACTGAACATTCGCCGGGTGGGAGAAGAACCGCGTCATAGCGGACCAGCTACGGCGTCGCCGTCGCCGACGCCGACGCCGACGGCTACTCCGACGCCGACCGACACACCTACGGCAACGCCCACCGCGACGCCGACCGGCACGCCGACCGCACCGACGCCCACGGCGGGGCCGACGCCGACCGGCGAGCCGACGAACGGCCCCACACCGACGAACCCGGCAGAGCCCACAACCACTCCGAGCGCGACCAGCGTGCCCCCGGCACCTCACGGGCCCGGCACGAGCGCACCATCGGGTACGCGACCGCATCTTCCGGTGACGGGCAACGGGTCTGTGAGCGTCCCGCTCGGCGCCGGAGTTGTGGCGCTGGCTCTGGGACTGCTCGGCGTGATGGTTGCACGCCGCCGTTCCCGGGCATAAGCAGCGAAGCGGGCACCGCGCTTTCGTGCGCTTGCGTCCACGGGTGACGCGATCCCCGGCCAGCAGGGCAGCCCTCCTGGCCGGGAATCAGCGCGGCTACCGGGCCCGCCGGCGAAATGCCGGCGCGGCATCTGCTGGCGAAGACGGCGTGGCCGTGCTGAGTGGCGGCGAGGTTCGATAGCGTCGAGAGCGGAGGTGCCTGATGCGGCAGAGGAAGTCACCCGGCGGCATCCGCCGAGCGGCAGCGGAAACGACCGCTCAGGTGCGAGCACTCGATCGAGCGGTGTACTCGGCAGTAGCGTCGACTCCCAGCCCGGTTCTCGACCGGTGGATGCCGAAGCTCACGAACGCTGCCGACCATTCCGTGCTGTGGCTCGTCATCGCGGGCGGGCTGTACCTCACGGGGCGCGGCCGCGCGCGCCGCGCCGCGCTGCGCGGTGTCGTGACCCTGGGCGCCACCAGCCTGATCGCCAACCAGCTGGCCAAGCGCCTGCATCACCGCGACCGCCCGTTGCGCACCTTGATTCCACTCGGGAGACTCTCCCGTCGGGCCCCCGCTTCCTCCTCGTTCCCCAGCGGCCATGCCGCGAGTGCTGCGGCCTTCGCTGCCGGGGTGTCGACCGAGCTCCCCGCGCTCGGGGTCCCGTTACAGGTGCTCGCCGGGCTGGTCGGCTTCTCTCGGACCGCAACGGGCGCACACTACCCGTCCGATGTCGCCGCGGGTTTCATTCTCGGCAGCACTGTCGCTGCGATCGGGCGACGCCTGGTGCCGCCGATCCCGTCGCCCACTCGTTCGCAACCGCAGGAACTGGATCACGTCGAGCCGCGACCAGCGGGTGACGGGGTGACATTGGTGGTGAATCCGGCCTCGCACAGTGGGCGCGGTGCGGCGCTGTCGCAAGGCTTGCGACGGCGCCTTCCCCGGATGCGCATCGTGGAGATCGGGCCTGAGGACGACGTTGCCGCCGTCATGGCCGCCGCGGCTGCGGAGGCCGAGGTGCTTGCGGTCGCCGGCGGCGACGGCACCGTGCGTGCGGCAGCCCAGGCGGCGATCGATCACGATCTGCCCCTGGCGGTGTTCCCCGCCGGCACGTTCAATCATTTCGCCCGAGCGGTGGGGACGTTCCCCGCCATCCGTACGGTGCAGGCCATCCAGCGCGGCACCGTCGGCAAGGTCGATGTGGCCTACGCGAACGACGAGATCTTCCTCAACACCGCGAGCGTCGGCGCCTACACCGACTTCGTGCGGATCAGGGAGAAGCTGGAGAAGCGGATCGGGAAGCCCCTGGCCGCGCTGGTGGCCGGCTGGCGGGTGATGTCGAAGAACCGATCGGTCGCCGTGACCGTCGACGGACGCACGCGCGATTCGAGTCTGCTTTTCCTCGGCAATGGTCAGTACCAGCCGCAGGGCTTTGCGCCGAGCACCCGGGACGATCTCCAGGATGGCCTTCTCGACCTCCGTATCCTCGACGTCTCCTCCCGTGGCTCGCGGATCGTGGCGTCGCTCGCCACGCTCACCGGTCAGCTGGGACGGGTGAGGCAGTACCACGAGGTGTCCGCACCGGAGCTGGAGATCACGCTCCCCAGCGGTCCCACGCGTATCGCGCGGGACGGTGAGGTGGGCGAGCTCGCGGACGTGCTCCACGTGCGATCCGCGCGTCGTGCCCTCACCGTCTACCGTTCGCGGCACCGCGCCTGAGATCACCCAGCATCTCGCGGGTGAGCCCGCGATCCTTCAGATCTTCCGGTTCTGACGAGGCACCCAGACCTGCTTGATGATGATCAGGATCGAGGCAGTCACCGGGACCGCGATGAGCGCGCCGAGCAGCCCGAGCAGGGTCCCGCCCACGAGCGCCCCGATCACCACCAGGGAGCCGGGGATGGCGATGGCGCGGTTCATCACTCGCGGAGTGATGACATATGCCTCCACCTGCATGTACACGAAATAGATCAGCGCGAAGACCAGCGCCAGCAGGGGAGAGGTGAACAGCGCGATGCCCGTTCCGATCACCCAGAACAACAGCGATCCCACCAGAGGGATGAGGGTGATCAGGAAAGCGACCGTGGCCATCAGCGGCGGGAACGGCAGCTTCAGCACCAGGTACACCACGAAGACCAGGAGCGCGTTGATGAAGGCGAGCGACACCATCCCCATCACGTAGCCGCCGACCGATTCCGTGATCTGGGAGGAGATGCGGTCGATACTGCGGCGATCGCGCGCCGGGGCGAGGGTCAGCAGCCCCGCCTTCATCGACGGCATCGTGGCCAGGAAGTAGAGCGTGAGCACCAGCACGATGAGCGCGCCAGACAGCCCGTTCGCGATCGCGGCGCCCACCTGCAGCGCGGCACCACCGATCTGCAACGCCCCACCGCTGATCTGGGCGATACGAGAGGGATCGCTGAGGAACTTCTGCACCTCGGTCATCACATCGCTGAGCCCGACGCCGAACTGATCCTCCAGCGCCGCATAGAAGTCACTGGCGAGGAACGCCTGGATCGTGCCCGGGATCGAGGCGATGAATGAGGTGATCTGATCGATCACCGTCGGCAGGATCGCCAGCACGATCACGGCCAGGACGACGGCGAGACCGGCGATCACGATGACCACGGCCCACGCGCGCGCGAGTCCGCGGCGCTCCAGCGCGCGCACGGCGGGATCGAGCCCCAGGGCGACGAACAGCGCAAAGGTGATGTAGATGAGGATCGTCGACAGGTTCGACAGGGCGAGGCCGAGGACGATCGCAGCGAGGGCGCCGAGCGTCACGAGGAACCCGAACGCGAAGGGGCGATCGATGCGGGTCCATCGTGGGCGCCGCCGCGGCTCCGGCTCGCCCTCCGGGACCTCGTCGACCGCCGTCTGCCTCGCCGGCACGGTGCTCACGGTGTCGTCGGTCGTGTCGATCGAGGTGGCGGGATCGGGAGAAGGTGACGAGGACTCGGGGACAGTCATGGCTTCACTGTAGGCGAGGGGGCACGAGCAATCCGATCACCCCGCCAGAGCGCTGCCGCGAGCACGCCGACCACGGAAGCGTTCGCGCCCCGCATCACCGCCCGTGCGCGCGGGCGCGCGCACCGCCTCCCAGAAGGGCAGCACGCCCACCAGCAGCAGGAACCCCGGGAGGAAGATCACGACCAGCGCGAGGGCCGCGCCGACGACGCCACCTGGGCCTGCGGGGGAGATGGCGCCGAGGAAGGCCGCGAACGTGAACAGCGGGCCGGGCATCGCCTGCGCGGCGCCGTAGCCCGAGAGGAAGTCCGTCTCCGACACCCAGCCGGTGTCGACCACCGCGGCGTGCAGCCGCGGCAACACCACATGACCTCCGCCGAACACGAGAGATCCGGATCGGAAGAAGGCGTCGACGAATTCCACCGCACTCCAGCCGGATACGGCTGCCAGGATCGGAAGGCCGCTGAACCCGCTCACCAGGCCGGTGCCGATCAGGCCGTCGAAGAGTGACGCGCCCCAGGCGAACGCCGTCATGAGGACAGCGGAGGGCAGAGTGAAAGCGACGAATGCGGCCAGCGCCCCGCGAATCCCCGCCCGGTGCAGTCCGAGCCCGCAGCCCACCTGACTCGATGCGGGACCGGGGAGGAACTGGCAGAGCGCCACGAGGTCTGCGTAGGATGCGTCGTCGAGCCACGCCCGGCGCTGCACGAGTTCCGCCCGGAAATATCCGAGGTGCGCGATGGGGCCGCCGAACGAGGTCACGCCCAGCTTGAGGAAGACGCGGAAGACCTCTCCGGCGCTGCCCTGCCGTGAACGGCTCTCGGGTGCTCGCTTCACTCCCGCTCCTCATCGATCACGCCGCCACCGACGGCTCGTGAGGGATCGTACCCGTCGTGGGTGTCGCGCTTGTGTCGAGACGGGCAGGACGCGTGACGGTGGGAGGATGGATGGGTGCGTGCAGTTTCAGCACGCCGGAAGGATGAGCGTGACCAAGATCGACCGGTACACCGTGGCCACTGATGGTGCGTGCAAGGGAAATCCTGGCCCTGCCGGATGGGCGTGGGTCGGTGAGGACGGTCACTGGTCCGCGGGCTCGATTCCGGCGGGCACCAACAACATCGGCGAACTGCTCGCCGTGCTCTATGCGATCAGAGATCATCAGCACGTGCAGCACCTGGTGATCCAGGCCGATTCGATGTACGCGATCGACACCTACACGAAGTGGATGGACGGGCACGAACGGCGCGGCTGGAAGACATCGTCCAAGCAGCCGACGAAGAACGTCGACATTCTGAAGGCGCTCATGCAGGCACGGGAGGAGCGGCGGGCAGCGGGGCTGGACGACGTCGAGTTCCAGCATGTGCGCGGCCATGCCGGACACCGGCTGAACGGCTGGGCGGACAACCGCGCGGTGCGCGCTTCGCATCACGCGGCAGAGGGCAAGGAGCTCATCTGGACCACGCACCGCGGGCTGGATCGCGTGGATGTGACGCACGACGCACCCGCGGCCGGCGAGGACAAGCCGCGCCGACGGTGATCACGAAATGACACGCTTGTGATTTCGTGATCGAACTGAGATGATTCTCAAAACGAACAGCACGTAGCCGATCACTCGGATCAGGTCGTAGGGGAAGACGCACCTGACGAAACGGAGAGAGATCGTGGCTACACCACAGGCGCGCGGAGTGATCTACATTCACTCGGCGCCGCGCGCGTTGTGCCCACACCTGGAGTGGGCGGTCGGTCGTGCCCTCGGGCGCGCCGTCAACTTCGACTGGACCGACCAGCCGGTGCTCACCGGTGCCCGTCGAGCCGAGTTCTACTGGGAGGGGCCCGCCGGGAGCGGCGCTGCCCTGGCCACTGCCATCCGTGGATGGGAGCACCTTCGCTACGAGGTGTCCGAAGACCCCACTCCGCGCAGTGACGGCGGCCGCTGGATGCACACACCCGATCTCGGGATCCATTTCGCACAGACCGACACCGCGGGCAATGTGGTGCTGGGTGAGGACCGTATCCGCTATGCCATGGAGATCGCGGCCGGTGACGCCTTCGAGCTTCAGCGTGAACTCGACGTCGCTCTCGGTAGCGCCTGGGACGAAGAACTGGAGCCGTTTCGCACAGCGGGCGACGACTCCCCGGTCATCTGGCTCCACAAGGTCGGATAAAGGCCGGTGTCAGCCGCTCTCGAGACGATCGGCGAGCGGCTGACACCAACAGGATGTGCGGAGGAGGCGCGAGTAACGGGAACCGGTGATCCGCTCCCGGAGCCTGTGAAAACGAATCCTTCGCCCAGTACGACAGAACCCCCGCCGGATCACCGGCGGGGGTTCGTCACCTATCGGATCAGGCGTTGCGGAAGGCGACGACGGCGTTGTGACCGCCGAAGCCGAACGAGTTGCTGATCGCCAGCTGCGGGCCATCGCCCAGCGGCTGGGGCTCGCCCGAGAGCCGGAACGGAACGGCGGGGTCGGGCTCGGTCATGTTGATCGTGGGAGGTGCCACCCGGTCGCGCAGGGCGAGGATGGTGAACACAGCCTCCAGCGCACCGGTGCCACCGAGAAGATGTCCGGTGGAGGCCTTCGTGGCCGACACCGGGATCTCGTCGATGCGGTCGCCGAAGACGCGCTTGAGGGCGACGTACTCGTTCGGGTCTCCCACCGGGGTGGACGTCGCGTGGGCGTTGATGTGGGTGACCTCGTCGGCACTCGCGCCGGCCATCGCCAGCGCCTGCTCGACGGCCCGGGCAGCGCCCGCGCCCTCGGGGTCGTTGCCGGTGATGTGGTAGGAATCGGCCGTCACGCCGCCGCCGACCACGTAGCCGTAGATCTTCGCGCCGCGAGCCTTCGCGTGCTCCTCGGTCTCCATGATGAGAACCGCGGCGCCTTCGCCCATGACGAAGCCGTCACGGTCGATCGCGCCGGGACGCGAGGCGTGCGCGGGGTCGTCGTTGCGGCGCGACAGCGCCTGCGCGGAGGCGAAGGAGGCCACCGTGATCGGATGGATCGCCGATTCGGCGCCTCCGGCGATGACCACGTCGGCCAGGCCCTCCTGCAGGTGCTCGTAGGCGTTGAGGACCGACTCCGTGCTGGAGGCGCATGCGCTCACCACGGTGCGGGCGTAGGCGCGTGCCTCGAACTGCAGCGACAGGTTTCCGGCTGCGGCGTTCGGCATGAGCATCGGGACGGTCAGCGGCAGAACGCGGCGTGGTCCCTTCTCGCGCAGCGTGTCCCAGGCATCCAGCAGCGTCCACACGCCGCCGATGCCGGTGGCGAAGTCCACGCCCAGCCGCTCCGGGGCGACCTCGGGGGAGCCTGCGTCGGCCCATGCCTCTCGTGCGGCGATGAGGGCGAACGCCGACGACGGGTCCAGTCGCTTGGCCTCGTGGCGAGGCAGGACGTCTTCGGGGCGAATGGCGGCCTCTGCCGCGAAGGTCACGGGAAGCTCGTACTTCTCCACCCACTCGTGCTCGAGCGCGCGCGTGCCGGACACACCGGCGAGAAGGTTCTTCCAGTTCTCCTCGGCGGTCGCGCCGAGCGCGGAGATGGCACCGATTCCGGTGACGACGATGCGCTTGGTCATGCACTCTCTCCTGGTTTGTGCGAAAAGCGGGGGCGGTCCTGGTGGGACCTGAATCCACGAGGGACGTGGAGGGGCGGCGTGCCGCAGCGCGTGGCTGCGGCACGCCGAAGGAATTACTCCTGGCCTGCGACGATGAAGTCGACGGCGTCGCCGACGGTCTTCAGGTTCTTGACCTCGTCGTCCGGGATCTTGACGCCGAACTTCTCCTCGGCGTTGACGACGATCGTCATCATGGAGATCGAGTCGATGTCGAGGTCATCGGTGAACGACTTGTCCAGCGCGACCTCGTCGGCCGAGATACCGGTCTCGTCGGTGACGAGCTCGGCAAGACCAGCGAGGACCTCGTCCTTCGTGAATGCCATGATTTCTCCTTGTTGTTGGATGGGCGGAAACAGTTTATGGGGGAGCGCGTCAGGGGAGGACGACGACCTGCGCGCCGTACACCAGTCCGGCACCGAAGCCGATCTGCAGCGCGAGGCCGCCGCTGAGCTCCGGGTGCTCCTCGAGCAGGCGATGCGTCGCGAGCGGGACGGAGGCGGCCGAGGTGTTGCCGGTGGTCTCGATGTCGCGGGCGATCGCGACGGTCTCCGGCAGACCGAGCTGCTTGGCGAACTCGTCGATGATGCGCATGTTGGCCTGATGGGGGACGAATGCGGCGAGGTCGGAGGCCTGGATCCCGGCAACCTCAAGGGCCTGCTTGGCGACCTTGGCCATCTCCCACACGGCCCAGCGGAACACGCTCGGACCTTCCTGGCGCAGCGTCGGCCACGTCGCCTCGCCATCGCGGAACTCCACGAGGGTGTGGTCCATGCCCACGGTGTCCGCCTTGGAGCCGTCCGAACCCCACACCGTGGCGGAGATGCCGGGGGTATCGCTCGGCCCGATGACAACGGCACCCGCGCCATCGCCGAGCAGGAACGAGATCGTGCGGTCGGTGGGATCGATGACGTCGGACAGCTTCTCCGCGCCGATGACCACGGCGTACGTGGCGGCACCCGCTCGGATCAGGGCGTCGGCCTGGGCCACGCCGTAGGTGAATCCTGCGCAGGCGGCATTGCTGTCGTATGCGGCCGCCGGGTTGGCTCCGACGCGGTCGGCGACGACGGCAGACATCGAGGGGGTCTGCTGCACATTGCTGATGGTGGCGCAGATGACGAGGTCGATCTGTGCCGGGTCGATGCCGCTCTTCGCGATCGCCTCGGCGGCGGCCGCCGTGGCGAGGTCAGTGGCGCTGGTGGTGGCGACGGCCCGAGCGCGCGTGACCACGCCCGTCCGCTGGCGGATCCATTCGTCCGAGGAGTTGATCGGCTCGACGATCTCGTCGTTGGTCACCGCATTCTCTCCGCGGGCGGCGCCGTAGGAGTAGATGCGGGTGAAGGCGGGGCCCTGCCCCTGGGTCAGCGTGACGCTCATGCGTTGTCTCCGTTCAGCATCGCGACGGCCGCTTCCAGGTCGTCCGGGGTCTTCACAGCCACGGTGGGCACCCCTCGCAGGCCGCGCTTGGCAAGGCCGACCAGGGCGCCGGCCGGGGCCAGCTCGATCATGCCGGCGATTCCGGCATCGGCGAAGGACGTCATGCAGAGGTCCCACCGCACGGGGGACGTGATCTGACGAACGATCAGCTCCAGGGCGCGCGCGCCGTCCGCGACGACCGTGCCGTCGCTGTTGGTCCAGAGGGTTCGATCGGGAGCGTGCACGCCGTCAGCGGAGGCGACCTCCACCGCACTCTGCAGCGCGGGACGCGCCGAGGACATGTAGCGGGTGTGGAATGCCCCGGCCACCTGAAGCGGGATCACCCGCGCTCCACGCGGCGCATTGTCGCCGAGAGCGGCGAGGCCCTCCACCGCTCCGGCAGCGACGATCTGACCGCCCCCGTTGAAGTTGGCCGGCTCCAGCCCGGCGTCGGCGATGGCTGCGAGAACGTCGGACTCGACGCCGCCGACCACGGCTGCCATGCCGGTTGCCGCCTCGGCCGCAGCGGTGGCCATCGCGCGTCCGCGCTCGCCCACCAGGTGCATCGCGCGCTCGTCCGAGACGATGCCCGTTGCGGCGAGTGCTGCGACCTCGCCGACCGAGTGGCCCGCGACACCCGCCGCGCGGCTCGCGGCCTCGCCCAGTGCATGGAATGCGAGGAGGCTGGCGGCCACGATCAGAGGCTGTGCGATGGATGTGTCGCGGATGGTGTCGGCGTCGGACTCCGTGCCGTGTGCGATCAGGTCGACCTGAGCGGCGTCGGAATACGCCTCCAGACGCTCACGAGCACCCGCCAGTTCGAGCCAGGGGGTGAGGAATCCAGGAGTCTGTGAGCCCTGACCAGGGCATGCGAGGACGATCACTGATTCAGTTTGCCAAGGAATTCCGCCCACTGCTGGCATACTCCTCACAGAAAATCGATCACTGTTTGTGTGAAGTCGACAGGATTTGGCCGTTGCGGCGTGTCGGTCGCCTTCTCACGCCGTCGGCAGCGCCGATCGATCCGAGGATCAGGGCGGTCTGGAGGATCAGCGCCTCGCGCGGACCGGTGGCATCCCAGCCGATGATCTCGCTCACGCGCTTCAGCCGGTAGCGCACCGTGTTCGGATGCACGAACAGCTCACGAGCGGTGGCTTCCAGTGATCGACCGTTGTCCAGATAGCTCCAGAGCGTGGCGACCAGGTCGGCGGAGTGCGCGAGGAGGGGGCGGTAGATGCGCTCGACCAGCGTGGTCCGTGCCAGCGGGTCGCCGGCGAGCGCACGCTCGGGGAGCAGGTCGTCGGCTTCGACCGGGCGTGGCGCGTGCCGCCAGCCGCTGGCCACCGCGAACCCGGCGAGGGCCGCGCGGGCGGACATGCTCGCGTCCACGAGCGCGGGGACGGTGGGCCCGAGCACGAGGTGGCCCGCGCCGAAACAGGGTTCCATCGCCTGGGCGATGTCGACGAAGGGTCTTCCCTCGGCCGGTTCGGCATCGGCGGCGGGGTCCTGCGCGCGGCCGATCACGAGCACGAGACGCGCACCCTGAACGCCCACCAGAACGTCCACGCCCAGCTTGCGGGCGGTGCGTCTGACCTGGTCGATGTCGAACATGGAGGGAGTGGTTCCCACCAGGACGCTGACTTCGCCGTGGCCGTGCCAGCCCAGCGCCGCGATCCGGCTGGGCAGCTCGTCGTCGGTCTCCCCGGTGAGGATCGAGTCGACGACGAGCGCCTCCAGGCGGGCATCCCACAGTCCTCGCGCCTCGGCGGCGCGGGCGTAGACGTCGGCTGCCGTGAAGGCGAGGTCGCGGGAGTACTCCAGGATCGCCTCGTGGACGTGACCGCCGCGGCCGGCCACGCGCTCTTCCGTCACCTCGACGGTGACCCGGATCAGCTGCAGCGTCTGCTGCAGGCTGACGCTGCGCAGCAGTTCACGGGGGGCTGCGGCGAAGATGTCCGCCGCGATCCACGGGGTGGAGGTGGGGTCCTCGTACCACTGGATGAACGAGGTGATGCCGGCCTGTGCCACCAGGCCGACGGACGAGCGCCGCGCCGGGGGCATCTCGGCGTACCACGGCAGCCTCTCTTCGAGACGCTTCGTGGTCACCGTCGCCAGGTCACCCGAGATCTTGCGCAACCACGCGAGAGTCTCGGCCTTGTCCTGGGGGATGTCCCCGGCGGGCGCGTTCGCCACCGCTCTCAGCTCTCGCCGCCCGCGTTTCCGCTGGTTCCGGCGTTGACGTTGAACAGGTCGTACTTGTCGATGGCAGCCTTCACGACCGAACGGTCGATCTTGCCGTCCTCCGCCAGCGAGAGGAGCGTGCGCACCACGATCGACGGGCCGTCGATCTTGAAGAAGCGACGCGCTGCTGCGCGGGTGTCGGAGAAGCCGAAGCCGTCAGCACCGAGCGACGCGAAGCGCTGCGGCACCCACTGGCGGATCTGGTCCTGCACGGCGTGCATGTAGTCGCTCACCGCGGTGACAGGGCCTTCGGTCTCGTTGAGGCGACGGGTGACGTACGGCACCAGCGGCTCCTCCTCCGGGTGGAGGAAGTTGTGCTCGTCGGCGGCCAGGCCGTCCTTGCGCAGTTCGCCCCACGAGGTGACGGACCACACGTCGGCGGACACGCCCCAGTCGTCGGCCAGCAGCTGCTGAGCCTCCAGCGCCCACGGCACACCCACGCCCGAGGCGAGGAGCTGAGCGCGCGGACCGGAGCCGGTGGCCTCGGAGACGCGGTGCATACCGCGCAGGATGCCGTCGACATCCACGCCCTCGGGCTCCGCCGGCTGCACGATCGGCTCGTTGTAGACGGTGATGTAGTACATCACGTCGGGGTCCGGGTGGTTTCCGCCGTACATGCGGTCCAGGCCCGCCTGCACGATGTGCGCCAGCTCGTAGCCGTAGGCCGGGTCGTAGGCGATGGTGGCCGGGTTGGTGGAGGCCAGCAGCGGCGAGTGTCCGTCCGCGTGCTGGAGGCCCTCACCGGTGAGCGTCGTGCGACCGGCGGTCGCACCGATCACGAATCCGCGTGCCATCTGGTCGCCGGCAGCCCAGAAGGCGTCGCCGGTGCGCTGGTGCCCGAACATCGAGTAGAAGATGTAGACCGGGATGAGCGGCTCGCCGTGCGTGGCGTAGGAGGTTCCCGTCGTCGTGAACGCGGCGGTGGCGCCGGCCTCGTTGATGCCGACGTGGACGATCTGACCCTGCGGGCTCTCCTTGTACGCCAGGAGCAGCTCGCGGTCGACCGAGACGTAGTTCTGGCCGTGCGGGTTGTAGATCTTGGCGGTCGGGAAGTAGGCGTCCATACCGAACGTGCGCGCCTCGTCGGGAATGACGGGGACGATGCGGTGGCCGATGTTCTTGTCGCGCAGCAGGTCCTTGAGGAGGCGGGCGAACGCCATCGTGGTGGCGATCTCCTGCGTGCCGGAGCCCTTCTTGACGAGCTTGTAGGCGTCGTCGCCGGGAAGTTCCAGACCCACGTGCGTGGTGCGGCGCTCCGGGAGGAAGCCACCGAGGGACCGGCGACGCTCCAGCATGTACTGGGTGGTCTCGTCCTGCTCGCCCGGGTTGTAGTACGGCGGCAGGTACGGGTTCGCCTCGAGCTGCGCGTCGGACACCGGGATGTGCATGGTGTCGCGGAACAGCTTCAGGTCGTCCAGCGTCATCTTCTTCATCTGGTGCGTGGCGTTGCGGCCCTCGAAGTGCGGGCCGAGGCCGTAGCCCTTGACCGTCTTCGCGATGATGACCGTGGGCTGGCCCTTGTGCTCCATCGCGGCCTTGTACGCGGCGTACACCTTGCGGTAGTCGTGACCACCGCGGCGCAGGCCCCAGATCTGGTCGTCGGAGTAATCCTTGACCATCTCGAGCGTGCGCGGGTCGCGGCCGAAGAAGTTCTCGCGGATGAACGCGCCGGACTCGGCCTTGTAGGTCTGGTAGTCACCGTCGGGGGTGACGTTCATCAGGTTGACGAGAGCGCCGTCCTTGTCGCGGGCGAGCAGGTCGTCCCACTCCCGGCCCCAGACCACCTTGATGACGTTCCAGCCGGCGCCGCGGAAGAAGCTCTCCAGCTCCTGCACGATCTTGCCGTTGCCGCGCACCGGACCGTCCAGGCGCTGCAGGTTGGCGTTGATCACGAAGGTGAGGTTGTCCAGACCCTCGTTGGCTGCGACCTGGAGCTGACCGCGCGATTCGACCTCGTCCATCTCGCCGTCGCCGAGGAACGCCCACACGTGCGAGTCGCTGGCGTCCTTGATGCCGCGGTTGGTGAGGTACTTGTTGGTCATCGCCTGGTAGATGGCGTTGATGGGGCCGAGGCCCATCGAGACCGTCGGGAACTGCCAGTAGTCCGGCATGAGACGCGGGTGGGGGTAGGAGGGCAGGCCGTTGGCGCCGGCCGACTTCTCCTGGCGGAACCCGTCCAGCTGAGCCTCGGAGAGGCGTCCCTCGAGGAAGGAGCGTGCGTAGATGCCGGGGGAGGCATGGCCCTGGATGAAGATCTGATCGCCGCCGCCCGGGTGGCCGTGGCCGCGGAAGAAGTGGTTGAAGCCGACCTCGTACAGGGTCGCGGCTCCGGCGTACGTCGAGATGTGACCGCCCACGCCGATGCCGGGACGCTGAGCGCGGTGCACCATGATGGCGGCGTTCCAGCGGATCCAGGAGCGGTAGCGGCGCTCCAGCTCCTCGTCGCCGGGGAATTCGGGCTCGTTGACGGGCGCGATCGTGTTGATGTAGTCCGTGGTGGGAACCATCGGGACGCCCAGATGCAGCTCGCGCGAGGTGGAGAGCATGCTCAGCATGATCTCCCGGCCGCGCTGCGGGCCCTTGGCATCAACGAGATCGGTGAGGGATTCCTGCCACTCGGCGGTCTCTTCGGGATCGCTGTCGAGAGGTTCTTGGCTATAGGGATCCTGGTCGTGAACAGTCACCGGGCGACCTTTCGTCGTACTGGCAGATCATGCCAAAGGGGCGGATCGGCGCACGGGGAGGTGTTGTAGACATCACACGGCATGCGCATCACCAGCCTACCCACATTCCGCCGTACGCCGCGTGTGGTCCATCACGTCGGGTCAGCGAGTGCGGTGGTAGCGGGTGAGAACGGCCCCGGAGGAGAACACCTCGCGATGCACGGGCTCCAGGTGGGGCCGGTGTGTCAGCCTCTCGAGCAGGTAGGGGCTGTGGCCGGCGACGTGCGGCTGCACGAGGAATTCGTACTCGTCGATCAGGTCCAGCTGCGCGAGCGCGGTGGGGAGGGTGACGCCGGAGAGGGCGTGCCCGCCGGCAGCGGATCACGCCAGGCGTCGCGCATCATCTCGTAGACGACACGACCGAACAGGAGCTCGTCGGCACGGGCGATGCTCGCGGTGGCCGCACGGTTCACGTCCTCCGTGGGGTTGCCTTCACGGTGGTCGACGCAGCCGTCGAGCGTGACGTTGATGTAGTAACGGAGCGTGCGCATGGCATCACGGTAGGCTGCCCGGGCTGCCCGGGCAACGGCTATGCGCCGGTGTCCCGGCTCGAGCCGTTCACCTCGTCCGCGCGCTCCTGGCCGGTGAGGGCGGCGATGGCGGCCATGATGCGTTCGGTGGCGATGCGGCGGGCGGCGCCACGGGGCATGTCGACCAGATCGCTGAGGTCCAGCGGAGCGCCGAAGCGCACCTCGGGCCGCGGGCGCCCGCGGAGGGGGCCGAAGAGGGCCATGTTCGCCGTTCCGACCACTCCGACGGGCACCACCGTCGCCCCGGTATCCAGCGCCATCCATCCCGCCCCGCTGCGCCCTTGGTACAGGCGACCGTCGCGGGAGCGTGAACCCTCCGGGAACACCGCGAAGACGCTTCCGGCCCGGAGGATGCGGGCGCCGGAATCGAGAGCGGCCTGTGCCGCCTGTCCCGCGGTGCGAAGCACCGGAACGCCGCCGATCGAGGTGAAGAACCAGCCGAGGACACGCCCGGCAAGACCGGGTCGTGTGAACAGGCTCGACTTGGTCAGGAACTGGACCGGACGCGATGCGGCCGTCGGGATCAGCACGGTGTCCCACCCGGACAGATGGTTGGCAACGAGCAGGACCGCACCGGTCGGCGGCACGTGTTCGCGGCCGCTGGTGCGCGTGCCGTAGAGAGCGGTGAAGAGCGGGCGCAGCACCGCGCGCCCGACGAAATAGACAGCTCCCGGCCGCGGGATCGGGGTCTCGGCTTCGCTCACCCTCCGATCCTAAGGACCAGGTGAGCCTGGTGGAGCAGCGCGTGGCGCCGACACGGGCGAGCGGGCCATACGATCAATCTGTGGCAGATGCACAGCAGTATCCAACCGATGTCCTGTGGGCATGTGTCGAAGACGGATTCCATGTGGGCAGCCGCGGTGGTGATTTCCTCGGGTTCGTGGATCGTCGTCCTAATGGGACGTTCCGTGCGCACGACTCCCACTCGCAGCCGGTCGGCGACTTCCCCTCGCTTCGCGAGGCGACCTCCGCAGTCACGAACCTGCAGGCGACCGACCCGACCCGGCAGTCAGCCGACGCCCAAGGAGTGACCCCGTGACCGAGAACCGTGAGGGCCTGATCACCCTCGTCTACGCCAGCACCGCCTCGCAGCCGTTCCGTGAGACAGCGCTTGCCCAGCTCCTCGTCGAATTCCGGCGCTTCAACACGGACAACCACATCACCGGCATGCTGCTGTTCCGGGATGGCCGGTTCATCCAGGTCCTCGAAGGTGCGCCGTCCGTCGTCGAGAGCCTGGCCGAGCGCATCGGTCGTGACTCCCGTCATCACGACATGCGGATTCTGATGTCGGAACCCATCGAGGAGCGGAAGTTCCCGGATTGGAGCATGGGCTACCGCTCGTTCCGTCGCGGTGTCGAGCCCGTTCCCGCCGGATTCCGTGACTCGTTCGCCGACCTGGAATCGGCGACCGAAGCCTCGACCACCGTGCGCGCGCTGGGCGAGCTCACGCTGTGGTTCCGCACCCGCGAGGCCGCGCTGTCCTGATCTGGACGGGCCCCGTCGCCGCGTCAGTCCCAGACCAGGAACACCACGCGGTGGTGGCCGGAGACGGCCGGGATCTCGGTGTAGTCCTCCAGAGACGACTCGTCAGATTCGACCACGCCATCGCTGCGAAGCCAGGCGATGTCGACGGCTTCCTCGAGATCGGCGGCCGGGAGGGTGGTGGCGAACAGGACGGATTCCGCGATCACGTCCCCGTCCGCATCGTCCAGCTGGCTGTCATCGTGAAGCGCGACGCGGACCCACTCCACGTCGTCGCGCGCTGCCACGTCCCGCAGCCGAGCGACGATGTCAGCAAGCGGCGGACGGCGCAGTCCCTGCCGACTCGGCGGGAGCGAATCCTCGCGGACGTTCCCTTCGAAGAACTCGTCGAGAGTGAGCAGCGGGAGCCGGTCATCCTCGACACGGGCGGCGATCTCCGACGTGGTGATCATGGGGCGATCTCCGACGTCTCGAGGAGGGCCCGCAGGGCCTTCTTGTAGACCAGGAAGGCCAATCGTCCTTCGTCCGTGAGGCTGACGTACGTGACGGGGGTTCTGCCTTCGATCACCTTCTCGACGGTGACGTAGCGCGATTCCTCCAGTTTGCGCAGGTGCGTGGCCAGGTTCCCGGAGGTGGCTGAGAGCAGCGCCTGCAGCCGGGGAAAGGACAGCGAGTCTCCCGCGCCGAGCGTGTCGAGGATGGTCACGATCCGCAGTCGCGCCTGCACATGGATCACGGGATCGAGATCATCCATGGGCTGCTCTCGTGATCGGGCCGGACGTGAGGGCCGGCTTCGCCGCTTCGACGATGGCGAGTACCACGAAGCCCACCCCGCCGGCGACACCGGCGAGGAGGTTGTGGGGCGCAGCGATGGTGAGGGAGCCGAGGCCGGCGATGAGAATCCAGACGCCGAATACGAGCTGCGATCGGTCGTTCCACATCACGGCGCCTGCCGCGGAGAGTGCGCCGATCACGAGGCAGGGGGCCGCCACCCAGTAGGAGAGCATGCTCTCACCCGGCACACCCGTGCTGGCCAGCCGCCATCCCAGGAGCCCCACGAGGGCGAAGGCCACCGGGTAGATGTTCCCGAAGATCGCCCCCTGGATCACCGAAGGCCCGCGCGCGCCGGTACCGCGGCGGGCGGAGTGCACGGTGGAGATCACGATGGCAGCTGCCAGGGAGACCGCCGCGATGATCGCTCCGCCGACCAGCGGGAGGGGCGGCCCGCTCGGGGGTACGAAGCTCAGATAGAGGGCGGTGAAGCTCACGATCCACGCCGCGCCCCAGGTGAAGTACAGCAGTCGTGCGCTGGGCGCCAGCGCCGACCTCGCGTTGCTGCTTTCCTCAGCGATCGCCTGCAGCACGGTTGCGGCATCCGCCGCCCGATTCCCACTACTCATGACGCACCTTCCTTCGGCTTGTCGGGTGTCGTGATGTGCGACACCTGCGCTTTGCAATGACAGCAACTTTGTGTCACAAAGTCAATAGTGATGGCAAGAATGATGCACGGTCGGGGAGCGACGTGATCGCTCGTGGGCGGGAACCCGTCCGGCTCGATGCGCGTCAGATCCACCCGTGATCATGGGCGATGCGAGCGGCGGACTGGCGCGTGTCGGTGTGGAGCTTGATGATCGCCCCGGACGCGTGGTTGCGGACCGTTCCGTATGCGAGCCCCAGCTCGCGTGGCATGGGCGGCGTTGCCTCATCCTGATGTTCCCACGGCGTCGGGAGGGCCCCTCAGTACGATTGGGCGATGGAGACGCACCCGCCGAGCGAAGACCGCGCCCGCGGTCGTTCTCGTCCATCGTCGGTAGTTGCTCGGTGGACCCGGTCGCATCCGCTGTCGGGTCTGATCCTGGGTCTTGCAGTGTTCGCAGGTCTCTGGCTGACGGTCGCGCCGGACGACGCCATGGCTCGCGCGATACAGCTCGCCTCCGGTGCAGTCGCGATTGCCGCCGTGATGGTGAGCGCGCGTCTGGCCGCGGTCGCGGTGGTCATGACGACCGCAGCGACCGCCTGCGCCTGGCTCTTCGGCGTGACCGCTGACCCCTTCGTGCTGACGGGGCTGGCGGTGTTCCGCCTGGCGGAGACACGTGGTGGACGCCGGTTTCCCTGGTGGATCTTCGCCGGCTCCGTGGCCGTGGTCGTGGTGTCCGCGATCTTCGGTGCGGAGGGACTGGAGGATCGACTGCGGGCGATGATGCTGAGTGCGCTCGTGGTGTCCGTCGCGTGGGTGCTCGGGGTGCGCACACGGGAGATCCGGGATGAAGCTGCGGCGCGCTCGCGGACCGATGAACGCCTCAGGCTGGCCCGCGATGTTCACGATGTGCTCTCGCACTCTCTGGGGGCGATCGGCGTGCGAGCCGGCGTCGCGGCCCATGTCTCCACGCTGAGCGCTGAGGAGCTGCGTCAGGTGCTTCGCGACATCGAGGAGGCCTCACGGTCGTCACTGTCCGATCTGAAGTCGCTCCTGCGGCGAGAACGCAGCAGCGCGGAATCGGAGGAGCCGACGTCGAGCCCCCTCTCTGCGGCGCTCCTCGGGATCACGCATGCCGCTGAGAACGCCGGTCTTGCCGTTCGCCTTCACACCGGCGAGGGAGTCGATGAACTCCCTGCCGATGTGCGGACGTCGGTGCTCCGGATCGTTCAGGAGGCGGTGACGAACGTCATCCGGCACACGTCGGCGTCCGCGGTGGACGTGGCGCTTCGCGTCTCATCGATGCAGGTGGCGATCGACGTGGAGGATGACGGCAGTGGGTCTGGCGGGGAGATCAGGCCCGGACACGGCCTGACGGGCATGCGCGAGCGAGTCGAGCTGCTGGGCGGCATGATGGTCGTCGCAGCGTCGACCGCCGGTGTCAGAGTCTCGGCGACTCTGCCGCTGCCGGCGCCGCCGCGCGGAGGAGCCCGATGAGTGCGATCCGTGTTCTCATCGTCGAGGACGAGCCCGTGATCCGTTCCTCCCTGCGTTTGCTGGTCGACAGCGATGACGGCATGGAGGTGGTCGGCGAGGCCGGCGACGGCGAAGCAGGCATCGAGAGTGCTCTGCGGCTCCGTCCGGACGTCGTGCTGATGGATGTGCAGCTGCCCCGCATGAACGGCCTGGCTGCCACTCGTGAGCTGGCAAGCCGACCCGACGGCCCGCGGGTGATCGTGCTGACGATGTTCGACCTCGACGAGTATGTCTACGAAGCTCTGAGGGCCGGGGCCTCCGGATTCTTACTGAAGAACAGCCCGCCCGCTGAGGTGCTGCACGCGATCCGCGTCGCCCGCGGCGGCAACGCGCTGCTCGCCCCGGAAGTGACCACACGGCTGATCCGACGATACGTGGCGGTGGGAGACGACCACCGTCTCGACCGCCTGACCGAGCGGGAACGGGAAACCCTCGCGCTCATCGGTCATGGCAGATCGAACGCCGAAATCGCGGCGGAGCTCTTCGTCACCGTCACGACGGTGCGCACCTACGTCAGCCGCATCCTGACCAAGCTGCAGACCCGGGATCGGGCAGGGCTCGTCGTGATCGCCTACGAGAGCGGCATCGTGACACCGCGTGCGCAGGATGCCTGACGCAGCGCGATTGTCGACTCTCGCAGACTGACATCCGGGGACGGGCTCGGTTGGCTTGTCCCCATGATCGAAGTCAGCCATCTGGTGAAACGCCACGGATCCCGCACCGTGGTGGACGATGTGAGTTTCCGTGCGCTTCCCGGCCGGGTCACGGGCTTTCTCGGCCCCAACGGCGCGGGCAAGAGCTCAACCTTGCGCATCCTGCTCGGGCTGGATCGCGCCAGCCACGGCGCGGCGTTGATCGACGGGCAACCGTATCGATCGCTGCAGCGCCCGCTGTCGAAAGTGGGAGCGATGCTCGACGGTCCCGGCGCGAACAAGGGCCGCACGGCGAAGGCGCATCTCAGATGGGTGGCACAGTCGAACGCGATCCCCGCTCGACGAGTGGATGAAGTGCTGGAGCTCACCGGGCTCCGGGAGGCTGCAACGACGCGGATCGGAAGATTCTCGCTGGGCATGGGGCAACGCCTGGGCATCGCGACGGCGTTGCTCGGCGACCCTGACGTGCTCGTGCTCGACGAGCCGACGAACGGGCTCGATCCCGATGGCATCCGCTGGACCAGGCGCCTGCTGCGCGCTCTCGCCGACGACGGCAAGACGGTTCTGGTTTCCAGCCACCTGATGGGCGAAATGGAGGACACAGCGGACGATTTCGTGGTGATCGCCCGCGGACGGGTGCGTGCGGCGGGAACGACGGCAGAGGTCACCGGAGCGCACGCCAGCGTCGAAGACGCGTTCTTCGCACTCACCGACGAGCACACGGCCTATCGGGGCGCCGGCGCTGACGGTGCCGCCTCGTGAACGGACTCCGTCCCGCGGTGCTCCCTCTCATCCGCTCGGAGTCCACCAAGCTGCTGACCGCTCGCGCGACCTGGATTCTCGGGGGAGTGGCGATCCTCGCGACCTGGCCGATGGCGTGGGCGAACGCCGCATCTGCCGCCGGTATCGCCCCCGAGGATCCCCGGCTGTTCTCTGCCGAACCGATTCCGCTCGAGCTCCAGGGCTTCGAGATGGCGGGCTTCGGGTACGTCCTCGTCGTCGCTCTCGCCGCCCTCTGGGCCGGGAGCGAATACGGGGATGGGGTGCAGATCCGCACGACGCTCCTGGCCACCCCGCGGCGAACCCCCGTGTTCGTGACGAAGGCGCTGCTCGTCGCTGCGGCGACGGCCGTGATCGCGTTCCTGTCCATGTGGGGCACCGTGGTGATCACGCACGTCGCGGGCGAGACCGGCGTCGATCCGTGGCGGTTGAGCCCCACGATCTGGGCGAACCTCGGCGGCGTGACGGCGGCGTGGACGCTCACGGCGCTCCTCGCGTTCGCGGGCGGCGTGCTGGCGCGCACGGCCATCCTCCCGCTGATCGGGATCGTGCCGCTGGTGATCGGTGTGGGCGACTTCCTCGCAGGCTCGTGGACCGTCGCGAAGTACCTCCCGGTGGTTGCAGGCGCCGGCCTCTTCTCCGATCCCGCGGCCGGCGTCCATCTCGATTCGCTCACCGGCGGCCTGATCCAAGCGGCCTGGACGTTCGCGCTGCTGGCCATTGCGGCGATCGTCTTCGTGCGCCGAGATGTGTAGGGCAGCCTGATGCACGCATTGCGCGCCGAATGGACGAAGGCGCTCACCCTGCGCAGCAATCGCCTGGCGCTCACCGCGGCGCTGCTGGTGCCTCCCATCCTTGCTCTGGCGTCCGGCCTCGCCTTCGACGGTGAGAGCGCCGCGGCCCGGTCGTTCCCCGTGGAGTCGCACGGATTCGAGACCGCCGGATTCGGGCAGCCCCTGATCATCCTGTTCTCGGCGCTGGTCACCGGCGCCGAGTACGTCGACGGCCAGCTCCGCACCACGCTGGCGGCCATCCCCGGGCGGGGACGTGTGCTCGCGGCCAAGTTCACCGTGATCGCGGTGGTGGCCGTGCTGGTCGGCATCGTGGCGACGACCGCCGCTGTCCTCGTGAAGCATGCAGCGCTCGGCGAACGGGGGCTCCCTTTCGGCGGGCTCACCGTGGGAATGGTGTGGAACGTGGTCGGCGTCTCCGTGAACTACGCGTTGATCGGCCTCATCGCGGGGGCGATCACGGTCCTCGCCCGCACGTTCATCGTGGCGCTCGTCGTCATGGTGCCGCTCGTGCTCGGACTCACCATATCCCTGCTTGCGGCCGTCCCTGCCCTGAAGTTCCTGCCCGACCTGGCGGGCCTCCAGCTCCTGACGAGCTATCCGGGAGTCGGACTCCTCGACCCGATCCCGGGCGGGGCCGTGATGGCAGCCTGGACCCTGCTTCTCGTCGCGGCGTCGTGGCTGGTCTTTCGCTCGCGTGACACAGCGGGATGAGTGGCGGACCTGAACGACACGGGAGTGCGTGGTCGCTGATCACTCGGGACTGGCCGTCAAGCGTTGGCGTCACGGGGTACCCCTTGTGGATCGGCGGAGGCAAGTACATCGTTCAAGGCACGTACGCAGAAGGCGTTTATCGCCTCGAAGTCATTGACTTGTGGAAGAACGTCAGCATCAAGACTCAGAGGGACGTCGAACGCACGCTGAAGCGTTGCTCTTACCCCAACGGGAAGGAAGCACCAGTTCTCTGACCCACAAATAGACGACCACGCCCACGTTCGACGTCCCGGTACCTGATCCCCAGGGTCCGGGCGTCGAACTCTGTCGCCATCTTGAGCTCGGGGTCAACAATAAGGTGACCACTCGCCTCGCCGTCGCGATTCGGCGCGAGCCTCACGAGAATACGTCCGTCGTCCTGCTGCTCCGCACTTTCCATCCTGTGGCTGTCACCAGAACGACCCCAGATAGGCAGTTCCAGCGGGAACACCAGCCTCGCGGGCAGGGAGCGCCAGACGATGCCCCGGGGGTCATATGGGAACGACTCTTCTCCGTCGTAGACGAGACCCAGGGAGGCGATGTACGAGCTTTGGACCTGTCCGTCGACGCTAGAGACCTCGTAGGAATCGATCCATGGCTCAGCATGCAGCCGGCATATGCGGTGATCGTCACCGAGCCGAACCTCCGCAAGACAGTCGATCGCTCGCACCGACCTGTAGTCGGTCAGGGTGGTGACGACGTCGAAGAGAGTCGGAGCCATTCCAAGATCGTAACCTTGGCCCGGGTTTCCGAGCGCCGGTGAGGAGCCTGGGCGGCCGGCTCACCTGGGATTCGGTGTCGGCGTAGATCAGATGCACGGTGCAGGGGCAGGTCTGCCCGAACCGATGGATGCGGTGCGCGGTCGGGATCGTGTCGTCGAACTTGTCGGTGACGCCGACGAAGATCGCGGTGTTCGAGCGCTGCAGGTTCATGCCCTGCCCGCGCTGTGCGGACATGCCGACGCGCTTGGTGGTCTCGCCCGAACGCCGGGCGTCGAGGCGGCGCTCGGCTTAGTCGGCGTCGAGCCAGCCGTACCGGCACTCACCGTCAAGCTGGAGCGCATGACCGGTATTCCACGCGGGTGGTTCCTGGGTTGGGATCCGTCCGAGTATCACATCTGTGGTTGGCCCTGCCGGGATCGAACCGACGACATCCACGGTGTAAAGGTCACCGAGTGCAGGCCACCCTTGATTTCATGCGTTACATACGTTGCATGACCCTATCGGGATTGACGCTTTATCGTCCTGGGCGCCGCTGGGGGGCCGCGCTCAGGACCGCATTCATTCGCGCGATTGCAGCCATGTCGGCATCGCTACCCATGTAGTGGCTGTACGTGTCAGCCGTGAGCTTCGCGGTGCTGTGGCCTAGCCACGCCAGGACCGTCTTAAGGTCCACGCCGCTCTGGAGCCAGAGCGTTGCCGCTGTGTGCCGGAGGTCCTGAACGCGCCGCCCCATGCCGTGCTGGGTCCAATGCGCGTCGCGCTTCCAGTTGTTCCCCGAGCGGAATGAGCCGGTAGCCGAGGGGAACACCAGCTCATCCGGCTTCCGCGCTGTCAGTAGCGGAAGGATGATCGCGGCGCCATCGTCCGTGAGCGGCACGGTGCGCGGCTTGCCGCCTTTGGCGATGTTCCGCACCGGCTCACCACCAGGCTTCGACCGAGAGACACGCAGCGCCGGATACGGGAGCTGCTGAACGTCCCACACCCGGAGAGGCACCAGCTCACCCCACCGCAGACCTGTGAGGCCCAGCACCAGGGCAATGTCAGCGTTAGCCTTCGTGGTGCTGCCCACGAGGCGGGCGTGGACCGCTCGCAGCTCTTCCAGCGTAAAGGGGAAGATTTCCCGGCGCTCACGCTGAGCCGTGCCGGTGGTCACGGCGCTCATCGGGCGGCTACGTAGCGTCTGGGCATGCTTGAGTGCGTAACCTTCGTTGGCGAACGTGCTGGAGGCGATAGCACCCTCACGCCCCGCGTGCTAACGGTCCAGAGCGGCCCCCAGCAGTTCTTTTCCCGCACGTGGGTCCACGTACTCTCCGAGATCGAGCGCTCGCTTCTGGGACGCCTGCCACGCTTCGGCATCCCTCTTCAGATCAAACGCGCGAGACCACCACCCGCAACGGAGATTTATACACTTGGCACCTCAACGCGACACAGGAGACACCCGCGATGGTCGCCTGCCGGGCTCACAGCTCGTCGGTGCTCGCAGGGCGGAGATCTCGAAGCGACCAGCGTGGAAGCCGACGTCGGGTAGCGACTAGGCCGTGTTGCTAAAGCGAGCGCGACCGTCCGTCTGAGGTGGCTGTTCCTCAGATGCACTCAGGAGGTACGCGTGCCTGGGAGGGTTTCTGAGGCGAGTAGGTGCCCGTTGACCGCTGTCGCGAGCTCTTGAAGACTCTTCACCGATGTCGGTGGTGAGGATTAGAGTCACCGCCATGTCGGAGAATCTCTCACACTTCACCCCCGCGGGCTACACGACCGTCGCGCCTTGGGTCGTCACTGACGACACCAGCGCATTCCTGCGCTTTGTCGCTGAGGTGTTCCACGGTGTAGAACTCGGTCGTGTGGCAACCGCCGAGGGAGCGATCGGTCATGCGGAGATCAAGATCGGTGACACGATCGTGCTGGCGTTCGATCGCGCACCGGAGTGGCCCCAGATGCCGAGCCTGTTGCGCGTGTGGGTGCCGGATGCGGATGCGGCTCTCGCGAGGGGTATTGCCGCTGGCGCACGGGTCGTTACGGAGATCGCCGACACTGCTTTCGGTCAGCGTGGCGGCCGCATCAAAGATCCGTTCGGCAACATCTGGTGGATCGTGACGCGAGTCGAGGACGTGCCCGAGGATGTCATGTGGGAACGTCTGCAAACACCGAAATACGCCAACCAGATGCGCGTGGCGCAAGAGACTCTAGACGCGGAGATGACTGGACGCGCCGAAGGGCGTTCGAGCACGCCAGTGCGCTAGTTCAGGACAACCACACGCGACCAGCAAGGAAATCCACATGATCACACTGAGACAATGGCGGGACGATGACCACCCCGTCGCCGTACGGAACAATTCCCCAGAACTTATGACCTATCTCGGCGGGCCTGAGACGCCGGAAAAGGTCGAATCACGCGCGGCACGCTATGCCGACGGATGGTGTACAGGTGCCAACTCGATGTTCGTCATCGTTTCCGATGATCCCGCTGTGGACGGTGGTGTCGACGGCGACCCGAGCGCTGTCGGAGTCATCGGCTATTGGCCCGTCGAGCACCACCACGAGCGCGTCCTCGAAACGGGGTGGACCGTCTTTGTCTCAGGACGAGGCTTCGCCACAGCAGGCCTGCGGCTCCTACTGATTCACGCCGCCGCGCACAGCGACCGTGCTTCGATCCACGCCTACCCGCGCACGGACCATGAGGCATCGAACGCCCTCTGCCGCCGTGCCGGCTTCTCCTTGATCGGGCAAATGGACATGGAGTATCCGCCAGGGAACCCTATTCACAGCAACGATTGGCGAT
>JAITLK010000002.1 GCA_031277945.1 Microbacterium sp. | reverse complement strand
AGCCGAAGTCGATGGGACGGCCTCGCTTCTTGCGGCGGTGCGCAATCTGATCTTCGCGTTCAGGGAATGTTGCCGCGATGTCTGGTTCGCGTGGCCAGGCACGGTTTGCTTTCGAGGGGTAGCCCTTGTCAGCGAGCACTCGGCCCGGGCGGGAGCGGGGGCGACCGGTTCGACCGGCGACGTGGATCTCGGAGAGCGTGTCGATCAGCATGGTCGTATCTGCCGTCTGTCCCGGTGTCAGCACGAACGCGAGAGCGCGTCCCTTCCCATCGCAGACCAGGTGGTTCTTCGTCGTCGGAGCGCCACGGGAGCGGCCGATCGCGTGATCAGGAGGCTCCGCGCCGAACTCCTTGTAGTTCGACCGAGCCCCCGTGCCGCGGGCAAGGGTCGCACCGTGCTGGTGAACACGGACGATCGTGGAGTCGATTGACGCGATCCACTCCAACTCGCCGCGCTGGTGCGCGAGGGATTGCACCTTCTCGAGGACCCGTGCCCAGACGCCCTGCTCGGACCACCGGTTGAAGTTCTTATAGATCGTGTTCCAGTTCCCGAACCGCTCAGGAACGTCCCGCCACGGCGCGCCAGTACGGTACCGCCACGCCGTCGCCTCCACCACCATCCGCCGGTCCACCGGTGGGCGGCCTGTCGCCTTTGCGGCCGGGAACAACCGGCCGATCACAGCCCACGCCTCGTCAGAGATCTCACACCGCGCCACACCTCAAGGCTCACCCACACCCCTCCGCTCAGCGTTTGGCAACACGCCCTAAGGCGTCGCCTCGACAGGCCGAATCTGCCAGGTCACCCCGAGACGCCGACGAGCTTTCGCGAGCTGAGTGCGGTGGATCGGTTTCGCTAGGGCGTCGTCCGCTGCCATCTGCGCGAGTAGCAACATCAGAGCCTGAACGCGAAGCCATGACTCTCCTTCATCCCAGTCGGCGTACCAAAGGAAGTTGATACCAAGTGGCGCGTCCTCCGTCTCCGGGGCGAGACCAAGGTACGTATCCGCAATGCTCGACGTCGCGTGCGAGTACAGGCTAAGTGTTCGCCACATGGCATAGATCTGCCTGCCGCCCGCGATGGCGCCGCATCGCTCCTCGAAGCTCCGCGTACGCGTGACCGTCTGAGAGTTCCGCTCCTCCTGCTCTTCGACCCGACGAAGGACCTCGGAGAGATCGGCCAGGCCCAGCTCTGTGACCTCGCGATACATGACGCGCCGATTCTTGGTGTCCACAGCGCTGAGGGCTATCCCGCCGTCGTCGGTGACGAGAAGCCACGCGGCGTTCATGGCACATTCGAGGGTCTGACGAATCAGGGCCATCGACTCGAAGTCTTGCCCGGCGTCGTGGAGCGTCAGCACCGAACGCGATAGGCGCGCCGCGTGGTGCGCAAGCGTCCAGATCTGCATGGCGTTGGAGTGGTGCAGTCCCTCGCGGGGCACCAAGCGCCGAGTCTTGCGCTGCTCCCAGAGATCAACGAGCCGTGCCGTCTCGCGCGCTCCATCCGGGAAGGCCTCAGTCATGGCCCGAACCTATCAACTAAGACTCGAACCCACGCGATGCGGGCGCTTCCAGCGCGCCCCGCGAACCGTCGACTGCGGCCCCATTGGCTCCCGCGACGCCGATCAGCCACGGCACCCAATCCCACACTGCCGCTCCGATGTTCTCCCGGTCCAAGGTCTATTCCGTCGTGAGGTCGTCGTGGCGGGGACCATAGTCCGGGGGTTCGCCGTTCTCGCCCCCGACCGACTTGCCGTCTGGGCGCTTCAACGGGACGTGACAGGTCTGACAGATGATCCAGTCGTCGTCGTCGTCATCGCTCGGGAGATGATGGCCGCGATCCAGGCATTTGGCGGCGTTGGCATCACTGCCCTCGCGGAAACTGAGCATCATCCGGATGGTGTCGGCGTCGTTCACGAAGTAGCCGCCGTCGCGCCGCACCCAGAGCCCAGCAGTCTCCAGCTCGACCGCCGTTAGCGTCGTCTCTGCGGCGATGGACTGTAGGTAGTCGTCTGCAACGAATCCCGGGGTGCCGCGTTGGAAGCTCTCGGTGATCGCGAAGTGGTGGAGCTGGAACGCGGGCATGCTCAGCGCCGGAAGGCCCTCAGCCTGGAGGAACTTCTCGCGGTCGTCATCGTCCATGGGTACAGAGTGGCAGACGGGACCCACGACAGGCGGACATTCAGAGCGTCGCGATGACTCGATAGAGGGTCGCCTGTGAGATCCCGGTCATGCGGGCGATCTCGGCGCGGCTGTGCTCGCCGGAGGCTAGGAGCTACTTGATCGTCGTTAGCTTCTTGACATCCACTTTGGAGGGGCGACCGCCCACGCGGCCCTGCGACTTGGCTGCATCGAGTCCGGCACGGATGCGCTCGATCATCGTGGCGCGCTCCAGCTCTGCGAACGCCGCGAGGATGGTCAGCATCGCCTTGCCTATAGGGCCGGCGCTCAGGTCGATCTGCTCGGTGAGGCTCTTGAACGTCACGCCGCGGTCGATCAGATCCTCGATGACCTCCAGCACGTTCTTGGTGTTACGGCCCAGACGGTCGAGCTTCCACACGACGAACGTGTCGCCGCGGTCGAGACCGTCGAGAGCCTTGTCCAGCTCCGGACGCGATGCCAGCGTGCCGCTCACGCCGTGATCGGTGTAGAGCCGATCCACTCAGACTGAGCGCCGTGGAGGAACCCAGGCTGGCAGAGATGCCAGTCGGTCGCCGGGGCCGCGAGCGACTTTCAAGGGCGGAACGCAAGCGTGCGATCCCAGCACTTTCTGTGGTGGGCCCTGCCGGGATCGAACCGACGACATCCACGGTGTAAACGTGGCGCTCTACCAGCTGAGCTAAAGGCCCTCGCCGTCCATCCTATCGGGCGGCGACGGCTGCTGCGCACACGCCATCGGCGAATACGCGTGAGGCGACCTGGTATCGGCGGTCGCCGCCTCGACCACCGCGCGCGCTGGGGCGAGCCCGCACCCGCGAGGCCGCGCTGTCCTGATGGTGCGGCGCCCCTGGGCATGCAGGGGACCGTCATGGGAACATGTCGGCATGGAATTGCGGCGGTACCGCTGGCGCGGAGTGGATGACACGAGTCGTGTCGAGTCGGCCGTCGTCCGGTTCGGGGATCAGAGCCTTCGCGCTCACGGCGGATCCGTAGCCACCGGCTATTCGACGGCATGGAGCCTCCGTGTGGGCGAGGGGTGGATCACCGAGGAGCTCGCGGTGTCGAGCTTCGGTGAGGGGTGGCACAGATCCCTGGTCCTCAGCCGCGCCGAGGACGGACAGTGGCGAACGACAGGGGAGGCACACGGATCCGTCGATCTTCCGAGCCTCGGCATCCCGGACCCGGGCGTGCTGGACGGCGCGGTTGACTGCGACCTCGGCCTGTGCCCTCTGACCAACGTCATGCCGATCCGGCGCCTGGGGCTTCTGGAACACGCCTCGGAGGCGGTGCCGCTCGTCATGGCGTGGGTCGAAGTGCCTTCCCTTCGCGTGCTGCGCAGCGGCCAGCTCTACGGCGCCGAGGTGCCGGATGGAAGCTCCGCGCGTTCGATTCGATACACCAGCTGGAGCCGGGACTTCGATGCGGAGCTCACGGTCGATCGCGATGGTGTGGTCATCGACTACCCGACGCTGGCACGGCGACTCCCCGAGGATTGACCGAGCAGTGCTGCCATATGGCATGCACCCTGCGGACACCGCCGACTCACCCCGCCGAGCTCAAGGCTCTCGCGATCCGTCCTCTCGGGCCTGCGACGGCAGCCGGGGACACGATGCTCGGGTATAAGTGTGGGGCTGATATTTCGTTGATATCAGCCCCACACTTATGTGCCGCTCAGGCTACGAGGAAGCCCAGGATGGCGCTCGCGATGGAGATGGCGGCCAGCACTACGGATGGAAGCGTGACCTTCGGGGCGTCGCGGTGACGGAGGTGGACGACGATGGCACCGAGCATGATCACCGCGAGGCACGTGGCGGCGATGGGGGAGAGGATCGGTGCGACGCCGGTTGCGAGCGGCAGGATCAGGCCCAGTGCTCCGATCACCTCGGCCGCTCCGATCGCCTTCAGCGAGGCGGGCGGGAATCCTTTCGCCCAGGCCATGCCGGATGCCACGAGGGCATCCTTCGACTTCACGAGCTTGTTGACCCCGGCGCCGAGGAAGGCGAGGGCGAGCAGGGCGTTGACGACCCAGAGGGCGATGATCATGTGGTTCCTTCTATGAACAGAGTTACGATGAGTAACAGACCTCATGATGCGTCACTTTAAGGACGCGCACAAAAGGCACACGGAGGTAAGCAAGTGACATCGATCGCCGAACCCAGCGCGTATGAGGCAGCATGCAACGGCCGGGGCCCGGCCGATCACGGCCGCGTCGTGCGCGAAGTGCTGGATCGCGTGGGGGACAAGTGGTCGGTGCTGGTGATCGGCGCGCTCCGGGGCCAGCGTCTGCGCTTCACGGAACTGCTCCACGCCATTCCCGGCATATCGCAGCGGATGCTGACCCTCACGGTGCGTCAGCTGGAGCGCGACGGGCTGCTCACGCGCACGGTGCACGCGGAGGTTCCGCCGCGCGTGGAGTACGAACTCACGGATCGGGGTCGAGGATTCGTCGAACTCGCTCTTGCTCTCGCCGAATGGGCTATCGAGCATCGCGAGGGAATCGAAGCCTCTCGGGTGGAGTATGACGCGCGCGCCTGAGCTGCTTCAAGAAGCACAGGGCTTATAAAGCGAAAATATAAGCTATATACTTCAGGCATGACCGAGACTGTAGCGATCATCGTCGACATCGTCGGCTCCCGTCGTGCCGACGACCGGGCAGCGGTACAGGCGAACGTTCATGCCCTGTTCCGCCGGGCGGAGAAGAGCGTACCGCCCGTGCTTGCGCTGTGGTCCACGGCGGGCGACGAGTTTCAGGCTACGTACTCCTCGGTGGCGGACGCGTGTGCCGCCACGACTCTGGTGCGTCTGGAGGCCGTCGACACCGGGACGGACGTGCGCTTCGGAATCGGGTGGGGCCGATCCCGCATCGTCTCCGGCGCCGCCGACGAGATCCCGATCTACGATGGCAGCGCGTGGTGGTCGGCGCGCCGCGCGATCGACACGGTGCACCGACTCGCCGGACGCACCGGACGCGCCCGAACCTGGGTTGTGGCCGGTGACGAGGAGCCCGCCGACACGAACGCCGCCCTGCTCCTGCGCGATGAGCTCATCGGTTCGATGAAGCCCCGGGAAGCGCGCATCGCACGCGCAATGATCGCTGGGCGGTCACAGGCACAGATCGCGGAGGCGGAGGGGATCACACAATCCGCCGTGTCGCAGAGCGCACGCCGCTCGGGGGCGGCCACGCTGGTGACGGTGCAGTCGTTGTGGACAGGAGGTCGCGCGTGAACATGGTCGCCGCACTACTCGTGGTGGGTATCGCGGGTGCCGACATGATCGGATGGCTCATCACGCGCGCGCAGCGGGGGAACCGCTCGCTCACCGCGAGGGTGGTCGCGATCGCCGTATGGTCGCTCCTGGTCGGCGCCGCCGTTCTCCCCTTGCAGGCTCCAGCCGTGTACGCGCCCGTGCTCGTGGTTCTCACCTTCGTATGGCCGGTGCTCTCAGGCCTCTGGGCTGCATCCGTGCTCGGATACATCGCGGTGATCGCCGCCATCATGCTCGCGGGCGGCACAGGCGTGCCCTTCATCGGGACATTCGGCGCCTTCGGGTACGTGGTCACGACCTCGATCCCGTTCGCGAAACCCGTCGCCCTCGTGGCAGTCGCTCTCTTCCTCGGACTCAGCGCGAACCTCATCTGTCGCGGGGCGCTGCGCCGTGCCCGAGTCGCGGAGGAGCCGTCGCTCATCACCTCCGGCGGGCACACACAGCAGGGTGCTCCGACCATCGGAGCGCGCATGCGCGACGCCCTGCGAACCCGCTGGCTGACGGACCCGCTTCGGCCTGGCGAAATGCGTGGCGGCAGACTGATCGGTCCGCTGGAGAGATGGATCATCGTGGCACTCGCGCTCGCCGGGGCGCAGGGGATCATTGCAGCTCTGATGGCCGCGAAGGGCATCGTCCGGTTCCCGGAGATCTCGAAGAACGCCGGTGAAGGCTCCAAAGCGGAGGAGTTCCTCGTGGGAAGCCTCATCAGCTGGGGCCTGGCAGGAGCCGGCGCGGCGATGGTGGCGTTCGTGTGAGCGGGGCGCGTGAGCAGGACATCGTCCGGGTGGAGGCTTCGATGGGTGCCCGCCTTCCGGAGTGGCTGCGAGAGCGACTCCTCTCCGAGAACGGCTTCATCCTCGACGACTCGGCCGGAACGACCGGTCGTCGCTGGCGGATGCTGCCGGTGCGAGACGATGGCGATCGCAAGCGGATGATGCGCACGGCCGTGGACATCGCCCGTGCGACGACCATCGCCCGCGCTGTCGATCGCGTCTCGGCTCCCGGCTTCGGAGAGCCGCAGCCGGGCCGGCCGTTCCCGACCGACGCCGTGGTCATCGGTGTCGGCTGGAGCGAGATGGAGCGACTGGTCCTGCTCCCGGACCCGGCTGACAGGGGGCGACTGGGCATGACCCTGTACCGGCAGATGCAGTTCGCTCCCATCGAAGCGCTGGGCCTGTGTTTGGACGAGCTCGCGCCTGACCCGACGACCTTCGATACGGGAGAGGAACTGCCGGCATTCCGCTACCACCCCGACCCGGTGGCGACCGGATCCGTTCGACGCTCGCCGAATGCATGCTCATGCTGTGAGCGACGCCGCGGCTGGGAGTACGTCCCACGCCCATACGGTCGCGCCGAGTTCGCTCATATCTGCCCGTGGTGCATCGCGGACGGCTCAGCGGCTCGCGCGGGAGCGCGTTTCGTCGACACGTGGGCTCTGGACGAGGCGGGCATCGCCCCTGACATCCAGCATGACGTGGCGACCCGGACGCCGGGCTTCGCCACCTATCAACCCGAGGAATGGCAGTCGCACTGCGATGACGCAGCCGCGTTCATCGGTGAACTCGATGCCGAGGGGCTGCGTCTGCTTGCGCCCGAGCGACGTGAGGCGCTGGGCGTCACGGCGGAGGCGATCGAGCTGGTCGCGCAGCAGCAGGCCGGCTTTGCCGTGTTCGGCTTCCGCTGCCTGCACTGCGGCGCGACCCTCGGGTTCCTCGACATCGATTGATGTCGTCGGCGCCCTCAGCGGACGGTGAAGGGTGCGCGCAGCAGCCGGGCCTCGTCGCTGGAGGGGCCGACCCGCAGCTCGAACGCCCCAGGCTCGACAAGGCGATGTCCCTCCGCGTCGACGATCGTGCATTCGGACACCGGCACCTCCACCAGGACCTCGCATGTCTGCCCGGGCTCCAGATCCACCTGCACGAAGCCCTTCAGCTCCTTGTCGGCCCAGCTGACCGAGGTGATGCTGTCGCTGACATACGCCTGCACCGTCTCACGTGCCGGCCGGAGACCCACGTTGGACAGCGTCACGCGGGCGCGCACGGTGTCGTCGCGTCCGTAGGATTCCGCATCCAGGGTGAGGCGGTCGTAGGTGATCGTGGTGTACGACAGGCCGTGGCCGAAGGGCCAGGCCGGGGCCTGCGTGAGGTCGGCGTAGCGATCTCCGTGCTGACCGCGGATCTGGTTGTAGTACGTGGGCTGCTGGCCCACGTGACGCGCGAACGAGATCGGCAGGCGTCCGCTCGGTTCGATCGCGCCCAGGCACAGTTCGGCGATCGCTCGGCCTCCCTCCATGCCGGGAGAGGCAGCCCAGATGATCGCCGCCGCGTTGCGCGCCGACGGCGGCAGCACCAGGGGCTTGGACGCCAGGAGAACCACCACCAGCGGGGTGCCCGTCTGCGCGAGAGCGTCCAGCAGCGCGATCTGTCCGCCGATGAGCTCCAGTGTCGCGGTCGAGCGGCCCTCACCGACGAGGTCGATGACGTCGCCGACCACCGCGACCACGTAGTCGGCTGCCTCGGCCTGTGCCACGGCATCCGCGATGAGGCGTGCATCGGGTTCGGCGGGAAGCACCACCTGCGGACGCGGCTGACCGTCGGGGAAGAAGGCTCCCGCGGGGTCCTCTTCGAGCGTGAGCACCTCGGCGCCGCGGCCGTAGGTGATCTCCCAGCCCGCCGGAGCGAGCCGACGGAACCCGTCGAGCACCGTCGTGATCAGCTCGCGCGGATGCCCATCGGGCAGCCAGCCCGCCTGACCGGAGTTACCCGCCCAGTCGCCTAGCTGGGTCTGCGCGTCGTCGGCGAGAGGACCCACGACGGCGATGCGGCGGGGAGCCGCAGCCACCCCCGCGCCGGGCTCCCGAGAGACATCCAGTGGCAGAACGCCGTCATTCTCCAGCAAGACCAGCGAGCGGCGAGTGAGGTCGAGGTTCAGCGCGCGGTGATCGGGAGTACGCAGTGCCGCGGTGATCCGGTCCGCATCGGGGCGGCGCGGATCCTCGAAGAGGCCCAGCTCGAACTTCAGCGTCAGGATGCGCCGCACGGCACGATCCAGATCCGCCTCTGAGAGCAGCCCCATGCTGATGGCGTCGAGCGCGCCCTCGAAGAACCCGGGTGTGGTCATGATCATGTCGTTGCCCGCGATGACGGCTGCTGCCGCGGCGTGTGCGTAGTCCGGCTGCACCCGCTGCTCCCACACCATGCGGCCGACGTTGTCCCAGTCCGTGATCAGAGTGCCGGTGTAGCCCCACTCGCCCCGGAGCACGTCGGTGAGCAGCCAGTCGTTCACCGTGATCGGAACGCCATCGGTGGACTGGTAGCCGAGCATGAAGGTGCGCGCACCCTCGCGGGCCACTCGTTCGAACGGAGGCAGGAACCAGGAGCGCAGCTTCCGTCGGGAGATGTCGGCTTCGCTGGCGTCTCGACCCCCCTGGGTCTCCGAGTACCCGGCGAAGTGCTTGGCGGTGGCGAGGATCGCGGTCGGATCGCTCAGGCCCTCACCCTGGTAGCCGCGAACCATGGCGGAGGCGAGCTCACCGATCAGATACGGGTCCTCCCCGAACGTCTCGTTCACGCGTCCCCATCGCAGGTCACGCGTGATGCACAGCACAGGGGAGAACGTCCAGTGCACCCCGGTGGCCGAGACCTCCACGGCGGTGGCACGCGCCGCCTTCTCGATGAGCTCAGCGTTCCAGGAGCCGGCCATGCCGAGCTGCGTGGGGTAGATGGTGGCGCCCTCGAAGAAGGAGTGGCCGTGGATGCAGTCCTCGCCCACGATGAGCGGGATGCGCAGCCGTGTGCCATCGGTCAGCGCGTGAGCCTGCTGCAACCGCTCGGGGGACGCGTGAAGAATGGAGCCGACATGCTTGTGCGTCACCTGGTCGACGAGGTCGTCGCGGGCGTCGAGCTGCATCATCTGCCCGACCTTCTCCTCGACGCTCATGCGCGAGACGAGGTCGTCGACGCGGGCCGGGATCGGGAGGGAGGCGTCCTGGTAGGGCGGCAGGGTGGTCATGAGGGACTCCTTGTCGGTGCTCCCGCAGGAGCGCGCATGTTCAGAGGTTGTGCTGCAGCGTGTCACGGGGAGGAGGGGGCGGGCGCGTCGGACGTGGCATTCTCGCGCACCACGGTGACACCCGACGACGGGTTCAGGCCCTTGCGCCGCATCGCGCGCGCCCGCTCACCAGCCGACCTCAGCCGCGGATTGACGTATTCGTCGATACCGAAGTTCACCAGCGAGAGCGCCATCCCGAGGATCGCGATGCAGAGGCCGGCGGGCACGTACCACCACCAGAACCCGGGGAACGCGCCGTTCTGCTGCGCCCAGAACAGGATCGTGCCCCAGTTGAGGTTGGTGATCGGGATCACGCCGATGAAGGCGAGCGTCGTCAGCCCGAGGACTGCGGCCGTGACCGTGCCCACGAAGCTGGACGCGATGATCGCGATGAGGTTGGGGAGCATCTCCACCGTGATGATCCGCCAGAGCGATTCGCCATTCGCCTTCGCCGCCTGGATGAAGTCACGGTTGCGCAAGGACATGGTCTGCCCGCGCAGCACGCGAGCTCCCCACGCCCAGCCCGTGATGGCCAGCACGCTCGCCACCAGGATCAGCGACGGGTTCTCGAACTGCGAGGCCACGATGATCATGAGGGGCAGACCTGGGATCACGAGGAACACGTTCGTCAGCGCGGACAGGCTCTCCCCGACCCACCCGGACACATAGCCGGCGATCACACCGATGAGCACGGCCACGACGGTGGCGAGCACACCGGCGAGGAAGCCCACCACGATGACACCGCGCGTGCCGTAGATCAGCTGGCTGAGGACGTCCTCGCCCATGTGCGTGGTGCCGAGCCAGTGGGCGCTGGACGGCGGCTGCTTGAGCGCCGTGAAGTCCTTGTCGAGGGGACCGTACGGTGCCAGCAGGTCGCCGAAGATCGCCACCAGCACGAACACGCCGATGATGATCAGCCCGGTGACGGACTTGGCATTGCGAAACATCGCGAACGAGGTTCCGACGCGAGCGAGGAACGATCGGCTCGGATCCGTGGCACGGGCGCGGTCGGTGGCGAGGGTGCGCGTCGACGGGGGTGCATCGGTCATGTCAGGACTCCATCTGTCGGGTGCGCGGATCAAGGACCGCGTACGCGATGTCGGCGAGGATGTTCGCGACCAGGACGGTCAGTGTGATGATCAGGAACACGCCCTGCATCAGGGGGTAGTCCTTGGCGTTCGTCGCGTCGAGCAGCAGCTTGCCGACTCCCGGGTAGGAGAACACCAGCTCCATCACGAGGGTGCCGCCGACGATGAACCCCAGGGAGAGCGCGAAGCTCGACAGCTGGGGGAGCACGGCATTGCGGGCGGCGTAGGCCACGAGGACCCGGCGTGGCGTGAGCCCCTTGGCCTCGGCGACGGTGATGTAGTCCTCGTCGAGGACGGTCACCATCATGTTGCGCATCCCCAGGATCCACCCGCCGAGCGATGAGATCACGATGGTCAGCGCCGGCAGCGTGCCGTGCACGATGATCTGCCCGATGAACTCGAGTGTGAAGGCGGGGCGTGCGCCCTTGTCGTAGGCATGGGAGGCCGGTAGCCACCCCAGCGTGGAGGAGAAGACGGCGATGGCGATGAGGCCGAGCCAGAAATACGGCACCGTGGCGAAGAACTGAGCGATCGGGACGACGATCTCCCCGCGGCCGCCCCGTCGCCAGCCGATCACGGCGCCGACGGTGGTGCCGAGGACGAAGGAGATGATCGTGGCGATGCCGACGAGGCCTACCGTCCACGGCACCGCGGCCGCGATGACTTCGGTGACCGGTGCCAGCCCGCGTGAGAACGACTGACCGAGGTCGCCGCGCAGGAGCAGTCCCCAATAGTCGACGTATTGCTCCACCAGGGAGCGGTTCTGATCCAGGCCGAAGAGGACCTTCAGGGACTCGATGGCCTCGGGCGACACACGGCCCTGGTTCTTCAGCAGATAGGCGCTGATCGGATCGCCCTTCATCAGCCGGGGCAGGATGAAGTTGATGGTGATGGCGGCCCAGGCCGTGAACAGGTAGAATGCCGCGCGGCGCAGGATGAAGATGATCACGGCTCAGCTCCCGGCGTGGTTCAGGTCGGTGTCGGTTGGGCCGGCGAAGTGCCGTTCGGGATCGGGGGAGGCATCCCGCAACTGCCGCGTGTAGTCGTTCTGCGGTCTCAGGATCACGTCGTCGGCCGGGCCGTGTTCGACCACTCGACCGCGGTTGAGCACCATGATCTCGTCAGAGAAGTGACGCGCCGTGGCGAGGTCGTGAGTGATGTACAGCACTCCCAGATCGCTCTCGCGCTGCAGATCGGCGAGCAGGTTCAGTACTCCGAGCCGGATCGAGACGTCGAGCATCGAGACGGGCTCGTCCGCGACGAGCAGGGCAGGGCGTGACGCGAGCGCCCGCGCGATCGCGACGCGCTGGCGCTGACCGCCGGACAGCTCATGGGGTCGTCGGTCGATGGCGCTGTCGACGTCGAGCCGCACACGGGCGAGGAGACGGCGTACTTCCTGCTCGATCTGGTCGTTCGGGACGACCGAGTCCAGGCGCAGCGGACGCTCGATGTGGTACCGGATCGTGTGGTAAGGATTCAGCGAGGCGAAGGGGTCCTGGAAGACCATCCGCAGTTGCTGTCGGTATCGGCGAAGGCCGGCGCCATGGCGGGGGACCGGCTTGCCGTCCAGCAGAACCTGGCCGGAGGTCGGACGCTCCAGCTGGGTGAGGATCTTGGCGATCGTCGATTTGCCGGAGCCGGACTGGCCGACCAGAGCGATCGTCTGGCCGCTGGTGAGCGTGAAGCTCACGTCGTCGAGGGCGCGCATGTCGCCGGTGCCGCGTACGCGGTATCGCTTGACGAGGTTCTTCACTTCGAGCGTTGTCACTTCTGTGCCTCCGGATTCTCCGCGACGGCGCCGGTGCCGCGCACGAAGTCGCCGCGCTCGCCGGTGAGGCTGGGAAACGACGACAGCAGACGCCGCGTGTACTCGTGCTCGGGTGAGCGATAGATGCGCTCGGCGGTGTTCAGTTCGACGATCCGCCCCTCCCGCATGATCGCGATGCGGTCGGAGATCTCCAACAGCAGGGGGAGATCGTGCGTGATGAAGATGACGGAGAAGCCGAACTCGTGTCGCAGTTCCGAGATCTGCTGCAGGATCTCGCGCTGGACCAGGACGTCGAGGGCCGTCGTGGGCTCGTCCATGATCATCAACTGGGGCTTGAGGGCGAGGGCCATCGCGATCATCACGCGCTGGCGCATGCCACCGGAGAGCTCGTGCGGGTACGAGCGCAGTCGCTCGCGTCCTACCCCGACGATCTCCAGGAGGTCGCCGCACTCGCGGATGCGCTCGCCCCGGCTCATGCCCCGGCGGTGTGTGGTGAAGACGTCGCCCAGCTGTCTGCCGATGCTCATCACCGGGTTGAGGGCGTTCATGGCTCCCTGGAACACCATCGACGCCTTGTCCCAGCGAAACGCGCGCATCTCTGCAACGCTCAGCGAGAGCACGTCGACGTCTCCGTCATCGGCGTCGTGGAAGGTCACGCGGCCGTTGGTGATGACCGCGGGCGCCTTGAGCAGCCGCTGGATGCCGTAGGCGAGGGTGGTCTTGCCGCAGCCGGATTCGCCCGCGAGGCCGAGGATCTCGCCGCGCGCCAGGCTGAGTGAGACGTCACGCACAGCGTCGACGGGTGGGTCGACGTCATAGGTGACGGAGAAGTCGCTGACCGTCAGCAGGGTGTCATTCGTCATGGGAGTCCCGTGTCGTGGCTGGAGAGGGGGAGGCGGGGCGGCGAGGGTGCCGCCCCGCCTCGTGGGTCACTTCGCAGGCGTGAGACTCATGAGGATCTTCACCGCGGTGGGCTGCGTCGGATCGGCCGGGACGTAGGGGTTCGCGTCGTCGGGCCAGCCGACGTACGAGCGCGTGTTGTACTGGCTGATGAACGGACGTGTCCCGACGGGGATGGCGGGTACCTGCTCCACGAAGATCTTCTCGATGGTGGCGAGTGCCGCCGTGCGGGTGGCGTCGTCCGTGGCGTTCGCATACGCGTTGAGCGCACTGGTGGCCTCGGCATTGTCGAACCGACCGAAGTTGTACGACGCGTTCTCGCCGATCGGCTTCAGCCAGCGGCCGTCCATGATGTCGCTGTACAAGTCGTACGGCGTGGCACCGGTATCGGTCCAATGCAGGATGGCGTCGAAGTCGCCCTTCTCCTTGTTCGCCCACCAGGTGTCGGCGTCGGGGGTGTCCACCTTCGCCTCCACGCCGATGGCTTTGAGCTCGTCGCTGATGAGCATGATGCCGGTGACATAGTCGTTCCAGCCCTGCGGGACGCTCAGGGTGAAGGTCACCGGCTTTCCGTCCTTGCCCACGAGCGTGTCGCCGTCGTAGGTGTAGCCGGCATCGGTCAGGATCTTCTTCGCGGCGTCGACATCGACCTTGTATGACGAGTCTGCGTAGTCCGGGGCGATGAAGGCGTCACCGGCGGGGGTCGGCAGGCCGGTGACGGAGGTGAGCTCCGGAACGCCTCCCTCGCGGGCGATCGACTGGTGCTTCTCGCGGTCGACGACGGCGTTCACCGCCTGACGGAAGGCGAGGTCGTCGAACGGTGCCTTGGTCGTGTTGAGGAACATCGTGTCGATCGCCAGGCCCGCGGGGGCCCAGTACACGTTGTGCTCCTTGTCCTTGTTGAGGTAGGCGTCCTGGACGTTCGGGATGAAGGACTGCGCCCAGTCCGCATCGCCGTTGGCGAGCGCCGTGGTCAGAGCGGTGTTGTCGTTGTAGGAGACGTAGTACAGCGTCGGCGCTGCCGGCGTACCGCCCCAGTAGTCCGAGCGGGCTGTCAGCTCGATGGATTCCGTCGTCCAGTTCGACAGCACGTAGGGCCCGGTGCCCACCAAGTCCGTGAAGGTGTCGGTGGTGACGTCGGAGGACTTCTCGAAGATGTGACGCGGCACGATCAGCTTGTGCAGCACCTTGTCCTGCTTCGCGAACATGGAGTTCTCGAAGCCCAGCGTGACGGTGCTGCCGTCCACGGTGATGTCGGTGAGCCCGAGCGCGGAGTTGTCGAGGCCCTCGACGTCGCGCAGCTGGGTGAATGTGTAGGCGATGTCGTCGGCTGTGAAGGGCTCTCCGTCGCTCCAGGTGACGCCGTCGCGGGCCGTGAGGGTGACCGACTTGTAGTCGTCGGCCCAGGTGATCTCCTGGGCGAGCCACGGTTCCGTCGGCTTGGTGGGATCGATCAGGCTGACGATTCCGAGGGGCTCCAGCATCGCGTTGATGTAGCCGAGGCGGTTTGCGGAGGAGTCCGGAATCCACGGGTTGTTCGACTCGGTCGAGATCGACCCGTCGGGTTTGGCGATGGTGAGCGGTGCACCCGAGCCTGCGCCCTCGGAGCCGTTGTTCCCGCCGGAATCGCCGGCGGAGCATCCCGCCAGCGTTGTCACCATGAGTGCGGCGCCGAGCGCTGCCGCTGCGAGCTTGGACTTCAGCCTCACTGCTGTCTCCTTGTTCAAGGCCCGGCATCGCTGTCGGGCGGTGATCTGCGCTGCGCAAGGGCGCATCGCGGTGCTGAGATATCCTTACTCACAAGTAAGTAAGTGTGCAAGTCGCGATTAGGACACGTCGGAGTCCTGCGGGAGAATGACGTGCCGCGCCGGTGCGCGTCAGATGGGAGATGTCGATGGCGGCAGCGAAGAGGGCCACGAAGCCGCGTCCCGAGACCTTGGAGAAGCGACGGGACATCCTGCGCGCAGCTACCGAGGTCTTCGGCGCCAAGGGTTATGCCGGCGGCACGCTTGCGGACATCGCCGAGCAGGTCGGGATGACACACGCGGGCATCCTGCATCACTTCGGCTCCAAGGATCAGCTCCTGCTGGACGTACTCACGTTCCGCGACCGCAGCGACGTGGAACACCTCGCAGAGCAGCACATCCCCGGAGGGATCGACCTCTTCCGCCATCTCATCCGCACCGCGTTCTCCAATGCCCGCCGCGCCGGAATCGTTCAGGCGTTCGTCGTGCTGTCGGGGGAGTCGGTCACGGAGGAACATCCCGCTCGCGAGTTCTTCGCGAGCCGCTACGCCACGCTGCGATGTGAGATCGCGGATGCGTTCACCGAGATGTGTGCCGAGCGCGGCGTCGCGGACAGCGCCGTCGTTGCAGACGCCGCCGTCGCCATCCTCGGCGTGATGGACGGACTCCAGGTGCAGTGGTTGCATGCGCCGGGGGAGGTGGATCTCGGCCGCGCGAGCGCATTCGCAATCAACGCGATCGTGCGCGCCGTGATCGATGGGGACGAGCCGATCCTCGGCAGCGTCGACGAGATCCTCGCCGAGGGGTGAGAGGCGCGCTCGCACGGTAGATTGGTGGAGTGAAAGCGAGCCAGGCAGACCAGCGCATCCTTCTCGACGTGGCGGACATCGACCGCCGCCTGAAGCACGCTGAGCACCAGCGCACGAATCCCGCGCACACGGCGCGGATCGCCGAACTCGCCGCGCAGCGCGCCACCCAGACGCAGGAGCTCATGCAGCGCATCGGCGTGCGTGACGACCTCAAGGCGGAGATCGGCCGTATCGAGTCCGACGTCACCACCGCCCGGGCCCGCCGTGAGCGCGACAAGGACCGGTTGACCAGCGCGTCCGCCAAGGAGGCCGTCGCACTCGAAAACGAGATCGCCAGTCTGGCCAAGCGACTCAGTGACCTCGAGGACGCGGAGCTCGAGGCGATGGAGAAGCTGGAGACAGCGGAGTCCGGCGTAGCCGAGCAAGAGGCGATCATCGCGAGCACGAACGCGGAGGGATCGCGTCTGACCGCCGAGGCGAAGGCCCAGGTTGCCGACGCGACGACTGCGGTGGAGCAGCTGCGTCGGGATCGTGACGCCGTGGCCGCAACCGTGCCGGAAGCGCTGCTGGCGCAGTATGACCGGCTCGCCCGCACGGGCACCGGTGCTGGTCTGCTGCGCGCGCGCATGTGTGAGGCGTGCCGCATGGAGCTCGCCGGCAGCGACCTGGCTGAGGTGGCAGCCGCCGCTTCCGACGAGGTCGTGTTCTGCCCGCAGTGCGGTGCCATCCTCGTTCGCACTGACGAGTCGGGGCTGTGACCGCGCGTCTGCGGCGATGACCACAGCCACCGCCGCGCCCTGGGCCGTGATCGGCTCGCGCGGAGACACGGTGGAGATCTCTCTCCGCGACCACGCCGAGGTCGATCGCATCGTCCTCACCCGTGCAGCACTGCCGCAGTGGATCGCAGAGCGCGAGCTGTCCGCCCGCCCCCGATGGGTCTGGAGTGACACCGCCCACTGGTATCCCGAACTCCTGGCGGCCGGTGTCCGCATCCAGCGCTGCCTCGATCTGCGCCTGTGCCACGCGATCCTCCGCGACTCGGTGCTGGTTCCGGCCGCGCACCCCGAGGCCCAGGCGCTGCGCCTACCGTCCGGATGGGATGCGCCGGTGGACGTCGAGGCCCCCCGAGCAGCCGCCCTGTTCGACCTTGACGACACGGCACGCGGCGTGTCGCACACCATCGACGACGCTCTCGCGGAGTTCGCCCGGCAGCGAGCGGTTCTCGATGCCGTGGACGGCCGCCTGCGGCTGCTCACGGTGGCTGAGTCCGCCGGCGCTCTGATCGCGGCCGAGCTGCGCGCAGCCGGTCTTCCCTGGCATGTGGCCACCCACGAAGCGATCCTCGATGAGGAACTCGGACCACGCGATGCGACCGGCACGCCGCGGCGTATCGCCGAGCTGGGCGCGCAGGTGCGCGACCTGCTCGGCGATCCCGCGCTGAGCCTCGACAGCCAGCCGAAGCTGCTGCGTGGGCTGCATCGGGCGGGCATCCTCGTCGAATCCACCAGCAAGTGGGAGCTGGCGGAAGTGGATCATCCCGCGATCGCGCCTCTGCTGGAGTACCGCCGGATTACCCGCCTGCAGAGTGCCAATGGCCGTGCCTGGCTGACTGAATGGGTACATGATGGACGATTCCGTCCCGTCTACATCCCCGGCGGTGTCGTGACGGGACGCTGGGCCTCGGCGGGCGGCGGAGCGCTCCAGCTGCCCCGGCAGCTTCGCCCTGCCGTCCGCCCTGATCCGGGCTGGTCGCTCGTGCTCGCGGACGTCTCCCAGCTGGAACCACGGGTGCTGGCTGCCTTGTCGGGCGACCGCGCCATGGCCGACGCCGCGCGCGGCCGCGACCTCTATACGGGACTGGTCGAAGCCGGCGTCGTCGCAACGCGACAGGAAGCGAAGATCGCTGTGCTCGGGGCGATGTACGGCTCGACGACCGGAGAGGCGGGCCGGCTGGTGCCGCGCCTTCGCCGTGCTTTTCCGAGAGCCATGGCCCTCGTCGACGACGCCGCCCGTACCGGTGAAGACGGCGGGCAGGTCTCGACGCTGCTCGGTCGGACATCGCCGGCACCCGGTGAGGACTGGATCGGGGCGCAGCGCCGGGCGTCAGACGCGGATGCGCGCGGCAGCGACGAGGAGCGCGCCCGCCGGTGGGCGAAGGACCGCGGCCGGTTCACGCGCAACTTCGTCGTTCAGGGCACAGCAGCCGAGTGGGCCCTGGTCTGGCTCGCGGAGATCCGCACCCGCTTGGAGAAGCTCCCGGACGGTCGGCACGACGAGGTCGCCCCCAGCTCGGGCCCGGTGTTCTCCTCCCGCGCGCATCTGGCGTTCTTCCTGCACGACGAAGTCATGCTGCACGTTCCGACGTCCCTCGCCGATGCAGCGGCACAGGTGGTCCGCGACGCCGCCGACGCGGCGGGGCGCCTGCTGTTCGGCGACTTCCCGCTCGATTTCCGGCTCGACCTGCGTATCGGCGGGGACGCGTCGAAGTAGCGGGGCGCCCGGCGTAGACTGGAGACGAATGGGTCGGCCAGACGGTCGCGTGGCGGGAAACCGCACCGAGGAACGTCCGGGCTCCACAGAGCAGGGTGGTGGGTAACACCCACCCGGAGTAATCCGCGAGACAGTGCCACAGAGAGAAGACCGCCGGGATTCGTCCCGGTAAGGGTGAAAGGGTGGCGTAAGAGACCACCAGGGGTCGTGGTGACACGATCTGCTCGGTAAACCTCACCCGGAGCAAGACCAGACAGAGGATGTTGACGCGGCTCGCCGAGTCCTCGGGTAGGTCGCTGGAGCGGCGCGGCAACGTGTCGCCGAGAGAGATGGCCGTCACGGTGATTCATCACCGGACAGAACCCGGCGTACCGGCCGGCCCGTTCACCCTCAGAACGTCCGGGTGACGTCCTGAGGTGAAAGCGCGAGAGCCCCGTCCGATGACGGGGCTCTCGCGCTTTCGTCGTGTCAGTGGCCGTCGCCGGCGAGGCTCGCTGCGCCGATGATCCCCGCGGCGTTGCGGTGTACGGCCGGCACGATCGGAGTCTTCAGATCCAGCAGCGGCAGGAACTCGTCCGGGTGCTTGGAGACGCCGCCGCCGACCACGAACAGGTCGGGGGAGAAGATGAACTCGACGTGCGCATAGAACTCCTGCAACCGCTTCGCCCACTGCTTCCAGGACAGGTCGTCGCGCTCCTTCGCCGAGTACGCCATCCACTTCTCGATGGACTTCTCCTTGCGCTTGAGGTGGCCGAGCTCGGTGTTGGGGATCAGGACGCCGTCGTAGAGGAACGCGGAGCCGACACCGGTGCCCAGCGTGGTCAGGATCGTGAGACCCTGCTGGCCGCGTGCTGCACCGTGACGCACCTCGGCAACGCCGGCGGCGTCGGCGTCGTTCACGAACGTGATGTCGCGTCCGAGGCCGCTCTCGAAGAACTTCTCCGCTTCGAAATCGACCCACAGCGGCGAGATGTTCGCGGCAGAGAGCGTCATACCGCGCTTCACGATGGCCGGGAATGCAACACCCAGCGGCAGATCGGAATCGGCGACCTCAAGCGTCTCGAGCACCTGCTGGACCGCAGCGAGCACGTCCTTCGGCTCAGCCCCCTCGGGGGTGGACACACGGACGCGGGATGAGATGAGCTCGCCCTTGTCCAGGTCCACGATGCCGGCCTTGATGCCGGTGCCGCCGATGTCGACACCGATCGCACGCGAAGTAGTCATGTGTTCAGCCTACTGGCGGGACGCGCCGCACGATGCTGGTCGTCGGCGGTGCTCGACCGTAGGCTGAACATGACGAAGGAGGACCCATGTCCGAGACGAATCTGCCCGATCCCGCCGAAGCCGGCACGTTCTGGTTCAATCCCAAGACGGGTGTTGTCGAGGAGGGCATGGAATCGCCTGGATACGACCGCATCGGTCCGTTCCACTCGGCTGCGGAAGCCGCCAACGCTCCCGAGGTGCTCCAGGCACGTTCTCGTGCGTGGGCCGAGGAGGAGGCTCAGGAGGACTCCTGGGGTTCATGAACCCGCGCGTCGTGAGCTCGGCGTGAGCGAGGCGGCGGCCCAGTAGTCTGGCACGAGGCCAGGAGAGGATCTGAATGGACAAGCAGCGCGACTTCGTTCTTCGCACCATCGAGGAGCGCGGGGTCAAATTCGTCCGCCTGTGGTTCACCGACGTGACCGGAACGCTGAAGTCCGTCGCCTTGGCGCCCGCGGAGGTCGAGGGGGCCTTTGCGGAGGGGCTGGGCTTCGACGGATCCGCCATCGAGGGGCTCACGCGCACCTACGAATCCGATCTGCTCGCACAGCCGGATCCCGCAACGTTCCAGATCCTGCCCTGGCGCGGTGAGACCGACCCGACGGCGCGCATGTTCTGCGATCTCACCACCCCGGACGGCCGTCCCGCGGTCTCCGATCCGCGTCACGTCCTCAAGCGAGCCCTGGCGAAGGCGGCAGATGCCGGCTTCACCTTCTACACGCACCCGGAAATCGAGTTCTACCTGCTCAAGTCCTCCCAGCTCGGGCCGGACGGGATCCCCGTGCCGGTCGACTCGGCGGGGTACTTCGACAACGTTCCCGGCGGCACCGCGCACGACTTCCGGCGCCGTTCCGTGCGCATGCTCGAAGACATCGGGATCTCGGTGGAGTACAGCCACCATGAGGGGGGACCGGGGCAGAACGAGATCGATCTGCGCTATGCCGATGCGCTGGCCACGGCGGACAACATCATGACGTTCCGCACCGTGATCAAGGAAGTGGCCATCGAGCAGGGGGTGTACGCCACCTTCATGCCGAAGCCGCTCTCCGGTCATCCGGGATCCGGCATGCACACCCATATGTCGCTGTTCGAGGGCGACACCAACGCGTTCTACGAAGAGGGCGCGCAGTACCAGCTGTCCCGCATCGGACGGCAGTTCATCGCCGGGCTCCTTCGCCATGCGAACGAGATCACCGCCGTCACCAACCAGTTCGTCAACTCCTACAAGCGACTCTGGGGCGGTGACGAGGCGCCGAGCTTCGTGTGCTGGGGGCACAACAACCGCTCCGCGCTGATCCGCGTTCCGATGTACAAGCCGAACAAGACGCAGTCCACGCGCATCGAGTACCGCGCGCTCGACTCGGCGGCGAACCCGTACCTCGCATACGCGCTCATGCTGGCGGCCGGGCTCAAGGGCATCGAAGAGGGGTACGAGCTTCCTCCGGAGGCCGAGGACAACGTCTGGTCGCTCACGGATGCGGAGCGGCGCGCGCTGGGCTACTCGCCGCTGCCGGCGAGCCTCGATCACGCACTGGAGTACATGGAGGAGTCGGAGCTGGTCGCCGAGACGCTCGGTGAGCAGGTGTTCCAGTACGTGCTGAACAACAAGCGCAAGGAATGGGCCGACTACCGTGCCCAGGTCACGCCGTTCGAATTGAAGACCAACCTCGAGATGCTCTGAGGCCGCTGTGGAGCGGAAACGCGCCCTGTCGCTGACGGAGCTGGCACGACGCGGCTTCACCGAGCTGGGCGAGGCGCGCGATGCATTGGCGGAGCTGTCCGAGCTCACCGGCATCGCGACGGCAGATCTGGTGGCATCGGCCGCCGTGGCGGCGGACGCCGACGCGGCTCTGCGCGGGTTCGTGCGGGTCGCGCGGCGCGACCCCACGGCCGCACGTCGCGCCCCGCGCACGCCGGAGGGAATCGAGGCGCTGTGGCGTATCCTCGGGGCTTCAGAGGGACTGAGCGATTTCGTGTTCCGCCGTCCCGCAGAGTTCGCGGGGCTGGCCGAGATCCCCGCGCGCCTTCCCGCCGCGGACGAGCTCCGGGCTGAACTGCTCGATTCCGTCGGCGCGGTTGACGGGTTCGCCGCTCGCGGCGATGAGTCCGCGTGGATCGATCTGCGCGTTCGCTATCGCCGTATGCTGGCGCGCATCGCCGCCTTCGACCTCGCGGCTCCCGACGCCGTCGCCGTGCTGGACGATGTCGCCGCAGCGCTGGCGGATGCCGCCGCCGCCGCGTTGGAAGCATCTCTGGCCGTGGCCCGCACCCGCGTGAGCGGGGGGTCCTTCGCTGCGTTCAGCCGTGATCAGGTCGCGGCGACGCGGTTGGCGATCGTCGGCATGGGAAAGACCGGTGCCCGCGAACTCAACTACGTCAGTGACGTCGACGTCATCTTCGTCGGTGGCACGGCGGATGAGGATGTGATCTCCGAATCCCGTGCGATCGACGCTGCGACGCGGCTCGCCGTGGAGACGATGCGGGGGCTGTCCGGCACCGAGGCGGAGCCCGCGCTCTGGGAGGTCGATGCGAATCTGCGCCCCGAAGGCAAGCAGGGTGCGCTCGTGCGGAGCCTGGATTCCCACCTCACCTATTACGAACGCTGGGCGAAGAGCTGGGAGTTCCAGGCGTTGCTGAAGGCGCGCGCCATCGCCGGGGATCTGGTGCTGGGGGAGGAGTACGTCTCCGCGCTCGCTCCGCGGGTGTGGAGCAGTGCCGCTCGCGAGAACTTCGTCGAGAGCGTGCAGAGGATGCGCGAGCGCGTGATGGAGCACATCCCCGCCGAGGATCAGGGGTACCAGCTCAAGCTCGGGGCGGGCGGACTGCGAGACATCGAGTTCACGGTGCAGCTGCTGCAGCTCGTCCACGGACTGAGTGACGAGGCCGTGCGCCAGCGGGGGACGGTTCCGGCCCTCGACGCCCTTGTCGCCGGCGGCTACATCGGCCGCGAGGACGCCGCCGCGTTCGCCCGTGACTATCGTGTGCTGCGGGTGTGGGAGCACCGGCTGCAACTGCACCGCCTCCGCCGCACTCACCTGATGCCGCGCACGCCGGAGGGCCTGCGTTTTCTCGCCCGTGCTTCACGTCTCGCCGAGACCGGCGACGAGATCCAGGCGATGTGGGAGCGGCTGGGGCGGGAGGTGCGCGAGATCCACGTGCGGCTGTTCTACCGCCCGTTGCTCAGCGCCGTGGCCGGGCTGAGCGCAGACGAACGGGCGCTCACCGCCGACGAGGCGCACAGCAGACTGGCCGCGATCGGATTCCGCGATCCGGCCGGAGCCCTGCGCACCATCGGCTCGCTCACCTCGGGACTCAGCCGGAAGGCCACCATTCAGCGCCACCTGATGCCGGTGATGCTCCGCTGGTTCAGTGAAGGGATCGACCCCGACTACGGACTGCTTGCCTTCCGGCGGATCTCGGAGCGGCTGGGAGATACGCCGTGGTTCCTGCGAATGCTGCGCGACTCCTCTCAAGCCGCCGAACACCTCACTCGCGTGCTGACATCATCGCGGTACGCAGGGGAACTGATGGAGTGGATTCCGGAGTCGGTCGCCTGGCTCGACAATCCGGAGCTACTGCGCCCGCGTTCTGGACAGGCGCTGCTGGACGAGGCCCGTGCCATCCAGGACCGGCACAGCACGAGTGAGGGGGCCATGAAGTCGGTGCGCGCACTGCGCCGACGCGAGCTGCTGCGCACCGCGATGGCTGCGCTGCTGGATGTCACCACCATCACGGAGCTGGCCGAATCGCTCACCGCGATCACGGAGGCCACGATTCAGGCGACCCTCCGTGCGGCTCGCCGCGAGGTCGTGTCGGCGGAGGACGCCGCGCTGGACTTCTCGGTGATCGCGATGGGACGATTCGGCGGACGCGAGCTCGGCTTCGGCTCCGATGCCGACATCATGTTCGTGTTCGATGCGCAGGGCCTGCCCGGCGAACGGGCCACCCGGCTCTCCCTCAAGCTGGTGTCCGAGCTGCGTCGTCTGAGCGAGGATCCACGGGTGCCGCTCGATCTGGACGCAGACCTGCGGCCGGAGGGCCGAAACGGTCCCATGGCGCGCTCCCTCGATGCCTACGGCGAGTACTACGGGCGCTGGTCCCACCCGTGGGAGGCCCAGGCGCTGTTGCGGGCTCGCGGAGCGGCGGGCAGCCACAACCTGATCGATGCGTTCTTCGCACTGGCCGATGATGTGCGCTATCCCGAGACGGCAGATCCCGCGGCCGTGCGGGAGATCAAGCGGATCAAGGCCCGTGTCGAGAACGAGAGACTTCCGCAGGGCGTCGACCGCAAGCGACACCTGAAGCTCGGCCCGGGGTCCCTCAGCGACGTCGAGTGGCTGGTGCAGCTGTGGCAGCTCCAGCATGCGCATCGCATCCCGGGCCTGCGCACCACATCGACCCTGGACGCACTTGAGGTGGCACGGGCAGAAGCAATCGTCAGCGATGCGAACGCCGAGCGGCTGAGGGCTGCCTGGCTGCTGTCCAGCCGGCTGCGCTCGGCCAACACGCTGCTCACGGGGCGCACCAGCGATGTGCTGCCCATCGACCGCCGTCAGCTGGACGGGATCGCCCGCCTCCTCGGCTATCCGGCGCGATCCGCCTCTCAGCTGGAGGAGGACTACCTGGCCGCCACCCGCCGATCACGACGGGTGTTCGAGAAGCTGTTCTACGGGTGAGCTGCGGCTCCCGCCCATCGATCGAGGAGAGACGATGACCACGATGACCACCCGCGGGTTCCTGTTCGACATGGACGGGACGCTGGTGGACTCCACCGCCGTCGTGGAGGCCGTCTGGGGTGAACTGGCCGTTCAGTACGATCTGGACCTCGCGGAACTGCATGCGTTCGGCCACGGACGTCAGTCGCGCACCACCATCCACCACTTCCTCGCGGACCGCGGGGGAGAGGTGGCTGCCGCGGCGCTCCGCTTCGTCGACACGGAGGAGGAGACCCGGCTCGACGGCGTGGTGGAGATCCCCGGTGCTGCGGCTTTGCTGGGTGCACTGCGCGACCTGGGAGCGCCTGTGGCCCTGGTGACGAGTGCAAGCCTGCCGCTCGCCCTCGCGCGGATGGGTGCTGCCGGTGTTCCGATGCCGGAGGTGATCGTCACCGCCGAGCGGGTCGAGCACAGCAAGCCCCACCCGGACGGGTATCTCCTTGGAGCGTCCCTCCTGGGTCTGCCCGCTGAGGATTGCATCGGCTTCGAAGACGCCGATGCCGGCGTCGCCGCGGTGCGATCCGCCGGCGCCCAGCTGGTGGTGGTGGGTGAGACGAATCTGCGCTCCCCGGTGGATGCCCCGCGTCTCGCAGATCTCAGCTCCGCGCGTGTGGTGGCCGGCGAGGAACCGGGAACATACACGCTCACATTCTGAGCGTGGCCCTCACGTTTCGTAGAACCCCGCGGCTTCCAGCGCTGCCACGGCTTCGTCACGGCCGTCGACGCCGAGTTTGCGGTAGACGGCGAGCGCCTGGCTCTTGACAGTGCTGGGCGAGACGAACAGCTCCTGCGCGATGGAGGGGAAGCTCAACTCCGTGCGGAGGTAGTGCGCCACGACCTTCTCCCGCTCGGAGAGACGGGGAAAGGATCCGTAGGGCGACTCTGCGCCACCTGATCGAGCCAGCGTTATCCGGAGTTGCGCGGTGTCCACCACATCCGGCATCGTGGCATCGATCGAGTCCAGGAGCGCTGCGACCTCACCCCCGGGGAGGAAGGAGAACATCACGGACAGGTCCGCGTGACGTCCGTACGCCGCGGCCGCAGCGGCCTCGCGTAGTCCCGCGAGGGTGTTCCCCAGCCGGACGTGCGCGATCGCCCGGCAGAGCAGAACGAGCGGCAGCAGCCAGAGGTTGTGCTCAAGCCGCCGCTTCACGCAGTCGCCGGTGTCCCGGAGAGCAGCGCGATAGTCGCCGACGGCGATGTGCGCCACCGCCCGGAGACTGCCCGGACAGATCATGTGGAACTCTCCCGCCGGCATCCCCTCCAGGACGCTCAGCGTGCGAAGCGGCTCGCCCATGCGCAGCAGGATGAAGGCCTGCAGGAGTCTGCTGTACTGGGTGATGAGGCGTGGCCCGTTGGGAAGGGAGATGCCCTGCGACACACGAGCGGCTATCGCCATGGCGGTGTATGGATCGCCGTTGAGAGCCCAGGAGAGGCTCTCCATGACGTCGGCGAGTGACACCGTGATGGGTTCGATGCGCGACAGGACGCGCAGGCGCCCGGCCACGCGCCGGGCCCGCTCCGCGTCCATCGACATGAGTGCGAGGATGCCTTCGGCGATGCCGCCCATGTAATCGGCGCACTCCGGGTCCCAGTGCTGCTCGGTGAGCAGAGCCGTCATGCCGGCCAGTGCGGTCTCGGCCTCGTCGTGATCGCCGTTGAGCGCCGCGGCTGCCGCCAGCAGCCCGAGGCTGCGGTAGCGCCACTTCGGCTCTGCGGTGAAGTCGAGCTGCACGAGAGCCGAGGAGTGTCGCAAGGATTCCGAAGGGTTTCCTGCGGCCAGGTGCGCCTCGGCGAGCGCGGAGAGGACGGGAATCGCGGACCGCGCGGTGAGCGGGCCGTTCGTCGCCAGACGCAGATCCTCCTCCAGCCGCTCGGCTGTCGCCTTCGCGTCGGCCACATGTCCAAGGCGGGTGAACGTGGTGAGGCGGGCGCTCTCGACGAGCCGGCGCGTGTCTCGGTCCAGTGCGGCGATCTGAGCAGGTGTTGCCGCCCTCACGATCTCGTAGTCCTGGATCGAGGCTGGCGGCGTCTCGACCAGCATCGAATCCACGATGGCCGTGGCTGACGCACGCAACATCGTTACCTCCTGCGTCCCCGCGCCGTCGGGTGACGCGAAGGAAAAAGTGTGAGACGAGTCGGGTCCGTCTCCCAAGTGGAGGTCAGTCTATGCGGGCCGATGATCGGTCCTTGCACATCGTGACCGTTCCGCTTCGTGCCGTGCCCGTGTCATGCCGCGCAGCGCCGGAGGACAGTGAACAGGACGGGGCGGTTGAATATCGGGTGGAATCTGCGCCGGATGTCCGCCCTCGGTTGTGCCGGGGGTTGAAACCTGGTGCGGTCGCGCGGTACGTTTCACCGGAATCGATGTGTCAGGGGTGGCAGATCGATGTCTCGCTCAGGCCGACCCGACGCCTGAGCGGAACGGTCGTTCGTCCCGACTTACGAACGCGAACTCCTTGGGGGGAGAAAAATGAAAACTCGCCACACACGCCGCGTCACCGTTGTTTCTGCGGTCGCCGTGCTGGCCGCCGCTCCGGTGCTCGTCTCGATGCCCGTGAACGCGGCCGAATCCGACATCTCGGTGACCTACAGCACGCAGAATGCGGACCCGGCACCCATCGACGGCAGCTACACCGTGCACGGCCGCGTTGGTCAGACCCGTGACGACATGAAGGTCGTGTACACGATCCAGAGCGACGCGGTGGCGTACCCCATGCCGGTGATCGACTACACCGGCGACTTCACCGACACTGCGGACGCGGTCTACACGTTCCGCTTCGATTGCGACACCAGCCTCGACCCGGTGGCCTGTGAGCGGTATGCGCCCATTGTCGCAGCGATGAACGCTGAGGCGTCAGCGCTGGACGGACGTTCGATTGCGGACTTCACCACGGACGTCGAGCCCATCATCCAGCAGTACGGCGGCTCGGTGCCTCGGGGCATTCGCGGCACCGTGACGGTGTCGGTGAACTCCGATGTGCCGGGCGAAGGACAGTTGTCGTTCTACCTGAAGGAAGGCACAGCCGCCGATGCCCCGCATCTGTCGCCCACGGCGGTGACGCCGCTGTCGATCACCCGGCCTGAACTCGAACTGGCGTTCTCCGGCGAGTTCTGCGCGGCGGATCTGACCGAGTATGAAGAGGATGGCTACCGATACACGCCCACGGACTTCGGGCGCGATGTCTTCAACCTGACGGCGTGGGTGAGCGATGACGGCATCCTCCCTGACGACGCCACCCCGGTGGGGTCGGACCCCAGCACCATCACCGTTTCGGTGGATGGCGCGACGCCAGGAACAGCTGACGCAGCGGAGACCGCGGTGCTTGCGGCTCCTGCCGGCGCGAGCTCCACTCTGGTGACCGAGTACACCGCCCCGGATGGTGTCGCCGCGCTGCCCGTGACCACGGTCATCCCGGTGCTGCCCGCATCCGACGAGCGCTGCTGGACGAGGACCGCGATCGTGACGCCGACGCCGACGCCGACGCCGACGCCGACGCCGACGCCGACGCCGACGCCGACGCCGACGCCGACGCCGACGCCGACGCCGACGCCGACTCCGACTCCGACGCCCACGCCGACTCCGACTCCGACGCCCACGCCCACGCCCACGCCGACGGTGACGCCCGAGCCGACCTCAACGGTGACACCCGAGCCCACGAAGACCTCCACCGCTGTGCCGCCCGTCGTGCGCCCGACGGTGTCCGTGGCCCCTCACCTGCCGCAGACGGGATCTGAGGACGCATCCGGCGCTGCTGGTGTCGCCATCGGCATCATCGCGGCCGGCGTGCTCCTGGCCGGTGTCGCAACCGCTCGACGTCGTACGACTCGCTCGTGAGTGAGCGCCGCAAGGCCAGCACCGTCATCGCGGTGCTGGCCGCAGCAGCGAGCCTGCTGATCGCCCTGCTCGTGCCCACGGCGGCCGTTGCTGCGCCGACCGGCGCGTTTCAGTCCGTGCAGTTCGACAACGTCGCCGACGGATTCTCGTTCACGAACAATCCTGTCGACTCCTCGAACGACAACGACATCGTGGCGGTGCGCGACCTCGTCGAGCTGCGTATCCAGGCCACCACGACGGATGCGGTGGGGGAGTCGACCATGACTCTCACCAAGCCGCCCTGCTGGGTATGGGATACGTCACTGGACAGCTCCCTCACCTGGAATCTGGACGGAGGTCAGTCGACGGGAGCCGTCTCCCACCCCGACGCCGACACCATCCAGGTCACGTGGTCACAGGCGCCGAGCGGCACCGTCCGGGTGTCCTTCAAAGTCAAGGCGGGCGAAGGATGCGTGGACGGCAGCACCTGGGCGCCCAGCCTTCAGGTGACGGACTCCGCAGGGACCCACACCTACGACGTCGCCCCGATCACCGTCCGTTCTGTCGCGAGCGCGGACATCTCCATCCAGGCGGTCGGGCAGCCGACGCAGGAACCTGCCTGGTGGTTCGCCGGTGGCGCGACTGAGTGGGGCGGCACGGGGGGCGCCGGACCGGCACTCGCCCAGCGCTGGGATGTCGCTCTGCGTCCGGACACGATCGCCAAGACCGGCTATGCCGATCCGCAGGGCAACATCACGTTCACGGTGGCATACAACGGACCTCGATCTCAGTTCCAGATGCCGCGAACGGGTTCCGGCACGCCGAACGTGCAGGGGGCTGGGTGCTGGGTGTACGTATCGCCGTCGGCCACGAACAACAACCAGTACTACCCGTCGTCCTCCGCGCAGACGGTCACGATCACGATGAAGAAGAGCCCGGCTTGCGATGCGATGCTCGCGGACAACGGCAACAAGCTCGTGATCTACTCCTACACTCCGCAGCAGGTGCTGACCGATTCGTACGGCTGCAGCGCGGATCTGCGCGCGACCGTCGCTCCGACCGCGGGCTGGCAGGACAACCAGGGCCGCCCGATCGCGGACTCGGATCCGAACAACAACACGGCGGCGGTTCACCTGGCGTGCCAGAGCGTGGTGTACGACTCGAACTGGGGGTCGGCGTACTTCACCCCCAAGACATCGACCGCTTCGCTGGATTCGGCCTACCCCGAAAACAGCACGGGCCACCCCATCGTGGCGTCGGCATCCCAGAACGACTGGGCGCTGCTCTCCAGCGGCACCGGGACGTCGGCCGGGTTCATCGGCGTCGGCGGCTCCTTCACGAGTGAAGCGGCTCTCTCTCCGTCAGCGCCGACCCTCACTGACCTGACCAGCGTGCACCTGTGGGATCCGTCGGTGCAGCGCATCGATACGGCTCACCTGGACGGTGCCGTGCTGGGCGCGATGCGCCCGGCGAGTTCGGCGCCCGCATCGCGTGCCCTCGATCCGTCGACGTACTCGCTCATGTGCACCACGGACTACGACGGGACGAACGCGGCGTCCACCGCGACGATGACCTGGGCGGACTGCACCACGCTCGATCCCGCGCTCATCAGCGGCGCGCGGTTCCTCCGTCCCGGAGTGTTCACGGGCGAGAACTTCAATGCGAACTTCCCGCAGTCCAAGCTGATGTTCTCCCAGATCCCGATGCTCGTCGTCGGACAGGTCGGCGATGTCCTGCCCACCCACACCATCTGGCAGGCAACGGAACTGGCGAAGACGACGACCTACGACGTCGCAGCCACCGTGATCGGCAACGTGCTGCGGATCGCCAAGGATGCGCAGCAGTCCCAGGTGATGCCCGAGGGGAAGATCGACTACGTCATCCAGCCCACGGTCACCACTCCTGCGGGTACCTTCCTTCCGGGAGGCGTCCCCGACCTCCATGTCGTGGACCGACTCGACATCGGCGTCGTGGGTGTGGACCTCGCCTCTCTGGATCCGTTCTGGATCGTGACGCAGACACCCGCCGACTACGGCCCGGACGCCGTTCCGTACACGACCGACGACGTGCACGGCATCACGCTGGACTTCACGCCCGCATCGGCGATCACGAGCGACGCTGTTCTGCCACCGATCACCTACACGGCGACGATGGGGGTCCTCCTGCCACCGCCGGGAGACCCGTATCGTGCGACGGTGACGAACACCGCCTCGGTGACGGCCACCGGGTCTGACCCGGAGGTGGCCGCCGGAGTGTTCCCGAAGAGGCACTCGGACACCGCAACCGTGGTCGCCACGACCCCGGAAGCCGCGTTCTTCTCGAAGCAGCTGATCTCGGACCCCGAGATCGAGGTCGAGGACGAACCGGCCGCGTGGCGGGTGCAGTGGGTCAACTACAACAACTACGACCTGGGGCAGGGCACGTTCGTCGATGTCTTCCCCTACGACTCCGATGGTCGCGGCTCCGCATTCCACGGCTCGGCGCAACTCGTGGCGCTTGATCGCATCGGCTCGGCGCTGCAACCGGGAACGCGGGTTCAGCTGACCACCGCCCCGCCCGCCACAGTGGGGGCGGCGCCGGCCAGCGGTGTGACCTGGACGACGGTGAACCCGGCGGACCCCACATCCTGGCCCGCGGGCGCGACAGCGGTGCGGGTGATCGTTCCGAACATCGAGGCGAGCACTCAGGGATACGGCGCCATCGACCTCCGGTTCGCTGTGTCGGGACAACTGAAGGGGGACGAGTACCACAACGACGCATCCGGGCTGGTCTATGACCCTCAGCGCGATCAGACGATTCCGCTGGGTGTGCGCACAGCCGACCCGGTTCGGGTGGTCGCCAGTTCCATCGCCGGTCTCGCGTGGATCGATGCGAACGCAGACGGCGTCAGGCAGGCGGACGAAGCGATCCTCGCGGGAGTGCAGGTGAAGCTCTACCGCGACGGCGACACCGCAGCGTTCCGCACCGCAGTCACCGGACCGGACGGTCGCTACCTCTTCGATCAATTGCACAGCGCTGACTATCAGGTGGTCTTCGACCGGGATGATCTCGCGACGCGGGGGTACCGCATCACGGATCCGCTGGTGGGCGACGACTCCGCCATCGACTCGGACGCCGACCCCGCCACCGGTGCCGTGGCAACGGTGGCCCTCGCCCGGAGCCAGGACATTGGAGCCCTCGATGCCGGGGTGATTCCGGTGCGAATGCAGCTCGTCGTCGACGCGCAGGCCTCGCTCACGCGGACATTCGCCTGGGACATCGCCAAGCACGTCACCACACCGGCTCCGATTCGTCCGGATCCCGCCTCCGGTGTTGCGCGAATCGAGTACGAGGTCGAGACGACGGCCACCACAGTGACCGATGCCGACGCCCACCTGGGTGGAACCATTCGCGTACTGAACCCGGCCGACGCGGTGACACGCACCGTGACCGTGACGGCAGCGACCGACGGCGTCGGTCTCACCTGCACGGTGGCGGAGGGTGCTGACCGAGTCATCGCTGCGGGGGAGGAGCTGGCGCTCGACTACTCCTGTGAGGGATCTCCCGGCTCTGACCTCGACCGCACGGTGACGGCGACGGTGACATCCGGATCGGTGTCGGAGTCGGGTTCGGGTGATGTCGCGTACAGCGTCACCGAGGTGGGTCGTACCGCGACGGTGACCGACGCCGCCACGGCGGACACGGTCGCGATCAGCGATCGGGCATTCGGTCCGTACACCTGGGCTGAGGGTGCTGAGTTCACGGAGAGCTACACGCTTGATGTCCCCGTGGGGCTCGGTTCGTGCGTGGTGGTGAACAACACGGCGCGCGTGGACACTGGCGTCGACAGCAGCACCACGACACGCGTGTGTGCCGGACCGGAGCCGACCGTGACGCCGGAGCCGACGGTGACGCCGGAGCCGACCGTGACGCCGGAGCCGACGGTGACCCCGGAGCCGACCGTGACGCCGGAGCCGACCGTGACGCCGGAGCCGACCGTGACGCCGGAGCCGACCGTGACGCCGGAGCCGACCGTGACGCCGGAACCGACCGTGACGCCGGAGCCGACCGTGACGCCGGAGCCGACCGTGACGCCGGAACCGACCGTGACGCCGGAACCGACCGTGACGCCGGAACCGACCGTGACGCCGGAACCGACCGTGACGCCGGAGCCGACAGCTTCGGCGCTTCCGCAGACTGGCCATGACTTGAGCGCGTCAGTCGCGCTCGGTGGCTTCGGCATCGGGGTGCTCTTGCTCGGGATGATGGTCCTGCTGGCAAGGCGACGTACACGGATCTGATGTGGAGTAGGAGGCGCACGCGGCGAGAGCTGCGTGCGCCTCTTCTTCACCCACCGGACGTGCCGACGCGGCTTGCCCGCCCGAGACATATGCGCGACGTGTGCGATGTCAGCACGCGGCGGGGACCGAATCGATGTCTGTCGGACAGCGCAAACGCCGAGCAGGGGAGCGGCTCGGCGTCGGGGAGAGGGCGTGTGCGCCTGAGAAGAGGTGGAGGGCTCGGCGCACACGCCATCGTCCGTCAGGTGTTCCGATACACCCTGGTGCGCTTCCCCCGAAGCAGCACCCCCCTGTGATCCCCCCGGATCAGGTTTCGGACTCTCTCATCTTATGAGGCCGAGAACGCGAATTTGCCTGGTGTGCGCTGTTTTCCACCCATGCATCGACCGTTGAATCACCGCGCCGGTAGCGCCCGATTCCGTTCGAGGTGGTGGGTCGGAGGATGATGCAGCGCCGCCTCTGGGTGCAGCACCAGCAGGGGTCGAGGCGACAGCTCAATGCGAGTTCTCATTCTTACGATCGCGTGGGGATCAGCGTGAGGCGCAGCAGTCGTCGCCGCAGTGTGCTGCCTCTCATTCCCCGGTGAGAGCCGTGACGGGCGTTGCGCAGCACGCGTCGCCGCGCCAGGCCTCGACGCCCTCACGGATGGCAAATACAGCGATGACGAGTGCGGCGACGGAATCGGCCCATGCCCATCCGAACAGGCTGTTGAGCACAAGACCGATGAGTAATGCGGCGGACAGATAGGTGCAGATGAGGGTTTGCTTGGAGTCGGCAATTGCTGATGCAGAGCCTAGTTCGCGCCCTGTGCGACGCTCGAACCAGGACAGGAAAGGCATCACGACCAGGCTCAGAGCCGCGATCACGATCCCGACAGGGGAGTGCTCGGCCTCACGAACGCCCATCAGGGACAGGGCTGCGTCGACCGTGACGTATGCGGCGAGCGCGAAGAACGATATGGCGATGACCCGGAGAGCGGCCTTCTCTCGCTTCTCCGGGTCAGGGACGGCGAACTGCCACGCGATCGCGGCGGCTGAGAGGACTTCCACAATGGAATCCAGCCCGAACCCGATGAGCGCCGCCGAGGATGCGGCGCCACCTGCTGCAAGAGCCACAATCGCTTCAAGGATGTTCCAGATGATCGTGATCATCACGACGACGCGGATTCGTCGCCGCAGCACTCCGACCCGGGTCGGGTTCGGCGCCGTTACCGTCATGTGAGCAGCTCCGGGTCGCAGCACCCGGCCACCTGGCATGCCGGATCGATACAGGGGGTGTTCTCATCGACCGCGAGAGTCACGTCGACCAGCGTCGTCAGCGCAGCGGCGAGGTGTGGATCGGCGATCTCGTATCGAGTCTGCCTGCCCTCCGGCTCGGCGACGACGATCCCGCATCCGCGCAGGCACGCCAGATGGTTCGACACGTTCGTGCGCGTCAGTTCCAAATCCCGCGCAAGCCGCGCCGGATACCCAGGTCCCTCCAACAGGGCGAGCAGGATGCGCGAACGCGTCGGGTCCGCCAGGGCGCGTCCCAGCCGGTTCATGACATCTACACGAGGCGCAATGGTCAGCATAAACTGACTATACAGCAGGAGCTGACCTATTTCACTCAGACCACGACTGAGGTCCAGGTCGCATCGCGCACCTGGACCTCAGCCACTCACAGATTCTGCAGACTCTGGGAACGTCCGACTGACCTGCCCGGATCAGACCCCGTAATACAGTTCGAACTCGTACGGGTGCGGACGAGCGGCGATCGGCTTGATCTCGTTCTCGATCTTGTAGTTGATCCAGGTGTCGATCAGCTCCTGCGTGAACACGCCGCCCTCGAGAAGGAAGTCGTGGTCCTCGCGGAGGGCCTCGAGCGAGTCCAGCAGGGAGTTCGGCACCTGCGGGATGTTGGCGGCCTCCTCCGGGGGAAGCTCGTACAGGTCCTTGTCGATCGGCTCGAGCGGCTCGATGCGGTTCTTGATGCCGTCGATGCCGGCCATGAGCTGAGCGGCAAACGCGAGATAGGGGTTGCCCGATGCATCCGGGACGCGGAACTCGATGCGCTTGGCCTTCGGGTTCGAACCCGTGAGCGGGATGCGAATGGCGGCGGAGCGGTTGCCGGCGGAGTACGCCAGGTTGACCGGGGCCTCGTAGCCCTTCACCAGGCGGTGGTACGAGTTCAGCGACGGGTTGGTGAACGCGAGGACGGCGTTGGCGTGCTTCAGCAAGCCACCGATGTACCAGCGGGCGATGTCGCTGAGCTGCCCGTAGCCCTTCTCATCGAAGAAGAGGGGCTTGCCGTCGAGCCACAGGGACTGGTGGGTGTGCATACCCGAGCCGTTGTCGCCGAACAGCGGCTTCGGCATGAACGTGACCGTCTTGCCCCACTCCTCGGCGGTGTTCTTGACGATGTACTTGAACTTCAGGATGTCATCCGCCGCGGACACCATCGTGTCGAAGCGGTAGTTGATCTCCTGCTGACCGGCCGTGCCCACCTCGTGGTGCGAACGCTCCAGCTCGAAGCCGGCGTCGATGAGGCGCAGTGTCATGTCGTCGCGGAGATCAGCCGTCTTGTCGACCGGGGCCACCGGGAAGTAGCCACCCTTGAAGGGCGTCTTGTTGCCGAGGTTTCCACCCTCCTCCTTGCGACCGCTGTTCCACGCGGCCTCCTCGGAGTCCACCTTGTAGAAGCTCTCACCCGCGGTGACGGAGTAGCGCACGTCATCGAAGATGTAGAACTCCGCCTCGGGGGCGAAGAACGCGGTGTCCGCGATGCCGGTGGAGGAGAGGTACTTCTCCGCCTTCTTGGCGACCTGACGCGGGTCCTTGCTGTAGATCTCCCCGGTGCGCGGGTTGTAGATGTCGAACACCATGACCAGCGTGCTCGCCTCGCGGAACGGGTCGATGTACGCCGTCGTCACATCGGGGATCAGCTGCATGTCCGACTCGTGGATCGACGCGAAACCACGGATCGAGGAGCCGTCGAAGAGCTGTCCGTTGGCGAAGAAGTCCTCGTCCACGGTGGCAGCGGGAATGTTGAAGTGCTGCTGCACGCCGGGGAGATCGGTGAAGCGGATGTCAAGGAACTTGACGTCGTTCTCCTTGATGTAAGCCAGTACCTCGGATGGTTCGCGGAACATGCGCACTCCAGATTCTTTTTCGAGCGGCCCTGAGAGGGGAGCTGAGGATGAAGTTAGCGGTACGGGATTGCTCACGCGTATCCCGGATGTTTCCGGCTTGTTACAGAGCGCTTCATAGACTGGAGATGTGAGTGCATCCCCCCAGACCTATCCCGGCGAACGTCTCGGAATGCCGCAGCAGGGGCCGGGCAGTATCGCTCGCGCCGGGCGCCGGCTCGTAGCGCTGCTGATCGACTACGTCTGTGCCGTGATGATCACGATCGCGTTCTTCCCCCCGCTCGATCGGGGTGCCGGGGTTGAGCCGATTCCCTTCCTCGACTTCAATCCGTCGATCGTCATGGCGATCTTCGCTGTCGTTCAGATCCTCTTCATCCCCACCCTCGGCGGCAGTCCTGGCCACCGGGTCATGGGCATGCGCCTGATCCGCGCCGACGGCGCCTGGACGGGTCTGTGGCGCCCGATCGTCCGCACGATCCTCCTGGTCCTGGTGATCCCCGCGGTCATCTGGGACGCGGATCAGCGCGGCCTGCATGACAAGGCAGCCGGGACGATCCTCATCAGCACGCGCTGAGTCCCAGACAGACGAGGAGGCCCGCACCATCTGGTGCGGGCCTCCTCATGTCTGTGCGATCAGCGGGGCCGGGGCGCCCGCACCTTCGTGGGATCGATGCCCTTCGGGATCGGCATGGAGGCCAGGCCCGTCTGCATGGATGCCAGTCGCTGGATGACTGCCACGCGCGTGGCCTTGTCGGTGGACTTGGGCAGAGCCTTGATCGCCTTCGCGAGGTCCTTGAGCGCGAGGCCCTCCTCGTCCTGACCGACGTAGAGCACGTGAACCGGCACCTGGTGAGCGACGCGGTCCGCCTTCTTGCGCTCCTCGTTGATGAGTCGCGTGAGACGGGAACGGCTGCCTTCGCCGACGAGGACGATGCCACCCTTGCCGACGGTGCGGTAGACCGCCTCCTGGGTCTTCGCGTTGACCTGCACCGGCTCGTCACTGGCGGTCCACGAGCGGCCGAGGCCCGTGCTGAGCACATGTCCGGTGGCGCCCGGGACGCCCTCGAGCTTGCGATACATCGCCTGCGTGGCGAAGCGGGTGAGCGTGATCATCGCACCGAGCACGCCGAGCATGAGGCCGGTGATGCCCCAGAGAATGATGCTCCAGATCTCCGCCGGCGGGATCAGGAAGCCCACCACGACGCCGAGCGCGGCGCCGACGACAAGGATGCCGATGAGAACCCACGGCAGCCAGGGGAAGACGTCCTTGGTGAAGGTGAAGAGCGTCTTGATCTGGGAGAAGAAGCCCTGACGTTTCTCAGGGGCTGTGCTGCGTGCGGCCATGATCCCAGAATACCGGGCCACGGCACCGGTTCCTCCCCACCACCGTGTCGGATGGCCTCGTTCCACGGCGCGCGGGCGGGAGAAACGGGGAATGAGCGGGAGAGCTCACAGTGTGGACATGACGCAGAACCCTCTGGAGAGCACCTACCGGCCGATCCGCCGCATCGCACCACCCGACGTTCCGATTGCCGGCGTCCTCGCTGCGGAAGGCGAGAACACGGTGCTCCTGGTGGACGTGGATGCTGTGCCTGCACCGTGGTGGCGTGATGATCCCGCGGCGCATCTGCTCGCGCCGGTCGACGTTGCTCGACGTGCTGACGGCCATGATGCGGTGCTTCCCTGGTGCGTGGTGACCGTCGGCTCCTACCTTCGCGCCCGGACCGACGAGCCGCTGTCCGGCGGTGAGGGCGTGACTCTTGCCGTGAGCCTCATGCGTGGGTGCGCCGAAGCCGCCCTGCCTGCGCGCTTCGGCGACGACCCCGTCCCGGTGCCGCACGGTCGCTGGTGGCTCACCGACCAGGGGAGGCCACTGTTCGCGGTCGGAGAGGGCACACCGGCGCGAGAGGAAACGGCTGAGCTGCTGGCTCTGCTGGCAGGCGCTTGCGCAGACCGTGTCGTGGCGCGACTTGCCACCGAGGCTGCGGACTCCATACGGGTGCGATCTCCTGTGGGAGTTCTCGTCCGGCTGGAGGAGAGCATGTTCGAAGCGTGCGCGCCACGGCCGCTTCTCGTCCGCGTCACCGATCCCGTGACGCTGCACCCGCTGGGTGCGCAGGAGTTGCGACCTCACAGCGACCGCGGAGGTGGCGCAGCCGCTCCTCGATTCATTGGGGCAGAGCCGGCGCAACGCGCTCGCCTGCGCTCCGCCGCGGGGTGGCGGGACAGGGCGAGATCGGCGTGGGCCGGCCTTCTCCGCGTGGAGGAGCGCCGCAGTCTTCGCGTGGGCGAACGGCGAGCTGCTACGGACCGGCATCCGCGGCGGATGCCCCTGCTGATCGGCGCATCGCTCGCCGCGGCGATCTTGGCCGCGGGGCTGTTGTGGCCGCAGCCCGACGGCGACGTGAGCTCGTCCACGCTGGGGCCGAATGCGCCGACGGTGCCCCGTGAGGACGTCGACGCGAGCCCATCCTCGGCGGTACCCCAGGCCACGGCACCGGCTGCGGCGACAGGAGAGCAAGGCCAGCGCGGCGGCCAGGACCTTCAGGACAGCCCGCCGTCGGCGCAGGATCCGTCGTCAGCGGACGGCTCCGGCACAGAGGGCACCGAGCCGGTGCTTGCGACGCCCGCGCCGGAGGAAGGGCCCGCTTCGGCGTCTCCCCGCGACGCAGAGGTCATCGCGGCGACGGCTGACCTGCTCGCCGCCGTGGCCGGCTGCCGCGAGCAGCAGACCTGCGGGCCGCTGCTGGCCGATGGTGTCGATCCGGAGCGCATACCGCGGGGCGGGGCGATTGAGCTCATCGAGGACTTCGGCGGCGTTGTCGTCCTGCGAGTAGTGACGGATGGCGCGACGACGAATCTGATCAGCATCGAGCGGGTGGACGGAGCGTGGCGGGTGAGGGGGGCGACGACGATCACGGGAGGTGGGTGATGCCCCGTGGGGGATAACCCCCGGAAGCATTCGGGATTCCCTGGCTGTGCGGGCGTGGTGGGCCACCTAGCGTGGAGGTATGAAGAAACGACTCGCGCAAGACGCTCTGGCCGCGGGCCATCTGGCTGCCCTGGGGCTGATCGGACCCGTCGTGCTCACCCTGCTGGGGGTGTTCCTGGGCTTCGGCGTCGGGTTCCTCCTGGTCCTGGGCGTCGGGTTGCTGTTCCTGGCGCTGTTCGCGGTGAGCTTGCCGGGTATCGCCCGCTTCGAGGAGCTGCGCGTCGGTGGGTTGTACGACTTCGACCTGACCCCGCGTGCCCTACGCCGCTCGCCTCGCACCGACTGGCTGCGCGTGCCGCACACATTGTGGCTGCAGATCACGGACGGTCGCAATTGGATCGGCCTGCTGCACTTCCTGATCATCACATGCCTCGGTGGCGTGGCACTCTGGCTTCTCGGCGCCGTGGCGTCCTACCTGGTGTACATCATCCGCGGCTCCTTCGCCGCTGAGCCGCTGATGTTGCCGAACAGCACGCTCTTCCCGCCGACGTGGGCGGCCGCCCTGATCGGCATCGGCGCCATGCTGCTCTGCCTGGCCGGAGTGTGGGGACTCACCCGTGCCCACCGCGGAATCTCCACGGCCATGCTGGCGCCGTCGCGCATCGACGAGCTTGAGCGCACCGTTGCGACCGAGACTCGTCGCCGTGATGACGCGGTCAGTGCCGCGAGCATCGAGCGCACCCGCATCGAGCGCGACCTCCATGACGGAGTCCAGCCGCGGCTGGTGTCGATCGGAATGACCCTGGGCCTCGCGCGCACGAAGGTGGAATCGGACCCGCAGGCCGCGATCGGTCTGATCGATGAGGCGCACACGTCCACGAAGGCGGCGATGACCGAGCTGCGACAGCTGGCCCGGGGTTTTCACCCAGCAGTGCTGGAGGATCGTGGCCTGGACGCGGCGTTGTCTGCGCTGGCGGCCCGCAGTCCGATCCCGGTCACCCTGGACGTCCGCGCGCCACGCCGCTACCCCGCCCAGATCGAGTCCGCGATGTACTTCGCCGTTGCAGAGAGCATCACCAACATCGCCAAGCACTCCGGCGCCACGCAGTGCCGCGTGACCGTGCTGGAGCGGCCGGGCGGGATGCTCTGGGCGCGCATCGAGGATGACGGTCACGGCGGTGCACGTCGTGTGGCCGGGGGAGGCATCGATGGCATCAGCGGGCGGATCGCCGCGGCCGGAGGAGTGCTCACCCTGAGCAGCCCGGTCGGTGGGCCCACCACCATCGATGTGAGCCTGCCGTGCCAGCTCTGAGATCTGACATCGTCATCCCTTCAACCGGAGAACAGCCATGCGCATTCTGATCTGCGAGGACTCGGGCCTCATCCGCGACGGATTGATCCGTATTCTCGAAGACTCCCAGCACACCGTGGTCGCGGCGCTGGCCGACACCCACAGGCTCGACGACGCCGTCGTCGAGGACGCGCCAGATCTCGTGATCCTCGACGTCCGGCTTCCGCCCACCTTCACGGACGAGGGCATTCGCGCCGCCATCCGCCTACGGGCCCGCGATCCGCGGCTGCCGATCCTGGTGCTCAGCCAGTACGTCGAAGAGAGGTACGCGACCGACCTCATCGCCTCCAGCTCCGGAGGACTCGGCTACCTGCTGAAGGACCGCGTGACTGATGTGGCCGACTTCCTCGAGTCGGCGGCCACCGTCGCCGCAGGAGGAACCGTTCTGGACCCCGAAGTCGTCTCACAGCTGCTCACCCGTCGCCGACAGGACAGCAGGTTCGATCGGCTGACCGACCGGGAGCGCGAAACGCTCGCCCTCATGGCCCAGGGACGCAGCAACCAGGCCATAGCCCGCGCTCTCCACATCTCGGAGGGCTCCGTCGAGAAGCACATCTCGGCGGTCTTCACCAAGCTCGACCTCGACCAGGACGCCGCGGGAAACCGCCGGGTCCTCGCCGTACTCGCCCATCTCGACGCCACTTCCTGAGGAGAACACCATGACTGACTTCCCGAGCACCCCGACCCCTCCCGCTCCCGCATCCTCTGCGTCAGCGCCCGTTGCCCCTCGTCGCGGCCGCGGCGTCGCGATCGGCGTCGGAGTGGTGGGCGCCGTCATCGTCGCTGGTGCGATCGGCACAAGCGCGGTGGCGGCGGTAGCCGCACCGGCGGGACCGGGGACGTACTCCACGAGCAGCTCCGTTGCGGGAGTCGACGAGGTCGACATCGAGATGAACGCCGGGACCGTGAGCGTGCGCTTCGACGACGTTCGCGAGGCCACGCTGGATGTGTCCTCCAACGGGTCGCGTGCCGCCGACGGGTGGCGGATGGACGTGCGAGACGGAGAGCTCGTCATCTCGCAGGATCAGAGCTGGCGAGGCTGGCGCTGGTTCGGCTTCCGCAACGATGGCGAGGTGCACGCCGAGATCGTGCTGCCTCGGTCACTGGAGGACCGGATCGATGCGTCGGTGACGCTCAACGCCGGGCGGGCCACCGTTACGGGCGGGTTCGACGAGCTCGATCTGACCGTCAACGCCGGCGAGCTCAGTTACGAGGGCTCCTCGAAGGATCTGTCGACCACCGTCAACGCAGGCAGCGCGAAGGTCGCGGTCAACGATGCGAACGGTCTGGACCTGTCGATCAGCGCTGGCCGTCTCATCGCTGACGTCACAGGTTCCGTCCCCAGCGAGACGACCGTGAGCGTCACCGCGGGTAGCGCGGAGGTCCGGGTGCCGCAGGGCACCTACGACGTCGAACGCGACGGCGCGTTCGGGGATCTGACCGTGAACGTCGATACCTCCGATTCCTCACCCAACGCGCTGCAGCTCAGCGTCGCGGCTGGGGACCTCACGGTCGGGTACACCCGCTGATACGACCGAAGGCCGGCCCGTTCCTCAGGGAACGGGCCGGCCTTCGCGTTCGCCGCCGTAAACGAGATGGGCCCCGTGGCGGATCGCCACGGGGCCCATCTCGTCGATCAGATGCCGAGGTCGGCTGCGAAGTTCGCCTCTTCGAGGCGGGCCTTCACCGCGCCGAGGAAGCGCGCGGCGTCTGCGCCATCGATGGTGCGGTGATCGTACGACAGCGCAAGGTAGACGTACGAGCGGACCGAGAACGCGTCCTTGCCGTCGACCGTGACCACGCCGGGGCGCTTCACGACGATGCCGGTGCCGAGGATCGCGGACTGCGGCAGGAACACGACGGGCGTGTCGAACAGCGCACCACGCGAACCGGTGTTGGTCAGCGTGAACGTGCCTCCGGACAGCTCGTCCGGCTTCAGCTTGTTCTCGCGGGTGCGACCTGCCAGATCAGCGATCTCGTGCGCGATCTGAGCGATGTTCTTGTCGCCCGCGTCGCGCAGTACCGGGGTGAGCAGACCACGCTCGGTGTCGACCGCGATGGAGAGGTTCTCCGTAGCGGGGTAGACGATCTCGTTGTTCTCGTTCACCGTCGAGTTGATGATCGGGAACGCCTTCAGCGCCTCGGCAGCGGCCAGAGCGAAGAAGGGCAGGAAGGAGAGCTTGTCCCCGGTCTTGGCGACGAAGTCGCCCTTCACCTGGTCGCGGTAGTTCGCGAGCTTCGTGACGTCGACCTCGACAACCGTGGTCAGCTGTGCGGTCTGCTGCATCGATGCCACGGCGCGCTCGGCGAGCACCTTGCGCAGGCGGCTCATCGGAGCCGTGGTACCACGCAGCGGCGACGCCTCCAGCTTGACGGCTGCCGCGGGTGCGGCGGCGGCCGGAGCCGCGGCAGCAGGTGCAGCGGCTGCAGCGAGCACATCCTCCTTGCGGATACGTCCGCCCACACCGGTACCGGTGACCGACGCGAGGTCCACGCCCTGCTGCGCGGCCAGGCGGCGCACGAGGGGCGTGACGTAGACCTTCTCGTCGCCCGACGCGGAGGCGGGGGCGGCGGCCGGAGCCGCGGCGGCGGGGGCGGCAGCCGGTGCCGGAGCGGCGGGTGCAGCGGCCGGGGCCGGGGCAGCAGCGGCGGGCGCAGGTGCAGCAGCAGGTGCCTCGGCGGCGGGCGCAGCGGGAGCAGGCGCAGCAGGAGCCTCGGCAGCGGGAGCAGGCGCAGCAGGAGCTGCGGCCGGTGCGCCACTGCCGACGAGGGCGAGCACTGCGCCGACCTCGACGGTCTCGTCCTCGTTCACGAGGATCTGCTGCAGCGTGCCGGCCACCGGCGACGGGATCTCGGTGTCGACCTTGTCGGTCGAGATCTCCAGCAGGGGCTCGTCCACGGCCACGTCGTCGCCCACCTGCTTCAGCCAGCGGGTGACGGTGCCCTCGGTGACGCTCTCGCCCAGCTCGGGCAGCTTCACGGGGGTGGCGTCACCCGCGGGAGCTGCGGCCGGGGCCTCAGCTGCCGGCGCCTCAGCCGCCGGTGCGGCGGGAGCAGGTGCCTCGGGTGCGGGGGCAGCAGCCGCGGCGGGCTCCTCAGCGGCAGGCGCGGGGGCGGCGGCCGGTGCGGCGCTGCCGTCACCGATCTTCGCCAGGACGGCGCCGACCTCGACGGTCTCGTCTTCCTGAACCAGGATCTCCTCGATGACGCCGCTGACGGGCGACGGGATCTCGGTGTCGACCTTGTCGGTCGAGATCTCCAGAAGACCCTCATCCGCCTGGACGGTGTCGCCCACCTTCTTGAGCCAGCGGGTGACCGTACCCTCAGTCACGCTCTCACCGAGAGCGGGGAGGACGACGGATGTGCTCATGTCGATTTCTCCTTCAAAAAATGCAGAACGTCTATACCCAGCTTAGTGATGCACTGGTAGTGTCGGCGACCATTCACAGCGCGTGGAGCGGTTTTCCGGCCAGCGCGAGGAACGCCTCTCCCAGGGCTTCGCTCTGGGTGGGGTGAGCGTGCAGCAGCGGCGCGAGGTCTTCGGGGAACGCCTCCCACGCCACGGCGAGCTGTCCTTCGGTGATGAGCTCGCCGACACGGTCGCCGAGCAGATGGACGCCGATCACGGGACCGTCGACCTCACGGATGACCTTCACGAAGCCACCTGTCCCGATGATCTCGCTCTTCGCGTTGCCGGCGAGGTTGAACTCGTAGGTCCGGATGCGATCGGCCCCGAACTTGTCAGCCGCCTGCGCCTCCGTGAGCCCCACGGAGGCGACCTCGGGGTGCGAGTAGGTGACCTTCGGCACCTGGGAGTCGGGGACGGCGACGGGATCGAGTCCGGCGATGCGCTCGGCCACGGCGATACCCTGCTGGAATCCGCGGTGCGCGAGCTGCAGACCGGGCGTGATGTCGCCCACGGCCCACACCCCGGGCAGGTTGGTGTGCAGGCGCTCGTCGACGATCACGAACCCGCGCTCAAGCGTGAGCCCGGCCTCCTCGAATCCGAGGTCTGCGGTCACGGGGCCGCGGCCGACAGCGACGAGGAGATAGTCGCCGTCCAGCGTCGTCCCGTCCTCCAGGGTCACCATGACCCCGGTGTCCGACTGCTGCACCGACTGGAAGCGCACGCCCAGCTTCTGGGTGATGCCGCGCTTGCGGAACGCGCGCTCCAGGCCCTTGCTGACGGCCAGATCCTCGTTCGGAACCAGGTGATCGAGGGCCTCGATGATCGTCACCTCGGAGCCGAAGGAGCGCCAGACGCTGGCGAACTCGACACCGATCACGCCGCCGCCGAGCACGAGAACGCGCTCCGGGATCACCTCGAGCTCGAGAGCCTGCTCGCTGGTGAGCACGCGACCGCCGATCTCGATGCCGGGCAGCGTCCGGCTGTACGAGCCGGTGGCCAGGATGAGCTCGGCACCGGTGTACAGGTCATCGCCCACGCGCACCGTGCGGTCGCCTTCCAGCCGACCCGCGCCGGTCACCGTCGTGATCTTGCGGGCAGAAAGCAGTCCTTCCAGCCCCTTGTGCTTCTTGGCGACGATGCCACGGCGATAGGCCGCCACCCCTGCGGGGTCGATCGCATCCAGCTGAGCCGTGACGCCGTACTGCGATGCTTCGCGGACGGTGTCGGCCACTTCCGCCGCGTGCAGGAGCGCCTTCGTCGGAATGCAGCCGCGGTGCAGGCAGGTGCCGCCGACCTTGTCGCGCTCGATCAGCGCGACGCTCTTCCCGAGCTCCGCGAGGCGCAGCGCAGCGGCATATCCGCCGCTGCCGGCGCCGAGGACGACGACGTCGAAGGTGTGGGTTGTCATGAGATCTCCAGTTCGGACCCGCGCGGCTTGTGGCTAGCGCGAGATCAGCTCGAGGATCGACCGGACGGTCGCTCCGGTGACGCCCTTGTCGGTGTAGCCGAACGGGGCGGAGTCATTCAGGGACGATGCGGCGATGTCGAGGTGCACCCACGGGATGCGCGGAGCGTTCTCCTCGTCGGAGACCCGGCCCACGAACCGGCGCAGGAACAGTCCGGCAAACAGCGCCCCGCCATTGCGGTTGCCCATGTTGGCGTTTCGCATGTCGGCGACCGGTGAGTCGAGGTCGCTCTCCATGAAGTCCGGGAGGGGCATCGGCCACGCGTCCTCACCGGCGACCGCGGCGGCGTCGAGGAACGCCTCCACGGCTTCGTCGTCGCCGAACACACCGGTGTGGCGGTTGCCCAGCGCCACCATGATCGCGCCGGTCAGCGTCGCCACATCGATGATCAGGTCGGGGTGCTCTTCACTGGCGGCCACGAGGCCGTCGCCGAGCACCAGACGTCCTTCGGCGTCGGTGTTGAGCACCTCCACCGTCTGGCCGCCGTACATCCGCAGGACGTCACCGGGCCGGATGGCACGACCGGAGGGCATGTTGTCTGCGATGCACAGCCACGCGGTGACGCGGGTGGACAGCCCCTGCTGTGCGGCCGCGCGGATCACGGCGAGCACCGTGGCCGCGCCGCACATGTCGTCCTTCATGCCGACCATCGACGAGGCGGGCTTCAGGGAGAGGCCACCCGTGTCGAACGTGATGCCCTTGCCGACGAGCGCGACGTGACGCGTGGCGTCCGCAGGGGAGTAGCTGAGGCGAACCAGGCGGGGCGGGCGGTCGGAGCCCTGTCCGACGCCGAGGATGCCCCCGAAACCCTCGGCAGCGAGACGCTCTTCGTCCCAGACGGTCACCTCGACAGGCAGCCCGTCGACGGCGGCGAGGGCGGACTCGGTCAGCTGCTGAGGGCTCTGCCACTCCGCAGGGGTGGTGGTGAGGTCCTTGACCAGCGCGACGGCCTCGGCGATGCTGACGGCCGCGGCCGTGTCCACCTGCTCGGTCGTGTGCACGGTGAGGCTGGTGGCGCGCTCCGTGCGACCCGACGTCTTGAACGAATCGAACGTGTAGGCACCCAGCAGAGCGCCCTCGACGGCAGCGGCGGCGGTGCCCTCGGGCGCGGCGTCCAGGTGGACGTGCACGGAGGAGAACCCCGTCAGGGAGCGCACTCCCGCACCGACCGCGTCACGAACGCCCGCGGCGTCAGTGCGGTCGCCGAGCCCGACCACAGCAAAGGGCTTGTCGGTGAGCGACAGCAACGGGACGCGCGTGAACGCGGCGAACGATCCCGTGAAACCGATGGCCGCGAGCGCATCGGCGAGTCCGGGCCACGCGGCGAGTGCATCGGGGGCCGGGAGCGCCGGAACGAGGACGAGAGTCACCTCGGCCTCCGGTTCGAATGACAGGGACGAGGACAACTGAATCTCGGGAACCGACATGCCCCCATCCTAGGGAGCGCGCCGTCATGGCGGGCCGGCGTGTTCGCTGACAGCTTCGGGCTGTCGGCCCTCGCTCGTCGGGGTCCTCGTAGCATGGAAGGATGCCCCAGCCCTCCGAGATCTTCGAACGCGTTCTTCCTCCGCGTGCCGTTCCGGCCGGCCTCCCGCTGGTCGTCCTGATGACCGGCTTCACGGACGCGGGCGGCGCCGTCGCGGGCCTGATCAACCGCTTCCGCGAGGATGGCACCGCCGACGTGCTGGGGCGCTTCTCCAATGACGTGCTGCTGGACTACCGGGCGCGCCGGCCGATCGTGACGTTCGTGCGCGACCACCTCACCGACTACCGCCCGCCGCGCCTGGAGCTCTCGCTCGCCCACGACGTGCTCGGCCAGCAGTTCCTGTTGCTGTCCGGCTACGAGCCCGACTTCGCATGGGAGGCTTTTGCGGACGTGGTGCTGGATCTCGCCGCCGAGCACCGTGTGTCCGGCGTCACGTGGGTGCATGCGATCGGCATGCCGGTTCCCCACACGCGGCCCATCGGCGTCACGGTCTCGGGAAACCGGGAGGATCTCATCGCCTCGCTGTCGGTGTGGCAGCCCGAGACGCAGGTCCCGGCCACGGCGGGGCACCTGCTCGAATACCGTCTCGCGGAGAACGGCACCTCGATCGCCGGACTCGTCCTCCTCGTTCCGCACTATCTGGCGGACACCGAGTACCCCGGTGCGATGCTGGTGGCGCTGGAGAAGATGACAGCCGCTACCGGTCTGGTGTTCGCGACCGATCCGATCGTGGAGGCGAACCGGGACTTCCTCGGCAAGGTGGAAGAGCAGATCGCCGACAACGACGAGCTGCAGCGCATGATCGCCGCGCTCGAGGTGCGCTACGACGCGTACCGCGCCGGCCAGTTCCACGAGATGGAGCGTGGCGAGTACACGAGCGAGACGCTGCTGGACGGTGCTCCTCTCCCGAGCGCCGATGAGCTGGCAGCCGAGCTGGAGCGTTTCCTGGCGAACCGTCCCGGCGACGAGGACAAGGGTGCTCCCGGTCTGGGCTGACCTGCCGACACGCCGTTCCTCCTGCGCAGACCCCGGGAATACCGGGGTCTGCGCACGCGTTTTCCTCAACGCGTCGATTGGTGTTTCCCCACGCCGACGTGTGAGACAATAGGGGACCGACCCGTTGTCGACCCCACGAGCTGAAAGGCCCAGGGACTTGACAAGGGTCTTACGTGTGTGTGAAACATCCGGAGCACGCCGGTGAAAGGTGAACCGTGACCCCTGCCACGACCAAGACCACGCGGACCGCAGCGAAGGACACCGAGACGGACGAGACCGCCACGGCGGCCGCAGCCAAGCCCGCCGCCAAGCGCGGTGCTGCTGCGAAGACGACCGGAAAGGCCGCCGCCACGCCGGCAGCCAAGAAGCCTCGCGCGACCACCGCGAAGGCGGCCGGCGGACGCAAGAAGAAGTCTGAAGAGGACGAACCCGGCGAGGACGACGCAGAAGACGTCGAGATCGACGTCGAGGCCGCTGACGACAAGTCGGACGACACCACAGACGAGAAGGACGACGAGGAAGGGGCGACGAAGCCTGTCGCCGCCGAGCCGCTGCCCACGGGAGCGATCGTCATCTCCTCCTCCGACGAGGACGATGTCCCCGTCTACTCCACGCAGATCTCCGGTGCCACCGCCGACCCTGTCAAGGACTACCTGAAGCAGATCGGTAAGGTCCCGCTCCTGAACGCGGAGCAGGAGGTGGAGCTGGCCATGCGCATCGAGGCGGGCCTGTTCGCCGAAGAGAAGCTGTCCAAGATGTCGGCGGCGGAGAAGTCCAGTCAGCTGGGCCTGGACCTGCAGTGGGTCGCCCGGGACGGTCAGCGCGCGAAGAGCCACCTGCTCGGCGCCAACCTCCGCCTCGTGGTGTCGCTCGCCAAGCGCTACACCGGTCGTGGGATGCAGTTCCTGGATCTGATCCAGGAGGGCAACCTCGGCCTCATCCGCGCAGTGGAGAAGTTCGACTACACCAAGGGCTTCAAGTTCTCCACCTACGCCACGTGGTGGATCCGTCAGGCCATCACCCGTGACATGGCCGACCAGGCCCGCACCATCCGCATCCCCGTGCACATGGTCGAGGTCATCAACAAGCTCGCCCGTGTGCAGCGTCAGATGCTTCAGGACCTGGGGCGCGAACCCACGCCCGAGGAGCTCTCGCGCGAGCTCGACATGACCCCCGAGAAGGTCATCGAGGTGCAGAAGTACGGCCGTGAGCCGATCTCTCTGCACACGCCCCTCGGTGAGGACGGCGACAGCGAGTTCGGTGACCTCATCGAAGACACCGACGCCGTCGTTCCTGCGGACGCCGTCGGCTTCACCATGCTGCAGCGCCAGCTGGAGAGCCTGCTGGACTCGCTCAGCGAGCGTGAGGCGGGCGTGATCCGCATGCGCTTCGGCCTGGGCGATGGCCAGCCCAAGACCCTGGACCAGATCGGCGACACGTTCGGCGTCACGCGCGAGCGCATCCGCCAGATCGAATCGAAGACGATGGCGAAGCTTCGCCACCCGAGCCGCTCGCAGTCGCTCCGGGACTACCTGGAGTGATGGGAAAGAGCATGGCAGAGGCGAACGAAGGCAAGAACCTCCTCATCGAGGTCGACGGTGAGCAGTTCCAGCGACTTCCGATCAAGACGCATGTCGTCATGCCCGGAGACGACCTGGACGCGTTCATCCAGCAGTACGTCACCGAGGGCACTCTGGTGCCCGGTGACACGCTGTTCGTGACGGAGAAGATCGTTGCGATCACCCAGGGCCGGTCGTATCTGGTGGAGGACATCACGCCGCGCAAGCTGGCACATTTCCTCTCCATGTACGTCACCCGCACCCCGTACGGCATCGGCCTCGGTATGCCCGAGACCATGGAGATGGCCCTGCGCGAGTGCGGTACCCCGAAGATCCTGTTCGCCGCGGCCGTCGCCGCGGTGACGAAGGCGTTCGGGCGCAAGGGTGACTTCTACCGCATCGCGGGGGACAAGGCGCGAGCCATCGACGGACCCACGAGCGGCACCATCCCGCCCTACAACAAGGCCGTGGTGCTCGGACCAGAGCGTCCGGCGGAGGTCGCCGCCCACCTCAAGGCGCTGCTGAAGACCTCGGCCGATGTGGCCGTCGTCGACATCAACGACCTCGGAGGAAACATCCTGGGCTCCACGCTGTCGAAGGCGGGGGAGCAGCGTCTGGTACGCATCCTGAAGGACAACCCGTTGGGGCAGGGGCACCAGTCCACCCCGCTCGGCGTGATCCGCAAGGCCTGAGCACAACGAAGAAGGGGCTCCGTCACGAGTGTGACGGAGCCCCTTCTTCGTTGGTTGCCGAGCTTCAGATGCCCGTGGCTGCGCGGTAGCGTTCGCGGTGACCCGTGCGGATGCCGCTCACGCTCGGCTTGTTCTCATAGACTCCGGCCGCCCAGTTGCCCTCGATCACGACGGGGCCATTGGGGGTGACGACGATGTCCCAGCCGACGTACGGGATCGTCGGAATGACGCGCGCGATACGGTCCACGTACGCCACGACCTCATCCCACATGGGCAGCTGGAAATCGGCGATGCGCTTGTGGGTGTCGGGGTGCAGCTCGTGGACGTTCTCGTGCGAGTCGTAACCGGCGCTGCGAGCGTGACCGTTGTCGTCGAGCATCGTGTAGAAGCCGCCGAACGACATCTGGTCGCTCACGGCGCCACGCCCGAACTTCTGGGCGGCTGCGAGGATGTGAGTCTTCGTGCCGTCGAAGTACGCCGTGACGCGGGTAGTGTTCACCGTTCCGGGGCAGTAGGCGGCGATGTCGTCGTGCTGGAGGATGACCTCCTCGATCAGCAGCTCACCGCGGGCCACCAGCTCTGCGGTGAACGCCTTCCAATCGGACACCTCCGCCGCCTGGTAGCGGTGCACTCCGAGACCGGCCGATCCCTGCGGTGTCTTCGCGATGAAGGTGGGGTGACGCTCGGCGAACGCCTGCAGCGCATCGGCGTCCGAGGCCGGGTTCTCGCCCAGGACGAGCCACTCGCGGCCGAGATACGGAGCGAACGCCCGGTTGAAGGCGATCTTGTCGTGGAACGTGGCACGGCCCTCGGGCTTGTCGAGCATCTGCGACATGCGGTTCGAGATGGGGTGCGTCATGTAGGTGGCGCGCTCAGCCCTGCTGAGGATCGCGAAGTCGTAGTCCACGTAGTCCTGGAAGCCCACGTCGTGGCGGGCTGCAGACCACAGCATGTCCAGCACCACGGCGGGGACCGCACGGTGGTGGTGCGCGGCGGTCTCCTTGGCGCGCGCGATCAGCGATCCGGTGTTGATGCGCAGCGCGCGATCAACCGCGTACTTGACGCGCACCGGGAGGGATGAGGCAGACGAGGCCATGGTGCTCCTTTGATTCTCGTCTTCAGTTTACCGGCGGGCATCGTCGGGTCCTGAGCATCTGAGCAGGATCCACAGGGGCTGCGGAGCGGCGGCGACTAGGATCGACGGCGGTGTCCGCACGGCGGACGGACCAGCGCTCCGCCACTCGGGGCCGGGCCCCGAAGCGCATCCGAAAGGCTCCTATGCACGACAACGCCCCCTTCGAACGCACGGAAGGCCGTATGCGATGATCTCCGCGCACGACCTCATCGGTCGCACCCACCCCACCCTGCGGGTATCGCGCTCGGCCGTGAGCCGGAACCTGTCCGGTCATCCCCGTGAGGTGTACGCCGATGCCCGGCACGACGGCTGGGGACTCGGCGCCGACCTCATCCGGACGGTCGCCCGCGAGCAGTCACTGGCCGGTGTCGTCGGGGCGGATGGCCCCGAGGCATTCGAGGGCGAGGTCCCGCCCACCTTCGCCGTCGTGACGGCGGCGGTGGCCGCCGGAGCCCTCCCGCAGACGCTGCCGGCGGTCACGCTGAGCGGCGAGATCCTGGGCGTCAAGGTGCTGCGAGCGGGGGAGAGCGTGTCGTACGGCTACACGTTCACCGCGGCAGAGGACACCCGCGTCGCGCTGGTGACAGGGGGCTACGCGCAAGGCATCGTGCGCTCGCTTGGCAACCGTCTGGCCGTCACGGTGAACGGCACTCGTCGTCCCATCGTCGGTCGTGTGGCGATGGACGTCTGCGTCGTGGACATCGCGGCGACGGAGGCGGCGACCGGTGATGACGTCGTGTTCCTCGGAGACCCGGAGCGCGGAGAGCCGGCCTGGGCCGAGTGGATCTCCCTCACCGGCCTCGGCCTGGAAGAATTGCTGCCCGCCATCGGCAACCGGACGCGTCGGGAGGTCGTCGCATGAGCGCGGAGTTCGTCGTTGATCTGGCGGCGCTGTCCGCCAACATCCGCGTCGTGCGAGAGCGCGTCGCCCCGGCGGAACCGATGATCGTGGTGAAGGACGATGCCTACCGGCACGGTCTCGACCACATCGTGACCCGCGCCATCGCCGAAGGCGTCACCTGGATCGGCGCCCTGGACGTCTGCACCGGTGTCGCCGTTCGCGCGCTGGCTCCCGAGGCGCGGGTGTTCGCGTGGATGCTGGCCGGGCGCGAGGACGTGGCCGACGCGCTCGGGGCGCGCCTGGACATCGGCGTCGGCTCCGCAGCGCTGCTCGAAGACGTGGCGGCCGTCGCGCAGACGCGGTCGGCGACCGCCGATGTTCATCTGAAGATCGACACCGGGCTGCACCGCAACGGAGTCCGCCCCGAGGAGTGGCCCGAGTTCGTGGATCGTGCGGTGCAGCTGGAAGCACTCGGTCTCGTCCGGGTCGTCGGCATCTGGTCGCATATCGGTGAGGCATCCGACGCGGACGACGATGACGCCCGTGCGGTGTTCGACACAGCGGTGGCGCAGGCGTGCGCCGCTGGGCTGGCACCCGAGAAGCTGCATCTGGCCGCCAGCGCCGCCGCGTTCGCTCGCCCCGAGTTCCGCTACGACATGGTGCGCATCGGCGCCTTCCACTACGGCATCCGATCGGCTGATGGTCCCTCGGAGGCCGATCTGGGGCTGCAGATCGTGGGCTCCTTGCGGGCCGAGGTGGCAAAGGTCGGCCGCAAGGACACCATCATCGATGCCGGCTACGTCACCGGGCTCATGTCGACGGCCGCCGGATCTCTGACCGCGGCCACGCCCGGGGGACGACTGCCCGTGACGGAGATCGCGGCCGACACGCTGCGCATCCCGCACTGGACCGACGCGGAGGCCGGGCAGGTGGTGACGCTGTTCGGCGCCGCACCGGCGGATTCAGCGACCGACCTCGCGGAGCGACTCGGCACGATCGGCGAGGAGATCGTGCTCCGCCTCGCCGCCGACCTGCCGCGCAGCTACCGGGAGTGAAGACCCGGACACGAGAAGGGGCTCCCGCCGCAGCGGGAGCCCCTTCTTCGATGTGTCAGTTGGCTTCGATTGTCAGTTGGCCTCGGCGAGACGGGCGGTCTCATCGTGCCAGGACGTGGCGACCTCACGGAGCTTGGCTTCGTACTTGCGGCCGTGGTGGGCGCAGAAGAGGAGCTCCGAGCCGTTGACCTCGGCGGCGATGTAGGCCTGGGCTCCGCACGAATCGCAGCGGTCCATCGCGGTGAGCCGGTAGACCGTCGGCTCGGCGGGGGTGAGCGTGGTGTTCATCGCGGGTGCCTCCTTGGATCGGGTGCGCGGCTGAAGACTGCTTTCAGTCAACCACGTGGGACGTGTTCGCGGCCCGTCCGGCCGCGTGTTTCGCTCACCGCGTACGCTGCGTTCCGCGGGAATACGCGGGCGCAGCGGAGATCCGCGCGCCTGGTGGGCGGTGTCGGAGGTGCGAATTACGATGGTGATCGTGACTGCCGAGTACTCCGCTCATCATCTCCAGGTGCTGGAAGGCCTCGAAGCCGTCCGCAAGCGCCCCGGCATGTACATCGGATCCAACGGGTCGCCCGGGCTCATGCACTGTCTGTGGGAGATCATCGACAACGCCGTGGATGAAGCCGTCGCGGGTAACGGCGTCGACATCGATGTGATCCTGCGCGATGACGGAAGCGTCGAGGTGCAGGACCGTGGTCGCGGCATCCCTGTCGACGTGGAGCCTCGCACCGGTCTCACCGGCGTCGAGGTCGTCTTCACGAAGCTGCATGCGGGCGGCAAGTTCGGCGGTGGCTCGTATGCGGCATCCGGTGGTCTGCACGGTGTGGGCGCGTCGGTCGTGAACGCCCTGTCCGAAAGACTCGATGTCGAGGTGGACCGCGATGGCAAGACCTACGCGATGTCCTTCCGCCGCGGCGAGCCGGGTACCTTCGCCGACGTGGGGGAGCCGCGCCCCGACGCCCCCTTCACCCCGTTCGCGGATGGCAGCGAGCTGCGCGTGGTGGGCAAGGTACGCAAGGGCGTCAGCGGCACGCGTGTGCGCTACTGGGCGGACCGCCAGATCTTCACGAAGGACGCCGCCTTCCAGCTCGCCGAGCTGGAGACGCGCGCGCGACAGACCGCCTTCCTGGTCCCGGGTCTCGGCATCCGCATCACCGACAAGCGAGCCGAGGGCGGCAACGAGTCGCTGCACCGCTACGAGGGCGGCATCTCCGAGTTCGTCGAGTTCCTCGCCTCCGATGCGCCGATCACCGACACGTGGCGGCTACAGGGATCGGGTACCTTCCACGAGACGGTACCGGTGCTCCAGCCGGATGGCTCCATGCAAGCAACAGATGTCGAGCGCGAGTGCGCGGTCGACATCGCGCTGCGGTGGGGCACCGGCTATGACACCACGACGCGCTCGTTCGTGAACATCATCGCCACGCCCAAGGGAGGAACGCACCAGCAGGGCTTCGAGCAGGAGCTCCTCAAGGTCATTCGTGCCCAGGTGGCGGCCAACGCCCGTCGTCTGAAGTCCGGCAGTGACAAGCCGGAGAAGGACGACGTGCTGGCCGGGCTCACGGCGGTGCTCACCGTCACGGTTCCGGAGCCGCAGTTCGAGGGCCAGACCAAGGAGGTCCTCGGCACTCCCGCGGTGCGACAGATCGTCGCCCGCGTCGTGGCGAAGGAGCTCGGGGAGCGGTTCTCCTCCACCAAGCGGGACGACAAGAACCAGGCGTCCCAGCTGCTGGACAAGGTGGTCTCCGAGATGAAAGCGCGCATCTCAGCGCGCGCCCACAAGGAGACCCAGCGGCGCAAGAACGCCCTGGAATCCTCGTCGTTGCCCGTCAAGCTGGTCGACTGCCGCTCCAGCGACGTCTCCCAGTCCGAGATGTTCATCGTCGAGGGCGACTCGGCGCTCGGCACGGCCAAGCTCGCCCGCGACTCCGAGCATCAGGCGCTGCTTCCCATCCGCGGCAAGATCCTGAACGTGCAGAAGGCGTCTGTTTCCGACATGCTCGGCAACGCGGAGTGCGCCGCCATCATCCAGTCCATCGGGGCGGGGTCGGGCCGGACGTTCGACATCACGCAGGCGCGCTACGGGAAGATCATCCTGATGAGTGATGCCGACGTCGACGGCGCGCACATCCGCACTCTGCTTCTCACCCTGTTCTTCCGCTACATGCGCCCCCTGGTCGAGGCGGGGCGGGTGTACGCGGCCGTTCCGCCGCTGCATCGGGTCATCGTGATGAATCCGGGATCCAAGCCCAACGAGACGATCTACACGTACTCGGAGGCGGAACTGCACGGACTCCTCGCCAAGCTGACCAAGGCCGGCAAGCGCTGGCAGGAGCCGGTGCAGCGATACAAGGGCCTCGGTGAGATGGACGCGGATCAGCTGGCCACCACCACCATGGACAAGCGCGGCCGGCTGCTGCGGCGCGTCACGCTCGCCGATGCCGACGCCGCGAATCAGGTGTTCGAGCTGCTGATGGGCAATGACGTCGCCCCCCGGCGCGAGTTCATCATCGACTCGTCCGACCGGCTGTCGCGCGAGTCCATCGACGCCTGATCGCCTCCCGGTGCGCGGACGGCCCCCATCCGGGGCGTTCGGGAGCCGATCGCGCGCGTGAATCCAGATCTCCTCCCGATACGGTGGAGGCGTGACCGAGATGACACGCCTGCAGCTGGATCGTGACGGCTGGTTCTGCCTGATCGATCCGTACGCCTTCGCGTCCTATATCAGCGAGGCGCCGACCCTCACCGATCAACTGTCGCGATATGCCGCCGAGCGGCAGCACGAGCACGGAGTCGTGGTCCACCTGGGTCCCGATGCCGCGTTGGATCTGCTTGCGCCGGCAGCACCGCGCGCGGATCGACCGGCGCGGACGTTCACGCACACCGTCGTCGCCTCCCGCGGCATCCTGGCTGTCCCGACGTTCAAGGAGCTCACCGGTGCTGCGGGGTTCTCGGGCCGGCGACTCATCACCGAGACGACTCCGCGCATCGGCCGTGCGCCGGGGCGTTACCTCGTGACGGTCGCACAATACGAGCAGGCGCCTCGAGTGACGCTGTCGATCGCGCCCGCGCCGCGCCCGATCGCCGACCCCGCCGTGGCGGCGAACGTGGTGCCGTGGATCTAGCCAGGTTTCCGGGCGCGCAGGTGGTTCTCACCCGGTGAGCCTTCAGCGTGTGTGTACGATGAAGCGCTCAGGCGATGGCGGTCCCCACCCAGGCGATGGCGGACTCCAGGGGCACACCGGAGCCGTCGCGCTTCGCCCCGCCGGGGGGGAGCTGGCGCACGGCCCCATCGGAGCCGATCGCGCGCGGCTCCTCACCCACCCAGGCCAGCGTGAGACGGTCCTCGCCCTTCAGCAGGGCCTGTGACCGGACGCCGCCGGTGGCGCGACCCTTGCCGGGGAACTCGGCGAAGTCGCTCACCTTCGCACGACCGGCATCGGTGCCGGCGAGCATCGTGTCAGAGCCGGACACCGTGACCACGTGCGCTGCCGCTCCCGGAGCCACCGCACCGAAGAAGATGACCGAGGCGCCGGCGCCGAGCTTGATGCCGGCCATGCCACCCGCGGGGGCGCCCTGGGGCCGCACCTGCTCCGCGGGGAAGTGCAGCAACTGCGTGTCGCTGGACACGAACACGAGTTCTGCGTCGTCGGGTGCCGGGACGGCACCGATCACCATGTCCTTGGTCTTCAGCGAGATGATCTCCAGCTCCGGGCGCACGGGGAGCGCGGAGGGGACGACGCGCTTCACGACGCCGTCCCGGGTTCCGAGGGCCAGGGGCGTGTCGTCGTCGAAGCGGATCAGTGCGAGGATGCGCTCCGCCTTGTCCGTGATGCCGAGATAGTCCTTGAGCGCTACGCCGGCGGCCAGCTGAACCGATGCCGGCGGCACCGACGGGAGGTCGACCGGGGAGAAGCGCAGAACTCGCCCGTGGGAGGTCACCGCCCCGATCTCGCTCCGCGTGGTGGTGTGCAGTCGCGCGAGGACGGCGTCGTGCTTGCTGCGCCGTGAGGGGGCGGTGAGGGGCGTTTCGCCGTCGCCGTCGACCCGCACCGCGCGCCCGGATGCAGACAGCAGCAGGAGCGTCGGCGCGTCGGCGAACTGCAGATCGGCTGCGGCTGCCGCCCGCGCCGTGCGTGCCTTGGGCGGTGCGGCGTTGAGGAGCAGAGTGCGCCGTGGCGTGCCGTAGGCCTCCGCGGCCGCGTCGAGCTCGCGCGCCACCTGGCCACGCAGCAGCACCGGGTCGCCCAGAAGGCGTTCCAGCTCCTCGATCTCGGCCTTCAGCTTGTCGCGTTCTGCTTCCAGCTCGATGCGGGAGAACTTCGTCAGGCGCCGCAGACGAAGCTCGAGGATGTACTCGGCCTGGCGCTCGGAGAGATCGAACACCTGCTGCAGTCGTGAACGAGCGGCGTCCGAGTCGTCGGACGTGCGGATGACCTGGATGACCTCGTCGATGTCGAGGATCGCGACGAGCAGGCCCTCGACGAGGTGAAGGCGTTCGCGTCGTCGGTCAAGGCGGAACTGGCTGCGCCGGGTGACCACCTCGATGCGGTGATCGAGGTAGACCCGCAGCAGCTCCTTCAGCCCCATCGTCTGTGGCTGACCGTCCACCAGGGCGACGTTGTTGATCGAGAACGAGTCCTCGAGCGGAGTGAAGCGGTAGAGGGCCTCCAGCACCGCGGCCGGATCGAAGCCGGTCTTGACCGTGATCACCATCCGAAGACCGTGGTTGCGGTCGGTGAAGTCGTGGACGTCGCTGATGCCCTGCAGCTTCTTCGCTGTGACGGCGTCCTTCAGCTTCTCGATGACCCGTTCGGGCCCCACCTGATACGGCAGCTCGGTCACCACGATGCCGGTCTTGCGCGGCCCCAGCGACTCGATGGACGTCTTCGCCCGCACCTTGAACGCACCGCGCCCGGTGGCGTAGGCGTCCTTGACGCCATCCAGCCCCATGACGATGCCGCCCGAGGGGAAGTCGGGCCCCGGCACGAACTCCATCAGGTCTTCGGTCGTCGCCTCGGGGTTCTCCAGCAGGTGGATCGCCGCGGCGACGACTTCGATCAGATTGTGCGGCGCCATGTTGGTCGCCATACCGACGGCGATGCCGCTCGCTCCGTTGACCAGCAGATTCGGGAATGCGGCGGGCAGCACGGCAGGCTGCTGATACTGACCGTCGTAGTTCGGGATGAAGTCGACGACGTCCTCGTCCAGGCTCTCCGTCATCGCCATCGCCGGCGGCGCCATACGCGCCTCGGTGTACCGGGAAGCGGCGGGCCCGTCATCGAGGGAGCCGAAGTTGCCATGCCCGTCCACGAGCGGGACGCGTAGCGAGAAGGGCTGGGCGAGACGCACCAGCGCGTCGTAGATGGCGGAGTCGCCGTGCGGGTGCAGCTTTCCCATCACATCGCCCACGACGCGCGCGCTCTTGACATGACCGCGGTCCGGGCGCAGCCCCATTTCAGCCATCTGGTACAGGATCCGGCGCTGCACCGGCTTCATCCCGTCGCGAGCGTCGGGCAGAGCGCGGGAGTAGATGACCGAGTACGCGTACTCGAGGAACGATCCCTGCATCTCCGCCGAGACATCGACGTCTTCGATGCGCTCGACGACGGGCTCGATATCGGTCGACTTGCGTGCCATGCGGTGTGGATCTCCGGAGACTCGGGTGGAGGGAAACGCCCTGACAGCAGGGGTGCATCGGGTGAAATGTGCGAGACTGGGCCCCGATGTCCCTCATGCTACCGCCCGCGCCCGCGCACGCTCGGAGCATCACCGGGGTGGCGTCGGATGTCCTGCAGTCGCTGGGGAGCGAGGGACGTTTCGGCTCCGCACGCTCGGGGGTGCTCTGCGTCGTCGACGGTCTCGGTGCGCTGCAACTGCGCGCCCACACGGGCCACGCGCGCCGCCTCGGCTCGCTCATGCGCCGCCGGGATGTGGCTCGCTCCGTCTTTCCGTCCACCACAGCGGCTGCCCTGACATCGCTGCTGACGGGAACCGATCCGGGTCAGCACGGACTCGTGGGCTACAAGGTTCTCGATCCCGCATCCGACATGCTGATCAACCAGCTCAGCGGCTGGGAGCGCGAAGGCGTCGATCCGCACACCTGGCAGCGCAGCGACACCGTGTTCGAACGCGCGGCGTCTGAGGGTCGCCCATCGTTCGCGGTCGGTCCGGGGGAGTACGCCGACTCCGGCTTCACGCGCGCCATCCTGCGCGGCAGCGAGTACGTCGCGGTGGACAACGTCGCCAACCGCGTCTCCGTCGCCGTGCGCCTCGCCGCACAGCACGACGGTGCGCTGGTCTACTGCTATCTTCCGGAGGTCGACAAGGCCGGCCACAAGTTCGGTGTGGCCTCCACGCAGTGGCGGGCCGCTCTCGAAGACGTGGACGGTGCCTTCATGGTTCCCGTTCCGGATGACATCGGTCTGGTCATGACCGCGGACCACGGGATGATCGACGTGCCGCGGTTTCGCCACGTCCTCCTCGGCGAGGACGACCCGCGCTGGGAGGGCGTGGCACATGTCGGCGGTGAGCCGCGCATGCTGCACGTCTACACCGAGGCGGACGCGGATCCGCTACGCGTTCACGCCCGGTGGGCGGCCGACGCGCAGAACACCGCGGATGTGATCACCCGTGCCGAGGCGATCGCGCTCGGTCTGTTCGGCGAGGTCCATCCGGAAGTCGCGCCGCGCATCGGCGATCTGCTCGTGGTGAGCCGCGGTATCTGGGCGTACTACGACGACCGCGGAACAGACACGCGTCCTCAGAAGATGGTGGGGCAGCACGGGGGCATCACGCCCGAGGAGACCATCGTGCCCCTCATCCGTGCCGGAGCCTTCGCGGTCTGAGAGCGGACTCAGTCTTCGGTGCGTGCGCCGAAGACGATCTCGTCCCAGCTGGGCATCGAGGTGCGCCCGCGCCGTCCCTTGCCGTTGTCACGCTCGGCGGCGGCCTGCTTCTCGGCAACGATCTCAGCGTCATCGCCCGCCTCAACGGGTGCGGGGCTGGGCGCCGCAGGCACGGCATCGATGCGTGCCAGAGGTGCCGGTGCCGTGACCAATCCGGGACCGGCGGCCTCGTCCTCCAACGCGGGCGCTGGCTCGCGCTGACCGCGGCGGCGTCGCAGCGCTTCCAGGAGGTCGGCGGTATCGGGGTGGGTGGGACGGTCCGGCTCCGGCGCGCGATTCATCGCGGCATCCGCCGCAGTGCTGGGGCGCTGCGGCGTCTCGGTGCTCTCCGCGGCATCGGACGGTGCGGGATCGGGCAGGCGCCGAGGACCGAAGGCGCCGCTGTCGAAGCGCGACTCGTCCTTCCAGGGCGTCGTCGCGACCGTCGTGGCCGTCGTGCTTGCCGTGTCCAGCGCCCGCAGCCGGGGGATCAAGCCCTCGGGAAGAGATCCCTGCCGCGAGAGCTGGGTTGCTGCGGAGTTCTGCGGCGACAGAGTGCTGCGGCGCGGGTCGAATCCCCAGCGCGCATCGTGCTCCACCTCGGCGGAGATGAACTCGAGCTTGACGATCCAGCCGTCGTCGCCCTTCCAGCTGGTCCAGCGTTCCCCGGATGCCTCCGCCTCGGCGAGCTTGGCGCGGATGGCCATGCCGAAGCTCAGCGTTCCGTCGGGTTCGACCTCGCTGCCGACCAGCACCGGCACAGCCAGCGCCTGGCTCACGATGTGCTCGCGCTCGGCCAGTACCGGGCCTTCGTAGCGCTGGACCGCTTCCACGGTGGTGCCGAGCAGCTCCGCCACCTCGGTGGTGGACAGACCTGCGCGGATGTGAGTCTGGATATCGCGGGGGCTCGCGTGCGGCGCCTCCGGTGCGGATTCGCGGCGGGCGGCCTTCTTCAGCTCGGTCCGCAGGACGTCATCGATGGCGAGCGCATAACGGTCGCCGGCCTCGGTGACCAGAACGAGTCGTTCGCCCTCGGTACCGATGATGGTGAGCTGTTCCATTCGCCACGCCTCTTCCGCTGTGTGGGTTCGTTTCATGCTCCCACGCCCACCGGCGGAGGCGGGGAATACCGCGGGCGTGCCGCGAGTTTGGTCGGCTGCGAGGGATGCATGGCGAAGCTGGGAAAACACCCATTTGCGAAACTTCCCACGGTCATGCAAACTATCGCCGCCTGTTCACACAGGTAACCCCCACATTTACGGAAGAAGAGATATACCCGTCATGGCCACCGATTACGACGCACCCCGCAAGAACGAGGACGAAAGCGAGTCGATCGAGGCCCTCAAGGAACGCGTACCCGACAAGGCGTCCGGGTCGATCGATTCCGAGGATGCGGACAACCCCTCAGGGTTCGAGCTCCCCGGTGCCGACCTCTCCGACCTCGAACTCGATGTCGTCGTGCTTCCCGCCCAGGAGGACGAGTTCACGTGCGTGAGCTGCTTCCTGGTCAAGCACCGTTCCCAGCTGGACCACGAGACCGCTTCCGGTCCTATCTGTCGGGAGTGCGCTGCGTAAGCTGCGCAGCGACGATCGCCGCAGCCAGGCGATCCGGTGTCCGTGAGGACACCACCCAGACCGGCGTCGGGTCGGCGGGATCGATCACGGGAACCGTGACGATCCCGTCGATTCCGCCCCGGATCAGATGCCAAGCCCGCGCATCGAGGCCCTGACCTCGAGCAGCGCGGGCTTCGTCGTTCACGGCGTGTGCGGGAGTTCCCAGCAAGTCCACGGGAATGTGGGCGCGTCCGGCGCGGAGCTCCCCGCCGGAGATCTCGATGCGAGGTGAGAGCGCGATCAGGGCACAGATGATGGCGAAGCCGACGACCGCTCCGATGGCCAGTGCGATCGTCGAATCCACCCGGACGAAGACCAGCGCCACCATGGGAGCGACCACTGCTGCGGACAGCAGGATCCAGAGGGAGGGCGTGAGACGCTCGCGGTAGGTGGGGGTGGAGGTCATTCTTCGCCCTGCATTCTGCATTACCCTCGTGGGGTGACCGATTCCGTTGACGTCCTCATTGTCGCATCCGAGCCTCCGAGCTACGCCCACCCCGGCGACGCCGGTGCTGACTTGCGCTCCGCGGTCGCTCTGCGACTGGAGCCGGGCGAGCGAGCGCTCGTGCCCACCGGCGTCTCCATCGCCCTGCCCGACGGCTATGCGGCCTTCGTGGTGCCTCGAAGCGGCCTCGCCGCCAAGCACGGCATCACGATCGTCAACTCTCCCGGGACCGTGGATGCGGGCTATCGCGGCGAGATCAAGGTCTCCCTGCTGAACACCGATCGCGAAGCCGCGTATGACGTGGCCGTCGGAGACCGGATCGCTCAGCTCATCGTCATGCCGGTCACCCGCGCCACTTTCATCCCCGTCACGGAGCTTCCCGACTCCGCGCGAGGAGAGAGCGGATTCGGATCCACCGGCTACGGCACACAGACAGGAGTGAACGCATGAGCGACGAGACGCCCACGCCCGCCGAGAAGTCGGCACCCGAGGACCGCGCCACCAGCGGTCCGTTCGACGAGTCCGAGGCCAACCCGGTCCGTCCCTACATCGATCTGGGCGGCATCAAGGTGCTGCCTCGAGAAGGACTGAACCTGCGCCTCGAGGTTGAGGAGCAGAGTAAGCGGATCGTCGCGGTCGGGCTCGACTACGCCGACTCGTCGCTGCAGGTGCAGCCGTTCGCGGCTCCGCGCACCACGGGGCTCTGGGAGGAGACCCGCGCGCAGATCAGCGAGCAGGTGCGCCAGCAGGGCGGCCGTGTGGAGGAGCGCGAAGGGCCGCTCGGCCCGGAGCTCCTCGCCGAGGTTCCTGTTGTCGCCGGCAGCACCTCGGAGATGCGCCTGGCCCGCTTCGTCGGAGTGGACGGCCCGCGCTGGTTCCTGCGAGGCGTCATCGGTGGCGCCGCGACCAACGACACGGCGGCCGCTGAGCAGGTCGAGGACCTGTTCCGCTCCATCGTGGTGGTGCGGGGCGGGTCTCCGATGCCGCCGCGCGATCTCATCCCGCTGAAGATGCCGGCAGCGCCGGGCGCGGCGTGACCGACGCGCGCGAGAGCAGCCCCGCCTCCGACGGCGAGGACACTGCCGCCGGCGAGAACACGGCGCTGACGCCACCCGAGCCCTCCGCATCGGAGCTTCTGAGCGCGGCGCTCGGCAATGCCGCGCGCCAGGCCGGTCTCGACCCGTCACGGCAGGCTTCCACGGGACATGTGGTCTGGGCCGCCATGGGAGGGTGGCGCGGCATCGCCGAGAGCGTGCTTCCGAGCCTTGCGTTCATCCTCGTCTTCACGCTGTGGACGGGGGAGAGCATGCAGAAGCTCATCCCGGCCCTCATCATCTCCGTGGGCCTCGCGGTGGTGTTCACCGTCCTGCGCCTGATCGCGCGATCGACGCCCACTGCGGCGCTCGGCGGTCTGATGGCCGCTGTGGTGGCTGCGGCGCTGGCCCTGTTCACTGGCAACGCGTCGAACAACTTCGTCCCCGGTCTCATCACCAACGCGGCGTACGGGGTGGCGCTGCTCGCCTCCGCGCTGGTCGGCTGGTCGCTCATCGGCTTGGCCGCCGGCTACCTGATGGGGGAGGGCACCGCCTGGCGGCAGTCCAAGCGCAAGCGACGGGTGTACTTCTGGCTCGCCATCGCCTGGGCTGCGCTGTTCTTCCTGCGCCTCGCCGTACAGTTCCCGGTCTACCTCACCTCGCTCCAGCCCGGAAGCGAGTCCAGTGCTGTCGCGTTGCTGGGCACTCTCAAACTGGTGATGGGGCTGCCGCTGTTCGCGCCGCTCGTCGCCGTGACGTGGCTGACCGTTCGCGCCCTGTACCGCCGCGCTGATTCCGGTTCCGCTGACGCTTCGGCACGTCCGGTGCCCGCCACCGACTGATTCCACGTCGACACGCCGCAGCGGGTGCAACCGGGTCGGTGGCACCCGCTGCGGCGTTGTGGCGTGCCTCGCGTGCGTGGGTGCGCATCGTGATAGATTTATCTTGACGTCAAGATAAATTCCCTGCTGTTGCGAGAGGCGTTCGCGGCGCACACTGGTTAGGCGGGCCTTGCTAGCCCTGATCGGTTCGGCGCTCCAAGATGGAACGCAGCGGTGACGAAAGACGCTAAGGAGAGAACCTCGTGTCAACGGTGAACAGCTTCGGTGCACAGAGCACCCTGACGGTCGGCAGCACCGACTATGAGATCTTCCGGATCGATCAGGTCCCGGGTCACGAGAAGCTCCCGTTCAGCCTGAAGGTGCTGCTGGAGAACCTCCTGCGCACCGAAGACGGCGCGAACGTGACCAAGGAGCAGATCCAGGCCCTCGGATCGTGGAACCCGGATGCCGATCCCGACACCGAGATCCAGTTCACGCCCGCGCGTGTGGTCATGCAGGACTTCACCGGCGTTCCCTGCATCGTCGACCTCGCCACCATGCGTGAGGCCGTCACCGCCCTCGGCGGCGACCCGAGCAAGATCAACCCGCTCTCGCCCGCCGAGATGGTGATCGACCACTCGGTGATCGCGGACCTCTTCGGCCGGCCCGACGCCATCGAGCGCAACGTCGAGATCGAGTACGAGCGCAATGGCGAGCGTTACCAGTTCCTGCGCTGGGGCCAGACGGCGTTCGACGACTTCAAGGTCGTCCCGCCGGGAACCGGAATCGTCCACCAGGTGAACATCGAGCACCTGGCGAAGGTCATCTACGACCGCAACGTCAACGGCGTTCTGCGCGCCTACCCCGACACCTGCGTGGGCACCGACTCCCACACCACGATGGTCAACGGCCTGGGCGTGCTGGGCTGGGGCGTGGGTGGCATCGAGGCTGAGGCGGCCATGCTCGGCCAGCCCGTCTCCATGCTGATCCCGCGTGTCGTCGGCTTCAAGCTGACCGGCGAGATCCCCGCCGGCGTCACCGCAACCGACGTGGTCCTCACGATCACCGACATGCTGCGCAAGCACGGCGTGGTCGGCAAGTTCGTCGAGTTCTACGGTGAGGGCGTCGGCTCCGTGCCGCTGGCCAACCGCGCCACCATCGGAAACATGTCACCGGAGTTCGGCTCGACGGCCGCCATGTTCCCCATCGACGATGTGACGCTGGACTACCTGCGCCTCACCGGTCGCGACGAGCACGCTGTGGCTCTCGTCGAGGCCTACGCGAAGGAGCAGAAGCTCTGGCACGACGCCGCGAGCGAGCCCTCGTACTCGGAGTACATGGAGCTGGACCTCTCGACGGTCGTCCCGTCGATCGCCGGCCCGAAGCGCCCGCAGGACCGCATCCTGCTGTCCGAGGCCAAGACCCAGTTCGAGCAGGACATCCTGAACTACGCCGACGCCACGCCCGTGGACGTGGCGGACGCCGGATCGTTCCCCGCCTCCGACGCCGGATCGGTTCCCGGTGAAGAGGTCGAGATCGAGGCGGCCGTGACGGCGCCCAAGGTCCTCGCCTCCTCCGCAGCTCCGCAGGCCTCCAACCCGGTTGAGGTCACCACGCCCGAGGGACAGAAGTACATCCTCGACAACGGCGCGGTCACCCTCGCCGCCATCACCTCGTGCACCAACACGTCCAACCCCTCGGTGATGATCGCCGCGGGTCTGCTGGCACGTAAGGCGCGCGAGAAGGGTCTCAAGCAGAAGCCGTGGGTCAAGACCACGCTCGGCCCGGGCTCCAAGGTCGTCACCGACTACTACGAGAAGTCAGGTCTGGACAAGGACCTCGAAGGTCTCGGGTTCTACACCGTGGGCTACGGCTGCACCATCTGCATCGGTAACTCCGGTCCGCTCATCCCCGAGGTCTCGGGTGCCATCAACGATCACGACCTTGCTGTCACGGCCGTGCTGTCCGGCAACCGCAACTTCGAGGGGCGCATCAGCCCCGACGTGAAGATGAACTACCTGGCCTCTCCGCCGCTGGTGGTCGCCTACGCTCTCGCCGGCTCGATGCACTTCGACTTCGACAACGACGCGCTCGGTGTCGATGGCGACGGCAACGACGTGTTCCTCAAGGACATCTGGCCCGCCCCGGAAGAGGTGCAGGAGATCATCGACTCCTCCATCTCGCGTGAGCAGTTCATCACCCAGTACGCCACCGTCTTCGATGGTGACGAGCGCTGGAAGAGCCTGCCCACCCCGACCGGTCCGGTCTTCGAGTGGGACGCCGACTCGACCTACGTCCGCAAGGCACCGTACTTCGACGGCATGACGATGGAGCTCACCCCGGTGACCGACATCACCGGAGCGCGCGTGATGGCGACGCTGGGCGACTCGGTCACGACCGACCACATCAGCCCGGCCGGAAACATCAAGGCCGGCACCCCCGCCGCCCAGTACCTCACCGAGCACGGTGTGGCGCAGAAGGACTTCAACTCGTACGGCTCGCGCCGCGGCAACCACGAGGTGATGATCCGCGGCACGTTCGCCAACATCCGCCTGAAGAACCAGCTGGTGCGCGCGGTCAACGACGGCGCGGAGGTCGAGGGTGGCTTCACTCGCGACTTCACGCAGCCCGGCGGACCGCAGTCCTACATCTACGACGCGTCGCAGAACTACCAGGCGCAGGGCACCCCGCTCGTCGTCTTCGGCGGCAAGGAGTACGGTTCGGGATCGTCGCGCGACTGGGCCGCCAAGGGCACCAGCCTGCTGGGCGTCAAGGCGGTCATCACGGAGAGCTTCGAGCGCATCCACCGCTCCAACCTCATCGGCATGGGCGTGGTTCCGCTGCAGTTCCCCGCCGGCGAGAGCTGGGCATCGCTCGGCCTGGACGGCACCGAGATCGTCTCGATCGAGGGGCTGGAGGCGCTGAACGAGGGTGTCACCCCGAAGACGGTCAAGGTCACCGCCACCCCGAGCGAGTTCTCGCCCGAGGGCAAGCAGGAGATCGTGTTCGACGCCGTGGTGCGCATCGACACCCCCGGTGAGGCGGACTACTACCGCAATGGCGGCATCCTGCAGTACGTGCTGCGTTCGCTGGTCTGATCCGCATCGCTCCGACATCCCGTCAGGCTTCGGCCTGGCGGGATGTCCGCGTTATCGGCCCTTCGTCTCGCTGCGTGGTTCCTGAGCGAGCGCCAGCGAGACGAAGGGCTCGCTCAGGAACCGGTGGTGGCTGGCGGCCGGGCCTCGCGTCTGTGGCGATGAAAGAATCGGGGTATGGCATCCGCGGAGCACATTCTCGATAACCTCGTCCAGCTGGCGGACCAAGAGCGCTTCGACGCACATGGCATTCATGTCCGTGTGGAGGACGACACCGCGAGGTTCCTTTGGCACGATGATGTGCGGCGCGACGTCCACTCTGTCGCGAAGGGGATCTGCGTGCTCGCCGCGGGTATCGCCGTCGACGATGGCGTGTTCGATCTGGACACCCTGGTCGCGCACTACCTCCCGGACCTGGGGATCGCGCCCGAGACCCGCGACGTCACCGTGCGGCACCTGCTCGGCATGATCAGCGGCGTCGACTTCCCCTGGTCGCCGACGCTCCTGACCGACTGGCCGGACCTGGCGGCCGAGTTCCTCTCCCGACCCGCGCGGGGTCGGGTGTTCCAGTACTCGAACGCCAGCACCTACACCGCGATGCGCGCTCTCGCGGCCGTGGTGGGCGATGCCGGCTCCTGGTTGGAGGATCGGCTGTTCACTCCGCTGGGAATCGCGGCACCGTCGTGGCAGCGCTGCCCGAATGGGTACATCGAAGCCGGCGGTGGACTGGAGCTGACCCTCGACGAACTCGCGGCCGTCGGGCAGCTGATCCGCAATGGTGGGCACCATGACGGTGAGCAGCTCGTCTCGCCCGAGATGGTGCGCATCCTGCACACTGAGTGGTCGGAACATGAAGCGGAACCCGCGTACCGCCGGTACGCCCTTGGCGGCTGGGGCGGCCCCGGCTCCGCCTGGCGGTTGCACGGTGCCTACGGTCAGCTGCTGATCTTCCGCGGCGACGCCGTTGTCACGATCACCGCACATGACCACGAGGGTGCCGATCCGTTCGCAGCACAGGTCGTCGCCCTGTTGGAGCGTCTGTGAGCTCACCGCGAGGCTCCTGGGCGCGCGAACCGGACACTGTGGTCCTGAGTGCGGGGCAGGCGCCGACGGCGATTCCGGCACCGTTCGCGATCGTCACGGAGAGCGCATACGTCCCCATCCCGCTCGAGTTCGAGCCGCACTCGCACCCGCTTCACGAGCTGGTCTGGGTGCGCGGCGGAACGATGACCGTGCGCCTGGACGACCAGCTGATGACGGTGCCGGACGGGCACGGCCTGTGGATTCCGGCCGGGGTCATTCACTCTGGTCGCATGACCGCGCGCGCATCCCTCTTCGACGCGTTGTTCGATCCCGCCCGGTCGCGGGTGAGCTTCGCGGCTCCCGTGGCCGTGGACATCACCCCGGTGCTCGCCGCGCTGCTCACCCATCTGGAACGCACCGACCTCAGCGACGATGCACGTGTGCGGGCCGAGGCCGTGGTGTTCGACGTGCTGCTGCCGGCTGAACGACAGCTGGCGTTGCGTGTCCCGGATGCCCCACGGATCGGGGAGATCGTCGACGCGCTGATGCAGGATCCGACCAACGAACTCACCCTCGCCGCGTGGGCCGATCGCGCGGGTGTCTCTGAGCGGACGATCGCGCGGCTGTTCCGGACGCACACGGGTCTGTCCTTCCTGCAGTGGAGGCAGTCCCTCCGCGTTCATCAGGCACTTACCCTGCTGGGGGAGGGCCTGGCGGTGCATGAGATCTCGGATCAGCTCGGATACTCCCAGCCGAGCGCCTTCATCGCCGCCTTCAAACGCGTCATGGGGGTCACTCCTGGTGTGTATGCCGGACGTGATGTCTGATTCGCTACATACCCTGTCGTGAAAGCCCGATTGCAGACACAGGAGTCACGCCGTAGCATCGATAAGGCAAGGCAACCCTAACTATCACGTCGCCCTCTGGCGCTCGCGAGTGTGAACACGGCGATGCCTGCCTCTCATCCACCGCAGGAGCCCCCGTGATCAATGTCGTGCCCGCTGCCGAGGCCGCCCTCCGAGGCAGCGGCCTCACGCTCGGCTTCGGTGAACACACGGTGGTCGATGGTGTTTCGATCGCGCTCTGCCCGGGCCGCGTGACAGCCCTAGTGGGACCGAACGGCTCGGGCAAGTCGACCCTCCTGCGCGCGCTGGCACGCCTTCACCCGGTGGCCGACGGAGACATCGCTGTGCGGACTGATGACGCGGACGTTCCGGTTCGATCCCTGTCGGCCCGGGATTTCGCCCGCCAAGTGACACTGTTCGCGCAGTCGCGCACGGCGCCTCTCGGATTGAGCATTCGAGAGGTGGTGGCCTTCGGTCGCCACCCCTATCGTCGCCGCTTCGGTGGTCTCACCGCCGAGGATCACGGTGCGATCGAGGACGCGTTGGCGGCGACCGGACTGACCGACATGAGCAAGCGTGCCGCGGGTGAGCTGTCCGGAGGCGAACTGCAGCGTGTGTGGCTCGCCTGTTGCCTGGCGCAGCAGACCGGCGTGGTGCTCCTGGACGAGCCGACCAATCACCTGGACCTGCGCTACCAGGTCGAGACGCTCGATCTGATTCGGGATCTGGCCGATGAGCGCGGCGCAGCGGTCGGCGTCGTGCTGCACGATCTCGATCACGCTGCCCGTGTTGCCGATGACCTGCTGCTCATGAAGGACGGGCACATCCTCGCTGCAGGCGTACCGACGGAGGTTCTCACTGCCGAGAGCATCCGTCGCGCCTACGACATCGACGTCGACGTCACTTTCGATCCCCGCTCCGGACGCTTGCGGATCGACCCTGTCAGTCGCCGCACGTCGCGCAGCGCGACCGTCCCCTGTCCCCGTCCCTGAACCCGTCCTGAGAGGACACCACATGATTCGCCCCCGTCGCCTGGTGGTTCTTGCCGCCACCGGCCTTGTCGCGCTCACGCTCACCGCGTGCGGCACCACGCAGGTTGAAGCCGGTGCAGATGTCTCTGATGTCGCACCGCTTTCGGAGAGCTGTGCTGCTGACACCACGAGCACCGCGACCGGTCCGGTCTCGCTCACCGACAGCCAGGGTCGCACCCTCGAGCTGGACAAGCCGGCGGAGCGCGTCGTCGTGCTCGAATGGCAGCAGACCGAGGATCTGCTCACGCTCTGCGTTGCCCCGGTGGGTGCTGCATCGATCACCGACTACGCCACCTACGTCAGCGCCGAGAAGCTGCCCGCGTCGACGGTCAACGTGGGCGAGCGCGGTGAGCCCGACCTGGATGCGATCTACGCGACCGAGCCCGACCTGATCATCATGGAGGCGAACAGCCCCGATGACGAGCTGCTGGCGAAGCTGAGCGAGGGAGACGTGCCCGTGCTCGCGACGATCGGCACCGACACCAGCGGTCAGATCGAGAACATGAAGAACGTCTTCTCGCTCATCGCGGAGGCCACCGGTCGCACGGAGCGCGCCGATGAGGTGCTTGCCGAGTTCGATGCCCGCCTTGCAGAGGCCAAGGAAGAGGTCGCCGATGCGAAGCTGAAGACCACCGACTTCGTGTTCTTCGACGGCTGGATCGAGTCCGGCAACGTGGTCATCCGTCCCTACGCACAGGGTGCGCTGTTCACCGAGCTCGGCGAGCAGCTGGGCCTGACGGGAGCCTGGACGAACGACGTCAACACCTCCTTCGGCAGCGGCGGAGTGGATCCCGCCTACGGGCTTGCACAGACCGACATCGAAGGCTTGACCGGCGTCGGCGAGGCGAACCTGATCTTCGCCAACGACGGCACAGCGGAGAGCTACGTGAACGAGCTGGAGAAGAGCCCGATCTGGACGGCACTTCCCGCGGTGGTCGAGAGACGCGCCTTCGAGTTCCCCCCGGGCGTGTGGGGAGCGGGCGGACCGCGTTCGAACATGCAGGCTATCGACGCCTTCGTCGACGTGATCACCGGGAAGTGACCCGGGTACATCCGGCGACTGGTCGGCCCTCGCAGCAGCGGGGGCCGACCAGCCGTGTCGGCGGGGAGGGACGTGGGGCCACCCTGGGCGGCGTTCTGGCGCTCGTGGCGCTCACCATCGCCGTGGGCGCTGTCGGCCTCTGGCATCTGACGCAGGGGACGAGCGGTGTCGGTGCATCCGAGCTCCTGCGCGCGCTGGGTGGCGAAGAGCTCACGGTCGGCGGCGTCTCCGTGAACGACGTCTTCATCGGTTCACGTCTCCCGCGTCTCTGTGCAGGCGTCGCCGTGGGAATCGCCCTGGGCGTTGCGGGCGCGCTGCTGCAGTCGGTCACGCGAAACGCCCTGGCTTCGCCGGACACCCTTGCCGTCACGGCGGGCGCCTATTTCGCCCTCGCGGTCGTCGCGGCATTCGGGCTCTCCGTACCGTTGTGGGCCTCTTCCGGAGTCGCTTTTGCAGGCGGGATCCTCGCCGCCGCCGTGGTGCTCGGTCTCACCGGTCGCGCCGCGGGGACGGCGAGCACCCGCCTGATTCTGGCCGGATCTGCGATCTCGATGGCTCTGGGCGCCGCCACCTCGATGCTCCTGATTCTGTTCCGGGAGAACACGACCGGCCTTTTCGCCTGGGGCAGCGGCTCGCTCTCTCAGCTGAACATCGACGCCTCGGCGCGCGCGACACCCGTGATCGCCGTCGCCATCGTGGCGTCGCTTCTTCTATCTCGGCGTCTGGATGTTCTCGGTCTGGGCGACGATGCGGCCAGCTCGCTCGGCGTCGCGGTGCGCTCGACGCGCGCCCTCTCGATTCTGTGCTCCGTTCTGCTCACCAGCATCTCGGTCACGCTGGCCGGTCCGATCGGGTTCGTCGGGCTCGGGGCTCCAGTGCTCGCACGGCTGATCGCACAGCGCGTGCCGGCGCTGCGTCGTCATCAGTTCCTCGTCCCCGCTTCGGGGCTGCTGGGCGCGCTCCTGATCCTGCTCGCCGACGCCGTGCTGCGTGCGCTGCTCACACCCGCCGGTGCGGTGGTCATTCCCACGGGCATCCCCACCGCGTTCGTCGGCGGCATCGTGATCGTGATCCTTGCGATGCGGCTGCGCGATGCGGGCACCGCACGCCTCGCCGGTAGCGCTCCGTCCCGGATCCGGACGCGTCGGCGCTTCATCCTCGTGCTGACCGCTTCCGTGGCATTGCTCCTCGTCGCCGGCGTCATCGGACTCCTCGCGGGCAGCATGTGGCTGCAGCTTGGTGATGTGCGGCTCTGGCTCACCGCGTCGGCCCCTGATCTGGTCGGTCGCGCGCTCGACGAGCGCGTCGGTCGGGTGTGCGCGGCGCTGCTCGGCGGTGCGGCCCTCGCTCTCGCGGGGGCGATCGTCCAGGGAACCGTGCGCAACCCGCTCGCCGAACCCGGGCTGCTCGGGATAACCGCGGGTGCAGGCGTGGGTGCCGTGCTCGTGGTCGCCACAGGGTTCGCGGGCGGCGGACGGGTGGCGCTCGTCGTGATGGCAGTGCTCGCCGGTCTCCTCACCTTCGCGCTCATCGCGCTCCTAGCCTGGCGCGGCGGACTGCTTCCCGATCGATTCGTGCTGGTCGGGATCGGGATGGGATACGCCCTGACGGCCGTCACCACCTTCCTGCTGTTGAGCACGGATCCGTGGCAGACACCGCGGATCCTGACGTGGCTCTCCGGAACCACGTACGGACGCTCACTCGGCGACGTGCTCCCGGTCGCGATCGTGCTGGTGATATCGATTCCCATGGTGATCGCGGTGCGACGTCAACTCGATCTCATCGCCGTGGACGAGGACACGCCGCGCATTCTCGGCGTTCGTCTTGAACGGACGCGGTTCGCCGTGCTGGCCCTCGCTGCCGTCCTGGCCGCGGTCGCGGTGGTGGCGGTGGGAACGGTCGGCTTCGTCGGCCTGGTCGCCCCGCACCTCGCCCGCGCGCTGGTGGGCGCGCGCCACTCACGCATCATTCCTGTCGCGATGACTCTCGGCGCGCTTCTCGTGCTCGTTGCAGACACGCTGGGGCGCACGCTGATCGCCCCATCGCAGCTTCCGGCGGGATTGATGGTCGCCCTGATCGGAGCGCCGTACTTCGTCTGGCTGCTGCGTGGTGTGCGGCAGCCATAGCCCGGATGACAGCAGGAAGCCCGAGCCCTCCCGGGCGCGCTGAGAGTCAACGCGTTGACATCCGACGCGTTTAGACTGAGACGATGCACGGGGCGCTTCCTGCGTCCCGAGAAGGAGTGAAGCATGGCGATCCTGCCCTCCATCTCCGGACCTCGTGATCTGGACCGACTGAGCTCGCGCGAGCTCGCCCAACTCGCCTCCGAGATCCGCGAGTTCCTGGTGCAGAACGTCGCCCGCACGGGCGGACACCTCGGGCCGAACCTCGGAGTGGTGGAGCTCACCATCGCCGTGCACCGCGTGTTCGACTCCCCGCGTGATCCGATCATCTTCGACACGGGGCACCAGTCCTACGTGCACAAGCTGCTGACCGGACGTCAGGACTTCTCCGAACTGCGCGCCCGGGGCGGCATCGCCGGCTACCCGCAACGCTCTGAGAGCGAGCACGACGTGGTGGAGTCCTCCCACGCCTCCAGCTCTCTGAGCTGGGCGGACGGCATCTCCCGCGCTTTCATACGCACCGGCCGTGCCGACCGACACGTCGTTGCCATGGTGGGGGACGGCGCGCTCACGGGCGGGATGACGTGGGAGGCGCTCAACAACATCTCCGATGACAACGACCGCAACCTGGTCATCATCGTCAACGACAACGGTCGCTCCTACGCCCCGACCATCGGGGGAATGTCGCGCTACCTGAACCGGGTGCGGACGGCGGCCGCATACAAGGATCTGCACCGCAAGTCGGATCGGTTCTTCCGAGCGTTCGGGCCGGTCGGACGGGCCGTCTTCCGCGGTGTCCGGGGAGGCACCCACGGGTTCCTGTCACGCTTCACGAACAACGTGGCGCTGTACTCCAACCTCGACATCAAGTACCTGGGCCCGGTCGACGGACACGACCTTCCGATGCTCATGGAGACCCTGGAGCAGGCGAAGTCCTTCGGCGCCCCGGTGATCGTTCACGTGATCACGGAGAAGGGCCGCGGCTACGCGCCGGCGCGCAACGACGAGGCCGACCAGTTCCATGCCGTCAACCCGATCGACCCGCGCACCGGAGAGGCGCTGAAGCAGGCGCGCACCGGATGGACCGACGTGTTCTCCGAGGAGCTCGTGAACGTCGGCCAGGAACGGCCCAACGTCATCGGGATCACGGCGGCGATGCTGCGTCCCACCGGGCTCGCTGCCTTCGCCGAGCGATTCCCGGACCGCGTGTACGACGTCGGCATCGCGGAGCAGCACGCGGTGGCTGCTGCGGCCGGAATGGCATACGGCGGCCTGCATCCCGTGGTCGCGCTGTATGCCACCTTCATGAACCGCGCGTTCGATCAGGCACTGATGGATGTGGCTCTGCACAAGGCGGGGGTCACGTTCGTGCTGGATCGTGCCGGCATCACCGGGCCGGACGGGCCGAGCCATCACGGCATGTGGGACCTGGCGATGCTGCAGATCATCCCGCACATCCGTATCGCCGCTCCGCGGGATGCGGAGCGCCTGCGCGAGGCACTGCAGGAGGCGGTGGCGATCGATGACGCGCCCACCGTCATCCGTTTCCCCAAGGGAGCCGTCGCCGATGACCTGCCCGCCGTGGAACGGTTGGACGATGGCGTCGATGTGCTGGCGCGACCGGACTCGGAGGACGTCCTGCTGGTCGGCATCGGCCCGTTCGCGCACCTCGCCATGGACGTTGCGGAGCGCCTGCGTGCCCAAGGCATCGGTGCGACCGTGATCGATCCGCGCTGGGTTGTTCCCGTCGCCCCGTCGCTGGTCGATCTGGCCGCCCGTCACCGGCTCGTGATCACGATGGAGGACGGTATCCGCGTCGGCGGTATCGGAACGCGGATTCGTCAGGTGCTGCGCGAGGCCGGAATCGACACCGCCGTGGACGAGCTCGGCGTGCCCGACGAGTTCATCGACCACGCGACACGCGAGCAGGTGCTGGAGGATGCCGGACTGACGGCGGCGAAGATCGCCCAGGACGTCGTCTCCCAGGTGCTGGGGATTCGCGTGCCCATGGCGCGACCGCACCCGGACGGCGCGCTGTGGACGGGCCAGATCGCCACACAGACCGGCTCGACCGGCATCGTCCGCTGATCTAGCGCAGGCTCGGCAGCATCGCTGCGGCCAGTGCAGCGGGATCCTCTGTGCGCCCACGCAGCGCGGTCGCCAGCAGGTAGCCGTCGGTCAGAGCGTCACCGGTGACCATCACCCGCAGCAGCTCGATTCCGCATTCGGCGCGCACGCGTTCGCGGCAGGCGTCCACCACCGCGGGGGAGAGCAGCTCGTTGACCGGGAGAGCTGAGCCGGGCAGGCTCCGCACGATGTCACGCAGCGCGGCACTGACGATGTTGCCCGCCCTCTCTTTCACGCTGACGACGTCCAGTTCGAAGACGCGGAGGTCGTGCCCCGTCGGGAGCGGGCGCCAGTCGAAGGACGCATGAACGCGGTGCTGTGAGTCATCGGCTCCCGTGAGCTCGCGCACCGGGAGGTCGGTGGAGCGGGTCCGCACATCGATCATCCGATACCACCACAGCAGCGGGAATGCCGCGTGGCTGCCGGGGGTGAGGACGACGACATCGCCCGCTGATCCGCGCCGCGAATCGGTGCGCCGGATGATCGGCTTGCCGTTGCGGGTGCGAATCGCCGCGGATCCTTCGTCCACCGTCACAAGGAACAGCTTGATGAGGGCGGGAATGACCAGGAGCGTACCGGTGATCGCCGTGCCCGTCTTCAGCAGACCGGCCATTCCGCTTCCGGAGAGGAGTCCGTTCAGCGCGTCGAACATGCGGTGTCCTGGGGGATGGGCTGCTGCACAGCACCATCATGTCGGGTGGGTCAGGACCGCCCACGCGTATTGCGCGCGTTCGAGCCAGCGTTCATCTGTGGTTGGTCGAGTGTTCGCCTCACTCGCCGAGCTTCGCCACGTCCGCCATGAGCGGGAGGATCGCGCGTCGCACCGGCGGCAGTTTCAGCGCAGGCAATGCCACGGCCAGCAGGCGTGTGCCGTTGTCGACCAGACGGCGAGTGCGCGCGCGCCCCGGGGACGTGTCCTGCACCCAGGCGAGCGTGAGTGCCAGATAGATGCGGTACAGCGCTTCCGGTGCCAGCGCAGCGACATCCGCCGGGAGGCGATCTGACGAACCCTCCACCGTTTCACGCAGCAGCGTGATCACGCTCTGGCGGGCAGCCTCGGAGTGGGCAGACAGCGGGCTGGCATCCGATCCGGGTGCCAGCGCAGCCAGCGCGAACTCGCTGGCATGATCTCCGAACGGCTCCAGCTGATCCAGACCCGTGTGCAGGAATGCTCTGAGACGTGGTGCGAGCTTCGCCTCGCTCGCCAGCAGAGGTGCGACCGCGGCGCGATGCTCGGCTTGAACCTGCTGATAGAGCTCCTGGATCAGGTGGCTCTTGCTCGGGAAGTGGTAGTAGGCGCTGCCGACGGACATCCCGAGCTCACCGGCGAGGAGCCGGATGGTCGTCGCGTCGAAGCCGCGCTGACGAAACGATGCGATCGCCGCGTCGCGGATCGCGATCCGGGTGCGTTCGCTCTTCGGGGTGGATGTCATCATGCTCCTTCGCAGGCGCGGGGCGCCGCTGTCGAGACCTCTCGCGCCGATGAATCGAACACGTTCGAAAATATCCCCTCAGACTTGTCCGGCGCAAGCGCGCGACCACGCCGAGCGCGGCGGCGGTGCAGGGAGGAGGCGGATCAGTGCGCGATCGATGCGAGGGTCTCGGATACCACCTCGGCGACAGCGGGCGCGGTCGATTCACGGTCGGCGGGCACCAGGCCGATGCGGGTACGGCGATCCAGCACGTCCTCCGCGGTGAGTGCGCCTTCGGCCCGCACCGCGAACTCCACCTCGGCGCGCAGGACATCGATCCCGGGGGTGATCGGGGAGGAGGGATCGCGCAGACTCGCCGCGGCGAGCACAGCGCCCGCATCCGCGCCGAATCGACGTCGTAGCTGCGGAGGCACCCCTCCGGGGGCGGCGCCGGTCGCGCCGACGAGGGGGAGAGCCGCGGTGACGCTCGGCCCTGCGGTGAGACCGAAGGTGTCCCGCGCGAGGTCGACGGCCTCCTCAGCCATCCGCCGGTAGGTGGTGAGCTTTCCACCCAGCACATTGACGAAGCCGGCGGGGGACAGCGTGACCAGATGTCGCCGCGAAATATCGGCACTCGCCTCCGCATCGCCGGTGTCGATGAGGGGCCGGAGTCCGGCGAACGCGCCGATGACGGCGTCACGCGACAGCGGAGTGCGAAGGGCCCGATTGACCGTCCCGAGGAGGAAGGCGATCTCCGTCTCGGTAGGCGCCGGCGTTGCGGCGATCGGCCCGGGGGCGTCTTCGTCGGTCAGTCCGATGATCACCCGTCCGAGTTGCGAGGGCAGGGCGAAGACGAAGCGGCTCAGCGATCCGGGGTGCGGGATCATCACGGCAGCCGATGGATGATCGAGGCTCTTCGCATCCACCACGAGGTGCGTGCCCCGGCTCGGACGCACGCGAATGCTGTCATCCATCGTCCCGGCCCAGACGCCTGTCGCGTTGATCACGGCTCGCGCGCGGATCTCCATCCGTTCGCCGGTGAGCCGATCGGTGGCCACGCAACCGTCACGGCGCAGCCGCTCCGCGCGGGTGCGGGTGATGATCCTCGCGCCGTGCGCGGCTGCGGTGCGGGCTGCGGTGACGACGAGGCGAGCGTCATCGACCAGCTGTCCGTCGGCTCCCAGCACCCCACCGCGCAGTCGATGCGCGTCCAGCGCGGGTGCGAGCCGGCGTGCCGTCGTCGCGCCGACCAGACGCGGGCGGGCGAGCACCGTGCGCGGCGTGCCTGCTCGCATGCGGAGAAGGTCTCCCATCGCCATGCCCGCCACGCCTCCGAGTCGCTGACGCGCGTCCACGGCTGTGCCGAAGGGGATGAGCTGCGGGAGTGAGCGGATGAGGTGTGGTGCGATCCTGGTCATCAGCACGTGGCGCTCCTGCGCGCTTTCGATCGCCGTGGCGAAGTCGCCGGTGGCGAGATAACGCAGCCCGCCGTGCACGAGTTTCGAACTCCAGCGACTCGTCCCGAACGCGAGATCCTCGGCCTCGATCAGCACGACGTCGAGTCCGCGCGAGGCCGCGTCCAGGGCCACACCCACCCCGGTGATCCCGCCTCCGATGACGAGAACGTCGCAGACGCCGTCCGCCGCCCGCTGGAGGGCTCGGCTGCGCGTTCCGGCATCCGGCAGGTATGAGGAGGTCACGGTGTTCGTCATGGCCGGAGATGGCCGTCCAGGGCGAACCGCAACTCTCGACGCCATGCCGCGGCGTCGAGAAGGAGCGACACGGTTCCGTAGGAGAGGATCGCGGACTGCGTGATGAGCAGGAGCATCGTGGCGATCTCCGCGGGCTCTCCGGAGCGCACGGATCCCTGTTCCTGAGCGCGAGCGATCGACTCGGCGAGCCAGTCGAGGATGGCGCGCTGGCTGCTGCCGAATCGCTGAAGGGTGTAGCGGGTGAACACCTCGGGCTCGCGGTCGAGAAGGGCCGCATACATGGCGTCGGTACGGAACCGCCCGGCGAAGTCGAGGACATCGGCCACCAGCTCGTCACGGGTGGTGGCCGGGGTGAAGCCGGAGAGCATGGCGAGCACACGACGCAACAGCGTCGCGCGAACCACGTCATCAGCCCCCTGCCAGCTGCGGTACACGGTCGGGCGGCTGAAGCCGGACGTCCGTGCGAGTTCCGCGATGGTGAGTCCGCCGACACCGCGCTGAGTGATCAACACCTCGGCGGCGTCGAGGATCTGCAGCTGTGTGTCGTCCCAGCGGGGGATCGCTCGCTCGAGAACTGGTTGACGTTTTTCCATGATGTGTCACACTGTAACGCGTGAAGCAGAGTCGCGAAACCACCCCCGAAGATCCGCAGATGCTCTGGAACGGATGGGGCGATCCCTCTCGTGCCGCCGGGCTTCCGCTGGCCGTGCGAGCGCTGTTGCCGGCGCTGCTGGGGCGGGTGCAGCGGCCGTCGGCCGCACCGGAGCTGAGCGACGTGACGGTGGACGCGTCGAGGCTGTCGCCCGATCAGCGGAGCGCTCTGGAGGACATCGTCGGCACCGGCGGCGTCGACGTCTCCCGTGAAGCCCGGCTGCGCCATGCTGGCGGCCGGTCGACTCCCGACCTGCTGCGGCGCCGCTTGCCGGAGCAACGCGTCCCCGATGCGGTCGTGCGGCCGGCCGGCCACGACGAGGTCGCGCGGCTCGTCAGGGAGGCGGCGAGCATCGGCACCGCTGTGGTCCCGTTCGGCGGGGGGACGAGCGTGGTGGGCGGACTCGACCCGGAGCGAGGAGCGCATTCCGCGGTCATCGCAGTGGATCTCGCCTCCCTCAGCGGGCTGATCGCCCTGGACCCCCTCAGTGCGGAGGCGACATTGGGCGCGGGCACCCGGGGCCCGGAGGCGGAGCGGTTGCTGGCCGCACACGGCTTCGAGCTCGGACACTACCCCCAGAGCTTCCGCTACGCGAGCATCGGAGGGTTCGCGGCAGCCCGTTCTTCTGGGCAGAACTCCGCCGGGTACGGGCGCTTCGATGCGATGGTAACCGGGCTGCGCGTAGCGACCCCCACCGGCGAGCTCACCCTCGGGCGTGCGCCGGGATCGGCCGCGGGCCCGGACCTGGTCCGCGTCTTCCTCGGTTCCGAAGGCGCGTTCGGTGTCATCACGGAAGTGCGCGTCCGAGTGCATCCGGTGCCCTCGGAACGCATCGTCGAATCGTGGACCTTCCCCGACTTCGCCACGGGGGTCGAGGCTCTGCGCCGGGTGGTACAGGGCGGTGCGCAGCCCACGGTGATCCGCCTCTCCGATGAGGTCGAGACCGGCGTCAGCCTCGCTCAGGTGGGCAAGATCGGTCGGGTGCTTGCCCGTGGAGCAAGCGCGGTCACGGTTTTCGAGGGCGACGGCAGCGAGGCCAAGCGGGAACACACCGCCGCGCTCCTGACCGCAGCCGGTGGTACGAGCGCTGGCCGCACAGCAGCGCAGGAGTGGATGGACGGACGATTCGACGGGCCGTACCTGCGGGACGCGCTGCTGGGGGCCGGGGTGTTCTGCGAGACGCTGGAGACCGCGACCAACTGGGCGAACCTCCATCACCTGCGCGAGACGGTCACCTCTGCTCTGCGCGAGGGATTCGCCGCTGCGGGGGCGAAGAGCTTCATCATGTGCCATGTGTCGCACGTGTATCCCACCGGCGCCTCGCTGTACTTCACCGTTCTGGCGGGCGTACGCGGTGATCAGCTCGCGGTCTGGGCGCCGGTGAAGCGCCGTGTCGGGGACGCCATCATGTCGTCGGGTGGCACGATCACCCACCATCACGCCATCGGGCGCGATCATGCACCGTGGCTGGTCGATGAGATCGGGGAGACGGGTGTGCGCATTCTCCGCGCGATCAAACGCGAGCTCGATCCCTCCGGCGTGCTGAACCCGGGCGTCCTGGTCGCGGATCGTGACTGAGTCGGCTCGTCGAGTGGCGGTGCTCGTCAACCCCCACTCGGGCAAGGGGCGAGGATCAGCCATCGGCGACGCCGCCGTGGCGCACCTGCGCGTCCGGGGCGCTCTCGTGAACGAACGGCGGGGTGCCGATGCGTCCGAGGCACGGCGGCTGCTGGCCGAACTCCTCGCAGATCAACCGGACGTTCTCGTGGTCGTCGGCGGCGACGGAACGCTCTCTGCACTCGCGGAGTCGCTCGTCGGGGGCGCGATTCCGGTCGCGCTCGTGCCCGCCGGTACCGGGAACGACCTCGCTCGGGCGCTGAGCATCCCTCGTGATCGCCCGGAAGACGCAGCGGAGGCTGCGCTGAGCGGGGCGCCGCGGCGGATTGATGTGGGAACGATCGAATCCCACAACGGAGAGCATCTGTTCCTCACGATCGCCGCGCTCGGCTTCGACGCCAAGGTCAGCGAGCGGACCAATCGCCTTCGGTATCCGCGCGGACGGGCCCGCTACTTCCTCGCGATCGCGATCGAGGTGCTTCGCGTACGGGCCATGCGGTTCCGTCTCGGACTGGACGGAGAGACGCCGGCCGAGCGACCCGGCACCCTCATCGCCATCGGCAACACGGCCAGCTACGGCGGCGGGATGCCGATGTGCGTCGGCGCCGATCCTGACGACGGAGTGCTGGATGTCGTGCACGTGGCGCCGCTGTCGATGCTGCGCCTGATCCTGCTGCTGCCGCGGCTTCTCTCCGGTACCCACCTCGAACGGCCCGAAGCACAGCGTCTCCGGGCGCGCATGGTCGAGGTGTCCGCACCGGACCTGGTCGTATACGCGGACGGGGAGAGGGTCGCGCAGGGTGCCTGCCGTGTGGGCCTGCGGCCGGGAGCGTTGACGATGCTGGTTGCACAGGAGGCGAGATGACCGTGTTCGACGAGGACGTCGTGGTGATCGGTTCGGGCTTCGGCGGCGCTGTGAGCGCACTGCGGCTGTCGGAGAAGGGGTATCGCGTTCGGGTGTACGAAGCGGGCCGTCGCTTCGAGGATGAAGACTTCGCGAAGACCTCCTGGGACGTTCGCCGATATCTCTGGGCGCCACGGCTGGGCTGCTTCGGGGTGCAGCGTATCCACCGGCTGCCGCACGTGATGGTGCTCGCCGGCGCCGGAGTCGGGGGCGGATCGCTCAACTACGCCAACACCCTCTACCGGCCGGGTGCGGCGTTCTTCGCCGACCCGCAGTGGCCGGCGGGGCGGGACTGGGAGGCCGAGCTCGAACCCTCATATGCAACGGCACGGCGGATGCTCGGGGTCGTGGAGCACTACCCCCACACCGGCGTGGTGGAGCGGATCATGGCAGACGCTGCGGCGGATCTGGGGGTCGGCGACACCTTCCGTCGCGCGCCGGTGGGGGTGTTCCTGGGAACGCCTGGCGTGCGGGTGGCCGATCCGTACTTCGATGGTGACGGGCCGGACCGGACGGGCTGCACCCTGTGCGGCAACTGCATGGTCGGATGCCGCGTGGGCGCGAAGAACACCCTCATGAAGAACTACCTCGCCCTGGCGGAGCGTCGCGGCGCGCGGATCGAAGCGATGCGCACCGTGGTCGACGTGCGCGAGCATGCCGATGGCGGCTTCCTCGTCACCACCCAGCGCACGGGAGCGTGGTTCGCGCGTGATCGGCGCACGATCCATGCGGAGCAGGTCGTCGTCTCCGCGGGGACCTGGGGAACCCAACAGCTCCTGCACCGTATGCGGGCCGCCGGTGCGCTGCCGCAGTTGTCCAGTGCGCTCGGCAGGCTCACGCGAACCAATTCGGAGGCTCTCGACGGTGCCGTCGCCACGCGCGTGCCGGAGGGTGCGGGCCTCGCCGACGGCGTGGCCATCACCACCTCGTTCCACGTGGATGAGCACACGCACGTGGAAAACGTGCGCTACGGACCCGGGTCCAACCTGATGGGAATGCTCGCCACCGTGCTGGTCTCGGGGGATCGGAGGCTGGCGGGCCGGCTCGCCGCACTCGCGGGACGGGTGGTGCGCCATCCCATCCGCGAACTACGGCTCGCGTCGCTGCATCGGTGGAGCGAGCGCGGGATCATCGCACTGGTGATGCAGACGGCCGACAACTCCCTCACCCTGTCGCTGCGCCGACGGTTCGGCCGCTCGGTGCTGACGAGCCGGCAAGGCCATGGCCAGCCGAACCCCTCGTACCTGCCGGAGGCGCATCGCGCGACCAGGGCCATCGCCGCCCAGATCCGCCGGCACACGGGCGCTCCGGCCGCCGCCCGTGGCAGCTGGCCGGAGGTGTTCGGCATCCCCCTCACCGCGCACTTCCTCGGCGGCGCGGTGATCTCATCGTCGCCCGCAGACGGTGTCGTCGACGAGTATCACCGGGCGTGGGGACACCCCGGTCTGCTGATCGTCGATGGGTCAGCCGTGCCGGCGAATCCCGGAGTCAACCCGTCGCTCACGATCACCGCGCTGGCGGAGCGGGCGATGTCCTACTGGCCGGACAAGGGCATGCCCGACCAGCGGCCGCCCCAGCGTTAGGCGGCATCGACAGCCACCGCTGTGCGCATCTCCCTGATGAGCTCGTGCCGCGCCTCGCGGGAGAGGCGATCGGAGAAAACCGCGCTCAGTTGCAGCGTCCCGGGCGATGCCAGTCCCGCCACCGGGGTCAGTCCCGGCTCGTGGCGATGCGAACGAGGAAGCGCGGTCATGCCCTCACCCGCCCGGACGGCCATGAGGAGACCCGTCAGATCGATGCTCTCCCGGACGAGATCACGTCCCCGCGCCACGGGAGAGGCAAGCAGCGTCTCCCGAACCAGGCAGGGGGCGGTGAACGTTACGAGGGCATCCGTGCGCGGGTGGACGGCGGAGGTGAACCAGTCCAGCTCCACGCGGCCGATCGGCACGCTGTCCGCCCCGAACCGGCCGTAGCCGAGCACCACATCGGCGGTGCGCGTTCGTGCGAACTCCTCGAGGTGCACCGTGCGGTGGAATCGAACGGACACGCGTTGTCCGGGAGCGTGGGCGGCGAGGACCCGCGAGACGGTGCGCAGCGTCCCGACACCGGCCATGTTCGTCGAGGCGACGACGAGATCGGAGCCGATGCGGCCTCGGGCGCGATCCAGAGCGTCGTCGTGCGCGGCGATGATCCGGTACGCATCGGCCACGAGCGATTCACCGACTGCAGTGAGAGCGATCGTGCGGCCCTGGCGGAAGATCAACGGGGCGCCGATCTCTGCTTCCAGTCTCCGCACGTGCCCCGTCACCGCGGGCTGCGACAGATGCAGGGCCTCCGCGGCGCGCCCCACCCCGGCGAACGCGGACACGGCGAGCAGACTTCGCAGTTCCGGGATGCCCAGCGCACTCATGTGTCCAGTGTGCCGCCCCTGGCTCCTGTCGGCGGCGATCCATCACGAATCGTGATCGTGACTTCGACGAGACGGCTCACGGGCGCACGGTCGAAGCATGATCAAGCCTTCTGTGCTCGCCGCCGCCGCTGCCACGATCGTGCTGTACGCGCTCAACTACGTTCTGAGCGCGATCGCGGTGCGCGAGGTGGCGCCCTTCCTCGTGCTGGCCCTGCGATGGGGCGTCATCGCGATCGCGCTCTGGGCCGCCGTGCTGGTTCTACGGATCCGGCTCCCGCGCGGTCGTGCGCTGAGCGAGACCATCGGCATCAATGTGCTGACTCAGGGCGCGCAGTTCATCGGATGCTACTGGGCGCTGGGACACGGCGCGAGTGCAGGCATCGTCGCGCTGGTGATCGCCATGAATCCTGTGATGACGGCGGTGGCGACCGCGGTGATCCTGCGACGCAGGCAGAGCGGGCGTGCCTGGGTGGCCGTAGTCGTCGGTGCTGTGGCGGTGACGTTCGCGTGCCTTCCGAAGATCCTGGCGGATCCGGACGTGGGTTCAGCCCTGGTGGTGGTCGTCCTCGCGCTCCTCGGTCTGTCGCTCGGTTCGCTATGGCAGGGCGAACGGCTGCGGGGTGAGAGTCCCATCGCGGTCAATGCCATCGGGGCGTGTGTCGGTCTGGTCCTCCTCGCCCCCTTCCTCATGGCCGCACCACCCGCGATGCCGGCGGCAGGGGGAGCGTGGACGCTGATCCTGCTCATCGGACTGGTCGGCGCTACCGGCACCACCTGCTACTCGTGGCTGGTTCGTGCCATCGGCGCGGGGGAGGCATCCATCGTCTTCGCCGTGATTCCCGCTGTCACCGCGTTGGTCGCGTGGCTGGCGCTCGGCGACGAGATCACGATTCCGGTGGTGGTCGGCCTGGTACTCGGGGCGCTTGCATGCGTGCTGCGAGTGCGCCCGGCGGCCCGTGTACGCACGAGATCCGGTGTGAACGCGCGGCTGCTGACTCGCCCCGACAGGGAGCGTCCACCGACACGCTGATCCGCTGGCGGTCGGCTCGACCCACCACGATGCTCGTTGCCCGGCCGCCTGTCGGCGACAGCGAAGCGGGCGGCCCCGGAGGACCGCCCGCTTGTGGATCGCCCGCGCTCAGCGATGCGCGATGCCCCTGATCTCAGGGGAGTGGAACGCACCGCCTGCGGCGCGCTGTGAGGCGCCCTCGCGGTCGAGGTAAGGCGTGATGCCGCCGTCGATGAACGGGTAGCCGGCACCGAGGATGAGGCAGAGGTCGATGTCCTGCACTTCCGGAACCACCTCGGTGTCGAGCATGATCCGGATCTCCTCGGCGAGGCCGTCCTGCACCCGGCGCAGGATGGTCGCTTCGTCGGTCGGGTTCTTGCCTACGGCGGGCTTCAGGACCTTCTCCGCGGCCTTCGTGAATCCCGTGACGCGGCCGCCCTTGTCCTTTTCCACGATGTCGGACAGCTCCGCCAGCTGGTGGAAGTTCTCGTTGGCGTAGAAGCGATCGGGGAACGCCCGCACCATCGTGTCCTGCACGTGAGCGGCTACCTTCCAGCCCACCAGGTCGATCAGCTGGAACGGACCCATCGGCAGCCCGAGCGGGCCGAACGCCTTCTCGACCTTCTCGACCGGCGTCCCTTCATAGACCGCGCGCGCCGCTTCGCCCATCACCTTGGCGAGGAGCCGGTTGACCACGAAGCCGGGAGCGTCGGCGGTGAGCACCGCGTTCTTGCCGAGCCCGCGAGCGACCACGAACGCCGTCGCAAGGGCCTGCTCGTTGGTGCTGTCCGTCTTCACGATCTCGATCAGCGGCATCACGGCGACCGGGTTGAAGAAGTGGAAGCCGACGAGTCGCTCGGGGTGAGCGAGCTTCGCGCCGATCTCGGCGACCGACAGCGACGACGTGTTGGTCGCGATGATCGCGTCCTCGGCGATGATCGGCTCGATCTCGGCGAACACCTGCTGTTTGACGCCGACCTCCTCGAACACCGCCTCGATGACGAAGTCGCAGTCCGCGTACTCGCTCTTGTCCGTGGTTCCGTGGATCAGTCCGCGCAGCTTGTTCGCCGTGTCCGAATCGAGGCGTCCCTTGGTCTCAAGCTTCGCGATCTCTTCGTGGATGTACGCGAGACCCTTGTCGACGCGTGCCTGGTCGAGGTCGGTGATCAGGACCGGAACCTGGAGCTTGCGCACGAACAGCAGGGCGAACTGGCTGGCCATCAGACCGGCACCGATGATGCCGACCTTCGTGACCTTCTTCGCCAGCGACTTGTCGGGGGCACCGACCGGACGCTTGGCACGCTTCTGCACCAGGTCGAAGGCGTACATCGAAGCCGCGAACTCGTCGCTGGTGATCAGCTCGGCGAGAGCCTCGTCCTCGCGCTCGAAGCCCTCGGCCCGAGTGCCGGATTTTGCCTTGTCGAGCAGCTCCAGCGCCTTGTAGGGCGAACGCGGCATCGTGCCGATCTTCGATTCCAGCATGCCCTTGGCCATCTTGATCGCGATGGGCCATTTGGTGAGACGCTCGATCTTGCCCGGCTCGTTCTTGCGCTCCACCTTGATGGAGCCGCTCAGCACTCCGTCGGCCCACGCGAGCGAGTCCTCGAGGAAGTTCGCTGCGGGGAAGATGGCGTCCATCATGCCGAGGTCGAACGCCTGCTGCGGCTTCAGCATGCGGTTCTGCTTCAGCGGGTTGGAGACCACGACCTCCAGGGCGTTCTCGATCCCGATGAGGTTCGGCAGCAGGTAGGCGCCGCCCCAACCCGGGATGATGCCGAGGAAGACCTCGGGAAGCGCGATCGCGGCAGCCGACGCATCGACCGTGCGGTAGTGCGAGTTCAAGCCGATCTCCACGCCACCGCCGAGGGCGAGGCCGTTCACGAACGTGAACGACGGCACGCCCACTTCGCTGATCGAGCCGAGCACCTTGTGCCCGAGCTGCGCGATCAGCAGCGCGGCTTCGCGGCTCGGGATGTTCGCGACCTCGGAGAGGTCGGCGCCGGCGGCGAGGATGAACGGCTTGCCGGTGATGCCGATCGCCTGGATCTCGCCCCGCGCGGCGCGATCCTTGAGCCCAGCGAGCGTCTCGCCGAGCTCGGTCAGCGAGACCGGCCCCAGCGTGTTGGGACGGGTGTGGTCGCGACCGTTGTCGAGGGTGATGAGGGCGAGCACCTTGCCTGAGGGCAGTGTGACGTCGCGCACCGGTGAGTGCGTGACGACCTCATCGGCGGCGAATGCCTGCAGGGGCGAGAAGTCGATGGCGTCGTAGTTGGTCATCGGGTCACTTCTTTCCGGTGTAGTTCGGGTTCTCCCAGATCATCGATCCGCCCTGGCCGAGGCCGACGCACATGGCGGTCAGGCCGTAACGAACCTCGGGGTGCTCGGCGAACTGGGCGGCGAGCTGGATCATGAGGCGAACGCCGGAGGCTGCCAGCGGGTGACCCAGGGCGATCGCGCCGCCCCAGGGGTTGACCCGCGGGTCGTCGTCGGCGATGCCGTAGTGGTCCAGGAAGGAAAGCACCTGCACCGCGAACGCCTCGTTCAGCTCGAACGCGCCGATGTCGTCGATGGTGAGACCGGCCTTGTCGAGGGCCTTCTGCGTGGACGGGATGGGGCCGATGCCCATGACCTCGGGCTCGACGCCGGCGAAGGCGAACGAGACGAGACGCATCTTCGGCGTGAGCCCGAGCTCCGTCACGGCACGCGAACCGGCCAGCAGGCTCATCGTGGCGCCATCGGTGAGCGGGGAGGACGTACCGGCCGTCACACGCCCGTGGGGGCGGAACGGCGTCTTGAGCGTGGCGAGACCCTCCATCGTGGTCTCGGGGCGACGTCCCTCGTCCGCCGTAGCCAGACCCCAGGCGCCGCTGGCGTCGCGGGTGGCCACCGAGACCAGATCCGGCTGGATCTTGCCGGCCTGGTACGCGGCCTCGGCCTTGAGCTGGCTCTGCATGCCGAAACGGTCGGCGCGCTCCTTGGTCAGCTGCGGGAACCGGTCATGCAGACGTTCCGCGGTGATGCCCATGTTGAGAGCGTCGGCGGAGACGAGCTTCTCGGTGAGAAAACGGGGGTTGGGATCTGCACCCGCGCCGAGGGGGTGGTGGCCCATGTGCTCGACGCCGCCCGCGAGTGCGAGGTCGTACATCCCGAAGCCGATGGATCCGGCCATGGTCGCGACGGAGGTCATCGCACCGGCGCACATGCGGTCGATCGCGAAGCCCGGGACCGACAGGGGCAGGCCTGCGAGGATCGCGCCGGTGCGTCCCAGAGTGAGGCCCTGGTCGCCCTGCTGCGTGGTCGCTGCGATGGCCACGTCGTCGATGCGCTCGCCCGGCACCTGCGGGTTGCGCTCCATCACACCCATGATCGCTTTGACGACGAGGTCATCCGCGCGGGTGTTCCAGTACATGCCCTTCTCGCCGGCCCGCCCGAAGGGCGTACGCATGCCGTCGATGAAGTAGACGTCCGAGTTCTCGGCCACTCTGCCTCCAATGTCGTGAGATTGAGTCCAGCATATTGTGGAACTCAGGTTCACCGGAAGCCGTTGGGGTGTTTCTACGAATCGGCTTCCGACTGCCCTCTGAGCCTTGCACGCTTTCGACAATCACGGGCCGGAGCTGACGTGAACGAGTGACGAACGCCGCCCACGACATGCGTGGGCGGCGTTCGTCTCAGCCGGCGGCGACGACGGGTGCAGGCGGTTCGGCGGGAGGGCCCGCGATGAAAGCGGCGGAGATCAGCGGCGCGGTCTCCTGGATCTGCCAGTCCCGCGCACCGAGCGCGCGCAACGCCGCGGCGATCGACTCGACGTCGTCGCCGGGATGATCCCACGACACCCGGCGCAGGAAGTCCGGGGTGAGCAGATTCTCGTTCGGCATCGTGAGCTCGCGGGCATGCTCTTCCAGGACAGGGCGCGCAGCCTTGTAGCGCAGATCGGCCTCGGGGTTGCGATCGGCCCACGCGCGCGGCGGCGGAAGAGTGTCTGATGCGACGCGATCCGGGGGCAGCTCCGTGGTGGTGCGTCCGGACTCGATCGCGGACCACCACCGATCCAGCTGCGTCCGACTCGCGCGTCCGGTGAAGTCCTTGAGCGAAGCGAGTGCCTGCTTGGTTGCCGGCTCCGCCCGGACCGCGGCCACGATCGAACGATCGGGAATCAGGCGGCCGGGGGCCACATCCTGCTCCTGCGCGTAGAGCTCGCGAGCCTGCCAGAGTGCACGGGCCACAGCCAGATTGCGACGGCCGCGGACCGTGTGCAGGCCGCTCAGCCGGCGCCAGGGATCTTCGCGCACCGGCTTCGGTGCCTTATCCCGAACGGCGTCGAACTCCTCACGCGCGAAGCGCGTCTTTCCCTGCTCCTCCAGCTCGGCGACGAGCTTCTCCTGCAGATCGATGAGGTGCAGGACGTCGAGAGCCGCGTACTCCAGCCAGGACTGGGGGAGCGGCCTGGTGGACCAGTCGTCCGCCGAGTGTGCCTTCTCCAGAGTGATGCCGAGCTCCTCCTCGACGATCGCGCCGAGCCCCACCCGCTGGTGCCCGAGCAGGCGCGCGGCAAGCTCGGTGTCGAACAGCGTGGCCGGGTACAGGCCCAGTTCGTGCAGCGAAGGCAGATCCTGACTCGCGGCGTGAAACACCCACTCCACCTCGCCGATGGCGTCCTGCAGCGCGCTGAAGTCGCCGATCGGAGGCGGATCGAACAAGAAGACGCCCGAACCTCGCCGGTACACCTGAATCAGGTAGGCACGCTGCGAATAGCGAAAGCCCGAGGCCCGCTCCACGTCGACGGCCACCGGCCCTACGCCGGAGCGCAGCCGTTCGATGGCGGCATCCAGCCCCGCCGAGGTGTCGATCACCTGGTACTCAGTCACACTCACTCCGCCGCGCTCCGCATATGCCGTGCTCCGAAAATCTCGATCTGCTCCGAGCCCGGCGGGAGTCCCGCGAGCATGCAGACCAGCTCAGCCCATGCTCGCACGTGTCCGTCCACTGCTCCGGACGGGGACCAGGACGCGCGCAGCTCGATCTGCGCGCCGTCGCCCTCCGCCGCCAGGGATCCGAAGCCGGTGGAGATGGTCTTGGTGGCCGTGCCGGAGACGGCATGGGCCTGTGCCTCGTGGGATGTCAATGCGTCCCGCAGCCAGGACCAGGCGACGCTGGCCAGGAGCGGGTCCGCACCGATTTCAGGCTCCATGGGGGCCTGCGCGAAGCAGACGATGCGCCACGGGCCGTCCCAGGCGGGCGGCGATGAGGGATCGAACAGGAGCACGAAGCGTCCGGTGCCGTATGCCGACTCGCCCTCCTCTCCTGGGCGCACATCACCCGCGAGCGCGATCGCATATGGCGCGAGACCCTGGGGGGCGGGAATCTCCCTCACCGCGAAGTCCTCGCGGAACGTCACCGCGCGCAGCATCTCCTGCGCCTGCGCGAAGATCGCGTCTACTGGTGAGTCTCCCGTCACGCCGACAGACTAAAGTGAGTGGGCGATGAACACTCCCAGGCGCGCCGTCCCAGCCGGTACCCTCACTGTCCTGCGCATACTGATCGCGATCCTCGCGGGGGCTCTGGCGGTGGTCCTGGGTGCCCTCTTCGCGCTCGTGCGCACGGTTGCACGCCGGGTGGTCGTACCGGCGAACCGCGAGAACGACACCCGGATCGTCCGACTGGATCTCAAGGCGCAGACGATCACGCTGCAGAGCACGCCCGACACCCGTCTTCCGGGCCGATACGGGCTGTTCACCACGGGAACTGTCGACTACATCAAGCTCGGCACCATCCTCGCTCAAGACGAGCAGACCGTCACCCGCAAGCTCCTCACCGAAGTCGACGGTGCGATGCGGCTCGGTCGCGATGCCGCATTCAGCGGTTGGTACTTCGACGCTCCCGATCAGCTGCAGCTGCCCTACCAGCCGGAGCTCATCGGCACCGCGGCCGGCCCCGCCCCGGCATGGATCTTCCCCGGTGGTGACACCTGGGTGATCCAGGTGCACGGACGCGGAACGCGTCGCGCGGAGTGCCTGCGCGCGGTGCCGGTGTTTCACGATGCAGGGATGACGTCGCTGATCGTGTCCTACCGCAACGACGGCGAGGCGCCACGCAGCCGCTCCGGGATGTACGCACTGGGGGAGACCGAATGGCGTGATGTGGACGCAGCCATCGGCTACGCCAAGCGCCACGGTGCCGTACGCGTCATCCTGATGGGATGGTCGATGGGCGGTGCGATCGTTCTGCAGGCCGCCACGCGTTCTGCCCACCGCGAGTTGATCGCGGGCATCGTGCTGGAATCGCCGGTCATCGACTGGCGAAGCGTGCTGACCTACCAGGCGCAGGAGAACCGAATTCCGGCATCGCTCGGAAACCTCGCGGTCTCATCGCTCCAGGGCGGTTGGAGTGCACGCGCGATGGGCGCGGGGGATCCGATTCCCTTCGACCGCCTCGACATGGTCGCCGGCGCCGGCCGGCTGCAGGTGCCGGTGCTGATCCTCGCTTCGGACGATGACGGTTTCGTCCCGTCCGACGGTGCCCACGCTCTGGCCGCGGCACGCCCCGACATCGTGCAGCTCGATGTCTTCTCCGTGGCGCGGCACACCAAGCTCTGGAACTACGATCAGAGCCGGTGGGACGGTGACATCCGTTCCTGGCTGGCGGAGCAGGGCTTCACCGGCTGAGCGGGGTCAGCGCTTCTCGCGAACCTGACGCTTCGCGCGCATGAGCATGCCCGTCATCCCGGCGATCCGCAGCGGTGAGACCGCGCGGGTAAGGCCGATGGTCTGCGGGAAGTCATCGGGAATCGCCAGAACTTCGTCGGCGGTGAGGCCCGTGATCCCCTGCGAGAGGATGCTGGCGAACCCGCGGGTCGTGGGTGCCTCAGCCGGCGCGGTGGCGTGCATCGACACCACGTCGTCCTGATCCACGTCCACGATGATGTAGACCGGTGACTGGCACTCGATCACACGCTCGGCCAGTTCCGGGTGGCCCTCGTACTCCGCGGGCAGTGAGGGGAGCTCGTTGGAGAACTCCAGCAGCAGCTCCAGACGATCGGACTCGTCGAGCTCGAGGAACTCGTCTCGGATCTCGGCGAGCGTGGCGGGAAGTTCTGCAGCATTCATCCCCTCCATCCTCCCACGCGGCGGCGCACTCGGATCCGCGCCCGGACACACGGCGATGCCCCGCCGGTGAGAATCCGGCGGGGCATCGGGGGTGGGTGTCAGCGTGCGGGGATCTCGCCCGGCTCCGTACCGGTGACGATGGGCACGCGCACGGCGCTGCCCCACTCGGTCCAGGATCCGTCGTAGTTGCGAACGCCCTCGAAGCCGAGCAGGTAGGTCAGCGCGAACCAGCTGTGTGCCGAACGCTCGCCGATGCGGCAGTAGGCGATGATGTCGTCGCCGTCCTTCAGGCCCGCGCCGTCGCGGTACAGGGCATCCAGCTCGGCACGGCTGCGGAACGTGGCGTCCTCGGCGGCGGCCTTCGCCCACGGCACGCTCTGTGCCGACGGGATGTGGCCACCACGAAGCGCCCCCTCTTCCGGGTACGCGGGCATGTGTGTGCGCTCGCCGCTGTACTCCTCGGGGGATCGCACATCGATCAGCGGGTTGCCGAAGTGGGCGAGGACATCCTCCTTGAACGCGCGGATGCTGGAGTCATCGCGCTCCACCACGGGGTACTCGACGGCCTCGCGAGGGGGCTTGTCGGTGGTGAGCTCACGGCCCTCGGCGATCCACTTGTCGCGGCCGCCGTCGAGGAGACGGACGTCCTGGTGGCCGAACAGCGTGAACACCCACAGGGCGTATGCGGCCCACCAGTTGTTCTTGTCGCCGTAGATGACGATGGTGTCGTCGCGAGAGATTCCCTTACCGCCCAGAAGCGCGGCGAACTGCTCGCCGGTGAGGTAATCGCGCACCACCGGGTCATTGAGCTCGGTGTGCCAGTCCACCTTCACGGCACCGGGGATGTGGCCGGTCTCGTAGAGGAGCACGTCCTCGTCGGACTCGACCACCACGAGTCCAGGCTCGCCCAGGTGTGCGGCGAGCCAGTCGGTCGTCACGAGGCGCTCGGGGTGTGCATACTCGCTGATCTTCTCGGACGACGTGTCGAATTCGACGGCCACGGGTTCTCCTTCGTGCGGGCGGGCTGGGTGCGAACGGCGTAGGGTATTCACCGTCCCTTCAAGCCTATTGCGGGTTGCCGACGGGGGAGCCGTTTCGTAAGACAACGACATGTCAGCTCCCCTCTGCCCCGTCCTCGACGACACAGACACAGGAACCCGATGACGTCCGCCGCGAGCAGCACAGTCGTGCACCTCACCGACCGCAATCCTCAGCTCACCGGCGACGAGATGGTGGCCAGCCTCGTGCCACCGCCGCAGTTCGATGGGGCGACGTTCGAGACCTATCGCACAGACGACGCCTACCCGTCGCAGCGTGAGGCGAAGGAACTGCTGATGGCGTTCTGCGCCCCGTCGGCCACCGCCAAGCGGGGCGGGCTCTTCTCACGTCGCAAGGCGCCGAAGGAAGCGGACCTCAAGCCCGGCGTCTACCTCGACGGCGGCTTCGGCGTCGGCAAGACCCACCTGCTTGCATCCGTCTTCCACGCATTCCCTGCTCGCCGGAAGTACTTCGGCTCCTTCATCGAGTACACCGCCCTCGTGGGCGCGCTGGGGTATCGCAATGCCGTCGATCTGTTCCGGGGGACGGGTCTGCTCTGCATTGATGAGTTCGAGCTGGATGATCCCGGCGACACGATGGTGATGACCCGGTTCCTCGGTGAACTCGTGGCGGCGGGCACCCGGGTCACCGCAACCAGCAACACCCCGCCCAACGCGCTCGGGGAAGGTCGCTTCGCCGCCCAGGACTTCCTGCGCGAGATCCAGGCGATGTCCGACAGCTTCCAGACTGTGCGCATCGACGGCGTCGATTACCGCCAGCGCGCGCTCGACGGCACGGCGGTGACGCTCGATGAGGCGGCGTACGCCGCCGCCCTGGCCGCAGCGGGCACGGCATCCGATGACGACTTCGACGACGTGATCCGCCACCTGGCCGGAGTTCACCCGTCCCGGTACGTGCGTCTGGTGACGGGCCTGGACGCCGTGGGCCTGCGAAACGTGCGTCAGCTCACCGACCAGTCGGAGGCTCTGCGATTCGTGGCTCTCGTGGACCGGATCTACGATGCCCAGATCCCGATCCGCGCCACGGGCCTGGCGCTGAACGATGTGTTCAGTGAGGAGATGGTCGGGGGCGGCTACCGCAAGAAGTACCTGCGCGCGGTGTCGCGACTGAACGCTCAGACCCACAGCTGAGCGCTGCAGCGCCCGTCACGGGAAACATGCTGTTCACATTGCGAGCACATTCGTAACCTGCGTGACATGAGGAGCGTCATCGGCGGAAACGCCGATCCATCATCGTGGGGGAATCCGGCGCGACCGCCGGCTCTCACGAACGGAGCCTCGAATGGACAGCGGCAACCTCGCGTGGGCGCTCACCGCCACCGCACTGGTCCTCTTCATGACGCCCGGCGTCGCCTTCTTCTACGGCGGCCTGGTGCGTGCGAAGAGCGTCATCAGCATGATGATGATGAGCTTCGGCGCGATCGCGCTGATCGCTGTGTTGTGGATTCTCTACGGTGCGAGCATGAGCAGCGTGAGCTCGCCCTGGGAGTTCGCGGGCAACCCGTTCGGGGATCTGGGGCTGGCGGGGGCGGACAACGATCGTCTCGTCTCCACGGCGTTCAGCGCCACGTTCGCGATCATCACGGTCGCCCTGATCTCGGGGGCCATCGCCGACCGGGCGAAGTTCGGTGCCTGGATGGTGTTCGTCGGCGTCTGGTCGACGCTCGTGTACTTCCCCGTCGCCGCCTGGGTGTGGGGAGGCGGCTGGGCGATGAAGCTCGGCGAGATGCTGGGTCTGGATCACACCGTGATCGACTATGCGGGTGGCACCGCGGTGCACATCAATGCGGGAGCAGCGGCCTTCGCGCTGTGCCTCCTGCTCGGCAAGCGCGTGGGCTTTGACCGCAGCATCAACAAGCCCCACAACGTTCCGCTGGTCCTGCTCGGCGCCGCGATCCTCTGGTTCGGCTGGTTCGGGTTCAACGCCGGTGCCGAGGGCACCGCGGGGCTTCTCGGAACGGGCGACTCGCGCGCGGGACTGATCATCATCAACACCATCGGCGCCACCGCAGCCGCGATCCTCGGCTGGATCGTCGTCGAGAAGATGAAGGCGGGCAAGTCCACGAGCGTCGGCGCCGCATCGGGTGCGGTCTCCGGTCTCGTCGCCATCACGCCCGCGTGCGCCGACCTCACCCCGGGATGGTCACTGCTGCTGGGCCTGCTCGCCGGTGTCATCTGCTGCTTCGCGGTCGAGCTGAAGTGGAAGCTGGGCTACGACGACTCGCTGGACGTCGTGGGCATCCACCTCGCCGGCGGCATGCTCGGAACGCTGTACCTCGGCTTCTTCGCAACGGGTACGGGCCTGTTCGTCGGGGGCGACCTGTCGCAGCTGTTCATGCAGTTCGTCACCGCTGCGGCCGTTCTCGTCTACTCCTTCGTCGCCGCCTACGCGATCGGGTGGGTCATCGAGCGGACCATGGGCTTCCGCATCACGAAGGAGGACGAGATCGCGGGCATCGACACCGTGGTCCACGGTGAGGAGGGATACCTGCTGGACGCGCGCGTCTGAGCGGATACACGCACACAGCGGGTCGACGACGACGTCGGCCCGCTGTGTCGTGCGGATAGGGTGGCGTGGTGAGTTCTGGACGCGGGTTTCTGGTCGAGGTGGCGAACGTGGTCGGGCAAGTGCTGCGAGCACTGCTGCTGAACCGCGGCGGCGGGAGCGTCACGAAATCGGGGCAGTCCTCGCGTCCCTCATCGGCGAAGCCTCCGCAATCGGCGACGAAGCGACCGACCATCAGGACGCAGCCGTCGACCTCCGCCCGGACCCGCCCCGGCACTGCGGCCACACGACCGGCGACCACGGATCAGCGTCCGGCGACGGAGAAGGCCGCGGCACCCTCGGATGGGACGTTGTCATCCGCACGACGCGCCGAGCTGGCGGCGCGCGAGCGGCTGCTGGAGGGGGAGCCGAGCCCGGGACAGCTGGGCGCAAGCGCGACATTCGAGGTCTCGCACCGGAGCGTGGGCGTGATCACGGTGTCGTATTCGCCGGAGAAGGACGGCGCGCCAGACGCCGGCGAGGTCGTCTGGACCTGGATTCCCTACGAGGAGGCCGACGGACGCGGTAAGGATCGTCCGGTGCTCATCATCGGCCGGCGGGATGCCGAGCACGTCTACGCCGTGCGGCTCACCAGCAAGTCCCACGACGGCGAGCGCGACTTCATCTCCATCGGCAGTGGGGGTTGGGACGGGCAGGGCCGCGAGAGCTGGGTGGATGTCGATCAGCTCTACGAAGTGCATGAGCGTGGTCTTCGACGGGAGGCGGCCGTGCTCGATCGGAGGCGGTTCGGCGATGTCGCCGCGGTGCTCCGCGAACGGTACGGGTGGACGGTGTCCGTGTGAGCTCGCCGGCGACGACCGACGGGCGATGGGTGGGCACTGCCGTGCGCTTCGTGTCTTCCTGGACGACGGGCCGCGCGTTCACGATCCGCGTCGTCCTCAGCGTCATCGTCATCGCCCTCTTCTTCTGGGCGATCGCCGCGCTGCGACTGAGCGACGACGATTCCGCGGGGATCTTCGGCCTCGCTGTGCTGGGGCTCGCCGTGATCGCCCTGCCGTACGGGATTCCGCTGGTGATGCATCGCGGTGACACCGACGTGTCGTTCGCGCATGGCCGTGTGCGGATACGCGTGGGGGAGCGTGAACTCCTCGACGCTGCGCTCTCGGAGATCCGAGAGGTGCGGTTCGCTCGCACGGGTGCGGCCTCGCGACTCACCGTGCGACCGATGCGCGGTACACGCGTCGTGTGTTCGATCGGTGAGCTCTACCGGACGCACCGGGAGGGCAACGTCCCGATCGAACGCATCGCTCCCGTGCCGGCCGGCGTGATCGCGGAGTTCGAGGCGGCCGGACTATCTGTGCGCAGCTGGCGCAAGCGCGACGCGCACGTCACGCTCGCGAGACGCTGACCGTCAGGACTCGGCCGGACTCGCCGGAGAGAGCGCCGGCGCGAAGATGATGATCGCGGTGCCGAGCAGCGCGACGGCTGTGCCCACGACATCCCAGACCGTCGGCTTGAAGCCGTCGATGATGATGCCCCAGGCGAGGGATCCCGCGACGAAGACCCCGCCATAGGCGGCGAGCACGCGGCCGAAGTTGGCATCCGGCTGGAACGCTGCGATGAAGCCGTACGCGCCGAGTGCGATGACGCCGAGCACCGCGAAGATCCACCCGCGGTTCTCCCTGACCGATTGCCAGATCAGCCAGGCCCCACCGATCTCCGCGCCTGCCGCGAGAACGAACAGGACGATGATGCGGAGGGTGTTCATGCCCCCAGTGTGTCAGGCGAACTCTGCTGTGCCATCCACTGCTCGCGGGTGATCTCGTACTGGCGGTAGTGCGACGGCACGCCGAGGAACCTGGCATTGTCGCCGCGCCGGAGGAACCTCATCCCCGACTTCTCCAGAACCCGAACCGACGCACTGTTGGCCTCGACCGCCTCGGCCCAGATCCGCTCGAGCCGCAGGCTGGTGAAGCCGTGCCTGAGCGCGGCTCGCGCGGCGGCGGTGCCCAGCCCCCGACCCCACAGAGACGACGGCGCGATCGCATAGCCGAGCTCCTTCTCCTGTGCATCGTCCCCCTGAAAGTCGACGTAGCCCACCGGGTCATCGCCGACGAAGGCCATCACGCGGACCAGGTCGTCGGAGGGAGCATCGGCCAGGCGCTCGGCCCACGCGAGCATCCGGGCCGGGTCGCTCGGATACGCCCATCCCTCGTGCGCGCAGTAGACCTCATCCAACGCATACGAGGCGAGAATCGGCGCGTGCTCGCGCGTGTACGGACGGAACTGGATCTCGGGGCTCATGATCCTCCATGCTCGCACCTCCCTTCGGCGTTGAGGACCCCAGCGGCCAGCAGGAGGTGTGTCCTAGCACGTTCGACCGGGGCTTGTCAGCGGAGGGGCGCAGGCTCCGCTCGCTTGCCATGATGTCGGGATGACGACGCGTTCTTGCAGCCGGGGTTCGAGACGTCGATCATTCGGCGCCCTGATCATGGTCGCTGGGGTCCTGGCGTTGGTGGGGTGCGGGATCACGGTGCCGGCAGATCCGGACGGCACCCTGGACTCCGTGCGGGGAGGAGAGCTTCGCGTCGGAGTGAGCGCCGATTCCGGGCTCGTCGAGACACACGGCAACGGGGCGTCCGGGTCGCTGGCCGAGCTCGCCATGGAGTACGCCGCGTCGCTGCACGCGAAGGTCCGCTGGACGGCGGGCAGCGAAGAGACGCTGGTGATGTACCTGGAGGAGCGCAAGCTCGATCTGGTGATCGGCGGGATCACCGACCAGACACCGTGGCTGGATCACGTGGGTGTGACGCGCGGGTATGCCGGCATCGAAGGCGCGGATGGCCGGGGCATCGTGATGCTCGTCCCGCCGGGGGAGAACGCGTTCCTCTCGGATCTGGAACGGTTCCTCGATGCGGAGGTGGGGTCGTGAGCGCGCACCAGTTCGGGAGACGTGATCTTCCCGACGAGCAACGACGTGCCCTGCGGCTGGCGGTCCGCTGGGAGATCTTCACGATGATCTACACCGCCGTCACGATCGCCATCGTCGGGTTCGTCGTCGGCAACTCGCAGGCGATGCGAACGGCGTGGATCGAAGACATGCTGTCGCTGATCCCGCAGATCGCGTTTCTCACCGCACTCGTCTTCGTGCGACGCCGGCCGACAGCCGCTCATCCGTACGGCATGCACCGGGTCATGGGCGTCGGGCACCTCGTCGCCGGTGTGGCGCTCCTCGCCGTCGGTGTCAACCTCGCCGTCGAGTCCGCCACGGGACTCATCGCTGGCGAGCACCCGACAATCGGCACGGTGCAGGTGCTCGGGCACACGGTCTGGCTCGGGTGGATCATGATCGGCGTGATGGCCGTCATCGTGGTGGGACCGGTGTTCATCTACGGACCGGCGAAGGCGAAGCTGGCGCCGGTGCTGCACAACAAGCTCCTCTATGCCGACGCCGACATGGCGAAAGCGGATTGGCAGACCAACGCCGCCTCCGCCGTCGGAGTGCTCGGTATCGGACTCGGCATCTGGTGGCTCGATGGCGCTGCAGCCGTGTTCATCTCGCTCGGAATCATCTGGGACGGACTTCGAAACACGCGAGGCGCGATCGCCGACCTCATGGATCAACGTGCACGGACCCACGACGACACACACCCGCACCCGCTGGCTGGGCGCGTTGTGCGCTATCTCAATCAGCAGCCCTGGGTAGCCGACGCTGCGGTTCGGATGCGTGATCAGGGACAGGTCTTCCACGTCGAAGCGTTCGTCGTTCCGCGCCGGGGACGCGTTCGCGTCGCCGATATCGACACTGTGTCGAACGGAATCGCCGCGCTGGACTGGAAGATCCAGGATGTCGTCGTCGTGCCGTCATCCGCCTTGCCGCACGAGGCGGATCGGGTCTCGTCCTAGGTCGCTGTGGCTCGGCGCGGACCGCTCCTTCATCGCGCCGCGCTGGGTCGGGGACCGTTAGCCGTATCCGTGGACGCGCGCTCTGCCCCCTGTTTGCCCACGCCGTCGGCCGGCAACGAAGAAGCTCCGTCAGGACTTCCGTCCTGACGGGGCTCTCTCTGTGGGCGATACCGGACTCGAACCGATGACCTATTCCGTGTGAAGGAAGCTCTTGACGAGGTCCGTCGGATTCTCACGGGCATCGACATCGACGAATACGACTCCGACGTCGGATGGTGGGAAACCAGCGATGGAGCCCACTTCGGTGCTGAGAAGCTCGCCGAGGTCGAGGCTCTGGTCCGGTCGCTCGTTCCTGCCTGAATAGACCGCAGTCTTCGCCCCCACTCTCCTTCGGGAGGGTGGGGGCCTTTCGTCGGTTCAGGCTGTGACGGGGTGGCGTGCGAAGGCCCCCTGGTCTCCGGTGGGAGGTGGGGGCCTTGCTCGTTCACCGTATGGGGGGATGGGTGAACGATTCGGGAGAAGAGCTGCATCGCTGGCTTGCACGCTACTCTCCCGTGAAACGTGCTGTAAAGGGCGTGTCGGACCGGTATGTGGAAGCCGGTACGGTTGCTGCACATCGGCGCGTAGCGCATGACGCGCTGGTGTGTCATACCCGAGGGGTGACCGGTGGAAGGTCGCTTCCCAGGACCGGTCCTCTCGCCTGATCTCTTCCGCTTGGGTGGGAGGGCCGGTGTCGGCTTATGCTTGCTGGCGGCCCGCTGTTGGCGGCGTGGCTGGTGCCGCAGCCGGGGGGCTTCGACGGCATCTAGGCCTCCCGCGCCCCGTTCTGGGGTCGGGAGGCATCTTCATTGCGGGAGCGGTCCCGCTAACCGGGTTTCGATATTTCGCAAGGGCGTGGCGTCACGGGGTGGGGTGGGGCATGGTGGCGCGATGATGAACGATACGAGCAGAGGCGCTGGCCCGCTTCATGGGTCGAGCGTTCCGAACGTGAACCGGATGAATCGGACGGTCGCAGCGATCCTCGTCAACGCCGACGATATCGAGCACACGGACGACGGTGCGCGGCTGAGTGAGTTGATTCGTGAGGGTGAGGTGTTGTGGCGCAAGCTGCTGATTGATGACGCTCTACCGGGTGGGGCCGCGTCCGGGGTGTACGCGCTGGCGCGGGCGAGCGTCGTGATTCAGCGGGCTCTTGCTGATGGTGCTGGCCGGGATCTGAGTGTGGTGCTTCGCGCATACCAGGACTCGTTCCGCTAACCCTCGTGGCGAATGTGCGGCGGCCCCCAGTGATTCCCTGGGACGGATATCAGTTTGGTTGAGGGGTGTAAAGCCCCTCGGGATATTGCCGGTCGTCCCGTAGTTTCCTTCTTGAGAGCGTTATCGGGTTTCGCTCTCACGCCACGTGCACATGTGGTAATCGGGCCCGCCTCCCCCCGGAGGGTCCGTGGCCTCCTGCCTCGGGAAAGGCAGGAGGCCCTTCTCTCCTCTCGCACACGTGCCAATCACCGCCGCTCGGGCGGGTTGGGTGTTGCGCCGTTGAGGTGTGGATGTGCCGGTGTCTACGCTGGGTTGGTGGAGATCGAAGAGTGGACGGTCGACCCTGAGTCCTGGGGTGAGGTTGCAGTGCCTTCGTTCGCGACTGCGGAGGAGGCGATTGCGCGGCACCGGCTCCTGACGGACGGCACTATCTTGACTGTGGAGATGAAGCCGGAGTATGGCGGGGTCACCGGTATCTGGCATCGCGGCGACGGGGAGATCGACCTTGACGGTGAGGTCCCGGACGAGCTTCGGACGCGCCTGATGTCATGGCACACCTACTGGGCTGACCGTTTCGATCCGCCCAAGCACTGGGTGGCGGAGTCCGAACCTGAATGGTGGTTGGACGAGGGGCGCCGTTTGTACCGTGAGCTTCAGGAACGGCTGTGGTGGCGGTACGAAATCCTTGACCGTTTCGATCCGTCCTCTTCGGCGTAACTGACTGTGCGGGGTCCTGGGTCGCATGTCTCGCGATCCAGAACCCCGCACGGTCCATGAAGAGGTGTTGCTTAGCAGCTCGAGCGCGACAGCTCGACCGGGAATGAGGTGATGAGCCGGTCACTGTCCCTGGCGAAGCTCACCAGTACCGACGTTTCGATCACTTTCTTCCATGTCTTGGTGTTTTACCAGGCGACGTTGCCGATGATGCAGCCCTTGTTGTTCGGCTTCTGCAGGTTGGCATACAGCCAGAACGAAGTGGCCATGCCCGTCCCAGCGGCCATGAGATCGTCCCAGCCCTCGATACCTTGTTCTTCCGGGACCCATCCGGTTCCCTTGGCGGAGTCGTAGAGCTTCTGCCAGTCCTTTTCGTGCTCTGCCCGGATGTGCTTGTATCCCCAGCCGTTGTTTGGGCCGAAATGCTCTCCGCACCTCAGGTTGAAGTCGTACTGGGCTCCGTCTTTGTACACCGTGTAGCTCGCGTACGGGTTGGACTGGGGGTTGTTGAGCGAGAAACAGCTCACCCATTGTGGAAAGTCGATCAGGTAAGGAACGACAGTGTCGGGTGAGGACGATGCCTGCCCGTTGCTGTCCGTTTTTTTTTGGGGGGGGGGTAGACAGGCTCCGCGGGGAAGAGTTGGCCGTCGACTTCGTACATCATCACGATGTCACCTGCGTCTGTGTCGCTCAGTTCATCAGCGTTCGCGGTGGTTGAGCCTGTCAATGCGAGGGCTACGGCATCGGCGGCTGCCAGCCCCACTCGAATCTTGCGCATAGTGTTTCACATTCCTATCGGTCTCGGGACTGATGTGCGGACAGCCCAAGAACTGTCTCCGACGCGCGTCTGTCCACCGATGAGGGGTTGATGGACACCGCGAACGGCCCGGGAGAGCTGCAGATCTCATAAGGGGGGGCGGGTCTGCCCCTCTGTCGTTGTTGTCGGTGGCCGCGCTTACCGTGGTGGGTGTGACCTGGCATCCGATCCTCAGCGCCACCGAGGTCGAGCGCGCGCACTGGGTGATGATCGACTCGCTCGATCATCAGTACGGGGACGTGCAGCTGCGGCGCACTGTCGATGGGCTTCGCTACCGGGCTGAGTATCGAGGGAGGCTGATCGGGTGGGGGCTCACCCTTGCGGACACCTGCTCACGGATCCACCAGGCCTATCTCGATTCGCACGGGCCGAAGGGTGGCGCCTACACGTCTGCCGAGGACTGGGAACGTTGGCCTCAGTCGACCAGGACGTAAAGCAGCAGGTGCGTGTCAGGCACCTGAGCCTGTAGGGAGGCATACGCGGTGTCGTAGCCGGCGCCGTTGGCTGTGGCCGGGGTCAACTCGCCGGGAATGGTGCGCGGCCGGATCGCGCCTCTCATGGTGGTCATGGGATGGACCGCAGTCGGGGGAGCGGACACCAGGTGAGGCGCAGTAGTGGAGCGGTCTGCCCCACGTTGGCCCCACGCCGTCAGCAAGGAACGAAGAAGCCCCGTCAGGATTTCCGTCCTGACGGGGCTCTCTCTGTGGGCGATACCGGACTCGAACCGATGACCTCTTCCGTGTGAAGGAAGCGCGCTACCAACTGCGCCAATCGCCCTCATGCTCTCGCGAGCACTCTTCGATACTAGCGGATCAATCGGGGCGCTTTTGACCAAAACGGGCGACACGCGCGAACCGGTTCTAGTTTGGTCTGTGCGCAGGTCTCGGGTAGTGTTGTCCGAGTCGCAAGGGCAACTGAGCGGCAATGCGGATGTAGCGCAGTTGGTAGCGCATAACCTTGCCAAGGTTAGGGTCGCGAGTTCGAGTCTCGTCATCCGCTCGAGTGGGATGGATCTGTCAAGGATCCCCTCACGTGGCTTGAGCCACATGGTGACATGGCCGAGCGGCTAGGCACCGGCCTGCAAAGCCGTTTACACGGGTTCGAATCCCGTTGTCACCTCAACCACAACTGAACAGCCTTCGGGCGCGATTGGCGCAGCGGTAGCGCGCTTCCCTGACACGGAAGAGGTCACTGGTTCGATCCCAGTATCGCGCACAGAAGACGAAGCCCCCACGAGAGATCGTGGGGGCTTCGTCGTTTCGCTGCGGCGAGTCCGACTCACCCGGGCGGGGCGCGTGTTCGGTCGCCGGCTGATCGTCGGGTAAAGTGGAGGAGTCGTCGCGAGACGGCATGCGGATGTAGCGCAGTTGGTAGCGCATAACCTTGCCAAGGTTAGGGTCGCGAGTTCGAGTCTCGTCATCCGCTCGGTGGGAGAGATCCCCCATAACTGAACAGCCTTCGGGCGCGATTGGCGCAGCGGTAGCGCGCTTCCCTGACACGGAAGAGGTCACTGGTTCGATCCCAGTATCGCGCACAGATGAACCCCCGGCTAGCCGGGGGTTTTCGTGTTTCCGGGCACCGCTGCCGTCATGCCAGAGCATCGCTGCCGTCGTGCCAGAGCATCGCTGCCGTCTGGAAGATGGAAACGCACCGGGAAGCGCATTCGGCGGTGTCACTTCCATCTCCCACCGCGACCCCTCCCGTCTCCGTGGTGCCGCTGTGACCGGTCCGGGGTGCGATGCGCATGTGAGCACCAGGCGCTGACGCAGGTGCGCGTTTGGGTGAACGCTGGGAGAACGCCCGGCAGGTCTCTTCCGTGAATCGCGTTCCTCTCCTACGGTCGGAGGCAGGTCGCGCCTGTCTCGCAGCGGAGCGCGATCGTGCACCGATCGGTGCGCCCACCAACCATGGAGGAACACGTGAATCACCCCGAGACGGGCGACGTTCGGCGTGCGCTGGAAGCGCCGCCGAGTCCACGCCATCGACGCCTGACCCTGTTCGCCGCAGCCACCGTGACCGCGCTTGTCGCCGGTGTCGGCGGCGGCCTGGCAGCGGGCCCTGCCTTCGCCGCTGACGCCACGCACACCATCGCCGAGGTGCAGGGGAGCGGGGATGCGTCCCCGCTGAACGGCCAGACCGTCACCGTGCAGGGCGTGGTGACGGGTGACTATCGTCAGGGCGGCTACCGCGGCATCGTCATTCAGACGCAGGGCACCGGAGGCGACATCAAGACGGCCGGCGCATCCGACGGCATCTTCGTGTTCCTGGGCAACAACGCGGTCACCCTGGAACGCGGTGACCTCGTCTCGGTCACCGGCAAGGTGAGCGAGTACTTCGCCCAGACGCAGATCTCGGTGACCTCTCCTGCGGGCGTGGCGGTCGTCACGGCGGGCGTCGGTGTTCCGGCCCCCGTGACCCTGTCGGACTCGGTTCTCGGCGCGGACCGGGAGGAGTACGAGAACATGCTCGTCGCGCCGGCCGGTACCTACCGACTGTCGTCGAGCCACGAACTGTACAACTACGGCACGCTCTGGCTCAGCGCGGGGGAGGAGCTCGCGGTCAAGTCCACCGAGCTCGCCCGCCCGGGGGCGGACGCAGCTGCGATCACGGCGGAGAACGCCGCGCACCGTATCCTCCTCGACGACGGCTGGTCGGCGCAGGTGACCAACGCCTCGCATCCCGGGGAGCAGCCGTACTTCACGAAGGACGACGTGGTCCGCAACGGCGACGCCGTGCAGTTCCCGACCGAGGGGCTCATCCTCCAGTACGGTTTCGACAACTGGCGCCTGCAGCCCGTCGTTCCGATCGATGACAGCAGCGACGCATCGCACAAGCCGACGTTCGTCTCGGCGGGCGAACGTCCCGCCTCCCCGCCGAGCGTGGGCGGAGACCTGAAGGTCGCCACCTACAACGTCCTGAACTACTTCACCACCCTGCGCAGCGAGGACTCGAACGCTCGCGGTGCAGCCACCGCGGAGCTGTTCCAGATCCAGCGGTCGAAGATCATCGCGGGAATCCAGGGACTCGACGCCGACATCGTCGGACTCATGGAGATCGAGAACGGCATCCGTTTCGGCAAGCCCGTCGACACGGCGGTGGCCGACCTGGTCGCGGGCCTCAACGAGGCGGCTGGATCGGACGAGTGGGCGTACGTCTCCACTCCGGCTGCACTGCAGGACCCCGCGATCACAGACGTCATCACCACGGCGATCATCTACAAGAAGGCGTCGGTTGCCCCCGTGGGTGACAGCGTGACCGTTCCCGTCGATGAGACCGTGTGGGGCAACGCCCGTGAACCCATCGCGCAGACCTTCCAGGCACACGACAAGACGTTCTCCGTCATCGTCAATCACCTGAAGTCCAAGAGCCCGCCGGACAAGACCACACCCGAGCCGGCCGACGAGCAGGGCTTCTTCAACGCAGACCGCGTCGCGCAGGCGCAGCAGGTTCTGCAGCTGGCGAGCACCGTCGAGACGGCGTCGGGAAGCTCCGACATCCTGCTGCTCGGCGACTTCAACGCCTACGCGCAGGAAGACCCCATCCGGGTGTTCGCGGACGCCGGGTGGACGGATCTCGTCCCCGCCCTTGCACCCGCGCAGCACACCTACACGTTCAACGGTGAGCTGGGCTCGCTGGATCACATCCTCGCATCCCCGTCGTTCGCAACGTCGGTCTCCGGTGCGGGCGTGTGGAGCATCAACTCCGCGGAGTGGGGCGATCGCGCCTACAACTACGCGGCGACCGACGCGGGCACGCCGTTCCGCTCCAGCGACCACGATCCGGCCCTCGTCGGCCTCACTCTGGCATCCGCTCCCGCGGAGCCGGTCGACATCCAGGTGGCCACGATCAACGACTTCCACGGCCGGATCGAGGCCGGCGGTGCGTCCGCCGGTGCGGCGTCCCTCGCCACAGCGGTGAAGGAGCTGCGCGCGGAGAACCCCAACACGATCTTCGCCGCCGCCGGTGACCTTATCGGGGCCTCGACGTTCACGTCGTTCATCCAGAAGGACGAGCCCACCATCGACGCGCTGAACGCCGCGGGTCTGGACGTCAGCGCCACCGGAAACCACGAGTTCGATCAGGGATGGGCGGATCTTCGCGACCGCATCCAGGATCGGGCGGACTGGGAGTACATCAACGCGAACGTGTTCCTGAAGGGAACGGACGACCATGCTCTGGCGCCCAGCTGGGTGAAGGAGATCGACGGCGTCCGGGTCGGCTTCATCGGAGCGGTGACCGAGGACCTTCCCACCCTGGTGAGCCCGGCGGGCATCGCCGAGCTGGATGTGCGCGGCATCGTGGACTCCGTGAACGCTGTGGCGAGCGAGCTCACCGATGGTGACGACGCCAACGGTGAAGCGGACGTCCTCCTCCTGCTGGTGCACGAGGGCGCCACGACGACCGACGTGTCCAGCATCACGCCGGAGTCGGCGCTGGGACGCATCGTGTACGGCGTCTCCCCGGCGGTGGACGCGATCGTGTCCGCTCACACACACCTCGCCTACAACCACGTGATCGACGGTCGTCCCGTCATCTCCGCCGGCCAGTACGGCGAGAACATGGGCGTCATGCAGATCCAGGTGGATCCGACCACGAAGGAGCTGCTGTCGATCACCAACGAGGTGCGGCCCCTCACGAAGGACGGCGCACCGATTGCGACACCGGATCCTGATGTGCAGAAGATTGTGGACGATGCGAAGGCGGAGGCCGACAAGCTCGGCGCGGTCAGCGTCGGCTCGATCACGGGCGACTTCAACCGGGCCGTCCGATCCGACGGAACCAGCGAGAACCGCGGCGGGGAGTCGACCCTCGGCAACTTCGTGGCCGACGTCCAGCGTGAATCGACCGACGCCGACATCGCCTTCATGAACCCCGGAGGCCTGCGCACGGACCTGCGCTACGCCTCCAGCGGTGCGGGCGATGCGGACGGGAACGTCACCTATCGCGAAGTCGCAACGGTCCAGCCGTTCGCCAATACGCTGGTGACCCTGACGCTCACCGGCGCCCAGGTGCGTGCCGTGCTCGAACAGCAGTGGCAGCCGGCGACGGCGTCTCGTCCATTCCTCAAGCTCGGCGTATCGAAGGAACTGACGTACGTTTACGACCCCGCGGCGCCCGCGGGCTCTCACATCGGTGAGATCCTGCTGAACGGCAAGAAGCTCGACGAATCGGCCAGCTACGTGGTCGCCGTCAACGCGTTCCTCGCTTCCGGCGGAGACAACTTCACGGTCTTCGCTGAAGGGACGAGCGCTGCGGACACCGGGCGCACCGACCTGCAGTCGATGGTCGACTGGTTCGCCGAGCACAAGACAGCTACGCCGGACCTCGTCCAGCGCGCAGTCGGTGTGTCCATGCCGACGGCTCCCGTCGGTGGCTACCTGCCCGGCGACACGTTCGACATCGCGCTTTCGTCGCTGTCCTTCAGCACCACCGAGACCAAGCCCGCAACGGTGCAGGTCTCGCTCGGCGACGCGGTGGTCGGAACGGCCGACGTTGACGTGACTCCGGTCGATGCCACTGACGAGGTCGGACGTGCGAGTGTCACCGTCACCGTTCCCACAGGTGTGTCCGGAACGCAGGAGCTCGTCGTCACCGCTGGGGACACGATCTTCACGTTGCCGATCGAGGTGGCCGCGGTCGCCCCGACTCCGGTCCTCAGCCTGAGCGCAGCGGAAGTGCGAGCAGGGGAGTCGGTCACCGTCAACGGTAGCGGTTTCGCTGCGGGTGAAGTGGTCGCGCTCGAGCTGCACTCCGAGCCGGTCGCGCTGGGTGATGCCACCGCCGATGCGGCGGGCGCCTTCAGCGTCGAGGTGACGATCCCGGCTGACACGAGCGCCGGCGACCACACGATCGTGGCGCTGCGGGCAGATGACACGGCCGTGTCCGCTCCGCTCGTCGTCACGGCGGCGGTGACGCCCACGCCGACTCCGACGGAGACGACGGGCCCCACCCCGACGCCGACGGAGACCACAGGCCCGGCTCCGACGTCGACGAGCGCGCCGACGGCACCGGCGCCGGTGCCATCCGCAACGGGCTCGCTGCCGACCACGGGAACCGATCCGTTCCCGGCGCTGGCGATCGGACTCCTGGTGCTCGCCGTTGGCGCGGGCATCATGATCGCTCGCCGTCGCGCTCAGCAGAGCTGACAGCTGGCACGGTGATGCCCCGTCGACCTGGTCGGCGGGGCATCACCCGTTGCTGGCGCGACACGCTCGGCGTCTCGGCGATGTCTGTCTCACCGTGCGGGATCGGGTAAGCTAGAGGATGTCGCCGCAAGGTGGCATGCGGATGTAGCGCAGTTGGTAGCGCATAACCTTGCCAAGGTTAGGGTCGCGAGTTCGAGTCTCGTCATCCGCTCCATGAAGAAGGGCCCCTCACTTGAGGGGCCCTTCTTGTAGCCTCGACGTCGCTCAGAACGGGAAGTCAGAGCAGGAAGATCGACGCGATCGGGAAGGCTCCCGCAGCGACCACGCCCGCGCCCGCTGCATAGGGCACCCACCGCGGCACCGGCCGGAAACTCTCCCACCTCTGCGCGGCAACCGCGGTCGCCGCCGGGGTCGCGAGATGCGCGTGTCCGTTCCACCACGCCGAAACCTGCATGCGGCTACTGATGACGACGGCATCGACGAGAGCGCGTCCGCTCGAATCCGACGGGACCGCGCGGCTGCTGAGCTTCTGGTACTCCTCACGAACGCGCTCCACGTCGGTCACGATCACCCGAGCGATCTCCGCAGCGTGTCGCTGCAACCCCAGCCGATCGCGCTTCGGGAGGGTGAGGTCGTTCGAGCGCGACTGTTCTTCGAACGCCTGGGTGAGGAGCGCCGAGAGCTGATCGTGATAGTGCATCAGTGCGTCCGCGTACAGGCGCCCATGACGGGCGTGCGCGAAATCCGCCTCGTGCTGCAGTTCGCGCAGCGCATCGTCGGCGGCGAGGAGCTCACCGTGCTGACTCATGCCGCTAGTCTACGAGCCCCCGGCGTCGGCAGGCTGGGTGGCATGTGAACGGTATGACTCGCGTCAGCGTCGGTCTCCGCGGGACAGGAACAGATTCACCACGGCGCACGCGAGCACGAGAACGGCAGCGACGAACGGCGACCACTGTGCCAGGGCGGTTCCTTGCTCGTCAGCGAGTACGCCGACGATCGCGGACGATGAAGACTGGCCGACGATCACGCCAGAGCCCACCATCGTCATCAAGGTTGCGCTGCGACCCACCGGGGTGCGCATCGCGGCGAAGGTGTAGACGGTCACGATCAGCGGCCCGATGCCGATGCCCGTGACGGCGAGAGCCCAGATCATCTGATCCACGGTGCGCGCCGACGCGATGAGAACGGCGCCCGCGGCGAGGATGAGGGCGAACACCAGCCACCGGTAGCGCGGTGTGAAGCGCGCTGGGAAGACCGCCACGGCGAGTGCGAGAATCGCCGATCCGACCCCCATCACGCCATAGAGAAGACCGGCAGCCTCCTTGTTGCCCGCGTCGACCATGAAGGAGGTGAGCGAGGTGAGAGTGGAGCCGAAGAAGAAGCCGATTCCGAGGACGCCCGCCACCAGGACCAGCACTCGCGGGTGGAACAGCTCGCTCACGGGCGCCTGGACGAGCGGAACGTCGGCATCGGCATGCGCGATGGTGCGCCCCGACGGGTGGAGAGCGAAAGCGCCGACGAAGACCAGCGTGAGGATCGCCGCCCCGATCATGGGCGCGGCCGGGTTCAGGGTGGTGGCGAGAAGGCCCACGAGCACGGGGCCGAACACGAAGACGATCTCGTCTGCGGAGGACTCGTAGGCGAGCGTTGCCGAGAGCGTCTTCGCCCGGCGGTCACGGGCGATGCGGCGATCGATGATGGCTACCAGACGGCTGCGCGACATGGGGGAGACCTGCGGTGCGGTGGCACCCACGAGCACCGCGGTGGCCAGCACCCAGGGGTCTGCCACGGGCGCGAACGCGACCCAGGCCATGAGGAGCAGGGCGAGGCTGTTCCCGATCCCCGCCGCGAGCAGCACCGGTCGCTGTCCGAAGCGATCAGCCGCAGCCCCGAGGAGCGGGCCGATGAGTGCGGTGCCGAGACCCACTGCCGCGGAGGTGAGCCCGCCGAGCGTGAGCGAATCGCGCGCGGCGACGACGAGGGTGAGGACCCCGACGACGTTCATCGCGAACGGCAGTCGCGCGAGGAAGGCGACCGGGAAGTAGGCCAGCCCCGCCGCGCGGATCAGGGTGGGTGCGGGTGTTGATGCATCGGACGGCGCGGACGCCGGCTCAGCCGTGTCTGACATCGTTTCTCCTGGGAGTTTCGGCGCGGCTTGTGCCGCCGTGCCGCCGGGAGCGGAGGTAGATACACCGGGTGTCAGGTTGCATGGCCGCGGAGGATGCAACGAAACCAGTCTACCCGGTGACCCTGTGCGACTGCGCTGCGGGGACCGCGCCAGTACGCTCATCCTGTGAGAACCCGCATCCGTGCCGGCTGGCGCTGGCTTCGAACCGCCATCGCCGAGCCCAGCCTGCAGCGCATCGAGGCGATCGCCCTGCTTGCTGCTGCGATCGGTGGTGTCATTGCCGGCCTGCTGGCGCTGCTGACGTTCGCTTTCCGGAGTGTTTCGATCGCCGGTGCGGGTTCGATCGGCCAGTTCGCTGCGGCGACCTCGGCGGTGGTGGCCATCCTGGCCTTCGCCCTCGCATCCTGGCTCGAGTACCTGCGCACGCGCCAGCGACCTCACTTCCTCGACTTCGTCGACGGCGCTGCCCTCGCGCTGGCCTACGCGGTGATCTCGGCGCTGTCGTGGTCACTCGTGGCCGACATCCTGGCCCGCGGGTTCGTCGATGCCGATGTGTACACCGTTCCCTCCGCTCTGATCGCCGCCTCGGTCGCGGCCATCACCGCATACGTCGTCTTCATCTCGGCCTCACAGCTCGATCTCACGCAGTTCGCCCTGATCCTCGCTGTGTTCCTGGTTCAGGGGGTGCTGGCTGCCACGCTCTCCGCCGATGACCCGCACTGGTGGCAGGACAACCTGTCGGCGTTGGGCATGGTGGGGGAGACCTCCTCCACGCTGTTCAACCTCACGGTGATCGTGGCGGGGGTGCTGGTCACCGCTCTCGCCCGTTACGCCACACGAGAGCTCTGGGCGCGCGACCCGCGCGGAACGCGGAACGTGCGCGTCGGGCTGATTGTCATCGGCTGCTGCCTGATGGTCGTCGGTCTCGTACCGGTGAATCTGTCCTTTCTGGTCCACACCGGCTTCGCCAGCGGAATGCTCGTCGTCTTCTCCGTGATGATCGTCATGATCGGTCGGTGGATTCCCGGCATTGCGCGTTCGTTCCTGGTCCTCGGCTGGACGTTCCTCGGCATCAGCGCCGGTCTCGTGTTGTTCTTCGTCGTCGGCTACTACACGCTGACGGCCGTGGAGATCGTCGCCGGGGCCCTGGTATTCACCTGGATTCTGCTGCTGATCCGCACGATCGACGCGCTGGTGCGCGATAACGCGCCCGAGGCGGCCGCGCGGGAGTCGATCGCGTGAACGGAGCCGAGCTCGCAACCGCGATCACGGTCGCGCTGCGCGCCGAATCCGACCCGGACCGGGCGCCCGGTCAGCAGGCCTACATGAAGTCGTCGCTGCCGTTCTTCGGAGTTCCGGTGCCGCGCGCCCGACGTATCGCCACGGCCGCGGCGCGCGGCATCCGGGACCCGGAGACCTTGCGGGATGCGGCTATCCGCCTCTGGGATGGCGCAGAGGCACGTGAGCAGTGGTACGCCGCACTCGCGCTGCTCGCCGTGCGGCCTCATCGCGGCGATCAGTCCATCCTGCCCCTCATCGAGAAGTTCGTGCGAGGCGCACAGTGGTGGGACATCACCGACGAACTGGCGCATCGCGTGGCGGAGTTGCTGGACGCACACCCCGTGGCTGTGGCCGCACTGGTGCGTCGCTGGATGACCGATGAGGATCTGTGGGTTCGTCGGCTCGCCATCCTCAGCCAACTGGGGAGAAAGGAGCGGGTGGACCGTGCACTCCTCACCGAGACCATCGAGGCGAACGTCCACGATCGCGACTTCTTCATCCGGAAGGCCATCGGCTGGGCGCTGCGCGAGGTGGCGCGGGCCGATCCGGACGGGGTTCGCCGCTTCCTCTCGGAGCACCCGGACCTGAGCGCGCTCAGCGTGCGCGAGGCGTCCAAGCACCTCGGGACGTTGTGATCACAGCGTCGAACCTGCGGGGATGAATCGTACGCGGACTCGTCACATTGCCCCGTGTCGGCTTGCGTGGTGACGCTCCGGGGGCCACGATGTTCGCCGGGAGGGGACGCATGAGCGATCACACTGAGGGTTTCTACCGGCACGGCCTCAGCCGGATGTCGGGACGAAGCACCACGGAACACGGGCGAGTCGCATCGCCGCTGGAGCTGTTGTTCGACCTGGTGTTCGCGGCCGCCTTCGGGGTGCTCGGAACGCAGTTCGCCCACGGCATCGCCATCGATGAGGTGATGCCGGCGCTCGGCGCGTTCCTCTTCGGCGGTGCAGCGATCATTTGGGCGTGGATCAACTACTCCTGGTTCGCCTCGGCCTTCGACACCGACGACTGGGCGTTCCGGCTCATGACGATGCTCCAGATGGCGGGCGTCATCGTCCTGGCCATCGGGCTGGCGCCGATGTTCTCGTCCCTCGAGCATGGTGAACCGATCGACAACCAGGTGATGGTGGCGGGATACATCGTCATGCGGGTGGCGATGATCGGCCAGTGGCTTCGAGCCGCCCGGAGCTCAGCCCACCGCAGCACGGCACTCACCTATGTGGTGTGCATCGCCGTGGCGCAGGTCGGCTGGGTCATCGTCGCCTGGGTGCCGATGACGTTGCCGGCCACCCTCGTCGCCGCCGCGTTGTGCTGGGTGGTCGAGCTGTCGGGTCCTGTCATCGCGGAGCGCCGCTCCAGCACGGGCAGCACCCCCTGGCACCCGCATCATATCTCTGAGCGGTACAGCCTGCTCGCGATCATCACGCTCGGTGAGACGGTCATCGGCACGATCGCCGCCGCGCAGGAGGTGACCGCCGAGGAAGGATGGAGCGCGAACTCGATCGTGGTGATCGCTGCAGGCATCGCGATGACCTTCGCCCTCTGGTGGACATACTTCCTGCTGCCGTCGGCGCCGATCCTTGAAGTGCACCGCACGCGCGCGTTCGTCTGGGGCTACGCGCACGCGATCATCTTCCTCGCGATCGCTGCGGTGGGGGCGAGTCTCCACCTGATCGGGTACGTGTTCGATCCCGAGGTCCACATGCCGACGGTCACGGTCATCACCGCTCTGGCCGTGTCCGTGATGGTCTACAGTCTGGCGATCTACGCGATCCACGCGTGGCTGACACGCGAGCCCACGAAGAACGTGGCCCTCCAGCTGCCGGGCGTTCTGCTTCCGGCCGCGGCGATCGCCCTGGCTGCCGCCGGAATGCCGCTGTGGCTGTGCCTGCTCGTCGTCCTTGCGGGGCCGGTCGGTGTGGTGCTGGCCTACGAGACCGGCGGATGGCGCGGTATCGATGCGCAGCTGCACCGCGCCGTGACGGCGGGGCGCACCGCCGGGGCGTAGACTCTTCGCATGGATTTCGCCCGGCTGACCCGCACGAGCGACGAGACCGTCGTGCTCGCCGTCACCGGCACGCGAACGACCCAGGCCTGAGCGGGCGGGGCGCGCGAGCGTCCGAAGCTGAGTTGCCGACATCCATTGCTAACTGGAGAATCTTCGTGTCTGAGAACCCCCAGCCGTCCTACCCCTGTGACGGATTCGCCCTCTTCACCGATCGTTCCGTCGTCGCCATGCACGTGAACGGGCAGCAGAAGGACCTCGCCGCGGTCGTCACCGAGACGGACGTCGTCGAGCCGATCACCGTTTCAAGCCCGGAGGGCCTTGCGATCCTGCGGCACTCGACGGCGCACGTGCTGGCTCAGGCCGTGCAGAAGCTCAACCCGCAGGTGGATCTCGGTATCGGCCCGCCGATCACGGACGGTTTCTACTACGACTTCGGCGTCGAGAACCCCTTCACCCCGGAAGACCTCAAGGTCATCGACAAGGAGATGCAGCGCATCATCCGCGAGGGGCAGCGCTTCGTGCGCCGTGTGGTCACCGAGGACGAGGCCCGCGCAGAACTGGCGGATCAGCCGTTCAAGCTGGAGCTGATCGGTCTGAAGGGCGGCGGCGCGGAGGGTGCCGACGTCGAGGTGGGTGAAGGAGAGCTCACCATCTACGACAACGTCCGCAAGGACGGCGAGGTGGCCTGGAAGGACCTCTGCCGTGGCCCGCATGTGCCCAACACGCGCATGGTCGGCAACGGCTGGTCACTCACCCGTACCGCCGCTGCATACTGGCGCGGGTCGGAGAAGAACCCCCAGCTGCAGCGCATCTACGGCACCGCTTGGCCCACCAAGGATGAGTTGCGCGCCTACCAGGAGCGCATCGCGGAGGCCGAGCGGCGCGATCACCGCAAGCTCGGTGTCGAGATGGACCTGTTCTCCTTCCCGGACGAGATCGGCTCGGGTCTCGCGGTCTTCCACCCGAAGGGCGGGATCATCCGCTACGAGATCGAGGAGAACCTGCGCAAGCACCTGCTGCGCAACGGGTACGACCTCGTGAACAGCCCGCACATCACGAAGAAGGATCTCTTCATGACGTCGGGTCACCTGCAGACGTACGCGGATGGCATGTTCCCCCCGATGCACCTCGATGAGGTCGTCGACGAGGAGGGCAACGTCACCCGTCAGGGGCAGGACTACTACCTGAAGCCCATGAACTGCCCGTTCCACAACCTGGTCTTCCGTGCGCGCGGCCGTTCCTATCGGGAGCTGCCGCTGCGCCTCGCGGAGTTCGGCACCGTGTATCGCTACGAGAAGAGCGGCACCCTCTCCGGACTCACCCGCGTGCGCGGGCTGACCCAGGATGATGCGCACATCTACGTCGCCCAGGACCAGGTGCGCGAAGAGCTCACGACCAACCTCAACCTCGTGCTCTCGCTGCTGCGCGACTACGGGCTCAACGACTTCTACCTCGAACTGTCGACCAACGAGGAGGGCAACCCGAAGTTCCTCGGCGAGCCGGAGCAGTGGTCCACGGCCATCGAGACGCTGCGCGAGGTGGCCCTCGAATCCGGGCTGGAGCTCGTGGCCGACCCCGGCGGAGCGGCGTTCTATGGCCCGAAGATCTCGGTCCAGGCGCGAGACGCCATCGGCCGCACCTGGCAGATGTCCACCATCCAGCTGGACTTCAACCAGCCGGAGCGGTTCGAGCTGGAGTACACCGGACCGGATGGGGCAAAGCACCGCCCCGTCATGATCCATCGCGCACTGCTGGGTTCCGTCGAGCGTTTCTTCGCGATCCTGCTGGAGCACTACGCGGGCGATTTCCCGTTGTGGCTGGCCCCCGCACAGGTGGTGGGTGTTCCCGTCGCCGAGCAATACGCGGACTACCTCGACGAGGTGGTGGGAACGCTCAAGGCCGCCGGTGTGCGCGCCGAGGTCGATCACTCCGACGACCGCATGCAGAAGAAGATCCGCAACCACACCACCGCCAAGGTCCCGCTGATCCTCATCGCCGGCGAACAGGACCGGGCCGCGGGCACGGTCTCCTTCCGGTTCCGTGACGGCACGCAGCTCAACGGGGTTCCCGTGGCAGATGCGGTGGCCCGCATCTCCCAGGCGATCGCCGATCACGCCCGCATCATGACGGAGTCTGATTTCGCATGAGTGACGACGTGGAACTCGAACTGGCGGCAGACTTCGTCGGTGTTCCCGACGAGTTCCAGCGGCTCTGGGTCCCGCACCGCATGGTGTACATCGAGGCGGGACCTGAGCCGCACGTCGCCGACTGTCCGTTCTGCTACGCCCCCACCCGGCCAGACGAGAAGACGCTCATCGTCCACCGGGGCAAGACCGCCTACGCGCTGCTGAACCTCTTCCCCTACAACTCCGGGCATCTCCTGGTGTGCCCGTATCGTCACATCGCGATGTACGACGAAGCGACGGAGGAGGAGGTGGCTGAGATCGGCTCGATCACGCAGACCGCGATGCGAGTGCTCCGCGACGTGGCGCGCTGCGACGGCTTCAACCTGGGTATGAACCAGGGAGCGATCGCCGGAGCGGGCGTGGGCGGTCACCTGCACCAGCACATCGTGCCCCGGTGGGGCGGCGACGCGAACTTCCTGCCGATCATCGCGAAGACGAAGGCGCTGCCGCAGCTGCTCGGCGAAATGCGTGACACGATCGCGCTCGGCTGGCCGAAGGACTGAGCCTCCCATCGCTGTAGATCTCGTGCGCGCAGCCTCCGAGCGGTAGATTCGTTGCGCGCGGGCGACCCGTGCGTGGACGTCAGGGGGCGACATGTCGGAGCGGGATCAGATGCCGGGACAGGACGAGACACCGGGGCAGGGCCAGATGCCGGGCCCGGGGCAGCCTCAGCCGGGCACGACGCCCGGTTATCCGGGGCCTCGTCAGCAGCAGCCCGAGCCACCGGCTGCGGGGCATCCGTCCCCGGGCCTCGGTCAGGCACACCCGCCCCAGGGCTATGCTCAGGCTCCCGCGCCAGGCTCTGCGGCACGTGGTCCCGGACAGGGTTATCCGCCGCAGAGCTCTGGCCAGGGTTACCCGCCGCAGGGGTACAGCCAGGGTTACCCGCCGCAGGGCCACAGCCAGAGCCATCCGCCGCAGGGGTACAGCCAGGGTTATCCGCCTCAGGGGTACAGCCAGGGTTATCCGCCTCAGGGGCACAGCCAGGGTTACCCGCCTCAGGGGGTACTCGCAGGTTCCGGCGCCGGGCTACGGTCAGGCCGCGCCCGTCCCGGGCGGGGTCCACGGCGCCGTGGCGGCGCCTCCCCGCCGCACGGTGTGGCCGTGGCTGGTCGCCGGAGGCGCGGTGGTGGTCATAGCGCTGATCGCAGCATTCACGATTCCGCCGCTTCTCGCCACGCCTGGCCCGCCCGTCGCCGCAACCCCCGACGTCTCGGTGCTTCCGGCCGATCCCTCTCCCACGTCCACGCCGAGCGAGCCGGCCGAACCTCCGACGACACAGGAACCGGAACCGACTCCCACGGCGGACGACCTGGCCGGGGTGCTCGCAGAGCGCGATGCGTTCTTCGCCGCCCAGCAGCAGCCGATGGATGGATCCGAACTGACGCCGAAGACGCCGGAGCAGAAGCAGTTCATCGCCGACCAGACCGCGTGGGTCGAGCAGAACGGCGGAGCGGTGACCTCTCAGGCCGTCAGCATCTGGTTGGCGCTGGCCATCGACGGATGCGAGACCGCGATTCTCAACGCGCACAGCGTCGATTCCTCGATCTTCGCCATGCACGTCAGCACGTCACCCCTGATCAGCACGCTGGTCGCGCAGTCCGAGAACCCGGATGCGGAGCCCAACCTGGCACAGACGATGGTGTTCGGCATGGGTTACATCTGCCCGAGCGATGGCGCACAGTGGTCGCAGCTCTGGGACGAGGCGTACGGCTGACGCTCAGTGCATGATGGCGAGCAGGATGCCGACGGCGATGAAGAGCGCACCGAAGATCCGGTTCAGGGTGCGCTGACCGCGTGCAGTGCGCGTGAAGCGCCGGAAGCCCTGAGCGGCGACCGCGAAGAAGCCCCACATCACCGCGATGTCGACGATGACGCACGTGACGGCGACGATCACGTATTGCGGCAGCTGCGGCTGGTCGGGTTTGACGAACTGCGGCAGGAACGCCAGGAAGAACACGATGGCCTTCGGGTTGAGAAGGTTCACCCACAGTCCCCGGCGAAACATCGCCCAGCGTGATTCCGTACGGGCGGTGGACGTCGGCTCTGCGGTGTCGCTACCGGCCTCCGGCTCGACCTTCGCCAGAATCTGCCGCACGCCCAGGTACACGAGGTAGGCGGCCCCGGCGTAACGGATGATCGCGAAGGCGATCGGGGACGAGGCCACCAGCAGCCCGACGCCGGCTGCGACGATGGCGATGTGGACGACGAGCGCTGCCTGTTGACCGAGGATTCCCCAGATCGCGCGGCGATGGCCGTGATTGAGCGCATTCCCCATTGTGTTGATGGCGCCTGCGCCCGGGGTGAAGCTGATGACCAGGCAGGCGAGCAACAGGGTGATCCACAGCGAGAGCTGCACGACGGCCCCCGGGCTCAGCTCGCTGCGGCGATCGATGAGACGAGGTCGGAGACGAGAGCTGCTCGCTCATCGTCGCCGAGCTCGTGCACCGTCAGACGCAGGTGGTGCGATGGTGCCTCGGAGCCGAGGCGGAATTCGTCTCCGGTGCGTGCCAACCAGCCGCGTCGCATGAGCTGTTCGGCAGCGGCGCGGGCGGGTACGGGCAGCGGTAGCCAGACGTTCAGCCCGTCCGATGCGACTACCGGGAGCCCGGCGGCAGCCGCCGCATCGGCGAACGCAGTGTTGCGAGCGGCGTAGTGGGCGGCCGCGGCATCGATCTCGGCGAGAACGCCGGAATCCGTCACCAGCCCCACTACCAGGCGCTGCAGGATGTGGCTCACCCAGGTGGTGCCGGGGCTGAGGCGCAGGCCCAGTCGCGTGGCCGTGTCGGGATCTGACGCCGTGACGGCCAGGCACATGTCGGGGCCGAGGAACTTCGACACCGATCGGACGAGAGCGAAGCGGCGGTGGTGCGGCCCGATCAGGGACTCGTACGGCGCTCGGGACAGCATCGAGAAGTGATCGTCCTCGACGATCAGCACATAGGGATGATCCGCCAGCACTGCGCGGAGATCCGCGGCCCGGCGGGGGGTGAGGCTGGCACCGGTCGGATTCTGGGCACGAGGGGTGACCACGATCGCGCGCACCCCCGCGTCCAGGGCCGCTCGCAGGCCCGCCACCGTCATACCCTCATCGTCGACAGGCACCGCAACAGCGCGGTAGCCGCCGAGGCGCACGGTGTGGATGCTGGCGAGGAAGCAGGGGTCCTCCAGGGCCACGGCGTCGTCGCGCACGAGGGCCTGGGCCAGCAGGCGCTCCACGGCGTCGACCGCACCGCTCGTGATCGTGAGCGCGATCTCCGCGGGCTGCAAGTCGGATCGGATCCACTCGTGTGCCCAGCGTTCGAGATCGGAATCGACCACCGCTTCGCCGTACAGGATGGGGCGTCCGACGGCATGTGCGAGGGCATGCGAGGGATCGGGGATGCGAGCCGGGTCCGGATTGCCGGAACCGATGTCACGCAACACGCTGTTCGCGGCGAATCCCTCCTGGGCGGAACGGGCAGCGCCGCTCACACGCGTGCCTGCGCGGCCGCGGGATTCCACGAGTCCGCCCGCCGCCAGCTGCCGGTAGGCGGCGACGACCGTGTTGCGGTTCATTCCGAGAAGATCGGCGAGCCCGCGAACCGGCGGGAGGACGGTGCCGGGAGCGAGGATGCTGCGCTCGATCAGCGTGCGCAGTTCGTCTGCGAGCTCGGCGGCGGTGGTACCCCGCAGGCCGCTGAAGTGGTCGTCCATCGGCTTGATCCTATCGTCCGGCCACCATCCAGCAATTGGCATAGGACAAAACGTGTATTGTCTTGATCGTGCGGCGAGAGGCGCCGCGAGAGGAGCCCCCATGACCGAGAACCGCACGGCAACCACCCGCGTCAAGCGAGGTCTCGCCGAGATGCTGAAGGGCGGCGTCATCATGGACGTGGTCACTGCCGAGCAGGCCCGCATCGCGGAGGACGCCGGCGCGAGCGCGGTCATGGCGCTGGAGCGGGTGCCCGCCGACATCCGCGCGCAGGGTGGGGTGGCGCGGATGAGCGATCCCGATCTGATCACCGACATCCAGGCGGCCGTGTCGATCCCCGTGATGGCGAAGGCTCGCATCGGTCACTTCGTGGAGGCGCAGGTGCTGCAGAGTCTCGGCGTGGACTACGTCGACGAGTCGGAGGTGCTCTCGCCGGCCGACTACGTCAACCACATCGACAAGTGGAACTTCGAGGTGCCGTTCGTATGTGGTGCCACCAACTTGGGCGAGGCGCTGCGGCGCATCACGGAGGGTGCCGCCATGATCCGCTCGAAGGGAGAGGCGGGAACCGGCGATGTCTCGGAGGCGACACGTCACATCCGTACGATCACGGCGGAGATCAACGCCCTGAAGGCCAAGACGACCGATGAGCTCTATGTCGCCGCGAAGGAGCTGCAGGCGCCCTACGATCTGGTGCGCGAGGTCGCAGAGACCGGTTCCCTTCCTGTTGTGATGTTCGTGGCCGGGGGCGTGGCCACGCCCGCGGACGCCGCAATGATGATGCAGCTCGGCGCGGACGGCGTGTTCGTCGGTTCCGGCATCTTCAAATCGGGCAACCCGGCGGCGCGCGCCGCGGCGATCGTGAAGGCGACCACCTCGTTTGAGGATGCCGCTCTCATCGCACAGGTGTCCCGCGGCCTCGGCGAGGCGATGGTCGGGATCAACGTCGCCGACGTACCTGCTCCGCACCGCCTGGCCGAGCGCGGCTGGTGACCCGGTCAGCGCGATGACCACCGTGGGAGTGCTGGCCCTGCAGGGAGGTGTGCGCGAGCACGCGACGATGCTGCAGGGCCTCGGCGCGACGGTCCGGCTCGTGAAGAACGCGGGCGACCTGAGCGGGATCGACGCACTGGTGATCCCCGGCGGCGAATCGAGCGTGATCGACCGGCTCGCCCGCTCCCTCGGGCTGGCCGATCCGCTCCGCGATGCGATCCGTGCCGGTCTGCCGGTCCTGGGCACCTGTGCCGGTCTGATCCTGCTGTCCGAGCGCGTGGAGAACCCCGCGCCCGGGCAGCAGACGTTCGGGGGACTGGATGTGACCGTGCGCCGCAATGCGTTCGGCTCCCAGCGTGATTCGTTCGACGCGTCGATTCCGGTCGCGGGGATCGACGGGGAGATCGACGTCTCGTTCATCCGCGCGCCCATCGTCGTGTCCCACGCCCCGTCGGTGGAGGTCATCGCACGTACGCGCGGTGCCGTCGTCGGCGTCCGCCAGGGATCGGTGATCGGGCTGTCCTTCCACCCCGAGGTCACCGGCGATGATCGCGTGCATCGGCAGTTCCTCACAGAGATCGGCGCACGCGGCGGCTAGCGTGTGAGAATGCGACTTCCCATCGGGTCCGTGGACGTCAGCGCCAGCGGGGGCAGCATGTGCCTCGTCGGGCGCCGGAGCGAGGGGTGGCAGCGGATCGCCGAGCGACCCATATCGCTCGACGAGGCGCTGGCGCGGCTCCGCCGCGAACGGGATCTGGATGCACACGCCGACGTGCTCGCCCATAGTTCCGTACCGTCGGGGGCCGACGATGCCCCGCGATTCACGCCGGGTGAGACGATTCTGTGGCGTTACGACCGCTACATCGAGGCTGTGCGGGTGATCCGCGATGATGAGCGTGCGCTCGTGGTGTGGATTCCGTCGGGATCCGCGAGGCTGGAGGCGGCGCCCGCCGACGGGCGGCGGGTGCGTGATGTGCCGCTCGACGAGCGTTTCCGCGTGCCGTGGCGGATGCAGGAGTCGACGTGGCGTGGGCCGGGTGTGGTGCGTCTCGCCCCCACCGGCATGCCGTGGTCTCTGTGGTTCTTCCGGCAGGCAGACGGGACGGCCGACGGCGTCTACGTCAACCTCGAGCTTCCGCATCGCCGCGCGCTGGATGAGGACGGCACCGGTGCGGTGTTCACGCGTGACCTGGTGCTGGACCTCTGGATCGACGCCGAGCATGCCGGCACCGAAGACGTCTGGCTGAAGGACGCGGACGAGCTCGTCGAGGCTGTGCGGCAGGGGAGGTTCACCTCCGAGCAGGCGGACGCCGTCCGAGCTCTGGCGGACCTCGCGAACGAACAGTTCATCGCCGACGGTACGTGGCCCCTCGACGAGGGGTGGGGTTCCTGGGTGCCCGATGCCACCACGGACCTGCCGGCGCAGCTTCCGGATTCGCCCTCGATCACGGCCGCTCGAGGCCGATCGGGACGCACCAGCGGCGAGGGCTGAAGCGGGTTCCGCAGGTCGGGACCCGGAAACGCGTAGACTTGAGGGCGCAAAACGCGCGAAACGAGCGGGAGACATATGTCAGGGCATTCCAAGTGGGCCACCACCAAGCACAAGAAGGCCGTCATCGACGCGCGTCGTGCGAAGTCGTGGGCCAAGCTCATCAAGAACATCGAGGTCGCGGCGAAGCTCGGCGGCGCCGACCTCGCCGGTAACCCGACGCTGTTCGACGCCGTCCTCAAGGCGAAGAAGACCTCGGTTCCGAAGGACAACATCGACCGGGCGATCAAGCGCGGCGCGGGCATCGGCGGCGAGTCGGTCGAGTACACGTCGATCATGTACGAGGGCTACGGCCCGAACGGTGTGGCGTTGCTCATCGAGTGTCTGACGGACAACAAGAACCGTGCGGCAGCCGAGGTGCGGACAGCGATGTCCCGCAATGGCGGCAACATGGCCGATCCCGGTTCCGTCGCGTACAACTTCTCGCGCAAGGGCGTGATCGTGGTTCCCGCCGAGGGCACCACGGAGGATGACGTGATGATGGCCGCTCTGGAGGCCGGTGCCGAGGAGGTCACCAACGAGGGCGACACGTTCGAGGTCATCACCGAGGCGACCGATCTGGTGGCCACCCGTACGGCCCTGCAGGAGGCCGGTATCGAGTACGACTCGGCAGACGCCGCGTTCGTCCCGAACCTCAAGGTCGAGATCGACGCCGAGACCGCTCGCAAGGTGTTCCGCCTGATCGACGCCCTGGAAGACAGTGACGACGTGCAGAACGTCTACAGCAACTTCGACCTCTCCGCCGAGGTCCAGGCGGAGCTGGAGACCGACGAGGACTGAGTGACGTCACCTCACGAAGCCCGCATCCGGTGGATGCGGGCTTCGTCGTTTTCCGCGTCCTCGGCGGTGTGGCCGCCGGCGCCACCGTCGGCGGCGTAGCGTGGACGGGTGACGGAACTGCGCGTGCTCGGAATCGATCCCGGTCTCACCCGTTGCGGTGTCGGGGTGGTCGATGTCGCACGGGATCGCTCCGCCCGCCTGGTGCATGTGGGCGTGGTCCGCTCATCGCCGGATGAACAGCCCGGGATGCGCCTGGCTCGCATTGCCGCAGGAATCCGTGAGGTGCTGGACGCACATCGTCCGGATGTGGTGGCCGTCGAGCGGGTGTTCGCCCAGCAGAACCGGTCAACGGTGATGGGCACGGCACAGGCATCGGGCGTGGCGCTCATGCTGGCCGCCGAGCGGGGCTTGCCGACCGCCACGCACACGCCCAGTGAGGTGAAGGCCGCCATCACGGGCTACGGATCGGCCGACAAGCTGCAAGTGCAGACCATGGTGGCGCGCGTGCTCCGCCTCGATGCGCTCCCTCAGCCCGCCGATGCCGCAGACGCGCTCGCCATCGCGCTGTGTCACGCATGGCGAGGCGGCCCCGTTGCCGCCGGTGCACCGGAGCGTGCCCTCACTCCCGCGCAACGCGCGTGGGCGGAGGCGGAGAAGCGCGGGCGCCGCTAGTCGGGGGAGTGTCGCTCGAAACTTTGTACGAGGCCACCGCTAGGGTGGAACGGTGATCTCTTCCCTGCGTGGCGCCGTGCTCCACATCGCCTCCGAATCGCTCGTCGTCGAGGTCGGCGGCGTCGGTTTCTCCGTGGCAGTGCCGCCGGATGTCGCCCGCACCACCCATCGCGGAGACACCATCGCGCTGCACACCCACCTCGTGGTGCGTGAAGATGCGCTGAGCCTATTCGGATTCTCCACCCGTGAGGAGCTCGAACTGTTCACGATCCTCATCGGGGTCACCGGAGTCGGGCCCAAGTCGGCACTCGGAATCCTCTCGGCCCTGACCGTCGACCAGATCGCGATCGCCGTGGCGAACGACGACGACGCCCCGTTCCGCAAGGTGTCCGGCATCGGTCCGAAGACGGCCAAGCTCATCTCCGTCCAGCTGGCGGGCAAGATCGCACCTCCCTCTCCTGTCGCCGTGGTGGGGGGCTCTGTGGCGCCGGACGTCACCACGCAGGTCGTCGCGGCGCTCACCGGCCTCGGCTGGAACGAGCGCACAGCCGCCGACGCGGTCGCGCAGGTTGCGGGTGCCGCCACGGAGGCCGAGCGCTCCAACGTGCAGGCACTGCTGCGCCGCACTCTCGCCGCCCTCGGTCCGGGAGCCGCTCGTGGTTGACGAATCCCCGCTGGATGCCGCGCCGCACGACGCCACCGAGCTCGCGATCGAGGGTGCACTGCGTCCGCAGTCGCTCGACGCCTTCATCGGTCAGCAGAAGGTCCGCGATCAGCTTCAGCTTCTGCTGGAGGCGGCGCGGATCCAGCAGCGCTCTGCCGATCACATCCTGATGTCCGGGCCCCCCGGTCTCGGTAAGACGACGCTGGCCATGATCATCGCGCACGAGAGCGGCAGGCCGCTGCGGATGTCGAGCGGCCCGGCGATCCAGCACGCCGGCGACCTGGCAGCACTGCTGTCGAGCCTGATGCCGGGCGAGGTGCTCTTCATCGACGAGATCCATCGCATGGCGCGCTCTGCGGAAGAGATGCTGTACCTCGCTATGGAGGACTTCCGGATCGACATCATGGTGGGCAAGGGGGCCGGTGCCACCAGCATTCCTCTTGAGCTCGCGCCCTTCACGCTGGTGGGCGCGACCACGCGGTCTGGAATGCTGCCGAACCCGCTGCGTGACCGTTTCGGCTTCACCGCCCACCTCGAGTACTACGACGCATCCGAGCTGGAGCAGGTGGTCGAGCGTTCGGCGCTCGTCCTCGGGGTGGAGCTGTCGAGTCAGGCGCTCGGGGAGATCGCCCGCCGCTCACGGGGCACCCCGCGCATCGCCAACCGTCTGTTGCGGCGTGTGCGCGATTATCTTCTGGTCAACACGGACACCACGGACGTGACAGCCGTGCGCGCGGCGCTGGAGCTCTACGACGTCGATCCGATCGGTCTGGACCGGCTCGACCGTGCCGTCCTCGACATGCTGGTGCGTCGCTTCCGCGGCGGCCCGGTGGGACTGAACACCCTCGCGGTGGCAGCGGGGGAGGAGCCCGACACCATCGAGAGTGTGGTGGAGCCGTATCTCGTGCGCATCGGGTTCATGGGCCGCACGCCTCGTGGTCGCGTCGCCACGCCAGAGGCCTATGCACACCTCGGCATCCCCCATGCCGACGTGGCCCTGAGATTCGATGACCTATAATCGCTGAAGACCTCCGGGTCGCCTCTTCGCGCCCCGCGCACCCCACCCCGAAAGGTTGTCTCGCCCATGGACATTCTCTTGCTCGTCGTCCTTGCGGCGCTCGTCGTCTTCATGTTCTGGAACTCGCGCAAGCGCATGAAGAAGATGAAGGAGGAGCAGGAGGCCAAGGCGCGTCAGACCGTGCCGGGCGTCGAGGTGATGCTCAACGGCGGAATCTTCGGCACCATCGTCAGCTACAACGCGGACGACCTCGACGAGCCGGCCCAGATCGAGGTGGCCCCCGGTGTCGTCATCCGCGTGCACACGCAGGCGATCGCGCGCATCATCACGCCGTCTGAGGTGGAGGGCGAGGATGTCGCTGAGGCTGCGGACTACGACAACGTCGAGGTCCCCGACGACGCCTCCTCGCTGACCCCGCCGGCAGCCGAGGGCGAAGAAGCTCCGCGCATCGAGACCGCCGAGGAGACGCGTCGTCGTCTCGAAGGCAACGACAAGCACTGATTCCGCCGCCTCAATGACTGAGGCGTATCGAGAAAGCTGACCCGACTCCGTGGCCACATCAACGCCCGTCCGGCACGCATGGCGTGCACTGATCGGACTTCTTGCCATCATCGCCGTGCTGTTCGGCATCAACTCCCTGGGCGTGTACGCCTTCGAGAAGAGCTCGTGGACCCCTGAGCTCGCCCTCGACCTCCAGGGCGGCACGCAGGTCATCCTGAAGGCCAACACCGAGAGCGGCGAGCCCAGCTCCGAGCAGATGAACCAGGCCGTGACGATCATCCGCCAGCGCGTGGATGCCTCCGGTGTGGGTGAGGCCGAGGTCACCACCGAGGGCAACTCGAACATCGTGGTGGCCGTGCCCGGCAAGCTGGATGAGGCGCAGCGCGCCCGCATCGAATCGAGCGCTCAGATGGAGCTGCGCTCGGTGCTGCTCGCCACCGGTGCCGCCACCACCTCCATCGGTGAAGACGGCAAGGCCACGCCCGATCCCGCGGATCCGACGCTGGACGCGACGCCCACGGCGTCGCCGACCGATGGCTCCGACCTCAGCTGGCTCACGCCCAAACTGCAGGCCGAGTTCCTGGCGTACGACTGCTCGAAGCAGGCCGACCTCTCGAACGCGCCGAAGGACCAGCCGCTGGTGACCTGCGACCGTGCCGACACGGAAGACCCCATTGCGGTCGCCCAGCAGCAGAAGTACATCCTGGGCCCGGTGGAGCTCACCGGCAACGAGATCACCGATGCCAGCAACGGCTACGACCAGCAGCGGGGCCTGTGGATCGTCCAGCTGAACTTCAACGGCGACGGCGCCAGCAAGTTCGCCGGGGTGAGCAAGCGCCTGTACGGCTACACCACCGCGGGCGACACCCAGCGCAACCGATTCGCCTTCGTGGTGGACGGTGAGGTGATCTCCGCTCCCACGATGAACGGCATCATCTCCGACGGACGTCCGCAGATCTCCGGCACGTTCACGCAGGAGAGCTCGAAGGTCCTCGCGGATCAGCTGAAGTTCGGTGCACTGCCGCTGTCGTTCAGCGTCCAGTCCGACAACGTGATCTCCGCCACGCTCGGAACCCAGCAACTGCAGATCGGTCTGATCGCGGCGCTGATCGGACTCGCGCTGGTGGCCCTGTACTCACTGCTGTCCTACCGGGCGCTCGGCTTCGTGATCATCGCTTCGCTGGCGGTGATGGCTGTCATCACCTACATCGTGCTGTGCATCCTCGCCTGGCGGATGGGCTTCCGTCTTTCGCTGGCTGGTGTCGCCGGTCTGATCGTGACCATCGGATTCACCGCCGACTCGTTCATCGTGTACTTCGAACGCATACGAGACGAGCTGCGAGACGGAAAGTCCGTGATCGCGGCGGTGGAGGACGGCTGGGATCGCGCGAAGCGGACCATCTACATCTCCAAGTCGATCAACATCCTCTGCGCGGTCGTGCTGTACATCCTGGCCGATGCGACGGTGAAGGGCTTCGCCTTCACGCTCGGTCTGACCACCCTGATCGACATCCTGATCTTCGTGCTCTTCACCCACCCGGTCATGCAGCTGCTGGCGCGCACGCGCTTCTTCGGGGGCGGCCACGTGCTCTCCGGCATGAACTCGGAGGCGCTGGGCGCGGTGTACGCAGGGCGCGCACAGTTCAAGTCGGTCGAGACGACCAGCTCCGTTCGGGGCAAGGCTGCACGCGACGCCAAGAGCCGTGGTGAGGCAGCTCGCCGACAGACCATCGCCGAACGCAAGCAGGCGGAGGCTCTCGCCGCCCGAAACGGCTCCGACTCGAAGGGAGGCGACGCCTGATGGCTTCGATGAACCAGCTCGGTAACGATCTCTACACCGGCAAGACCAGCGTCCCCTTCGTCGGCAAGCGCAACCTGTGGTTCCTGATCGCTGGGCTCCTGGTCCTGGTGTCTATCCTCGTTGTCTTCCTCCGTCCGCCGCAGTTCTCCATGGAGTTCACCGGCGGTACCCAGTTCACCGTGAGCGGGGTGGCCGCAGAGAACCTCGACCAGGGCAAAGCCACCGAGGCCGTGCGCTCGATCGCGGGAGACGTGGCCACGAAGGTGACCACCGTCGGCACGGACGGCATCCGCGTCCAGACCGAGGCTCTGGAAGCTGACAGCTCCGAGGGCGCTTCGCCCGTCCAGCAGATCAGCGAGGCACTCGCGACCGCATATAAGGTCGACGCCGCCGAGCATGTCTCGTCGTCGGTGGTGGGCGCCAGCTGGGGTGCAGACGTCACGCGTCAGTCGCTGTGGGGCCTGGGCATCTTCCTCGCTCTCGCATTCGTCATCCTCGCGCTCTACTTCCGCACCTGGAAGATGTCAGCGGCCGCCATCATCGGTCTGCTCGACGTGCTCGTCATCACATTCGGGGTGTACGCCCTGTGCGGCTTCGAGATCTCTCCCGCGGCCGTGATCGGCTTCCTGACGATCCTCGGCTACTCGCTGTACGACACGACAGTCGTCTTCGACAAGATCCGCGAGACGACGGCGGAGCAGGGATCGGCCTCGCACCGCACGTTCGGCGAATCGGTGAACCTCGGTGTGAACCAGACGCTGATCCGCTCGATCAACACCTCCGTGGTGGCTGTGCTGCCGGTGGCGGCCATCCTGTTCATCGGTGCTCTGGGCCTGGGTGCGCAGACGCTCGCCGATATCTCGCTGTCCATCACGGTGGGAATCATCGTGGCTGCCTACTCCACGCTGTTCGTGGCAGCTCCGCTGTACTCGCTGTTCCGCGAGAACGAGCCCAAGATCAAGTCCCACGATGCCAAGGTGGCTCGCGCGCGGGAGCGCGACGCAGACGTCGCCTGATCGATACACAGCACGAACTACGGCGTGCGCGGCTGCGGCCGCGCACGCCGTAGGATTATCTGAACGCAGCAGGAGGTGAGCAGGTGACTGAGACGCTTCCCCCTGCATCGCATCAGCCGGGCAGCCTCCGATGGATGGTTCCCCGGATCTTCTCCCGGTCGGTCCGTCGCGACGACCTCGAGCACCTCCTGCGCACGGTGCGCTCGCACCATCCGCGCGGTGACCTGACGATCGTCGAGCGCGCATACACCACGGCGACGAAGTGGCATGAGGGCCAGAAGCGTCAGAGCGGTGAGCCGTACATCACCCACCCGGTGGCGGTCGCGCAGATCCTGGCAGAGCTCGGGCTCGGCCCTCGCGCTGTCGCGGCAGGCCTGCTGCATGACACGGTGGAGGACACCGGTTACAGCCTCGAGCAGTTGACCGCCGACTTCGGCGATGAGGTGGCGCTCCTCGTTGACGGCGTCACGAAGCTCGACAAGGTGAAGTACGGCGACGCCGCTCAGGCGGAGACCGTGCGGAAGATGATCGTGGCGATGTCGAAGGACATCCGCGTGCTCATGATCAAGCTTGCGGATCGCCTGCACAACGCGCGCACCTGGGGCTTCGTCCCGCCCGAGAAGGCGGCCAAGAAGGCAACGGAGACGCTGGAGATCTACGCGCCGCTGGCGCACCGCCTCGGTATGCAGACGGTGAAGAGCGAGCTGGAGGATCTCTCGTTCGCGGTGCTGCACCCGAAGGTGTACGCGGAGATCGAGGGTCTGGTCAAACAGCGCACGCCGCAGCGCGAGCAGTATGTGCGCCAGGTGATCGCGGCGGTCGACGAAGACCTGCGCGGCCTGCGCATCAAGGGCAAGGTCATGGGCCGGCCCAAGCAGATGTACTCGATCTATCAGAAGATGATCGTTCGTGGCCGCGACTTCGACGACATCTACGACCTCATCGGCATCCGCGTGCTGGTGGGCACGGTGCGCGACTGTTACGCCGTGCTCGGCGCGATCCATGCCCGCTGGACGCCGCTTCCCGGCCGTTTCAAGGACTACATCGCCACCCCCAAGTTCAACCTCTACCAGTCGCTGCACACCACCGTCATCGGCCCCGGAGGCCGCACGGTGGAGATTCAGATCCGCACCCACGAGATGCATGAACAGGCGGAGTTCGGCGTCGCCGCCCACTGGGCGTACAAGGAGCGGATGAGTGGCGGGAAGGGCGATGTCAAGGCGAGCGACGCCGACATGGCCTGGATCAAGCGCATCTCGGACTGGGAGGCGGAGACGGCCGATCCCGGTGAGTTCCTCGACTCGCTCCGATTCGAGATCGGCGCCAAGGAGGTGTACGTCTTCACGCCCAAGGGGCGCGTGATCGGGCTCCCCGCAGGCGCCACGCCCGTGGACTTCGCCTACGCCGTGCACACCGAGATCGGCAATCGCACGATGGGAGCGAAGGTCAACGGCCGTCTCGTGCCCCTCGAATCGGAACTGCACTCCGGCGACGTGGTCGAGGTCTTCACCTCTAAGAACCCTGATGCCGGACCGAGCCAGGACTGGCTGACTTTCGTCAAGTCCTCCCGGGCCCGCAACAAGATCCGCGGCTGGTTCACGAAGGAACGGCGCGAAGAAGCGATCGAACAGGGCAAGGAGGCGATCGCCCGCGCGATGCGCCGCCAGAACCTGCCGCTGCAGCGCCTCATGAACCAGGAGTCCTTCGCCGAGGTCGCGCGCCTCATGCGTTACGAGGACGTCTCCGCGCTCTACGCCGCCGTCGGTGAGGGACACATCTCCACGCAGTCCGTGCTGGAGAAGGTCACCGCCCTCATCAACGCCGATGACACCACCACCGGACCGATCGAGCTCCCGACGGTAGGTCGCCATCATCGCACTCCGCGCAACGCCGACTCGGGTGTTCTCGTGCGCGGTGCGCCGGACATCCTGGTGAAGCTCTCGAAGTGCTGTACCCCGGTTCCGGGAGACCAGATCGTCGGGTTCGTCACGCGGGGTAGCGGCGTGAGCGTTCACCGCGCCGACTGCACCAACGTGAAGTCGCTCATGGCCGACAAGGATCGTCTCATCGAGGTGGAGTGGGCGCCGACGACGAAGAGCGTCTTCCGGGTGCAGATCCAGGTGGAGGCGCTGGATCGTTCCGGCCTCCTCTCCGACGTCACTCGGGTGCTCAGCGAACATCACGTGAACATCCTGTCGGCCACCGTGCAGACCACCACCGAGCGCCTGGCACTCAGCCGGTTCCAGTTCGAGATGGGCGACATCGTTCACCTCGACCGGGTGCTCAACGCGGTTCGGCGCATCGACGGCGTCTACGACGTGTACCGGGTGACCTCGGGCTGAGAGGTGTTCGCTCAGGCTGCTTCGCGCAGCAGAGCGCGTGCGGCGCGGATGCCGGGACGGTGCGAGTGGGTGTCGAGCCAGGTGACGGCTGCGCGCAGCGCCGACGGATACTCTGCGACGAGAGCGCTGAGCGCAGGATCGTCCGGCGCCTCTCGGGCGAGGTCTGCCATGGTGCGCGCCACCGATGACACCGCGACGTCGCCGAAGACGTCGAGGTCGGCCGGCGGGATCCGCACGTCCCGGTACGACACCCGACGAGAAGGGATGATCTTTCCGCGTCGGGTGCTCCGCCGCTGCACCTCAAGGCGCGTGGGCGGAGCATCGATCACGCCATGCACCCACGCCGCAGTTCTGAGGGTGGCGGCCAGATCCGTTCCCAACACCGGTGCGAGCGAACGCGCACGCATCCAGGCCGTCTCCGGCACATCCGCCGGAATATAGCCTTCGCCCACGGCCATGAGATGACCGTCCAAGCACGCCGCACTAAGTTCTGCGGTGCTCAGATCATCGCCGGAGAAGTAGTGGAACCGTCGCATCCCCCGAGTGTGGCGGGTGGAAGCTTACTGATCCGCCTGCCCTCCACAGCGTCGCCCTGGGGAGGAATGATGAAGCCCTCGCGCCGGGGCGCGAGGGCTTCATCATTCAGCGGGTGGTATCAGCCGCCGATGGCCTTCAGCCAGGCACGGCGGGCCTCCAGCGCCTCACGCGCTTCAGCGGCCTTCTTGGCGTTGCCAGCGGCCTCAGCTGCGGCGACCTCGGACTCGAGCTTGTCGATGGCGTCGAGCAACTGACGGTTCATGCCATCTGCGCGGGCCTGAGTCTCCGGGTCGTTCTTCTTCCAGTCGACGTCCTCGCGGGCGCGCAGGGCCTGCTCGATGCGACGCATCTCATCGTCGAGCTGACGCTCCTTGTCGCGCGGGAAGATGCGACCGACCTCGTCCCAGCGGCGCTGAATTCCAGTGAGCAGCTGGCGTGCCTTACGCAGGTCGGACTCGTCGGCGACAGCCTTGGCCTCGACCAGCAGAGCCTGGCGTGCCTCGATGCGCGGCTGCGACTCGGCCTGCTCGGCAGCGTCGCGCTCGGTGCGAGCACCGTAGAGGGCATCGCCGGCAGCCTTGAACCGCGCCCACAGCGCGTCATCGACCTTGCGGCCGGCACGGCCGGCGTTCTTCCACTCATCCAGCAGAGCGCGGTACGCGGGGATTCCCTCCTCGCCACGTGCGACGAGGGCTTCGGCGCGCTCGACGAGCTTGGTCTTACCGTCCCGAGCGGACTTGTGCGTCTCGTCGAGCTTGGCGAAGAACTCGCGGCGGTGCTTCTCCACCGTGCTGCGGGCCGTACGGAATCGCTTCCAGAGCTCCTGAGCGGTGTTCTTGGGCAGACGCGGCCCGTTGGCCTGCTGAGCCTGCCACTCATCGAACAGCGCGGAGAGGTCCGCCGAGGTCTGCTTCCACTGCACGGTCTGCGGGTCGCGGGCAGCGAGTGCCTCGGCCTTCTCCACAACGACCGTGCGGTCGGCGATCGCCTGGGCGACGGCTTCACGCTGCGCCTTGGCCTCTTCCGCGCTTGCCTCGCTGAGCGCTGCGATGAGCGCTTCCAGACGGCCCGCGAGGCCGAGGAGATCGCCAACGGCGTCCGCGCCGCGAACCTCGCCGAGCAGGTGACGCGACTGTCCCGTCAGCTCGGAGGCAGCGGCACCGCCGCCGGCGTGGCGCTGCTCGAGGTTTCGGACCTTGAACTCCAGGTCATCGAACTTGCGGCGGAAGTAGGCGAGGGCCTCCGCGGGGGTTCCATCCGGGTACTGGCCGACAACCCGCCACTGCTCACCCTCAAGCACGGACACCGTTCCGTCTGCCTCAGCGCGACCGAACTCGGAGGAGTCCGAGCCGGCCGGAGCAACAGGGCGCGGGCGAATCGATGCCGGGGACGGGACCGCGCGCGGGCCCGGGGCGGGGGAAGCCGGAGAGGCGGATGCCTCGGCGGTTGCCGCGTCTTCGCCGGGTGCGGCGTCTTCGCTGGGCGCCGCGTCCTCGGTGGGTGCGGCTTCCTCGGTGGGTGCGGCGTCCTCGGCGGGTGCGGCGTCCTCTGCGGGTGCGGCACCCTCCGCTGCGGCACCCTCCGCTGCGGGAGCCTCAGCAGCGGGCTCGGCGGCAGCTGCGGTATCGGTCTCGACCGTCTCGGCTGGAGCGTTCTCCACCGAAGCGTTATCGACGGGGGCGTCGGTGGCCGAGGTCTCGTTGTTGGCGGAATCTGTGGCAGACACGTGAAACTCCTTGCGCGGCTGTGCCGTGTGGAGGCGGAAAGGACCCCACCAGCCTAATACGAGCATCCGCTCCCGCGCAGTGTGTCGGGCGCGTCGCGATGAAGCGCACCCGGGTCGCCCGTGCTACTTCGTGGGCGCCGGGCTCGCGGTCGACGACGCCGATGGGGCGGCGGATGCGGCCGGCGTGCGGGGAGCGGCCGACGGCGATGCGCTCGCCTCCGGGCTGCTGGCCGGGGTTGCCGAATCGCTCGGCTGGGCCGTCGGTGCAGGCGAAACGCTCGGGGCGAGCGTCGAGGTCGGGGAGCTCGGGGCGAGCGTCGAGGTCGGGGAGGGCGTAGGTTCCGGTACGCCGGGGCCGGCGAGGAAGTATGCAGCCTGTGAGCCGAAAACGCCCAGCACGATCACCCCACCGACGATGCCGACGATGATGTTGTCACGACGGCGACGGGCGGCACGCTGCTGGTGGACCTGGACTCGCGCCTCGTAGACGCGAGCACGCTCTCGCGCCGCGCGCTGACGATCGCGCTCTTCACGAGCAGATTTGCCTCCGGACGCCACGCGCCACCTCCTGTCAGCGGCGCCCCCGCGGGCGCACTGCGGATGAGCCTACTGAGTGGTGCGGCGGGGCGGCAAAACGCCACGGCGACAGCCCGGTGCCGCGCCGTCAGCGGCCGATGGTTTGCGTGTCGGTGCCCAGGGCTAGCCTGGAGAGATGAACCGACCCACCGCGCTGCACCAGGGCCAGACGCCGCTGGCCGTGCGGATGCGCCCCACCTCGCTCGACGAGGTCGCCGGCCAGCAGCACCTGCTTCGTCCGGGTTCCCCGTTGGTCAAGCTGGCAGACCCCGATGCCAGCCCGGGAGCGGTGTCCGTGATTCTGTGGGGACCCCCGGGCACGGGGAAGACCACGCTCGCGCAGGCGATCGCGCGTTCCTCCGGGCGACGATTCGTGGAGCTCTCCGCCATCACCGCCGGAGTGAAGGACGTCCGTGAGGTGATGCAGGAGGCCCTGGATCAGCGCGATCTGTACGGCCGCACCACCATCTTGTTCCTCGATGAGATCCACCGCTTCACCAAGGCGCAGCAGGACGCTTTGCTTCCCGGCGTCGAGAACGGCTGGGTCATCCTCATCGCGGCGACGACCGAGAACCCGTCCTTCTCCATCATCTCGCCTCTGCTCTCGCGCTCGCTCCTGCTCACGCTCCAGCAGCTGACCGATGAAGACCTCGCGGTGCTCGTGCGCCGCGCCGTCACGGACCCGCGCGGGCTGGCCGATGCGGTGCGCATCGAGGATGAGGCGGTCGCCGCCCTCGTGCACCTCGCCTCCGGCGACGCGCGACGCGCACTCACCGCACTGGAGGCCGCAGCCACCGTGGCCGAGGTGGGAGACGACGGCACAGCCGTTGTGACCGCCGACGTGGTGGCGCAGGCGGTGGACCGGGCGCTGCTGCGGTACGACCGCCAGGGCGACGAGCACTACGACGTGATCAGCGCGTTCATCAAGTCGATCCGAGGGTCTGACCCCGATGCCGCCATCCACTACCTCGCCCGCATGATCGAGGCGGGGGAGGACCCGCGTTTCATCGCGCGTCGTCTCGTGATCTCCGCTGCGGAGGACATCGGCCTCGCCGATCCGCAAGCGCTGCAGATCGCGGTGGCGGCCGCGGATGCCGTGGCGTTCATCGGCATGCCGGAGGGACGCATCCCGTTGGCAGAGGCCACCATCTACCTCGCCACCACCGCGAAGTCGAACGCCGCTTACGCCGCGATCGACGCGGCCATCGCCGATGTTCGCGGCGGCGGCTTCGGGCGCGTTCCCAAGCACCTGCGCGATGCGCACTACGCCGGTGCGAAGCGCCTGGGGCACGGCAAGGGTTACGTCTATCCGCACGACACCGAGGTGGGCGTTGCCGCTCAGCAGTACCTTCCCGACGAGCTCGTGGGAAAGCGGTACTACAACCCCAAGGCGCTGGGCGCAGAACGGGACGTCCAGGCGCGGCTCGAACGCATCCGCCGAATTCTCGGAGGATGACGCGCCGCCGCGCAGACCCCCTTCGGGTGCCGACCTCGATCTGGTAAGCTTGATCGGCTCGATCTACCGATATCGAGCATCCCCTTCCTCTGCATCACCGTATGGCGCGCCCCGGCGTGCGCACCAGGCGGGCGAGGGAGTGGAGATACGTCCGTGAGTCGTGAACGTCGCGACCACGTCCCAGGAAAGGAGACTTCGTGTCGACGAAGTCCCGTACCCGTAGCAAGGCGCGCCTGTCGCGCTCGCTCGGTATCGCCCTCACCCCGAAGGCCGCCCGTATCCTCGAGAAGCGTCCCTACGCTCCCGGTGAGCACGGCCGCACCAAGCGCAAGGCTGACAGCGACTACGCCGTTCGTCTGCGCGAGAAGCAGCGTCTGCGCGCCCAGTACGGCATCCGCGAGAAGCAGCTCCGCATCGCCTTCAACGAGGCTCGCCGCATCGAGGGTCTGACCGGTGAGAACCTGGTCGAGCTCCTCGAGGTCCGTCTGGACGCGCTCGTGCTCCGTGCCGGGTTCGCCCGCACCACCGCACAGGCTCGCCAGCTCGTCGTGCACCGTCACATCCTCGTCGACGGCAAGCTCGTCGACCGCCCGTCCTTCCGTGTGAAGCCGGGTCAGACGATCCACGTCAAGGCCAAGAGCGAGGGCCTCGAGCCGTTCCAGGTCGCAGCCGCCGGCGGTCACGCCGACGTTCTGCCCCCGGTTCCGGGCTACCTCTCGGTGGAGCTCGACAAGCTGCAGGCGAAGCTCGAGCGTCGCCCGAAGCGTGCCGAGGTCCCCGTGACCTGTGAAGTCCAGCTCGTCGTCGAGTACTACGCAGCTCGCTGATCACAGCACCTTCGAAGGGGCGTCGGGATATCCCGGCGCCCCTTCGTCGTCCCCGGCGCCATCGCCGTCTACGATGGAGGGATGCCGCGGATCACCCGCTCCTCGTGTCAGCGTGCACGGACGAACACATCGAAAGGCGAAACATGAAGAAGCTGCTCTGGTTCCTGGTCGGAATCGCGGCGGGCTTCGTCGCCGCCCACTTCGTCAACAAGGACCCTCGTGGTCGTGAGGCTCTCGCCGAACTCGACGCCCGGATCACCGAGTTCACGGAGCGCATGAGTGAGGCGTACCACGAGCAGGAGGCGGAGCTCGTGGCCATCGTCGACAAGGCCAAGCGCAACGCGGACTGAGCCGGCTTCGGCCGATGCAGACTTTCCCATTGAAGAACTAAAGGACGAGCCCTTTTCCATGAAGACCGCTGAGATCGCCCAGCGCTACCTCGACTACTTCGAGCGTCAGAATCACACCATCGTTCCGTCCGCCTCCCTGGTGAGTGACGACCCGTCGATCCTCTTCACGATCGCCGGCATGGTGCCGTTCATCCCGTACCTGACCGGTGTGGTCCCCGCGCCCTACCCGCGCGCTGCGGACGTGCAGAAGTGCATTCGCACGAACGACATCGAGGAGGTCGGCAAGACAGCGCGTCATGGCACCTTCTTCCAGATGCTCGGCAACTGGTCCTTCGGCGATTACTTCAAGGAGGGGGCCATCCGCTTCGCCTGGGAGCTGCTCACCTCCGCCGAGGAGGACGGCGGCCTGGGCTTCGCGCCCGAGTCGCTGTGGGTGACGGTGTTCGAGACCGACGACGAGGCCGCCGAACTCTGGCAGCGTATCGCCGGCCTCCCGCCCGAGCGCATCCAGCGCATGGGCAAGGAGGACAACTACTGGCACACCGGCCAGCCCGGTCCGGGCGGTCCCTGCTCGGAGATCTACTACGACCGCGGTCCCGCCTACGGCCCTGAGGGCGGACCCCTCGTGGACGACACGCGGTACCTGGAGATCTGGAACCTCGTGTTCATGCAGGATCTCATCACCAACGTCCGCTCGAAGGTCGACTTCGACATCGTCGGCGAGCTGCCGCACAAGAACATCGATACCGGCATGGGCCTGGAACGCGTCGCCTTCATCAAGCAGGGCGTCGAAAACATGTACGAGACCGATCAGGTTCGTCCCGTGCTCGACAAGGCGGTCTCCCTCACCGGCCGCTCGTACGGTGCCTCGCACGAGGACGATGTCCGCTTCCGTGTGGTCGCCGATCACGTGCGCTCCGCCCTGATGCTGCTGTCGGACGGTGTCACGCCCTCCAACGAGGGCCGGGGCTACATTCTGCGCCGCCTCATGCGCCGCACGATCCGTTCGATGCGGCTCCTCGGCGTCGACGGACCCACGTTCCCCGAGCTGTTCCCGGTCTCGCGCGACGCTATGAAGGCCGGATATCCGGTGCTGGAGAGCGACTGGGAGCGCATCTCGACCTACGCCTACGCGGAGGAGGAGACGTTCTTGCGCACGCTGGCGGCCGGATCTGCCATCCTCGACGACGCTGTCGCCGAGACGAAGAACGCGGGGAAGTCGGCCATCGCCGGCGATGAGGCCTTCCTCCTGCACGACACGTACGGTTTCCCGATCGACCTCACTCTGGAGATCGCGGAAGAGGCTGGACTCACGGTCGACCGTGGCGCCTTCGACACGCTCATGCAGGAACAGCGCGCCCGCGCCAAGGCGGATGCGAAGTCGCGCAAGCGTGCGATCGCCGATGTCTCGGTCTACCGCGAGTATCGCGCTCACGGCGAGACGGTGTTCACGGGCTACACCGAGATGGAGACGGGCTCGCGCGTGCTCGGAATCCTCGTGGACGGCCAGAGCGTCGACCGTGCCGCGACCGGCCAGATCGCCGAAGTGATCCTCGCGGAGACCGCGCTGTACGCCGAGTCCGGTGGACAGGTCGCCGACAAGGGCACGATCGTCGGACCCGGTTACGAACTGGACGTCCTGGACGTGCAGAAGCCGGTGCCCGGTCTGATCAGCCACACCGTCGAGGTCGTCAGTGGCGAGGTCTCCCTCGATGCGCCCGCCACCTCGGTGGTGGACGCGCTGAACCGCCGGGCCGCCCGTCAGGCACACTCGGCCACCCACCTCGTTCACGCCGCCCTGCGCGACACCCTCGGCAAGTCGGCCACGCAGTCCGGCTCGCTCAACCGCGCCGGCTACATGCGCTTCGACTTCTCGTGGAGTCAGGCCCTCTCCGCCGAGACGAAGACGGAGATCGAGGAGATCACCAACAACGCGATCAGCGACGGGCTGGAAGTCACCACCCGCATCATGTCGCTGGATGAGGCCAAGGCGGCGGGCGCCATGGCGCTGTTCGGCGAGAAGTACGGCTCCGAGGTGCGGATGGTCGACATCGGTGGTCCGTGGTCTCGCGAGCTCTGCGCGGGTACTCACGTGTCCAACAGTGCCGAGATCGGCTTGGTCAGCCTTGTCGGCGAGTCTTCGGTCGGTGCCTCCAACCGTCGCGTCGAGGCGCTTGTCGGGCGGGACGCATTCCGTGAACTCACCGCCGAACGGGCACTGGTCGCCGAGCTCACCAGCACCCTGAAGGCGCCACGCGACCAGGTGCTCACCCGCGTCGCCGAGCTGTCGGCGGGCCTGAAGGCCGCCGAGAAGAAGATTGCTGCATTCGAAGCCCGCGCCCTGGCGGACCGGGTTCCTGCGCTGGCGGAGACGGCGACGGCGGTGGGCGCCTACCGCGTCGTGACCGCTGACGTCGGTGTGGTCGGCTCGGCTGATGACGTGCGTGCGCTGGTGAACAGCGTGCGGGAGCGTCTCGGGTCGGAGCCGGCGGTCGTCGCTCTCGGCGGTATCGCCGGGGAGCGTCCTGTGGTCATCGTGGGTACCAACCAGGCCGCACGTGATGCCGGCGCCCGTGCAGGCGCCCTGGCGAAGGCCGCGGCCGGCGTGCTCGGCGGTGGCGGTGGCGGCCGCGACGATCTCGCACAGGGCGGTGGCACCGATGCCTCGGCGCTGCCATCCGCGCTCCAAGGCATTCGCGACCAGCTCGGGCGGGCATGACCGGCTTCCGACGCGGTGTGCGCGTCGGCGTCGACGTGGGCAAGGCCCGCGTCGGCGTCGCACGCTGCGATCCCGACGGCATGCTCGCGACGCCGGTGGAGACCGTCCCTCGTGACGAGCTCAGCGTGTCGCGGGTGCTGGCGATTGCCGATGAGCTGGCTGCGATCGAGATCGTCGTCGGGCTCCCGCTCAACCTGCGCGGGGAGGACACGCCGTCCACCGCGGATTCACGGGAGTTCGCGACCGCGCTGGCCGCGGGTGACCTGCCGGTCCGGCTCATCGACGAGCGCCTCACCACGGTGACCGCGCACAGCCAATTGCGCAGTTCGGGTCGCAAGCAGCGCGACACCCGTGGCATCGTTGACCAGGTCGCCGCTGTCGTGCTGCTGCAGCAGGCGATCGACACCGAGAAGCGCTCAGGTGCTCTTCCCGGCTTCCCTGTACCCCGTCCCCAGGAGTCTGTGTGACCGATCCTGCTGGCCACGAGCCCGAGTCCGCCCCGAAGTCGCGTCGCGAGGCGCGTGCCGCCGCGGCCCAATCGCAGAGCGGATCGGAGGGCCAGATCGCGGGCGCGGTGCCGGCCGGGGAGACCCCCGCGGCTGCTACTGAGCGTCCCGCGGCTCCCGAACCTGTGGCTCCCGAGCCGCAGACAGCCCCTCCCGCCACCGTGGCGCTTCCTCAGAAGGAGGCCTCGGCGCAGCCGACGCGTCGAGCCGCGGCAGAGACCTCGGACGCAGGAGACGGCCTCACCGACATGGCCGACCTGTTCGCTGCAGAGCCTGTGCCCGCCGCGGACGTGAAGCAGAAGCGTCGCAAGCGTCGCCGCGGTTGTGTCGTCGGCCTCATCGTGATGCTCGTGGTGCTGGGTGGCATCATCGCAGCGGCGGTGACCGTGTACAACGTGTTCGGCGACCAGCTCCGTGATGCGCTCGGGATGAGCGAGCCTGCGGACTTCGAAGCCGGAACCGAGGGCGATCCGGTCATGATCAGCATCGGCGCGGGGGAGACGGGGCTGGACATCTCCAGCACGCTGTACAACGCGGGCGTTACCAAGACGAGCGGCGCGTTCTACGACTACGTGCGGGCCCTCTCGAACCCGGAGGAGTTCTACCCCGGACTGTACGAGCTCAACACCCACATGACCTCCGAAGCCGCTTATGAGGCTCTGATCAATCCGGCCAACAAGCGCGAGAACACGCTGCTGATCCGCGAGGGCGAGCCCACTGCGCTGATCTATGAGGAGCTCGCGACCGTGCTGGACATCAGCGTGGACGAAGTGAAGACGGCTGCAGCCGACCCGTCGCAGTTCGGTGTGTCCGCGGACTCTCTCGAGGGGTGGTTGTTCCCGGCGACCTACACGCTGGAGCCGGGCACGTCGGCTCATGACGCCATTCAGATCCTCGTGAACCGCATGAACCAGGCCCTGGACGAGGCGGGTGTTCCTGCGGAGAAGCGTCAGGAGATCCTCACCATCGCCTCGATCGTGCAGCGAGAGGGCCGAACCGATGACTTCGCCAAGGTCGCCCGGGTGATTTACAACCGCCTCGACCCGTCGAACAGCGAGACGCACGGACTACTGCAGATGGACTCCACGGTGCAGTACGGCGTCGGCAAGCTCACCCTCGGAGTGGTGTCCACGAGCGACTCGGATCGCCAGAACGACAACCCCTACAACACCTACCTGCACCCGGGACTGCCGGTGGGCCCCATCTCCAGTCCGGGCGACGCCGCCATCGTGGCAGCGCTGAACCCGGCCGAGGGCCCCTGGTTCTACTTCGTGACGGTCAACCTCGACACCGGCGAGACCCTGTTCGCGACCACGTACGCCGAGCAGCAGGCGAACGAAGAGAAGTGGCATCAGTGGTGTGAGGCCAACCCCGACAGCGGGTGCTACTGATGCAGCGCCTCGAAGTCTGGGGCGACCCGATCTCGCACAGCAGGTCGCCCCAGCTGCATGCGGCTGCCTACCGCGCGCTGGGGTTGGACTGGGAGTACGGCCGCCGGCAGGTGAACGAGGCGAGCTTCGATCGCGAGCTGGTGACCGCGCGGCGTGAGCTTCGCGGGCTGTCGCTGACCATGCCGCTGAAGGAGTCGGCATGGCGGGCGGCCGGCTGGCGTGATGCGCGGGCGCTGCGCACCGGCGTCGCCAACACCCTGCTGCTCACCGGCGATGAGCCGTCCGCCTTCAACACCGACATCGGCGGTTTCATCGGAGCGCTGCGAGAGAACGGCGTCGACGCGCCCGAGCGGGCTCGCATCGTGGGCGCCGGCGCCACCGCGGTGTCCGCGGTGATCGCTCTGGCGGAGGCGGGGGCACGAGAGCTGGAGATCTTCGCTCGACGTCCGCAGAAGGCGGTCACGCTCGTCGACCTGGCGGCAGATCTCGGCATGTCGGTGTCTGTGCACGCGCTCACGAGCGACACGAGCATGAGCGACGTCGATGCGACGATCGCCACGCTGCCCGGGGGGACCCGTATCGACGATGTCATCGCCGGTGCTCTGGCCCAGCACGGAGGCGCCCTCGTCGATGCCGTGTACGCGCCGTGGCCGACCCAGTTGGGTGAGGCTTGGATCGCTCTCGGACGCCCGGCTGCATCCGGGGTGCAGATGCTGCTGCACCAGGCGCTGCTGCAGGTGCGCATCTTCGTCACCGGTCAGGTGACCGAGCCGCTGGAGTCGGAGAGCGTCATCTTGGACGCGATGCGCTCGGCGCTCGTGGGAGACTAGGGGAATGCTTCGCGTCCTCACCGCCGGTGAATCCCACGGTCCTGAACTCGTCGCCATGATGGAGGGCCTGCCCGCGGGCGTCCGCATCGATCTGGACGACATCCGCGGCGATCTCGCTCGCCGCAAGCTCGGCTACGGCCGCGGTTCGCGTATGAAGTTCGAGGCGGACGAGCTGCACCTGTCTGGTGGCGTTCGTCACGGCTATTCGCTGGGCAGCCCCATCGCGCTGCGCATCGGCAACACGGAGTGGCCGAAGTGGACCGAGGTCATGAGCCCCGAGCCCGTCGAGCTCACGGAGATGTCCCGCGGCCGCGGCGCTGCGCTCACCCGTCCGCGTCCCGGACACGCGGACCTTGTGGGCATGCAGAAGTACGGTTTCGATGAGGCACGTCCCATCCTGGAGCGCGCGAGTGCACGGGAGACGGCTGCCCGAGTCGCCCTGGGGGCGATTGCGAAGTCCTTCCTGTCCGAGCTGGGGATCCGTCTGGTGAGCCACACTCTCTCGATGGGGCCGGTTCGCGTCCCGGAGGGTTCTGCACTGCCGACGCCGGACGACGTGGCTGCTCTCGACGCCGATCCGCTGCGCTGCTTCGACGCCGCCACCTCCGAGCGCATGGTGGCCGAGGTGGATGACGCCAAGAAGAAGGGCGACACCGTCGGCGGCACCGTCGAGGTGCTCGCCTACGGGCTCCCGCCGGGGCTGGGATCCCATGTCCAATGGGACCGACGGCTCGACGCGAAGCTGGCCCAAGCCGTCATGAGCATCCAGGCGATCAAGGCGGTCGAGATCGGAGACGGTTTCGTCACGACCACCCGCCGCGGCTCCGCCGCGCACGATGAGCTGTACGCCGCCGCCGACGGCATCACGCGTACGTCCGACAAGGCCGGCGGGGTCGAGGGAGGGATGTCGACGGGAACCGTTCTTCGTGTGACTGCCGGGATGAAGCCCATCGCCACGGTTCCCCACGCGCTGCACACGATCGACGTCACCACGGGCGAGGAGTCCTCCGCCCACCACCAGCGCTCGGATATCTCCGCGGTGCCCGCGGCGGGCGTCGTCGCCGAGGCCATGGTTGCCATCACGCTGGTCGATGTGATCCTCGAGAAGTTCGGCGGGGATTCCGTGGCGGAGACCCGCCGAAACCTCGACAGCTATCTCTCCGCGATCCCGGAGAATCTTCGTACCGCGGGCGTCAGCGACCCGTCGCTGGCCGGCGGTGCGTGAGCCGACGCCCCGCGCCGTCGTGCTGGTCGGCCCGATGGGCGCCGGAAAATCCAGTATCGGCAAGAAGCTGGCCAAGGCGCTGAATCGCCCGTTCCTCGACACGGATGCCGTGATCGCGCGTGAGTACGGACCCATACCGGACATCTTCGCCGAGCACGGCGAGGCTCACTTCCGCGAGCTGGAACGGCGTGCCGTCGCCGATGCCGTCGCGGGCGGCGGCGTCGTTGCGCTCGGGGGAGGCGCCGTCCTCACTGCGGCGACGAGAGAGCTGCTGATGCAGCACGACGTGGTGCTGTTGACCGTGGAACCACGGGTCGTCGCCGGCAGGATCGCGGGTGGAGGACGGCCGCTGCTGGCGGGAGAGGACCCGATGCAGCGCTGGCTGCGTATCCGTGACGAACGACGGCCGATCTACGAGGAGGTCGCGGACGTGACCTTCGACACCTCGACGGGGCGGATCCAGGCCGTCGTCGAGCGCATCGCCGACTGGGTGAGAGGAAACCGTTCATGAGCACCACCACGATCCACGTCTCCGGTGAGCCCGGCTACGACATCTCGATCGGTGAGGGTTTGCTCGCCGACCTCGGCGAGATGCTGCCGCCGAACGCGCGCAAGGTGCTGATCATCCACCCGCCCACCCTGGGGGCGCAGGCGGAGAAGCTGCGTCGACAGCTCATGACCGACCGCGAGGTGCTGCTGGCCGAGATCCCGGACGCCGAGCAGGGCAAGCGCATCGAGGTCGCTGCTTTCTGCTGGCAGATCCTGGGCCAGAGCGACTTCACGCGCACCGACGCGGTGATCGGGTTTGGCGGCGGTGCGGTGACCGACCTCGCCGGCTTCGTTGCCGCGACTTGGCTCCGTGGCGTTCCGGTGGTCCAGGTGCCGACGACGGTGCTCGGCATGGTGGATGCGTCGGTCGGCGGAAAGACCGGAGTGAACACCGCTGAGGGCAAGAACCTGGTGGGATCGTTCTGGCCACCCTACGCCGTGGTCGCGGACCTCGAACTGCTGCGATCCCTGAGTCGCAATGAGGCTGTCGCCGGCTACGCCGAGGTCGTGAAGGCCGGATTCATCCACTATCCCGAGATCCTGGACATCGTGCGCGCGGATCCGGAGCGTGCGACGGACGTGACGAGTGCCGAGTTCCGCCGGAGCGTCGAGCTCGCCATCCAGATGAAGGCGGATGTCGTGGGGGAGGACCTCCGCGAGGCGGGACTGCGCGAGATCCTCAACTACGGTCACACCCTCGGCCACGCCATCGAGCATGCCGAGCGCTACCGCTGGCGCCACGGGGCTGCGATCTCCGTGGGGATGATGTTCGCCGCCGAGCTGTCGCGGTTGGCGGGACGGCTCAGTGACGACGCGGTCGCGGCGCACCGGGAGATCTTCGAGAGCCTGGGGCTGCCGACCACCTACCTCGCCGGGCGGTGGCCATCGCTGCTGTCTACGATGCAGCGCGACAAGAAGTCGCGCGGGGGGATGCTGCGCTTCATCGTGCTGGATGACATCGCACGTCCGACGGTGCTTCAGGCGCCCGACGAGTCCCTCCTGTTCGCTGCTTACCAGGAGATCTCTGGCTGAGCGGCGCGCCCGTGGATGGGGATGTTCAATGTCGATGGTCCGGCGTACCCTCAGAGCCACGAACGGCGGGAGGCGCTCATGCAGAAGATCATTCCCAACATCTGGTGTAACGGCACGGCCGAGGAGGCAGGCCGGTTCTATGCGGACGCTCTTCCGGGCGGTACGGCGCAGGTGATCAGCAGGTATCCCACAGAGGGGTTGCTTGATTTCCAGCAGCCGCTAGCCGGTGAAGCCCTCACCGTCGATGTCGCACTGGGCGACTTCCGGTTCACGCTGATCAATGCGGGTCCGGAGTTCCGTCCCAATCCGTCGATCTCTTTCATGGTCAACTTCGACTCCGTGATGTTCGACGGCGATCCGGCGGCGGCCCGCGACGCTCTAGATGCTGTGTGGGAGCGCCTCAGCGAAGGCGGAGAGACGCTCATGCCCCTCCAGGAGTATCCGTTCAGCCAGCGGTATGGCTGGGTCCAGGACAGGTTCGGCTTCACCTGGCAGCTCATGCTGACCGACCCCACGGGTGATCCGCGCCCCTTCATCATTCCGTCCCTCACCTTCGTCGGACGCTCGGATGGGCGCGCGCGAGAGGCCGTGGAACGCTATACCTCGTTGTTCCCCGATGCTGCTGTGGGAACCGTTGCACCGTACCCGGGTGAGGATCGCGTGATGTTCAGCGAGTTCCGTATCGGCGGCCAGTGGTTCACGGCCATGGACGGCGGTGCCACCGACCACGAGTGGTTCTTCGACTGCGGTGTGTCGCTCGAGGTGCGCTGTGCTGATCAGACCGAGATCGACACGTACTGGAACGCGCTCAGCGCCGTGCCCGAAGCCGAGCAGTGCGGATGGCTGGCGGATGAGTTCGGCGTGAGCTGGCAGATCGTCCCCGAGAACATGAGCGAACTGATGGAACGGCCGGGCGCCTTTGAGCACATGCTGCAGATGAAGAAGCTGGTGATCGCCGACTTCTGAAGCCCGGGATGCGACGATGGAGAGGTGAACATGGCGCTCCCCCTCTCCGTCGTCGTCCGCCCGAGCACCGGGGCGTCGGAGTACCCGGCGCTCGTCGAGATCTGGGCCGACGCTGTCCGTGACACGCACGATTTTCTCGACCCGGCTGACTTCGCGCGAATCCGCGGCAACCTGAGCGATGCATACTTCCCGGCGGCGTCTCTCGTCGTCGCAGAGCACGAGGGGCAGCCGGTCGGTTTCGCCGGCGTTCTCGATGGCGGCCTGGAGATGCTGTTCGTCTCCCCGCAGGCCGCCGGGCGCGGGGTCGGATCGGCGCTCCTCGAACATGTCTTGGATCAGCACGGTGTAGACCGCGTGGACGTCAACGAACAGAATCCGGCTGCTTTCGGTTTCTATGTTCGCCGCGGGTTCGAGGTCGTCGGCCGCAGCGACACGGACGGTGACGGCCGACCCTATCCGATTCTCCACCTGCGCCGCGCGGCGGTCGGAGGGGTTCCTGGCACCGAGGCGACACAGAGCTCATGACCTTCGGAATGCTCGCGACGCCCTGAGCCTGCTTTTCCACCGTCTGACCGGCAGCGAGGAGCCGGTGTCTATCGATCAAGGAACGCGGACGCGACCTCTGCAAATCGTGGGTGATCCTGAGCGCGGTGACCATGTCCCGGGAGCACGACGTGTGAGGCGCCGGCATCGACGAGCCGCCCGGCGATCGCTTCGTACTCGTCGTTCCAACCGCCGGTCACAACCAGGATGCGCGGCGCGTTGAGGTGCTCGGCTCGTAAGCCGTGCCCCCAGGGGAGAGTGCGCCGCGCGAACTCGGCGGCCGCGGCGCGTTCTTCCTCCCACGTCACCTCCTGCGCCGGCCCGTCGAACATCAGCGGACGGATGGCCGTCCAGTAGCCCCAGAGATCGCCAGCGGCGAGCGGCAGGCGCGCACGTTCGACAGTGCTGATGTGGGATTCGATGTCGGGGTGCCCGCGGGCGATGTCGTAGAACGCGGGTTCCACCAGCACCAGTGCCACGGACGACTCCCGGACCGCGAGTGCCGCGGGGATCGCAAGGTAGGAATGGGCGAACAGGGCCTCCGTGCTGTCGTTGAGGCCGACCTTCGTCAGCTCGGATGCCGCGTCACGGGCGGGCACATCGGGGCGCAGCGCGATGAAGCGTGCGTCTCCCGGCGCCGACGGCCAAGCGCGGGGGCCGGAGCGTCCCGGGCTGTGGACGTGGACTCGCATGGGCACACCCTACTGCCGAGGATCAGCTGGCCGCCTCCTCGGGTGCGCAGCCGGCGGCGGCGAGCGCATGAAGCAGGATCTCGCGGAGCGCGGTCTCCTTCCTCGCGTTGTACTCCATGACGCGTTCGCCCGCGGCGGTGGCTGCTGCCGCCGCCGCACGCTTCGCGTCGGCGTAGCGTTCCCTGTCCCGGGGATTCGCTCGCAGGTGATCGCGCAGAATGATGTGCTTCCAGGGTTCGGGTGCTGAGGGGGAGAACACATGCAGGTTCACGTCGGGGTTGTCGTAGATGAACATGCGGTGCTCGTGCCACCACGGCTCACGCACCGACAGCACGAAGCCCGCGGCCGTCAGAGCCGGGACGTAGTCGGATTCGCGATCGGGTCTTGCAACGATCAGGTCCAGATCGATCAGAGGTTTCGCGGGAAGACCCGCGACCGCGGTCGATCCGACGTGCTCGATCCGCAGGCAGCGTGGTCCCAGGGCGCGGCGTACCGTGGCGATGACCTGCTCGGCGGTCTGCGGCCAGCGCGGATCCGGTTCCGCGATCACGATGGGCGCCACGGGCCGGCGAAAGACGAAGGGATCCGCTCCGACGGGAGGCTCGTCCTCATGGAAGCTGGCGATCTCGGCGGCGGTGGGGGACATCCTTCGAGGCTATGCGATGCAGCCGCATCCATCTCGCTGATAGCCTCCGAACATGACCGCACCTCGTCGCCTGCTGCTCGTGAACGGACCGAACCTCAACCTTCTCGGCACGCGGCAGCCGGAGGTGTACGGCACCGACACCCTTGCCGATGTGGAGGCCCTGGTTCGCACCACGGCGGCAGCGCGCGGCTTCGATGTGCGCGCGGTGCAGTCGAACCATGAGGGCGTCATCATCGACGCGATTCACGACGCTCGCCTGGATTGCGCAGGGATCATCATCAACCCCGGCGGGCTGACGCACACGTCCGTGGTGCTGCGGGACGCGCTGGACAGCGTCAGCATTCCCGCGGCCGAGGTGCACATCTCCGATATCAACAACCGCGAGGAGTTTCGCAGGTTCTCGTATGTGCGAGACGTGGCTGCCGTACACGTGATCGGTGAGGGCGTTGCGGGGTACGCACGTGCGGTCGAGCGGCTGTGCGACCTGCTGGAGGGGCAGGCGGAAGGCTGAGGTTCCGCGTCGCCCAGGGGATCACCGGGTGCGTCCGATAGAATGACGAGTCGGCCACCGCCGGCCACTCCCACAGACGAAACGGAATCACTTCCCATGGCATCCACCGCGGACATCAAGAACGGCGTCGTCCTCAAGATCGACGGCCAGCTGCTGAGCGTCGTGGAGTTCCAGCACGTCAAGCCGGGCAAGGGCGGTGCGTTCGTCCGTACCAAGCTCAAGAACGTCGTCACCGGTAAGACCATCGACCGCACCTTCAACGCCGGTGCCAAGGTCGAGATCGAGAACGTCGATCGTCGAGACTTCCAGTACCTCTACAACGACGGCGAGAACTTCGTCTTCATGGATGTCGACGACTACGACCAGCTCACCGTCGCCGCCGCAACCGTCGGCGACGCCGCGAACTTCATGCTCGAGAACCAGATGGTGCAGATCGCGCTCAACAACGGCAACCCGCTGTATGTGGAGCTTCCCGCATCCGTCGTGCTCGAGATCACCTACACGGAGCCGGGTCTGCAGGGCGACCGCTCCTCGGCCGGCACCAAGCCCGCGACGGTGCAGACCGGCTACGAGATCCAGGTTCCGCTGTTCCTGGAGACCGGCACGAAGGTCAAGGTCGACACGCGCACGGGTGACTACCTCGGCCGCGTCAACGACTGATCCGCTGAATGTCTGCACGCACCAAGGCGCGCAAGCGCGCGCTCGACATCCTCTTCTCGTCCGACGTCCGTGGTGACGCGCTCGATGTGACGCTCGCCGCGGAGGCGCAGCGCGCAGCGGGCGAACCGGCGCGCGAGGCCTCGTGGCTGTACGCGCGCGAGATCGTCGACGGCGTGCTCGATCATCGCGACGAGATCGACGAGCAGATCGTGACGCACGCTCGCGACTGGAAGATCGATCGCATGCCGGCCATCGACCGTGCGCTGCTGCGCATGGCCAGCTGGGAGATCCTCTTCAACGACGACGTCCCCGCCGCCGTCGCGATCGACGAGGCCGTGGAACTCGCGAAGGAATACTCCACCGACGACTCCGGCGCGTTCGTGCACGGTGTCCTCGCCCGTATCGCCCGCTCGAGCTGATCACCGCTGAAACGCCCGTCCCGCGAGGGACGGGCGTTTCGCATTCTCCGTAGCCATTGCACGAGGGCGATCCTTTCGCGCGCTCAGCAACCGGGCAGAGACGGCGAGAGTCGGCAGGTGATTCCGGAGCCGACGCGGATGGTGTGTCGAGGGGGCGGCGGGGTCTGAGGCGAGGGGCGCGGCGTAGCGTGGGGGTGTGGGATCGGGATGGAAGCTGCTGGGCGGGGGAGTGCTGCTCGTCGCGGCGGCCGCGCTCGGCTGGGGGCAGTGGGAGGCGTGGCGCGCCACGGGACGCAATCTCGGCACGGCGACGGCGGGCAACCGGTCTGTGGTCGTCGTCCTGGGGTTCGGCAACCGCGGTGAGAGCGCCAACCTCATCAACCGGTGGCGGGTGCGCGCCGGGTTGCGCACGCTGCGGAGCATGCCGGTGCCTCGCGCTCTCATCGTGTCCGGCGGCCGGGTGCACTCGGAAACCGCTGAAGCGGAGATTCTCGCAGCCGAGGCACGCCGCCAGGGATGGCGCGGCGTGATCCTTCGAGAATCGCAGAGTCGCAGCACGATCGAGAACATCACCTTCACCGCACCGCTCCTGCGCTCGGATGATTTGATCTCCATCGTCTCCGACCCGGTCCATGCCGTGCGCGCTCGCGCGATGTTGCTGGCCGACTGGCCCGAGCTGGGAGCTCGACTCGTGCGGGGGCGTGAGTGGCGTTTCGGCGAGCGGCCTCTGGTGACATTCGTCGCCGCGGTGCGCTCCCGCTGCAACGACAGGCGGCGCTGACGTCGACCCTCCTTGGAGGGGCGGCCGGCGAGCCACGGGAGGAGGGGGATGGCGCCGAAGGAAGGTGATCGGGCCCGATGGCTCCTCATCTCGCGGCGCTGCGCCCGTCTCGTGCGCACGCGGGTGCCTCGCTGAGTGCGTCGGCGAGCGCCTCCTCGCGGTGTCAGCGGACGGCGCGAGCCTGGATGAACTCGCGAAGGGCCTGCTCGTCGTTGGCCATGTGCACCACGCGCTGCGGAGCGTCCATGAGCGCGCGCACGGACGCGGGCGGCTCCGGCGTCTCTCCGAGCGCCTCGGCGATGGTCTCCGGGAACTTGCGCGGCTTGGCGGTCTCCAGGACGAGCATCGGTACACCGTCCTCGACGAAGTCGGCCGCCACCCCGGCGCCGTCAGCCGTGTGGGGGTCGATGATGACGCCGCTGCGCTGGAACACGTCACGGATGACCCGGATGCGGTCCTCGTGGGTCGAGGTGCCGGAGGCGAAACCGAATTCCGTGCCGAGACGAGGCTGCTCGGACGTCAGATCGAACGACCCGGTCTCCGCCAGTGTTCGCCATGTACCCGCGGTGCGCTCCGCATCGCGCCCGAGCAGGTCGAACACGAAACGCTCCAGGTTGGAGGCCTTCGATACGTCCATCGACGGGCTGGACGTTGCCAGCGTCTCCGCCGAGGTGCGCGGGCGGTAGATCCCGGTGCGGAAGAAGTCGTCCAGGACGTTGTTCTCGTTGGAGGCGAGCACCAGGCGTCGCACGGGAACGCCGAGCAGCTTGGCGTAGTAGCCCGAGAGGATGTTGCCGAAGTTGCCCGACGGGACCGCGAACGACACCTCGAACGCCGCTCGCTGCTCGGCGGGAACGGCGTCCGTCGCGCGCAGCCACGCCCACACGTAGTAGACGATCTGCGCCGAGATCCGCCCGAAGTTGATCGAGTTGACGGCGCCGAGGTGCTGCGCATCCTTGAACGCGAGATCCTCGGAGAGGGTCTTCACGAGGTGCTGGCAGTCATCGAAGACACCCTCGACCGCGATATTGTGCACGTTCTCGTCCTGCAGCGAGTACATCTGCGCGCGCTGGAATGCGCTCATCCGACCCTGGGGCGAGAGCATGAAGATACCGATGCGATCCCGGCCGCGGAAGGCGTACTCGGCCGCCGATCCGGTGTCGCCGGAGGTCGCGCCGAGGATGTTGAGGATGTCGTGGTTCTTTGCGAGGGCGTACTCCATCGCCTCGCCGAGGAACTGCATCGCCATGTCCTTGAAGGCCAGCGTGGGGCCCTCCGAGAGACCCACGAGGGTCATCCCCCCGCCGATGTCCGTGAGCGGGACGATGTCGTCGGACTCGAACTTGGATCCTCCGTACGCCGCTGCCGTGAGGCGATCGAGGTCTGCGCGGGGGATGTCCGTGGCGAAGAGCCCGATGACCTCGGCCGCCAGCTCCGGATACGACAGCGTGCGCCACGACTCGAAGGTTGAGGCGGGGACGGTGGGAACTTCGGCCGGCACGGCGAGTCCGCCATCGGGCGCGAGGCCGGCGACGAGAACGTCGGTGTACTGTCCGAGAGCGGTGCCACGGGTGGAGATGTACTGCACGGGAATCCTTCGACGGAGCGGGCGGAGGTCGTGCCCTCCAGCCTAGAGGGCACGGGATGGGCCGGTCGGCCACGTGACGCCCGCATTTCTCACGGCGGGCCACAGGCGCACCCAAGGAGCCGCCACGTAGAATCGACAGGTTCCAATGAGAAGGAGAGCCATGCGGATCACGGGACTCGGCCACGCCGGAATGTTCATCGAGACCACCGGGGGAAATGTCCTCTGCGACCCCTGGGTGAAGCCGGCGTTCTTCGGATCCTGGTTCCCGTTCCCGGACAACCGCGGCCTCGACTGGGAGCGCTTCGGCCGCGAGGCCGACTTCCTCTACGTCTCGCACCGCCACCGCGACCACTTCGATCCGTGGCTGCTGGAGACCTACGTCCGCAAGGACATCGAGGTGCTGCTGCCTGACTACCCGACGGACGATCTGGAGCAGGACCTCCGAAAGCTCGGCTATCACAACATCACCTACACGCAGGCGGGCGAGGTTCTCGAGCGCGGTCCGCTGAAGATCATGGTGACTCCGCTGCGCGCACCCAGCGACGGGCCCATCGGCGACTCGTCGCTCTCCCTGGATGACGGCACCGCGTCGGTCCTGAACCAGAACGACTCTCATCCGCTGGATCTGGAGGCGCTGCTGTCCTTCGGCAAGCCGGACGCCTACTTCACCCAGTTCTCCGGTGCCATCTGGTGGCCGATGGTCTATGACCTCCCCCTGGACGCGAAGCAGAATTTCGCCCATCTCAAGCGTGAGGCGCAGCACAAGCGCGCGATGTTCTACATCGACAAGGTCGACGCTCCCCACGTCTTCCCGATGGCCGGCCCGCCGATGTTCCTGCGTGACGACGTGTTCGATTCGAATGGACTCGGCCGAAACGACTCGGTCGGCATCTTCACCGACCAGGTGGAGTTCATCGCCCGGATGAAGGAGGAAGCGCCCCAGTACGACGGCCACGTCTTCATCCCGGGAACGGTCGTCACGATCGTCGACGGTGACGTCTCTGTCGAGCAGACGTTCTACTCGCAGGACGAGATCGACCGCATGTTCGCCGACAAATGGGGCTACCTGGAGGAACAGCGCGCGTCGCGCCAGCAGGAGATCCGTGACGAGGAGGCCTCGCGTGCGGCGGTCCTCGAACCAGCCGTCATGCTGGAGAAGCTCAAGGAGTGGTGGGAGCCGCTGCTGCGCCGCGCGCGCATCATGCGCAACGGAGTGGGCGGCCCGGTCCGCTACACGATCGGCGAGCTCGACATGGTCGTGGACTTCCCCAAGGCGAAGCTGCGCGAATACGCGGGGGAGGAGTGCAACTTCTGGTTCCGCATCCCCGCCGACCTCGTCTCCACGAACATCGCCGACGGCGAGATCGACTGGTCCAACTCGATCTTCCTCTCGATGCAGTTCCAGACCGCGCGCATCGGCAAGTTCAACGAGTTCATCTATACCTTCATGAAATGCCTCTCGCGCGATCGCATCGAGTACACGGAGAACTGGTACGCCGAGCAGTCCGATCAGACCGAGGATGCGCAGATCGGTGACTGGGTGGTGCAGCGCCGCTGCCCGCACCTGCGAGCCGACCTCACCAAGACCGGCAAGATCGATGAGGACGGCGTCCTCACTTGCTCCCTGCACGACTGGAAGTGGGACCTCAATACCGGGAAGTGCATCACGTCGTTCGGACATCCGATCCGTGCATCGAAGGCCGGCGACGATCTCACGCTCGCGGCGACGGCGCCCGCCGATCTCGGTGGTGTCTGACACCCGCCGTCATCGGTTCGAAGACGCCGGCGAGCGGCGATAGACTGGTCCGAGTCGAAAGCAACCTTTAACCCCGTCCAGAGAGGCGGAGAAGGGAGCGGCCATGGGCACTCGAACTGTGCTCCACGAAGCCGACATCACGCGGGCGCTGACCCGCATCTCGCACGAGGTGATCGAGTCGCATCGCGGCGTCGATGGCATCGTCCTTCTGGGCATCCCCACGCGCGGCGTCACGCTGGCGAAGCGGATGTCCGTGATCATGAGCGACATCGCCGGAGTTCCGGTCCCGGTGGGATCGCTCGATGTCACGCTGTTCCGTGACGATCTCGCCCGCCAGCCCACCCGCTCGCCCGGTCCGACCGAGATCCCCGCCGGCGGTGTCGACGGACGCACCGTCGTGCTCGTCGACGACGTGCTGTTCTCGGGTCGCTCGATCCGGGCCTCGCTCGATGCGCTGCAGTCGATCGGCCGTCCGTCCGCCGTGCGCCTGGCGATCCTGGTGGATCGCGGACACCGGGAGCTGCCGATCCGGCCGGACTTCGTCGGCAAGAACCTGCCCAGCGCCCGCGAGGAGCGCGTGCACGTCCGCCTCGCGGAGATCGATGGCGTGGACGAGGTGACGATCGAGTCATGAGGCACCTTCTCGACACGCAGTCCCTCTCCCGCGAAGACGCCCTCCGCATCCTCGACGTGGCCGAGGACATGTCCGACACGCAGTCGCGCGAGATCAAGAAGCTCCCGACTTTGCGCGGCAAGACCGTGGTGAATCTGTTCTTCGAGGACTCCACGCGCACGCGGATCTCTTTCGAGGCCGCTGCCAAGCGGCTGAGCGCAGACGTCATCAACTTCGCCGCCAAGGGGTCGTCGGTCTCCAAGGGCGAGAGCCTGCAGGACACCGCCCAGACGCTGCAGGCCATCGGAGCCGATGCCGTGGTGGTCCGTCACGGCGCCTCGGGCGCGCCCCGCACCCTCGCCACCAGCGGATGGATCTCCGCGGGCGTGGTCAACGCCGGCGATGGCACACACGAGCACCCGACGCAGGCGCTGCTGGACGCGTTCACCATTCGCAAGCGCACGTACGGCGCCGACAGCCGCGGGAGAGACCTCGCCGGCATTCGCGTCACCGTGGTCGGTGACGTGCTGCACTCCCGGGTCGCTCGCTCCAACGTCTGGCTGCTGCACACTCTCGGTGCGGAGGTGACGTTGGTCGCCCCGCCCACCCTTCTTCCGCAGAACGTGTCGATGTGGCCGGTGACGGTGGAGTACGACCTGGACCGTGCGATTGCCGCCGCGCCCGACGCCCTGATGATGCTCCGCATCCAGTCCGAGCGTATGCATGCTGCATATTTCCCCAACGAGCGCGAGTACTCCCGCCGCTGGGGACTGGATCCGGAACGTCTGGCACAGCTTCCCGGGGCTACGATGGTGATGCACCCCGGCCCCATGAATCGCGGCCTGGAGATCTCCGCCGCGGCGGCCGATTCACCCCGATCGACCGTCCTCGAGCAGGTCGCGAACGGCGTCGCCGTCCGCATGGCCGTGCTCTACCTGCTGCTCGCTGGAGAACGCCCCGGCGACGAACGAGAGGACCTTTCATGAACGACGGCCTGCTCATCGTCGGAGCCTCCCTGGAGGGCGGCGATCGCGCCGACATCCTCGTCGCGGACGGGCGTATCGCCGAGATCGGGATGGGGCTCAGCTCTGCCGGTGCTCGACGCATCGACGCCGATGGTCTCGTGGCGCTGCCGGGGCTCGTCGACCTGCACACGCACCTTCGTGAGCCCGGCTACGAAGCGTCCGAGACGATCCTCACCGGAACCCGTGCCGCCGCGGCCGGAGGGTTCACCGCGGTCTTCGCGATGCCGAACACCTCGCCCGTGGCCGACACCGCCGGCGTGGTGGAGCAGGAGCTGGCTCTGGGGGAGGCCGCCGGATACGCCACGGTGCAGCCCATCGGTGCCGTCACCGTCGGGCAGAAGGGCGAGCGCCTCGCCGAGCTCGGTGCCATGGCGGAGTCCCGCGCCCAGGTCCGCGTCTTCAGCGACGACGGGTTCTGCGTGTTCGACCCGCTCATCATGCGTCGCGCGCTGGAGTACGTGAAGGCGTTCGACGGCGTGATCGCGCAGCACGCCCAGGATCCGCGCCTCACCGAAGGCGCTCAGATGAACGAGGGCGTCGTCTCGGCCGAGCTCGGTCTCGCCGGATGGCCGGCGGTGGCGGAGGAATCCATCATCGCGCGGGACGTCCTGCTCGCCGAGCATGTGGGCTCGCGGCTGCACGTCTGCCACCTGTCTACGGCGGGGTCGGTGGACATCATCCGCTGGGCGAAGAAGCGGGGCATCAACGTTACCGCCGAGGTCACGCCACACCATCTCCTCCTCACCGACGACCTGGTGCGTGGCTACGACGCTCGATACAAGGTGAACCCGCCGCTGCGCCGGGAAGAGGACGTGCTCGCGGTGCGCGAGGGCCTGGCCGACGGCACGATCGACATCGTCGCCACCGACCACGCTCCGCACCCCGCCGAGAACAAGTCCTGTGAGTGGGCGGCTGCGGCCAACGGCATGGTGGGTCTGGAGAGCGCCCTGCGCGTTGTCCACCTCGCCATGGTGGAGACCGGCCTGCTCGGCTGGGACGACGTCGCGCGCGTGATGAGCCGCACGCCCGCTCGTATCGGGCGCCTGTCCGGACACGGCACTCCGCTCGCTGCGGGGGAGCCGGCGGAACTGGTGCTGTACGACCCGAGCGCCGGCGGCACCTTCACCACCGAGGATCTCCGCGGTCGCAGCGTCAACTCGCCCTACCTGGGTCGTGAACTGCCGGGAAGCGTGCGGTGGACCATCCACCAGGGCGCTGCCACGGTGGCCGACGGTGTGCTGCGGGAGGTCGGAGCATGAGCCGCGAAGGCGCCCTCCTGGTGATGATCGCCGTCGCCGTGCTCCTCATCGGCCTGATGCTCTGGGGCTGGCGACGACGAACGCGGCGAGACGCCGCCCTCATCGCCCCGATCGCAGCGATCGCGGGCGTCGAACGGTATGAGGCATCGGGACTGTACGTCGCCACCACGGCGCACGACGACGCCTTGAACCGTCTCGCGATCAAGCACCTCGCCTACCGCGCTCGCGCGACCGTGACCGTGCTCGACGAAGGCGTGCGACTCGCACTCACGGGCGAGCCCACCGTCTCCATCCCGCGCAGCGCGCTGGTATCCGTCGGCACCGCCACGGTCACGATCGACAAGGTCGTGGAGCGCGACGGGCTGGTCCGTCTGGTCTGGCTCATCGCCCCCGGTCGGCCGGTGGACTCCTACGTCCGCCTCCAGCAGACCTCTCCCCAAGAACTCATCGCCGCGATCGACTCCCTGATCCCGGCTCCCGCATCGACTGGAACAGAAGCATGACCCTGCTCTCCCTCGACCCGGCCGTCCTCGTCCTCGAAGACGGCACCCGCCACGCCGGCAACGCCTACGGCGCGCGCGGCACGACCCTCGGTGAAGTGGTCTTCACCACCGGCATGACCGGATACCAGGAGACCATCACCGACCCCTCCTACGCGGGACAGATCGTCCTGCAGACCGCACCTCACATCGGCAACACCGGGATGAACGGCGAGGACGACGAGTCCCGCCGCATCTGGGTGTCCGGGTACGTGGTGCGAGACGCGTCCCGCGTCGTGTCGAACTGGCGTGCCACCGGCTCGCTGGATGACTCCCTTGAGCGCGACGGCATCGTCGGCATCTCCGGCATCGACACTCGCGCCGTGACGCGCCACATCCGCTCGGCCGGCTCCATGCGCGGCGGCATCTTCTCCGGCGAGGCCGCGAGCCTGCCCGCGGAGGAGCAGCTGCGTATCGTGCGCGAGGCACCCGAGATGGCGGGTCAGAACCTCTCCGCCGAGGTCTCCGTGACCGCGCCGACTGTCGTCCCCGCCACGGGGGAGCGCCTCGGGAACCTGGCCGTGCTCGACCTCGGTGTCAAGCAGGCCACGCTCGACAACCTCGCCGCGCGCGGCTTCGACGTCCACGTCCTGCCGCAGGCGAGCACGTTCGCCGACATCCAGGCGATCGACCCGGTCGCGGTGTTCTACTCCAACGGCCCCGGCGACCCCGCAGCCTCCGACTCCCAGGTGGCCGTGCTGCGCGAGGTTCTGGACGCACGCCTGCCCTACTTCGGGATCTGCTTCGGCAATCAGCTGTTCGGTCGCGCGCTCGGGCTCGGCACGTACAAGCTCACCTTCGGTCACCGCGGCATCAACCAGCCGGTGCTGGACAAGGCCACCGGTCGCGTGGAGATCACGGCGCACAACCACGGCTTCGCGGTCGATGCCCCTGTCGAGGGGACGTTCGAGAGCCCGAACGGGTACGGACAGGTCGAGGTGAGCCATGTCGGGCTCAACGACCAGGTGGTCGAGGGCCTGCGCGCCATCGACATCCCCGCCTTCTCGGTGCAGTACCACCCCGAGGCCGCAGCGGGCCCCCACGACGCCAACTACCTGTTCGACCGCTTCCGCGACCTGGTCATCGCGCACCTGACGAAGAAGGACTCCGAGTAATGCCGAAGCGCGAAGACATCAATTCCGTCCTGGTCATCGGATCGGGACCCATCGTCATCGGCCAGGCGGCCGAGTTCGACTACTCCGGGACGCAGGCGTGCCGCGTGCTGCGCGAGGAGGGCGTGCGCGTCATCCTGGTCAACTCCAACCCGGCCACGATCATGACCGACCCCGACTTCGCCGACGCGACATACATCGAGCCGATCACCCCCGAGGTCATCGAGTCGATCATCGCCAAGGAGAAGCCCGACGCCATCCTGCCCACCCTCGGCGGTCAGACCGCGCTGAACGCGGCGATGACTCTGGACCGCCTCGGAATCCTCGACAAGTACGGTGTGGAACTGATCGGCGCCAAGGTCGAGGCGATCCAGAAGGGTGAGGACCGCCAGATCTTCAAGGAGCTGGTGATCGAGGCGGGTGCCGATGTCGCCGCCTCGGTGATCTGCCACTCGATGGATGACCTGCTGGCCGGTGCCGAGAAGCTCGGCTACCCGCTGGTCGTGCGTCCCTCCTTCACGATGGGTGGACTCGGTTCCGGGTTCGCCTACAACGAGGATGACCTGCGCCTCATCGGCGGCGCGGGCCTGCACGACTCGCCCACCAACGAGGTGCTCCTGGAGGAGTCCATCCTCGGCTGGAAGGAGTACGAGCTCGAGCTCATGCGCGACACCGCGGACAACACCGTGGTGATCTGCTCCATCGAGAACGTCGATCCCGTGGGCGTGCACACCGGTGACTCCATCACGGTGGCCCCGGCGCTCACCCTGACCGACCGCGAGTACCAGAAGATGCGCGACATCGGCATCGACATCATCCGCGCCGTGGGCGTCGACACGGGTGGGTGCAACATCCAGTTCGCCGTCGACCCCGACAACGGCCGCATCATCGTGATCGAGATGAACCCGCGCGTGTCGCGCTCGTCTGCGCTGGCATCGAAGGCCACCGGCTTCCCGATCGCGAAGATCGCCGCCAAGCTCGCCATCGGGTACCGCCTGGATGAGGTCCCCAACGACATCACGCAGGTCACGCCGGCGTCGTTCGAGCCCACCCTCGACTACGTCGTGGTGAAGGCCCCGCGCTTCGCATTCGAGAAGTTCCCCGCAGCAGACGCCACGCTCTCCACGACCATGAAGTCGGTGGGCGAGGCGATGGCCATCGGACGCAACTTCACCACCGCCCTGCAGAAGTCCCTGCGCTCCCTCGAGAAGCGCGGATCGGCGTTCCACTGGGGCGATGAGGACCGCTCCGTCGAAGAACTGCTGGAGATCTCGAAGATCCCCACCGACGGTCGCATCGTCACGCTGCAGCAGGCGCTGCGCAAGGGCGCGACGCCGGAGCAGGCCTTCGATGCGACGAAGATCGATCCGTGGTTCCTCGACCAGATCGTGCTGATCAACGAAGTGGCCGAGCATGTGGCCGGCGTTGCCGAGCTGGATGAGGCGACCCTTCGTCTCGCGAAGGACCACGGCTTCTCCGACGTGCAGATCGCGCAGCTGCGCGACATCACCGAGGAAGAGGTGCGCGAGCTGCGCCACGCTCTGGGCCTGCGTCCCGTCTACAAGACCGTCGACACCTGTGCCGGCGAGTTCCCCGCGCTCACGCCGTACCACTACTCGTCGTACGACACCGAGACCGAGGTGGCCGCATCTGACCGCACCAAGGTGATCATCATCGGCTCCGGTCCGAACCGCATCGGCCAGGGGATCGAGTTCGACTACTCCTGCGTGCACGCTTCGTTCGCGCTGGCCGACGCCGGGTACGAGACCATCATGGTCAACTGCAACCCGGAGACCGTGTCCACGGACTATGACACCTCCGACCGGCTGTACTTCGAGCCGCTGACGCTCGAGGATGTGCTGGAGATCCTGGACGCGGAGTCGCAGTCGGGCACCGTCCTCGGCGTGGTCTGCCAGCTCGGCGGTCAGACCCCGCTCGGTCTGGCGAAGGGCATCGAGGCCGCCGGCTACACCATCCTCGGCACCAGCCCCGCCGCCATCGATGCGGCGGAGGAGCGCGGGCTCTTCTCCCAGATCCTCGATGCCGCCGAGCTCGTGGCCCCGCGCCACGGCACGGCAATCGACGCCGCCGGTGCGGTGAAGATCGCCGAGGAGATCGGCTACCCGGTGCTGGTGCGCCCGAGCTTCGTGCTCGGCGGACGCGGCATGGAGATCGTCTATGACACCCCGAGCCTGCGCGACTACTTCGTCCGCAATGAGGGACAGGTCGTCATCGGCGAGGGCTACCCGCTGTTGGTGGACCGCTTCCTCGACGACGCGATCGAGCTCGACGTCGACGCGCTGTTCGACGGTGAGGAGCTCTACATCGGCGGTGTCATGGAGCACCTCGAGGAGGCCGGTATCCACTCCGGAGACTCGTCGTGCACGCTGCCGCCGATGTCACTCGGCCGTTCGGACATCGACCGCGTCCGCGAGGCGACGCTGGGCATCGCCCAGGGAGTGGGCGTGCGCGGCCTGCTGAACGTCCAGTTCGCCATCTCCGCAGACGTGCTCTACGTCATCGAGGCCAACCCGCGCGCCAGCCGGACCGTGCCTTTCGTGTCCAAGGCGCTCGGGATCCCGCTCGCCAAGGCCGCTGCCCGCATCATGGCCGGATCCTCGATCGCCGAGCTCAAGGCCGAGGGTCTGCTCCCGCAGACCGACGGCTCCCGCGTGCCGCTGGACGCACCGGTCTCCGTCAAGGAGGCGGTGCTGCCCTTCAAGCGGTTCCGCACGAAGGACGGCCACACGGTCGATTCCGTGCTGGGCCCCGAGATGCGCTCCACCGGTGAGGTCATGGGCATCGACCGCGACTTCCCGACCGCATTCGCGAAGAGCCAGGACGCCGCCTATGGCGGTATCCCGCGCACCGGAACCGTGTTTATCTCGGTCGCCGACTCGGACAAGCGGGCCGTTCTGCTTCCCGCGCACCGGCTGCAGCAGCTCGGCTACCGCCTGGTGGCGACGGAGGGCACCGCGGAGGTGCTCGCCCGCAACGGCATCGCGGTGGAGGTCGTGACGAAGTTCAGCGAGACGCAGGACGGCGGAGACAAGCGCGGCGAACGCAACATCGTCGACCTGATCAACGCCGGTGAGATCGACATCGTCGTGAACACGCCGTCGGGGATCTCCGCCCGTGCCGACGGGTACGAGATCCGCGCCGCCGCTGTGGCCGCCGACAAGGCGCTGTTCACCACGATGGCCGTTCTCGGCGCCGCTGTCACGGCCCTCGACGCCATGGGCAAGCCCTTCGAAGTGCGCAGCCTGCAGGAGTACGCGAGCGACCGGGCGGCCCGGTGACGACGACGCAGTCCTTCGGTTCCCGCGTTCGCGATGCCATCGCGACGCGGGGACCGCTGTGCGTGGGAATCGACCCGCATGACGCCCTTCTCGAGCAGTGGGGGCTGCCGGTCTCGGCCGCCGGGGTCCGGGAGTTCTCGCTCCGGGTGATCGAGGCCAGCGCGGGTGAGGTCGGCATCGTGAAGCCGCAGGTGTCGTTCTTCGAACGGTACGGGGCCGCAGGTTTCACCGTTCTGGAGGACGTGATCCGCCAGGCGCGCGCGGCCGGTCTGCTGGTCATCGCCGACGCGAAGCGCGGCGACATCGGCTCGACCACCGAGGGCTACGCGCAGGCGTGGCTCGCTCCGGGGGCGCCGCTGGAGAGCGACGCGCTGACGGTGAGTCCGTATCTCGGCGTGGGTGCGCTCGAGCCTGCGTTCGAGGCCGCCGCCCGGTACGGGAAGGGACTCTTCGTGCTGGCCGCCACCAGCAACCCGGAGGCGATCGCGCTGCAGAGCGCCTTCGACGCCGACGCCCGCACGGTGACCGAGCAGGTCATCGGCGAGGTGTCCGAGCGCAACAGACGGACCACAGAGCCTGGGGGGTGGGGGAGCTTCGGCTTCGTCATCGGGGCGACGGTGGATCTGGCCGCGCGCGGTGTTCCCGCGCATCTGGACCCGCCCGCGCCGATTCTGGCGCCCGGGTTCGGTGCGCAAGGTGCACAGCTGCGCGACTTGGGGGACATCTTCGGCGCCTTGGCGCCGACTGTCATCGCGAGCGAAAGCCGCGGCATCCTGCGTGCCGGCCCTGATGGCCTGATCCCCGCGATCCGCACGCGCAACGAAGAACTGGAGATCGCTCGTGGCTGAAGGCCAGCGTCCCCCCGAGGTGGATCGAATTGCGGCATCGCAGAAGGCGGTGGCTGCGCGGCGCGCACGTGCGTCGCTGAAACGCGACCTGAGCACGCGCGTCGTGTCGCCGCAGGAGGTGTTGCGTCGCGCTCTGGAGGACCCGACCACGCCCTCCGGAACCATGCGCGTCACCGAGTTCCTGACGGCGATCCCTGCGATCGGCGTCGGAAAGCGCGACCGTATCCTCGACGAGCTCGGCATCTCGCCGGTCAAGCGTCTGGGCGGGCTCGGGGCTCGGCAGCAGCGCGAGCTGCAGGCCTGGCTGGACTGGCGCGTGCCGCAGGGGCGCGCCCGACACGGCCGCAGCCGCCTGCTCGTGCTGGCCGGTCCCACGGCCGTGGGCAAGGGCACGGTGGCCGCGAAGATCCGGGAGGACCACCCGGAGATCATGCTCTCGGTCTCTGCGACCACCCGTGCCCCGCGCCCGGGAGAGCAGGACGGCGTGCACTACTTCTTCGTCGACGACGCCGAGTTCGACCGGATGATCGCGGCGGGCGAACTGCTGGAGTGGGCCACGGTTCACAACAAGCACCGCTACGGCACACCCCGTGGTCCCATCCAGAGGGCGCTGGCCGAGGGCCGCAGTGTGCTGCTCGAGATCGATCTGCAGGGGGCACGCCAGGTGCGCGAGAACGACCCCAGCGCGACACTGGTCTTCCTGCTGCCTCCGTCCTGGGACGAGCTGGTGAGCCGGCTGGTCGGTCGTGGCACCGAAGACGCCGAGGAGCGCGCCCGGCGGCTGCGCACGGCGAAGACCGAGCTGGCCTTCCAGAACGAGTTCGACTTCCGTGTCGTCAACGAGGATGTCGCCACGGCGGCGCGCGAGGTCGTAGACTTGTACGAGGCACCGGCGCGCTGATATCTTCGCGCGCCCACCAACGCATTACGCATCCGTCGCCGCATCCAGGAGGTTTGCCATGGCCGGACACAACGGCGGGATCATCGATCCCCCCATCGACAACCTGCTCAACAAGGTCGACTCGAAGTACCAGCTCGTGATCTACGCGTCCAAGCGTGCGCGTCAGATCAACGACTACTACTCGGACCTGCAGGAGGGCAACCTCTTCGACAACGTGGGCCCGCTGGTCGACTCGTCGGTGGAGGACAAGCCCCTCACCATCGCCCTGCACGAGATCAACGAGGACAAGCTGCGCCTGCGCGCCGCTGAGTAAGTCCCCGTATTGCCCGCCGTCTCGGAATGTCCGTGACGGCGGGCATACTCGTTTCCCGACCCTTCCCGCCCCGACCGCTCGGAGTCACGATGACCGACCTTCGCCTGTTCACCTCGGAATCCGTCACGGAGGGCCACCCCGACAAGATCTGCGACCAGATCTCGGACGCCATCCTCGATGACCTGCTGCGCCAGGACCCAGGCGCCAAGGTCGCCGTGGAGACGATGGTCACCACCGGTCTGGTGCACGTTGCGGGCGAGGTGCGCACCGACTCCTACTCGGACATCACCGGCATCGTGCGTGAGGTGATCACCGACATCGGCTATCGCTCCAGCGACACCGGGTTCGACGGCGACTCGTGCGGCGTATCGATCTCTGTCGGCGAGCAGTCGAGCGACATCCACGCGGGCGTCAGCACCGCGCTGGAGGCGCGGGAGGGATCGGGTGACCTGCGCGATGAGCAGGGTGCGGGCGACCAGGGGATCATGTTCGGTTTCGCGACGAACGAGACGGCACAGCTCATGCCGGCGGCATCGTGGATCTCGCACCGCATGGCAGAGCGCCTGGCTGCGGTTCGTCACGAGGGCGAGCTCATCCCGTGGCTGCGCCCGGACGGCAAGACCCAGGTCACCCTCGGCTACGACGGCTTCACGCCGAAGACCGTGGAGGCGGTCGTGCTCTCCACCCAGCACGGCCCTGAGATCTCCCAGGAGGCGCTGCGCGACCTCGTCAAGCAGCACGTGATCGATCCGGTGCTGGCCGAGTCCGGACTCGATATCTCCGACTATCAGCTGTATTTCAACCCCGCCGGTCCGTTCGTCATCGGCGGGCCCAAGGGAGATGCCGGCCTGACCGGACGCAAGATCATCGTCGACACCTACGGCGGGGCGTCCCGTCACGGTGGCGGCGCCTTCAGCGGCAAGGACCCGTCGAAGGTGGACCGCTCCGCCGCCTACGCGATGCGGTGGGTGGCCAAGAACGCGGTGGCCGCCGGCCTCGCGGACCGCCTCGAAGTGCAAGTGGCCTACGCCATCGGCAAGGCTGCGCCCGTGGGTCTCTATGTCGAGACCTTCGGTACCGGGGCCGTGGCGGACGACGTCATCACCCGCGCCATCTCGCAGACCTTCGACCTGCGCCCCGCCGCCATCATCGAGGACCTTGACCTGCTGCGTCCCATCTATCGTCGTACTGCCGCGTACGGTCACTTCGGACGCGAACTGCCCGACTTCACCTGGGAGCGCACCGATCGCGTGGACGATCTGCGTCGCGCGGCCGGCCTCTGAGCGCAGCAGAGATGACCCGGAGCGCTTCGCGCCCGATCGCCCGGGTGCTGATCGATTCGCCGCTTCCGCAGCTGGATCGGCTGTTCGACTATGCCGTTCCGGCGGAGCTGGCGCACTCCGCGCGACCGGGCGTGCGGGTGCGTGTTCCGCTGCGCTCGGTGGGGCGCGTGGTCGACGGCTTCATCGTGGAGCTGGGCGTGGAGGAGGCGGCCGAACGCGCGCTGTCGGACATCGAGGAGATCGTCTCCGACGCCGTCGTGATGCCGGGGCGGCTCTACACGCTCGCGCGGCGCGTCGCGGATCGGGCGGCGGGCTCGGTGAGTGACATCCTGCGCCTGGTGGTACCGAAGCGCCAGGTGCGCGTGGAGAAGGCGTGGCTGGCGCAGCGCGATGCGGATCCCGCCGAGGATGCCGAGGCTGCATCCCCCTCCGCGGACGCCCTCACCCGGGCCGCAGAGACCCTGGGCGCGTTCCCGGGTCTGGCCGAGGCGCTAGACGAGCGCCAGCGGATCGTCGTCGATGCCCCTGCCCGTCCCGAGACGGTGGCAGACGGGCAATCGGTGTCCGCGGGCATGGTGCTCCTGGCCGCTGCCGCGACGTCAGTCCTCGCCGCGGGGCGGAGCAGCGTGCTGGTGGTGCCCGACTACCGTGATCAGGACGCCCTCGAACTGGCTCTGGGGGAGTTCGCTCCCGCGGCGGCGGTGGTGCGCGTGGACGCCCGCCAGAGCGGCCCCGAACGTTATCGCGCATTTCTGCGGACGCTGGATGACACCCCCTGCATCGTGATCGGGAATCGCTCCGCCGTCTACGCCCCCGTCGACGCCGGTCTCGTCGCCGTCTGGGACGACGGGGACGCGCTGCTGGATGAGCCCCTCGCCCCCTACGTCCATGCGCGAGACGCCGCACTGGTGCGCCAGGAGCTGTTCGGTCACGCTCTGCTCTTCATCGGTCACACCCGCTCCGCCGATACGGAACGGCTTGTGGGTCTCGGCTATCTGCGCGAGATCACGGCGCACCGGCGCTACGCGCCGCGGGTGGTCCTGTCGTCCACGACGCAGGGGGAGAGGCCCGGAACACGCGTGCCGTCCGCAGCCTTCCGTGCCGCTCGCGAAGCGCTGGAGCACGGCCCCGTGCTCGTGCAGGTCGCACGTCCGGGGTACGCGCCCGTGCTCGTGTGCGCGGAGTGCCGTAACGCCGCGCGCTGCAGCCACTGCTCCGGACCGCTGTTCGCCGCGTCCCGCGGCGCCGCACCGGTGTGTCGATGGTGCGGGCGCACGGCGCATGGCTGGCGCTGTGGCAACTGCGACTCCGATCGTGTGCGCCTTGCCTCATCGGGATCGGAGCGCACCGCAGACGACCTGGGCCGTGCTTTCGCCGACACCCGGGTGATCCTCGCCGACGGCGATCATCCCGTGGAGCGGGTCGACTCCCGCCCCGCCCTCGTGGTGGCGACCCGGGGCGCCGAGCCCCGGGCGGACGGGGGGTATGCGGCGGTGCTGCTTCTGGACGGCGACCGCATGCTGATGGCTGACGATCTCCGCATCGCCGAGTCATGTCTGCGCTGGTGGTCAAACGCCGCCGCCCTCGCCGCCCCGGGGGCACCCGTTCACCTCGTGGGGGTGACGGGCAGCGTCGCACGAGCGCTGGCCACGTGGACCCAGCCGGCATTCGCTCGTGCCGAGATCGCCGAACGTCTACCGCTGCACATGCCCCCCGCGTCGCGAGTCGCGGTGATCGAAGGCGATCCGCCCGCGGTGGACGAGGCTCTGCGCGTGCTTCACGAGGACGTCCCCACGCTGGCCCCTGATGCCGTCGTCGGCCCGGTCCGCGTCGATGAGGACGACACACCCCGCTCGCGTGCGCTGCTGCGCTTCGAGTACGGTGTCGGAACCGCCGTGGCTGCCTCACTGCGCGCAAGCGTGGTCAGCGCGGCTCTGCGCGGGAGGCGCGGTCGCGGCCGTGCCGTCCGTGCCACCACTCTCCGAGTGCGACTCGATGTCGCCGATCCCCAACTGTGAGGAGCGCCATGCGCATCGTCTTCGCCGGAACGCCCGAGGCGGCCGTGCCCGCACTCCGTGCCCTGGCCGCCTCGGACCACGAGGTGGTCCTCGTCGTCACTCGCCCCGATGCGCCGCGGGGGCGCAAACGCGTGCTCACCCCGTCGCCGGTTGCGGCGGTCGCCGATGAGCTGGGGCTTGCGGTCCTGAAGACGTCGCGCCTGGATGACGAGGCCACGGCCGCGATCCTCGCGACCGATGCCGACCTCGGTGTCATCGTCGCCTACGGCGCTCTGGTGCGGGAGCCACTGCTCACGGGGCTCGGCGCTGGGTGGGTGAACCTGCACTTCTCGCTGCTTCCGAAGTGGCGCGGAGCCGCTCCCGTGCAGCGTGCGCTGATCGCCGGTGAGACCGAACTCGGCTGGGCGGTCTTCCAGCTGGTGGCCGAACTCGACGCCGGCGCCGTGTACCGGCAGGACTCCTACACACCGGAGCCGGATGCCACGGCCGCACAGGTGCTGCTGGCGCTCGCCGAGATCGGTGGGGCCGCGCTGCCGGAGATCGTCACCTCGATCGGTGCGGGCTCGACGCCCGCCGAACAGGTCGGCGAGCCGAGCTACGCCCACAAGCTGACGTTGGCCGACGGGCTGCTGGACCCCGCCGCGGGGGCGGCGGCCCTGTTCGCCCGCTACCGCGGTGTCACCCCCGAACCCGGAGCCCACATCCGCATCGCGGGGACCACGCTCAAGATCTCTCAGCTCGCCACGGTGGACACCGAGGTCGTGATTCCCGCCGGCATCATCCGCATGGAGGCGAAGCAGGTGCTTCTCGGCACTGCGGACCGGCCCGTGCAGCTGGTCCGCGTGCAGCCGGCTGGGAAGCAGGACATGGCCGCAGGGGACTGGTGGCGAGGGCTCCGAGTCGACCAGCTCGCCATCGATCCGCCGACGGCGGACACCGCCTCTCGTACCGAAGGAACTGCCCGATGACCCGCATCTCACCCGCACGGCTGGTGGCGTACGACGTGCTGCGCGCCGTGTCCGGCTCCGACGCGTACGCCAACCTGCTCCTTCCCACCGCGATCTCCCGCGCGGGTCTCTCCGGATCCGATGCTGGCCTGGCCACCGAGCTGACGTACGGAACGCTGCGTCGCCAGGGCACCTATGACGCCGTGATCGAGATCGCGGCGGATCGACCGGTCGACCGCATCAAACCGGAAGTCCTGGACGCCCTCCGACTCGCTGTACACCAGCTCTTCGCCACGCGTGTGGCCACCCACGCCGCCGTCAACGAATCGGTGGAACTCGCGCGATCCGCGGGAGGGGCGAAAGCCGCCGGATTCGCGAACGCGGTGCTGCGTCGGATCTCGGCCGACGGGGCCGACGCCTGGATCGCCCGCCTGGAGGATCAGTCGCGCAGCGACGACGAGAGGCTTGCCGTCACCAGCTCCCACCCGGTGTGGATCCTGCGGGCCATGCGTCGTGCGCTGAAGGCGGAGGGGCGGGAGGAAGAACTGGCCGACCTCCTCGACGCCGACAACGCCTCGCCAGCCGTCACGCTGTCCGCCCTTCCGGGTCTCGCCGACGTCCCGGCAGACGCCGAGCCGACACCGTACTCGCCCAGAGGATTTCGTCATGCCGCCGGTGCACCCGACCCCGTGGTGCGAGGGTCCGGCGGGCGACTGCGCGTGCAGGACGAGGGCTCGCAGCTGGTGGCGCTGGCATTGGCGGGTCTCGCCGACATGCCGGGGGCGGGGGAGCGCTGGCTGGATCTGTGCGCTGGCCCCGGAGGCAAGACCGCCCTGCTGGCGGCACGGGCGCTGGAGCTGGGTGCTTCTCTGGACGCGAACGAGATCACGCCCGCGCGCGCTGGGCTCGTGCGACAGGCGATCGCGGGCGTCCCGCTGGACGTCGAGGTGTATGAGCAGGATGGCCGGCATTTCGCCGCCGCGCACGCTCAGACCTACGACCGCATCCTGGTCGACGCTCCGTGCACGGGCCTGGGCGCCCTGCGGCGGCGCCCCGAGGCGCGGTGGCGAAAGTCGCCGGCGGACGTCGGAGATCTCGTGCCGCTGCAGACCGAGCTCCTGGATGGGGCGATCAGCGCGCTGAAGCCCGGCGGAGTGGTCGCGTACGTGACGTGTTCCCCGCACCTCGCAGAGACCGCCGGCGTCGTCGCGGACGTGCGTCGCACCTGGGGCGACGCCGTGGAGGAGCTCGATGCGCGCGCCGCGCTGCAGCAGGTCTCGCGCGGTGTCCTGGATCTGCCCGCGCCGTCCGACGGCACGGGCCACGCGCAGCTCTGGCCACATCGGCACGGCACCGACGGGATGTTCCTGGCCCTTCTCCGGCGGCGTCCGTGAGCGCTGGACATAATGGGAGGGTGACCGACGCGCGTATCAACCCCAGCATCCTGGCCGCCGACTTCGTCAACATGCAGGCGGAGCTCGCCCGCATCGCGACGGCGGACTTCGTGCACGTCGATGTCATGGACAACCATTTCGTCCCGAACCTTACCTTCGGCACCCAGATGGTGGAGCGCATCCAGGCGACCAGCCCCGTGCCGCTGGACGTGCACCTGATGATCAGCGACGCCGACCGATGGGCACCGGCCTACGCCGAACTGGGAGCTGCAAGCGTCACATTCCATCTGGAGGCCGCGGGTGCGCCGGTCACGCTCGCGCGGCGGCTGCGCTCCATCGGTTCGCGCGCGGGAGTGGCCGTGAAGCCGACCACCGCCGTCGAGCCCCTCTTCGACGTGCTGGACGAGTTCGATCAGATCCTCGTCATGACCGTTGATCCGGGCTTCGGCGGACAGGCGTTCATGGCCGATCAGATGGGCAAACTCTCCCGGCTCGCCGACGAAGCGCGCCGCCGGGGTTCGCAGGTGTGGCTTCAGGTGGACGGCGGGATCTCGGCGTCGACCATCGAACAGGCAGCCGCAGCCGGCGCGGACACCTTTGTGGCGGGCTCCGCGGTGTTCGGCGCAGACGACCCCGCGAACGCCATCGCCGCGCTGCGCACCGCCGCGGGGCGTCACACGCACTCGCGCACCCGGTAGCCTGGGAGGGTGAAGAGTTTCGACGACCTGTTCGGTGAACTGACCGCGAAGGCCCAGGCGGGAGAGCCGGGTTCGCGCACGGTGGAGCTTCTGAACGGCGGCGTCCATACCATCGGCAAGAAGATCGTCGAGGAAGCGGCTGAGGCCTGGATGGCCGCCGAGTACGAATCCGACGACGACACTGCGCTCGAGATCTCGCAGCTGCTGTACCACGCGCAGGTCCTGATGATCGCCAAGGGGCTCACCCTGGCCGACGTCTACCGCCACCTCTGAACCTCCCCATCTGAAAGCGATCCATGCTTCGCATCGCCGTGCCCAACAAGGGCGCACTGTCCGAGACCGCATCCGCCATGCTCGCCGAGGCCGGGTACGCCGGTCGGCGCGACCCCAAGAGCCTCCACCTCATCGACCCGGACAACGAGGTCGAGTTCTTCTTCCTCCGCCCGCGCGACATCGCCACCTATGTCGGATCCGGTGCGCTGGATGTCGGAATCACCGGCCGCGACCTGCTGCTGGACTCCGGCAGCGAGGCCACCGAGATCCAGGAGCTGGGCTTCGCCCGCTCGACCTTCCGCTTCGCCGCGCGTCCGGGGCGCTTCGCCACCCTGGAGGATCTGAACGGCGTCCGCATCGCCAGCGCCTACGCAGGGCTGGTGCGCTCCTATCTCGCCGAGAAGGGAATCGACGTCACCGTGGTCCCGCTCGACGGTGCGGTGGAGTCGGCCGTCGAGCTCGGTGTCGCCGATGCCATCGCGGATGTCGTCGAGACCGGCACCACGCTCCGGGCCGCGGGCCTGGAGATCTTCGGACCGGTCATGCTGGAGTCCGAGGCCGTCCTGATCTCGTCGCCGGCGGGTGCCGAGGGCGTGGACACGCTGCTGCGGCGGCTGCGCGGCGTGATGATCGCGCGTCGCTATGTCCTGGTCGACTACGACCTGCCCGCAGGTCTCGTCGACGCCGCCGTGGCGATCGCACCGGGGCGTGAGTCCCCGACCATCTCCCCGCTGCAGGACCCCGCCTGGGTGGCCGTGCGCGTCATGGTTCCCCGCAAGGGCATGAACCTCGTGATGGACAAGCTCTACGCGATCGGCGCCCGCGCCATTCTGGTGAGCGCGATCGAGGCGGCGCGACTCTGATGACCGTCACCACACGCGTCATCCCGTGCCTGGACGTCGCTCACGGCAAAGTCGTCAAGGGCGTCAACTTCGAGAATCTCCGTGAGATGGGCGATCCGGTCGAGCTGGCCGCGCGCTACTTCGAGCAGGGAGCGGACGAGATCACCTTCCTCGATGTGACCGCGACTGTCGACGAGCGCGCCACCACCTACGACGTGGTGCGCCGCACCGCGGAACAGGTCTTCATTCCCCTCACCGTCGGTGGAGGCATCCGCTCGACGGAGGACGTGGCGCGCCTCCAGGGCGTCGGCGCCGACAAGATCGGCGTGAACTCCGCCGCGATCGCGCGCCCCGAGCTCCTCAGCGAGATCGCCGACCGGTTCGGCTCGCAGGTGCTGGTGCTCTCGCTCGATGTGAAGCGCTCCGCTGCCACGCCATCGGGCTTTGTCGTCACCACGCACGGCGGTCGCACCGAGACGACCCTCGACGCGCTCGCCTGGGCGCGCGAGGCCATTGAGCGCGGTGCCGGTGAGCTGCTGGTCAACTCGATCGACGCAGACGGCACGCGAGAGGGTTTCGACATCGAACTGGTTCGCCTGATGCGCGAGCTGTCGTCGGTCCCGGTGATCGCCTCGGGCGGCGCCGGCGCCGTGGAGCACTTCGCACCCGCCGTGCGGGCCGGTGCCGATGCACTGCTGGCTGCCAGCGTCTTCCACACCGGCGCGATGACCGTCGCTGAGGTGAAGGACGCGCTGCGTTCCGAGGGAGTGCTGGTCCGATGAGCGAGCTGTACCCCCAGGTCGCCTTCAATGCGGACGGCCTGGTGCCGGTGATCGTGCAGCAGTTCGACACTCGCGAGGTGCTGATGCTCGCGTGGATGAACGAGATCTCCCTCCAGCTGACGCTGTCCGAGGGGCGGGCGGTCTACTGGTCGCGGTCGCGCCAGGAGCTGTGGCGCAAGGGAGACACCTCCGGCCACACGCAGTCCGTGCATTCCGTTTCCTACGACTGCGACGGCGACACGCTGCTGATGCTCGTCGATCAGACCGGCGCCGCCTGCCACACCGGCTCGCGCACGTGTTTCGACGACCGATTCCTGCCGCTTCGCGCGGGGGAGCCGTCGTGATCGAGCGGGCGCGCTCGCTCTCGGTGCTCGCCATCGTGCTCGGGGGCGCGCTGGGCCTCATCGCCGCCACGCAGACCTGGTTGCACGTCATCGTCGATGACGGTGCGAACCAGGCGCTGGAGGTGACGGGGTCCGCTGCGCTGCCGCTGCTCACCCCGCTGAGCCTCGCCGCCATGGCACTGGGCGTTGTGCTCTCGCTCGCCGGACGCATCCTGCGATACGTCTTCGGTGTCATCGCCGTCATCATCGGTGTCGCACTCGTCGTCCAGACGGTTCCGGTGCTCACCGGGGTGCCCCTGTCTGCGGTCGCTCCCGCCATCACCGCCGCCACTGGCATTTCCGGGGATGATGCCGTCTCCGCCCTCGTGGGCTCAGTGACGCTGACCGCTTGGCCCATCGTCGCTCTGGTCGCGTGGGTTCTCCTCATCCTGGCCGGCGGGTTCGTGATCGTCACCGCTTCACGCTGGCGGACCGGGAGTTCCCGATACCGCAGCGGAGCTCCGCAGCACCACGCCGAAGGACCGCTGGACGCGGTCGACAGCTGGGACGAACTCAGCCGCGGCGACGACCCAACCTCGTGATCCGCCGTCCCGCGCCGGATTCCTGTTCGCCGGGGCGGAATCGATAGACTGAACCGACCACTCGTTTTCCTGGAGGAGATTTCCATGAGCAACCCCATCGCTGACCCCGGCCACGGACACTCGCCCGCGGCGTGGACCGCAGTGGTGATCATGCTCCTCGCCTTCACGCTGGGAACGATCTTCTTCGCGATGGCCATGCCCGTGGGCGTGTACGCCTCCGCCGGCCTGCTGGTGGTCGGACTGATCGTCGGCTGGGCGATGGCGAAGGCCGGTTACGGCGTGAAGGGCCCGAAGTACGTCGCGAAGCAGCACTGATGGTGCTCGCCGACCTGACGGCCGGCTCCGTGGCGGACGCCCGCACGCGTGAGCTGGTCCGCCCGCTGGACCGGGTGCGTCAGGACGCTGCAGATCGTGCTCCCGCGCTGGATGTGCTGGCTGCGCTGGCTCCCGCTGACGGTGTGAAGATCATCGCGGAGGTGAAGCGCGCCTCGCCCTCACGGGGGCACCTCGCCGAGATCCCCGATCCCGCACACCAGGCCGCGCTGTACGAGCAGGGGGGTGCGTCCGCGATCAGCGTGCTGACCGAGGAGCGCAAGTTCCGCGGCAGCCTCGCCGACCTCGAGGCAGTCCGCACGCGGGTCACGCTCCCGGTGCTGCGCAAGGACTTCATCGCCACCGACTATCAGGTGTATGAAGCGCGTGCGGCAGGTGCCGACCTGGTTCTGCTGATCGTGGCGGCCCTCGACGATGACACGCTGCGTCACCTGTACGAGCTGATCCTGTCGCTCGGGATGACTCCGCTGGTCGAAACCCACTCCGCGGAGGAGGTGGAGCGCGCTCTCGCCCTCGGCGCGAAGCTGGTCGGTGTGAACGCTCGCAACCTGTCGACCTTCGAGCTGGATCGTGATCTGTTCGGCTCGCTCGTGCACATGTTCCCGGCCGACGTGATCAAGATCGCCGAATCGGCCGTCCTCTCTCCGGAGGATGTGCGTCACTATCGCTCCGCGGGCGCCGATGTGGTGCTCATCGGAGAAGCACTCGTCACCGGTGACCCGGTGGCGACCCTCACCCAGTACCTTCAGGCCGGCTGGTTCATCGCGTCGGCAGACGGGAGCCAGACGCCGTGAGTCTGCGCGATCAGCACGGTCCGTTCTTCGGCGACTTCGGGGGCCGGTACATGCCGGAGTCCCTGATCGCCGCGATCGATGAGCTCACCGGCGTGTGGGAATCCGCGATGGCGGACGACGCCTTCTGGGCGCAGTACCGCGAACTGCTGACCAGCTATGCGGGCCGTCCGTCCCCGATCACCGAGGTGCCGCGCTTTGCGGAGCACGCCGGCGGCGCGCGGATCTTCCTGAAGCGGGAGGATCTCAACCACACCGGATCGCACAAGATCAACAACGTCATCGGTCAGGCCCTGCTCACGCAGCGGCTCGGCAAGACGCGCGTGATCGCGGAGACCGGAGCGGGGCAGCACGGCGTCGCCACGGCGACGGCGGCGGCATTGTTCGGCTTCGACTGCACCATCTACATGGGCGAGGTGGACACCGAACGTCAGGCCCTCAATGTGGCGCGCATGCGGCTTCTCGGCGCCGAGGTTATTCCGGTGAAGACCGGATCGCGAACGCTGAAGGACGCGATCAACGAGGCCTACCGCGACTGGGTGGCCAGCGTCGAGAACACCAACTACATCTTCGGCACGGCAGCGGGCCCGCACCCGTTCCCGGCGCTCGTGCGCGATTTCCAGAAGGTGATCTCGGAAGAAGCGCGCGACCAGCTGCTCACGCAGGTGGGCCGCCTTCCGGATGTCGTTGTTGCAGCGGTCGGCGGTGGTTCGAACGCGATCGGCATGTTCGACGCGTTCCTGGACGACGAGTCGGTCAAGCTCTACGGCGTGGAGGCGGCGGGCGACGGTGTCGACACCGACAAGCACGCGGCATCGATCGAACGCGGTCGCCCCGGGGTCCTCCATGGCGCGAGGACCTTGGTGCTGCAGGACGAGGATGGTCAGACCGTCGAGTCGCACTCCATCTCTGCGGGGCTGGACTACCCGGGCGTCGGTCCGGAGCATTCGTGGCTGGCGTCCATCGGCCGCGCCGAGTACATTCCTGCGACCGATGACGAGGCGATGCAGGCGCTGCGCCTGCTCAGCCGCACCGAGGGGATCATCCCGGCGATCGAGTCCGCGCACGCGCTGGCCGGAGCAATCCGGCTCGGCAAGGAACTCGGACCCGACGCCCTGATCGCGGTGTGCCTCTCGGGCCGGGGCGATAAGGACATGGATACGGCGGCTCGGTACTTCGGGCTGTACGACGACGCTGCGGGGGAGCAGGAATGAGCCGCGTCGAAGACGCCATCGCACGTGCCGAGGCCGAGGGTCGCGGGGCGCTGATCGGCTATCTCCCCGTCGGGTTCCCCGACATCGAGACCAGCGTGGAGGCTGCGGTGGCCCTCGCCGAGAACGGTGCGGACATCCTCGAGCTCGGCCCGCCCTACTCGGACCCGGTCATGGACGGCATCGTCATCCAGGAGGCGACGCAGCAGGTGCTGGCAGCCGGTTTCAAGCTGAAGCAGCTGTTCCCGATCATCCGCGCGATCGCCGACCGCGTCGACGTGCCGATCCTCGTCATGACCTACTGGAACCCCGTGCTGCAGTACGGCGTCGACCGGTATGCCGACGATCTGCTCGCCGCCGGCGGTGCGGGGCTCATCACCCCGGACATCACTCCCGAGGCCGCGGGCGAGTGGATCGCCGCCTCGGAGCGCACGGGACTGGATCGCGTCTTCCTCGCTGCTCCGACCAGCACCGACGAGCGCCTGCGCATGGTCATTGAGAAGTCCACCGGCTTCGTCTACACGGTCTCGACGATGGGCACCACGGGCGAGCGGGCGTCGCTGGACTCCGCGGCGCGCACCCTGGTGGCGCGCCTGCGCGAGCAGGGTGCTCGTCGCGCGTGCGTGGGCATCGGTATCTCCAACGCTGATCATGTGACTGGCGTCCTCGAGTACGCGGACGGCGCGATCGTGGGCACGGCACTGGTGCGCGCGCTGCGCGACGGCGGCGTGGAAGGCCTGGCCGCGGAAGCGCGCGCGCTGTCCGCGGGCACGCACCGCTGACCGTCGGCACGCGCCACTGCTCCATCCGTTTCGTCGCGGATGACAGGGGAGCGGCCCGGGGCGTCGTAGACTCGTAACCATGCTGCTTTCCGCCCTGGCCCTGCCCGCGAGCATTCCGAGCCCGGAGATCAACTCGTTCGACTTCACGCTGTTCGGTCTGCCGTTCTCGATCAAGTTCTACGCGTTGTTCATCATCCTGGGCATCGTGATCGCGACGTTCGCGGCCAACCGCACGCTGACCAAGCGCGGCGCGGAACGATGGGTCATCGTGGACGTCCTGCTGGTCACCGTGCCGATCTCGATCATCTGCGCGCGGCTGTTCCACGTCTTCACGCACTTCGGCTTCTACTTCGGCGAGGGTCAGACCGACCCGCTCGCGTGGCTGAAGATCTGGGAGGGCGGCATTGCCATCTACGGCGCCCTGATCGGCGGCGCACTGGGCGCATGGCTGGGCTGCAAGTGGACGGGACTGCGGTTCTGGACCTTCGCGGACGCGATCGCACCCTGGATGCTGCTGGCTCAGGCCATCGGCCGCCTCGGCAACTACTTCAACCACGAGCTGTTCGGCCTTCCCACCGACCTGCCGTGGGGCCTGGACATCCCGCGCCCGAACTCGGCCATCCCCGTCGGCCTGAGCGATGACACGCTGTTTCACCCGACGTTCCTGTACGAGATCATCTGGAACGTGATCGGCGTGGTCGTCCTGCTCATGCTGCGCAAGAAGATCGCAATGCAGTGGGGCCGCCTGTTCGCCGTCTACCTGATCTGGTACTCGGCAGGACGCGTGGTGTGGGAGTCGATCCGCATCGACCCGAGCGACATCATCCTGGGACTGCGCACCAACGTCTGGTCGGCCATCTTCGGCATCGTCGCCGGTCTGGTCATTCTCATCGTGCAGTCGCGCCACAAGGGCCAGGAGCCCTCGCCCTACGTTGTCGGCCGAGGCCCGCAGAATGCTGTAGGCTCGTCCGCAGCCACCCCGGAATACGTCGACGTGAGCGAGCCACCCGCACAGTCCACGGACGATTCCGAAGCCGCCACGAGCGCAGCTTCCGCCGCAACCACGCCGGTTGCCGGCGCCTAATACCCTCCTCGCGGGCCGACGTCGTCCCACGAACCCCTTGAGAGAAACCGGGGACGACGCCATGTCATCGACCCTTCCCGCCGTTCCGGCGGGCTTCCCAGCCCAGCAGGGCCTGTACAACCCGCGCTTCGAGAAGGACGCCTGTGGCGTCGCCATGGTCGCGACCCTTCGCGGCGAGGCGGGCCACGACATCGTGAGCCTCGCCCTGGAGGCGCTGCGCAACCTCGAGCACCGTGGTGCGATCGGCTCCGACGCCGGAACAGGTGACGGCGCGGGCATCCTCACGCAGATGCCCGATGAGTTCTTCCGTGCGGTCGTCGACTTCGACCTTCCGGCCGTCGGAGAGTACGTCGCCGGTGCGGCCTTCCTGCCGCTGGAGGAGGAGTCCCGCCTGGCCCAGAAGTCCGCTATCGAGGAGATCGCCCGCTCCGAGGGTCTCGACGTGCTGGGCTGGCGCATCGTTCCCACCGCGCCGGAGAACCTGGGCAAGCTCGCCTATAACGCTCGCCCGCAGGTGGAGCAGCTCTTCCTGTCGCGACCCGCCATCGGTGGCGCTCCGGCCATGAGCAGCCTGGGACTCGACCGTCTCGCCTACCGCCTTCGCACACGCGCCCGCACCGAGCAGGGCGCGTATTTTGTTTCCCTGAGTTCCCGCACCATCGGCTACAAGGGCATGGTCACCACGCTCCAGCTGGAGCCGTTCTATCCGGATCTGCAGGATGAGCGCTTCGCCTCGAAGCTGGCAGTGGTGCACTCCCGCTATTCGACGAACACCTTCCCGTCCTGGCCCCTCGCGCAGCCGCTGCGCATGCTCGCGCACAACGGCGAGATCAACACGGTCGGCGGCAACCGCAACTGGATGCGCGCCCGCCAGTCCCAGCTCGAGTCCGAGCTCCTGGGTGACATGTCGCCGCTGCTTCCGGTGTGCACCGACGGCGTGAGCGACTCCGCCTCGTTCGATGAGGTGCTGGAGCTGCTGACCCTGACCGGTCGCAGCCTGCCGCACGCCATCATGATGATGGTCCCGGAGGCCTACGAGAAGCAGTCCGACATCGATCCGAAGCTGCGTGCGTTCTACGAGTACCACGCCATGCAGATGGAGCCGTGGGACGGCCCGGCCGCTCTGTTGTTCACCGATGGCACCCAGGTGGGTGCCACGCTCGACCGAAACGGGCTGCGCCCGGGGCGCTGGACGGAGACGCGCGATGGTCTCGTCGTCATCGGCTCGGAGACCGGCGTGCTGGAGTTCGAGCCGGAGCGCATCAAGCGACGCGGCCGGCTGCAGCCCGGACGCATGTTCCTGGTCGACACCGAGCAGCGCCGCATCATCAGCGATGACGAGGTCAAGACGGAGCTGGCCAACCTGGAGCCGTGGGAGGAATGGCTGACCGGCGCCGTGCGTCTGGCAGACCTTCCGGACCGCGAGCACATCGTTCACCCGGTGGCCTCGATCACCCGACGTCAGCGTACGTTCGGCTACACGGAGGAAGAGGTCACCAAGATCCTCGCGCCGATGGGCCGCACGGGAGCGGAGCCGCTGGGCGCGATGGGGTCCGACACCCCCATCGCGGTGCTGAGCGATCGTCCGCGTCTGCTGTTCGACTACTTCACGCAGCAGTTCGCGCAGGTGACCAACCCGCCGCTGGACTCCATCCGTGAGTCCGTGGTGACGAGCCTGCGCATCGGAATCGGTCCGGAGAAGAACCTTCTCTCCTGGGGCCCGGAGCACGCCCGCAGCGTGACCCTGGACTTCCCGGTGATCGACAACGACGAGCTGGCGAAGATCCAGCACATCGCCAAGGCACTGCCGGGACGCTCCTCGGCGACCATCCGCGGTCTCTACCACTTCGACGCGGGCCCCGGCACGCTCGCGAAGCGGATCGAGGAGATCTACGACGAGGTCGATGCGGCCATCGCATCCGGTGCGGAGTTCCTCATCCTGTCGGACCGCGACAGCGACAAGGACCTCGTTCCGATTCCGTCCCTACTGCTCACCAGCGCCGTGCACCACCACCTGATCCGCCGCGAGACGCGCATGCGTGTGGGGCTGATCGTCGAGGCCGGCGACGTGCGCGAGGTGCACCACGTCGCGACGCTCATCGGGTACGGCGCATCCGCCGTGAACCCGTACCTCGCGATGGAGACGGTGGAGCACCTGGTGCGCACCGGCTTCATCGAGGGCGTGACCGAGCACGAGGCAGTGCACAACCTCATCCACGCCCTGGGCAAGGGTGTGCTGAAGATCATGTCGAAGATGGGCATCTCGACGGTCCGCTCCTACGCCGGCGCCCAGGTGTTCGAGGCCATCGGCCTGTCGCAGGATGTGATCGACGCCTACTTCCGCGGAACCGAGTCCAAGCTCGGTGGCATCGATATCGAGGTGATCGAGGCCGAGAACCAGCAGCGGCACGACTTCGCCTACCCGAAGGACGAGGCGGCGCGAGCGCACGAGCGGCTGTGGACCGGTGGGGAGTACCAGTGGCGCCGCAGCGGCCCTCCGCACCTGTTCAACCCGGACACGGTGTTCCGTCTGCAGCACTCGACGCGCAACCGCCGCTACGACATCTTCCGCGAGTACACGAAGGCCGTGGATGACCAGGCCGCCGAGCTGAAGACGCTCCGGGGTATGTTCGGACTGCGCTTCGGTGTGCGCACCCCCGTTCCGCTTTCCGAGGTGGAGTCGGTCTCCTCGATCGTCAAGCGGTTCTCGACCGGAGCGATGAGCTACGGCTCGATCTCGCGTGAGGCCCACGAGACGCTCGCGATCGCGATGAACAGCATCGGCGGCAAGTCCAACACGGGTGAGGGCGGCGAGGATGTGGAGCGCTTGCTCGACCCCGCTCGCCGGAGCGCCATCAAGCAGGTGGCCAGTGGTCGCTTCGGTGTGACGAGCCTGTACCTCACCGAGGCCGACGACATCCAGATCAAGCTCGCCCAGGGGGCCAAGCCCGGTGAGGGCGGCCAGCTGCCGCCGGAGAAGGTGTACCCGTGGGTGGCGCGCACCCGTGGCGGCACGCCGGGTGTCGGGCTCATCTCCCCGCCGCCGCACCACGACATCTACTCGATCGAGGACCTCAAGCAGCTTATCTTCGACCTGAAGCGAGCCAACCCCGCCGCGCGGATCCACACCAAGCTGGTCTCGCAGTCCGGCATCGGCGCGGTGGCAGCCGGCGTGGCCAAGGCCCTGTCCGACGTCGTGCTCGTGTCCGGACACGACGGCGGCACGGGCGCGAGCCCCGTGAACTCGCTCAAGCACGCGGGAACCCCGTGGGAGCTCGGTCTGGCCGAGACGCAGCAGACCCTCATGATCAATGACATGCGCGACCGTGTCGTCGTTCAGGTCGACGGCCAGCTGAAGACCGGCCGCGACGTCATCATCGGCATGCTGCTGGGCGCGGAGGAGTTCGGCTTCGCCACGGCGCCGCTGGTCGTCAGCGGCTGCATCATGATGCGCGTATGCCACCTCGACACCTGCCCGGTCGGCGTCGCGACCCAGAACCCGGTGCTGCGCGAACGCTTCACGGGCAAGGCCGAGTACGTCGTCAACTTCATGGAGTTCATCGCCGAGGAGGTGCGCGAGTACCTCGCCAAGCTCGGTTTCCGCTCCATCGACGAGGCCGTGGGCCACGCCGAGCTGCTCGACGTGGAGAACGCTGTTCGCCACTGGAAGACGCAGGGGCTGGATCTCACCCCGATCCTGGCGGGTCCCGAGCTGCCGGCAGACGCGCCGCGCAAGCATGGCCGTGAGCAGGACCACGAGCTGGAGAAGCACTTCGACGTCGAGCTGATCAACCGCTCGCGCTCGGTGATCGCGGACGGTGGGACGATCACGATCGACCTGCCCATCCGCAACACGGAGCGGGCTGTGGGGACGATGCTGGGTCACCAGGTGACGAAGGCGCGCGGGCAGTACGGTCTGCCCGCCAACTCGATCACCGTGAACCTGCAGGGTTCGGCCGGTCAGTCGCTCGGGGCATTCCTGCCCTCCGGCATCACCCTCAACCTCGCAGGCGACGCGAACGACTACGTCGGCAAGGGCCTCTCTGGCGGCATCGTCACCGTACAGCCGCCGGCGGCGGTGCGCTTCGACGCCTCCCGCAACGTGATCGCCGGCAACGTCATCGGCTACGGTGCGACATCCGGCGAGCTGTACCTCCGCGGTGTCGTGGGCGAGCGGTTCCTGGTGCGCAACTCCGGTGCAACCGCGGTGGTCGAAGGCGTGGGCGATCATGCCCTCGAGTACATGACCGGGGGTCTCGCCGTGATCCTCGGCGCCACGGGCCGCAACTTCGGCGCCGGCATGAGCGGGGGTACGGCCTACGTGTATCGCCTTCGCCGTGAGCTGGTGAACCAGGACGCACTGCGAAGCGGCGAGCTGCGGGTCGAGTCGCTGGGCGCTGCCGACGAAGAGATCCTGCGAGACCTCCTCACCCAGCATGTCGAGCGCACCGGGTCGACCCGTGCTGCCTCGCTGCTGGCCAACTTCCACGACGAGGCGCCGCAGTTCGCCCGCGTGGTGCCGCGGGACTACGCGGCCGTTCTCAAGACCCGCCAGGAAGCGGAGGCCGCGGGACTCGACCCCGACGGCGATGTGGTCTGGCACCAGATTCTGGAGGTGACCCGTGGCTGACCCCCAGGGATTCCTGAAGACGACGCAGCGTGAGCTGCCCAGCCGTCGCCCCGTGCCGGTGCGCATCATGGACTGGCGGGAGGTGTACGAGCCCGGCGACACCGCCGTGGTCCGACGCCAGGCGGGACGCTGCATGGACTGCGGTGTGCCGTTCTGCCACCAGGGGTGCCCCCTCGGCAACCTCATCCCGGAGTGGAACGACCTCACCTGGCGCGGCGAGGGCCGCGCCGCCATCGACCGGCTGCACGCCACCAACAACTTCCCGGAGTTCACCGGGCGGCTGTGCCCGGCACCGTGTGAGAGCGCGTGCGTGCTGGGGATCAACCAGCCCGCGGTCACGATCAAGTCGATCGAGCAGACCATCATCGACGAGGCTTTCGGCAACGGATGGGTCCAGCCGCAGCCTCCGGGACGTATCACCGGCAAGACCGTGGCGGTCGTCGGATCCGGGCCCGCAGGACTCGCCGCCGCGCAGCAGCTGACCCGTGCCGGTCACACCGTGGCCGTCTTCGAGCGCGATGACCGCATTGGCGGGCTGCTGCGCTATGGCATCCCGGACTTCAAGATGGAGAAGCACCACCTGGAGACCCGGCTGCGTCAGATGCAGGACGAGGGCACGCGCTTCCGCGCCGGTGTGGAGATCGGCCGCGACATCACGTGGTCGGATCTGCAGGACCGCTACGACGCGATCGTCGTCGCCACGGGATCCACCGTGCCGCGCGATCTCGCCATCCCGGGACGCGATCTCGCCGGCGTGCACTTCGCCATGGACTACCTCGTGCAGTCGAACAAGGTGGTCGCCGGTGACACGGTGGCCAACCAGATCAGCGCCGAGGGCAAGCACGTCGTCGTCATCGGCGGTGGCGACACCGGTGCGGACTGCATCGGCACCGCCCACCGTCAGGGAGCCCTGAGCGTCACGAACCTCGCGATCGGACGCCAGCCCGGCTCTGAGCGCCCCGAGCACCAGCCGTGGCCCATGGACCCCACCGTCTTCGAGGTCTCCTCGGCGCACGAGGAGGGCGGTGAGCGCGTCTTCCTCGCCTCCACCGTCGAGTTCCTCGCCAACGAGGCCGGTGAGGTGCGCGCCCTGCGTGTCGCCGAGACGGAGTTCGTGGACGGGCGCCGCGTGCCCAAGAATGGGACTGAGCGGGAGATCCCCGCTGACCTCGTGCTGATCGCGATGGGCTTCACCGGGCCCGAGCGCTCCGGCATCGACGCGCAGCTGAACGCGGTCTTCACCGAGCGGGGCTCCCTCGCCCGTGAGGACGACTACAGCACCACGACACCGGGGGTCTTCGTCGCCGGTGATGCCGGTCGGGGACAGTCCCTGATCGTGTGGGCGATCGCCGAGGGGCGCGCCGCGGCAGCAGCCGTGGACGCGTACCTCATGGGAACCTCCACGCTCGCCGCGCCCGTCCGGGCCAGCGAAGTCGCCATCGGCCTGCCATCCGCGTAGGCTGGCAGCGGCCATCGGCCCGAAAACCCCCACCCAGACAACCGGAGCACATACGGATGAGACGCGCGAAAATCGTCGCAACCCTGGGACCTGCAACATCCACCTATGAGAGTGTCCGCGCCATTATCGACGCGGGCGTAGACGTCGCCCGACTGAACCTCAGTCACGGCGACTACTCGGTGCACGACGCGAACTACGCGAACGTGCGCCGGGCAGCCGACGACGCCGGTCGCGCCGTCGCCATCCTGGTGGACCTGCAGGGTCCGAAGATCCGCCTCGCGAAGTTCGCGGACGGACCGCACTACCTCGACGTCGGGGACATCTTCAAGATCACGACAGAAGACGTTCCCGGCACCAAGGAGATCGTCGGCACCACGTTCAAGGGCCTGCCCCAGGACGTGAAGCCGGGCGATCACCTGCTGATCGACGACGGCAAGGTCCGTGTGGAGGTCGTGGAGTCCGACGGGACGACCGTGACCACCCGCGTGATCGTGGCCGGCAACGTGTCCAACAACAAGGGCATCAACCTTCCCGGCGTGGCCGTGAACGTCCCCGCGCTCAGCGAGAAGGACGAGCAGGACCTGCGTTGGGCGCTCAAGACCGGTGCGGACCTCATCGCGCTGTCCTTCGTGCGCAATGCCGCCGACATCGAGCGCGTGCACGAGATCATGCGCGAGGAGGGCAAGTTCCTGCCCACCATCGCGAAGATCGAGAAGCCGCAGGCCGTCGACGCACTGGAAGAGATCGTCGACGCGTTCGACGGCATCATGGTGGCCCGCGGCGACCTGGGTGTCGAGCTTCCCCTCGAAGCCGTCCCGATCGTGCAGAAGCGCGCTGTGGAGCTGGCTCGCCGCATGGCGAAGCCGGTCATCGTGGCGACGCAGATGCTCGAATCGATGATCTCCAGCCCCGTGCCCACGCGTGCCGAGACCTCGGATGTCGCGAACGCCGTGCTCGACGGTGCAGACGCGGTCATGCTCTCGGGCGAGACCAGCGTGGGCGACTATCCGGTGATCGTGGTCCAGACCATGGCGCGCATCATCGAGTCGACCGAGGACCACGGTCTGGAGCGCATCGCCCCCATCGGCACGAAGCCTCGCACCCAGGGCGGCGCGATCACCCTCGCCGCCGCCGAGGTGGCCGACTTCGTCGAGGCCAAGTTCCTCTGCGTGTTCACGCAGTCCGGTGACTCGGCCCGCCGTATGTCGCGGCTGCGCTCCAAGATCCCGATGCTGGCGTACACGCCGGATCCGGCTATCCGTCGCCGTCTCTCGCTGACGTGGGGCATCCGCACCACGCTGGTCGACACGGTGACGCACACGGACGCGATGTTCGCGCAGGTGGATGACCACCTGCTCTCGTCCGGCCTGGCGCAGGTGGGGGACAAGGTCGTGGTGATCTCCGGTTCCCCTCCCGGGATCGTCGGCTCCACCAACGACCTGCGGGTGCACAAGGTCGGCGACGCCGTCCAGGGTGCCGCCCCCGCGTACCAGTCGTAACATCGTCCCGCAGCCTCGGCGCGTGGCACGGATGGCCGGTCCTGAAGGGACCGGCCATCCGGCGTTTTCGGCAACGCTTCCTTCAGAGAAACAGCAGGAAGCCGAAGAGGGCGAACAGGGCGACGTGGACCGCGCCGTGTGTCGCGGTCACCCGTTTGCCGAGGAACGTCACCGCCGTGGTCAGGATCGTAGCTGCCACCAGCACGAGCATGACCGGGGACTCGGCGAGAATCACCGTCTGCCCGGTCAGGAGCCCGATGATCAGCACCGACGGGATGGTGAGTCCGACCGTGGAGACGAACGCGCCGAGACAGAGGTTCACCACACGCTGGATCTCACCGGCACGCGCGGCTCGCACCGCTGTGATGGTCTCGGGCGTGAAGACGATCAGTGCGATCACGACTCCCGCGAGTGCAGCGGGCGCGCCGATGGCATCGAAGGCGACATCGAGCAGCGTCGCCAGGTGGTGCGACAGCAGCACGATGGGGATCATGGTCGTGATCAGCAGCGCCGTGCGCGCCGCCAGCTCGCTCCCGTGCTGACGCACGGTCTCGCGGAGCGGGGCGTGAGTCACCGCCGCGGACTCACCCACCTCGCGATAGTCATCGGCTTGCGGTCCGGTCTGACGCCAGAGGAAGAAGCCGTACAGAGCGATGGTGATCACGCTGATCACGACGGCACCCGCCGCCGGGTAAGAGCCGCCGGGAAGGGCGGCCGGCACCACGAGGGCCGTGGCAGAGAGCACGGTGATCAGTGCGACATAGACACCCGAGCCGGTGCGGTTGGGGCGCATCGCGCCGTGCCGCAGCCCGCCGACGATGAGACACACGCCCACGACGAGGTTCAGGATGATCATCATCACCGCGGTCACGGAGTCGCGCGCGATGGTGGCATGCTCGCCCGGACCGAGCATCACGGCCGAGATGAGGATCACCTCGATCAGCACGATGCTCAGCGTGAGGACGAGCGTCCCGTAGGGGTCGCCGAGGCGGTGCGCGAGGGCCTCCGCCTCATGCACCACCCCGAACGCGGCGACGAGGATCACGGCCACGATCAGCCCGAGCACGACCCAGACCGCCGTGAGGGGGAGGTCGTGCGGAAGGAAGGCAGTGGCGAGCACTGCGCTCCAGGGCAGCGCGAGACGGAAGAGGGCTGCGGGGGAGAGGATCCGACGGATCTGCGAGACGGTCACGAGCGTTCCGTGCTTCCGCGAGGTCGTCCTCGCACATCGTGCTCGACCGGGTCGTCCCGGTCGCGATCTGGTGCCCCCAGTCTACCGTCGCTTCATTGACAACCCCTGTGCAGGGCGGGACCATGCCCTATGGACAACCTCCTGATGGACATCGTGATCTGGGCCCTCGTCGTGGTGGCGGTCGTCGGGTTCTTCATCGTCGCGGTGTTGCGGTGGCGAGGGCGACCGCTGAAGGGGGACACACCCGATCCGCGTGCAGAGGCCGCACGCCTAGACCAGCGAACCCGGCCCGGCGCCGAGTACCGCCCCCTCGGTGACACGAAGGCGACCGGCGGGGGCGGTCTCGGTATCTGAGTCAGCCAGCCAGCAGGTGATCCTGCTGGCTGAAGAACGCGAGTTCGTGCTCTGCGGCCCGCACGAACGCCCGTTCCGCCGCGATGCGCTCGGTGGCTCCGGCCACCGCACACGCAGCTCGCGCATAGGCCACAGCCCGCCGGGTCGCTGTGGCGAAGCCGGCATCCGCGTAGGTGGCAAGCCATGACGAGTACGGGTGATCCGCATGGTTGCGGCCGGCGAGCCGGTCCCCGACGTCCTGGTAGATCCAGTAGCAGGGAAGTACCGCGGCAACGACCACGGCGTATCCCGGACCCGCGGCGAGCAGGTGATCGAGGTAGGCACGGGTGGTCGATGACATCTCGCTGACGCCGGGCTCCTCGCCGAGGAAGTTCGTGTGCAGTTCGAGCTCGCCGGTGATTGCCGCGGTCGCGGCATCCGACCAGAACGTCTGCTCCTCGCGCGTGGGGGCGATCGCGCTGGCGCGGGCGAGGACACGGGCATAGTCGCGCAGATACAACGCGTCCTGTCGCACATAGTGACGGAAGGCGGCGGGCGCCAGGGTCCCGCCGCCTAGCTCGCGGACGAAGGGGGAGGCGTCGATGCGATCACGCACCGCCGCCGTGAGCGCCCACCAGCGGGCCGGGTCATCGGTCGCACGGGTGCGCGCGAAATGGTCCACCGGACCGTGCCCGCTGCCCACACGGAGTGCCGGACCCGCAACGATGGCCTCGGTCAGCCAGCCTTTCGCCTCACGGAGAGCTCGTTCCAGGGACTCCCCGCGGGCGAGGGCGGTGGCCAGGGCGCTGGAGAGCGAGCAGCCGGTGCCATGGGTGTTCCCTGATTCGACACGCGCTGCGTCGACGACGATGGTCTCCTCGGTGCGCGCGTCGACGATGGCGTCGGGTGAGCGCTCGCCCGCGAGGTGTCCGCCGGTGATCAGGACGACAGTCCCGTCCCGGCGCGATATCCGCCGAGCCTGATCCAGGGCGGCGTCCCAGTCCGTCGCCGTCGCCTCGCCGGCGAGGACCGCGAGCTCGGGCAGGTTCGGCGTGACCACGTCTGCGTGCGCGCACAGGGACCGCAACGCGGCCTCCGCGGGCGGCTCCAGCAGACGATCCCCACTGGTGGAGACCATGACGGGGTCGAGCACGACGATGGGCGGCCGATGGGAGCGCAGCCAGTCGACGACGACGTCGATGCTCCCCGCTGTGCCCAGCATGCCGATCTTCACGGCATCGATGGTGACATCGGCCGATAGGGTCTCCAGCTGAGCGCGGATCATCTCCGGCGGCACCGGATGCACAGCCGTGACGCCCCGGGTGTTCTGGGCGGTGAGTGCGGTGATTGCCGCCATCGCGTATCCACCGAGGGCGCTGATCGACTTGATGTCTGCCTGGACTCCCGCACCTCCGCTGGGGTCGGATCCGGCGATCGAGAGCACGCGCGGGATCATCGGCCCTCCTCCGCCGATGTCCAGGCCGCCAGAAGATCGGCAGCGGCTCGTCCGGGATCATCGGCCGCGCAGATGGCCGACGCCACCGCGATGGCGCTCGCCCCGGCGCGACGAAGCTCGGCCACATCCGCGACGGTGATGCCGCCGATGGCGACACAGGGCACGGGCGCCTGAGTCGCGAACTCCGCGAATCCGGTCACACCGAGCGGTGCCGGATGATCGGGCTTGGTGCTCGTGGGATGGACGGCGCCGACGCCGAGGTAGTCGACGCCGCCCGCCTCGGGGAGCGCCGCCAGGTGCGCACGAGTGTCGGCGGTGAGGCCGAGCACGCTGTCAGACCCCAGAAGCGTCCGGGCCACGGCGGGTGGGAGATCGCTCTGTCCGAGATGTACGCCGTCGACCGGCACGCCCGAGGCGCGCGCAGCGAGCAGGACATCGACGCGGTCGTTGACCAGCAGCCGGGCGCGCCCGCGGATGACCCCTGCGGCCGACGTCGCGAGCTCGAGGAAGTCGCGCGCCGAGGCGTGCTTGGCACGCAGTTGCACGGTCTCCACGCCCGCGTCGACGGCAGCGTCGATGACCTCCAGCAGACCGGTACCCGGTGCGGGCTCGCTGGTGACCAGGTAGATGCCGCTGACGGTCATGAGAGCACCGCCTGATCACGAACGTCGGCCGCCGTCAGCGTCGCCAGGGCGTCCAGCAGCGCGACCGCGAAGCTGCCGGGAGCAGGAGCTGCGACCGCGGCCGTCTGCGCGGCGATCGTGTACACGGAGGTCGCCGCGGTGGTGGCGAGCAGGGCGTCCTCGGTCAGCGCCGCGAAGGCTGCCATGACCGCGCCGAGCGCGCACCCGCCTCCCGTCACGCGGGTGAGGAGCGGCGTCCCGGTGCTGACGCGAACCACCCGCCGGCCGTCGGTGAGATGGTCGACGGCTCCACTCAACGCGACGACTGCGCCGGTCTGGATCGCGAGGTCACCCGCCGCATCCGCGGCAGCTTCGACGCTGTCGGATGCGTCGACGCCGCGACCTCCCCGTCCGCTTCCGGCGAGCGCCAGGATCTCGCTCGCATTGCCGCGGATGATCGTGGGCGTGAGCGCGAGCAGATCCTTCGCGAGAGGTGTACGTACCGGCAGGAAGCCGACCGCAACCGGATCCAGCACCCAGGGCACGCGCGCCGCGGTGGCTGCGTTCGCGGCTTCGCGCATCGCCTGGCGCTGATCGGTGTGCGGCGTGCCGAGATTGACGAGCACGCCATCGGCGACGGTGGCGAATGCTCCTGCTTCTTCCGGCACGTCCACCATCGCCGGGGATGCTCCGAGGGCAAGCAGAACGTTCGCGGTGAAGCCGGTCACCACGGTGTTGGTGATCGCCTGCACGAGCGGCGCGCGCTCTCGAAGGCGGTCGAGCAACTGCGCGCAGTCCTCGACAGAAACGGACGCATGGACGAACGACGTCATGGTGACATCCCTCCGCTCGTGTGAACGAGATCAGGTTCGACGGGTGTGATCTCAGCGCCCCTCATGGGCGCACCCCGTGTCGCCGGCCAGCCTAGCGTCCGTCGCGGATGATGCGCGAAGCGGGGGAGCCGTGCGGTAGTGTCGAGTGGTCCTCGACGCACTTGCCGGTGTGGCGGAATGGCAGACGCGGAGCACTCAAAATGCTTTGTCCGAAAGGGCGTGCGGGTTCGAGTCCCGCCACCGGCACCACTCCTCAGCAGCGAATCTCGCTGCCCGTCGCGACTGCCGACTATCACCAGCGCCTCGTGTGCCCACAGCACATGCTCACGGCGTCTGCGCGGGCGTGCGTCGCGTGGCTGTCCGGGTGAATCACGGATGTATGCCATAGAATCGGCTGGTGACCGATCAGGACCAGACCGAAATTCCGGCCGCTCCCGCACCCCGTCGTGTGGTCGTTGCGGAAGACGAATCGCTCATTCGTCTCGACATCGTCGAGATCCTGCGCGACAACGGATTCGATGTCGTCGGTGAGGCCGGCGACGGCGAGACCGCCGTTGCCCTCGCCACCGAGCTGCGCCCCGATCTGGTGATCATGGACGTGAAGATGCCGCAGATGGATGGCATCACCGCAGCCGAGAAGCTGAGCAAGAACCACGTCGCACCCGTCGTGCTGCTGACCGCCTTCAGCCAGAAGGAGCTCGTGGAGCGCGCCAGCGAGGCCGGTGCGCTCGCCTACGTCGTGAAGCCCTTCACGCCGAACGATCTGCTGCCGGCCATCGAGATCGCCCTCGCCCGCTACGAGCAGATCATCACTCTCGAGGCCGAGGTCGCCGACATGGTGGAGCGCTTTGAGACGCGCAAGCTCGTGGACCGTGCGAAGGGCCTGCTGAACGAGAAGATGGGCCTGTCCGAGCCGGAGGCCTTCCGCTGGATCCAGAAGGCGTCGATGGATCGCCGGCTCACCATGCAGGATGTGGCGAAGGCCATCATCGACCAGCTCGCACCCAAGAAGGGCTGACCCCGACATCACGAAGGCCGCCCCTCGGGGCGGCCTTCGTCGTTTGCGCCGGTCTCAGCGCGCGTCGCGAAGCATGTTCGTGATGCGCAGCGTGGAGTTACGGCGTCCTCGCTCATCTGTGATGGCGATCTCGTGCACGGCAAGCGAACGACTCACATGCACCGGGGTGCATACCCCGGTCACGAAGCCCTCGGTGATGGAGGCGGTGTGCGTCGCGTTGATGTCGATGCCCACGGCGTAGCGGCCGGGTCCCGCCAGCAAGGTCGCGTGCATCGAGCCCAGCGATTCGCCGAGCACGACATACGCGCCGCCGTGCATCAGACCGAGCGGCTGCGTATTGCCCAGCACAGGCATCGTGGCCACGACACGCTCGGCGGTGAACTCGATCAGCTCGATGCCCATCTTCTCGGCGAGGGCGCCGAGTCCACGTTCACGCGCCCATTCCAGGGGGCTCTTCTCGATCTCCGCGGCGCCTTCGCTCATGCTCTCCTCGCTCCATGTCGGTGCCCCTCATTAGGCTGGAGGGGTGACGGACTCCGCAAAGCCTACCCTCCTGGTCGTCGACGGCCATTCGCTCGCTTTCCGCGCGTTCTTCGCGCTGCCGGTCGAGAACTTCACCACGAAGGACGGGCAGCACACCAACGCCGTCTACGGGTTCCTCTCGATGCTGGTGAACCTCATCAAGGCGGAGCAGCCGAGTCACATGGCGGTTGCCTTCGACCTCTCGCGCCAGTCCTTCCGCACGCGCGAGTATGCCGAGTACAAGGGAACTCGCGCTGAGACGCCGAAGGAGTTCTCGGGCCAGATCCCGCTGATCCAGGAGGCGTTGGCCGCCATGGGGATCACGGTGATCACCAAGGAGGACTTCGAGGCGGACGACATCCTCGCCACGCTCTCGGTTCAGGGGCGTGAACAGGGATACGAGGTGCTCGTCGTCTCCGGCGACCGCGATTCCATTCAGCTCGTCAACGATGACGTCACGCTGCTCTACCCGTCGGTTCAGGGTGTGTCCCAGCTCAAGCGGTACGACCCGGTCACGGTGGTCGAGCGCTACGGGGTGCCGCCGGAGCAGTATCCCGATATCGCGGCGCTCGTCGGCGAGACAAGCGACAACCTTCCCGGCGTGCCCAAGGTGGGTGAGAAGACGGCGGTGAAGTGGCTGACGCAGTTCGGCTCGCTGGACGCGGTGCTCGAACGCGCCGATGAGATCAAGGGTGTCGTCGGGGGAAACCTCCGTGAGCACCTGGACGATGTCCGCCGCAACCGCAAGCTCAACCGGCTGGTCACAGACGTCGAGCTGCCGGTCGGCCCGGGAGACCTTGTGGTCCGTCCGCTGGACGGTCCGGCTGTGCGCGACGTGTTCGGCCGTCTGGAGTTTCGCACGCTCCTGCCTCGCGTCTTCGAGGCAGCGGGAAGCGATGCCGGTGACGTGGAGACCCACACCGCCGTGGATGTTCCCCCGGCGCGAGAGGTCACCGTGGCGGAGGCGGTCGCCTGGGTGCGTGCTCGCGAGGACGCTCCCGTGGCGCTCACCCTCACGGTCAGCGGACTGACGCCGCTGCGTGCCGGCGTTGCCGACGCCAGCGAGGCGATCGAGTTCGACTGGAGCGACGATGCCGATCTGCTGGCCTGGCTCGCGTCTCCCGCGGAGAAGGTACTGCACGATGCAAAACCGCAGCTGAAGGCGGTCCGCGCTGCGGGCAGCGATCTGGCGGGTATCGTTTTCGACACCAACCTGGCCGGGTGGCTGGTACGGCCGAGCTATCCCGACAAGTCGCTCGCGGATCTGGTCGAGCGATACCTGGGCGAGAAGCTGCCGGAGGCAGACCCGAGTCAGCTGGTGCCGGAGACCGAGGGTGCAACGCCCGGTCAGCTGTCCTGGTTCACGCTGCGCACCGCCGAGGCCATCCGCGAGCAGATGCCCGAAGGCGTTGTCTCCGTCCTCCAGGACATCGAGCTGCCCACCCTCGCCGCGCTGGCGGACATGGAGCTTGCCGGAGTCCAGGTGTCGCATGAGAAGCTCTCATCGTTCTCGGCAGAGCTCGGCGCCCGCGCCGACGTGATCGCACAGGATGCATTCGCGGCCATCGGGCGCGAAGTGAACCTCGGCTCGCCGAAGCAGTTGCAGGAGGTGCTGTTCGACGAGCTCGAGCTCCCCAAGACGCGCAAGACGAAGACCGGGTACTCGACGGATGCCGCATCACTCGCGGACCTGCAGGAGAAGGCGCCGCACCCGTTCCTCGAGCTTCTCTCGCAGCACCGCGAGGCCACCAAACTGCGCCAGATCATCGAGTCGCTGGACGTGGCGATCAAGCCCGACCACCGGGTGCACACCACGTACGTGCAGACCGGGAGCCAGACGGGCCGGCTCTCCAGCACGGATCCCAACCTGCAGAACATCCCGGTGCGAACCGAGGAGAGCCGTCGCATCCGCGCCGCCTTCGAGGTGGGCACCGAGTACGACACACTGCTGACGGCCGACTATTCGCAGATCGAGATGCGGATCATGGCGCACCTGTCAGGCGATCCGGGGCTCATCGAGGCGTTCAACACCGGTGAGGATCTGCACCGGTACGTGGGCGCACACGTGTTCGGTGTCGAGCCGGCCGATGTCACGAGTGCCATGCGCTCGAAGGTGAAGGCGATGTCGTACGGCCTGGTGTACGGGCTGTCGGCGTTCGGTCTCTCCAAGCAGCTGCGCATCGAGCAGTCGGAGGCCAAGCAGCTGATGCTGGACTACTTCGCGCGCTTCGGGGCGGTACGCGACTATCTGCGTGAGTCGGTGGGCAAGGCGAAGGTCGATGGCTACACGGAGACCATCTTCGGCCGGCGCCGGCCGTTCCCCGATCTGTCGAGCCCGAACCGCGTGCTGCGTGAGAACGCAGAACGTGCAGCGCTCAACGCGCCGATCCAGGGAAGCGCGGCGGACATCATGAAGATCGCGCTCTTCCACATCCACCAGGACCTCCGAGCGGCCGACCTGCGCTCGCGCGTGCTGCTGCAGATCCACGACGAGCTCGTGGTCGAGGTAGCCGCGGGTGAGTGGGATGCGACCGAGGCCATCGTGCGCAGCCGAATGGGCGACGCGGCGGAGCTGTCTGTGCCTCTCGACGTACAGGTGGGGCGTGGCGCGAACTGGGACGAGGCGGCACACTAATCCCTCCTCACGCTGTGGCCGGCCAGTCCTCCTCACGCTGTGGCCAGCCAGGCACTGTGGCCGGCCACAGCGCTGCGGTCGCCGCGCACGGACCCGGTACCGCGCCACGTTTCGTGACTGGCTGCGGCGGGATCGGACGTCCACGACCTAAACTGAAGGGATGACTGAACCCCGAATCCCCACGCCCATCGACGGCGTCGCTGAGGCCTGGGTAGACACAGTCGCGGATCTGTACCCCTCGATCGCGACCTACATCGGTCGGACGGAGCACAACGCCCGTCTGGACGACCTCAGCCTGGCCGGACACGAGCGCGCCGCGGAGGCGACGCGTGCAGCACGCGATGCGCTCGCCGCGCTCGAGCCCGTCGATGCCATCGACCAGGTCACCCAGACTGACCTGCTCAGCTCTCTGAACCTGGATCTGGAGATCCGTGACGCCGGCTGGCATCTGCGCGATGTGAACGTCATCGCCTCGCCCGTCCAGAGCGTTCGCGAGGTCTTCGACCTCATGTCCACCGACAGCGTCGAGGACTGGTCCGTGATCTCCACGCGCCTCGCCGCCGTCGCCGGTGCGCTGAGCGGGTACGAGGAGACCCTTCGTGAGGGCCTGCGTCAGGGCGTGGTTCCTGCGCGTCGCCAGGTCATCGAGGCGATCGGACAGATCGACCGCATCCAGGCGGACTCCGGCTTCTTCGCCGAGTTCGCCGGCAACGCGCAGCCCGCGGAGGGGCAGCTGCCCGCTTCGTTGGCGCGCGAGATCGCCGACAACGCCAACGCGGCACGCGTCGCATATCAGGAGCTCGGACAGTTCTTCTCCCGCGATCTGCTCGCCGGCGCGAGCGAGCGCGATGCCGTCGGGCGCGACCTCTATGCCTTGATGTCGCGATCGTTCCTTGGGGCGACCATCGACCTCGACGAGACGTACGAGTGGGGACGCGAAGAGCTGGCTCGCATGGTGGCCGAGCAGACCGCCATCGCGAACGAGATCCTGCCGGGCGCATCAGTGGAGGAGGCCGTCGCGTTCCTCGAGAAGGACGAGTCGCTGAAGCTCCACGGCACCGAGGCGCTCCAGGAGTGGATGCAGCGCACCAGCGACCAGGCCGTCGCCGAACTCGGCCGCACCCACTTCGACATCCCGGAGGAGATCCGCAAGCTCGAGTGCATGATCGCTCCCACCCAGGAGGGCGGGATCTACTACACGGGCCCCACGGACGACTTCTCGCGTCCCGGTCGGATGTGGTGGTCGGTGCCTGAGGGCGTCACGACATTCGACACCTGGCGCGAGCTCACCACGGTGTACCACGAGGGCGTCCCCGGTCACCACCTGCAGATCGCGCAGGCGACCTACAACCGCGCGGAGCTCAACTCGTGGCGCCGCCTGCTGGCGGGTACGTCGGGTCACGCCGAGGGCTGGGCGCTGTACGCGGAGCGCTTGATGGAACAGCTGGGCTACCTGAACGCGCCTGCTGACCGGCTCGGGATGCTCGACGGCCAGCGCATGCGCGCGGCCCGTGTGGTGCTCGACATCGGCGTGCACCTGGAGAAGCCGCGCCTGGACGGTACCGGCACGTGGGACGCCGACTACGCGCTGGACTTCATGCGCGCGAACGTCAACATGCCCGACGAGTTCGTCAAGTTCGAGGTGAACCGCTACCTCGGCTGGCCGGGTCAGGCGCCCTCCTACAAGGTCGGTCAGCGCATCTGGGAGCAGGTGCGCGACGAGGCGGCCGCGCGCGCCGGCGACGCGTTCTCCATCAAGGAGTTCCACCGCACCGCGCTCAACATGGGCGGCGTGGGCCTCGACACCCTGCGGACGGCGATCCTCGGCGCCTGAATCAGCAACCACGAAACGGGCGGGATCCGTGGGTCCCGCCCGTTTCGCCGTTCCGGGAATGCCACCGCCTGCCCAGCGTTGTATGCGTTTGGATGAAAGGAGCCCCCGTGGCTGACATCGAACTCGGTCTGGACACCTTCGGCGACATCAGCCGGAATCTGGACGGCACCCTGCTCACCGATGCGGAGACACTCCGGAATGTGATCGCTCAGGCGGATCTCGCGGAGAAGGTCGGTGTCGACTTCTTCGGCGTGGGCGAGCACCACCGTAAAGAGTTCGCGGTCTCGGCTCCCGAGATCGTGCTGGCCACGATCGCGGGCCGGACGGAGCGGATCAAGCTCGGAACTGCCGTGACGGTGCTGAGCTCGGACGACCCGGTGCGCGTCTACGAGCGCTTCGCGACGCTGGACGCGCTCTCGAACGGACGCAGCGAGGTGATCCTCGGCCGGGGCAGCTTCATCGAGTCCTTCCCGCTCTTCGGCTTCGACCTCGCCGACTATGAGACGCTGTTCGAGGAGAAGCTCGAACTGTTCTCGCGGCTGCGCGAAGAGAAGCCGGTGTCCTGGAACGGTCGCACGCGCGCTGAGCTCGTGAACGCCGACGTGTTCCCCAAGACGGCCGAGGGCGTGCGTGCCTGGGTCGGCGTGGGCGGGTCACCGGAGTCCGTGGTCCGCACCGCGCGCTACGGCTACGGACTGATGCTGGCGATCATCGGGGGCGCCCCCGAGCGCTTCCGGCCGCTGGTGGACCTGTTCCATCACGCCGTGGCCGAGTTCGGTCATGCACCCCTGCCGGTGGGTGTGCACTCACCGGGACACGTGGCGGCGACGGACGCGGAGGCTCAGGAACAGACCTACGAGGGGCTCAAAGCGATGAACGACACCATCGGCGCCGAGCGCGGCTGGCCGCCGTACTCCCGAGACCGCTTCCTGCAGGAGGTGGGTCCGGATGGCTCGCAATACATCGGCTCACCCGACACCGTCGCGCGCAAGATCGCGCATACGGTCTCGGTCCTCGGGGCCCAGCGGTTCGACATGAAGTTCGCATCAGGAACCACGCCGCACGAGCACTTGATGACCAGCATCGAGCTCTACGGCACCGAGGTCATCCCGCGGGTGCGCGCGATTCTCGCCGACTGAGTCGCGCAACGTCATACGCGCTGCCGGCGGGCGTTCCTGCCGGCAGCCGACCGATACGATGAGCGAATGACCTCAGCCCCCCGCGAGGACGACGTCGCGACGCGTCTCGATCGGCTCCCGTTCACCCCCAAACTCGGCCGAGTGCTCACTGGATCAGGGCTCGGATGGGCCCTGGACGCGATGGATGTGGGGCTGATCTCCTTCATCATCGCCGCGCTCGGCGCGCAATGGCAGCTCGGCAAAGAGGAGCTGGGGCTGATCAGCTCGGTGGGCTTCGTCGGCATGGCTGTGGGAGCGAGCCTGGGCGGCCTCCTGGCCGACAAGTTCGGACGCCGTCAGGTGTTCGCACTCACGCTCCTCGTCTACGGCGTCGCAACCGGGGCGAGTGCCCTTGTCGGCGGGCTCGCGCTCCTGCTGGTGCTGCGCTTTATCGTGGGGCTCGGACTGGGCTCGGAGCTCCCCGTGGCGTCCACGTATGTCAGCGAGTTCGCCCCCGCCCGCATCCGTGGCCGAGTCGTCGTGCTCCTGGAGGCGTTCTGGGCCGTCGGCTGGCTCGCCGCAGCCGTGATCGGCGTGTTCGTCGTGCCCAGCTCTCCGGACGGCTGGCGCTGGGCTTTCGCGCTGGGTGCGATCCCTGCCGTGTATGCGCTCATCGTCCGCTGGGGACTTCCCGAGTCCGCACGCTGGCTGGAATCGCGCGGTCGTCACGCGGAGGCGGATCTGATCGTTCGTCAGTTCGAGGAGTCCGCGCGCGGGCGGACCGTTCCCGCTTCTACGGTCGCGGCGGCGGCAACGGAGCCGGCGGCTCCGAAGGAGAACATCCGCGGACGGCTCCGGGCGCTCTTCGCCCCCGAGTTCCGCGGCCGTACGCTCTCGCTCTGGCTCGTGTGGTTCTGCGTCAACTTCTCGTACTACGGCGCATTCATCTGGATTCCGTCGCTGCTGGTGGCGCAGGGCTACACGCTGGTGAAGTCGTTCGAGTTCACCCTGATCATCACGCTCGCGCAGCTTCCCGGATATGCGGTGGCCGCCTGGCTGATCGAAGTGTGGGGGCGTCGCATCACGCTCTCGGTGTTCCTCATCGGCTCCGCCATCGCCGCCGTGCTCTACGGCACCGCGGCCGATCCCACCGGCATCATCATCGCCGGCATGCTCCTGTCGTTCTTCAACCTCGGAGCGTGGGGTGCGCTGTATGCCGTATCACCCGAGACCTACCCGACCTCGCTGCGTGCAACTGGTTCCGGCTGGGCCGCGGGCGTGGGCCGGATCGCGTCGATCGTCGCACCCCTGGTGGTGCCGTGGGTGCTCGGGTGGGGGAGTGTCCCCATTCTGTTCGTGGTGTTCGCCGTGTTCTTCGCCGTCGCGGCGATCGCGACATGGGGCCTCAGTGACCTCCGGGGTCGCGCACTCGACAACCGCTGACGGCCGTAGGCTGGAGCGGTGAATCAGATCCGTTTCGTGGCCATCGGCGATTCCTTCACGGAGGGTGTCGGTGATGAGGATGCGAACGGCGTCCCGCGCGGCTGGGCAGACCTGGTCGCGCAGGGCTGGGCGCGTTCCCGCGGCACGGAGATCGAGTACGCCAACCTCGCCATCCGCGGCAAGCTGGCCTGGCCCGTGGTGGAGGAGCAGCTCGAACCGGCGCTGGCGCTCAAGCCGACACACCTCTCATTCAACGGGGGCGGTAATGACATGCTCCGTCCGGCGACCGACGTCGAGCACATCGCCGACGCCTTCTCCCGCGTGCTCCGGCGATGCGATGAGGAGGGCGTTCAGCTGGTGATCCTCTCCGGCGCGAACCCGTCGGCCGGTCTGCCGCTGTCGTCGCTGATCCAGCGCCGTGGCGACCTGCTCTCCGACGCCGTGATCTCCCGCATCGCCCAGCGCCCCGATGTGATCCGCGCGCTGAACTGGCCGGATCGCGAGCTGTCCGGCCCCGGCTACTGGGCTGAGGACCGCCTGCACATGAATGCAAGGGGGCACCACCGCGTGGCAGCCCGCGTGCTGCGCGCGCTGGGCGAGCGTGTTCCGGATGGATGGTGGTCCCTCCCTGTGGTCGACACCACCCCCGCGCTGCGCGACGCGTCCTACTATCGCGAGCACGTGCTGCCGTGGATCAAGCGACGTCTGACTCGCACCAGCTCCGGCGACGGCCGCCTCCCGAAGTTCGGTGACTGGATCACCGTAGAGCCGACCCCGTGAGCGGGCAGGCCGCTGTGCTGCCGCTGCCTCGGCTGCAACAGCTCTGGCGCACGGTTCCGCGCGGGGTGCGGATCGGTGTCGCCGTGGTGACACTGCTCCTCGGCATCGTGGTCCTCACTCGGCCGAGCACATCGCTTGCCGTGCTCGCGATTCTCATCGGCAGCGGCGCCGTTCTGTCCGGTGTGCTGGAGCTCGCCGATGCCGGCGGTCGCACGCGCGCACAGGCACCGGTGAACCGTCTCGCGATCGTGCTCGCCGTCCTGTGGATCGTGGTGGGCATCGTGATCTGGGTACTTCCGGGCCTCACCGTTCGGCTCCTGGTGGTGTTCGTGGCCGTTGGTCTGCTGGGTTCCGGCCTGGTGAGTCTCGCGCGCAGTGTCCACCGTGGGCGCGTTCTCGCAGACCGAGTCGCCGATGCCGCATTCGGCGCGGCCAGCGTGGTGTTCGCCGTGCTCGCGGTGCTCTGGCCCGACATCACGCTGCTCGTGGTGTCGGTGCTCTTCGGTGCGCGCCTGATGATCGCCGCGGTGACGATTCTGCGACGTGAGGTTCGCCGGGCGCCCGGCGACCGGCCACGGCATCCCGCGGGTCCACTACGGCGATGGGCCACTGCCTCGATCGCCGTGCTCACGGTGCTCGCCTCAATGGGCGCGGCAGCGATCAGCTACGCGGTGCGCGCGGCGTCGCCGGTCACGGATGAGTTCTACGCCGCGCCGCGGGAGGTGCCCGCGGAGCCGGGGCGGCTGTTGCGCGCGGGGCCGTTCACGCGCGGTGTCCCGGATGGTGCGACCGCGTGGCGCATCCTCTACACGACCACGGCAGGTGATGGGTCGCCGACGACCGCGAGCGGCCTCGTGGTGGTCCCCAGTACCGGCGCCGGGGAGTGGCCGGTGATCGACTGGAACCATGGCACGACCGGATACGCCCAGAACTGCGCCCCGTCTTTGGCGGAGGAGCCCTTCACATCCGGCGCGCTGTTCCTGCTTCCGGACGTGATCGAGGAGGGGTGGGCGCTGGTGGCCACGGACTACATCGGGCTGGGGACCCCGGGGTCGCACCCGTACCTGATCGGCGCGGACAGCGCCCACGCGAGCCTGGACGCGGTGCGGGCGGCTCGTGAGCTCACGGAGGCGGATCTCGGGGCAAACACCGTTGTCTGGGGGCATTCGCAGGGTGGCGGCGCCGCCCTGTGGACGGCGGCGGTCGCGGAGGCGTACGCGCCGGACGTACCCCTCTCCGGGACGGTTGCGATGGCGCCGGCGGCGAATCTGCCCGCGCTGGTCGAGCACCTGCCCGAGGTGACCGGTGGCAGCATCTTCGCGTCGTTCGCCTTCTCCGCCTATGCGCAGGCCTATCCCGACGTGACCTGGCGGCAGTACATCCGCCCGGGGGCCGAAGCGACGGTCCGAGCGATGTCCACGCGATGCCTCGCCGAACCGGGCGCGCTGGTCTCGGTGCTCGACGTGCTCGGGATGAGTCGCGATCCTGCGATCTTCCGCGCCGAGAAGCCCACCGGCTCGTTCGCTCAGCGGCTCGAGGAGAACGTGCCGCCCGCAACCGTTCGCACACCGCTCCTCATCGCCCAGGGCGAAGCAGACGGCCTGGTGGTTCCCGATGCGCAGCAGAGCTACGTCGACGGGGCCTGTGCCGCGGGGGAGAGCATCGACTACCGCATCTTCGCCGGACGGGACCACATCCCGCTGGTGAGCGTGGATTCCCCGCTCGTGCCGCAGCTGCTGACGTGGACGCAGGAGCGGTTCAGCGGTGATCCCGTGCCGGCGGGCTGTAGGTCGAGCGCCTACTGACGACGGTAGCGGTCGAGGCGGGGTGGTGCGGTCACTCCCGCGCACGTGCCATCGACCGGCGCAGGAGTGCTTCTGCCCCGCTGATCGCACACACGACGAGCATTCCGATGACTGCGCCCAGTGCGGTTTCCGCCGCGCGATCGATGATCAGCTGGGAACGCGGCACGGGCGAGGCGAGCTGGGTCATGACGAGGATCATGGGCGTGAAGAAGACGAGCGCCGCGGCGTAGTGGCGGCTCATCAGCGCTTCGGTGGGCGGCATCAGGGCGATGACGATGATCGCGAGCAGGCCGGGCGGAGGCGCCCAGACGAGGATCGCTGCGGTCACGACCAGTCCGACGAGTGTGCCGACGATCCGGTGCAATCCTCGCCCGATGCGACCGGGCAGATCTGCGGCCGCCAGCGGCACGGCTGCAGAAGCCATCGCCCAGTATGAATGCCCCCAGCCGAGCAGATATCCGGCGACGCCGGCGGCGAAGACCACCAGCGCATACTCGATCGCGTGCCGCGCACCGTGGCCGAACGGGGCGAGCCGGACCGGCATGTCCGAAGCATCGCGCGGGTCGCGTGCGCGGCGCATGTACGCGTCGATCGACGTGACGGCCAGTGCGAGAGTCGCCGTGCCTGCAGCAATCGCGGCGGCGTACAGCGGAGGGCCCGAGGGAGCGACGGACGCGCAGGCCCCCAGCGCGAAGATCCCGAAGAACGGGCCCCGCGGATTCAGCGAGGCGCGGTCGGCCCAGAGCGATCCCACCGCGGCGTATGCCGTCTCCACGACAAGCACGCACACGAACGGCGCGGCTGTTGCCGCCAGCAGCACTCCCGTCCCTGCGCCGATGACGATGAGGGCAGCGGCAGCCAGCTGCGCGTGCAGACGTACACACGAGCGGGAACCTCGGCCGTACAGAGCGGTGAAGGCGCCGAACGCGGCGTAGATGATCATGTGCGTCTGGCCCAGCAGCACGAGGGCCAGAACGGGGATGGCGATGCTCACCGTCACCCGGACTTCAGCGGTCCTGTCCCGGGCTCGCGGCTGCAGGAGGAAGAAGACGGGCTGCCAGGGCATAGCGGGATCCTTGACGGTTCCGACGGGGCCGGCTTCGTGTCGCGGGCGCTCTGCGGCTCCCGCGACACGAGCCAGGTCAGGCCTGCGGTTTGGGCTGCTGTGCGTAGGAGTGAGCGCCGACGCCCTGATAGCTGCCCCCCGCCACCACGAGGTATTCGGGCCGAATCGGTTCGCCGGCGAACCAGCACTCCAGAATCTCGCGAGTCCCCGCGGCGTAGCGTGCCTGGCCGGACAGCGAGGTCCCCGATGTGTGCGTGGTCATCGCGTTGTGCGGCATGCGACGCCAGGGGTGATCGGCGGGGGCGGGCTGGGGATCCCAGACATCGCCGGCGTAGCCGGCCAGACGGCCGCTCTCCAGAGCGCGCACGATCGCGTCGCGGTCGGCGATGGCCCCGCGCGCGGGGTTGACGATGTATGCGCCTCGCGGCATGGTGGACAACAGTGCATCGTCAAGAAGCCCGCGCGTCTCATCCGTGAGCGGGGCATGGACGGTGAGGATGTCGATGTCCGTGACCAGCTCTGTGATGCTCTCGTGGTAGGTGAGGGCGTACTTCTCCTCGTACTCTGCGGGAAGCCGGAACCGATCGGTGTAGGCGAGTCGCACCCCGAACGGCGCGAGTCGCTCCATCACCGCGCGACCGATGCGGCCCGCGCCGAACACCCCGACCCGCATGCCCTCGACATCGTAGGAGCGCGAGACCGCGTCTGCGATGTTCCAGCCGCCGTTGACGGAGATCTCGTGCTGGGTGACGAAGTCCCGCACAAGCACCAGCACCTGCATGACGGTGTGCTCTGCGACGCTGATGCTGTTGCTGTACGTGACCTCGGCCACGGTGATGCCACGGGCGTTGGCAGCGTTGAGGTCGGTGTGATCCGAACCGATTCCTGCGGTGATCACCAGCTGGAGCTTCTCGGCACGATCCATCAGCTCAGCGGTGAGGTACGCCGGCCAGAACGGCTGGGAGATCACGATGTCGGTGTCGGGGAGCTCACGCTGGAAGACGGAGTCCGCTCCTTCCTTGTCGCTCGTGACGACGACTTCATGGCCTTCCGACCTCAGCCACTCGACGAGCCCGAGCCCGCCGGATACCGAACCGAGGAGCTGGCCGGGGATGAAGTCGATCGACTTCGGCGACGGAAGCGATGCTCCACCGGGGTACGAGGAGATCGCGGGGATGCTGTCCCGGGCGTATTCGGGCGGATAGCCGCTCACCGGGTCGGGGTAGAGGACGATGAGAACTTTGGCCATGATGGCTCCTCTGGTCAGTGGCGCAGCGTGTCTCGTGCGCCCAGTTCTCAGCGTAGAAACGCCGGTTCGCCACCAGAATGGCGACCTGGTGGCGACGCCACAACGTCAGGTTGTGCGTAGACTCGGCTCGTGCTGAGCGATGATCTTCCCGACCTGCGGACGCTGGACTTGCTCGCCACGATCGCTCGTACGCGGTCGATCAGTCTCGCCGCTGATGAACTCGCCATCTCCCAGCAAGCCGCCTCCATGCGCCTGCGACGGCTGGAGCAGCGTCTCGATTCTCAACTGGTCGTGCGCGGGTCGCGCGCGTCCGAGCTGACCCCGGCGGGGACGCGACTTCTGGAGCTCGCGGTACCGGTGTTGCAGGCCGCGCAATCCCTCGACCGTTCGCTGACGAACTTTGCCGCCATGGACCGCAGCGTGCGCGTCGCGTCGAGCATGACCATCGCGGAGTACTTCCTGCCTCGGTGGATCAGCGTCTTCGTCCAGCAGGGTCACGATGCCCGTGACGTGCATGCGATCACGACGAACACCCGCGATGTCATCCGCCTGGTGTCCGAGGGCGCCGTGGATCTCGGATTCGTCGAGGGGGAGGAGCCGCCACGCGGGCTGTCCTATCGGTTTCTTGCCGATGATGAGCTGGGCGTGTACGTGTCGCCGCGTCACCCCTGGGCCCGGCGTGCCTCGATCAGCACATGGACGCTTGCGCAGACACCGCTGGCGACTCGCGAGGCGGGTTCGGGCTGCCGCGCGGTCATGCGATCCGCTCTTCGCTCGCACGGCGTGACGGACGAGGCATTCGCGGCACCAGCGGTAGAGCTCTCCAACAACACCGCGGTGCTGGAATCCGCCGCGGCGGATGTGGCTCCTGCGGTCATCAGCACACTTCCGGCGAAGCGGTATGTCGAGGAGCGGCGGCTTGTGCGGGTTGCGGTCGAGGGTACGTCGTTTCGTCGCCAGCTCGGCGCCGTCTGGAAGCAGGGGGCGGAGCCGGCGATCACGGCTGCGCGCGCCCTGCTCGACGCGGCCGGCCGGGTCGGCTGAGGGCGAACGGAGCCGCCGGGGTGACCGTGCGTCCCGTGCCCGGTGACTCAGCTGCCGATGGGACTCAGCTGCCCGTGGGGCGGAACACGGCGACGAAGATGTTCAACACCGTGAGAGCCATCAGAGCAGGAAGCACCCAGCCGGCGAGCTTGGCCTTCTTGCGGTTCATCAGCGCGATGACGACGATCACGAGCAGGATCACGACCTTGATCGCAAGCCAGATGTGGAACTCCGCGCCCGGCTTCCACTGCATCTCGGCGATGCCGACCATGATCAGTCCGGTGGCGAGCATGGTCCAGGCGCCGTGCATGATCGCCGGAAGGATGGTGGTCTCTCCGGTCTTCATCCTCTTCATCTGCACGAGCATGCCGCCGAGGAGGCTGGCGACGCCGATGATGTGCAGCGCCAGCAGAATGTTCATGAGGATGTCCATGCCGGCAGTTTATCCGACACTGTGTCGGGAAAACAGCCGGTTCAGGACGAGGACGCGGCGCCGATCCCGTCGAGGACCATCCGGGTCGCGATCTCGGTGACCTCGTCCGCCGGCCGGCCCGCGGTGGCCAGTTTCATCGCGCTGCCGAGCAGCCCGTGGACGAGCGGTGCGGCCGTCCGCGCCTGTGGGCCGACGAGGCTGCGCAGGATCGCGCCGAGGGGATCATCCAAGGCGGTGTGCAGCGCGACGATGTCCGCCTGCGACTTGGGCGACAGGGAGACGCCGCGGAGCACCGTGGCGAGATCATGCCGGCCGTCGGCTGCGAGACGGATCGTTGCGGCGATGTATGCGCGCAGTTGTTCGCGTCCCGGCTCCGCGACCGCCACGGACTGCGCCAGCTCCTTCGTCCAGAGTTCGAAGGCATCGCGGGCGAGCGCGACGAGTAGATCGTCTTTGGAGGGGAAGTACTCGTAGAACGTCGAACGCGCGAGCCCAGCGCGCGAGGTGACGGCGCTGGGCGTCACGGCGTCGATCCCATCGCTCAGCAAGAGCTCCTCGGCCGCGGCGAGCAACGCCGCGTGCTGCGCGGTACGGTGCTCGGCGACGGTCGCGGCGGAAATCTTCGGCATAGATCGATTATGCCCGCGCCCGCATTTGCGCGGCTATCGGCGCGTTCTCGCGCGTGGCGCGGCGGGAGGCTCAGGAAGCGCCGGTTGCACGCACCGAGAGCGCCATCCGGTGATGGTCCTGCCACGAATCGGCATCTGCCGTGTATGAGCCCAGCACCACCTCATGAACGCTGACGGAGAAGGGGCCGCGTGCAAGCACGGCGCTCGGATCCGCGTCGCCGATGCTCAGGTGCGGGACGATCCCGTCATGGATCCCGCCGTATGGCGGGAATCCGGGAAACGCTGCGAGGATCCGCTCGATCAGGCGGATGAACGGGCCCGGGTCGTCCGGAGCGAGCCACCGTGTGCCGTCCGGGAATCGCTCAACACGCGAGAAGGTCGCGTCGAAGCGCGCCACCGAATCCAGAACTGCGCCGAGCCGCGACCCCGTGGATGTCTGCCACTCATCCAGGGGTGCGAACGGTGTGACCAGCGTGACGTGTGGCGGCACTCCCAGCCGACGTCCCTCGGAGAACGCGCCGGGCAGATCGGCGATCCGGCACGCGTCGGGCACCTTGATGATCAGAGCGGTGCGTTCGTCGGTCACCGGCGCTCCGCGACGATGACCGAGAACGAATTATCATCCAGCAGTTGTCCCGTGGCATCCACGAATGAGGCGAGCGCATCGCGAAGCCGGGCTTCGAAAGGTCCGTGGGCGTTTCCGAGCACGGCGCGGGAGGCGAAGGAGGTTGAGCGGAGCTCACCGAGGAGGGCATCGACGGTGAGGGTGCGCCGGAACGGGAACTCGACCGTGACGACGTCGTGGAGCCCTCCGTCGCGGATCTCATCGACGAAGGGTCGAGCCGGCGGCTCGTAGAACCCGGCTCCGGCACGGCGTCGGGGACCGAGGAAGTCTGTGATGACGCTGACGACCGCCGACTTCCATTCCTGGTCACCCGACCACACGCTGCGATCGCTGAGTACCGCGAGGCTCGCGCCGGGGCTCATCACGGGCACGACGCGCCGGAGGAAGGCGGGCCGGTCGAACCAGTGGAACGCGCGACACACGGTGACGAGGTCCGCCTGCCAGCCGGTCGGCACGGTGAAGGCTTCAGCGCGCTGTGCGCGCAGTTCCACGTCGGCGCCGCTCGCACCCTGCACCAGGGCCGCCGCCGTCCGATCCAGCAGTTCCGAATCGGGCTCGATACCGATGGCCGAGGTCACAGCCGGGAGGAGGGGCAACAGAGCGATGCCGGTTCCCGTTCCCACGTCCAGTAGGCGGCCGCGACGTGCGGGCGGCAGCAGCGCACGGAGGTATGCCACGACCTCCGAGGGAAGAGGCGCACGATGTGACGCGTAGGCGCCGGCGGCGCCTGCGAACGCTGGGCGCCCGCCCGGGAGCCCAGCGGCGGGATCGAACGTGGCCCGCGTGCTTCTTCCCGCTGCCGCGCCGAACGACGATGCCGCACCCGCAGCCTGCGCCGGCCCGGAAGCCGGAGACCCGCCGAACGTCGACGGATCGAAGGAGGGGTACGGCATCCGTCAGCTCTCAGTCGCGACGATGGCGGGGCTTGCGATCGCCGTACCCACGGTCGTCCCGACGCTCGCCGCGGTCGTCGCGCCGGTCGCTGTGACCGCCCCGACGGTCGTCGCGGTCACGGTAGCCGCCCCGACGGTCATCACCGTCGTCATTGCGCCGACGCCCGGGGGCACCGCGATCCGGCTTGATCTCGATGAGACGACCGGAGATCCGGGTGTCGCGGAGCTTGTCGAGCACGTCGGGGGAGAGGTTCGCCGGCAGCTGCACGGTGGAGAAATCCGGTCGGATGTTGATCGCGCCGAAGTCGTCGCGGCGCAGGCCGCCTTCGTTCGCGAGCGCGCCGACGATCTGGCGCGGCTCGACGCGGTGGCGGCGCCCGACCTCGATGCGGTACGACGCGAAGTCCCCGGCGTCTCGCGAGCGGCGCGGTTCACGCGTGCCACGGTCCCCGCCTTCACGCGGCGTGCGCTGCTTGCCACGCTCCAGCGAGGCCAGCTCATCCTGGAACGCACGGTCCTCGTCCTCGTCCAGCAGCAGAGGGGTCTCGCCCTGCGCCACGATCGCGAGCGCCGCCGCCACGTCAACCTCGGGAACGTCGTGGTTGCGGACGTAGTGAGCGATGATGTCGCGGAATCGCTCGACCCGGCCGGCGTCCTCGAGGGCCGCGGTGATCGAGTCGTCGAAGCGCTCGAGGCGCGTCGAGTTGATCTCGGCCAGCCCGGGAAGCTGCATCTGGGTGGGCGCCTGACGGGTGGCGCGCTCGATATGCGCGAGCAGGTAGCGCTCGCGCGGCGTCACGAAGCTGATGGCGTCGCCGGTACGACCGGCCCGACCCGTTCGGCCGATGCGGTGCACGTACGACTCGGTGTCGGTCGGGATGTCGTAGTTGACCACATGGCTGATGCGCTCCACGTCCAGACCGCGCGCGGCGACATCCGTGGCCACCAGGATGTCGAGCTTGCCCGACTTCAGCTGGTTCACGGTCTTCTCGCGCTGGATCTGCGTGACGTCGCCGCTGATGGCGGCGGCGCTGTAGCCGCGGGCGCGCAGTTTCTCGGCCAGGCCCTCGGTCTCGCTCTTGGTGCGAACGAAGATGATCATCGCGTCGAAGTTCTCTACCTCGAGGATGCGGGTGAGCGCGTCCACCTTCCGCTGCCACGACGTGATGAGGTAGCGCTGGGTGATGTTGGTGTTGGTGGTCGTCTTGCCGGCGATCGTGATCTCACGCGGCTCGTGCAGGTACTTCTGCGACATGCGGCGGATCTGCGGCGGCATCGTCGCGGAGAACAACGCGACCTGCTTGGTGTCGGGCGTCTCGGCGAGGATGGTCTCCACGTCTTCGGCGAAGCCCATCTTCAGCATCTCGTCCGCCTCGTCGAGGACGAGGTATCGCAGCTCGGACAGGTCGAGGGTGCCCTTGGCGAGGTGGTCCATGACACGGCCGGGGGTACCGACGACGACCTGCACGCCGCGGCGGAGCGCGGAAAGCTGCACCCCGTATCCCTGCCCTCCGTACACGGCGAGGACGTGGACGCCCTTCATGCGGGCGGCGTAGCTCTCGAACGCCTCCGCCACCTGCAGCGCGAGCTCGCGGGTCGGGGCCAGGACGAGGATCTGGGGGGTCTTCTGTGCCGGGTCCAGGTTCTGCAGGGCCGGCAGCGCGAAGGCCGCGGTCTTGCCCGTGCCCGTCTGGGCCATACCGACGACGTCGTGACCCTCCAGCAGCACCGGGATGGTGGCGGCCTGGATCTGCGAGGGGCGTTCGTATCCCAGATCGCGGATGGCATGCAGGACGGGGCCGTCGATGCCGAGGTCGGCGAAGGTCGGAAGGATCTCGCCCTCGGTGTCGGGCGTGGATTCGGTCGTGGGGGTGTCAGACGTCACCAGCCGACTTTACCGGCTTTTCCGGGGAATTGTGGGGGAGTGCCGGTGGGTCGGCTCGGCGCCGGTGCGCCGGCGCGACCCACCGGCCGGCATCATCCCGTCAGCACCTCGCTGAGCAGCACGCGCCGTCCCTCCTCCGCGGAGAGCACAGCGGCCTCCACCATCGCCAGGCTGATGATGTTCGCATGCACCTCGGTCTCTGGCGTCCGTCCGGTGCGCACCGCGTCGACGAAGTCCTCCAGAGCTCCCGCGATCTCCTCCCGGTCGCTGCCCGCCACGTGTTCGGGCTCGGCGGGGCCGGTCAGCACGGGAGTGCCGTCGCCGTCCCAGCGCGCGCTCCCGTGCTCGCCGCTGACGAACCAGTCGCCGTTCCAGCTCGTCTCCTCACCCGGAGCGCACCAGCTGCCGTCGTAGATGTACGTGCTGCCGTCTGCGAACTCGAAGACAACCACCGCGCTGGCTCCGTGCGCGAACCAGCTCCAGGGCGGGTTCGATTCGGTGCACACCACGGCCACCGGATCACGGCCGGTGAGATATCGGACGGCGTCGAACGCATGGATGGCCATGTCCACGAGCAGGACGTGCTGCATCTCTTCGCGGAAGCCCCCGAAGTGGGGGGCTCTGAAGAAGCGCGTCGACACGGCTCCCAGGGCGCCGAGGGTGCGGATCTGCTCGCGGCAGCCTGCGCGGCCGCGGCGGTGTCGAGGTCGACGAGCGCCACCAGCTGGACGTCGGGGTTGTCGGTGATGGTCCGCAGCCATGCACGTCCCATCGCGCCGGCGCCGACCTGGACGAGGCGGAGCGGTCGTGCGCTCATCGCGCCATCGCTCCGGGAGCACTCCCACTGCAGCCGGCGAGAGCGAGGGGGAGGGTGAGGGTGAGGATCGCGGCGGTTGCGATTGCTGTGGACTTCTTCATCACGGGCTCATTTGCCATTCTGATCGGAACGGTAAACCGGTTAACCGTCCTTGTTGGTAATGAGTGTGGCGATGGAGGACGCCGCTGTCGACCGCGGGTTAAGCGGTTTACAGCCCTTTCATGAAGTAGGGCATGATGGGGGAGCGGCCTGTGGCCGTGGGTTCGAGGCAGGGGAGAGCATGACGAGCAGTGCGGTCACCATGCGCGATGTCGCGCGTCTCGCGGGTGTGTCGGTGGCGACGGTCTCCTTCGTGATCAATGGCTCCAAACCTGTCTCCGATGAGACGCGCCAGCGTGTGGAGCGTGCGATGGCCGACGCCGGGTATCGCCGCAACGTGATCGCACGTGCTCTCGCCTCCAAGCGCACGCGCGTGATCGGCCTGCTGTACCCCACCGGAGAGCGGGCCGTCCAGGGCTCCGCGTTCCAGTTCTTCGCCAGCGCTGCCGCGCAGGCGCAGGCCGAGGGGTACACGCTGGTGGTGTCACCAACGGTCGGGTCGGATGCCGAGCTCGCGGAGCTGACCGGCGCGGGCCTCATCGAAGGGCTGGTCGTGATGGAGGTCCGGGCGAAAGATTCGCGCGTCGACTTCCTCCAGGCGCACGGAGTGCCGTTCGCGTTGGTCGGTCGAACCGACGACGTATCGGGCATCGCGTATGTGGACATCGACTTCGAGGTGACGGTCGCGGACGCGCTCGCCCGACTGGATGCGCTGGGGCACCGGGATGTCCTGCTCCTGGATACCGTGACCGACCCCGAGGATCGAGGTGGATATGCCCCGCCGTTGCGCGTCCGATCCGCCTTCGAGCGGATCGGACGAGACCTCGGCATGCGCACCGCCGCGTTCGGCGCGTCCCGCACTGCCGACGCTGGTTTTGCCGCGGCGGGCAGAGTCGTCGCCCAGCACGAGGCGGTGACGGCCGTTCTGGTGCACGACGAGCTCCTCGCCGCCGGCCTCGTGGCTGGCCTGCGCGCGCTCGGCGTGCGCATCCCGGAGGATGTCTCGGTGGGGCTGATCGACTCGACGGCGGACATTGCGTCGATGATCGATCCGCGACTGGACGTGTGGGCGGTGCCGGGCGAGCAATTGGGGCGCAAGGGGGTCTCGGCGCTCATCGATGTGCTGGAGCGGGGAGGCGTTGCCCCGAGTGCGCAGAACCTGGTGGCGTGCCGCCACGTGGCCGGGGCGTCGCTGGCGCCGCGCAGGCAGACGATCGATCTGCCGGAGGAGCCCCGCTGAACACGTGGGTTGCAATCGTGACTAGTTAGACAGACAATCTAGTCATGATGACGTCACTCCCAACCGATCCTGCACGGCCCGCCCCGTGGCCGAGCGATTGGCTGCGGGCCATGCTCGGTGCGTTCACCCTGCGGGCTCTGGAGAGTGGACCGTCGTACGGGTACGCCATCATCACTCAGCTCGAGGCGAGCGGACTCGGCGTCGTGAAGGGCGGAACGCTGTACCCGCTGCTGAGTCGTTACGAGGCAGCCGGCCTAGTGCGGGCCGAATGGCGCCCGGGGGAGGCCGGTCCGGGGCGGAAGTTCTTCGCGCTGACCGACGAGGGCATGGACGAGCTGAATCGGACGCGAGCCATGTGGCAGCAGTTTGCGACGGTGAGCACCGCCTACATGGCAGAACCGACGGACAATATGGGGGAAGAACAATGAACATGACCATGAACGACGACACGTGGATCGAGCTGTTCATCATCGAACTGCGCCTTCGGCGCGTGCCCGGGCACGCGATCGGGGACGCCGTGGCCAGCGTTCGCGAGCTGGTGGAGGACAGCGGTCAGTCGGCGGAGGAAGCCTTTGGGCCAGCGCGGGCTTACGCCGCATCCCTCGACGTGCCCGTGATGGGCGCGGGCGAGCGAGGGATGCGCACGGTGCTGCTCCCGGTTCTCGGGCTGTTCGCGTTCATCGTCTTCTCGCTGGCCGCGAGCGCCTTGTTCGCCGGAGATCTGATCCTGTTGTCGGTGGCGCAGATCCTGGTGCTCTGCGTACCGCTGGTGCTGACCCTGCTCTTCGCGTTCCCGTTCTATCCGCGCGCCGTGATGCGCCAGCGCTGGCTTCCCGTCCTGCTGGTCCTCGCGGCGGGAGCCGCGGGTGCGGTCAGCGCGCTTCTCGCTCCGTCCTCGGCTGAAGAGGCGTGGGCGGTGATGCCTGCTCTGCCCGTGCTGCTCATCGCGGCCGGTGTGCTGGTTTCTCTGAGTGTCGTGGCCAGCGTGAGCACGATGCGCAGCGCCGACGCCGATGAGATCGGTGATCCGCGCGGCGGCGGCGGAGCAGCCAGCGGGCAGCGCGGCCGACGGATGTTCCTCGTGTTCGTCGATTGGCTCTTCCCGCTTCTCGCACTCGTGATGCTGGGTGTGACATGGGGCTTGAACGCTCTCGGGCGCTGAACGCGTAGCGTGGCCGGAAAGGAAGGAAGCCATGGGCAAGCGGAAGACACCGGAGCAGATCGCCGACGAGCAGCGGCGCTACGCGCTCGCGAGCGGAGCGCACACGCCAGAGGAGTTCGAGCTTCTCCTCAGCGATCCGAATCAGGCGATACGCGCCGTGGCGGCTGCGAACCCTGATGCCGATGACGAGGTCCTCGCCCGCTTCGCGCGGGATCGGTTCTGGGGAGCGCGGATCGAGGTGGCCTCTCACCCGAACGCCTCCCGCCGCACGTTGCTGAGCATGCTGGAGTCGGATCCGCGCAAGCGCGGCGTCGTACATCACGCGGCACGCGAGCGCCTGGAATCCGACGGCGTCGTCTTCGACGAGGCGGGGCTTCCGCTGCTCCCGCCCACGCACGGGGAACGAGGATGAAGGACGGGCACTCCGAGCCCGCCCCGCCGGGCGGTGCCCGCGTCCTCGTCACGGGAATGTCCGGAACCGGGAAGAGCACACTACTGGCGCAGCTGGCTGCTCGCGGACACCGCACCGTCGATACGGACTACGACGGGTGGGTACTCGCCGATGGCACGTGGGATGAGGACCGTATGACACGTCTGCTGGACACCGCCGACGCCCTTGTGGTGTCGGGAACCGTGGAGAACCAGGGGCGATTCGCAGACCGCTTCGATCACGTCGTGTTGCTCAGCGCGCCGGTGGAGGTGCTGATCGATCGGGTGACGCGCCGGACCAACAATCCCTACGGACGATCGGCTGGGGATCAGGTCGCCATTCGCCGGCACACGGCGGAGATCGAACCTCTGCTTCGCGCACGGGCCGACCTCGAGCTGGATGCGCGGCGTCCCATCGAGGAGCTTGTTGCAGAGGTAGCGGATCTGCTGCGCCCTCCGCTTCGCTCACGCGAGCGCACCGCAGACGGCGGCGATCATGGCTGATCCGTTCAGTGAGAAGCTGCAGGCTTGGCAGGAGTACACGCAGACTCCGTGGGCGCGCATCCGCTACGCGGTCGTCGGCGCGATCCTCCGCGAGCAGGCGAGCGCGTTGGGTGAGCGCCTGCGGGTACTCGACGTCGGTGGCGGAGACGGCATGGACGCCCTTCCGCTCGCACTCGCGGGTCATGACGTCACGATTGTCGATCCCTCCGAATCCTGGCTCGCCGCGGCCCGGCGTCGAGCAGACGCGGAAGGCGTCGCCATCACTACGATCTGCGGTGGGCTGGACGATCTGCCGAGCGGGGAGTGGGACCTCGTGCTGTGCCATTTCGTGCTGCGCTACCGCCCGCCCCACGCCGGGGACATCGCTGCGCTGGCTCGGCGCGTTCGCGACGGCGGACGCCTGTCGGTGATGGACGTGAATCCTGCGGGCCGTGTGCTGCGCGCGGTGGTGAGCGACGGACCGGCCGCGGCACTCGCCGATCTTCGGGCCGACACGCTCGCCGTCCACACCTTCAACACCGAGGTACGCAAGGTCGAGGCCGATGACATCGTCGATGAAGCAGCCGCCGCAGGGCTCTACGAGGTCGGGCGGTACGGGAACCGCATCGCCAACGATCTTCTCGTCGACAACGACCGCAAGCACGACGAGGCGTTCTTCGACGATCTGCTCGCCCTCGAACTCGAGTTGAGCGGGCGTGAGCCGTTCCGTCGCGTCGGTTTCGCCTGGCAGCTGATCTTCAGTCGCTGAGACGGCCACGCGGCTGGGACTACGTCGTCGGCGCGACGCGCTCGCTTCCGCTGAGCTCGCTCAGGAGCATGACCACGCGCGCGCGGATCTGGTCACGAATCACGCGGACGGTGTCGATGCCCTGACCTGCTGGATCATCGAGCTCCCAATCCTCGTATCGCTTGCCGGGGAAGACCGGGCACGCGTCGCCGCACCCCATGGTGATCACGACGTCCGCCTGCTGCACCACATCGACGGTCAGCAACTTGGGGGCTCCGACCGTGATGTCGATGCCCACCTCCGCCATGGCGGCGACGGCGACCGGGTTGATCTCATCCTTCGGCTCCGAGCCCGCCGAGCGAACGGTGACGCGGTCGCCCGCCAGCTGCTGCAGATAACCCGCCGCCATCTGGGAACGACCGGCGTTGTGGACGCAGACGAACAACACGGTGGGTGTGGTGGTGGCCATGGCATCATTCTGCGTCATCCTCGTGGCCCGGTAGCGCCAGATGTCCAGGAACCCGCACGGCATCGCGGCGCTGCGGTCATGAACGGGCGAGGAGGGCGATGAGATGACGCGCTTGGAGCTCCGTCGTTCCGACGGGATTACGGCGGAACGCGCCGTTGCCGGGCAGCAACATCATCAGCCAGAACGTCGCCCACAAGGGTCGGTACCGGATCATACGACCACGTTCGTCGTCGGAGAGGCCAACCGCGTCGGTGAGCGCCTCTATGTCGATCACGCCGCCGATCCGGCTAGCGATGTGTTCTCCGTGGTCGGCGAGATCATAGGCGGGGTCGGTGAGACCGCCATCCTCGAAATCGACCAGCCGGCAGCGCTCGCCGTCCCAGATGATGTTTGCCGGGTTCAGATCGGCGATGCCGAGGCTCGCGAACACAGGCGTCGGTAGTGATTCCGAGCGGGTGAAATGGTTCCTGGCGGCGTCGACGCCCGCCGCGACGAGGGAGCGATCCTTGCAGGCTGACAGGTCGTGATCCTCGGCGAGCCAACCGCGCAGCACCGTCGGGAGCGTGGTTGGCCCGAGCCGGCGCTCCGGCAGACCGGCGTCCACGATCGCCCTATGGGGGATGTCGTAGAGCTGACGAAGCACGCTGCCGAGACTGCGGGTCTGCGAGGGGAGCAATGGGGCCGTACCGAGAGCGATGCCCGGTACGCGGCTCATGACGACCACCGGGCACCCGTCCGACGTCTCGCGGCGGAGCGGGCGCGGGGCGAGCCCGGGTGCGTGAGCCCAGATCACGCGAAGACATCCCCACTCACGATCTGGTTCGCCGTCGGCCCAGTTGCGAAAGCGCTTGCGCACCTCGGTCTCGCCGAGGCTGATGTGATGGGTCTGGGTCTGCATATCCGAGAGGCGGAGAGAGGGCACGGGGCTCTCAGCATCGCACATCTCGTCCTGTCTCCTGCTGGCGTCGCAGCCGGCACGTTGCGGCTTCGGCTCCCGGCGATCGTCAGATCGGGGAAGGGGCGGGCCGCGCCGCGACATCGGCGGTGAAGTGAAAGTGTGAACCGAGTCGTCCCGAAGGAGGAATACCTAGTGTGAGCACAGACAGTGAGATCATCGCGGCATCGGTGAATAGTCCCGCGCTGTTCGCCGAGATCTTCGATCGGCATGCGAAGACGATCGGAGACTACGCCCGCAGGCGCGTCGGGAGCACAGCCGTGGACGACGTCCTCAGCGAGACGTTCCTCGTCGCGTTCCGGCGCCGGACATCGTTCGACCGTCAGTACGACACAGCTCGGCCGTGGCTGCTCGGCATCGCGACGCGGGTCATCAGACGTCATCGCGCGAGCGAGGCCGCGCAATGGCGGGCGTTCGAGCGTGCGTCGGGAGTACAGGAGCGGTTCGCCGGGTCGCACGATCACGATGCGGATGCCCGCATCGATGCGTCCGCGGCCGTGCGCGCGCTCGGCCCGCGCATCGCGGCGCTGTCATCGAAGGATCGAGACACGCTGCTGTTGTACGCGTGGGGTGATCTCACCTATGAGCAGGTTGCCGAGGCGCTGGAGGTTCCGGTCGGCACTGTCCGATCGCGACTGAACCGTGTCCGGCGCAAGCTTGCGCCGCCCGGATCGCGCGGCGCAGCACGGTTGACCTGGATGGCGAAGGAGGAGAGCGATGCAGCTTATGGAACGAGTGCGTGAGATTCGCGCCGATGAGCAGGTGGACGATGCCCAGGTGGCGGCGGCGCGCACGGCGCTGCTGCGGGAGATCACCCGCGCCGAGCGCGCGCCGGTGCGACGGCGGCGGACGGCATGGATCGGTGCCGGCGGCCTGGTAGCCGCGTGCACGGTCGGCGCGGTCGTGGCGGGATCGGTGCTGTCGCCAGCGGGCTCTCCGCCGGCAGCTGCAGCAGTGTTCGAGAAGGCCGCCGAGATCGCCGTCACCGGTGTGGCATTCGACGTGCCGAGCGGAAAGTACCTCCGCATCACGAGCAGCGGCGAGGGGATCGTCTTCTGGGATTCGGACATGCCGGATGAGATCTCTCGGTTCAACAACGGGCAGGCCGCGGACGCCGAGGCAGCGCTGCAGGTGCGTCAGTCCCGTCAGCTCTATGTTCCCTCTGATCAGAGCGAGGACTGGATGATGGTGGCGGGCCCGGAGGAGCTTGTCGCCACCTACGGATCCGACGCGGCGCAGGCGGCGAGCGAGTACGCCCTGACGCGGGGGGAGGAACTGGTGGCGCCTGGCGGTGTGTACAGCAGCCCGGAAGACGCCGCCGGGTCCGGGCAGATCCAGGACATCGACGGTCGCGGATCCTGGGGGGATGAGCCGATGGATCCGGAGGACCTGCTGCACTCTCTCCGGCTGTCGATGGGTGCAGCCGATGCCGACAGCTCGGAGTCCGACAGCTCCATCGTCGAGACGCTCACCGAAAGACTCACCGACGGCGCTGCGCCCGCCGAGCGGCGGGCGTCGTGGCTGCGGGTCCTCGGCTTGCTGGACGGGTCGAGCATCGAGTCCGTGAACGGGGATGTGACCACCGTTCGCTTCTCCTGGTCGACCGAGTGGTGGACGGCATGGACCCTCCTCGACATCGACACCGCGCGAGGCCTCGTGCTGGGCGTGACCTCATCGCCCGCCATCACGGGGGAGGAATCCGCGCTGGGCGGGCTGCCGCAGTGGCGCACCCGGCAGCAGTACACGTACGAGGTGGTCGACTTCGCACCGCGTCCCTAGCAATCCGGGGTGTGGTCCCGGTCTCCGGGACCACACGCCATTCCCCGGCGCCGCCACCGCGATGGCTGCAAGCTCTCCGCGACGCCACGGAGCGCGCTACCGTGGGGGCGTGCCAGACGATGCCGTTTCCGGGCCGCTCGACCTGATCCGTCGGGCGGCAATCGCCACGCTCAAGCGCCTTCCCGATGAGCTGGATCAGCTGGACGCGGCCACCTTGTCGGGCCCGGGGATGGATGCGATCGCGGCGGATCCCGAGCTGAGCGCAGCCACGGCCCGCGTGAACCAGGCGAACATCGTGCTATGGCTCAACACCAACGTGACGCATCCGGGCGAGCCGGTTCCCGCGAACACCAGCCGCGAGCTGATGGACTACTTTCGCAATGCTGTCCGTCGAGGTCTCGACGCGACGGGCTTCGACGCGTTCCGCACCGGCCAGAACGCGGCCTGGCGGCAGTGGATGCTCACGGTGTTCTCCCTGGCGGATGGACTCGAGCAGGCTCGTGATGCCCTCGAGATCAGCACCGCCACCGTCAACGACTTCGTCGATCGGACGCTGCACGCGGTTCTCGCGGCGATTGCCGCTGAGCGCGAGGAGCTGCTGCGCGGCTCACAGGCCGACAAGCGCGAGATCATCGAGCTGATCGTCGCCGGCCAGCCGGTGGCTCCGGAACGGGCATCGAGACTCCTGGGCTATCACCTCGACGCGCCGCACACCGCGTTCATCGTCTGGACGGCCCACGCGGATCCCGACTCTGCTGTGCTCGCCGACCTCGCCCGCGATATCGCCGCCACCTGGCGGGCAGAGTGCACGCTCACGGTCGTGCCGAGTACAGGATCGCTCTGGGTGTGGGTGGACTCGCGTCCGGGGGACTACCCGGCCGGGCGCATCCCGTCAGGCGTGCAGGTTGCCGTCGGGTCGCACGCCCACGGTCTGCAAGGCTTTCGTCGCAGTCATATGGATGCGGCGACCGTGCAGCGGATGCTCGCACGCTTGGAGTCGCCCGGCCGCTTCGCGACCAGCGACGAGGTCGCACTGGTGAATCTCGCGACAGGCGATCCGGCTGCTGCCGCCGACTTCATGCACCGAACCCTCGGTGCCCTAGCGAGCGCGGACCCGGCACTGCGCGCTGTGATGCGCACATTTCTGCGCGGTGGCAGCAGCGTGACGCGCACCGCGCAGACCCTTCACATGCACCGCAACACCGTGGTGCGACACCTCGCCAAGGCGGAGGAGCTGCTGCCACACCCGTTGGCGGACGCGGTGCCGACCGACATCGCCGTCGCGCTGGATATCCGGCACTGGGGCGGCGGGGCCGACCTTCGCACGCACTGAACCGCGCCGTCCGCACAGAAGTGTCAGTGCACAATGCACCATCACCGGCATGATCTGCATCATTTCACCCTCGACACTGTCCGCCCACCGGGACGAGCATCGAAGGACCGTGAGGAGGATGCATGCCCGATATCCACGATCCCGAACCCGCGCACGTCGACGTGGTGATCATCGGCGCGGGCCTGAGCGGCATCGGAGCGGCGCACCATCTCCTCGTCGACGCGCCGGAGAAGACGTTCCTCATCCTGGAGGCACGCGAGGCACTGGGGGGCACCTGGGATCTGTTCCGCTATCCCGGGATCCGCTCGGACTCCGACCTCAGCACCTTCAGCTACGAGTTTCGTCCGTGGCGGCAGGAGAGGTCGATCGCTCCGGCGAGCATGATCCTCGACTACCTTCGCGACACCGCGGCGGATGAGGGGATAGACAAGCACATCCGGTACTCGCGCCGTGTCGCCTCCCTCAGGTGGTCAAGCGCGGAGGGACGGTGGAGCGTCCGCATCGACCACGCGGACACGGGCGAGAGCAGTGAGCTGCACGCGACCTGGGTGTTCTGCGCTGGCGGCTACTACCGGTACGACGAGGGATACTCGCCGGTGTTCGACGGGGCTGAGCGCTTTCACGGAGAGATCGTGCATCCGCAGTTCTGGCCGGACGGACTCGATTACACCGGCAAGCGAGTGGTCGTCATCGGCAGCGGCGCGACCGCCATGACGCTCGTCCCCGCGATTGCGCCGGACGCCGCACATGTGACGATGCTCCAGCGCACCCCGTCCTACGTCGCGGCGATTCCATCCGTCGACCGGTACGCCGTCAAGATGCGGCGCAAGCATGGCGACGCACGGGCACATCACCTGGCCCGGCGTCGCAACATTCGCCGGCAGCGGGCCGTGTGGTGGATGTCGAAGCACCAGCCGGCACTCATGCGACGGCTGCTCATCGGCGCGGTCGCCAAACGTCTGCCTGACGGCTATCCGGTTGACGTCGATTTCACTCCGCCGTATGACCCGTGGGACCAGCGGTTGTGCGCTGTGCCGGATGGGGATCTGTTCACGGCAATCCGTTCCGGGTCCGTCTCGATCGTCACCGATCGGATCCGGGCTTTCAGCGAACGGGGTGTGCTGCTGGAATCGGGTCGTGAGATTGCGGCCGACCTGATCGTGACGGCCACGGGGCTCAAAGTGCAGCTCTTCGGAGGCGTCAGCATCATCGTCGACGGCGTGCCCGTCGTGCCGAGCGATCACGTCGCGTATCGCGGGATGATGCTGGACGGTGTCCCCAACTTCGCCTACGCCATCGGATACACGAACTCGAGCTGGACCCTGAAGATCGGTCTCCTGTGCGAGTACTTCACCCGTCTGCTTCGGCACATGGACGAACACGACTACGCCGTGTGCCGCCCGGAGTTGCCTGAGCGGAAGATGGAGACACGGCCGTTGCTTGACTTCGGAGCCGGGTACGTGAAGCGGTCCGTGGCATCCCTCCCGCGACAGGGCGACCGCGCCCCCTGGGTCTCGTCGATGGACTACTACGACGATGTGAAGCTGATGCGTGAGGCGCCGGTGAATGACGGTGCGCTCCGGTTCGCGGGCGCACCGCACGCGACGCCGTGCGCGGGCCACCGCGAGGGGGAAAACAGGGAACAGTTCGCGGAGGTAGCCGGGGGAGTGCGGATCTGCTGGAGGGCCGATGGCCCGGAGGACGGCCGGCCGCTGCTGCTGATCGCGGGCATCGGGCTGGATATTCACTCGTGGCAGCCGACGCTCGTAGCGGCCCTCACGGAAGCCGGCTTCCGCGTGATCCGTTTCGACAACCGGGACAGCGGGCGCTCCAGTCGGGGCGAAGCGGCAGCGCCTGGTGCGTTTCGCCGGATGATCGGGCGGGCGACAGCGGGGGACTATGCCCTGGAAGACCTCGCCGCCGACACGATCGGACTTCTCGATCACCTCGGCATCGAGTCGGTCGACCTCGTTGGCATGTCCATGGGCGGGATGATCGCGCAGATCCTTGCCTTCCAGCACCCCGACCGCATCCGCTCCCTCACGTCGATCTTCTCGAACACGGGGGATGGGCGTTTCGGGAGACCGGCGATATCCACCGTCCTCGCTCTCTCGGGCCGCCCAGCCTCGGACGCGGATCACTTCGCGCGCGGCTACCTTGCCCTGCAGCGCCACATCGCAGATGGCCCTCTCGGCGTGGACTACGCCTCGGAGGAAGCGTGGGCGCGGCGGGCCTGGGAGCGCATGGCCGGCGTGCCGGGATTCGTACCGGGAGCAGGACTTGCCCGCCAGATCATGGCGATCAAGAAGTCCGGCAACCGTGCGGCAGAGCTTCGACGGATCAGCGCACCGACGCTCGTGGTGCACGGCGACCGCGACCTGATGGTTGCGCCGAGCGGTGGCACAGCCACGGCGCGCGCTATCGCGGGGGCGACGCTGGTGACGATCACGGGTCTACGGCACCATCTTCCGGCCAGTGCCACGCCACGACTGGCTCGGCTCATCATCGATCACGCCGTCGGTGCGACGGTTACGGAGGGTGATTCCCGATGACCCGCAGTCTGCACGGCAAGGTCGTCGCCATCACCGGTGCCGGGTCCGGTATCGGCCGCGCTCTCGCACATGGGGCTGCTCGACGTGGCGCTCGGCTCGCTCTTGCCGATTGGGACCCGGACGGTCTCGCCGAGACCGCCGACCAGCTCACCTCAGCAGAGGTCATCACGGTGACGACGGACGTATCTGAGGCGCAATCCGTCGCCGAGTTCGCCGCGAGGACGGTGACGCGCTACGGAATGGTGCACCAGATCTACAACAATGCCGGCGTCGCGGGGATGAACAGGCTGATCGGAGAGCAGTCCTACGCTGAGACGGCGCGAGTGCTGGGTGTCAATCTGTGGGGCGTGATCCACGGCACGACCGAGTTCCTGCCTCACCTCATCCGCTCCGGAGACGGGCACGTCATCAACCTCTCCAGCCTCAACGGGTTTCTCGCCCAGCCGAGGATGAGCGCGTATGTCGCGTCGAAGTTCGCGGTGCGCGGCTACACCGAGACCCTGCGCACCGAGATGCTGCGCTTCGGGCACCCGGTCCAGGTCACGGTGGTGCATCCGGGTGGTGTGAAGACCGGCATCGGACGGCATGAGTCGCCGACCGGCTCGCAACCCGCGCCGAGTGGCGATGCACAGTCGGCACGTGACGCGGAGCGACTTCAGGTCTACCGGGACAAGCTCTTCACGATGACGGCGGAGGACGCTGCCGAGCGTATTCTGCGGGCCGTCGAGAGAGGGAAGCCGCGGGTCATGCTGGCGCAGGCGCGCGGCTATGATCCCTTCGTCCGGTTGTTTCCCTCACGGTATCAGAAGTCGGCCGCCGACTGGGATCGGCGCACGTTCGGCGAGTGAGCGGCGATCCCAGCGGGGGAGCGGGGCGTAAGCGTGCCCGCACGGCGAGCCGCCGCCCGCTCCCTTAGGATCGGACGATGAGATTTCGCGGAACCTCTCGATCCGCCACCGTGCTGGCCGGCGGTCTCGTGGTGTCGACGATGTTGCTGACGCTGACGCTGACCGGCTGCGGCGGCTGGAGCATCTCGCCGGTCGTCCCCACCGCTTCTGTCGAAGGAACCGGGGACAACTCCTCGTTGAGTGACGCCGGGGCGGCGCAGATCGAGCGGACTGGCAGCGCGCGTTTCGACTGGAGCAGCGGCCCGCTCCTCCTGGAGGACGTCGGCTTGACGGGCGCGGGGGATTTCGCGAACGGCGTTCCGCTCATCGATGGCCCCCTGCTGGATTCTGCAGAACGTAGTCAGACGGCTCGTGTGTCGGAGTAAGCACACACCATCCTCGCATTGACTATGTCAGGCGTCGACGCGCGGCGTGACGCCTCACCATTTCCTCAAGCCCGACGTCGAACTGATAGATGCGCGTGCGCCCGCGATGGTGGTGGAACAAACGTTCGAACAGCGCGGAGTAGTCGCGCAGGTTGAAGATTCCATCCAAGATCACGTCGTAGCCGAGGCTGAGCGCTTCACGTGCAGCGGCGACGATCAGCGTGCCCGCATCACGGGACCGCTGGAGCTGGATGGGGTTCCGACAAGGGTCACCGCCACATCCTCATATGGGAAGGGATGACGATGGTGCGGGAGAGCGGAGGGGGGCATCCTCCGCACGATCTGACATAATGTGCATTATCGGTAACTCCGACCGCAGTCCGTCGGGATTGACGTGAGCTCGCGTTTCACTGACGAACAGCCCTGAGTCTGGCATCGACCCTCTTGCCCGACTACATCGCGTCGTCCAGGCTGTGGTTGTGCAGCGTCCACCTCTCACTCTGTCGCGCAGCCTGGCGGTGGTCGCTGCGGTGCTCATCATGACCGGATGCACCAGCGAACAGCCCGCAGGCGCTGGCCTTCATGCGGCCGCACAATCCTCTGCAGCGGACATCTCCCGCGGGCTCTATCGCTACGGCACAGACGTGATGGATGACTACGTGCGCTGGGCTGACGAGGACACGCGCAAGAGCCATGACGTCGAGCTCGTCGGCTACGAGGTCCATCCCGATGCTGTGCATGGCGAGCCGCTCGGCGTCCTGCAGTACCGAGTCACTGTGCACGGAGTGCTGACGGGGCAATCGTACGTCGCGTGCTTCGAGTCGACTGTCGACTACTGGGGTGTGAACACGCCCGATCGGCGCGGCTGGAGCATTGACGACCAGGTCGCGCCCGAGATCGAGTGCCCGTCTCACGCGACGCGGATCGCCGCACCCGTCGACACACGTCCTGTGCCGGTCATTCCGGATGGCACGGAAGAGCTCGTCGTTGAGATCCTGACCGCTGCTCCCGAAGCTGCCACAGCCCAGGAGATCGCGGCCGAGGTGGCGGAGCGCATGACGCAGCCCACCGGCGAACGCGAAGTGGCGTTCGAGCCGCGGGCGCTGGTGACCGAGCGGCAGATCGGATTCGCCATGGGCGATGCGGCGGACTGTCTCCTCGTGAAGCGGACTGCGGCGGGTGTCGCCGTGCTTCAGGTGCCCACGATTCTTCTCCAGCCCGGCGAGCTCGGCTGCTCCCCCGAGACCGCACTGCGCCCCGAGGACCAGCTGCGCCCACCGCACTGATGTGACAGAACGGTGCCCCAGCAGAGGCACCGGTTCGCAACTGGTCGAAGTCGCGCGATTTCATGTGACAGGGCTAGAGCCTCGACAGCGGCTCGTCATGCACCAGGGCGACGGTGAATGACAGGACCGGCCGGTGGTACGAATCGCTGTATCGCCGCCCGTAGTGCCGCGCCAGGAATCGCCTTACGCACGTGCGCGAAGCGATTCAGCGGGTGAGTGCGGCGTCGATCGCATCCGTCAGATCGCTGAGCTTCGTGAGTTCCAGCGGCTTGCCGTCGAGGACGAAGGTCGGCGTTCCGCGCACGCCCGCCAGCTTGCCGTCGTTCAGGTCCTCTTCGATGCGCGAGCGAGTCGCCGGGTCGCTGATCGCAGCGTCGTATGCAGCGAGGTCGAGACCGAGTTCCTCGGCATAGCCGCGGAATGTATCCGCGGCAGATATCTGCTGCTCACCCCAGGTCGCCTGCGTGTCGAACATCATGTCGTGCATCTCGAGGAACTTGTCCTGACGGGCCGCGGCTTCCACGGCGAGAGCCGCGTTCATCGAATTGAACTGACCAGCCAGCGGGAAGTACCGCACGACGTAGTTGATGCGGCCGTCATAGTGCTCGCGCAGCTCCTTGACCACCGGGTGGAAGGCCGCGCAGGCCTCGCACTCGAAGTCCAGGTACTCCACCAGCGTCGGGGCGTCCTCCCCCACCCGATCAATCACGTGCGAGTTCGCACGGGTGCCCGGAAGCGCGCCGCTCGTCTCCGCCGACGTCGGTGCAGTCGGTCGATTCAGCAACACGATGAACACGGCGGCGACGACAAGCACGACGACAGCGCCGACGGAGATGAGGGCTGCCTTGACGGATGTCTTCATGGGGTCGGCTCCTGGGGGTCGACGACGGGACAGGATCATCGGTGATCCGATGTGACCGACCCTACGAGTCAGCCCTGAGCAACCGCCCACACGAACCGCGGGGTGCAGCGGTGGGGTGTCTCAGAGGCTTCGGACCAGGCGCCGGATAGGCTTCTCGCTGGCGATTAAGGAGACCACGAGTGCCACAGACCATCGGATTCGACCGCGACGAGTACCTGCGGATGCAGTCGGAGCACATCAACGCCCGACGCGCCCAGTTCGGCGGGAAGCTCTACCTCGAATTCGGCGGGAAGCTGTTCGACGACTTCCACGCCTCGCGTGTCCTGCCCGGTTTCACACCGGACAACAAGATCGAGATGCTCATGACGATCGCGGACGAGGTCGAGATCGTGATCGCGGTCTCCGCGAAGGATCTCGCCTCCAGCAAGGTGCGAGCGGATCTCGGCATCTCGTACGAGGCCGACGTGCTGCGGCTGATCGACGAGTTTCGTGCACAGGGTCTCTTCGTGGGCAGCGTCGTGATCACCCAGATCGGCGACGGCGATCGCGCATCCACCGCGTTCAAGCGCAAGCTTGAGCGGCTGGGCCTGAAGGTCTATCGCCACCACCTGATCAAGGGCTATCCGAACGATGTCCGTATGATCCTCAGCGACCAGGGCTTCGGTCGCAACGACTACATCGAGACCTCGCGCGACGTCGTGGTGGTGACGGGCCCGGGCCCCGGTTCCGGGAAGATGGCGACCTGCCTCTCGCAGATGTTCCACGACCACGCCCGTGCCATCAACTCGGGCTACGCGAAGTATGAGACGTTCCCGATCTGGAGTCTTCCGCTCAACCATCCGGTCAACATCGCCTATGAGGCAGCGACCGCCGACCTCGACGATGTGAACATGATCGACCCGTTCCACCTCGCAGCGTACGGCGAGCAGGCCGTGAACTACAACCGCGATGTGGAAGTCTTCCCCGTTCTGAACCGCCTGTTCGAAGAACTCACGGGCTCCTCGCCGTACCGCTCCCCCACGGATATGGGGGTGAACATGGCCGGTCACTGCATCAGCGACGACGACGTCTGCCGTGAGGCGAGCCGGCAAGAGGTGCTCCGCCGCCACTTCAAAGCCCTCGTCACCGAGCGACGCGAGGGGCTGGACCCCGATGCATCCGATCGGATCGCGCTGCTCATGGGACAACTGGGAATCGCACAGACGGACCGACCGGTGGTGCAGCCCACCCGGGACCTCGCGAAGAGCTCGCGCGGTCCCGCCGCGGCCATCGAGCTTCCCGACGGCACGATCGTGACCGGACGCACCTCTCCCCTGCTCGGTGCGAGCTCGGCCGTGCTGCTGAATGCGCTGAAGATCCTGGCGCAGCTGGACGATGCCGAGGCCCTCCTGGCACCGGAGACGATCGAGCCCATCCAGACCCTCAAGACGAGCCACCTCGGCAGCCGCAACCCCCGTCTGCACACCGACGAGGTGCTCATCGCCCTCGCGGTGGGAGCGACGACGAACCCGGCGGCTCGGGCCGCACTGGACCAGCTCCCGCGACTACGCGGGTGCGAAGCGCATACCTCGGTGATCCTCGGGTCGGTGGATGAGGGGATCTTCCGCAGCCTTGGTGTCAACGTGACCAGTGAGCCGGAGTACCAGACGCAGAACCTGTACCGGAAGCGATGATCCGGCGCGCGACGCGGAATGTACAAGCCCGAACAAACACGGCGCGGGCCGTGTCTGTGTTTCCGCTGAGAGTGTAACGTTCGTCCTACTCCCGGAAAGGACGCAACATGTCTGACAACACTCTCTCCGACCGCGTGCAGTCGACAGCCAAGCGGGTCCGCCTGTGGCTGGGCATCGGCGGCGCTCTGGCGCTCATCACGGGCATCATCATGCTCGTCTGGCCAGGAAGTGCGGTCGTCGCCGTAACAATGGTGCTCGCCTTCTACACACTGCTCACCGGCGTCGTGTACGCCGTGATCGGTTTCACGGCGCCCCTCGCCGGCGTGTGGTCCCGCATCGGACACGTTCTGGTGGGCGTGCTCTTCATCGTGGCCGCCATCGTGGCGTTCGCGAACCCGTCGACGACGTCCGTGATCGTCGGCGTCATGGTGGTCACCTTCATCGGCATCGCGTGGATCTTCGAAGGCGCGGCGGCGCTCGCGTCGCTGAGCCTGTCGCCCTCGAAGGGGTGGACCGTGTTCTACGCGATCGTGTCGATCCTCGGCGGTATCGCCCTGCTCTTCTCGCCGCTCATCGGCCTCCAGGTCATCGTGCTGTGGATCGCGATCACCCTGATCGTCATGGGCATCGTGCAGATCGTGCGTGCGTTCACCCTCGGCCGCGGCTGATCCCGATACGACGGAGGCGCTGTCACCATTCGGTGACAGCGCCTCCGTCGTATCGGTGCTGGTTATTCCGCGACGAATCCGCTCACGTCGCCCGTCAGGCGCGTGTGGTCCGCCGGAACGGGCTCGACGGCCGCGCGAGCGACCTCCGCCGCGAACTCTGCGACGTTGAGCAGCTTGCCCGCGGACTCGCGCCGCGCCTCGATGGCCCCCGGATTCGCCCGCTCCAGAAGGGTGGCGGTGATCGTGCCCTCGATCATGTCGCCGGAGACCACGACGAACTCGAAACCGCGCTCCTCGATGGCCGGGATGAGTTCACGAAGCGCGTCTTCGCCTGCTCGCTTGGACAGTGCCACACCCTCGTATTCGGGCATGGTGGGCGTCGTGCGGATGAAGTGCGCCTGGTGGCTGGTGACGAAGACGATGCGTGCACCGGGGTTCAGCACATCCAGCGCAGCCGTCAGCGCGTCGACCTGTGCGTCGCGGTTGAGCTTCAGGGCGTAGTCCTCAGCCATGCCGCCCTCCATGCCGCCGGACGCGTTGAGCACGAGGATGTCGATCCCCCCGAACACGTCCTTCGCCGCGCCGAGCATGTCGGACACAGCGGCGCCGTCGGTGAGGTCTGCTCCGGCGACGAGCGTGCCGACGCCGAGCTCCGCCAGCTCGTTGGCGAGCTTCTGGGCGCGCGGAGCCTTGTTCCGATAGTTGATGACGACGTTCGCGCCGGCCTCGGCGAAGTAGCGCACGGTGTCCGCACCAATGCCGCGGGACGACCCCGTGACCAGGGCGGTCTTGCCGTCGAGAGAGCCGGAGGCGAGGATCTGGGACACGAGTACTCCTTGAACGTGTGCGGGCGCGCGACTGCGCAGGAACTCCACGCTATCAAGTGGTCGCCGCGCCCTCGGGGAGCGCGGCCATCTGATAGTTTCCTGTAGGAGAGGGGGTTCTCCCAATGGACATCACCACACTGCTCCAGTTCGCCTGGGTCGCCTGGCTCGTGCTCATCGTTCTCTTCCTCGTCATCGAGATGTTCACGCTTGAGTTCACGTTCCTCATGCTCGGCATCGCCAGCCTGCTCGGGCTTGTCACCGCCCTGTTCGGCGGACCGCTGTGGCTGCAGCTCGTGCTCGCCGCGGTCGCCGGCCTGCTGCTGATCCTGCTGCTGAAGCCGCCGCTGCTGCGACGGCTGCGACGCGGCGCCGACGAGACCAAGAGCAACGTCGACGCCCTCATCGGGATGGCGGGAATCGTCATGCAGACCACGACGGCCACAGAGGGACGGGTGAAGCTGAGCAACGGCGACATCTGGACCGCCCGCACCCACGGACTGCCGCTCGCCCCTGAGACGCCGGTGACGGTCACCGTCATCCGCGGCGCACTCGCCGAAGTCGTGCCCGCCCGTGTCGAGGGTACCTACGCCTAAGGCCCCAATCGCTCGCAATCCGCCCCCGAACACCGTCTTGTCGCGTCCGATGAGGCAAAACCCCGAGGAAAGGAGGGCGCACTCATGAACGACATCTCCGTCGGTACGGTCGTCGGCATCATCGTCGGCATCGTGCTGGTCATCGTGGTCATCGTGATCATCGCCCGATCCATCCGGATCATCCCGCAGGCCACCGCCGGCATCGTGGAGCGCCTGGGGCGCTACCACAAGACGCTCAGTCCCGGTCTGAACGTGCTCGTGCCGTTCATCGACCGGCTCCGTCCGCTCATCGATGTCCGCGAACAGGTCGTCTCATTCCCGCCGCAGCCGGTCATCACCGAGGACAACCTCGTCGTCTCCATCGACACGGTCGTCTACTTCCAGGTGACCGACGCGCGCGCCGCCACCTATGAGATCGCCAACTACCTGGGTGCCGTCGAGCAGCTGACCACCACGACGCTGCGTAACGTGGTCGGTGGCCTCAACCTCGAAGAGGCGCTCACCAGCCGCGACCAGATCAATGACCAGCTGCGCGCCGTTCTGGACGAGGCAACGGGCAAGTGGGGAATCCGCGTGTCCCGTGTCGAGCTGAAGGCGATCGACCCGCCCGTCTCCATCCAGGACTCCATGGAGAAGCAGATGCGAGCCGAGCGTGACCGTCGTGCCGCGATCCTGACGGCAGAGGGAACCAAGCAGTCGGCCATCCTGGAAGCGGAGGGTTCCCGTCAGGCGGAGATCCTCCGCGCCGAGGGTGACAAGCAGGCCGCCGTGCTTCGTGCACAGGGTGAGGCAGAGGCCATTGAGACCGTGTTCAACGCGATCCACGAGGGCCAGCCCGACGACAAGCTGCTCGCGTATCAGTACCTCCAGACCCTCCCGAAGATCTCCGAGGGCTCGGCCAACAAGCTCTGGATCATCCCGAGCGAGCTCACCGAGGCGGTCAAGGGCATCGCATCCGGCTTCACGGGCGGAGCGTCTCCGTCATCGTGGACTCCCCCGAAGCCCAAGCCGAAGCCCACCGCTCCGGGATCGGCGCAGACCGCTCCCGCCACACGCGCGGAGGCGGCTGCACAGGCGGTCGCAGACACTCCGGTGGTGCCTCCGTCGGCTCTTCCGCCGTCGGACGCGGTGGTCGACGGCGTCGTCCAGGATCCGGTGATTCCCGAGCCTGAGGTCATTCCGCCGGTGGATGAGCCACCCGCGATCGACTTCGGTCAGAACCCGCCGGTATGACCCACCCCTACCTGCAGTTCGCGCCGCATCCGCGCGTGCTTGCCCACCGAGGCCTCGTCACACCCGACGAGGCCTCGGCCGGTGTTGCGGAGAACACGCTGTCCGCCGTCGCCGCCGCGGAGGCTGCCGGAGCACGATATGTGGAACTCGACTGCCATCTGACCGCGGACGGCGAGGTGGTGATCTTCCACGATCAGAAACTCACCCGCGTGACCGGCGATGACCGCCGAGTGCGTGATGTGACGCGGGCGGAGCTCAGCGCCATCATGGCGGACCGGGGTGGCCTCATCACGCTCCACGAGCTCCTGGAGGCTTTCCCCGAACTGCGCTTCAACGTCGACGTCAAAGTTGCGGAGGCCGCGGAGTCGGCGGGGCGCATCATCGCGCCCCACGCGGATCGCGTGCTGTTGACGAGCTTCGACGACGCCGTACGCCTGCGCGCGCTGGCTGCCTGTCGCAACGCCGGCGGCTCCCCCGCGACCTCACCCGGGCGCTCGATCATGATCCAGCTGGTGCTCGCCCTCGCCCTCCGCCAGGGCTCTCGGGCGCGACGCATCCTGGCCCCGCTCGATGCCATCCAGATCCCCGTGCGAATGAGCGGCGTGGCCGTGTTCACGCCTCGATTGCTGCGCGCGGCGCATGATGCGGATGTCGAGGTGCACATCTGGACGATCAACGATGTGACCGAGATGCGACGCCTCATCGATGCCGGTGCCGACGGAATCGTCACGGATCGCGCGGACCTCGCGCTGCGCGCGCTCGGCTGATATCCGGCCTTTTGCGCGCTTATACCCCGAACATCCTTCGCTGTAGCTGTACGTAGCCTGGGAGTTCCGGTGCGGTTCCTCCCCTTCCGACCATCCGCCCAGGCTGAAGGGCTATACCTGAGTGTCGAGGAGAGGATTCACCATGGCAGAACGCAGCCTTCGCGGTATCCGACTCGGCGCCCAGAGCCTCCAGAGTGAGGACGGCGTCGTGTTGATGGACCGCGCACAGTTCACCTACAAGTGCACGCAGTGCGACCGTGACACCACTCTGACCTTCGCTGCCGACGCTGAGCCGCCGGCGACGTGGGAGTGCCGTACCTGCGGTGCCGAGGCACGTCTGCAGGTCAACGGCAAGGCCGTGGAGGTCGAGCAGGCCGATGAGAAGGCCGCCCGCACCCCGTGGGACATGCTGTTGGAGCGCCGCACCATCGAAGAACTCGAAGAGGTGCTCGCCGAGCGTCTCGAGTTCGTCCGCCAGCGCCGCGGTGGCGCCGCCGCCTGATCGGCTCGGTCGAGAAGAGATGTCACGAGGCGTCGCCCGCAAGGGCGGCGCCTCATCTCATGTCCGGCGCCGGATCATGGCAGCGACTCCCGAAGCGCCGAGCGCAACAAGGCTCCCGATGAACAACACGAGCTGGATCGTCGATCCCAACAGAACCGCCGGCGTGGTGCCTGTTCGCAGGGGGACGTCCGTGATCATCGCGCCGGCCTCGGCGGCGGGCAGGTGATCGAGAGTGCTGCCGTCGGGCGAGATCACCTGGCTCGTACCGACCGTGCTGATGTTCACCACGCTGCGTCCGGTCTCCACCGCCCGCATACGGGCGAACGCGAGCTGCTGCAGGTTCTCGTCGGTCCCACGGAAGTCTGCGTTGTTGGTCTGGAACATGAAGACCTGGGCGCCGTCTGAGGCCCCCTCCCAGATCACGCTGTCATAGATCACATCGAAGCAGATGGCGAGGCCGACGCCCACGCCGTTGACGTTCATGTAGGGAGCATTGGTTCCCGGCGTGTACTCGCGACCGATGAGTCCGATCAGGTCGGGCACGAGTGCCTCGTAGAACGCACGGTCCGGCACGTACTCGCCGAACGGCACGGGGTTGCGCTTGTCGTGCAGCTGCACCACCCCGGCGTCGCCGTCCCAGAGCATCGACGTGTTGAAGATGTCATCGCCGCGTGTCGTCGCGGCGTTCACGAGCAGCGGGGCGTCGATGCGTGTGCTCAGCCGGCTGAGTACACGAGCCGTGGTGTCGTTGTTCAGGGGGTCGGAGTCGATGCCTCCCTCCGGCCACAGCAGCAGGTCGACGCGGTCCTTGAGCACGGGCGCCGTGGCATCCAGCTGCGCCTGGATCACAGCGTTGGGGGTCCGATCGTCGAAGTACCCGGTGGGGCCGTTGCCTTGCACGCTGCCGACGCGCATGGTACCCGCGTCGCTCGTCGGGAATTGCGGTACGGCAAAGAGGACCACAAGACCCACGGCCACGGGTGCGAGGGTGACCGGCCGCAGACCGAGCTGTGCACGGGCACGCACGACCTCGATGGCGGCAGCAGTGACGGCGACCATCAGGAAGCTGAGCCCGCTGACCCCGATCCAGCTCGCCAGGTGCGCGAGCGGGCTTTCGGATTGGCTCATACCGATCCGCGCCCACGGGAACCCGGTGTATGGCCACGAGCCCTGGAACAGCTCTCGCGCCGTCCAGACGCCGCCGACGAGGAGGGGGAGAGCAACGAGCCGCCCCCAGCGCCCCGGGAGCGCACGGGGCAGCCACCGGTAAGCGAGCGTGACGAGAACCGAGCCCCCGGCGATCAGCGCCGCCTCCAGCAGGGAGAGTGCGAACCAGGGAATCGGCCCGAGGTAGCGCGTGATCCACATGATGTGAACCAGGTAGAACGAGGTCCCGAAGACGAACCCGACCAGGAGCGCGGCCCCGGAGCCCCTGCCGATCAACGACAGCAGCGAGAGCGCAATGCCGATGAACGCCAGTGGCCAGATGCCGGCCGACGGATACGAGGCATCCAGAACCGGACCGGCCAGTGCTGCGACGATGAGGGCCGCCCACAGCGGCAACACCGGACGCCCCACGCGTTCGCGGCGCGCATCCCGCCGCGCTGTTCTCCGAGCGGAGCGTTCCATACGGAGGGCTGGGTCCGCGGGCGCAGGAGTTTCGGGCACCGGATCAGCCTAGGCTGATCCGCTCAGAGACCGGTGTACGCCACGATGCCGCGGCGAATGGCATCGAGCGCACGGCGCGCGGTCGCCGCGAGCTCGCCGTCTGCGACCATGCCGATCTGATCGAGCAGGTCGATGGTCTGCTTCGTCCAGCGCACAAAGTCTCCGGCGGCGAGATCGGCTTCGTCCAGAACGCGATCCAGCAGAGCACCACGTGCCCACGAGTGCATCGCCTGGGCGATGCCGGTAGCCGGTGGCTCTGATCCCGGGAGCTGGTGGTCGCGTTCCAGATCATCCAGTTCCGCCCACAGCTTCTGCGTCTCCGTGAGCGCGATGCGGAAGGCTCCCCGCGGCAGCCCGCGCTCGGAACCGCCTTCTTCGCCGCGCCGCGGCTCATAGACCAGCGTGCTGGCCAGCGCCGCCAGCGACGGCGCGTCCAGGTTCCGCCACAGCCCGACCCGCAGGCACTCGGCGACCAAGAGGTCGCGCTCGCCGTAGATGCGCTGCATCCGTGCGCCGGCGTCGGTGATCACCGCCTGCCCGTCCTCATCGGTGCGGACGTAGTCCATGATCTCCAGAACGTCGACCACGCGATCGAAGACGCGGGCCACCGTCCCCGTGCGGGTGGCGATCTGCTTTCGCATCCGGTCCACCTCGCGCTTGAGCTTCCAGTATCGTTCCGCCCAGCGCGCGTGGGCCTCACGGTCGGGACAGCTGTTGCACGCGTGCCGTTGCATCGCCGTACGCAGGCTCGCGATGCGCTTGAGCCGCTTCTCCCGCTTCCCCCTCGGAGCGGTGACATCCGCGCGGTTCTGCTTCTCGAGATCACTGAGCTCGCGCCGGATCGACGAATACTGCAGGAAATCGCCGCGATCACAGGTCATCGCGGTGCGGTAGCCGGTGAGCGACTCCTCCGCATCCCGGACCTTGGCAGCGACGCCGACTACGGATCGATCGGCCTGGAACTGCGCGAAGGACGACTCCAGAATCTCGCGCGCCCGGCCGCGACCGAACTGGTCGATCAGGTTGACCGCCATGTTGTAGGTGGGGCGGAAGGAGGAGTTCAGCGGATAGGTGCGGCGCGAAGCGAGTGCAGCCACGGACTGGGGATCCAGCGCATCGCTCCACTGGATCACCGCGTGTCCCTCGACGTCGATCCCGCGTCGGCCGGCACGCCCGGTCAGCTGGGTGTACTCCCCCGACGTGATCGCCACGCGGGCCTCGCCGTTGAACTTCTCGAGCTTCTCCAGCACCACCGTGCGTGCCGGCATATTGATCCCGAGCGCCAGCGTCTCCGTTGCGAAGACGACCTTGACGAGCTTGCGCTGGAAAAGCTCTTCGACGGTCTCCTTGAAGGCGGGCAGCATGCCGGCATGATGGGCGGCCACGCCCCGTTCCAGATCGTTGAGCCACTCGAAGTAGCCGAGGACCCCGAGATCCTCGTCCGGCAGGGAACGGGTTCGCGCTTCGACCACGCGACGGATCTCGGCCCGCTCCTCCCCCGTGGTCAGACGGATGCCGGCGCGGCGAGTCTGGGCGACCGCAGCGTCGCAGCCCACCCGGCTGAAGATGAAGAAGATCGCGGGCAGCAGGGTGTCGCGCTCCAGCAGCCGGATGACATCCGACCGGTCCAGCCGGTCGGCGCGTGCGGCGCCGTGCCGCTGGTATGTGGGCTTGCCACGCCGTCCTTGCGACTTCCCGTGCTGCGTTCGGCGGTTGTTCTCGTACAGGGCGCTGCGCCCCTGGCGCAGGAGCTCCCGATTGACCTCGTGGGCTGCGGCCGAGCTCCGCTCATCGAACAGCGGGATGAGGTCCCCGCGGAACAGGACGTGCTGTTCGAGCGGGACGGGGCGGATTTCCGACACGATCACCTCGGTGTCGCCGCGCACCGTGTCGAGCCAATCGCCGAACTCCTCGGCGTTGGACACGGTTGCGCTGAGGGCGACCACCTTCACCTCAGAGGGAAGGTGGATGATCACTTCCTCCCAGACGGCTCCGCGGAAGCGGTCGGCCAGATAGTGCACCTCGTCCATCACCACATAGCGCAGGTCCTGGAGCGCCGGTGAATCGGCGTACAGCATGTTCCGCAGAACCTCGGTGGTCATCACGACGACGCGAGCTCCGGCGTTGATGTTGGTGTCACCGGTCAGGAGACCGACGTTCTCGGCGCCGTAGACGTCCTGCAGCTCTCGGAACTTCTGGTTCGACAGGGCCTTCATCGGCGTGGTGTAGAACGCCTTGTCGCGCGAGGTGAGCATCGCCAGGTGGATGGCGAACTCACCGACGATGGTCTTTCCCGCACCTGTCGGCGCAGCGACCAGAACGCCGTGACCGTCCTCCAATGCCTCGCACGCCGCGATCTGGAATGGATCGAGGGCGAAGCGCTGCAGCGCGGCGAATGACCGGGTGAGGAGGTGCGGCCGAGCAGGCGCCGCACCGGCGGAGATCTCCGAAGGGGAACTCACGCAGGCGACTCCGAAGCCATGAACGCATCCATCCGCTTGCGCTTTCGCCGATCGAACAGGAGGCACATCAGCGCGGCCAGGAAGTACAGCACGATCAGGATGCCTGCGAGAAGCAGCATCGAGGTGACATCGGCTCCCGGGGTCGTGACCGCAGCGAAGATCGTGGCGATGAGAATCGCCACACGCCATCCCTTGAGGATGTCGCGCCCGCTCATGATTCCGGTGAGGTTGAGCGCCACCAGGAAGACCGGGATCACGAAGGCAACGCCGACGGCCAGCAGCAGCTTGAACATGAAGTCGTAGTAGTACGCGTAGTCGTACAACGCATTGACGCCTTCCGGCAGGAAGGAAGCCATGATCTCGACCACATGCGGAGCGACGGAGAAGCCGACGTAGCAGCCGAGGAAGAACAGCGGCACTGCTGCGAGCGTGAACCCGAGGGTGTAGCGCTTCTCCTTCTTCGTCATGGCGGGCATGATGTATGCCCAGATCTGCCACAACCACACCGGCGCGGCGAGGAAGATCGCGATCGAGAATGCGACCTTCATGCGGAGATCGAATGCGCCGGTGACCGTCTGGATCATGAGTCCGGTGGAACCGGGATCAGTATCGCCGCGGTTCTCCCGCACAAGCTCGATGGGCCGCGAGAGCACGTCCAGCACGAGGCCGCTGAAGATGAAGCCGATGATCGCGGCGACGAGGATCGCCGCAGCGCAGATCATGATGCGACGACGTGCCTCGCGGAGGTGCTCCCCCAGCGACATGCGCTTCTCGCCAGGGGGCGCCTCGACCGCGGCGTCGTCGATGGGCGGTGTCGCCATAGGGCGTCAGGCCGCGGGATCGGTGGGCTTCGCAGCCGTTCCGTTGATGACAGTGCCGTCGGAGACGCCGTTCAGCGTGGCTCCGGGGGTGGCGTTCGGTGCCGGGGTGTCGGTCTGGGAGGCTGCGCGCTGCGCGTCGTCTTCCTTCATCGCGTTCATTTCGCCCTTGAATGCACGCGCCGACTGACCCATGCTCTTGGCGAGCGCGGGAAGCTTGGCAGCTCCGAACAGCAGCAGGATGACGGCGAGAACAAGCAGCAGGTGCCATCCGGTGAGGTTACCGAGCATGTGTGGTCTCCGTTCGTGAAGTCTGTGTGCAGTCTAACCCGCATCCTCGCCGACATGCCCGGACCGGGCAGATGGAAAGGAACTAGATCGCGTATTGATCGAGTGCGGCGCGCGCCCAATCCGCCGTCGCAGCGCGGGCCGCGGGCGGAGCGACCACCTCCACCGCACCGCCTCGTCGCGCCGCAAGGCGCTTCAGCGAACGCGGGTCTCCGACGTTGACGCGTGCCGTGGTGACGCCCGATTCGCTGGAGGCCTCCGCGCGGGAGAGGTAGTCGCCCACCAGCGGGGCGGTGTCCGTGGCGAAGCGGATCGTGGCTGCCACATCTTCGGGAGCCGGGGACGCAGGCGTGTTCATGCCGCCGAACAGCTCGCTGGCGTGCTCAGCACCGTGCTCGGCTGCGCGCTCCAGCAGCACCGGATCGCTCGCGCGGGCCAGGTGGAAGGTGCGCATGGCACGACGGAGGTGGCACCAGCCCTGGAGGTACCACTCGCCACTGGTCATATGCACCTTGACGGGGTCGACCGTGCGCACGAGCGGTTCGGCATCCGGGGCGCGGTAGGTGAACTGGATCGCATGGTGGGTACGCAGCGCCTCGGCGACGACGCGCCGCACATCGTCGGTGGTCGACGGTGCGACGATCACATCGGCTGGAGCGGCGGACGCACCGCGGGAGAGCTTCTCGATGAGACCGGTGACGACCCCGTCGTCGTCCATTCCTGGGACCTCGCGGGCCAGCCGCAGACCCGACAGCAATGCTGCGGCCTCCCGGGCGGTGAACCGCGGCACCCGGCGCAGCGCGACCGTGTTGGTCAGCTCGATGACGTCCTCGCCGTCCAGCAGGTCCCAGTTGATGTTGAAGAGATCCTGGTCCAGCTGCCAGTATCCGTCTTCGCCGGGGAGTCCGATGACCGTGAGTTTCTGCACCATGCGGCGCATGTCCTCCGGGCTCACGTCGAAGTCGGCGGCCGCCTCCGTGACCGTCACCTGCCCGCGCTCTGCCAGATACGGCACGAGGGAGAGATAGAGCTTCACGCGGTCGGGTGCGAGCAAGGGCTGTGCGCGACGGGCCATCAGCTCCTCCCCTCGTGCAGTTCCAGCACCGCGCGCAGCCGCGTGATCACGGCGTCGCGGAGCCGCTCGGGCTCGATGACCCGCACTTCTGGTCCGTAGGATGCGAGCTCGTCCGCGAAGATGGACTCGTCCAGGTACGGCACCTCGATCCCCCGCGCTGCCGGACGAGACCTCCGGCTGAGGCGGAGTGCGGCCTCGGTGCCCGGGTTCACCTCGAGATGAGCGACGTTGCGCTCCAGTACCTCGCGGAGACCTGCCAATCCCCGCTCCCCCGCGCCGGCTCGGAGCCCGGCATCGAAGTGCTCGCCGGTCGGGGTCACCTCACTCACGATCCGTGAGAGCAGGAACGTCCGCTCCTCCTCGAGGTCTGCATCGATGCCGTACACGTGCCACCGGTTTTCGGCGTCGATGAGGGCGAGAGGCTTCATACGCCGCAGCCGCGCGGCAGCGTCCCCGGGCTTCAGGTAGCTGAAGCTGACGACTTCCGCGTTCTCGATGGCCTGTTGTAGCGGTGTGAAGGCGGGAGCGGTGAGGTCCAGCCGCGGCGCGAAGCCGATGATCGGCTCATCGACATCGATACCGAGCGCGCGGATCTTGCGCAGACCCGAACGCGCATCCTGCGAGAAGGAGCCGTCGCGCCAGACGGTACCGGCGAGGCTGAGCACCGCCAGTTCGGCCGGTGAGAACGTGATGTCGCCGGGAAGGTCGTACTCGGCCTGCGGAACGCGGTACCGCGCCTCGCGCAGGTCGTTGGGGTCCGCCAGGTCGCCGAGGGTCTCGATCGGGATGCCGAGCGCACGCAGATCGTCCTTGTCGCGTTCGAACATCTTCTCCAGAGCGGCGGTGACGCCACCCTGCTCGTACCGCTGCCGATAGCCCGACACGGACTCCAGGATCTGCTGTTTCGTCAGGCCGATCTCGGTTGCCATGAGAGCGACGACGAGGTTCGTCAACCGCTCCTCCGGGGGAATCTTCTCAGCCACCTCAACATCCTATGGGCGCCACAGGCGTCGGGGCGGGAGGCGCGTCAGCGCTCGCCGCGGATCAGGAAGCAGGCAGGGTGCCGAGGATGTCGACCACATAGATCAGTGCGGTGTCCTTCGGCGCCTTGGCGTCGGCGGAGTCTCCCGCCGCGGCGTCAGCCGGCACGACGACCATGATCTGCGATCCGACGGTAGCGCCGACCAGGGCGTCAGCCACGGCCTTCGGCAGATCGCCTGCAGAGGATACCGTGGGCGTGCCGTCATCGATGGATGAGCGGAACTGGGTCTTGCCGGACCAGCTGACCCCGAGAACGTTGAGGATGGCCGCGTCGTCGGCCGTGAGCGCGGCACCGTCACCACGCACCAGCGTCTCCACGGCGGTGTCCTTCGGTGCCTTGCCGTCGGGCACGATGACACCGGAGCGACCGTCGGGCGCGCGCACGACGGATGGCAGACCCCACGCACCGTTGAAAACGTCGGTGCCCTCGGGGCGGTCTGGAAGCACCTCTGTGACGTCGATGGCCATGAGGTAGCCCTCGTTCGCGCCCAGACCGTTCTGGGCGGCGACCGCCGGGTCGAGCGCGTTGGCCGGCAGCGTCGCGAGGATGCGATCACCCTGGCGAGCGCACATCAGCTGCTGGTCGAGGGTCGGCACAACCTGCGACAACTGAGACACCACCGCGGGGCCCACCGGCTGAGCCGGCGCGGAAGCGCCGTCACTCGTGCGCACCAGGGAGTAGCTGAAGCTCACGACCTGATTCGCCGACACGATCTGCGGACCGTCACCGGCGATGACGATGTCGCGCTCCTGAGCGGTGACGTTCATGGCGCTGGGCGCCTCGATCGTGGGCTCCACCCCGAAATCGCCGGTCACAGAGACCGCGTCTGCGATCGGACCGGACGCGGCGAGCGGCGTGCAGCCGAACGAGTTGGCCGTGCCCGCTGCGGGGGCGCAGCCGACGAGGGCGACAGCGGTCAGAGCGACGACGGGGATGACGGCAGAGATCTTGCGCACCATGTCAGTCTACGATCCCGTTCAGGCTTCGCCGGACGTGTCGCCGCGTGCGATACGCGCTCCGGCTGCACCCTTCTCCGCTTCGCGCACGCGCTTGCGGAGATTCTTGTCGGTGATGGAGCGGTCTCCCACCGCGCCCGGCGTCCAGAGCTCGACGTCCTCGTCGGAGTAACTCGACTTGGACGCACGGCGACGTACCTCGGGTGCGACCGTACCGGGGGCCAGGCGGCGCGCCGTGAGCAGGAATCCCGTGTGAGCGATCATGCGGTGATCCGGGCGCACGGCAAGACCTTCGACGTGCCACCCACGAACCATCGTCTCGCTGGCCTCCGGATCGGTGAAGACGCCCATGCCGCGGATGTACTCGGCCACGCGCGACAGCTGCGTCGCCGTCGCGACGTAGCAGATGACGACTCCCCCGGGCGCGAGCGCCTCGGCTACGGCGTCCATGCAGTCCCAGGGCGCCAGCATGTCGAGCACCACGCGGTCTACGGTGCCTGAGGGCACGGTCTCCGGCAGTGCCTCAGCGAGGTCTCCGAGAATGATCGACCAGTTCTCCGGAACCTCGCCGAAGAAGGTCTCTCCGTTCGCCCGTGCGACATCGGCGAACTCCTCGCGGCGCTCGAACGAGTACAGGCGCCCCTCCGGACCGATCGCGCGGAGCAGCGACAGGGAGAGTGCGCCGGATCCGACACCCGCCTCCACCACCACGGCACCCGGGAAGATGTCCGCCTGCGACACGATCTGTGCCGAGTCCTTGGGGTAGACGATGGCCGCGCCGCGGGGCATCGACATCACGAAGTCGCGCAGCAGCGGGCGCAGTGCCAGGTACTCGTGTCCGTTGCTGTTCAGCACGACGGAGCCGTCGGGCAGGTCGATCAGGTCCCGGTGCGCGAGCACGCCGTGGTGGGTGTGCAGCTCGCCGCCCTCCTTGAGGGTGATCGTGTGCATCCGGTTCTTCGGACCGGTGAGCTGCACCCGGTCGCCGAGGCGGAACGGGCCGGTGGGGCGTGCGGAAGTCATCGGGTGAACCTTTCGTGCACACCACGGAGGTCATCCGGGGTGCGGTCAGCGAGAGTGGGCCAGAGCACGGTGGCACCCAGCCCCTCCAGGGGAACCATGTGGGGGACGCCGATCGTGGCGATCCCCGCAGCGACGCCTGAGCGTGTTCCGCCCGGGGAGTCCTCGATCACGACGGCCTGATCGGGGCTGATGCCGAGAGCTTCGGCCGCCTGCAGGTACGGGTCTGGGAACGGCTTGGGACGAGCGACCTCGTCTCCCCCCACCACCAGCTCGAAGGTCTCATCGGGAAGGAGGCCAGCGACCACGAGCGCCATGCGCCGGTGAGACATCGTGACCAGTGCATTGCGCAGCCCAGCGGCGCGGTTCGCCGCGAGCAGCTCGCGAGCGCCGGGACGGAACACCACGTTCCCCTCGCCGAGCTGTGCCATCACCGCGTCGGTGAGGTGATCGATGATCGCGCCCTCGGACATGCGCACACCGGCGTCCTGGAGGATACGAGCTGATGTGTCCAGACCCATGCCGACCAGCTGGAGCGCTTGCTCGTGGTCCCATCGTCCCCCGAACGATCCCACCAGCGCCGTCTCCGCCGCCATCCAGAGCGGTTCGGTGTCGACGATGGTTCCGTCCATATCCCAGAGCACAGCGGAGAGAGAGGGCGCAATCACTGCACCAGCCTAACCGTTGCCGCCCCGCCCACCCGGCACCTGCCTAAGCTGGAGCGATGACGAACAGGCATGGCCCGCTCCGCGGGCTCGGATCACGGATCCTCGTCGCCGCGTTCGACGGCTGGAACGATGCGGGCGAAGCGGCGACGAGTGCGCTCACGGCGCTGCGCGAAACCGGCTCGTACGAGAAGGTCTGGTCGGTGGATCCCGAGCTCTACTTCGACTACCAGTACACCCGTCCCGCCATCGCGTACGGCGCCACCGGTGAGCGCACCCTCACCTGGCCGGGGGCGTCATTGTGGCGACCGGTGGGTGCCGGCACACCCGAGGTGTGGCTGCTGTCCGGCACGGAGCCGGCCCGCGCGTGGCAGGGATTCGCTTCGGAGATCGTCGATCAGGCCCTCGCCGCGGACGTCACCGGGTTCGTGACGCTCGGTGGCATGATGTCCGATGTCCCGCACACACGGAAGGTCCCGGTACACGCCTCCAGCGATAACGCCGACATCCGTGGTGAATCGGGCTTCGAACGTTCGCAGTACGAGGGTCCGGTGGGCATCCTCTCGGTGCTGTCGCTGGCGATGGAGGGTGTGGGCGTTCCTGGACTCAGCCTCTGGGCGAGCCTGCCGCACTACACCGCCGGACAGGGGCCCAGTCCCCTGGGGGCTCTCGCTCTCATCTCCGCCGTCGGAGAGCTCACCGGAACCCAGCCGTCGCCCGGCACCCTCGAGGCAGAGGGACGTCGGTGGGAGGCTGCCGTGGACGCCGCGGTCGCCGAGGACGAGGAACTTGCGGCCTATGTGAGCGAGCTGGAGCGCGCCCGGGACGAGTGGGACTCCCCCGATGCCACGGGCGATGCGCTCGCCCGCGAGTTCGAGCGATATCTCCGACGAGACGGCGATGGCCCGCAGCGTCCGTGACGCCGCGGGCCATCGAGGCACCAAGATCAGGCGGAGATCGCCGGGATCACACCGAGTCCGAGGAGGATCATGAGCACCACGCCGAGCACGACGCGGTAGATCACGAACGGCAGGAAGCTGCCCTTCTTGAGGTACTGCATCAGGTACTTGATCACGAGGATGCCGACCACGAAGGCCACCACGGTCGCAATGGCCGTATCGCCCATCGAGTACGTCTGGCCGGTCTCATCGAAGCTCTTGTACAGCTCGTAAAGCCCCGAGCCGAAGACGGCCGGGATAGCCAGCAAGAAGGAGTACTCGGCCGCTGCGGTGCGGGAGAAGCCGAGCGCGAGTCCCATCGTGGTCGTGGCTCCGGAGCGGGAGACGCCGGGGATGAGGGCGAGCACCTGGGCAAGACCGAACGCGAGACCACTCGGGTAGGTCAGGTCCTGAAGTTGGCGGTTCTTCTTACCCAGATAGTCCGCGAGGCCGAGGATCAGACCGAACACGATGAGGACGGCGGCCACCAGCCACAGGTTTCGGAAGGGCCCGCGGATCTGCTCCTGCGCGAGGAAGCCGATCACGCCGATCGGAATGGTGCCGATGATCACCAGCCAGCCCATGCGGGCGTCGGGATCGTTGCGGGCCACCTTGCCCGTGAGCGATTGCGCCCATCGCGAGATGATCCGCACGATCGTGCGCCAGAAGAAGATGATCACGGCCAGCTCTGTGCCGAGCTGGGTGACCGCGGTGAAAGTCGCGCCGGGGTCGGCTCCACCGGGGAGCATGAGCCCGACCACCCGTAGGTGCGCACTGGAGGAGATGGGTAGGAACTCGGTGAGACCCTGGACGATGCCCAGGATGATCGCCTCAACAACGTGCATGAATCAGTAGCTCCGCAGAAGGTCGATCAGCACCTGCTGACCGAACACGAGTGACTCGACGGGCACTCGCTCATCGACTCCATGGAACATACCGGTGAAGTCCAGCTCGGCGGGGAGGCGCAGCGGGGCGAAGCCGTACCCGGTGATGCCGAGCCGTCCCAGCGCCTTGTTGTCGGTGCCGCCGGAGAGCAGGTACGGAAGCACGGGCGCATCCGGGTCGTGCCGGCCGAGCACCGCGACCATCGCCTCGACGAGATCTCCCGAGAACGGCGTCTCCAGTCCCACGTCTCCAACAATGGTCTCAACGGTGATGTCATCCCCCAGCAGCTCGCGCAGCTCCGTGAGGAAGCTCTCCTCCGTGCCCGGGAGGACGCGCACGTCGATGAGCGCCTCAGCATGGTCCGGGATGACGTTGTGCTTGTATCCCGCCGTCAGACCTGTCGGATTCGTGGTGGTACGCCAGGACGATCGCAGGAACCGCTGGGCAGCACCGGCGAAGGCAGCGAGTTCATCGGGATCAGTGGTCTCGGCCCCGGCGATCTCCCGGATCCGCGCGACCAGCTCCCGGGTGGTTTCGGTGAGGACCACGGGCCAGTCCCGCTCACCGAGCAGTGCGACTGCGCGGGCCAGCTTCGTCACCGCGTTGTCGCGGTGATAGCCGCTGCCGTGCCCTGCCGTTCCCGATGCGCTGAGGCGCAGCCACAGGAGCGCCTTCTCCCCCACCTGCAGCAGATACGACCGACGCCCCGCCACATCGACGGAGTACCCGCCCACTTCGCTGATCGCCTCGGTGGCGCCCGAGAACCACTCGGGGCGCTCTTCGACGACCCGAGCAGACCCGAACTCGCCACCCGCCTCCTCATCGGCGAAGAAGACCACGATGAGGTCTCGTTCTGGCCTCTCCCCCGCGCGGACGATCTCAGCGACCGCGGTGAGGATCATGGCGTCCATGCCCTTCATGTCGACGGCGCCGCGACCCCACAGGAGCCCGTCACGGATCTCGCCGGCGAACGGATCGACGCTCCAGTCCGCGGCGACGGCGGGTACGACATCGAGGTGTCCGTGCAGCACGAGCGCTGGTTTGGACGCATCACGGCCCGCGATACGGGTCATCACGCTCGTGCGACCGGGCGCCGACTCGTACGTCTCGGTCTGCAACCCCAGCGCACCGAGGTAGGCGACCACGTACTCCGCGGCTTCGCGCTCGCCGTTCGCGCGCCCCTCGCCGTAGTTGCTGGTGTCGAATCGGATCAGATCGGCGGCGATGCGCGCGACCTCGGGAGTCTCATCCTGGGCCATGGTTCCACGGTACGGCACGCCCGAGGTCGCCCCGTGTTCGCGACGTCACGAACAGTCGTGCTAAAGTCGACTCTTGTCGGAACGGGCTGGAAACAGAACGGGAAGACGAACAACACAACATCACGCGCGGGTGGCGGAATAGGTAGACGCGCTAGCTTGAGGTGCTAGTGCCCGATAGGGCGTGGGGGTTCAAGTCCCCCTTCGCGCACGTGATGAGCCCCGGAAGCATCTGGTCTGACCAGGAGTTCCGGGGCTCTTTTGTTTTTGTTGGCATGTTTTGCGTGTGGCAGATGGCACGCACGAACGGTCGTTGTGCGTGCTGAAACGTCTCTAGCGGTGGTCGGTTCCTCAGGTCTGGGAGCTCTCGCCTGGGTGAGTGAAGAGTCTGCACGTTTTGCGGCGGTCACTGTTCGTGGGTGTCCGTGAGTGGCGTTTGTGCGAGTGCGCGGAGTTCCATCACTCGTCTATGCGCCAACTGGCCGCTCCTCATCAAGCGCCGTTGACGCGCGAACCAATCGGCGAGTGCTCGCTCCTCTTGGGATGGAGCCCTGAACCGCGGTGTCCTGCCGTGCGAGGCGACGAAATTCTTGTACTGTGCGAGCACCTGGTCCCAGTGAGTCTCTCTGGGGGCCCAATCAAAGCCGTGAAGGGATGCCAAGGCCTCGGTCTGTGCCTCCGTGAGATGTGCTCTGCGTTGGCGCCATATCCAGGATTCCAGGCTCTCGCGTGGGCTTGACTACGAGCGGAAGTCGCGCCGAGATGGAAATCGGTTCAGCTTCACGCACAGCTCTTGAAGCTTGTGGAATCTTGACCACCACCGCGTCGATGATGAAGGAGAAGTGTTCATGGTTCTCCTTGCGCGGGCGCTCGGCTGTGCTTTCGCAACGCATGGACGCGGGAGCAGCCTGAGGGGAGACACGTGGCTGCTTGGGGCTCGGCTGAGGACCGCTCAGGAGCCCGCGTCAAGGACACCGGGAATACGACGTGTGGCGAGCCCGGAACTACGTGCCTCCGGGCTGCTTGAAGCTTCTTCGTCGCTCAGCTGGGCGCTTCTTCTAACGTGCAAAGCACCCGCTGCTGTCGGGCACGCGGGCGGCTGACGCCGGAGGCACGAATGGAGCACCATGAATCGCGCATATGAGGCGTTTCTCCACCTGTGTGAGTCCTGCGGGAAGCAGGCGCTCCTCACGCCGGACGAAGCGTTCCAGGAGGGGTGGGACTACCCGCCAACCATCGGTCGATTCGGCACTATCTTGCCGCGAACCTGCAAGAACTGCGGTATTGAATCGACGTTGTGGTGGGCGCTGGTGATTGACCACACCCCGACTGAGCAACTCTCGCGCGGGCAGCAGGCCACACTTCAGCGGATTCTCAACGAGAAATCTCCACTGACCAAGTCTCCGCAGTAGGCGCCGCGGAGGAGTTTGAGGGAGCTGAGTTGCGCATCATCCACACGTCGTGGCAGTTCCCGGGTTGGGACTGCGTAGTTGGCGCGTAGGTGCCGTAGGCCCTCGCATGAGCCCAGCGCTCATTGATGCGACGCTGTCACCCAAGAATCTTTTGGAGCATCATGAACAACGTCACCAAGTCGACGATCCGCGAGCGCGCTCTCGCTGGAGGGGAGATCGTCTTCGACGTGCGCTACCGCGGCGCCACCGGGTAGGCGCACTCCCGCACTTTCGGATCTCGGACGAGCGCCAAGGACTTTCAGAGTGCGCTGCTGCGCCTCGGCGCTGAAGTCGCCGCGGCTGAACTTGACCGAGACGTTGACGAGGTTCAATCCGGGGCAATCACCCTTGGCGCACTGCTCGGATACTCGACGCAGATTATGGCGGCCCACGCCGCCCGAAGCGGCAACATCCTGGGCAGTTACCCCGCCACCAAGCAGCATCCAGTTTGAGGTGTGACGCCAGACTCCGCAGTCAGCGACCTGACTCCCGCGCGACCGACCGCCGGCGTCATATCGAGTGCGCCGCGCACCGGAGGCCGCGCACGCCCCTCAAGTCATCTGCGCGTGCGTGGTGTCTTCGTGGCGCGCGACGCGTAGCGGTGAGAACGCGACGATCAGAGCTCCCACCATGAAGATTCCCGCGGCGAGCCCGAGGCTGAGCGGATATCCGAGCCACGTAGCGAGACCGCCCGCGACGAGGGCGCCGAAGAAGAAGATGACGCGGTTTATGGTGCGAATGGTCGCGTTCATGCGCCCTTGAATCGCATCTGGAGCAGCTGCTTGACGGTAGGCGATGTCGTTGGCGTCTTCAATTCCCATCGAGAGCCCATATAGAAACTGCGCAATAGAGATGAGAGTCAACAGCAGAGTGAGGCTGCTGTCCGGACCGATTGGCGCCAGCGCGAGGAGCGCCCACGGGGGGATGATCAGTGCCCGACCGAGGAGAATCGCCCGCCCAGCGCCGATACGCGCGCCGATACCCGGAGCGACGACAGCCCCAAGGAATCCGCCGACACCGCCGAATGCGAGCGTAATGCCGAAAGCCCATGCCGGCAGCTGTAACTCTCGAAGGACGAAAACTGCGAATAAAGTTGCGACGATGCTATTGCCCAGGAACCAGACGTGCACGGAGAGCGCGAGTGGTCGCAACGTTCTGTGGCGATAGGTGAAGCGCATTCCCTCCGCGATATCGTGACCGATGTGGTGTCCTTGCGGGCGCGGCGGAGGTACGGTTTCAATAACCGAGATCCGCGACTGCAGCACTGCCGAAACCGCCTGAGCCGCAGCCTCGAACACGAAGAGCAGCGGAGCGCCGAGCACGTTGAACAGTGCGCCACCGAGGGCAGGGCCGGCCGTACCAGCCACGGTCTCACTCTGCCCGAGTCGCGCATTCGCTGAGACCAGTGACGACCGCGGAACGAGATGAGGGAGGAGAGGTTGCGATGCGGAATCCGAGAAGAGCGTCAAGACCCCGAGAGCAAGCATCACGACAGCGAGTGACCAAAAGGTGAGCGCCTCGAGCAGAAGCAACACGGGAATAGCGGCGAGAACGACCGCACGCCCAATACTCGTGAGCACCAAAGTTCGTTGACGCTTCCAGCGATCCATCAGGGCGCCAACGATCAGACCTAGGAACAAGTACGGAACGACGCTAAGAGCGTTCAGCACGCCGATCTGAAACGGTGTGGCCGCAACGACGGTGACGATCAGGACTTGAAACGCAACTCCCGCAATCGAGCCAGCGAAGGCGCGAATCGTTGTGGCGGTCCAGAAGAGCCTGAACGCCGGGATGCGCAAGGCCTCCTTCACACGGTCTCCATCGCCGGTACCGGCCTGATCAGCATCTTCGCGCATACCTTCAGCTTAGGGAAACACCCCAGCCGACGGAGGAATAGTCCTCGGAGCGATATGCCACTTATCCAGTCTAAGAGTCATTTCCTTGTTCGCTCCCAGGGCGCGCCCCCTCCTCCGCGACCGCTACTCGTGCCGAGCACCAGGTCGAGATGGAGGCCAGGATGCTGTCGATGCCGCTGCCCGGGGGCCGGCATGTCAGAGCCCGTGAACTGCGACGGAAACTTTCTCGCTTGTCGCATCGCTTAGTGTCCTATGAATACGTCTGCTTGGGCGACGTCGCCGGCATATACGTTTCGCCTGGCCGTCGCTATTTCGGGGGCAAATGCATGAGTATGTAGATACCGCAAATCCCCAGGGCCAGGCTGACCAAAGCGGAGCCCACCGCAATCATTGTATATTCCCCGGTTGCATCTCCGAAACCCCTGATCATCAGTGTCAGGAAGCTTGCGAAAGTGATGATCACGGCTGAGATGATTATGAGAATCACGCCGACAATGATCACTAACGGGCGCCGCGAGGCTCCCCGAATCGGAATTTTGGCCATCATGAAGCCATCTTCTCATCGCGGGTAGGAAGCGGTGGACTCTGAGCTATCCCTCCCGCTCCGTCTCAGTCATGACTACTCCTAGGTGTCGAGGTACTTCTTCACGCGTGGGGCGGTGACGCCCATGATCGCGCCGATCGCTTCGAGCGGGTAACCAGACCCGTAGAGGGTGTGCGCGGCCGCCCGACGGTGTGCAGCTGCATGGCCGAGGTGCTGGCGTCCGCGGATCTCGGCGTCGGCACTCTCGCGGATCATCCGGGTAATCGTGTCGGGGGCATCGACGATCACTGTCACGTCGACGTCGGCAGATGCGGCCTCGAGGTGCGCGGCGGCGAGTGTGCGTGCTGTGCGGGTGGCACCGGTGTACGTGGTTGCGGCGCCGGTCACGTCGAGGGCCGGGATACGGATGATCCATGTCCCATCGCCCGCCGGGGCCACGTGAGCTTCGATGCCGGCGTGTGGGGTGCTGTCGGTGTGCATGTCCCCAGTCTCCCCCGGCACGTTCACGAGGCCAGGGCCTTCGCGATGCGGGAGATCTCGTCCGGCTGGAACCCGGACCAGTGGTCGTGCTCGTCGACGACAACGACCGGAGCTTGCATGTACCCCAGATCCTCAGTGACGTAGGCGAGCGCAGCGGCGTTCTCTGTCACGTCGACCACCTCGTAGGCGATGCCAGCGGCGTCGAGCGCGCGGTAGGTTGCGGTCGGGGCTCATGAACTGCCCACCTCTGAACACCACCCCTTCGTCATCAGCCGAAGAAGCCCGGGCGGCTGGGTGGTGACCTCGTCCACTCCCCCGGACGCCTCGTTACTCGTCATCGAGCATGCGCCCCAGCGCGGTTCGGAGGGCGACGCTGTATGCGGCCCGGTAGGTGTCGCCTCCCGAGCTGGTAGCTGGTGCACCTGCGGCGCGGGATCCTCGGCCCATGCGTCTTGGACGAGCGTGTCGATGGCGGGTTCGGGTGCGAAGCGCAGCGGTTGCTTTCGCAGCTCGCGATTCACCTGGCTCCGCTGGGCTCCGGCCTGCGAGAGCGTGCGGGCGATATCGCGCGTGCTCTGCCCCTGGCGGCGCAGCTCCGCGATCGCCTGGTGGCGGATCGTCCAGTACGCTTCCTCGGCCGCGGTCGCCGCGAGGCGCGCAGCGAGGCGCGCAGCGAGGACAGTGACGGCGATGCGATCGGGCGCGAGCCCTCGATCTGCGAGGTAGTCACTGCCCGTGATGTCGGCGTATCCGCCGGTGTTCGTGTAGCTCAACTCAGAGTGTCCCCCGCATGGGGTAGGCGATTTCGGCAGATTGTGGATAACAGGCATGGGGATCTCCGTCTGGATGTGTGTTCGAGGATTGCCTCGGCCGGCGCAGCTGCCGGCACCCGGTCGACGCCAGCGCCATGGCGATGGTCGTTCGCTTGATTCCGCGGACTTTTCCAGAAGGCCCTGATGTCGCACGAACGAATATTCGTATGTCTACTTTCTCGCGCGGCCCCCAACCTGGCGCGGCTGGCCGGGAGCCCCCAACAAGTGGTCTGGACAGGCAGCGTGAACCAATCAATGGCGTCCGGAGATAGCTGCTATGAGAGCACTCGTGGAGAGTGCGGGAACATCGAAGGAGATGGATTTCATGAGTACAAATGTGCGTACTTTTCGGGGCAGGGTCTTTGGAGGCCGCGCTGCGGCGGTCCTTGTGGCGGTTCTCGCGTTGGTGACCGTCGGGGTGGTGCAGCCCCCGTCCCCCGCCATGGCCTCAGCTGATGGGTGTGTGGTCACCGTCGACAATCCCCATTACTCGGGCGGAGCCGGTGGAGTGATTGCGAAAGCTCACGTGACTTGCATGTCGAAGAAGACGGTGTCGCTCGATTCATGGATTGGATCGGGCCCGTTGGTTGGCCCGCATGTCACCACCTATTCCGCAACCCAGACCAGGGTTGTCGACCCCGCCAAGAAGCCTTCTGAGACGTTCTACATCCCGGTGAACTCAAGCGGCACAGCGTTCCAGCTCCCTTGCGATAGGAGCAAGTACTACTCGGCGTGGACGAAGGTCACCGTTGGTGGCCAAACTGACCAAGCGTGGTCGAACCGCGCCACGGCAACCTGCCCGTAGCCCGGGACGGCGCCGGGAGAGGCCAGTCACAGACCGGTCTCTCCCGGCGCTGCCAGCTGGATCAGGGTGAGGTCGGAGGTGTCGTAAGTCTCGACATAGAGGTAATAGGGACGACCGTCTTGGTTTGCCCACTGCAGCGCGTCGTGCACAGACTGGCAGGACTCCAGTCGCCACTCATACTGAGCACCGTCGACGTCGAAATACACCCGGTAGATGGGGTTTTCAATCTCGCCCTTCACGTACATGGGGTTGACCATTCTTGCGCCGACCTGCTCGTTGTTCATGCTTCACACTGTGTCTCCGGCCAAGAAGAACTGCAAGCCCCGCGTGTACGGCCGTAGGGGCGAGCCATCCCCACGGAATCAGGAGTCTCCGGACACCGTGAACCATAGAGCCCTGACCGAACATTCCTTGATGGGCGGCGCTCGCCGCCGAGATGTAACCAAGCAAGGAAGGCCAGAAATGAAGAAGTTTTGACCATGATCTTTATCCGAGGGATTGAGAGGCATGTCCGATCAACTGCGCGCCAACTCGACATGGGGGTACTGACATGGAACCCGATCAATAGTGGTTGGTTAACTGGACGGTTCCGCTCAGCTGACGACATCGAGTTGAGCGGCTTCCGCGGAATGATCAGCTACAAGTTCGACCTCAACAAAGAAGGAAACCGCCGCAAGTTGAAGGCTGTCGAACAACTCCTCGCCCTCGCGGACCAGACAGGGATGTCGCTAACCCACCTCGCCCTCGGGTTTGCTGCCGCACACCCCGCTGTATCCTCCGTGCTGATCGGCCCGCGCACCCCGGAACAGCTAGACGATCTCCTCGGCGCCACAAAAATCAACCTTGACGCTGAAGTCCTTGACCGCATCGACGAAATTGTTCCACCTGGCACAGATCTCAACGCCGAGGACACCGACCACACCCTCCCTCATCTTGCCGACGCCCAGCTACGGCGACGGTAATCCACACTTGGTGATACGGCCGCGGGATCTCGAGTGAGCCTCGCGCGAGGGCGCCGGGCTACAGGAAGCGGATCTTGGCGGGAGGCGTTCCGCGCGGACATCTCGGGGATCATTTTGGCCATTCGCGCACGTAACGATGCAGGCTCGGGAATCGGCGGATGGGTAAGGCTCTCGCACCGCATAATCTCCTGCCCGTTCTAGCTTGGACCGATTCTCACGAGTTTGAACAAGCCCAGGAGGAGCAGGGTTCAGAACACCACTGCGACAACCGACATGCCGATGATCCACCAGCGGAGGCGAGCCCATGTGGATGGGCTCTGGGTCAGTGGGGTGGGCTCGGGCACGATGATCTCGCTCAGTTCGTCGGAGTAGCTCGCGGGAACTTCAATGCGTGCTCCATGTGTCCACCGTACCTGTCTGAATACGGCATCACGCCGGTCGATTCGCGCATTTCTGCGGGGCGCGCGACTACTACCGTCGGCGCCAGGGCGAACGCGACCTCAGCTGAAGCAGGCGCATGTCTCCACGGGCTGGCGGCACTGAGACTGCGAGGTGTCGTCGGCCGGGCACCAGCTCATACGAAAGGCACGATTCCGGTCGCGGCGATCGAGTAGTCCCAGAGGCGTGCACCGTCCACGGAATCCACCGCCCAGGACTTGACTCCGCCAGCGACCATGTCCATCTCCGCGTCGGGCATCACACGAGCGACGTCGTTGTCTTGCGTATACACGCCGCTCAAGTCCGCGAGTCCCGGGGAAGTCAACGCCCAGACACCGGTCGACGCGCCTTGTTGCGCGGTCTTCAGTCTCAGCGCGGTGCTCGGTTCCCCAGCTTCGTCCGCCCAGCCCAACGCGATCTGGTCTTCCATCGAGAGGTGCCGTTGCAGTGGGGTCATGATGTTGCCGGGATGGACGGAGAATGCCTGCAGGCCGCGCTCGCGCCCGCGCTCTGCGAGTTCGGCCGCGAACAGTGCGTTCGCGCTCTTCGACTGTCCGTACGCGAGCCAGGGATCGTAGGGCTCTGCCGTGAAGTGCACATCACTCCAGCGCATCCCGCTGGTGAAGTGCCCGGCGGACGACATCATGACGACGCGCGCGCCGTTCTCGGTCAGCAGCGGCAGGATCCCCCCGATGAGTGCGAAATGACCCAAGTGGTTGACGGCGAACTGATGCTCCCATCCTTCACGGGTCCTCTTCTCCGGGGTAGCCATGACTCCGGCGCTCGCGATGATGCCGTCGAGTCGCTCGCGCTCCTCGAGAAGGCGGCGAACGAGCTTGTGGATGTCACGCTGATCCGACAGGTCCGCGTCAAGCACTGTGACACGCGCGATGCCCCTGGTCGTCTCGGCCGCGAGTCCTCCACGGCGCGCGAGGACGACGACAGAGGCACCCGCACCTGAGAGAGCCCGCGTCATCTCCAGCCCGATGCCGGAATAGCCCCCGGTGACGAGCACCCGTTTGCCGGTGAGGTCAACCCCGGCGACGACGTCGGCGGCGGTGTGATCACGGGTGAACCCGGAAGGAAGAGCATGCTGGCGCGTGAGGCGTGTTTCGGTCGGAGTCATGGTGCGACCGTAGGACCTAGAGTGAACTCTATGTCAAGCGCGAACGATTGCACGGTCGAGGTACCCGGCCCGCACCGCTACTCGATCGGCGAAGTCTCCCGGATCACGGGGGTCGGAGTGCACGCTCTCCGGTGGTTCGAACGCGAGGGGCTCTTCCCGATGAAGGTCGAGCGAACTCCGGGCGGCCAGCGGGTGTTCGATGCCGACATCGTGTACTGGATCACGTTGTGCATGACGCTGCGAAAAACAGGAATGCCCATCGCGCGGGTCAGGGAACTCGCCACCCTCATCGAGGCCGGTCCGGGAAACGAAGCGGACCGGATGGCGCTTCTGGAGGCACACGAGGCCACTGTCCGCGCGAAGATCCACGATCTGGAAGAGTCGCTTGCCGTCATCTCGACGAAGACCGCCATCTATCGCTCGAGCCTCGAGGCCGGCACCGCGGAGGGCCTCTGGGATCCCACGATCCCGCGAGATCCCCACGGGTGAACCACGCTCCGGGTAGGTCGGTGTGGCTGCAAGAGCGACACCGGGAATTCGGCGCGCGCCGTGCCGTCTCTCAGCCGGGCCGCCCGCGTCCCCAAGCATCGCCGAGCGATGAGGGCTGTGTCATCCGATGATTCGGGGGCCGCACTCGGCTCCCGCAACGGTCCTCAGACGGATGTCTCGGACAAACGAGGACGCAGGAAGCCGACGAGCTGCCTGACTACCCGCGCTTCGGTCTCGGGCAGCGCGACGGTGTGAGTCATCTCGTACTCGTACAGCTCCGCGTACCCGCCACTCTCCGTGATCCTCCGGGCCAGCTCGGCGCCACCGCGCGCGATCTCGTCATACAGCGCGGTTGCGACGAACGTCGGTGGCACACCGTCGAACGCCGTTCGCAGGGCTGGCGAGACGCGGGCATCGGCAGGGTCGAGCGCACCGAGGTACGCATGAATCAGCTGCGCTCTCGCCGACCACGCGTGCGGATTCGCCCGCACCTCCGCCGGGACGTCGGACATGTCCGCGGAAGGGCACAGGAGCGCGAGCGCGCGAAGCGGAGGCGACCCACGACGGCCGGCGTCGTCCAGCGCGACCAGTGCGGCGAGGTTCCCCCCAGAAGACGTTCCGAGCAGCGCGACCCGCGCGGGATCGATGTGGTGACCCGTTGATCGGTCGCGGACCGCGGCGAGCACGGTCTGCGTGTCCGCCAGCCCCTGGGGATATGGTCGCTCCGGGGCCAGCCCGTAGTCGATGTCGAACACGGCAGCGCCGAGCTCCGCCGCCAGGCTGACAACCTGAGGGCGATCGATCACGGTGCGGGCCGCGCCGCCGCCCATCCAGTACGCGCCTCCGTGCAGCCGCAGGATCACGGGGCGAGGTCTCGTCCCCAGGCTCCCTGAGGGCTCGGTGACGTGCACGGGGACACCGCCGACCACGGTGTCCGATTCGCGCACGAGCACAGGGGGCGGGAGCAGGTCTTCGACGCTGGCGCCGGTCAGTTCGCGCGCGGTCGCGGTGATCGCCGCGCGCCAGGCTACCGCGTGGGCATCGTGCGCGGCGCGTGCCTCCGCCATCCGCGCGCGCCACCGCTGGGTCGGCTCCCCCGGCTCTCGTTCGAATGGCGGGTCGGGCAGTCGCCCGTGTGCCGTGCGCTGCCGAACCGCGTCGACGAACTGCGCCAGCGCGTCCGGCATGGCATTCGTCACGAGGTCGTTCCGACGACGAGGGCGGGCTCGATGACGACGCGCTCCACGGGAGTGTCCGGATCGCGCATCAGGGCGACGAGACGCTGGGCGCCGACGCGACCGGACTCCACCAGCGGCTGGCGGATCGTGCTCACGCCGAGCGCTTCGACGAGTTCCCCACCGTCCCAGCCGACAACGCCCACGCGCTCAGGCACAGGGGTCGAGGCGGCCCTGAGTCCCGCGAGGATCCCGGCGGCGAGCAGGTCATGGCCCGCGAGCACACCCACCCGCGCGTGGGCGGCCATCCGGCTGATGGGCTCGGCGGCACTGTGACCGGCAGCCGCGTCCCCTGAGCGGGCGGTGATGCACGCGACGGCATCGTCGCCCACTCCAAGATCTCTCAACGCATTCACAAACCCGGTGAACCGGCGCCGCCCCTGAGAGATGTAGTCGTTCGAGATCTGCCCTTCCGTGACATAGACGAAGCGGGTGAACCCGCGCGACACGAGGTGTTCGGCGGCGAGACGAGCTCCGACCTCCTCGTCGAGGACGACGGAGGTGAAGTCCGGATGCCGCGAGTCGACCAACACCGTCGGCAGCTCTCGATTGCGCAAACGCTCCGCCAAGCCTGTGTCGACGGGGATCCCCATGATGACGAGCCCGTCCAGCTCACCCGAGAAGGGGAGGGTCAACAGGCGCGGCGAAGGAGAGCGACTCGCGGACGGGTGATCGAAGACGATCGGTTCGATATGGTCCGCTCCGAGCACCGCGAGCATCCCCTGAATCCGCACCGCGAAGGACTGATAGGTCGTGAACGGGGCGATGATGCCGATCCGCTTGCGCGTCGTGCGGGACCGGTGCGCCGCGATGGCGTGCGGCACGTAACCGAGCCGGTCGACAGTGGCGAGCACGCGCGCGCGGGTGTCCGCAGACACGCGCGCGGGCCTGTTCATCGTGTTCGACACGGTCGCTATGGACACCTCCGCCTCGCGCGCGACGTCGTGGATCGTGATGTGCATCGTCATGACAGGTACCTCTCCACCGTTGTCGAGCGCCCGCGCTGGATGGCCGGGTCGGGAACGGGCGCGGCATCCAGCAGCGATCGCGTGTAGGGGTGCCGCGGGCTCGCGATGACTTCGGCGGTTGCTCCCTGTTCCACGATGCTGCCGCGATGCATCACCACGACCTCGTCGCAGAAGCTGCGCACCACCGAAAGATCATGGGAGATGAACAGGAGCGAGACTCCGAGGTCGTCCTGCAGCTCCTGCAGCAGATCCAGTACCTGCGCCTGGATCGTGAGATCCAGAGCGCTGACCGGCTCGTCGCACACGATCAGGTCGGGTTTGAGCAGGATCGCCCGCGCGATGGCGATGCGCTGGCGCTGCCCGCCGGAGAACTGCGCGGGATAGCGGTGCGCGGCCGAGGCCGGCAACCCCACCCGCGCAAGGGCCTCACGGACGTCGCCGTCTGCTTGCGCTCTGCCCCGCCCGTGGGCGAGGACGAGCGGCTCCGCCAGGGTGGATCCGATCGTGCGCACCGGATTGAGCGATCCGTACGGGTCCTGGAAGATGATCTGCGCCCGACGTGCGAGGCGTCGGCGGGCGTGCGCGGTGGTGCCCGTCAGTTCCTCGCCGTCCAGCTCGATCGAGCCTGCCGCGGGCGTGACCAGCCCGACGATCGCGTTGCCGACACTGGACTTTCCCGATCCCGACTCGCCGATGAGGCCGACGGTTCGTCCGCGAGGGACATCGAGATCGATGCCGTCGACGGCGGTCATGACGTGCGTGCGGCCGGCCGCGTCCTTCGCCGGATACTCCACGCGAAGGCCTTGCACGCGCAGGAGCGAGGACGCTGCCGGCCGAGATGCCCTCGTGGGCTGCCGAGCCGGCTCTGCAGCCAGCATGCTGCGGGTGTACGACGCCTCAGGGGCAGCGAAGATGCGCTCGGCCGTGGCCGTCTCGACCACCGATCCCTGACGCAGCACCACCACCCGATCAGCGATATCGGCGACGACCCCCCAGTCGTGCGTGATGATCAGAAGCGACATCGAGTCGTCCGCCGCACACAACTCGTGCAGCAGCGCGAGGATCTCGGCCTGGACTGTCACATCCAGTGCCGTGGTCGGCTCGTCGGCGACGAGGATGCGTGGACGAGCGCTCAGCGCCGCCGCGATCACCACCCGTTGAGCCATGCCGCCGGAAAGCTGGTGGGGATAACGCCGGGCGACCGACGCCGCGTTCGGAATCCTCACCCGCTCCAGGAGGTCGATCGCCATCCGCGCCGCCTCTCTGGCCCCGACACCCTGATGCAGACGCACGAGCAGAGCCAGCAGAGCGCCCACGCGCATCGAGGGATCGAGCGAAGGCTGCGGGTCCTGCGTGATGTAGCCGAAGGTGTCGGAACGAAGGCGACGGCGCTGCTCGTCGGAGAGGGCGGACAGGGCCGTACCCTGCACGCGCACCTCTCCCGACGCCACACGAAGCCCACGGGTCAGTCCCAGCACGGCGAGCGCGGTGACCGATTTTCCCGACCCGGACTCCCCCACCAACGCGACGGTCTCCCCTGCCCGCACCTCGAAGGAGACATCGCTCACGATCGGACGCGGTCCGTCCGGCCCGTCGAGCACGACCGTCAGCCCGCGGACCTGCAGCACCCCGGTCATCGTCGCCGTCTCGGGCGAAGCAACCGGCGCAGAGACAACAGCACCGGGACGGCGGCGCGCTGTTCCCGTCCACCGTTCGGCGACGGCGTCGCGGATGCTGTCGCCCATGAGCATGAACATCAGGATCGTCACGATGATCGTCCCACCGGTGGGCAGGAGGAGCCACGGCGCGCGCGTGATGTTCTCGCTCGCCGTCTGAACCAGGTTTCCCCAGCTCGGGGCGGGCAACTGCACACCGAACCCGAGATATCCGAGGCCCGTCTCGGTGAGAATGACGGCCCCCGAGAACACCGTCGCCTGCACGATGATCGGGCCCGCAAGCCGCGGGAGCACGTGACGCACGGTGATCTGCGTTTCCGTCAGGCCCATGACCCGCGCGCCGCGGACGAAGAGCTCGCCCCGCACGGCTTTGGTCGTCCCGCGCACGACCCTCATCAGGAGAGGACTGGTCAGAACACCGATCGAGACCATGGCGAGCGACATGTTCCCTGGCGCGATGGACAGCGTGACGAGCAGGATGATGAACGCTGGCAGACTCATGAGGATCTCTGCGCCTCGCACGATCGTCGAGTCGACCCACCGCCGCCCCATCCCGGCGACCAACCCGGCGGTGGTTCCGACCACGAGGAACACCAGGAGCGCCTGCACCACGCCCCACAGCGTCATCCCGCCGCCGTAGAGCAGCCGTGACAGGACATCGCGGCCGAGGTCGTCCGTGCCGAGCAGATGCACGGCGGACGGGCCCTGCAAGGGCGCCTCGAGATCCTGAGCCAACGGCGAGTACGGCGCGATCACCGGCGCCGATGCCACGAGGACCACGATGATCGCCGTGATGCTCGCGCAGATCACGAACTGTGGCCGTCGCAGAAGCAGCCGCCACAGGGGCGGCACGGCGGAGTCACCGGCGCCGATGCTCGCCTCGCCTGCGGCGGGACCGGGTGCATCACGGACGGGAGCTACCGTCTCGACATCGAACGGCGAGGTCATCGCGCCGCCTCCTTCACATTCAGACGGCTGTAGAGCAGTTCGACGACCAGGTTGGTGACGATGATGATCACCGTGAAGATCAGGGTGATCGCCTGGACGACCGGCAGATCATGCAGCAGCGTCGCGTTGACGGCGTAGCCGGCGAACCCGGGGATCACGAAGACACTCTCCACGAGCACGGTGCCGCTGGTCAGTCCGATCATCTTCATTCCCAGGATCGTCACGATGGGCACCGCTGCTCCCCGCAACGCATGCCGCCAGAGGATCCGCCGTTCGCTGACCCCGTGCGCGCGCAGCAGCACGACGTAGGGCTGCGCCAGCTGTTCCGCGACCGCATCGCGGGTCTGCTTCGCCAGCAGCGCGGTGCCGCCGATCGTCAGGGTGATGATCGGCAGCGCCATGTGCGCGAGCCATGGCCCCACGCCATCGACCAGGGGCGAGTATCCGCTGGTCGGGAGCCATCGCAATTGCACCGCGAAGATCGCCGCGAGCACGAGGCCGATCCAGAAGGTTGGCACGGCAGAGCCGAGCACGCTCATGACGTCGGCCGCCTTGCCGATGAATCCCGGCCGCGACGCGCCGACCACCCCGAGGACGATGCCGAGGATCGAGGCGCAGACGAAGGTGCAGAGCATCAATGCCAGCGTGGGCTCGACCCGATCAGCGAGGACCTGCGTCACCGGTACCCCGGAGACCACCGACCGGCCGAGATCGCCGGAGAGCAGACCGCCCAGCCAGTTCGCATACTGCTGCCACAGCGGCAGGTCCAGGCCGAGCTCTGCGCGCACCTGCTCGTAGTGCTCGATGCTCGCTGTCGGACCGACGATCGCGCGCGCGGCGTCTCCCGGCGTCAGCGAGATCAGGACGAACAGCAGCGCGGAAATGACGAAGAACAGGATCACGCTCATCACAAGCCATCCGGCAAGGCGTCGCAACAGCATGGAGGTACTCCTCTCGGTGGGGTGGGCTCAGATGGGAGCGGGCAGCGCGGTGACGCGCTCCCCGTCACTGCGCCGGGAGCAGCTCGGTGATCGGGAACTGCGGGCGGGCTTCGGTCACCTGGAATTCCCCGACACCATCGCCGGCGTAGAGGAACACCGGCGCAAACACGACCGGGGCGAACCAGGCCTCTTCCACCAGCTTCGTCTGAATCTGCTCGTAGAGAGCACGTGCCTCGTCAGCGGGCGCCGCAATCGCCTCGTGGTACAGCCGCTCGATCTCCGGGTCGGTGCTGCCCAGGGGGTTGAACACCGCCTGTGGCCCGAAGAGCCCGTCGTATTCCATCGGGATGGGCTGGGAGCCGTAGCCGATCCCCGCTGCGGGGAAGGTGCCGCTCGTCATGCCCTCGAAGTAGTCCGCCGAGGGCCGCGAATCGAGGGTGACGGTGATGCCGACGGCGGCGAGCTGCTCGACGAGCACCTGAGCGAGGGTCGCCGCCGTCGCCGACGTCGATGCCACGACGGAGAGCGTGAACCCGTCGGGATACCCGGCCTCGGAGAGGAGCGACTTCGCCTTGGCTTGATCGAATGAGTAGTGACCCTCCAGCGCAGGGACGTAACCGGGTTCGCTCGGGACGACGGTCTGCTCGGTCGCGAAGCCATACTCCCCGAGGAGTGCGGAGGCGATCTTGTCACGGTCCAGGGCATAGTTGATCGCCTGTCGTACGCGCACATCGCCCAACGGGCTGCCGAGTTCCCCGGCGCGGTCGAGAAGGTTCAGCCCATAGAAGATCGTCGGCGCGTAGCGGACCTGGAGTCCCGCGTCGCTCGCGGCCTTCGCCGTGCCCAGGTCGCCCACGGCGTAGTCGACCTCGCCGGTCTTGAGGGCGTTCAGACGCTGCTCCGGATTCTCGATCACGGTGATGACGATCTTCTCCCAGTGCTGCCCCTCCGGGTTCCAGTAGTCGTCGCGCGCCGTGTACACATAGCGGGATCCCGCGACGGTCGCCTTCGCGTCGAGGACGTACGGCCCGGCACCCGCTGTCTGGGTGGCCAGCGTGGTGGCATCGGTCTCAAGCGCCTTCGGGGAGACCACCATACCGGCCACCCACGTCTGTGTGAATGCCTGCGGCGCCAGCGGATGCGGTGTGTCCCAGGTGATGCGGACGGTGTCCTCGTCGACCGCGGAGTAGGTGCCTCCGTTGACCAAGGTCGCCACGTTGCTCTTGCCGGCGTCGAGATGCTCCAGACTCGCCACGAGCGCCGCCGCATCGAGCTTCGCACCGTCGGAGAAGGTGACCCCCGACCGCAGCGTCACCTCGAACACCTTGTTCTCGTCGTCGGTGAACCCCCATTCGGTCGCGAGAGCGGGAGTGAGTTCCCCGTTCTCATCGACGCGGATGAGCGCGTCATAGGCGGGCTGGGCGAACAGACCAGTCGACTGCTCCATGTCCGCCGGATCGAGACTGGTGGGCGCGCTGGCTTGCGCGATCGTCAGGGTGCCACGCCCACTGGCTCCCGTGGATGAGTCCTGTTGAGACGCTGCACATGCGCTCAACGCGAGCATGGCAGCGACAGCGGCGGCGATAGGTAGAGCGCGTGTGCGGGATTGCATCGGAACCTCCTCGTCGAGGCATCTGACCGGATGGCCTGGTGCGAGCGTCGCTGCATCGCGACGCCTTGCACGCCAGTGAAACACCGGTCTCACACCGTGTGAAGCGTTTGATGTAAAACGCTTCACATCCAGAAGGGCGTGAGCGCTCGCGTACGCTCGATGTCTGCTTTCCGCCGCTTCCTCACGGATCACACACATCGTCACAGGGGTCAGACCCGGGTTCTGGTGCTTGGCCTACACCTCACCCAGATCCACATTCGCCGCCGCTGTCATTGACATGCCGAGCGGGACAGCGCGAGCGTTGGGTCTGACGACGGGAGCAGTCTGGCCGACGCCGGCCTCCGACGGTGCAGGACCCGGCCCCAGCCGCTGAAGGCGGCCCCGGGGTTCTCTCTGATGTCGGGCCGCGCGGCGCTTCGTGGTCGGCTTCACACCGATGATGAGCGCGGTGTGAAGCTCAGAGCGCGACCTGTCCGTCGACGCACATCATCGTGTCTCCCCCGACCCAGATGCGGTCGCCCTCATAGCTCACGTGTACGCGGCCCTGATGCCCGATCACGGTGCCCTGCGCCGCGGTGTAGCCCTGAGAAACCTCCCCGGACTCGCGCAGCCAGTAGGCCAGTCCGGCGGTCAGGCTGCCGGTGATCGGATCCTCCCAGACGGGATCGTCCCCCAGGAATGCACGCACCTCGAAGCGGGTGGGATGACCGGGTTTGTGCTCGCCGAACACACCGATGCTGAGGGACCCGAGATCGGCGGGATCCGGTCGGAGTGCGAGGACCTCGGCGGCGCTCGCGAGCCGCACCCCGAGCCACTCCGGGCCGTTGACCAACCAGGATGCTGCAACGATCCGAGACCGATCGATTCGCAGCGCGGCAGCGATGGGTGCCAGCTCCCTCTCGCTCACCGTCTCGAACCGGGTGAGGGGCGGCGCCTCGAATGCGAATCTCTTGCCTTCGAAACGCACGCGCACGAGCCCCGCGCCACACTCCTGCACGATCTCGCCGGCGCTCCGCGGGACGCCTCCCGCCTCCAGCCACGCGCGCGCTGACCCGAGGGTGGGATGCCCGGCGAACGGGAACTCCTGCGTGGCTGAGAAAATGCGAACGCCGTAGTCGGCCGATGCGGTGCTCGGTCGAAGCAAGAACGTGGTCTCCGCGAGGTTGGTCCACTTCGCGAAGCGTTGCATCTGCTGAGCGGTGAGGCCGTCGGCATCGTGCACGACCGCGACAGGATTGCCGAGATAGGCCACCGGGGAGAAGACGTCAACCTCTGTGTATCTCCTCGTCACGCAGCAACGGTAGCAGCGGCCGGCATCATGAGCGTCACCGATTCCAGTCCGGTCAACCGCGGAGCTGCCGGGTCGCCGTACTCCCCCTATCAACCCTGACGCGAGCGGCGCCGGTGGTGCGGAAGTCTCCGCAGCACCGGCGCCGCTCGTCACACCCACCGGCAGGAGGCGTCACTCGTACACCCCTGCCGGAATTGATCAGGGCGTCCTGCGCCCCGTCATCGACCGGATCAGCCAGGCGATCACGGCCAGTACCAGCAGCACCAGTCCAACCCAGAGCAGGAAGTTCAGGGACTGCACCAGTCCGCCCGTGATGGCGAGCACGACCGCGATAACCACGATCACGATGAACAGGATGTTCATGAGGGACTCCTTCCGTGGTCGCGGGTGCGACCGGGCCTTCACGCTACGGTCATGGGCAGCTGCGACGGAGGGGGTTGACTCCGAGCCGCGCAGCTGCCATGTCTGACGTCACTTGTCGTCGAGTCGGTCCTTGATCTCGTCCTTGGCGTGCTCGGCCGCGTCGTGCGCCTCATCGACGCCCTGCTTGAGCTTCGCCTTCTCCTCCTCGGCGAACCCGCTTGCCTCGAGGTCCTCATTGCCAGTGACCTTGCCTGCGGCCTGCTTGACCTTGCCGGCGAACTCCTCGGCCTTGTGCTCTGCCTTGTCTCCAATAGCCACGGGGTGTCCTTTCGTCGATCGTCGACGCCGATGCGCCGACTCTCCCACGCTCCCCCGGTCGCCGCTCCGGCGGCAACCGGGTTGACAGCGCTGCGAGGACGTGTCACGTTTTCCACCCCAGGGGGATGAGCCAGTTGCACGGAGGCCCTGACGAGGACTGTCAGGCGACAGAGACGTTGAACACCAGGCCCAGCACGTAGGTGACGGCCGCGGCGCCGAAGCCGATCAGCAGTTGGCGCAGGGCGCGACGAAGCGGCGACGCCCCGGAGAGGACCCCGACCATCGCTCCCGTGGACATCAAAGCGATTCCCACCAGCACCAGTGCGATCACCACGGCGAGAAGTCCGGTTGCCCCGAACAGCCACGGCAGTACGGGAATAACGGCGCCGGAGGCGAAGAAGAGGAAGCTGGAGATCGCCGCGCCCCAGGCGGAGCCGACCACCTCGTCATCCTCCTGCACCTCTCGCTGGGGCTTTGTCCCCGCATGCGACGCCTCAAGCACGGTGCGTGCCCGCTGCATGGCCTCCTCCTCAGGGATGCCGCGCGTGCGATAGATGAGTGCGACCTCGTTGGCGTCGAGGTCCAGGTCGAGGTAGGCGTCATCCCCGAGGTCACTCGGTTGCGTGGCATCCAGGAGCTCTCGCTGGGACCGCACCGATACGAACTCCCCCGCGCCCATCGACAGCGCGCCCGCGAGGAGGCCGGCGAGGCCGCTGAAAAGAACGAACTGCGGGGCGACACCCGTGGCGCCGATGCCCATGATCAGCGCCAGGTTGCTCACGAGTCCGTCATTCGCGCCGAACACGGCCGCCCGGAACGTTCCGGCAAGACGGCGACGTCCGCGCGCGGCCAGACCTCGGACGACCTCGTGATGCACCTTCTCGTCGGCCGCCATGGCGGCCGTCGCGAACTCCTCATCCGCGTAGGGCGAGCGGGCCTCGGCCTGCTGCGCCAGAGCGAGTGTGAAGATCGATCCGAAGCTGCCAGCCATCCATCCCAGCATGCGCGTGCGCACCCCGGCGCGCGGCAGCCGCGCAGGCTCGCCGCCCAGGAGCGTCAGCCAATGGGACTCGTGGCGGCCCTCGGCATCGGCGAGCGCGAGAAGGATCTCACGCTCCTCCCCCGTCTTGCGCTCGGCGAGACGGCGGTACACGTGCGCCTCGGCACGCTCATCGGCCAGGTACTTCGCCCAGCGGCGGCGGTCAGCGTCGGTGGGGACGGGGGCGGCAGGGGCAGGCGCAGACATCATTCTCCTCGGGATGGCAGCTTCCACCGTAAAGGCCGGCTCGCCCGAAAACCGCGGAATCTCGCGGATTATCAGTATTTCGGGCCGCCGAACGGCGACCAGAGAACCTCAGGAGCGCACGCGGCGCCGGATCACCTCGATGCGCATCTGCAGCTGGGCCACCGTGGCTGTGCCCACCGCAGGACCGCCGCATTCCCGCCGGAGCTGAGCGTGGACCACGCCATGCGGCTCCCCGCTTTGGCGCGCGTACAGTCCGACGAGAGTGTTCAGCAACTGCCGCTGCTCGCGAAGGGTACGGTGCAACGGCTCGGGCAACGACGTCTCTCGCTCGCCGCTGGTCTTCTCGCGTGCCTCACGCGCCTCGCGATGCTTGGCCTGCTTCGCTTGATGCTGCATGAGCAGCTCGTGCACATGCTCGGGTTCGAGCAGGCCCGGCAGGCCGATGAACTCCAGCTCCTCGGCGGTGCCGGGCTCGGCGAGCTGGCCGAACTGCTGCCCCTCGAACACGATCGAATCGAAATGCGCCGTCGAGGCGATCGCCTGGTACTGGAACTCCTCGGTGAGGGCGTCTTCCGCCTTCTCCTCCCGGTTCGCAGAGTCCAGCAGGGAATCCTCCAGGCCGTCCTCGTCCTTGGTCTGCCGATCCAGCGCGTGGTCACGCTGCTTCTCCATCTCGTTCGCCAGCTTCATCAGCGGCGGCACGTTCGGCAGGAAGACGCTGGCGGCCTCACCACGACGACGGGCGCGCACGAAACGACCGATCGCCTGGGCGAAGAACAAGGGTGTCGAGGATGAGGTGGCGTAGACACCCACGGCGAGGCGAGGCACGTCCACGCCCTCGGACACCATGCGAACGGCGACCATCCACCTGCTCGTCGATCCGGCGAACTTCTCAATGCGCGCAGAAGCATCGTTCTCGTCGCTGAGGACGACGGTGGGGTGCTCACCGCTGATGCCATGCAGGAGCTTCGCGTAGGCGCGCGCCACGGTCTGGTCCGTCGCGATCACCAGTCCGCCCGCATCCGGCACATGCTTGCGAATCTCCGTGAGGCGGTCGTTCGCGGACCGCAGCACGATCTGCATCCACTCGCCTTCGGGATCCAGAGCTGTGCGCCAGGCCTGGGCGTTGACGTCCTTCGTGTTCTCCTGACCGAGATTCGCTTCCAGCTCGTCGCCCATGCTGGTCTGCCACCGCATCGTGCCGGCGTAGACGTGGAAGAGCACGGGGCGCACGACGCCGTCGGCGAGAGCGCGACCATAGCCGTAGTTGTAGTCGGTCGTGGACACCCGTCCGCCCGACTCATCGGGGTGGTACTCCACGAAGGGAATCGGCGCGGTGTCCGACCGAAACGGCGTGCCGGAGAGCGAGAGCCGGCGGGTGGCGGGACCGTAAGCCTCGCGGATCGCGTCCCCCCAGCTGAGCGCGTCACCGCCGTGGTGGACCTCATCGAGGACCACGAGCGTGCGCGCCGACTGCGTGAGGCGGCGATGCACCGATGCTCGCGCGGCCACCTGCGCATAGGTGACGACCACGCCGTGGTAGTAGCGCGCGGGAGCCACGTGGGAGTTGCGGAAGACCGGGTCCAGACGGATGTGCAGGCGAGCCGCGGCATCGGCCCACTGGGTCTTCAGATGCTCGGTGGGGGCCACCACGATGATCTTCTCCACCACGCCGGTGCGCAGCAGCTCCTGCGCCAGCGTCAGCGCGAACGTGGTCTTCCCAGCTCCCGGGGTGGCGGCCACGAGGAAGTCCCGCTTGTCCTGCGCGAAGTACTGCTCCAGCGCCTCCTGCTGCCATGCGCGGAGCTTGCCCGCGGTACCCCACGGGGCTCTCTGCGGATAGGACGGTGACAGCACTCGGTCAAGGATAGTCGCCTCCACCGACACTGCTCCCCGGGACTCGGACGACACCCTCGGATGCCGCTGTTATGCTTCCGGGTGGCCCGCCGGTGGGCGCGGCCCGACGCGAAAGCAGGCGATCATGACGAACCGCGACGAGCAGCAGGACGACATGCGGCAGAACCCGCCGCACGCGGCCCGCGACAACGACGGACCCCATCCCTGGCGACGCTACGTTGCCATCGGAGACTCCTTCACCGAGGGTGTGGGCGACCCGGAGCCGTCGGCTCCTAACGGCCTGCGCGGGTGGGCGGACCGTGTCGCCGAAGTGCTGGGCACCGGCACCGATGACTTCGCATACGCGAACCTCGCCGTCCGCGGAAAACTGATCCAGCAGATCATGGACGAGCAGATCGATGTCGCCCTCGAGCTCAAGCCGGACCTGATCACATTCTGCGCCGGCGGCAACGACGTCATCCGCCCAGGCACCGATCCGGACCACATCGCGGAGCTCTTCGACGAGTCGGTCGCCCGGCTCAGCCGCGATGGCGCCACGGTCGTGGTGTTCACCGGGATCGACGTCACCTTCACTCCCGTCTTCCGCCCTTTCCGCGGCAAGATCGCGATCTACAACGAGAACATCCGCGCCGTCGCCGAGAAGTACGACTGTGTGGTCGCAGACCAGTGGGCGCTGAAGGAAGTGCAGGACCCGAGGTTCTTCGCGGAGGACCGCCTCCACATGAACGCGCTCGGCCATCACGAAGTGGCGCGGATGGTGCTGAGGGCGCTGAACGTGCCGAACGACCTCGTCCCCATGCAACCGGATGCGATCGTGCCGCGCACCTGGCGCGAGGCGCGCGTCGGCGACATCTCCTGGGCGCGAGAGCACCTGGTCCCCTGGGTGCTGCGACGCCTGCGTCACCAGTCCTCGGGCGACACCATCTCGGCGAAGCGCCCCGAGCCACTCCCGGTGAGCCTCCTCGGGGACAGCACCGACTGAGCCGGGTCAGCGGCGCGCACCCACCAGATGCCAGAGTGCGATGGCACTGGTGGCGGCAACGTTCAGGGAGTCGACCCCGGCCGTCATCGGGATCATCACCACGTCCTGTGCGGCGCTGATGATCTCGGGGGCGAGCCCGGGGCCCTCGGCCCCGAGAACGAGAGCCACCGGGCCCTCCGGCCGGTAGTCCTGCAGCTCGACCGCACGCCGGTCGAGAGCCAGCGCCGCCGTGGTGTAGCCGGCAGCAGTCAGTGTGTAACGCAGCTCACGCCAGGATGCTGCCCGGGCCCAGGGCACCTGGAACACCGTGCCCATGCTCACGCGGATGCTTCGTCGGTAGAGCGGGTCACCCGTGGTGGGCGTCAGAACCACACCGGCGGCGCCGAGCGCTGCCGCGTTCCGGAAGATCGCACCGATGTTCGCCTGGTCCGTGATGTTCTCCAGCACGATGATCGGCCGGCCGTCCAGGAGCGTGTCCAGCGCGCGCGGTGCGGGCCGGTCCACCACCGCGATCACGCCACGGTGCATGTCGAACCCCGTCACGTCGGCCAGCAGGTCCGGCTCGCCGACGAAGACGTCCACGTGGGGCGGGATCAGCTGCTCGACCTGTTGCAGCCAGCGCGGGGCGATCAGCACCGATCTCACGCGGTGTCCCGCGGCCCATGACCGCTGCAGAACGGGGAGGGACTCGGCGACATAGGTGCCATAAGTCGCATCGGTGGCCCGGCGATGGGCGGCGTCCGTCATCGATCGCAAGGGTGCGAGACGGGGATCTGCGGGGTCGAACCGCTCATGCACGGGCATCGCTCCATCATCGCGCAGGTTGTCCACAGCCACCTCGACGCGATGCTCACATGGGCCGCGAAGCCGGGCGCCACGCGGTGGCTCGCGGTACTGTGGGCTCACTCAGAAGGGGGAGTTCATGTCTCATTCACAACAGCCCGGTGCCGCGCCGGTCGAAGCACGCCCCGCCTCCGGTCTCAACGTCAGCAGGATCGCGATGTGGCTGGCCATCGGCATGCTCGTCGCGGCGGCGCTGCTGGGCGGCTTCTTCATCATCGTGGGCGATCAGTCGAACGTGGCGGGCCGGGCATGGCTCACGTTGCTGCTGGTGGGTGCCTTCGCGGGGGCGGTGCTCATCGACACGGCCATCACTCGTGGCAAGGATCCCTGGTACCTGGGCGCTTCCACCGTGGTCAACGTCGTGATCATCGCGATCGGTCTCCTCAAGATCTGGAACGGGTGGGGTCAGCCGGCCGACACGGCGGACGAGGTCGTCTGGTCCGTGCAGATGTTCCGCCTCCTCGGCGTGCTCCTGCTCCTGCGCGCCGCTCTCGGCATCACCCAGCTCTACGTGCCGTTCACGCGGAGGCCGTCGACGCCGCAGGTGTCGCGGATCGCAGGGTACGGTGCCATCGCGTTCGGCTGGCTCACGGCGCTGGTCCTGGCGATCCCTGCCGCATTCCCGGCCCCGGAGTACCCCGACTGGTGGTGGCGGGTCGCGGGCGCGACCGCACTCATCGCCGTCGTGCTCACGGTGATCCCGCTCATCATCCGCGCGTTCCAGCCCCGGGAGGACGTCCCGGCCACCGCCCAGCCGGTGGCGTACGGGCAGCCCGCGTATCCGGCGCAGCCGGGGGTCGCACCGCAGCAGGGATATCCGGCACCCGCACAGCAGCCCGCTCAGGCGCCCTCGGGCTATCCCGCAGCGCAGCAGGGTTACCCGGCGGCACAGCAGGGCTATCCCGCGGCACAGCAGGGCTATCCCGCGGCGCCCCAGGCCTATCCCGCGGCACAGCAGGGGTATCCCTCGACGCAGCAGGTGTATCCCGCGGCACCCCAGGGGTATCCCGCGGCACCCCAGGGCCACCCGACGGCCGGACAGCACCCGAACGCCGGTTCGCAGGGTTACACGGCACCGCAGGGTTACGGCGCTCCCCCGGCGTACCCAGGTCAGCCGGCCCCGCAAGCGCCTGCTGTCCCCGCGGCGCCTACCGGGTTCCCCGGCCAGCAGGCGCCGTCCGGGTACCCCGTCCCGCCCGCACCGTCGGCCCCCGTCCCGCCCGCTCCGTCGGCCCCTGCCGCCGCCCCGCCGTACGGGGCGGCTCCGGCAACGCCGCAGCCTCCGGCATCACCCGTCGATCCTGATGCCCACCGTGGCGACGGCGCGGCTGCGCAACCGTGACGATCAGACACTGAGAGAGGCTGTGAGCGAGTTCTCGCTCACAGCCTCTCTCAGTGTCACGGAGGACGGCTGGTTCCACCCACCGTCTGCCGGTCGAACGCGCCTAGGCTGAAGACGTGAACGCTGTCTCCTTCTCGGTCGCCGACATCTTCCGCGCTGCGGATCTCCTTGCCGGCCACCGCATCGCGATCATCACCGGAGCCGGCATATCCACCGAGTCCGGCATTCCCGACTATCGGGGTGAAGGCGCCCCAGCGCGCACCCCGATGACGCACGAGCGTTTCCTCGCCCAGGATGACGCCGACCGCCGCCGGTACTGGGCCGGCGGAGAGCTGGGCTGGAAGGACTTCTCCACGCGATCCCCGAATGCGGGCCATCGGGCGGTCGCACGCCTGGAAAGCGAGGGACTCGCCACCGGTGTCGTGACGCAGAACGTCGACGGTCTGCACCAGGCGGCCGGAAGTCGTCGCGTCGTGGAGCTTCATGGCACGGGCCGCCGTGTCCGGTGCCTGAACTGTGGGCAGATCTTCGATCGTCGCGCCGTGTCGGCGCGCATACTCCGCGACAACCCGTCGTTCGGCGTGAGCACGACGGTGACACTGGGGCCCGACGGCGACGCCGTCCCAGCCGACACCACCGACTTCGTCGTGCCGGACTGCACGGTATGCGGCGGACTGCTCCGCCCTGATGTGGTCTTCTTCGGCGAATTCGTTCCCGGCGAGACATTCCGCCTCGCCGAGGGGATCGTCGCCGCCGCAGATGCTGTGCTGGTCGCCGGCTCCTCCCTGGTGGTCAACTCTGCAACCCGCTTGCTCGAGCGCGCCCGCCGCCGCGATCTCCCTCTGGTCATCGTCAACCGTGGCGCGACGCGGTGGGATCACCGCGCAACCCTGAAGCTGGACGGAGCCACCGGCGAGGTACTGCCGGCCCTCGCTCAGGCTCTCCTCGACTGAGTCCCACAGGTCCGAGAGAGGTCACAGCGACGGCGCGCTACGCTCGCACCGTGACTCTCATCACTCTTGTGCGCCACGGTCAGACCGACTGGAACCTCGCCCGCCGCATTCAGGGCTCCACCGACATCCCCTTGAACGACACCGGCCGGCGTCAGGCACGCGAAGCCGCTGTGGATCTGGTGATGACCGATCCGGTTCTTCTCGTCTCCAGCGACCTGTCGCGGGCTGAGCAGACCGCCCGCATCATCGGCGCAGCACGCGGATGGTCCGGCCCCCAGACCTACGTCGCGCTGCGCGAACGCAACTACGGCGTGGCGGAGGGTATGACCGACACCGAACTGGTCACTCGATTCGGTTCGTGGCACACCGCCGAGATCCCCGACGCCGAGCCACGCGAGGAGGTCGCCGAACGAGCCCTCCAGGCTCTGCTTGAGATCGCCCACGGTGTGAACGACGAAACCCACATCGTCGCCGTCTCGCACGGCGGTGTGATCGGATCACTGTTGCGCCATCTGACCGGCGACCCGCTGCCGGGTCTGCGCATCGCCAACGGGTCGGCGCACACCCTGCGCGTTCAGGACGGGATCGCGCTCGTTCACGAGCCACACCTCCTCCCGGTCAGCTGAGCACCACGAGTCGTCCCTCTGCGGGATGGCCCGCCTCCCGCGCCCAACGTCGGGCCGGACTCACTCGCCCGCTCGCCGCAGCACCTCGCGTGCTTGGCGAAGCACCGGCTCATCGACCATTCGTCCGTCGAGCCGGAACGCACCAGCCTCCGTGCGCGCTGCCTCCAGCACCCGTCGGGCGGCGTCGATCTCCGCGTCCCCCGGACGATAGGCTCGCCGCACCACCCCCACCTGGGATGGGTGGATGCATGCGGTGGCCGAGAAACCGCTCGCGGCAGCGTCCGTGCACTCAGCCTCCAGGCCGGCAAGATCGGGGATGTCCACGTGGACGGCGTCGATGGCTCGCCGACCCCACGCGCCCGCGGCCAGCAGCACACGGGATCGGGCATGACGGGCCACATCGCGGTATCCGCCATCTGATCCACGGCTCGATGACCCGCCGAGCGAGGCGATCAGGTCCTCAGCTCCCCACATGAGGGCCACCACAGCGGGGTGGGCGGCTATCGCATCGGCCGCGATCACCCCACGGGCGGTTTCACACAATGCGATGACGCTCAGGTCAGCGGGGATCGCATCCAGCTGCCCGGTGGATTCCGTCTTCGCGAGCATCACCGTGCGAAACTGGCTGCGCAGCACTGCCGCGACATCGTCGGCGAAGTACTCCGAATCAGCCGCGTTCACCCGGACGATCACCCGTTCCGGATCCACGTCAGCCGCGCTCATCATGGCGCGCGCGTCGCGCTTCGCCGCCGGCAGCACCGCATCCTCGAGATCGAGGATGACCGCGTCCGCCCGCTCCAGAGCCTTACCGAAGCGATCCGGGCGATCCGCCGGGCAGAAGAGCACGGCGGGGCCGTGGCTGAGTACGTCGGCGCTCATCCGGCGTCCCGCATCCGCACCAGGACGGTGCGCGTCGCGCGCGCCACCACGACGGCGTCCTGATTGGTGCCCGTGTGCTCGATGCTCACCAGCCCTTGACCCGGACGGGATGCCGACGGGCGCTTGCTGATCACGCGAGACGACACGCTGAGCGTGTCGCCGGCGAACAACGGCGCCGGGAATGCGATGTCACTCAGCCCCACCTGGGCGATGAGAGTCCCCTGAGTCAGCTGGGACACGCTGATTCCGACCATGGTTGACAGGGTCCACATCGAGTTGATCAACCGCTGACCGAAGCCGCTCTCCGCCGCCGCCTGCGCGTCCAGATGCAGCGCCTGAGTGTTCATCGTGAGGGTCGTGAACAAGACGTTGTCGGCCTCGGTGGCCGTTCGTCCGGGGCGGTGGATGTAGCGCACGCCCTCCTCGAACTCCTCGAAGAAGAGCCCTCGCTGCTCGATGAGGCGCTCCTCGGTCACGACGCCACCCCCAGCGCCCGAGCGATGATGAGCAGCTGCACCTCGCTGGTCCCCTCGCCGATCTCCAGGATCTTCGAGTCGCGATAGTGCCGCGCCACGGGGTACTCGTTCATGAAGCCGTTGCCCCCGAACAGCTGGGTGGCGTCGCGCGCGTTGTCCATCGCAGCCTCACTGGAGACGAGTTTGGCGATGGCGGCCTCCTCGCTGAACGGCCGGCCGGCGTCCCGGAGGCGAGCCGCGTGCTGCCAGGCGAGACGGGACGTGTGCACACGGGTGCGCATCCGGGCGAGCAGGAACTGCACGTGCTGCCGGGTCGACAGCGCCGAGCCGAACACGTTGCGCTTGCCCACGTAGTCGACGGCGGCCTCGAGACATCCCTCCGCTGCCCCGGTGCCGAGTGCCGCGATCGCGATGCGGCCCTCGTCGAGGATCTCCAGGAAGTTGCGGAACCCGCGGCCTCGCTCACCCAGGAGGTTGCCTTCCGGCACCCGCGCCGCGACGAAGGTGAGGGGGTGCGTGTCGGAGGCGTGCCAGCCGACCTTGTCGTAGGCGGGTTCCACGGTGAATCCCGGCGTGCCGTTCGGGACGATGATCGTCGAGATCTCGCGCTTCCCGGTGGGTGTGGTGCCGGTCACCGCCGTGACCGTGACGAAGCGGGTGATCGCGGTTCCGGAGTTGGTGATGAACTGCTTGCTGCCATCGATCACCCACTCCCCGCCCTCGACGCGTGCCGTGGTGCGCGTCGCCCCAGCGTCGGAGCCGGCCTCGGGTTCCGTGAGGCCGAAGCCCGCGAGCGCGCGACCCGCGAGCAGATCCGGCAGCAGCTCGGCTTGCTGCTCGGGCGTGCCGAATTTGAACACGGGCATAGCACCGAGGCTCACCCCCGCCTCCAGCGTGATCGCCAGCGACTGATCTGCGCGCGCGATCGCCTCGATCGCCAGCCCGAGGGCGAAGTAGCTGCCGCCCTGACCGCCGACCTCCTCGGGGAACGGGAGGCCGAACAAGCCGAGCTCTCCCATCGCTGCGACCACATCGAGCGGCAAGGTGTGGGTCCGGTCGGCCTCATAGGACGCGGGCGCGACGACCTCATCGGTGAACGCGCGTACCAGCCCCGCGAGTTCGCGTTCGTCCTCGGTCAACTCCATGTTCATGCGGACTCCTCAGATTGCTTGTGGCTGAAGTGGGCGACGATCTGGTCACGGCGCACGTGATCGCCCACACGCGCATCGATGGTCACGGTTCCGTCTGCTGGAGCCACCACGGGGTGCTCCATCTTCATCGCTTCGATGACGACCACGCGCTCCCCCGCAGCGATGGTTCCGCCCGGGTGGACGGCCACGACGTTTCCGGGCATCGGTGCCTTCAGCGCAGGATCGATCGCTCCAGTGGCGCGATCACGCTCGCTGCGTCGCTTCTCGCCCAGCTCGCGGCGTCCGATGGGCTGGAACCGCGCCGTGATCCCGTCGGCGTGAGCCCAGACACCGCCCTCCGCGTCCGTCGCGGACACGGCGCGTGCGGGCGGGGCGGCGAGCGGAACAGTGTGGAGCTCGCCGTCGTCCGCGACGAGGGTGACCGTCCCGCGGTTCTCCGGGGAACCGAGCCGGAAGCCGCGGAGCGTTCGCCATGGGCCCGCGGGAGCATCGTCTGCCCCGGGTGGGACGGAGGCGGCAGCGGCACGCAGCAGAGTTGCTGTCGGCATCGGGTCGCGGTAGGCGGGCAGGCGGTCGATGAGTCCGGTGTCCATGTCGCCGGCATGCACGCTCTCGTCGTCCAGGAGGAGACGAAGGAACCCGATGTTGGAATCCACGCCGAGCAGCACGGTGTCGGCCAGTGCGTCGCTCAGGCGCGCTACGGCCGTGCCCCGATCGTCGGCCCAGGAGATCACCTTCGCGATCATCGGGTCGTAGTCCGCTGTCACGACGGAGCCGGTCTCCACTGCGGAGTCGGTGCGAACCTGGGTCGCGCTCTGCCACAGCAGGACGTCCCCGATGGCCGGGAGGAAGCCCCGCGCCGGGGACTCGGCGTACACCCGCGCTTCCACGGCGTGACCGGTGAGCACAACGTCCTGCTGGCTCAGCGGCAGCGGCTCGCCGGCGGCGATGCGCAGCTGCAACTCGACGAGGTCGAGTCCGGTGACCATCTCAGTGACCGGGTGTTCCACCTGCAGGCGCGTGTTCATTTCGATGAAGAAGAACTCGTCCGGGCGATCGGCGGCGACGAGGAACTCCACGGTGCCTGCTCCGACGTACTGGACGCTGGCGGCGGCCCGGCATGCGGCGGCGCCGATGCGCTCCCGCGTGATGTCGTTGATCAACGGTGAGGGCGCTTCCTCCACCACCTTCTGGTGCCGCCGCTGGAGTGTGCACTCACGTTCGCCGAGATGGATGACATTGCCGTGCTGGTCCGCGAAGATCTGAACCTCGATGTGCCGCGGCCGCTCGATGAGGCGCTCCAGCAACAGCGAGTCGTCGCCGAAGGAGGCAGCGGCCACGCGCCGCGCGGTGGCCAGAGCATCGTCCAGGCCAGCGGCCTCACCGACCACCTGCATACCCTTTCCCCCACCTCCTGCCGAGGGTTTGACCAGCAGGGGGAAGCCGACGTCGAGCGCCCGGGCGCGGATGTCGTCGTCGGCGAGTCCGCGCGCGCTGAATCCAGGCACGGTGGGAACGCCGGAGGCGGCGACGTGCTCCTTCGCGCGGATCTTGTCGCCCATCACATCCAGCGCCTCCTCGCCGGGGCCGATGAACACCAGTCCCGCCGCGGCGCACGCATGTCCGAAGGCGACGTTCTCCGACAGGAAGCCGTAGCCCGGGTGGATGGCCTCGGCGCCGCTCGCGCGTGCCGCGGCGATCACGGCATCGATGTCGAGATAGCTCTCCGCGGCAGGTGCGGGGCCGAGACGGACGGCGGTGTCCGCTTCCCGCACATGCGGAGCCGTGGCGTCCGCGTCGCTGTAGACGGCGACGGAGCGGATGCCCAGGCGCCGGAGAGTGCGGATGATCCGGCGTGCGATCTCGCCGCGGTTGGCAACGAGCACCGTGCGAAACGGCGGAGTGGTCAGCGTCATCATGGTCATCACATCCGGAAGAGGCCGAAGCGGCTGTCGGAGAAGGGAACACGACCGACGACGTCGAGCGCGAGTCCGAGCAGGTCACGTGTCTGGAGCGGGTCGACGATGCCGTCGTCCCACAGGCGCGCGGTGGCGTAGAACGGGTTGCCCTGGCGCTCGTACTGCTCGCGCACCGGCGTACGGAACGACTCCTCCTCCTCAGCGCTCCATGCGCCGCCGCCGGCCTCGATCTGATCCCGTTTGACGGTGGAGAGCACGCGCGCGGCCTGCTCCCCTCCCATGACGGAAATGCGGCTGCCGGGCCACGCCCACAGGAACCGCGGCGAGTATCCCCGGCCGCTCATCGCGTAGTTTCCCGCACCGAACGAGCCGCCGACGATGACGGTCAGCCGCGGCACCCGGCAGGTCGCGATGGCGGTGACCATCTTGGCCCCATCCTTGGCGATGCCCCCGGCCTCGGCGTCTCGGCCCACCATGAACCCGGAGATGTTCTGGAGGAACAGCAGGGGAATACCCCGTTGATCACACAGTTCGACGAAGTGCGCCCCCTTGAGCGCCGAGTCGCTGAGCAGCACGCCGTGGTTGGCGATGATGCCGACCGGGTGACCATGGATGCGAGCCCATCCGGTGACCAGCGTCGTACCGTACTCGCTCTTGAACTCGGTGAAGTCCGAGCCGTCCACCAGCCGCGAGATCACCTCGCGCGGGTCGTACGGCTGATTCACGTCCACGGGGACGACACCGTACAGCTCCCGCGCATCCGCCTCGGGCTCCCGGGAAACCAGGACCTCCCAGGCGAGAGGAGCGGGCGCAGGGAGTGTCGCCACGATGTCGCGAACGATCTCGAGCGCGTGTTCATCGTCCTCGGCGAGGTGATCCACCACGCCGGAGCGCCGCGCATGGACTTCCCCACCGCCGAGCTCCTCCGCTGTCACGGTCTCACCGATCGCCGCCTTCACGAGGGGCGGGCCACCCAGGAAGATCGTCCCCTGCCCGCGCACGATCACGGTCTCGTCGCTCATCGCCGGGACGTACGCGCCGCCCGCCGTGCTGGACCCGAGCACCGCGGCGATCTGCGGTATGCGCTGCGCGCTCATCCGGGCCTGGTTGTAGAAGATCCTCCCGAAGTGATCGCGATCGGGGAACACCTCGTCCTGCTGAGGGAGGAAGGCACCGCCGGAGTCGACCAGAGAGATGACCGGGAGCCGGTTCTCCTCGGCGATCTCCTGTGCGCGCAGATGCTTCTTCACAGTGAGCGGGTAGTACGTACCCCCCTTCACCGTGGCGTCGTTGGCGATCACCATCACGTGCCGTCCATGAACGAGTCCGATGCCGGCCACGACCCCGGCGGCGGGCGCCTGGTCGTCGTAGAGGCCTTCGGCTGCCAGGGCGCCGATCTCGAGAAACGGGCTGCCGATGTCCAGCAGGCGGTCGATGCGGTCACGGACGAGCATCTTGCCCCGCGCGGTGTGCTTCTCGCGTGCCGCATCCGACCCGCCGCGGGCCACGCGGACGAGGCGTGCGATGAGATCGTCGCGCAGAGCCTGCTGGGCGGCGGCGTTCTCGTGGAACGTCTGATCCTGAACCGCTGCGCTGGTGAGCCGGGTCATGTGTCCTCGCGATCGTGGCTGGTCGCCGATGTCGGTGGGATTTCAGTTAATGTCTACTAACTGGAATGAACGCTAACGCGGAAGCTGCATGATGACAAGACCCACGACGCACCGTGATCGCGCCAAGGCCGAGCGGCGGGCGCTGCTCGTCGACGCCGCCGCGCGATTGTTCGCCGAGCACGGGTACGCCGCCGTGACCATCGAGCAGCTGGGAACCGCGGTGGGTATCAGCGGCCCGGCGGTGTACCGGCACTTCGCCGGCAAGCAGGCGGTTCTGGAAGAGCTCCTCGTCGGCGTGAGCACGCGGCTGCACGTGGGAGGTCGTGAGGTGTGCGCCGCAGGAACGAGCGCGGCGGACACCCTGCGCGCGCTGATCGCGTTCCACACGCGCTTCGCGCTCGCCGAGACCGATGTCATCCGGGTCCAGGACCGTGATCTGCCATCGCTCGCACCGCCTGCTCGAAGCCGGGTCCGCACGCTGCAGCGGGCCTATGTTGATGACTGGGTCACGACGCTGCGGGAGCGCGATCCCGCCCTCTCCGACGCCGTCGCGCGCTTGCGCGTGCACGCCGCGTTCGGGTTGCTGAACTCGACACCGCACGCGCTGCGCGGCTCGCGCGCCGATCGTGCCGTCGCGGCATCGGAGCTTCAGACCGCGGCGTGGGCGGCCCTCACGGTGCTCTCGCCGGCCGCCGACACCGACGCGTAGGCTCAGGTTGTGCACGCTAACGACTCCCCGACAACGCCGCGCGAAGACCCTCCAGCGCCCGGCGCGCGCGGGACGTCACGGCGGCAGTTCCTCCGGAGCGGTGCGGTCGGGGTGGCGGGTGCCGCGCTCGGTGGTATCGGCGGCTACGCCTGGGGCGCTCATGCGACCGAGGAGACGTTCGCTCCGGAAGCAGCGGATCCCGCCCGCGCATTCGATCACCTCGTCGTCCTCATGGGCGAGAACCGCTCATTCGACAACATGCTCGGGCTGCTGTACGACCGGGAGACGCTGCCTCCGGGGAGCCGCTTCAACGGCCTCGCGTTCGGAAGTTACGCGAACGTGGCTCCCGATGGGCGCCGCGTCGCCGCGCACGTCTACACCGGAACCACGGACGAGGTCATGGGAATGCCGGCCCCGGACCCGGGCGAGGAATATCCCCACGTCAACACGCAGTTGTGGGGCGAAGTGCTCCCCGCGACGAACGCCACGGTGGGCGTGGCGAAGATGACGAGTCCGTACAACCTCCCCCCGAGCCCCGGTGTCCCCACGATGTCGGGGTTCATCACCGACTACGTCAACACCGCCACCCGCGAGGTGGGCACGCCTCCGCCGCCCGATGTGGTCGACCAGATCATGGGCGGCTTCTCCCCCGACATGCTTCCCGTGCTGTCCACCCTCGCTCGCGAGTTCGCCGTGTTCGACAACTGGTACGCGGCCGTCCCGACGCAGACCTACGCCAACCGCTCGTTCTTCCATGCGTCCACCTCGCACGGTTTCGTCACCAATCACGGCGGCGGCTACCGGAAGTGGCTCGATGCGGACCCGGCCCCCACGATCTTCAACCGCCTGGAGGAAGCAGGACTCAGCTGGCGCATCTACTTCGACGAGGACCAGTTGCTCTCGCTCACGGGGTTCCTGCACGCGCCCGTGCTGGAGAAGTACTGGAAGAGCGCGCACTTCGCGGTGATGAGCGACTTCTACGCGGACGCTGCGCGCGGGACGCTTCCGGCGTACGCCTTCATCGAGCCGCGCATGATATACAACCACAACGACTTCCACCCGCCGTTCGGCGAGTATCGCACCGTACAGGCCGATGACACCACGCTCGTCGACTCCGCGGTGTCCGACGTGCGTGCGGGTGAGGCGCTCGTCGCCGACGTCTACAACGCCGTGCGGGCGGGAGCGACGGCTCACGGGTCCAACGCCACGAACACGGCGCTGCTCATCACGTTCGACGAGCATGGGGGCACCTACGATCACGTTCCGCCACCGGTGGCCGTCGCGCCCGACGGCCCGGCTGCGACGGAGATGGAGTTCGGTTTCGATCGACTCGGTGTCCGTGTCCCGGCGATCCTCGTTTCGGCCTACACCGCGGCGCGCACCATCGTGAACGAGGAGATGCACCATGCCGCCGTGATCGCCACGCTCTGCCATCAGCACGGACTGGCTCCGCTCACCGACCGAGACGCCGACGCGCGTGACCTGCGCACGGCGCTCAATCTCTCCTCGCCCCGCGACCCCGCCACCTGGCCGTCGGTCGCGCCGATGTGGACTCCACCCAACCCGGACGCCACTCTGGATTCCACGACGACCAAGACCAGCAAGACGGCGCTCACGCCCCCGGCGCGGGGCCTCCTGGCCCTGCTGATGGAACGGGAGGGCCTCGGCGACGGCACCGCCCCGCGAACCTACGCGGACGCGTTCGCTCTGTTGGAACAGCACGGACACGGACTGTTCGGGCAAGGCTAGGAGGGCCGCGGACGATTCGTCCACGGCACCCTCGGTCACGCGACGAGCAGCGCTCGCGCGGGATCCTCCAGGATTCGGGCGACATCCACCAGGAAACGCGCTCCTTGTTCGCCATCGACGAGGCGGTGATCGAACGACAGGCTCAGCGTCATCACCTCTCGGAGCGCGATCTCGCCCTCGTACTCCCAGGGACGGCGCAGGGCCGCGCCCACGGCCAGGATCCCGGCCTCGCCGGGGTTGAGGATCGGCGTTCCGGCCTCGATGCCGAACGTTCCGATGTTCGTGATCGAGAACGTGCCGCCGGACATGTCGGCCGGCGTGGTGCGCCCCTCCCGGGCGGTTGCTGCCAGGTCACGGATCGCGTCGGACAGAGCCGGCAGTCCGAGCGATCCGGCATCCCGGATGACCGGGACCACCAGCCCGCGGGGCGTCGCCGCCGCGATTCCCAGGTTGATGCGCCGTGGCTGAACGATCTCCTGTGCTTCCTCGTCCCAGCGTGAGTTCAGCTCCGGGGTGCGCCGCAGCGCGAGCGACACGGCCTTCGCGACGACGACCAGGGGGCCGATGCGATGCTCGGCGAACTCGCGGTCGTCGCGAAGGCGGCGCACCAGCTTCATCGTCTCCGTGACGTCCACGGTGTGGAAACACGTGACGTGCGGTGCGGTGAATGCGCTGCGCACCATGGCGGCCGCCGTGTGCTTGCGGACACCACGGATGGGGATCCGGACCTCGTCCAGTTCCTCCGCAGCCTCTGACGGGAGCCGGTCGCTCGTGTTCGTCACGGCTGCAGAGACGTCATCACGGGTGATCAGGCCCCCGGGACCGGTGCCGCTGAGCTGAGTGAGGTCGACACCCAGGTCGCGGGCGAGCTTGCGCACCGGAGGTGTGGAACGCGGCCGCTCGGCCCCGTCCGCGCCGGGGCGAGGCCCCTGTGACGCGGGCGCGGGCGCGGGCATCGTCGCCGTAGCCGCGGATGCCCCGTCGCCGCCGCCACGCCGCTTGCGCGCAGGTCGCGCCTTACTGGACGGTGCGGCGCCGTACCCCACGAGGTTCGGGGGGACCACCTCGTCCGCCGGCTCGTCCAGCGAATCATCTGCAACGGGCCCATTAGCGGCCGCGTGGTCGTCACCGGCCTCGCGTGCGCCGTCGCCGGTGTCGAAAGAGATCAGCACCGATCCCACCTCCACCACGGCGCCCGCCTCCGCGTGGAGTGCGGCCACGGTGCCCGCGTAGGGCGACGGGAGATCCACCACCGCCTTGGCGGTCTCGACCTCGGCGATGGGCTGGTTGATGGTGACGGTGTCGCCCACCGCGACGTGCCATTGGATGAGTTCCGCCTCGGGAAGGCCCTCCCCGAGGTCGGGGAGGCGGAAGTCGGTGGTCGCGGTCACAGGGCAGCTCCCGTCAGGCTGTTCGGGCGCCCGAGAGCGCGATCAACGCCATCGAGGATGCGGTCCAGATCAGGGATGTGGCTGTGCTCCAGCTTGGACGGCGGATAGGGCACGTCGTGTCCGGTCACCCGCACCGGTGCCGACTCGAGGTACTCGAAGTCGCGCTCGGTGACCGAGGCGACGATCTCGGCGCCCACACCCGCTTCACGTCCTGCTTCGTGGGTCACGACCAGGCGCCCGGTGCGCCGTACCGATGCATCCACCGTGTCGTAGTCGACGGGAGAGATCGAACGCAGATCGATCACCTCGATCGAGACGCCCTCGTCCTCGGCTGCGACCGCGGCATCCAGTGCGGTCCGCACCTGTGCGCCGTAGGTGACGAGCGTGACGTCACTGCCCGGGCGGACCACACGGGCCAGCCCCATCGGCGCGGCATCGGCGAGATTCGTGTCGAGGTCCACCTCCCCCTTGGTGTGGTAGAGCCGCTTGGGTTCCAGGAACACGACGGGGTCGTCGCTGGCGATGGCCTGCTGCAGCATCACGTGTGCGTCCTGGGGGTTGGAGACGGCGACGACGCGGAGCCCGGCAGTGTGGACGAAGTAGGCCTCCGGCGACTCGGAGTGATGCTCCGCAGCCCCGACGCCACCGGCCCAGGGCACACGGATCGTCAGCGGCATCTTCACCCGGCCCAGTGTCCGGTAGTGCAGCTTCGCCACCTGGCACACCAGCTGGTCGAAGGCGGGATACATGAAGCCGTCGAACTGGATCTCCACGACGGGGCGGAAGCCGCGCATCGCGAGCCCGACCGCCGTGCCCATGATGCCGGCTTCAGCAAGCGGCGTGTCGATCACGCGCTTCGCACCGAACTCGTCGAGCAGGCCCTCGGTGATGCGGAAGACACCGCCCAGACGGCCGACGTCCTCCCCCATCACGAGGACGCGCTCGTCTCGGCGCATCGCGGTGTGGAGGGCGGAGTTGAGCGACTTGCCCATTGTCATGGTGGTCATCGTGCGTCCTCCTCAAAGCCCGCAAGGTACGCCGCGAACTGGGAACGCTGGCGATCCAGCGCGGAATGGGGCTCGGCGTACACGTGGTCGAAGACCTCGATCGGAGCACGATTCGCGATGCTGAGACATGCCGCGCGCACCTCGGCGCCCAGAGCGTCCGCCTCGATCGCGATCTCGGTGGCGAAAGCGTCGTCGAACTCGTCGATCGAACGAAGGAAGGCCTCGACGCGCGTGAGGGGGTCCCTCGACCGCCACAGCTCCAGCTCGGCGTCATCGCGGTACTTCGTGGGGTCATCGGACGTGGTGTGGGGCCCCATGCGATAGGTGACGGCTTCGATGAAGACCGGGCCCTGCCCGGAGCGGGCCTGGCTCAGCGCCCAGCGCATCGCCGCGAAGCAGGCGAGCACATCGTTGCCGTCCACGCGGACGCTCGGAATCCCGAAGCCCGGCGCTCGTCCCGCGATCGGCGCCGCGGCCTGCACGCCCACCGGTTCCGAGATGGCCCACTGGTTGTTCTGGCAGACGAAGATGACCGGCGCCCCGAACGAGGCGGCGAACACCATCGCCTCGTTGACGTCGCCCTGGCTCGTCGCGCCGTCGCCGAAGTAGGCCACCGCCACCTGATCCTGACCGTCGCGCTGGATGCCCATCGCGTAGCCCACGGCATGCAGCGTCTGCGCGCCGATGATGATCTGCATGGTCGCGGTGTTGATCTCGTACGGGTCGTAGGTGGAGTTCCGCTCCCCGCGCCACGTGTTCACCAGATCGCTCGCGGTCGCACCCCGTGCGTACACCACACCCAGCTCGCGATAGCTCGGGAACACGAAGTCATCGCCGCGCAGCGCCCGCGCCGTACCCAGTTGGGCGGCCTCCTGTCCGAGGCTCGGCGCCCACAGCCCGAGCTGCCCCTGGCGTTGCAGCGAGAAGCCCTCGCTGTCGATGCGGCGGACCATGGTCATGTCGCGGTAGAGCTCGCGCAGGTCGTTCGCGGTCAGATCGGCGACGTAGGAATCCAGATCGACGTCCGCGACGCGCGAGCCCTGCGCGGTGATGAGCGTATGAATGCGCCCGGTCCCCGTGGCGGGGTCGGCTGCTGCTCCCAGCGTGTACACCATTGTGTGCCTCCTTCGCGCTTCGCCTCGTGAGCTCTGCGCGTCGACCGGCGACGTTGCCGGATTGTGGCCAGCGTAGGCGCGCTCATCACCTCGCTCAACCAGATGTGACAGGCATGAGCAACATGCGCCATGCGCAGGATCGGAATCCTGCTAATCTTGCGCACTATGACAACTCTGGACCGCACCGATCTGGAACTGCTGACTGCGCTGTCGGATGAGCCCCGTGCCACCGTCGTGGCCCTCGCAGATCGGCTGGGCCTCTCGCGCAATACGGTTCAGGCGCGCATGACGCGGTTGGAGCGTGGTGGTGTCTTCCTGTCGTTCCAGCGGTCGATCTCCTCAACGGCGCTCGGTTTTCCGCTCGAAGCGGTGGTGAGCGTGGGGGTGCGCCAGAGCGAGCTTCCCCGGATCATCTCCGAGATCGCGCGCATTCCCGAGGTGGTCCAGGGCCACGGACTGAGCGGACAGGTGGATCTGCTCATCCGGGTCGCGTGTCGCGACGCGCGGCATCTGTTCGACACGGACGCGCGCATCCTGGCGATCGAGGGAGTCGAACGAACGGAGACCTCCCTCGTCATGGGTGAGGTGATCCCCTACCGCCTGGGTGGCCTGATGGAACTCGCTCGCCGCGACGCCTGAGGCTCAGACCAGCCCGAGGAACTCCCGGATCGCCTGAGCGGCCGGCTCCGGCGTCTCGTAGTGGATCAGGTGGCCGACGTCGGGGATCTCCACCAGGCGGGCGTCAGGGAACATCCGCACCAGCTCCCGCTCCTTCTCGATGGGCGTGATGTCGTCCTTCTGCGCCGCGATCAGGACGGTGGGCACGGCGATGCGGCCCGCGGATTCGCGCACGTCGTGGGAGACGCTGGTGACGAAGGCGTCATGCAGTTGCGACCGATCCGCGAAGGAGGAGAAGTAGGTGTCGTGCTGGTCGTGGATGAAACGACGCAGCACCGGATCCCGCGTCTTCGCCATTGTGACGCTCATCACGCGCACGATGACGCGCGAGCGCAGCAGCCAGGTTCCGATTCCCGCGGGGAGCTTCGCGCCGGCCCAGTAGTAGAACACGGCGAGTCGGGTCATGATCCCGCGCGGTCCTTCGAGCGCGGGCGCGCCGATCGGATTGATGAGGATGAGCCGCGGCGTGGACAGCCCCCGAGCGACCGCGGCGGAGACCACGATGGATCCGAACGAGTGCCCCAGAATCACTGCTCCGGGTGCCACGCGCGCGAAGTCCACCAGCCAGTCGACGTAGGCATCCAGGTCATGGCGGCGGCCCGGCAGCGGGGCGGTCTCGCCGAAACCCGGAAGATCCGGTGCGATGAAGCGGACGCCCGGTAGCTGGGCGAACACCGGCTCCAGACCGTGATGCTCGCCACGGAAGCCGTGCACCGCGATGATGGTCGTTTCCGCGTCCTCCGGCCCATAGGCCCAGTAGGCAGTGATCCCGCCTGCTGCCGGCGCCTCGTGCCGGGTCACAGGGATGCGGGCGAGCTGCGCGGCGTACGGGGATGACACGCTGTCGATCCTATCCGTGGCGCCTGCGGGACTCCCGGATGTCGGTGGCCCAGGGTAACGTGCCGGCATGGACACGATTCTGGTACCGGGACTCTGGCTCGACGAACGCTCATGGGAGCCGGTGATTCCGGGGCTGCAGGCGGCCGGCCTCGCGCCTCGGGCGCTCACCATGCCCGGCACAGGACGGCCCGCCGCGGAGGTCGCCGACATCGGCATCGACGACTGGGTCGCCGCCGTCGTCGCCGCCATCGACGCCGCCGATCAGCCTGTGGTCCTCGTGGGCCACTCGGGCGGTGGCAACGTCGTATGGGGCGCAGCCGACCGACGACCCGACCGCGTCACGCGTGTGGTCTTCGTGGACACGGTGCCTCCGGCACCCGATCGCGGCATCAGCGAGTTCGCCGTCGTCGACGGCGTCATCCCCTTCCCGGGGTGGGACTTCTTCCCGGAGGAGGATGTCTATGACCTCACGCCCGAGCACCGGGCCGCCGCCTCGGATCTCGTTGGTTCCATTCCACCGCGGGTTCCCACCGATCCGCTCGCCCTTGTCGACGACAGGCGGCATCAGATCCCGGTCACGCTGCTGATGGGCTCGCTCGATGCGGAGACGCTGGAAGGCATGCTGGCGGAGTGGGGTGCGTACGCGGACGAGTACACCGCCATCGATCACCGCACTGTCGTGAAGCTCAATACGGCGCACTGGCCGCAGTTCTCCGCTCCGGAACGGCTCACCTCGGCTCTCGTCGCCGCGATCCGCGAGTAGAGCCACCACATACGACGAAGGGCCCGACCAGATGGTCGGGCCCTTCGTCGCGGCGATTACTTGCCGAAGTTCTTGAAGCGCTGGTTGAACTTCTCGACGCGACCGGCCGAGTCCATGATGCGCTGCTTGCCCGTGTAGAACGGGTGCGAAGCCGACGAGATTTCCACGTCGATGACCGGGTACTCGACACCGTCGAGCTCGATCGTCTTGTCCGAGGACACGGTCGAACGGGTGAGGAAGGTCTCGCCCGAACCCAGGTCGCGGAAAACGACGGGCTTGTAGTCGGGGTGGATGTCAGTCTTCATTGGATTCCTTGCGGGATGGGATGTGTGCGGAAGAAAAGTCTGTGGCGACGAGCGCCAAAGATCGAGTCTATCAGACTCAGGGCTCAGCTTGCCCGAGCGGCGTAGCGTCCATCGGCGGACGTGAGCCGGATCGGCAGGCCGAACGTCTCACTGAGGTTGGCCTCGGTGAGGACCTCGGTGATGGGCCCCTGCGCGACGGCACGGCCATCGCGCAGCAGCAGGGCGTGGGTGAAGCCGACGGGGATCTCCTCGACGTGATGGGTGACCATCACCATCGCGGGGGTCATCGGCTCCTGAGCGTAACGAGACAGCAGCGCGAGAAGCTCCTCACGAGCCCCGAGGTCGAGGCTCGCGGTGGGCTCGTCGAGCAGCAGCATCTCCGGATCCGTCATGGCCGCGCGGGCGATCTGGACGCGCTTCTGCTCGCCGTCGCTCAGCGTGCCGAAAGCGCGGTCGGCCAGCGTCGACAGCTTCCAGTCGGCCAGCACCTCATCGGCACGCTCCGTGTCCATGCCGTCGTACTGTTCGTTCCAGCGGCCGAGCACGGAGTACGCGGCCGTCATCACGACGTTGCGCACCGACTCGTCCCCCGGGATGCGCCGCGCCATCGCCGTGGAGGCGAAGCCGATGCGCGGGCGGATCTCGAACACGTCCGAACGTCCCAGGGTCTCCCCCAGCACGTCCACCTCGCCGGTCGTCGGGTGATCGATCGTCGCAGCCATGCGCAGCACCGTCGTCTTGCCGGCACCATTGGGGCCGAGCACCACCCAGCGCTCATCCTCTTCGACCGACCAGTCGAAAGCGTCGACGATGTGACGACCATTGCGACGCACGACGACGTCACGGAATTCGAGAACGCGGGACATGCTCTCAGCCTATCGGCTGGCGGCGATGACCTCCGCGTACAGCGCCCGCGTTTCGGCCGCGATCTGCGCCCAGCTGAAGCTCTCGGTCGCACGCGTGCGCCCGGCCTCGCCATACGCACGGGCGGTGTCCGGATCTGAGACGACCTCCGTCAGCACACGCGCGAGGTCCGCGACATATCGATCCGGGTCCACCGGCGTGCCGGTGCCGTCCTGCACCTGTTCGATCGGCACCAGGCGACCGGTGACGCCGTCCACCACGACCTCCGGGATGCCGCCGGTCGCCGTTCCGACCACTGCCGCACCACACGCCATCGCCTCCAGGTTGACGATGCCGAGCGGTTCGTAGACCGACGGGCAGACGAAGGTGGTGGCACTGGTCAGGATCGCACACAGCTCGTCGCGCGGAAGCATGTCCTCGATCCAGACCACGCCCTCGCGCTTCTCGCGGAGGCCGGCGACCAGGCCCCGCACTTCGTCCATGATCTCCGCCGTGTCCGGCGCACCGGCGCACAGCACCACCTGGACGCCCTCCGGCAGATCTGCCACGGCGCGAAGCAGGTACGGCAGGCCCTTCTGACGCGTGATGCGCCCGACGAAGACCACGGAGGGACGCGACGGGTCGATTCCGTAGCGCGCGAGGACGGCGGCATCCTCGACGGGACGCCAGGCTTCCACGTCGATGCCGTTGTAGATCACCCGGACCTTGGCCGGATCCAGCGATGGATACGCTCGCAGAATGTCCTGACGCATCCCCTCGCTCACCGCGATCACGGCAGCTGCGCCCTCCATCGCGGTCTTCTCGATGTAGCTGGACACGGCGTATCCGCCGCCGAGCTGCTCGGCCTTCCAGGGACGCAGCGGCTCGAGGCTGTGCGCGGTGGTGACGTGGGGAATGCCGTGCAGCAGCCCGGCGATGTGCCCCGCGAAGCCCGCGTACCACGTGTGCGAGTGGACCACATCGGCGCCCGCCACATCGCCCACGATCTCCAGATCGATACCGAGCGTCTGGATGGCGGCGTTGGCATGCGCGAGCTCGACCGGCGTGTCGTACGACGTCGTGTCCGCCTCGGTCCGGGGCGCGCCGAACGCCCGCACCTGAACCTCGGTTCCGCTGTCTCGCAGCGATCTCACCAGCTCGGTCGCGTGCACACCCGCACCTCCGTAGATGGCCGGCGGGTACTCCTTCGTCACAATGTCGACGCGCATGGGAGGAACGCTAGTACAGACCGGCCCCAACCCCTAGGTTGGTGTCATGCCAGCAGCTCCAAAGGTCTTGGGAATCGTTCTCGCCGGTGGTGAGGGGAAGCGGCTGATGCCGCTGACCGCCGACCGGGCGAAACCCGCAGTGCCGTTCGGCGGTCAGTACCGTCTGATCGACTTCGCCATCTCCAACCTCATCAACTCCGGTCTGCGCCAGATCGTCGTGCTGACGCAGTACAAATCGCATAGCCTCGATCGCCACATCTCCCAGACGTGGCGCATGTCGGCTCTGCTGAACTCGTACGTCGCGTCCGTGCCCGCTCAGCAGCGCCTCGGGAAACGGTGGTTCACCGGATCCGCCGACGCCATCCTGCAGAGCCTGAACCTCATCAACGACGAGAAGCCCGACATCGTCGTCGTGATCGGCGCTGATCACGTCTACCGCATGGACTTCCGGCAGATGCTCGACGCACATATTGCATCGGGAGCGCGAGCCACCGTGGCCGGCATCCGCCAGCCCATCGCGCTGGCCAACCAGTTCGGCGTGATCGACGTAGAGCCCGAGCAGAACGACCGCATCCGCGAGTTCCTGGAGAAGCCCAACGACGCTGTCGGGCTCGCGGACTCGCCGGGTGAGGTGCTCGCCTCGATGGGCAACTACATCTTCGACGCCGATGCGCTCGTCGAAGCAGTGGAGGCTGACGGGGAGGACACGACCTCCGGCCACGACATGGGCGGCGACATCATTCCCTACTTCGTCGGTCGCGGCGAAGCCGGCGTGTACGACATGGTGCGCAACGAGGTGCCGGGCTCGACACCGCGCGATCGCTGGTACTGGCGCGACGTGGGTACGATCGACTCCTTCTTCGACGCGCACATGGACCTGATCGCCACACTGCCGATCTTCAACCTGTACAACACGGAGTGGCCGATCTACGCCCAGGCGCTGAACTCGCCGCCCGCGAAGTTCGTGCGTGACGGCGTGGGCCGGATCGGCAACGCGATCGACTCGATCGTGTCTCTGGGCTCGGTGCTGTCGGGCACCCACCTGGAACGCAGCGTCGTCGGACCCTGGACGCTCGCCGGCGGAGGCTCCACGATCACCGATTCTGTGCTGTTCGACCGCGTGGAGGTGGGTCTCGGCGCCCGGGTGAACCGCGCGATCCTGGACAAGAACGTCATGCTGGAGGACGGCGCGACGGTCGGCGTGGATCGTGAGCGGGACATCGCCCGCGGATTCACGGTGACCGACAGCGGACTCACCGTGGTCGGCAAGGGCGTCCGCGTCACGCGCTGACCCAGGCACGGGCGGAGGGAGCGCACCAGCGTCCCCTCCGCCCTTCGTCGTACACCCAACGTCACGCGGCGGGGGCCATCCCGTGCGTGCCGATAGGCTCGCCGTATGCCGCGTGTTCTGGTCGTCCTCGATGCCGATTCCACTCTCATCCGCAACGAGGTGATCGAACTCATCGCCGACGAGGCCGGTCGCGGAGCCGAGGTCGCCGCTGCCACGGAGGCCGCGATGCGCGGGGAGATCGACTTCTCCGCCAGCCTGCGCTCGCGTGTGCAGCAGCTCGCGGGCGTTCCCGTGGCAGCCTTCGAGCGAGTGCTCGCCCGCATCGAGCCCACGCCCGGTGTTCGGGAGCTGATCACGGCGGTGCACGAACGTGGCGGGGTGGTCGGTGTGGTCTCCGGCGGATTCCACGAGATCCTCGACCACGTCGCCCCGACGCTCGGAGTAGACCTCTGGCGCGCCAACCGCCTGGTGGCCCAGGACGGTGTGCTCACGGGCGAGGTGGACGGGCCCATCGTCGATGCGCAGGCCAAGGCGGACGGGTTGCGCGCCTGGGCGAGCGAACACGGCTGCGATGTGACCATCGCCATCGGAGACGGCGCCAACGATCTGCTCATGATGGCGGCGGCTGATCTCGGCCTCGCTTTCAATGCGAAGCCGCGCGTGCGTGCGGAGGCGGATCTCGTCATCGGCCCGGTTTCTCTTGCCGAAGTGATCCCTCTGCTGCCGTGACGAGCTGAGAACGCGAAGATGGCTCCAGAACTCGCAGTTCCGGAGCCATCTTCGCGTTGTGAACGGGTCAGTGCCCCATGCCGAGCCCGCCGTCGACGGGGATCACAGCACCGGAGATGTAGGCCGCGTCGTCCGAGGCGAGCCACGTCACCACACCCGCCACCTCGTCCGCCGCCGCGAACCGGCCGGCGGGGATGCTCCGCTTGTACTCCGCCTGCGTCTCATCGGAGAGCGCGGCGGTCATGTCGGTCTCGATGAATCCCGGAGCGACGACGTTCGCGGTGATGTTACGTGCGCCGAGCTCGCGCGTCAGTGACCGGGCGAAGCCGACAAGCGCGCTCTTGGATGCGGCGTAGTTGATCTGGCCGGCGGATCCGTACAGGCCCACGACGGAAGAGATGAGGATCACGCGACCGTACTTTCGACGCAACATGTTCTTCGATGCCCGCTTGACCACGCGGAAGGTGCCGCCGAGGTTGGTGCTCACCACCGAGTCGAAGTCGTCCTCGCTCATGCGCAGCAGGAGCGTGTCCTTCGTGATTCCCGCGTTGGCCACCAGCACGTCGATGGGGCCGAGCTTTTCCTCGACTTCCGAGAAGGCGGCGTCCACCGCAACCGCATCGGTGACGTCGGCGCGCACCGTCAGCGTGCCCTCCGGCCCTTCCCCGGAGCGGGCCGTCACCGCGACCGAATAGCCTTCGCGCACGAACCGCTCAGCGATCGCGCGTCCGATTCCCCGGTTTCCACCGGTCACCAGAACGACACGTGCGGGGGCGGAGTCGGTGGTCATGGAGCCTCCAGAATTCATATGAACGGGCCTCCAGCTTATCGGCGCCGGATTGACATCACCGCTCGCCCGGACCACGCTGGAATCCGGCGATCACGCCGCGAAAGGACTTCTCATGAGCACGCCCGACGGCACCAACCCCTACGAGCCGGCCGCACCCAGCGCGCCGACCGATCCCTACGCTGCCGCCGCAGCCACGCCGGCAGACTCCTCCGGGACCTCTGCGGCACCGGCGGACCCCTACGGCCAGGCACCTGCTGCCGAACCGTACGCTGCACCTGCCGACCCGTACGCGGCACCTGCCGACCCGTACGCAGCGCCGTCCTCCGGTCAGGCCCCGGCCGCGGACCCGTATGCGGCACCGGACTACGGACAGGCGGCGGATCCCTACGCCGCTCCCGCTGACCCCTATGCGGCTCCGGCCTACACCGACCCGTCCGCCGGACAGGGGTACTCCGCCCCCGCCGCCGATCCGTATGGTCAGGCTCCCGCGGGCGGAGGCTACGGCGCGCCGGCTGGAGACGCCTACGCGGCGTACGGCCAGCCCGCATACGCAGCGCCGGCTTACGGTGCCGCACCCGCCTACGGCTACCCTGCCGCACCCCAGAACAACACGATGGCACTCATCTCGATGATCGCCGGCATCGTGGGGTGGACCGTCATTCCCTTCCTCGGTTCGATCGTCGCCGTCATCTGCGGCCACATCGCCCGCAAGCAGATCGCACAGACGCGCGAGGGCGGCTCCGGTATGGCCACCGCCGGCCTCATCATGGGCTACATCGCGATCGGGCTGTGGGCCGTCGTCGCGATCTTCGGCATCATCGCTCTGGTGATCGGGATCGCCGCCGCCAGCTCCTACAGCGGGTATTGATCCGCGCCTACGCCGCCGGTCAGCGATCGGCGGCGTAGGCTGGAGGGGCCGTGAACAAGAACCGCCCCTCCCACTCCGCGACCTCGCTCCCGCGCTCCCCTCAGGATGAGGCGGCGTCGCGGTTGAAGCGCTACGCAGTGACGATGGGAATCCGCATCGCCTGTTTTCTGCTCATGGTCCTCATCCAGCCGTACGGCTGGTGGACATGGGTATTGGCCGCCGGCGCGATCTTCCTGCCCTACGTCGCCGTCGTCCGCGCCAATGCGGGTGAAGAGAGCGACGCGCGCGCCGTCGAGTCGCCTGAGTTCTCCCTGGACGCCCCCGCGGAGACACCGGCCCCGAGCGAATCAGCTCCCACCGTCATCCGGCTCACGGAGACCCGTCCTGCCGGCGGGACCGCGTCGGACACCGACGACACGCCGGGAGCGGCGTCGAGGTGACGAATGCTCGGTGACATCCTCGGTTCGTTGGCCGGCACGCCTGAGATGGACACATGCTCGCGAGCCGGTTGCCCGGCGCCCGCGAGCCATCGCGTCGTGTGGCGCAACCCCCGCATCCATGCGGAGGGCCGTCAGAAGGTGTGGCTGGCCTGCGACGAGCACGTCGACTACCTGCGCGACTTCCTCGCCGCGCGCGAGTTCCCGGTGCGCGTGGAGGTGCACGTCCCCGCGATGACAGAGCCCCTCCCACCCACCGATGTGAGCGAGTCCGACTGATGCCCAAGAACACCGTCGCACGTTGGAGCATCTACATCGCGATCGCCATCGTGTTCGCCGTCGTCTGCGCGTTCCTCTCGCACTGGCAGTTCGATCGCAACGAGCAGCGCTCGCGCGCGAACCTGCTGATCGAGAACAACTACGATGCCGCCCCCGTACCTCTGGCGGAACGTCTTCCGATCGGCGGGGAGTTCGACCCCGCCGACGAGTGGGCCCCCGTGCTCCTCACCGGCGAGTACCTCACGGACGACACCGTGCTGGCACGCAACCGCCCGCTCGGTGGAACCAGTGCTTTCGAGGTGCTCGTTCCCTTCGCCACGGACGACGGGCGCATCATCGTCGTGGATCGCGGCTGGGTTCCTCCGGCGGAGGACTCCTCCCCCAGCGCCGTCCCGGCGCCTCCCGCGGGAACGGTGACGGTGACCGTGCGCCTGCGCCCCGGTGAGATGCTGCCTGCCTCCGGACGCGGCGCCCCGGAGGGTCAGGTCCCCACGATCAATCTGCCGGCTGTCGCCGATGCGACCGGCCTCGATCTGGAGACCTCCGCGTACGGATTGATGGCGGAGGAGAAGCCCGCTGTCGCCGATCGTCCCCACGCGCTGGACAAACCCACCGAGGACCCCGGGCCGCACCTCAGCTATGCGATTCAGTGGATCCTGTTCGCCATCATGGGGTTCATCTTCATCTTCTACATGATCCGCACCGAGGTGCGTCATCGCCGCGAAGATGCGGAGGACGCTGCGGCGATGGCCGAGGGACGGACCCCCGTGAAGCGACAGCAGAAGAAGCGGCGCGACCGTGACGCCGAAGAGGAGGACGCGATCCTCTCGGCGTGACGAGAAAGCCCCGCCGGTTCCAGAGCCGGCGGGGCTTTCTCGTCGATACGATCAGGCGAGCTCGATGAGGTCCTGGTACTCCTGGTTCCAGATGTCCTCGACACCGTCCGGGAGGATCAGCACGCGTTCCGGGTTCAGTGCGGCCACGGCGCCCGGGTCGTGCGACACCAGGACGACCGCCCCCTCATAGTGCGCCAGCGCGCCGAGGATCTCCTCGCGAGAGGCGGGATCGAGGTTGTTGGTCGGCTCGTCGAGCAGCAGCAGATTCGCGCTCGAGACCACCAGGGTGGCCAGCGACAGTCGCGTCTTCTCCCCACCGGAGAGCACACCTGCGGGCTTGAGGACATCGTCACCCGTGAACAGGAACGAGCCGAGCACCTTCCGCGCCTCGGTCGCGTTGATGTCGGGTGCGGCCGACATCATGTTCTCCAGAACGGAACGACTCACATCCAGGTTCTCGTGCTCCTGAGCGTAGTACCCCACCTTGAGGCCGTGTCCGGGCTCGATGGCGCCCGTGTCGGACTTGTCCACTCCCGCGAGGATCCGCAGCAGCGTGGTCTTTCCCGCACCGTTCAGTCCGAGCACCACCACCTTGGATCCGCGATCGATCGCGAGATCCACGTCGGTGAAGATCTCCAGTGATCCGTACGACTTCGACAGGCCGTTCGCCATGAGCGGCGTCTTGCCACACGCGGCGGGCTTCGGGAAGCGCAGCTTCGCCACGCGGTCCTCCTGGCGGACCTCCTCCAGACCGGACAGGAGCTTCTCGGCTCGCGCGATCATCTGGTGCGCCGCGGCGGCCTTGGACGCCTTGGCTCCGAACTTCGCCGCCTGCAGCTGCAGCTGTGTGGCCTTCTTCTCGGCGTTGACGCGTTCCTTCTTGCGACGCTCCTCGTCAGCGGCCCGCTGGCGGAGGTAGTTCTTCCAGTTCATGTTGTAGACGTCGATCACCTGGCGGTTGGCGTCCAGATAGAAGACCCGGTTCACAGTCTCCCCCACGAGCTCGATGTCGTGGGAGATCACGATGAGACCACCCTTGTAGTTCTTGAGGAACTCCCGCAGCCAGACGACGCTATCGGCATCGAGGTGGTTGGTCGGCTCATCGAGGATCATCGAATCCGCATCGGAGAAGAGAATGCGCGCGAGCTCGATACGGCGTCGCTGACCACCCGAGAGCGTGCTCAACGGCTGGTCGAGGATGCGGTCCGGGAGCGACAGGTTGTGCGCGATGGAGGCGGCCTCGGCCTCGGCGGCGTAGCCCCCGAGCGACTCGAAACGCTCGGTGAGGTTGCCGTACTTGCGCATGGCCTTCTCCGCGACCGCGGAGTCCTCCGACGCCATCGCGAGGGTCGCTTCCTTCATGCCGAGAGCGAGCGTGCCGAGGCCACGCGCGTCCAGGATGCGCGTGCGGGCGAGCATCGACGGATCGCCGGTGCGCGGGTCCTGCGGCAGGTATCCGAGCTCGCCGCTGCGGGTCACGTTGCCGTCGGCGGGCAGCAGATCGCCCGCGAGCACCTTCGTCAGCGTGGTCTTGCCGGCACCGTTGCGCCCGACCAGTCCCACCTTGTCTCCCGGGCTGACACGGAAGGAGACGCCCTCCATCAGCACGCGTGCGCCGACGCGGATCTCGAGGTTCTGCACGGCGAGCACGACGAAGCTCCTTCTCTGAGGGGATGCGGCCGAATGGCCAGCCTCCTACTCTATCGCCTCCGACCGCACCCGACCTCCGAGTCCGGGGCCGCCGCGATCTAGCCCGCGTTTCACACTCCGCGCGTCGCGAGGCTCTCCGCCATCGTGTCGGCGTGGCGCAACGCGACGATCAGGAGAGGCAGCACGAACCGCGGCCCCGCGCGCAGGCCGCGCATGCGCTGCACCTCGCGGATCGTCCGCGCATGTCGCAGCAGGACGGGCGCGATGGTGATGGTCAGGGAGAGCACCAGCGCCACACGATCCGGGTTCAGCCCGAAGGGGCGCAACGGCCGGAGAAGAGCGCGGACGACAGCGGTCATTTCCAGAGGGGACACGGACGCCGCCACCACGGCGGCGACCAGCAGCAGGCCGAGGATACGGGCGGTTGCGATCGCCGCCGCCGCGACGCCCGAGAAGATCCCCACGGTGACGAGGACGAATGCGGCGACGAGCAGGAAGGACTTCGTCTGGGCGCCCACCGCCGTTCGGTGGCGCGCCCGGCACAGCGCCACCCCTGCGGCGGCGGCCGCCAGAACAGCGCCGGCCACCGGTGGTGACAGGGAGACGGCCAAAGCGAGGAGGGCGAGCGCAGCGAGCCGGACGGCTGCTCGTCGCTCCCCCGGCGTATTCAGCACGCCTCGTCCCGTTCGTACCTCGACACGACATCCTGTGGGCTGCCGCTGTCGACGAGCTCGCCTCGATCGAAGCGAATGGCGTGGTCACAGCGACGAGCGAGCGCGAGGTCGTGCGTCACGAGCACGAGCCGATCGGTCACCGCGCCGGGATCCACCGCGGAGTCGCCGAGCAGCAGAGCGCCCACTCGTCGCGCGTTGCGGAGGTCGAGCTGCGTGGTGGGTTCATCGGCGATCAGCACCGCGGGCTGCCGCACGGCGATACCGGCGAGGGCGAGCAGCTGCTTCTGGCCGCCGGAGAGCACACTCACCGGCCGATCGGAGAGTCCGGTCAAGCCGAATCGCTCCAGCGCGGTGTCAACCCTGCGGCCGCGCTCCTGCCGCGAGAGGGACAGCGCCCCTGCGGTGAGTGCGACATCCTCCCGTGGCGTCGGCATCAGGATCTGCGCATCGGGATCGGAGAAGACCATGCCGACCGTTTCGCGGAGGCGACGGGAGCGCACATCGACGCCCATCACGGCTGCCGATCCATGCGAGGGCTTCACGAGCCCTGCCAGGACACGGGCGAAGGTCGACTTGCCCGAACCGTTCGCGCCGATCACCGCGACACGCCGATGATCCACGGTGAGGGATACGCCCGCCAGCACGCGGGTGCCGTCCTCGCCGTCGACGTCAAGGTCTCGGACGTCGATCATGCGCGTGCGCGCGCGCCTGCCGCAACATCACGGCGGTGCGAGCGCAGCGGCACGAAGGCAGCCGGGTAAGCACGCAGGAGCGCCGACGCCACCGCTGTGGCTGCTGCGGCCTTGATCAGATCGCCGGGAAGGAACACCATGCTCGTCAGCGCTGCCTGAGCAAGGGGGACGCCGGTGATCAGCGCCTGAAGCGGTATGCCCAGCGCGTACACGCCGAGGATCCCGCCGACCACCGCACCCAGGCCGAAACGCCACCAGGTGCGCGGCCCCGAGTTGGCGATGAGACCGGCGATGACCACGCCGGACACCCAGCCGAGCAAGTAGCCCACCGTCGGGCCGAAGAACACACCGAGCCCGCCACGCCCGCCGGAGAGCACCGGAAGCCCGATCGCAGCGAGGAGGATCACCACGCCCACGGCGGCGGCTCCGCGCCGGGCACCGAGGACCAGGCCCGCCAGCATCACCCCGAGCGTCTGGGCGGTGATGGGCACGAGACCCGGAACCGGGATCGGCCCCACGAGGCCGAGTGCCACGATGAGGGCTGCGAACACGGCGATACGAGCAAGGTCTCTGGTTTCGAATGGGGTGGACATCGTGCCTCCTGAACACTGTTCATTGAACGGTGTTCACTATTGTGATCACATGACATCCGAACGCAACTCGCGTCCCTCGCGTGTCGACCGCGAGACCATCGTCGCCGCGGCGCTGCGATTGCTGGACGAGTTCGGGCTGGCCGATGTCTCGATGCGACGCCTGGCCGGGGAGCTGGGCGTGCAGCCCAGCGCTCTCTACTGGCACATCTCCAACAAGCAGGAGCTGCTGGCTGCGGTCGCCGATCGGATCGTCCCACCCGCTCCGGTGCTGTTGGGCGAGGATCTGTCTCCGGCGGCGGTTGCGCGGCGCCTGCGCGCTTCACTGCTTGCGCATCGCGACGGCGCTGAGGTCGTGCTCAGCACATATGCCCTGTCGCTCGGCACCAGTCCGGCCGCCGCCGCATTGCAGGCGGCGCTGCGTCCCGCTGTCGCGGCAGAGCTCCGCCCGACCGTGGCCGCCGCGGTGCTGCAGTTCGTCCTCGGTAACGCGTCCGTTCTCCAGCAGCGGCTCACCGCCCTGCGCTTCGGTGCCCTGACGGGAGACGAGCAGGTGATGACGGCAGCCTCTGACGCCGAGTTCACGGTGGGCCTCGACGCCCTGCTCGCCGGAGTCGCCCACCGCGCGGATCGCACCGTTGGCTGAACGGAAATATCGGGGGCGTGGACGACGTTGGCCTCCCCGGCGGCGCAACCGCTCCGTCACAGCAGAAAGGTCACACGTGAAGATCGGCATCATCTCCGGATCCATCCGTCAGGGACGCAACTCCGCCCACGTCACACGCTGGGTGCAGCAGCACGCGGCAAGCCTGGCGAGCGCGGACGTCGAGTTCGAGGTGGTGCCGCTCGCGGATTACGCGCTGCCCCTGTTCGATGGACCCGTACTGCCCGCGATGCTGAACCGTGAGTACTCGGACCCTGCCGTTGCGGCGTGGTCCCGGAAGATCGATGAGTTCGACGGCTATGTCTTCGTCACCCCGGAGTACAACCACAGCGTCCCCGGCGCCCTGAAGAACGCCGTCGATTCCCTCGGCCCCGAGTGGCAGAACAAGACCGTTGCGTTCGTCTCCTACGGCGCCGACGGCGGCGTGCGTGCGACGGAGCACTGGCGGCAGATCCTTGCCAACTTCAACATGATCGACATCCGTGCCACCGTCGCGCTGGCGCTGTTCCAGGAGTTCGGCGCCGAGGGGTTCGCGCCGCTGGAGCGACGTGCCGCCAAGATCGAGAAGGTTCTCGGCGATCTGGTCGACACGACACGACGGTGGAACGCCGGGGCATGACACATCGGTGCGTGTCCGGGTGCCATACCAGGACACGCACCGACCTCATCCGGTCGCCGTTTCGCGGATGTGACCGAGTCGTGTGCCGGGGATGAACGCGACGAGCGCGAGGATCATGGCGAATGCGAACACCGCCGGGAATCCGCCCCCGAGTGCCACGATGAGCCCGAACACGGCGATCGCCGACGCCGTCGTCAGCGAGTCCGCGATCGTGAGCGAGGACGACACGAAGCCCTGGGTCTGCGGGGTGGAGTAGGCCAGACCCAGCACGCTCAGACGGGGGTACATGAAGCCCATGCCCGCGCCGGCCGCGGTCCATGCGACGATGATCAGCCACGCCGGCGCCGTGACGAACGAGATCAGCGCCACCGCACCGATCGATGCCGCGAGGATCGTCAGCCCGATCAGTGCGGTCCGCCGGTTGCCCACCCGATCACCGAACCGGCCCTGCAGCTCAGAGCTCAGCGACCAGAGGATCGCTCCGCCCGTGAGGCCCAGCCCGGCGAGAGTCGGGGTGAAGCCGTAGTCCTCGCGCAGGACGTAGGGAACATAGACCTCAGCGCCGAGCATGGCAGCAGCGATCAGCCCGCGCATCGACACCACCGACGGAAGTCCCGGACGTGCGCGCAACGTGCCCCGCGGGATGAGCGGGCGGACCACCACCGCGATGATCACCAGCAACCCGATCGCGCTCACGACCAGCACCGGGGTCGGAAGATGCCAGTCGCCGAGCATGCTGAGAGCCGTCGCCGCGACCGCCACGACGACCGCCGCCGAAATGCGGATGGCCACTCCCGCATTGGATGCGCGCTCCGCCGGCCCGCGGATCGTGCGCAGGCGCGCGAACACCATGATGAAGGCGAGCGCCGTGAGCACCGCGACACCCAGGAAGACCCACCGCCAGTGCAGCTGGTCGGCGACGAAACCGGCGAGGAACGGGCCGATGAGCGACGGCACCACCCAGGCGGCCGAGAACGCGGCGAACACGCGACCGTGAAGCGCTCCCGGGTACGCGCGTGCCACCACCACGTACAGTGCAACCGTCTCGCCGCCCCCGCCGAGGCCCTGAACCAGGCGTCCCAGCACAAGCGTGGGCATATCTGTCGCGATCCCCGCGATGAGCAGTCCCACGACGAACACGATCACCGAGGTGGCCACCGGCCACAATGGCCGCGCTCGATCGCACCAGATGCCGACGACGATCATGCCGATGACGCTCGCGGCCATCGTGCCGGCAAAGGCCACCGAGTACAGCGACGCACCATTGAGGTCCTCGCTCACGACCGGCATGACCGTGGTCACCGCGAGGGACTCGAATGCGGCGAGGAAAATGAGCGCTACGGCGCCCGCCGTGGTCCAGACGTACTCCGGTGACCAGATGGACACCGGACGCTGATCGCGGCTCACGCGAGAGAGCCGAGTCGCGCGAACGCGTCCCGCAGGATCTCTGCTGAGGTCGCGAAGTTCACACGGATGAAGCCACGGCCTTCGTCACCGAAGGTGGGACCCGGGTTGACGGCGACGCGGGCGTTCTCCAGGATCCACTCCGCAGCGTCGTCCTGCCAGCCCAGCGGTCGCACATCGATCCACGCCAGATAGCCTGCATCGGGCACCAGATAGCGGGCGCCCGGCAGGTGCTGCTCGATGAGCGATCCGACCAGGTCACGATTGAGATCCAGGCGTGCCCGCACGGCGTCGAGCCACGCGTCGCTCTCGGGCGCGTATGCCGCGACGCCGGCGATCACACCGAACCAGCCGGTCCGCCACTCGACCTCGACCGGAAGCCGATCCACCACGCTCGTCGTGCGATCCGACGCGGTCACCATGAGCGCGCACTTGAGGCCCGCGAGGTTGTACGCCTTGCTCGCGCTCGTCACCGTGAAGCCGACCTCGCGGGCGTCCTCACCCGCACTGAGGAAGGGCGTGAACGTCACCCCGTCGCGCACGAGGGGCGCATGGATCTCGTCGCTGATCACGAATGCGCCGTACTCACGCGCGATTCGGGCGAGCTCTACGAGCGTCTCGCGATCGTGCACCGTACCCGTGGGATTGTGCGGATTGCAGAGGAGCATCGCACGTGCACCCGCCGCGAAGGCGGCGGCGATGCCGTCCAGGTCCAGGCGCCACCCCTCGGCATCGGCGAGAAGCGGTACGCGCACCGGCACTCCCCCGGCCTCGGGTACAGCGTCGTAGAACGGCGGGTAGACCGGCGGAGTGATGACGACGCCGTCGCCCGGTGTGATCACGCCGCGCATGATCTCGACGAGGCCCATCACCACGTCGCCGGTGGTGCGGACCCGCGCAGGGTCCACCTCCCAGTCGTGACGCCGGGCCGAGAAGTCCGCGAACGCCTCCTGCAGCGGATGAGCCGGCGGGGTGTAGCCGGTGTCGCCGAGCGCGACCGCCTCTGCCAGAGCCGCGGTGATCGCCGGCGCGAGGGGGAAATCGGACTCCGCCACGAAGAGGGGCAGCACGTCCGCGGGGTACTTCGCCCACTTGGTGCTTCCGCGGCGCCGAAGCGCCTCGATCGGCAGAGCGTCGATCGGGTTCGTCATGTCGCTGGTCCCATCAGAGCGCGTGAATGAATGAGGAATGTGGAAAGCTCTTCGGCCCCGATCCGGTGGACCCGCCGGCGCAGGTGGATTTCGCCACGGTCCGCGGAGTCACCGGAGGCCTGACTTCGAATCTACTCCCCCACGAGACCGGACACGCCCTTCCCGGGCCACCACGATCCGCCCATGACCGAGAACGAGCCCCGGCCAGTTTCCTGATCGGGGCTCGTTCGTCGTGCGAAGTCAGATCGCGAAGCCGAGGGCGCGCATCATGTCGCGTCCGTCATCGGTGATCCGCTCCGGGCCCCACGGCGGCATCCACACCCAGTTGATGCGGAACTGCTCCACGACGCCATCGAGGGCCTCGCCGGTCTGCGCTTCCAGCACGTCGGTGAGCGGGCAGCCGGCGCTGGTGAGCGTCATATGGATGACCAGAGCGTCGTTCTCCTCGTCCCAGCCCAGATCGTAGATCAGGCCGAGATCGACGACGTTGACGTTGAGCTCAGGATCCATGACGTCCTTGAGCGCTTCGGTCACCTCGTCGTACTTCTCGGGGGTCAGTGTCGCGGTCATGATTCGACCTTACGCCTCGATGATCTCGCCGGGGGCGAAGAAGCGGTCGTAGCCCTCGTTCTCCAGGCGCTCGGCGAGCTCAGGACCGCCCTCCTCCGCAACCTTGCCCTTGACCAGGACGTGCACGTGATCGGGCTTGATGTAGCGGAGGATGCGCGTGTAGTGCGTGATGAGGAGAACGCCCATGCCGGTGTTCTCCTTCGCGCGGTTGACGCCCTCGGAGACGATCTTGAGCGCGTCGACGTCCAGACCGGAGTCGGTCTCGTCGAGGATCGCGAACTTCGGCTTGAGCAGTTCGAGCTGGAGGATCTCGTGGCGCTTCTTCTCACCACCGGAGAAGCCCTCGTTCACATTGCGCGACGCGAACTTCGGGTCCATGCGCAGGCCCTTCATGGCCTCCTTCACGTCCTTGGTCCAGGTGCGGATCGCGGGAGCCTCGCCGTCGATCGCCGTCTTGGCGGTACGCAGGAAGTTGGTGACGGTGACGCCGGGGATCTCCACCGGGTACTGCATCGCCAGGAACAGGCCGGCGCGGGCGCGCTCGTCCACCGTCATCTCCAGGACGTCTTCGCCGTCCAGGGTGATGGTGCCGCCGGTGACGGTGTACTTCGGGTGACCGGCGATCGTGTAGGCCAGCGTGGACTTGCCCGAACCGTTCGGACCCATGATCGCATGGGTCTCGTTCGTGTTGATCGTGAGCGAGACGCCGTTGAGGATCGGGGCGGTGCCCTCCTCCGTCTCGACGGTCACATGGAGGTCGCGGATCTCGAGAACAGCCATCAGTTGATTTCCTTCTTCACATTCGGATCGATGAGCACGTCGTCGCCGTCGATCACGACGTCGAAAACCGGGACGGGCTCGAAAGCAGGGAGGGTGAGCGGCTTGCCGCTGGTGAGCGAGAAGGCGGAGCCGTGTGCCCAGCACTCGATGGTCTCGCCCTCGACGAACCCGTCCGCCAGCGAGATGTCGCCGTGCGTGCAGGTGTCGCCGATCGCGTGGATCACGTCATCCGCATCCTTGACGATGCAGATCGCCACGTCGTCGATCACGACGCGCAGCGCGGAGTCCTGCTCCAGTTCGCTTACGGAGCAGGCGCGGGTTGCGGTCACTTGTCCGCTCCGCGGTCCAGCTCCACCGTGATGGCGTCGAAGAGCTCCTGCTCCAGCGACTCGATGCCGATCTTCTGGACGATCTCGCCCAGGAAGCCGACGACCACCAGACGACGGGCCTCTTCCTCGTCGATGCCGCGAGCCTGCAGGTAGAACAGCTGCTCGTCATCGAAGCGACCCGTGGCCGATGCGTGACCAGCACCCTGGATGTCCCCGGTCTCGATCTCGAGGTTCGGGATCGAGTCGGCACGCGCACCGGTGGTGAGCACCAGGTTGCGGTTGGCCTCATAGGAGTCGGTACCCACGGCATCAGGGCCGATGAGGACGTCACCCACCCAGACCGTGCGGGCGGTCTCGCCCTGCAGCGCGCTCTTGTAGAGCACGTCGCCCGTGGTGTGCGGTCCCTTGTGGTGCAGGTAGACCTGGCTCTCCAAGTGCTCCCCCGGGTCAGCGAAGGACACACCGAACAGCTTCCCCTCGGATCCGGCACCCGACAGCTCCACCGACGGGTTCACGCGCACGAGGCTGCCGCTCAGGCTGGCGACGATGTGCGTGAGCGTGGCGTCCTTGTCGACGCGCGCCTGGTGGGCCGCGACGTGTACCGCGTCGTCGTCCCAGCGCTGCACCGAGACCACGGTCAGGTCGGAGCCGTCGCGAGCGATGATCTCGACGTTCTGGGCGTACTGGGCGGACCCCTTGTGGTCCAGGACGACCGTGCCGCGCGCATTGGCGCCCGCCTCGATCACGATGTGGCCGAAGGCGCGCTTGTCCGCGCCGGTGCCCAGCACGGGCAGGACCAGCGGAGCGTCCAGCTCTTCGCCTGCCGGAATGCTGAGATGGATGACGCCGGGGGCCCGCTTGAAGGCGATGGCCGCCATCCGGTCCTCGGGACGGAAGAACTCGTCACCGCTCGCGACCTCGTCAGCGGACAGGTGCGCCTCGACGCCGTCAAGGTCGTACTGCACCGCCCCCTCGTCGCCGGGTTCGTCCACGAGCAGGCCGCGCAGGCGATCCACCGGGGTGTGCAGGAAGTTCACCTCACGCCCGGTGGGCATGGGCAGCTCGTCCGGAATGAACGAGGTCGGGCGCTCAGAACGCGTCTGGACGGGAACGAACGGGCCGTCGCTGTGCGCGAGGGATCCCGGCACCACCTGGGGTGCCTCAGTGTTGGTCGTCATCTCAGCCGACCGATCCTTCCATGCCCATCTCGATGAGCTTGTTCAGCTCGAGGGCGTACTCCATGGGCAGTTCACGTGCGATCGGCTCGATGAACCCGCGGACGATCATGGCCATCGCCTCGTCCTCGGGCAGACCACGGCTCTGCAGATAGAACAGCTGTTCTTCGCTGACCTTCGAAACCGTGGCCTCGTGACCGAGCTGGACGTCGTCCACACGGATGTCGATAGCGGGATACGTGTCCGAGCGCGACATCGTGTCCACCAGCAGGGCGTCGCAGCGCACCGTGTTGGCGGAGTGGTGCGCATTGGCGTCCACCCGGACCTCGCCGCGATAGCCGGCGCGACCGCCGCCACGTGCGATGGACTTCGACACGATCGACGACTGCGTGTACGGAGCCATGTGGATCATCTTGGCGCCGGCGTCCTGGTGCTGGCCGGGGCCGGCGAACGCGACGGAGAGGGTCTCACCCTTGGCGTGCTCGCCCATCAGGTAGATCGAGGGGTACTTCATCGTCACCTTCGAGCCGATGTTGCCATCGACCCACTCCATGGTGGCGCCCTCGTGGGCAACGGCGCGCTTGGTCACCAGGTTGTAGACGTTGTTCGACCAGTTCTGGATCGTGGTGTAGCGAACGCGCGCGTTCTTCTTCACGATGATCTCCACCACGGCGGAGTGCAGCGAGTCCGACTTGTAGATCGGGGCGGTGCAGCCCTCGATGTAGTGGACGTAGCTGTCCTCGTCGGCGATGATCAGCGTGCGCTCGAACTGACCCATGTTCTCGGTGTTGATGCGGAAGTACGCCTGCAGCGGGATCTCCACGTGGACGCCCTTGGGCACGTACACGAAGGAACCGCCGGACCATACCGCGGTGTTCAGCGCGGCGAACTTGTTGTCGCCCGCCGGGATCACGGTGCCGAAGTACTCCTCGAAGAACTCGGGGTGCTCGCGCAGAGCCGTATCGGTGTCCATGAAGATGACGCCCTGCTCCTCCAGGTCCTCGCGGATCTGGTGGTAGACGACCTCGGACTCGTACTGCGCGGCGACACCGGCGACGAGGCGCTGGCGCTCGGCCTCAGGGATGCCCAGGCGCTCGTAGGTGTTGCGGATGTCCTCGGGAAGGTCCTCCCACGACTGCGCCTGCTTCTCCGTGGACCGCACGAAGTACTTGATGTTGTCGAAGTCGATGTCCGACAGGTCCGCTCCCCAGGTGGGCATCGGCTTGCGGCCGAACAGCTGCAGACCCTTCAGCCGGGTTTTGAGCATCCACTCCGGTTCGCTCTTGAGCGCCGAGATGTCGCGGACGACGGCCTCGTTCAGGCCGCGCTTCGCGCTGGCGCCGGCGGCATCGGGATCGTGCCAGCCGAACTCGTACACCCCCAGCCCTTCGAGCTCGGGTCGGTCAATGAGCACATCAGACATGGCGTCACACTCTCCTCATGTGGCCCAAACGGTCTCATCCGTCCCGGCATTCCGAACGCCCGACGAGGTGGACGGGGTGGGGATGCCGCTTCGGGCCATTCTCAGGCGCCGGGATTCCGACGCCTAGACTGTGTAGTGATGCCGCGCATATGCACGCCGCATCTCGACCCCTCGATTCTACAGGTTTGCTCGGACACTGGGCGGACCTGCCGCGGTGCAGTCACCGATCAGCACCGCCCGTCCGGAAGGCTGCGCATGTCGGCGTCCACCACCTCCGCTCCCACGCCGCTCGCGCGTTTCGCCGCCTGGCTGCCCACCGTCCCCGACCGCCGGGTTCGGGTCATCGCCTGGCTGAACTTCATCGGCAACGTGGTGATCATCGCCACCGGCGGCGCCGTTCGGCTGACGGGTTCCGGACTCGGCTGCCCGACATGGCCGCTGTGCACGGCGGACTCCCTGGTGCCGGTTCCCGGCATGGAGGAGGGCTACCACAAGTACATCGAGTTCGGGAATCGCTTGATGAGCCCGGTGCTGGGCATCCTCGCGCTCCTCCTGCTCGTCCTGGTCTGGCGTATGCGCCAGGAGCGGCGGGATCTGTTCGTGCTGTCCTGGATCGTGATGGGCGGAATCATCGCGCAGGCACTGGTCGGCGGCATCACGGTGTGGACCGGGCTGAACCCCTTCATCGTCGGCTTCCACTACGTCGCGTCCCTGACGCTGGTGTGCATCACGGCAGTCCTGCTCTGGCGGGTCGCCTCCCCCACCGGTCCGCGGGAGCGCGCGGTTCCCACCTGGTACCTCATCGTCACCCACGTGGCCACGCTCGCCATGGCCGTGAGCGTGATCTTCGGCGTCCTGACCACCGGCGCCGGCCCGCACTCCGGCGACGACGACGTCCTGCGCCGAAACGGCTTCGACGCGACCCTGCTCGAGCACATCCACGCCTGGCCCGGATACGTGCTGTTCGCCCTCACCCTGGTGCTCGCGATCGCCGCCTGGCGTCAGAAGCTGCCGACGCTGCGCTGGGTGCTCCTGCTGCTGGGCGTGGAGCTCGTGCAGATCGCGGTCGGCCTCTACCAGGCACGCAACGGACTGCCCCCGCTCGCCGTGGGCGTTCACATGGTCCTCGCCTCGCTGACGGCCGCCGCCATGGTCACCGTCGTCATGTCCCTGAAGCGGCCGGTGGCGCCGACGCCCCTCACAGCCCAGGCATAGCCCGCGCATCGCAGGCTCGGATTCGGGGTTGTCACCCTTGTTCGAGCGGAGGCCGTCTCCGCTCGAACAAGGAGCTTGTACTCATGAAGAACCCCAGCGCCCTCAAGAGCGCACCGTTCTGGATCCTGCTGATCGTCTCTGTGGGCGTCGCCGCCTACGGCGTGCAGGCGGCCACGAGCCGCATCGCCGCGATGGAGGCTGGCCTGACCGATGGATCGGCCACCACCGCACAGGTGTACGGCGGGCAGTCGTGGGTGGTCCTGGAGTCCATCCTGGCGGGGGCCGGAATCGTCGGCGTGCTGATCGCCTTCGCCGTGTGGGCGCTGGGCCCGCGCGCCGCGACGGTGGCCACGCACCCCGCGCAGGACGGCCGACACGGCTCGGTGGTCGCGGAGCCGGCCTGGCGTGAGCAGACCGCCGATACCGCGTACCCCGTGACCGCACAGGAGGTTCCCGGCTCGAATGCGTCGACCGAGCCCGAGGCCTCAGCATCGCCTCAGATAGCGAACGACGCCGAGACGGCGAACCCCGCCGACACGACGAACCACACCGAGACGACTACCGATGCTGAGCCGGCGACGCAGCTGCAGACCGAGGCGGGTGCTCCCACCACGCCCAGTCTCACGCGCTGAACGACGCGGACGAATGCAAAATGCCCCGGATCACTCGATCCGGGGCAGTTCGCTGTGGCGCTCAGAACGCGATCGGGAACAGCGCGTCCAGCGCGATCGCGAGGAAGAGGATGGTGCAGTAGGTGATCGAGGCGTGGAAGACGCGCATCGGGGCGGGCGCCTTCGTGCCCTTCACGGCCTGGTTGTAGAGACGGTGAGCTTCGTACACGAACCAGCCTCCGGAGACCAGCGCCGACACCGTGTAGATCGCGTGCATCGGTCCCGCCGGAATGAGCAGCAGAGAGCAGATGACGGTGGCCCAGGTGTACAGGATCACCTGCAGGCCCACCTGCGTCGTGCCGCGGGTGACGCCGAGCATCGGCACCGAGACCGCACCGTACTGATCCTTGTACTTCATCGACAGCGGCCAGTAGTGCGCCGGCGTCCAGAGGAACACCACGATGAACAGGATCACCGGAGCCCACGAGAAGCTCGGATCGACCGCCGTCCAGCCGATCACCACCGGGAAGCATCCGGCGATGCCGCCCCAGATGATGTTCTGCTCGGTGCGACGCTTGAGCCAGAGCGTGTAGATGACCACGTAGAAGAAGATCGCGACGACCGAGAAGACCGTCGCCACCCAGTTGGTGAAGACGGCGAGCCAGACCGTCGACAGGGCGGCCATGACCCAGGCGAACACGAGCGCGTTGCGCGGCGTGAGCTCGCCGGTGACCAGCGGACGGTCCTTGGTGCGCTTCATGTGCGCGTCCATGTCGCGGTCGATGTACATGTTGAACGCCGCGGCCGATCCGGCGCTCATCGCGCCGCCGATGACCGTGGTGACCACGAGCCAGAGATCGGGCATCCCGTGCGCCGCCAGGAACATCACCGGCACCGTGGTGACCAGGAGGAGCTCCATCACGCGCGGCTTGGTGAGGGCCACATAGGCTCGGATCTTTCGTCCGATTCCCAGCTTCTCGGTGAGCTGTTCTGTCGGCGTGGACGTCGCAGTCAGTTCGATCGCCCCCTTCGGACGTGTCGGCACGGGTCTTCTCAGTCTATGCCATCGCACCGGGATGCCAGACGGGTGGCGGCAGCGCAAGATCCCCGCGCAGTGAATCGTCACAATCGCTCGATTCGACGCCGGGAATCCCCTACATGACTATGCTGGCAGGGAACCATACGTGCGCATTTGCGAACCGTTCTCCGTGCTGTAGCGGCCTGCGGACCGCTGATGCGTGCATCCAACTTCGCGGAAGGTGATCCGGTGCCGGAACTTCTTTGGGATGACGTCGACAAGCGCGCGGTGGACACCGCGCGAGTGCTGGCAGCAGATGCGGTGGAGAAGGTCGGTAACGGCCATCCGGGCACCGCAATGAGCCTCGCCCCGGTGGCGTACCTGCTTTACCAGCGCGTCCTGCGTCATGACCCCTCCGACCCCACCTGGATCGGACGCGACCGCTTCATCCTGTCGGTCGGACACTCCTCTCTGACCCAGTACATCCAGCTCTACTACGGCGGATTCGGTCTGGAGCTGGGCGACATCGAGAGCCTGCGCACCTGGGGATCCCTCACCCCTGGGCACCCCGAGTACGGCCACACCACGGGTGTGGAGATCACCACCGGTCCGCTGGGTCAGGGCCTCGCCTCGGCCGTGGGCTTCGCCTACGCACAGCGCTACGAGCGCGGTCTGTTCGACCCGGAGGCGCCCGCAGGCACCAGCCCGTTCGATCACAACGTCTACGTGATCTGCGGCGACGGCGACCTGCAGGAAGGCGTCACCAGCGAGGCGTCCTCGCTGGCCGGACACCAGCAGCTCGGCAACCTCATCGCCATCTACGACTCGAACCAGATCTCGATCGAGGACGACACCAACGTCGCCTTCACCGAGAACGTCGCCGAGCGCTACGAGGCCTACGGCTGGGACGTCCGTGTCGTCGACTGGAAGAAGACCGGCCAGTACGTCGAGGACATCGACGCTCTCTACGCCGAGATCGAGGCCGCGAAGGGCGTCACCGACAAGCCGTCGATCATCATCCTGAAGACGATCATCGGCTGGCCGTCGCCCGGCAAGCAGAACTCCGGCAAGATCCATGGCTCCGCGCTCGGCGCCGACGAACTCGCCGCGGTGAAGAAGGTGCTCGATTTCGACCCCGAGCAGCACTTCGCCGTAGAAGATGCCGTCATCGAGCGGACGCGCGGCCTGGTGGCGCGCGGTGCAGAGGCCCACGCGGCCTGGCAGCAGGACTTCGATGCCTGGGCCGAGGCCAACCCGGAGCGCAAGCAGCTGCTGGACCGCCTCGAGGCCCGTGCTCTCCCCGAAGACATCGAGGGCGCGCTCCCCGCCTTCGAGGCCGGCAAGGAGGTCTCGACGCGTGTTGCTTCCGGCAAGGTGATCAACGCCCTGGCCGCGCGTCTGCCCGAGCTGTGGGGCGGGTCGGCGGATCTCGCCGAGTCCAACATGACCTCGATCACGGATGCCCCGTCCTTCATCCCCACCGAGTGGTCCACCCACGAATGGAGCGGAAGCCCCTACGGGCGGGTGATGCACTTCGGTATCCGTGAGCACGCCATGGGCTCGATCCTCAACGGGATCGTGCTGTCCGGCCTCACGCGCCCGTTCGGCGGAACCTTCCTCATCTTCAGCGACTACATGCGTCCCGCGGTCCGTCTCGCGGCGCTCATGGGCATCGCTCCGGTGTTCGTCTGGACCCACGACTCGGTGGCTCTCGGCGAGGACGGACCCACTCACCAGCCCATCGAGCAGCTCGCGTCGCTGCGCGTGATCCCGAACATGACGGTGGTTCGTCCGGCCGATGCCAACGAGACCGCTGTCGCGTGGCTGCAGGCACTGCGCCACCACTCGGGGCCGATCGGCCTCGCACTCACCCGCCAGAACGTGCCCACCTACGAGCGCGTCGACGGCGCGGCCACCGGTGACTCGTTCGCCTCGGCGCAGGGCGTCGCCCGCGGTGCCTACGTCCTGCAGGAGGCGCCGGGCGGTACGCCCGACGTGCTGCTCATCGCCACCGGCTCCGAAGTGCAGCTCGCCGTGGGTGCCCGCGAGGTCCTGCGCAGCGAGGGCATCAACGCCCGCGTGGTCTCCGCTCCCTCGCTCGAGTGGTTCGCCCAGCAGGATGAGGACTACCGCGAGAGCGTGCTCCCGTCCGCCATCAAGGCGCGCGTCTCCGTCGAGGCCGGCTCCGCAGCCAGCTGGTACCGCATCGTCGGCGACACCGGACGCACTGTTGCGATCGACCACTTCGGCGCCTCCGCCGACTGGAAGACGCTCTTCACCAACTTCGGGTTCACTGTCGACCACGTCGTGCAGGCGGCCCGCGAGACCGTTAAGGAGAACTCATGACCACCCCCACGGCAGATCTCACCGCAGCAGGCGTCAGCATCTGGCTGGATGACCTCTCGCGCTCGCGCATCACGTCCGGCAACCTCGCCGAGCTGATCCAGACGCGTAACGTCTCGGGCGTCACCACCAACCCCACGATCTTCCAGGGAGCCATCAGCAACGGCGGCGGCGACTACGCAGCGCAGCTGGAGGAGCTGGCGAAGGCCGGGGCGAGCGTCGACGAGGCGATCTTCGCCCTCACCACCGACGACGTGCGAAACGCCACCGACATCTTCCGGCCCGTCTACGACGTCACCGGCGGCGTCGATGGCCGTGTCTCGATCGAGGTCTCCCCCGACCTCGCACACGACACCGAGGGCACCGTCGCGCAGGCGAAGGAGCTGTGGGCCGCGGTCGACCGCGAGAACACGCTCATCAAGATCCCTGCGACGAAGGCGGGTATCCCCGCGATCACGGCCACCCTCGCCGCGGGCATCAGCGTCAACGTCACCCTGATCTTCTCCCTCGAGCGCTACAACGACGTGATCGACGCCTACTACGCCGGCATCGAGCAGGCGCAGGCGAACGGTCACGACATCAGCCGCATCCACTCGGTCGCTTCCTTCTTCGTGTCGCGCGTCGACACCGAGGTCGACAAGCGCCTCGCCGAGATCGGCACCGAGGATGCGCTGGCGCTCAAGGGCCAGGCTGGTCTCGCCAACGCGCGTCTCGCATACGAGCTGTTCGGGCAGAAGTCCGCGACAGAGCGCGCGCGGCAGCTTGCCGCGGCCGGAGCCAACCCGCAGCGTCCGCTGTGGGCGTCCACCGGCGTCAAGGACCCGGCGCTGCCGGCCACTCTGTACGTGACCGAGCTGGTCGCTGCCGACACCGTGAACACCATGCCCGAGAAGACGCTGGAGGCGACTTTCGCCGAGGGCGTCGTCACCGGTGACACCATCACGCCGAACATCCCTGCAGCACACGACGTGGTCGCACGCCTGGCTGCGGTGGGCGTCGACTTCGCCGATGTCACCCAGTTGCTCGAGGATGAGGGCGTCTCGAAGTTCATCGCCTCCTGGCAGGATCTCAAGAGCACCGTGCAGACGGCGCTCGAGAGCGCACGGTGACCTTCCGACTCCGTCTCTCCGGCCACCCCCGTGAGGTGGCCGATGCGGTGGTTCCCGCGCTCGTCGACGATCTGGTCGCCTCCGGTATCGCGGATCAGAACCCCACGCTGTGGGGGCCTGCCGCGGAAGCCGAGGCGGAGATCCGTCTGGGCTGGGTCCAGTCGGTCGAGATCTCCCGTCCGCTCGTCGCGGAGGTCGTCGCCTTGCGCGACGACCTCCGCCGGCGGGGGCTGGACCGGATCGTGCTGGCCGGCATGGGCGGCTCATCACTCGCGCCGGAAGTCATCACGCGTGGCGCTGACGTGCCACTGGTGATCCTCGATTCGACCGCACCCGGCCAGGTGCTCGCGGCGATCGACGGGGACGGTGAGCAGGACCTCCGCCGTACGGTGCTCGTCGTGTCCTCGAAGTCGGGCTCGACGGTGGAAACCGACTCCGCGCAGCGCGCGTTCGAGGCCGCGTTCACCGATCTCGGCCTCGACCCGGCGGAGCGAATCATCGTGGTCACCGACCCGGGCTCGCCCCTCGAAGCTCGCGCGACCGAGCGCGGCTACCGGGTCTTCACGGCGCAGCCCACGGTCGGCGGCCGATTCTCTGCGCTCACGGCGTTCGGTCTCGTCCCATCCGCTCTCGCGGGTGCCGATGTCGAGGCAGTTCTGGACGAGGCGGATGCGGTCCTCGCCGACGTGGCCGTTGACGGTCCCGACAACCCCGCTCTCGTGCTGGGAGCCGCGATCGCCGGCGCCACGGCGGACTCGGTGCGCAAGGACAAGCTCGGTCTCATCGTCGAGCCGGACGCCGGCCTCGATGGGCTGGCCGACTGGATCGAGCAGCTGGTCGCGGAATCCACCGGGAAGGACGGCACCGGCATCCTGCCGGTCGTTCTCAGCGAGGTCTCGCTCGAGGCGGAGGATCCCCAGGACGACGTGCAGCGCGTTCGATTCGTGCAGGACGTCGATGACGTCGGCATCTTCGAAGACCACTACGACGAGATCCTCATCAGCGCGAGCCTCGGTTCCGCCTTCCTGGTCTGGGAGTACGCCGTGGCCATCGCGGGGCGGATCCTCGGGATCAACCCTTTCGACCAGCCCGATGTCGAGGCGGCCAAGCGGGCTGCGCGCGCACTCCTGGAGGAACGCCCGCGCACCTCGGCACCGGCATTCGTGGAAGGCGGCATCGAGGTGCGCTCCACGGATGAGGCGCTGCTCACCGCCGGCTCGATCCGCGGCGTGCTGGACGCTCTGTTCGCGCAAGCAGCTGACGACGGCTACGTCGCCATCCAGGCCTACGTGAACCGCGATGCGCTCCCCCAGCTGGCGGGGCTGCGCGAGCTCGCCGCCACGTCCTCTGCTCGGCCCGTCACCTTCGGGTGGGGTCCGCGCTTCCTCCACTCCACGGGTCAGTACCACAAGGGCGGACCCGCGAACGGCGTGTTCCTCCAGATCCTGGAGAGCACGGACGTCGACCTGGAGATCCCCGGTCGCCCCTACACCTTCGGGCAGCTGATCAACGCGCAGGCGGCGGGCGATGCTCGCGTCCTCGCCGACCTCGGCCGTCCCGTCGTCACCCTCACCCTCACCGATCCCCAGAACGATGTCGTCGACCTGTTCGACGACGCCGACTGACACAGGAGTTCTTCCCCCGATGACCGCATCGATCTCGCGCGGGCACAATCCGCTGCGCGACCCCGATGACCGGCGCCTCAACCGAATCGCGGGGCCCAGCGCCCTCGTGATCTTCGGCGTGACCGGCGACCTGTCCCGCAAGAAGCTCATGCCCGCCGTCTACGACCTCGCCAACCGCGGACTGCTTCCTCCCGGATTCGCCTTGGTCGGCTTCGCACGCCGCGAATGGGAGGACCAGGACTTCGCACAGGTGGTGCGCGACGCGGTCAAGGCCGGCGCGCGCACCGAGTTCCGCGAAGACACCTGGAACCAGCTGTCGCAGGGCATCCGCTTCGTCCAGGGCACCTTCGACGACCCGGAGGCGTTCGCGCGCCTCAAAGCCACCGTCGATGCGCTGGATGTCGAGCGCGGCACCATGGGCAACCATGCGTTCTACCTCTCCATCCCGCCCAAGGACTTCCCCGTCGTCACCACCCAGCTGCGTGAGTCGGGACTCGTCGACGGGACGCAGGATCCCGATCACTGGCGTCGCGTGGTGATCGAGAAGCCGTTCGGCGACGACCTCGCGTCGGCGCGCGCCCTCAACGAGGCACTGGAATCCGCCTTCCCCGCCGACTCGATCTTCCGCATCGACCACTACCTCGGCAAGGAGACGGTGCAGAACATCCTCGCGCTGCGCTTCGCGAACGAGCTGTACGAGCCGATCTGGAACCGCAACTACGTCGACCACGTGCAGATCACGATGGCCGAGGACATCGGCGTCGGCGGACGTGCCGGCTACTACGACGGAATCGGCGCCGCCCGCGACGTCATTCAGAACCACCTGCTGCAGCTGCTCGCGCTCACCGCGATGGAAGAGCCGATCAGCCTGGAAGCCGAGCACCTGCGTGCCGAGAAGGAGAAGGTGCTCGCAGCAGTCGTGCTTCCCGAAGACCTCGGTGAGGCCACCGCACGCGGTCAGTACGCCGGCGGCTGGCAGGGGGGTGAGGAGGTGCACGGCTTCCTCCAGGAAGACGGCATGGATCCGCAGTCGACCACCGAGACCTTCGCCGCGATCAAGCTGGAGATCAACACGCGCCGCTGGGCGGGAGTGCCGTTCTACCTGCGTACCGGCAAGCGCCTCGGCCGTCGGGTCACAGAGATCGCCGTGGTGTTCAAGCGAACCCCGGAGCACCTGTTCTCCCGCGCGCAGAGCGCCGAGCTCGGCCAGAACGCGCTCGTGTTCCGCATTCAGCCCGACGAGGGCGTGACCATCCGCTTCGGATCGAAGGTGCCGGGCGCGGGCACGAACGTCCGCGATGTCACCATGGACTTCGGCTATGGCCACGCGTTCACCGAGGCCAGCCCCGAAGCGTATGAGCGACTCATCCTGGATGTGCTGCTCGGCGATCCGCCGCTGTTCCCGCGGCACGAGGAGGTCGAGCTCTCGTGGAAGATCCTCGATCCGATCGAGGAGTTCTGGGCTGCTGAGGGCGGCCCGCTCGAACAGTACGGCCCCGGTTCGTGGGGTCCCGCATCGGCCGACGCCCTGTTGGCCCGCGACGGACGTGTCTGGAGGCGCCCGTGATCGTCGATCTGCCTGAAACCACCATCTCGGCGGTGGCAAAGACCCTGGTGAAGGTCCGCGAAGAGGGCGGCGCCGTCGCCCTCGGCCGTGTCCTCACGCTCATCATCGCGACTCGTGCCGAAGTCATGGAGGAGGCCATCGAGGCCGCCAACGACGCTTCGCGTGAGCACCCGATGCGCGTGATCGTGGTCACCACCGCACCGGATGCGCCGTCGCGCCTGGACGCACAGATCCGCGTCGGAGGCGACGCCGGCGCAAGCGAGGTCATCGTCCTCTCTGCGTCGGGTGCTGCATCCTCCAACGAGGAGAGCCTCGTCACCGGTCTGCTCCTGCCGGACGCACCTGTGGTCGTCTGGTGGCCGGACAACCCTCCGGCGGCTCCGGCGGAGTCGCCGCTGGGGCGCATCGCGCAGCGGCGCATCACGGATGCATCCACCCTGCCGCAGGACGTCGACCGGGTCTCGCTGCTGGGTCCGTCCTACTCCCCCGGCGACACCGACCTGGCCTGGACGCGACTCACGCACTGGCGTGAGCAGCTGGCAGCGGTGCTTGACCAGCCGCCCTACGAGTCGATCACCGCGGTCGAGGTGCAGGGCGCCGACGACTCCCCGTCGACGGGCTTGCTGGCCGCCTGGCTGAAGTTGAAGCTCGACTGTGACGTGGTCTGGCACTACCAGCCGCGAGACAGCTGGGGCGAAGGCATCAAGTCGGTCCGCCTCACGCGCGCGTCCGGCGACATCGTCCTGGAGCGCCCGGAGCCGGGGATCGCCGTGCTGACCCAGCCCGGCCAGCCCGACCACGAGCTGCTGCTCCCCCGCCGTACGGTGCGCGAGTGCCTCGCCGAGGAGCTGCGTCGACTGGACGCGGACGTCTTGTATGGTCGAGTGATCAGCGACGGCTGGGCCCAGCTGGGTCCCGCCGCCACCGCGCAGAGGTAGGCACATGTCCGAGAAGAGAGTCGTCGTCGCACCCGATGCGGCGACGCTGGCGACCAGCGTCGCCAGCCGGTTCCTGGGCAAGATCGTGCTCGGTCTCGCCGAGGATCGCGAGGTCCACGTTTCGCTCACCGGCGGCACCATGGGAATCGCGGTGCTGGCCGCTGCCGCACAGCAGCCGGCCGTCGCCATGATCGACTGGGATCGGGTTCATCTCTGGTGGAGCGATGAGCGGTTCGTCGCCCGTACCGACGGGGATCGCAACGCTGTGCAGGCTCGCGCGGCGCTCATCGACGCCCTGCCCATCCCGGCTGCCAATGTCCACGAGATGCCTGCGGCGGACGACGGACTGGATCTGGATGCCGCGGCCGACTGGTACACGCAGGAGCTCGCCCGCTTCGGCACCGACGAGCGCCCGTGGCCGACGTTCGACGTGACTCTCCTCGGCGTAGGGCCGGACGGCCACATCGCTTCCCTCTTCCCGGATCGCGACGAGGTTCGTGTGACGGATCGCACCGTCCTCGCCGTTCGTGACTCGCCCAAGCCCCCGCCCGAGCGCCTCACGCTGACCCGCCCGGTGATCAACTCCTCCACCCGGGTGTGGATGGTGATTTCGGGGGCCGAGAAGGCCGGAGCTCTCGGGCTGATCCTCGCCGGCGCAAGCTACGCGAGCGTGCCCGCCGCGGGCGCAAAGGGCACTCACCGCACCATCATCATCACCGATGAGTCGGCCGCCGGTGAGGTTCCGGCGGAGCTCATCGACCCGGAGTTCTGAACCCCGCTGCAAGCTGATGCACGAAGCCCCACCGATGTCGAACGTCGGTGGGGCTTCGTCCATCGGGCGCGACGAATACGCGAAGGGGCGGCCACCGATCGGTGACCGCCCCTTCGTGTGATGCTGTCAGTTACTGACCGCGACGTTCGCGCAGTGCCGCGAGGGCGTCATCGAGAAGCGAGACCGCCTCCTCCTCGGTGCGGCGCTCCTTCACGTAGGCCAGGTGCGTCTTGTACGGCTCCGGCTTCGCGATCATCGGAGGATTCTCCTTGTCACGACCAGCCGGCAACCCCGAATGGGGGCTGTCGATGGTCTCCGGGATCTCCTCATCGGGAACTCCCGCAGCGAAGTAGCGGACCGTCTCGTTGCCCAGGGCATCCCAGTACGAGACCGCGATGCGCTCCGCGTGGAATCCGTGGTCCTGCTCGCCCATCGGGCCGGCGCCGACGCGGCTGCCGCGGATGGCGTTACCACCGGTCGCCATCAGAGACCGAACTTCGTGAGCAGGCCGAGCGCGACGATCACGCCGAACCAGACAAGAGCCAGGATGATCGTGAGGCGGTTCAGGTTGCGCTCCGCGTACCCGGACGATCCCATCGCCGACGTTGTGCCGCCGCCGAACATATCGGACAGACCGCCACCGCGACCCTTGTGCAGAAGGATCAGAAGGGTGAGCGCGAGACTGGTGATGCCGAGCACCACCTGCAGCACGAACTGGAGAATTTCCACTTTGGTTGCAGCCTTTCGAGCGCGGCACGAATCACCGCATGAACGTTCAGTATACGGGGCCGAGCGGAGCGGGCGCGAAGCCCGCGCCGTCAGACGCCGACGTGCTTCTGGTAGCGGGCGATCGCGGCGAACTCATCCACCACGAGGCTCGCGCCGCCCACCAGCGCACCGTCGACATCGGGCTCACGCATGAAGGAGGCGATGTTCGCCGCCTTCACCGAGCCGCCGTACAGCACACGTGTGCGTGCTGCCGCATCCGGTCCGAGCTTGTCGGCGATGACGCCGCGCAGTGCAGCGCACACGTCCTGGGCCTGCTGCGGGGTGGCGGCCTGGCCCGAGCCGATGGCCCAGACGGGCTCATAGGCGACGACGATGTCCGACTTCTTGTCCAGACCCTCGAGCACTGCTGCCAGCTGTGCCACCGGCACTGCGGAAGCGCCGTGCTTCTCCAGGTCCTCCGCGGTCTCGCCCACACAGATCACCGGCACGATGCCGTGCTTGAGGGCCGCACGGGTCTTGGCGGCGACGACCTCATCGGTCTCGTTGTGGTACTCGCGCCGCTCGGAGTGACCGATGATCACGTAACCGCACTGCAGCTTCGCGAGGAACGCTCCCGAGACCTCGCCGGTGTACGCGCCCGAATCGTGCTTCGAGATGTCCTGAGCGCCGAGAGCAAACGGGATCTTGTCGGCGTCGATCAGCGTCTGCACGCTGCGGATGTCGGTGAAGGGCGGGAAGACCGCGACCTCGACCGAGCCCTCTTCGAACTTCGCGTCCTTCAGCGTCCAGTGCAGCTTCTGCACGAACGCGACCGCCTGGAGGTGATCCAGGTTCATCTTCCAGTTGCCCGCGATCAGCGGGGTACGAGCGTTCACGCCCATCCGAGGACCTCCAGTCCGGGAAGCTTCTTGCCTTCGAGGAACTCCAGGCTGGCGCCGCCACCCGTGGAGATGTGACCGAACTGGTCATCGGAGAAACCGAGCTGACGCACGGCCGCTGCCGAATCGCCACCGCCGACGACGCTGAGGCCGTCGACGGCGGTCAGAGCCTCGGCGACGGCGCGGGTACCGTTCGCGAACGCGGGGAACTCGAACACTCCCATCGGCCCGTTCCAGAAGACGGTGCGCGAGCCCCGGACCGCAGCCGCGAACGCCACGGCCGTGTCGGGCCCGATGTCGAGGCCGATGCCCGCAGCACCGAAGCTCGTCGACTCGATGGCGTCCGCTGCGGCGACCTCGTGCGCGGCGTCGGCGGCGAACTTGTCCGCGACCACCACGTCGGTGGGAAGGACGAGCTCGACGCCGAGTTCCTTCGCCTTCGCGATGTACCCGATCACCGTGTCCAGCTGGTCCTGCTCGAGGAGGCTGGCGCCGACCTCGTGGCCTTCGGCCTTGAGGAAGGTGAAGAGCATGCCGCCGCCGACGAGCAGGCGGTCGACGCGCGGGAGGAGGTGGTCGATGACGCCGAGCTTGTCGCTCACCTTCGAGCCGCCGAGCACCACTGTGTAGGGGCGCTCCGGGTTCTCGGTCAGACGGTCAAGGACCTCCAGCTCCTTCTCGATCAGCAGACCGGCTGCCGACGGAAGGAGGCCGGCGAGCTCGTAGACGCTCGCCTGCTTTCGGTGCACGACGCCGAAGCCGTCGGACACGAACACGTCCCCGAGGGACGCGAGGCGGCCTGCGAACTCCTCTCGCTCGCCGGCGTCCTTGCTGGTCTCCCCCGGGTTGAACCGGAGGTTCTCCACCACCGCGATGTCGCCATCGTCGAGGCTCGCCACCGCGTCGGTGGCGGACTCGCCCACCGTGTCGCGAGCGAAAGCCACCGGCTTGCCGAGCAGCTCGGAGAGCCGCTGGGCGACGGGGGCGAGGCTGTACCGCTCATCGGGTGCGCCCTCCGGGCGACCCAGGTGAGAGCACACGACGACGCGGGCCCCCTGGTTGATGAGTGCGTTCAGCGTGGGCAGGGATGCACGCACGCGACCATCATCGGTGATCACACCGTCCTTCAGCGGGACGTTGAGGTCGCAGCGGATGATGACGCGCTTGCCGGCGAGATCGCCGAGCGAGGAGAGGGTTCGCAGGCCCATGGATTACATGCTCTCCGCGACGTACTCGGTCAGGTCGACGAGACGGTTGGAGTAGCCCCACTCGTTGTCGTACCAGCTGGACAGCTTCACCTGGTTGCCGATCACGCGGATCAGGCCCGCGTCGAAGATCGACGAGTGCGGGTCGGTGACGATGTCGCTGGAGACGATCTCGTCCTCCGTGTACTTGAGGATGCCCTTGAGGGGTCCCTCCTCGGCGGCCTTCTTGTAGGCGGCCTTGATCTCCTCGACCGAGACCTCGCGCGATGCCTCGATGGTGAGGTCGGTGATCGAGCCGGTGGGGATCGGAACGCGCAGAGCGAAGCCGTCGAGCTTGCCCTTCAGTTCCGGCATGACCAGACCGATGGCCTTGGCGGCGCCGGTGGAGGTCGGGACGATGTTCACGGCGGCGGCACGCGCACGACGCAGGTCGCTGTGCGGTCCGTCCTGCAGGTTCTGGTCCGCGGTGTACGCGTGGACCGTGGTCATCAGACCGCGCTCGATGCCGAACTCGTCGTTGAACACCTTGGCCAGCGGCGCGAGGCAGTTCGTGGTGCAGGACGCGTTGGAGATGATGACGTCGTTCTCCGGGTCGTAGGTGTTCTCGTTGACGCCCATGACGATGGTGCGGTCCTCGCCCGACGCGGGAGCGGAGATCAGGACCTTCTTCGCGCCGGCAGCGATGTGCTTGCGGGCATCCTCCGCCTTGGTGAAGCGGCCCGTCGACTCGATGACGATGTCGACACCCAGCTCGCCCCAGGGGAGGTTCGCGGGGTCGCGCTCCTCGAAGACGAGGATCTTGCGGTCACCGACGGTGATCGAGTTCTCGTCGTAGGTCACGTCCTGGTCCAGACGGCCCGTGATCGAGTCGTACTTGAGGAGGTGAGCGAGGGTCTTGTTGTCGGTGAGGTCGTTCACCGCGACGATCTCGAGGTCAGCACCCTGCGCGAGAGCCGCGCGGAGGTAGTTGCGCCCGATACGGCCGAAGCCGTTGATACCGATCTTGACAGACACGTAGGTCTCCCTGAGAGATGAATGCGCTCGCGCGCGTTGATGGATTCAGATCGGGGACATCGGCGTCCCGGCGGGGTCGCCCCCGTCGGGACGCCGCGCCGCTTACGACAGTACCAGCAGGCCGTTCGTCTGCGTGCGCGCGACCTCGAAGCGCTGCTGGACGTTCTCCCAGTTGGCGATGTTCCAGAAAGCCTTCACGTAGTCGGCCCGAACGTTCTTGTAGTCCAGGTAGTACGCGTGCTCCCAGACGTCGAGCAGCAGCAGGGGCACCGAACCCGCGGCGAACTGCGACTGCTGGTCGAAGAACTGCTGGATGATCAGGTTCTGGCCGATGGAGTCCCAGAACAGGCCGGCCCAGCCCGAGCCCTGCACGCCGAGGGCGGCCGCGGTGAAGTGGGCCTGGAAGGCGTCGAACGAGCCGAAGTGATCGGTGATGGCGGCTTCGAGGTCGCCCACCGGCTTGTCGCCACCGTTGGGCGAGAGGTTGGTCCAGAAGATGGAGTGGTTGGTGTGACCACCGAGGTTGAACGCGAGGTCCTTCTCGAGCTTGTTGATGTTCGCGAAGTCACCCTTCTCGCGAGCGGCCGCCAGCTGCTCGAGCGCGGTGTTCGCGCCCGTCACGTACGCCTGGTGGTGCTTGGAGTGGTGCAGCTCCATGATCGCCCCGCTGATGCTGGGCTCCAGAGCCGAGTAGTCGTAGGTCAGCTCGGGCAGCGTGTACGTCGCCATTCTTCACTTCTTCCTATCTGCACCACGAGGGCGCTTATTCGCCCCGGGAGACCGGAAGGGCCGGGGCCGGACAGTTTCATCCTAGTGAAATCCGCTGACGCGCGGGCCGCGCGGACGGCAGATGACGCCCGGCAACGACGAACCCCGTTGGTGCTGCGCACAGCACCGACGGGGTTCGGGAGGAACGAGCTCAGTCGACCGCGCCCGTGGGCACGGCGGCTTCGGTTCCGGGCACGCCGTCCTGTTCTGCGCGCTTGTCAGCCATGGCGAGAAGGCGGCGGATGCGACCGGCGACCGCGTCCTTGGTGAGCGGCGGGTCCGCGCGGTGCCCCAGCTCATCGAGGCTGGCGTCGCGGTGCGCGAGGCGCAGCTCGCCGGCCTGCTTCAGGTGATCGGGCACCTCGTCGCCCAGGATCTCCAGCGCCCGCTCGATTCGTGCGCACGCCGCCACGGCGGCCTGGGCGGAGCGGCGAAGGTTCGCGTCGTCGAAGTTGACGAGCCGGTTCACTCCGGCGCGCACCTCGCGGCGCTGACGCATCTCGTCCCATGCAGCCGCGGTACGCTCGGCGCCCATGATCGCCAGAATGGCGCGGATGGCCTCGCCGTCGCGGACGACCACACGGGGAACACCCCGGACCTCGCGCGCCTTCGTGGCGACGCCCAACCGTCCGGCCGCACCGACGAGGGCCATGGCGGCCTCGCCCGACGGGCAGCTGATCTCGACGGCCGCGGAGCGACCGGGTTCGGTGAGCGTTCCGGCCGCGAGGAACGCGCCGCGCCAGATGGCGGCGAGGTCGGCTCGCGAGCCGGTCGTGAGACGGTTCGGCAACCCGCGCACCGGGCGGCGGCGCTGATCGAGCAGACCCGTCTGGCGCGCGAGCGTCTCACCGCCTTCGATGACGCGGACGGCGAAGTGATTGCCCGTACGGGCACTCGACGACTGGATATGGGCGACGTCCGGACGAACGCCGTAGAGCTCGACCAGGTCGCGGGTCACGCGACGGGCGAGCACTTCGGCATCGACTTCGGCTTCAACGGCTACTCGACCGGCGATCGAGTGCAGTCCGCCTGCGAAGCGCAGAATGGCAGTCAGTTCGGCTGCCCGGACGGTCGGCCGCGGATCGCGAATGGCGACGAGTTCGCCCTTGACGTCGGCGGTCAATGACACGATGTGATCCTCACATTCGACCGTTTCCGGTCAAGAAATCATGATTCAGGGTTGCGCGGTGGCGCAGAGGATCAAGCTTACTCGCGACCCCGGTCCCGATGCTTGAGGCGCACGGCCAGACCGGGGTGGGATGAGAGCCGCCGGGCGAGTTCGATTGCCGTCGCCACCGAGCGGTGCTTTCCGCCGGTGCACCCGATCGCGATGGTCGAGTGGGACTTGTTCTCGCGCTGATAGCCCTCGAGAGCGATCGACACCGCCTTCTCATACGCTTCGATGAACTCCTGGGCGCCGGGCTGACCCAGGACGTACTCGGACACCGCGGCATCCTCGCCGGTGAGCGCGCGCAGCTCGTCGATCCAGAACGGGTTCGGCAGGAATCGCATATCCGCGACGAAGTCGGTGTCCGTGGGCACGCCGTACTTGAAGCCGAAACTCATCACCGTGAGCGTGTGCCGCGCGCTCCCTTCCTCGCTGAACAGATCGGACACCTGCGTGGCGAGCTGATGCACGTTGAAGGCCGAGGTGTCGATGACGATGTCCGAAGCCTCACGGATCGGCTGCAGGCGCTCCCGCTCCAGCCGGATTCCGTCCAGGAGCGTGCCATCGCCCTGCAGCGGATGGGGCCTGCGAACCGACTCGAACCGCCGCACCAGAACCTCATCCGACGCGTCCAGGAAGACCAGGCGGACATCGCTGCGGTTGCGAAGCTCGCGCATGACTTCCGGGAGCTGTCGGAACAGATCCCGGCCCCGCACGTCGGTGATCGCCGCCACCCGAGGAAGTCCCGAGTTCCCGATCAACGACAGGTCGAGCAAAGGCTTGAGCATCTGGGGAGGGAGGTTGTCGACGACATACCAGTCGAGATCTTCCAGCGCGTTGCCCACGGTGGAACGGCCGGCGCCCGACATCCCGGTGACGATCAGCACCTCGCTCTGGCCGCCCGATTCCTCCTCGGGGTCCGCGGCGCCGGTCAAGCCAGTGCTCACGTGTTCGGCCTGGGGATCAGCCACGGGTTCTCCTTCGCTCACGACCATGCTACCGATCTGCGGCCGACTCCTCAGCGGTCGACGCCGACGGCGTATCGAGGGTGGCCGAGGGCGCATCGAGCGTGAGGTGTGAGTGGATCGTCCGAGCAAGCACCGGGCCGATGCCGTTCACCTCGGCGATCTCCTCCGCGGTGGCGGCCCGTAGCCGCGTCACCGAACCGAAGTGCTTGAGAAGCACCTTGATCCGCGACTCCCCCAGGCCCGGGATCTCACTGAGCACCGTGGCGATCCCGCGCTTGCGCTTGCGGCGCTGATGGGTGATGGCGAACCGGTGTGCCTCGTCACGCAGTCGCTGAACGAGATACAGCGCCTCGCTGGTGCGCGGGAGGATCACCGGGAAGTCGTCACCCGGCAGCCAGATCTCCTCCAGCCGCTTCGCGATGCCGCACAGCGCGATGTCGGTGCGCCCGGAATCGCGGAGAGCGCGGGCGGCAGCAGCCACCTGCGGCTGACCGCCGTCCACGATCAGAAGCTGGGGCGGGTACGAGAAGCGTCGGCGCTTGCGTGGCGCCTCGTCGCCGTCTTCCCCCGCGGGTTCCGGCTCCACCGGCTCGTCGAGCCGAGCAAGCCTGCGCATGAGGGTCTGGTACATCGAGTCGGTGTCATCGGTGGTCTCAGTGATCGAGAATGTCCGGTACTGGTCTTTCCGCGGCAGTCCGTCCTCGAACACCACCATCGAGGCGACCACGTTGGTCCCGGACAGATGCGAGATGTCGAAGCACTCGATCCGCAACGGCGCCTCGGCCATCCCCAGGGCCTCTTGCAGGTCGGTGAGCGCCTGCGTTCGCGCGACATAGTCGCTCGTGCGCCGGGTCTTGTGGAGGATGAGCGCCTGCTGTGCATTGGTCGTCGCGGTGCGCAGCAGGTCGGCCATGCGACCGCGCTGGGCGACCTTGACGGACACGCGCTTTCCGCGCCGCTCCTCGAGCCACTGCTCCAGTTGCTCGGCATCGTCCGGCAGCTCGGGTACCAGGACCTTCCGGGGGATGTCGGCGGCCGCCGCATCTCCGTAGACGCGTTGCAGAAGCTGATCGACCAGCTCTGCCCCCGAGATGTCGATCTCCTTTTCGATGGTCGTCGCACGCACACCGCGCACCCGCCCGCCACGCACGATGAAGTGCTGTACCGCCGCGGAGAGCTCGTCCTCCGCGATGCCGAAGAGGTCCGCGTCCTCGTTTTCTGCGAGCACCAGGGCGCTGCGACTCAGAACCGCGTCCACGGACGCGATGCGGTCGCGGAACACGGCGGCCGACTCGTAGTCCATCGCGAGGGCGGCGGCGGCCATCTTCTCGGTCAGGTCCCGACGCACCCGCTGGTCGCCACCGTTCATGAACGCGATGAACTCGTCCACGACCGCCCGGTGCTCCTCGATGGTGACCTTCATCGAGCAGGGTCCGCCGCACTTGCCGATCTGTCCCGGGAAACAAGGCCGTCCGGTCTGCATCGCCTTGCGGTAGCTCGCATCGCTGCAGGTGCGGATCGGGAAGATCCGGATCATCTGATCGATCGTGTCGTGCACAGCCCATACCTTCGGATACGGGCCGAAGTAGCGGGCACCCGGAATGCGGTGGTTGCGCGTGACTATGACCCGTGGTGCTTCATCCGCCAGCGTTATCGCCAGGAACGGGTACGACTTGTCGTCCTTGTATCGGACGTTGAAGGGCGGATCGAACTCCTTGATCCACATGTACTCCAATTGGAGCGCCTCGACGTCGGAATCGACCACCGTCCACTCCACGCTGGATGCGGTGGTGACCATACGGCGAGTGCGCTCATGGAGCGTGCGCAGCGGCGCGAAGTAGTTCGACAGCCGCTGGCGCAAGCTCTTGGCCTTGCCCACGTAGAGGACGCGCCCGGAAGCATCCCGGAAGCGGTAGACCCCGGGATTGGTGGGGATCTCCCCCGCCTTCGGGCGGTACGGCAGTTCGTCGGCCATCAGCGCCCCGCGCGCTCGCCGTCACGCTTGAGGACCTCGGCGAGGAACGCGCCGGTGTGGCTGCCCTCTGCCTTCGCGACCTGCTCGGGCGTTCCGGTAGCAATGATCTCGCCACCGCCCGACCCGCCCTCGGGGCCGAGGTCGATGAGCCAGTCCGCCGACTTGATGACATCGAGGTTGTGCTCGATGACGATGACGGTGTTCCCCTTGTCCACGAGGCCGTTGAGCACCTCGAGGAGTTTGCGGACGTCTTCGAAGTGCAGACCCGTCGTCGGCTCGTCCAGGACGTAGATGCTGCGTCCGTTGCTGCGCCGCTGGAGCTCGGTGGCCAGCTTCACACGCTGCGCCTCACCACCCGAGAGCGTCGTGGCGGACTGTCCGAGGCGCACGTACCCGAGCCCCACATCGACCAGCGTCTGCAGATAGCGGTGGATGGCCTGGATCGGTTCGAAGAACTCAGCGGCTTCGGCAATGGGCATCTCCAGCACCTCGGCGATGTTCTTGCCTTTGTAGTGCACGGCCAGGGTGTCCCGGTTGTAGCGCTTGCCGCCGCACACCTCACACGCGACGTACACGTCGGGGAGGAAGTTCATCTCGATCTTGATCGTGCCGTCGCCGGAGCATGCCTCGCAGCGGCCGCCCTTGACGTTGAAGGAGAACCGGCCCGGCTGGTAGCCCCGTACCTTCGCCTCGGTGGTCTCCGCGAAGAGCGTGCGGATGCGGTCGAACACACCCGTGTACGTGGCCGGGTTCGAGCGCGGGGTGCGACCGATCGGCGCCTGATCGACGTGCACCACCTTGTCGAGGTTGTCGAGTCCCGTCACGCGCGTGTGCTTGCCCGGAACGGTGCGGGCTCCGTTCAGCCGCGAGGCGAGCACCCGATAAAGGATGTCGTTCACGAGCGATGACTTACCCGACCCGCTCACGCCGGTGACCGCGGTGAGGACGCCGAGCGGGAACGTGGCCGTGACGTTCTTCAGGTTGTTCTCTCGCGCGCCGACCACGCTGATCTGTCGCTTCTTGTCGAGCTTGCGTCGCTTCTTCGGCGTCTCGATGCTGCGCCGGCCGGACAGGTAGTCGCCGGTCATCGACTCCTTCTCGGCGAGGAGCTCGGCATAGGGACCGGAGTGCACCACGGCCCCGCCGTTCACGCCGGCACCCGGACCGATGTCGACGATCCAGTCCGACGCCTCGATGGTCTCCTCGTCGTGCTCCACCACGATGAGGGTGTTGCCCAGGTCACGCAGCTTGGCCAGCGTCTCGATGAGGCGCCGGTTGTCACGCTGATGCAGTCCGATGGACGGCTCGTCCAGCACGTAGAGAACGCCGGTGAGACCGGAGCCGATCTGCGTGGCCAGGCGGATGCGCTGGGCTTCGCCGCCGGACAGGGAGCCGGCCGATCGCGCCAGATTGAGGTAGTTCAGGCCCACCTGGATCAGGAACTCCAGGCGCAGACGGATCTCCCGGAGCACCTGCGCGGCGATCTTCGCCTCACGCTCGGTGAGCTGGACGGTCTGGAAGTACTCGTAGGCGTCTGCGAGGCTCAGCCATGTGATGTCGGCGATGGAACGGCCCGCCACCAGCACCGAGAGCACCTCGGGCTTGAGCCGCGCCCCGTTGCACACGGGGCAGGGAACCTCTCGGAGGTATTCCTGCCACCGCTGGCGAGCGCTGTCGGAATCGGCCGTGGCGAACTGCCGCTCGATGTAGGGCACGACACCCTCGAAGCCGGACGAGTACTTCATCTCACGGCCGTAACGGTTCTTCCAGCGCACCGTGACCTTGTAGTTGTCGCCACGCAGGACGGCTTCCTGAACGCTCTCGTCGAGGTCCTTCCACGGAGTGTCCAGTGAGAAGTCCAGATCGGCGGACAATCCCTCAAGCAGGCGCTCGTAGTACTGATAGAGCCCCTTGCCCTGTGTGGTCCAGGGGATGATGACGCCTTCGCGGATCGACAGTTCCTCGTCGCCGAGCATCAGGTCGGTGTCCACCGACATGCGGGTGCCGAGACCGGAGCAGGCCGGGCAGGCACCGAAGGGCGCGTTGAACGAAAACGTCCGCGGCTCGATCTCGGTGAGCTGAACCGCGTGGCCGTTGGGGCACGCCAGCTTCTCGGAGAACGAGGTCCAGGCGGCGTCGCCCTCCTCATCGACGAAATTGATGGCCACGATGCCGTCGGTGAGTCCGAGCGCCGTCTCGACCGAGTCGGTGACACGGCCGAGGATCTCCGGTCCGGCCACCAGGCGGTCTACGACGACCGCGATGTCGTGCTTGTACGACTTCTTGAGCGTGGGCGGCTCGGCGAGCTGGATCATCTCACCGTCCACGATCGCGCGCGAGAACCCCTTTGCTCCGAGCTCGCGGAATAGGTCCACGAACTCGCCCTTCTTCTGGCTCACCACGGGTGCGACCACCTGGAAACGGGTGCGCTCGGGAAGCTCCATCAGGCGGTCGGCGATCTGCTGCACGGTCTGGCGTTCGATGACGGCACCGCACTCGGGGCAGTGCGGCACGCCGACACGCGCCCACAACAGGCGCATGTAGTCGTAGATCTCGGTGATGGTGCCCACTGTCGAGCGCGGATTGCGGTTGGTGGACTTCTGATCGATGGACACCGCGGGGCTCAGACCCTCGATGAAATCGACGTCGGGCCGATCCACCTGGCCGAGGAACTGGCGGGCGTAGGCGCTCAGCGACTCGACGTAACGCCGCTGACCTTCGGCGAAGATCGTGTCGAACGCGAGGCTCGACTTTCCGGAGCCCGAGAGACCCGTGAAGACGACCAGTGAGTCGCGGGGAATATCAAGATCGACGTTGCGGAGATTGTGGACACGAGCACCGCGAACGGTGAGTTTTCCCGGGGCGGAGACAGGAACGATAGGCACCGAACAAGTCTAGGCGGGGCCTCGGACATTGGATCCGGACGGCCGGAGCAGCCGGTGCAGCAGGGCTGCCAGAGCCGCTGAGGCGCTCACGGCGACCACCGCCGCGAGAGGTACAGCGCCGGTGGTGCGAACGACGGGGACGATGCCGATGAGTAACGCCACCGGCTGGGTCACGACCTGAATCAGCAGCACACGGCGGATCGTGGGCACGAGGGCCCGCAGCGTGATCCTCGCGCGCCCGGGCGCCGCGAGCAGCAACGATCCGAACGCGTGTGCGGTCGTGATCAGCAGGATCAGCACCGCCGTGCGGACGGGGTCCGCTGCCGCCAGGAGATTGCCTGCGATCAGGGCTCCCAGGGCGATCCATGTCCCGAGGGAGCGCGGGATCACCGCCCCTGCGGCCGCCGCCGCAGCGCAGAGCCACCCGAGAATGGGCCCGGCGGGCATCCACAACGCGGCGGCCCAGAGCGCCAGCATGACCGCGATGCGCAGTCCCATCACCGGTACCGCGGGACCGACCTGGACGCGGTGCAGCCGCGGCCTCACGCCGTCGTCCGCAAACGTCGCGCCAGGGCGAGATCGGTGTCGATCCGGTCCCCCGACCAGGTGAGAACGGTGATCCCGGCGCGGGCGAAATCAGCGAAGGTGTTGCCGCGCTCCAGGAACAACGTGCGCGCTGCGAGCTGCTGTGCCGATGAGAGGCGCGACAGGTCGGGTTCGGGCAGGACGTCGACGGCGAACACGCGATGACCGCCTGCTCGCCACTGGGCTGCGAGGGTCGCGGCCGAGCCCTCGAAGAACGTCGACAGCACGTATACCGTCGCTCCGGGCGGAGTGAGGGGTGAGCGGCGGTATCTCTCGCCCGCAGGACGCTGCCGTGCAGCGCTGATCGCGGTGAGCACGCGTGCGCGCTGGCGTGCACCGGACCCGGTGCGGACGACGCGTCCCGCCGTCGCGAGCTCCTGGTACTGCACACGATCGCCGCGGTCGAGGGCCGACTCTGCGATGGCGCGGGCTGCCTCGCGCCCGAGATCGAGGGAGGTGGGCCCGCTCTGCTCCTCATCACCGGTCCCCCAGGTGGCGACGACCTGGCCCAGGTCGTCGGCGATGTCGAGCACGACGAGGATCGTTGCCTCACTCATCGCGTGGGTGCGCCGCACATACAGCTCGCCCGGGCGTTGCGCCAGTCGCGCCGTCGCCCGCCAGTCGACACGGCGCATCTCGTCTCCGGGAGAGAACGGGTGGATGTCCCGGAAGTCGCCTCCGGTGCCGGGACGACGACCGGCGTGCGCGCCGTGCAGGCCGCCGAGCCGGGTGCCGAGGGCCAGCTCGCCGATCCGGCGCAGGCGCGGCGCCGCGTTCCAGGTCAGCGCCGGGGCGGCCGCGATATCTGATATCAAGACCCCGTCGGCGCCGAGGGCCCGCGCCCGTACCTCGACCAGCCGCGCCGGTCCGGAATGCAGCAGTGTGCTGCGGGTCTTCAGCACCTGATCGGGGGTGAGGATCACCTCGCTGATGCGGCGACGCCCCTGCAGCACCCAGATGTCCACGAGCTCGGCGTCGGCATGCACCTGCACCCGGGAGTGCACGCCGCCACCGGTGCTCTCCTCGTCGACGCTCGTCTGGATCTGCACGGCATTCGATCGCTGCCGCTGTCGTAGCGCCAGCACGAGCCACAGCGCGAAGGGCAGCCCCAGCATCACCGTGTCGGGTCGCGCCAGGACGGCTCCGGCTGTCACCAGCACGACCGCTCCCGCAGCTGAAATGCCGAGCGCTGCACCGTGGTGCCAGACCGGTTGCGCCGCACCGACGTTCATCGTGATGCGCCCACGGTGGGCGGTACCGCGACCTGCGCCACCACCGACTGCACGATCCGCTCCGGTGACACGCCCTGCGCCCATGCCTGCGGTGAGAGCGACAGGCGATGCGCGAGGACCGGGACCGCCACACGCTTCACATCGTCCGGGCGCACGTACTCCCGGCCAGCGAGGGCAGCCAGCGCCCTCGCCAGCAGCAGGAGTGCCTGGGATCCGCGGGGCGATGCGCCCACCGCCACGTGCTGCGCAGAGCGCGTGGCACGAGCGATGTCGACACAGTACCGCGCCACGTCCTCATCGATGTGGATGGCCTCGACGACGTTCTGCAGCGACCGCAGTTCCTCAGCCGTCGTCACCGCGGCGACGTCGGTGGCCTCCTGACCTCGTCGCACTCGGCGCAGCAGGATCTCGGTCTCGCCCGCCGGACTCGGATAGCCGGCAGCGAGTCGCACCATGAAGCGATCGAGCTGTGCCTCCGGGAGCGCGTAGGTGCCCTCGAACTCAATGGGGTTCGACGTCGCAAACACATGGAAGGGCTCAGGCAACGGGTAGCGCAGACCCTCCACCGTGACCTGACGCTCCGCCATCGCCTCCAGCATCGCTGACTGCGTCTTCGGCGTGGTGCGATTGATCTCGTCCGCCAGCAGCAACCCGGTGAAGATGGGGCCGGGCCGGAAGCGGAACTCGCCGGAATCCGGGGCGTAGACGAAGGACCCGGTCACGTCACCCGGCAGCATGTCGGGAGTGCACTGCAGTCGCCGGAAGTCCAGCCCCAGCGCCGCTGCAAGGGAGCGGGCGGCAACGGTCTTCCCCAGCCCGGGCACGTCTTCGAAGAGGACGTGCCCGCCCGCGAGCACGGCGCCGAGCGCGATCTCCAGGCTCTCCTCCATCCCGACCACCACCTGGCCCACCTGTTCCAGGATCCGGCCGCCGGCCTCCGCCACATCCGCCACCCGTCGTGGCGCAAGATCGTCTGTCATCTGTTCTCCTGTGTCTGGGGAGCGAGGGTCTCCGCCGCGGCGATGGCGGCTTCGAGCGCGGATGCGCTCGGGTGCGGTGAGAGCAGATCCGCACGGACGGTCGCTCCCAGCAACGAGTCGATGGCCGTAGCGTCTGCGGGGTCGTCGAGTTCGAGCCCATGCACCCGCAGCCGACGGCGCAAGACCTCGGTCACGCGCAGCACCGCGCCGCGTCCCGGTGCACCCGCAGCCGGACTGATCGTCCAGGCCAGCCGCGACACATCCGAGACACCGACCCGATCGTCGTCGGGAACCTGAGGCGGCCAGGCCGGGGCTTCCTCGACCCGGAACATGCGCATGGCCACCACGATGACGCTCACCGCCATACCCCACGCGAGGGCGAACAGGACCTCGACGCCGAAGAACGCACACACGGCGAACGCTGCGCCTCCAGCGATCAGCGCACCGGCCAACGCGCCCACAGAGAACCGGGTCACGACCAGACCGCCTCGATGCGTCGCAGCGCCGCACGAGCGATGCGGAGGTCAGCTTCGTCGATGCTCCGTTCACCGAAACGCACGCCTTCGTACAGCCGCAACAGCTCGTCGATGTCTGTGGCTGCGGCGGCATCGCGTGCAAGGATCCGAGTGACGAACTCCCCCGCCGTCTCCGTCGGACTGCGCAGCATGCCCGCATCGGCGGCCGACTCCTCCAGCCCTACCCACGCGGCGACGATGGCGTCCGAGGGCTCCCGGTCCGCGTCCATCTGGACGAGCGCTGCTGCGATGCCACGGCGGATCGTCTGCACATCGGGTTCCGGTGCCGGCGCGCCGGCGACACTCTCACTCACCTCGACCCCGGTGCGCGCGTTCACGCGGCGCTCACGCAGCCACCGAAGCAAGCGGCGCAGCAGCCAGACACCGAGCAGGACCAGCACGGCCGCGAGCAACAGCGCAAGCACGATCTGGAGGGCTGCGGACACCCCGGGGTCGACAGGCGGCGCGGTCGGCAGCTCTCCCGGGGATGTCGACGCCGCAGGCGGGGCGGTGATCGCAGGCGGCGAGATGGCCGTGAAGTCCGGCGGATCCACCCGCGGCACGCCCTGCACCGTGCTGAGCAGAGCGACGAGTGCGACGATGGCGGTGACCAGCGCGATACTCACCGGACCCTGCCGTCTCACCCGTGAGAGATCGTCGGTCTCCGGGCGGCTGCGCATGCGCCTACCCTACGTCAGCACACCTCGCCACCCCGGAAGACACGAAGGGTGCTCTCCTCAGGCCCGATCGTGTCCGCCCGCGAACGGGCGCAACGCTTCTCGCAGCTCCCTGACCTGATCGATGTCCATATGCACGGCGTTCATCACGGCAGGGGGAACATCAAGCGCACGTTCTCGCAGCGCTCGCCCCTCCGCGGTGACGACGATCTCCAGGCGCCGTTCATCCGAGGCGCTGCGTTGGCGAAGCACGAGCCCCTGGGCTTCGAGACGCTTCACGAGCGGCGACACCGTCGCCGACTCGAGGGCGAGGGAGTCGGCCAGCTCCCCCAGCGTGCGCGGCGACTGCTCCCAGAGCGACAGCATGACCAGGTACTGCGGATGGGTGAGTCCGAGCGGCTCCAGGATCGGCCGGTAGATCGCCACCACGTTGCGCGCCGCGGTCACGAGCGCGAAACAGAGTTGCGCGTCGAGTTTCAGATACTCGTCCGTTTCAGCCATCTTTCGATCATAGGTGGACAAATCATTAGTACACTAAGCATATGAGCGACAAGCAGAGTCTGCGCGACCGTATCCGCGAGGCCGGGGGTCTCTACGCCTGGTTCAACTCCTCGCTGATCCGCATAGCCGGACCGGCGACTGTCGGACCTTACGAGAGCGAGCCACCGGCCCCGCGCCAGAGCGCGCCGTGCCCGCTGTGCGGACACCCGATGTCGGAGCACACGTTCGATCGGTCCGGGCCGAAACCCCTCATGCACTGCCCCTGACAACGCATCAGCGCGGGGCACGGTCTGGGAGCACTGATGTTCATCCGTCGCAGCGAAGAAGGTCACCCCGCGCTGAGCGCCCCCGAGCGCACGTTCAGGCGTGACCCGCGCGCTCGATCGCGCGCAACTCCTTCTTCAGTTCCTGCACCTCGTCGCGGAGTCGGGCGGCGAGTTCGAACTTGAGCTCGGACGCAGCCGTCAGCATCTGATCGCTGAGATCCGCGATGGTCTGCTCCAGCTGTTCCGCGCCCTCAGCACCGATTCCCGCACGCTTCGACTTAGCGCCGGCCTTGCCCTTCTTAGCGCGCTCGAGCAGCTGCTTGGTGTCGGCTCCTTCTCGGGCGAGCACCTCGGTGATGTCGGCGATCCGCTTGCGAAGCGGCTGAGGGTCGATGCCGTGCTCCAGGTTGTACGCGCGCTGCTTCTCACGACGGCGGGACGTCTCATCGATCGCCGTCTTCATGGAATCAGTCATCACATCGGCGTACATGTGCACCTCACCCGACACGTTTCGAGCGGCGCGGCCGATCGTCTGGATGAGGGATGTACCGCTGCGGAGGAAGCCCTCCTTGTCTGCGTCGAGAATCGCCACGAGCGAGACCTCCGGCAGGTCGAGGCCCTCACGAAGCAGGTTGATGCCGACGAGAACGTCGTACACACCCGCCCGCAGCTCCGTCAGCAGCTCGACCCGACGCAGCGTGTCGACGTCGGAGTGGAGGTAGCGCACTTTCACCCCGTGCTCACCCAGGAAGTCGGTGAGCTCCTCCGCCATCTTCTTGGTGAGCGTGGTGACCAGGACCCGTTCGTCCTTCTCCACGCGGAGACGGATCTGCTCCAGCAGGTCGTCGATCTGTCCCTTCGACGGCTTCACGACGATCTCGGGATCGATCAGCCCCGTGGGACGAATGATCTGCTCCACGATGCCGTCCGCGATCCCCATCTCATAACGCCCCGGTGTGGCCGAGAGGTACACCGTCTGGCCGATGCGGTTCTTGAACTCATCCCAGCGCAGCGGTCGATTGTCCATCGCCGAGGGGAGCCGGAACCCGTGCTCCACCAGCGTTCGTTTGCGAGATGCGTCACCCTCGTACATGGCGCCGATCTGCGGCACGGTGACATGCGACTCGTCGATCACGAGAAGGAAGTCGTCCGGGAAGAAGTCCAGCAGCGTGTGCGGCGGTTCACCCGCCTCGCGCCCGTCCATGTGGCGGGAGTAGTTCTCGATACCCGAGCAGAAGCCCAGCTGCTGCAACATCTCCAGATCGAAGGTGGTGCGCATGCGCAGGCGCTGGGCTTCCAGCAGCTTTCCCTGTCCCTCCAGCTCAGCGAGGCGCTCGGCCAGCTCCTCCTCGATGGAGCCGATTGCGCGCTGCACGACATCCGTCGCGGCCACATAGTGCGACGCCGGGAAGATGGGCACGGAGTCCAGCTTGTCGATCACGTCCCCGGTGAGTGGGTGAAGCCGGTAGAGCGCCTCGATCTCGTCGCCGAACATCTCGATGCGGATCGCGAACTCCTCGTACACGGGGATGATCTCGATGGTGTCCCCCCGCACGCGGAAGTTCCCGCGGGAGAAGTCGACGTCGTTGCGGTTGTACTGCATGGCGATGAACTGACGGATGAGTGCATCTCGGTCGTACCGCTCCCCCACCTGCAGCGCGACCATCGCACGGAGATACTCCTCCGGCGCGCCCAGGCCGTAGATGCAGGACACCGTGGACACGACGACCACATCACGACGACTCAGCAGCGAGTTGGTAGTGGAGTGGCGGAGCCGCTCCACCTCCGCGTTCACGGAGGAGTCCTTCTCGATGAAGGTGTCGGTCTGCGGCACATACGCCTCAGGCTGGTAGTAGTCGTAGTAGGAGACGAAGTACTCCACCGCGTTGTGTGGCATGAGATCACGGAACTCGTTGGCGAGCTGGGCGGCCAGGGTCTTGTTGTGAGCAAGTACCAGCGTGGGGCGCTGCACCTGCTCGATCAGCCACGCCGTGGTGGCCGACTTGCCGGTACCGGTGGCGCCCAGCAGGACCACGTCGGTCTCGCCGGCGTTGATGCGTGCCGCGAGGTCGGCGATGGCCTGGGGCTGATCGCCGGAGGGCATGTACTCGCTGACGACCTCGAACGGGCGGACGGCACGCGTTGGTTGCATGATTCCAGCCTAGAGCTGGCCTCCGACATTGGGCCTGCCGTCCGCTCTCGGCGCACGCCGCTCACACCGGCGCAAGGAAGCCCATCGTCGTGGGTCGCCAGCCGTCGAACACGGCGGACGTCTGCGCACCGCTCAGCCCGACCGTCCCCTGCACCACCTCGCTCAGGAAGTCGCGGTAGTCGTTCGTGCCGGGCAGGTCGCCGGTCTCGAGCATGGAGCTGTCGAGTCCGCGCCAGTCACCGTAGACACCACCGCGGACGCCGCCGCCCATGGCGATCGCGAGGCCGCCGTGGCCATGGTCCACGCCACCGCTCGCGTTCTGATTCACCCGGCGTCCGAACTCGCTCATGAGGATGACGGTGGTGGAATCCGCCTTGTCACCGAGATCGGTGAAGAAGGCAGCCAGGCCGTCGCCGAGCGCCGTGAGCATGTCCTTCATGTCACCGCTGCCCTCATCCCCCACGCCGGTGTGCATGTCCCAGCCACCGAGGTCCACGGTGGCCACACGGACACCCATGTCATCACGAATCAGTGTGGACAGCATCCGCAGTTGCTGACCGAACTCGCCCTCCGGATAGATGTCGGCGCGAGAATCCTGTGAGGCCGCCACAGTGGCCGCCTGTGCGTCGACGTCGAGCGCGATGCGGGCGTGGACGGCGATCGGGTGATCCAGGCCGGTGTACAGCGTGGAGAGCGCCTCACGGGTCGCTCCACCCCACTCGCGTGGGGAACGGAATGTCAGATCCGACGGTTGCTCGGCTACGAGTGATCGGCTCACTCCGGCGAGCGAGCGCGTGAGGTTCGACGTCATCGACATCGAACGGAAGGTGGTGCCCTCGCCGCTGGCTTCCAGCACGCGATCGAGCCATCCCCGTGACGACGCCCCACCGGACCCGCCCCGCTCGAGGCAGTCCTGGGCCTGGAAGTGACTGCGCGTGAGCTGAGGCGTCGCGATGTCCGGAACAGCGGCCACGAGACCGCGATCGATCATCGGCTTGAGCGCTCCGAGGGCGGGATGCAGGCCGAACCGTTCGTCCATCCGCATCAGATTGCCCGGCCGGACCGCGATATCGGGACGCCACACCTGCAGCTGCGGGTCGTCCGCGGGCACGAGCACGGACAGCCCGTCCATGCCGCCGCGCAGGAACACCACGACCAGTGTGCGGCGGGCCCCTGTCTCCTCGGCGCCGTCCACGGCCTGCGCGTACGAGACTCGAGTCGTGACCAGTTGTGCTCCCAGAGCGGCGACGCCCAGGCCGAGGCCGCCGGCCAGTACCTGCCGCCGGGTGAAACCGCGGCGCCATTGCTCGGGCCGTTCGTCCGCGTCCGCACGCACGGCGTCGCCCATCAGACGGATCATCGCCTCATCGTCGTTCGGTCCGAGGTCCCGCCAATCCGGGCAGTCCGGGTGTGGCATGAAGTCGTTGCTCATCGCAGTCCTATCGCAGAAGGTAACGGGGAGAGTCGAAGAGCAGAGCAGCGACGCTCGCCTTCTGATTGGCATGACGCGGCTCGACGACCGCATCCGCAGAGAGGCCGAGAAAGGCCGTGACGGCCGCGAGGTCGCGGTCGTCGATGGGTGCACCAAGAACGACTCGGCTCACCTGATCGGCCCAGCCACCGGCGGTCTGGCCGTCCCCGGGCGTGATGGCCGCGATGAAGTCCTCGGACGGCGAGAAGGTGAGACGGTCGCCGTTGACGAGTTCGCGGTGATGATCCCAGCGCCCCGCCACCTGGCCGGCTCCGAGCCAGGCTTCCGCGACATCCGGATAGCCGTTCGGCGGCCCCCACCGCAGCGGTGCATCCCCCAGGTTGTCGACAGTCCAGAACATGTGGCGAACCTCGTCGATGTTCGTGCGGTCCATCGTCATGCCGATGCAGCGGATGACGCCGGTGAGATCGTCCGTCGGACGGCGTAGCTTCGTCGCCTGGGCGCTCCAGAACTCCTCGCTGCGCAGCAGCGCCGCCATCACGGCGCGGATGTCCGTGGCCGACGCCAGATAGACATCGGCGAGCGTCGCGATCAGATCCGCCGACGGCCGGTCGGAGACGAATCGGACAGCGAGCTTGCGCGCAATGGTCTCCGCCGTCCGTGGATGATGTGCGAGATGCGCGATGTAGCGGTCGCCGAGCTCGAGCCCAGCGCCGGCGTCCGCGTTGGGGTCGGTGAAGCCCAGGACGCTCACCGGCCCGAGCGCATGGTGCTGCGGCTCCCAGCTGAACGCCTGGTCAGCGATCCGGCGCCCCGACATGATCATCGAAGAGCTGCGCACCTCTGCCTCGGTGTAGGCGCCATAGCCCACCGTGTGCAATTCGAGGAGCTCGCGACCGTAGTTCTCGTTCACATCGGCTGCTGACGAGAACCGGTTGTCGAGCACCACCATCATCGCCGGGTGGCGGGCGGCGGCGTGCAGCATGTCGGCGTATCTGCCCAGCGCGTGGGCCCGGATCACGGTGCGGTGATAGTCGGCGACACTCCACGTCATGCTGTTGCCATATGCCGGCGGCACGTTGAGGGTGTTGGCGAAGACGTCGACGACCTGCTCGAAGATCTGACGGGAGCCGAACAGGCGTCGCGCCAGCGTGGACTGCTCGGTCTCGCTCGCGGCAGTGGGGTCCCCGTCGTCCCTGAGCGACGCGCGTGCCTCATCGATGCTGAAGTACGACGCGGGATACCAGGCGCGCAACGTCGGCTCGATGGCGTCTTCGATGTCCGGATCGAGCTGCTGGGCGATCCACGCCTGCAGCCCTGCGCTCTCGATCTCGGCGAGCGCTCGTTCCCCGACGGCGAGCCCAGCCCGTCTCAGTACATGACGGCGCGCATCCGCGGTATCGGCCACGGGGATCGCGAACAGATCGCTCGGGCGCTGCGGGGCTGCGGGCGAACTCGGCTCCGCGGGTGCACCGGGCTCGGCCGGCTCAGAGGGCAGTGCGGGCTGGGTCGGTGAATCCGGGTTCTCCGGCGTGCCAGGGATCGAGGGATCCTCCGGGAGGTCGGGCACCGGGTTGCGCGGGAGCGGCGGGTCCACCGGCTGAGGCGCGGCGGGTTCCGGCTCGGCGCGGGTGAGAGAATCGTCGCGGTCCTTCGGCGCCTCCGGATTGACACTGTCCTCCGGTCGTCGTGTCGGCTGCGGGGTGGCTGACGGAGACGGCACGGACGACGGCTCCGGCGCCGAGGCGGATGTAGATGGCGCAGACGAGCCGAAGACGCGACCGCCGGCCGTGGGCTTGGTTCCGGACGTCGATGCGATGACGGGCCCGGATCCCGAACGCGGCAACATCAGAGCGGCAACGGCCGCCAGGGCGGCTGTGCCGGCCGCAGCCACGCCGAGTCGGACAACGGCGCGCCGTCGCGGTGTCGGCTCTGGTGTGGTCTCCTCCGGAAGGTCGACTTCGGCATCCCCACGCATCCGACGCGCGTCGCGACGGGTGGCGGGGACGATGTCGTGCGGAATGTCCGCTTCGGGGTGCATCGTGGGGTACCTCTGCAGCTGAATGAGATTCAACGAGGGGACGCAGGGAGGTACGTCAACCCTAACCACCCGTCGTCGCGACGGCGCGCATACGAGCATGAGGGTTCTCTCACACTCATGAGAGGGCGTCCACGCTGGATAGGCTGACGTTGTGATCGAGACACTCGTCGGCTCTTCGCTCGCCGCTGCGGCCGGGCTGAACGCGTGGATTCCCCTGCTCGTGCTCGGACTGCTCTCGCGCTTCACAGACCTCGTGCCGCTGCCGGCCACCTGGCAGTGGCTGTCATCCGATCTGGCCCTGTGGATCGTCGGCGCGCTCCTGGTCGTTGAGATCGTCGCCGACAAGATCCCGGCGTTGGACACCGTCAACGACATCATCCACACCGCCATCCGGCCCGCTGCCGGAGGCATCGTCTTCGGCGCAGGCGCAAGCGCCGAGGCTCTGACGCTCGATGACAGCGGATCATGGGGCACGATCGACTGGGGCCCCGTCATCACCGGCGTCGTGATCGCGCTGGTCGTTCACGGCATCAAGGCCACCGCGCGACCGGTGGCGAACATCGCCACCGGCGGTGTGGCCGCGCCGGTGCTGAGCACCATCGAGGACGGCGTGTCCGTGGTCGTGTCGGTTCTCGCGATCCTGCTGCCCGTTTTCGCGATCCTTCTCGTCATCGCCCTGGTCGTCCTGGGAGTCAGGCTCATCCGGCGCGGGCGACGACGGCGTCGCGAACTGCGGGCTGCTCAGGCCGGCTGAGCCAGCCGAGCCCAGAGGGCGTCGGTCTGTTCACGGGTGTGCTCGAGTGATCCGCTCGTATCGATGACGACATCGGCGAGAGCGCGGCGTTCGTCGTCCCCCACCTGGGATCCGATACGCCGTTCGGCATCTTCCCTGGACATGCCGCGAAGAGTCACGAGACGATTCGCCCGCACGTCAGCGGGAGCATCGGCCACCACAACCAGGTCCCACTCCCCCGTACCCCGCGCCTCGGCGAGCAATGGCACGTCATACACGACCACCGCGTTCGGGTCGAGGGCGCGTGCCTGCGCGAACCGCCGCTGCGACTCGCGCTTCACGGCCGGATGCACGATCGCGTTGAGCTGCGCGAGACGATCGGGTCGACCGAAGACCGCCTGGCCGAGGCGCGCTCGATCCAGGATACCGTCGACCACCATGTCCGAGCCGAAGGCCTCGGCGATCTCAGCGAGGAGCGGCTGGTGGGGTGCCTGGAGCTCGTGCACGATCGCGTCGGCATCGATGACGGTCGCGCCATGGGACGCGAGGCGAGCCGCGATAGTGGACTTCCCGGACGCGATTCCGCCGGTGAGTGCGATCAGGGGCATGGGTCCATCCTGCCACCGCGTCGGAGGAGGATACGGCAACGGGGCCGGGACCCGAAGGTCCCGACCCCGTTGCGTGAAGGGCTGAATCAGGCGTTGCCCGAGAGCTTCTCGCGCAGAGCCGCGAGAGCCTCGTCGTCGGCCAGCGTGCCGGACGAGCTGGAGTCGCTCGTGAAGGACGAGGACGCGTCGAACGAGTCGTTCTGCGCCTCGGCCTCGGCGGCCTTGATGACCTGAGCCTTGTGCTGCTCCCAGCGAGCCTGGGCAGCGGCGTACTCCTGCTCCCACTTCTCGCGCTGAGCGTCGAAGCCTTCCTTCCAGGCACCGGTCTCGGCGTCGAAGCCCTCCGGGTACTGGTACTCGCCGTTCTCGTCGTACTCCGCGACCATGCCGTAGAGGGCCGGGTCGAACTCGGTGCCGTACGGGTCGACGGACTCGTTGGCCTGCTTCAGCGACAGCGAGATGCGACGACGGTCCAGGTCGATGTCGATGACCTTGACGAAGACCTCTTCGCCGACGGACACGACCTGCTCCGCGAGCTCGACGTGCTTGCCGGAGAGCTCGGAGATGTGAACGAGGCCCTCGATGCCGTCGGCGACGCGAACGAACGCACCGAACGGGACGAGCTTGGTGACCTTACCCGGGGTGACCTGGCCGATGGCGTGCGTGCGGGCGAAGACCTGCCACGGGTCCTCCTGCGTCGCCTTCAGCGACAGGGAGACGCGCTCACGGTCGAGGTCCACCTCGAGGATCTCGACGGTGACCTCCTGGCCAACCTCGACGACCTCGGAAGCGTGCTCGATGTGCTTCCACGACAGCTCGGAGACGTGGACGAGACCGTCGACGCCGCCCAGGTCCACGAACGCACCGAAGTTGACGATCGAGGAGACGACACCCTTGCGAACCTGACCCTTGTGCAGGTTGTTGAGGAAGTGCGTGCGGGTCTCGGACTGCGTCTGCTCCAGCAGGGCGCGGCGCGAGAGCACGACGTTGTTGCGGTTCTTGTCCAGCTCGAGGATCTTGGCCTCGATCTCCTGGCCCAGGTACGGGGTCAGGTCGCGGACGCGACGCAGCTCGATGAGCGAAGCCGGGAGGAAGCCGCGCAGGCCGATGTCGACGATGAGGCCGCCCTTGACGACCTCGATGACCGAACCGGTGACGACGCCGTCGTTCTCCTTGATCTTCTCCACGTCGCCCCACGCGCGCTCGTACTGCGCACGCTTCTTCGACAGGATGAGACGGCCTTCCTTGTCCTCCTTCTGGAGAACGAGGGCTTCGACCTGGTCGCCGACGCTGACGACCTCGTTGGGGTCGACGTCGTGCTTGATGGAAAGCTCACGCGAGGGGATGACACCCTCGGTCTTGTAGCCGACGTCGAGCAGGACCTCGTCGCGGTCGATCTTGACGATCGTGCCCTCGATGATGTCGCCGTCGTTGAAGAACTTGAGCGTCTTCTCGACCGCGGCCAGGAAGTCCTCCGCAGATCCGATGTCGTTGATCGCGACCTGCTTGGTGGCCGGGGCGCTTGCGTTAGTCATGTAGTGGGTTGTCCTTGTGTGGATGTTTCTCGGGCCGCACGACGTCGACGACGTGCGAGCACGTCTCAGCCGCGAGGCGATTGGATGATTGTGTTGCTGATCACGGCGCGGCGAAACCGCCACAAGTCCGTGACAGTCAACACTATCAGAACGAGGTGGCTCGCGCGCGCCGCGGACCGCTCATCGCGAACCCGACTTCTCCGCGCAGGGAACGCACCGCAGCGCGAACGGCAGAACGTCCAGACGAGCCTGCGGGATGAGCCCGCCGCAGTCGACGCAGATGCCGTAGCCTCCGTCGGCACGACGTGCTTCTGCGGCAGCGATGTCGCGCAGTTCGTGCTCGGCCGCATCACGCTGGGCGATCAGCCGCCCCCACTCCTCGGACAGCGGCACACCCTCCGGGTCGTGCTCGTCATCCCCGCCAGCGCTGTCCCGCAGGCCGCCGAGGTGAGCCAGCGCCTCTGCCGCGGTCGCGGCCCGGGCCTGCGCAGCGGCCCGCCGCTCGGCCAGGACTTCTCCAGCGCGAACCAGATCACTCGGCTGATGCACCATGGGGGTACCGTACCGCGGTCCCCCGCCGCGCGTTCGTGCAACCCGGGAGCCGACAGGGCAAGATGGCCTGGTGACCCGCACGATGCTCCTCGATACCGCCTCGCTCTACTTCCGTGCCTTCTACGGTGTTCCCGACACCGTGCGCACTCCGGACGGGCGTCCCGCCAACGCGGTCCGCGGCTTGGTTGACATCATCACGAAGCTGGTGAGCACCTACCGGCCCGATGACATCGTCGCGTGCTGGGACAACGACTGGCGTCCACAGTGGCGTGTCGACCTCATCCCCACGTACAAGGCGCATCGCGTCGTCGCCGAGCGCGATGATGAGCCGGACGTCGAGGAGACGCCGGATGACCTCACCGCCCAGATCCCGGCCATTCGCATGATGCTCGAGTCCCTGGGCATTCCGATCGTCGGCGCCGACGGCTATGAGGCCGACGACATCATCGGCACACTCGCCACGCGCTCCGCCGGCGCCGTCGACATCGTCACGGGCGACCGCGACCTGTTCCAGCTCGTGGACGATTCCCGCGGCGTCCGCGTCATCTACACGGCGCGCGGCATGAGCAACCTCGAGGTCGTCACCGACGACAGCATCATCACGAAGTACGGCATCCGCCCCGACCAGTACGCCGACTTCGCCACGATGCGCGGCGATGCTTCCGACGGTCTCCCTGGCGTCGCCGGAGTCGGCGAGAAGACGGCCGCCACGCTGCTCCAGCAGCACGGCACGCTGGCGGGGATCCTGACAGCGGCGGAGAGCGGGACCGGGATGAGCGCCGGAGTGCAGAACAAGATCCTGTCGGCCGCCGTCTATCTCGAAGTCGCACCCGCGGTCGTGGCCGTCGCGCGCGCCGTGGACATCGACGTCGTCCCGGGACTCGTCACTCCGCTCAACGAAGATCGCGCAGCAGCAGCGCGCGAGCTCGCCGAGCAACACGGCTACGCGTCCGCACTGGATCGCTACCTCGCGGCGATCAGTGCGTGATCAGCCGCGCCGTGCGGTGAGCGCTGCTCCGACGAGCATGCACGCATAGGCCACCGTCACGCCGACGAGCGTCCACAGCGGCAGCGTCCACCCTCCGGAGAGGTCGTGGAGCAGCCCCGTCACCGGCGCACCGAGCGAGCTGATGACATAGCCGACACCCTGCACGAGTGCACTCATCCCGGCGGCCTCGGCATCCGATCGGGAGATCTGGACCATCATCGCGAAGATCGCCACGAAGCCGCCTGCCTGCGCAACTGCACCGACGCACATCCACAGCAGCATCAGATCGGGTGCCACCGCGAGACCGAGCGTCGTCGTGACCCACGTCGCACCGACCACGATCACCGGCACCAGCGGAGGCGTGTACCGGGCCAGCACCGGCACGAGGAAGGCACCGAGGATCGCCACGCCCTGGAACACCGAGGACATCGCGCCTGCGGCGTTCGCGTCCAGTCCCAGGCGATCAGCGCCGATGGTGGGCAGCCAGGTGGTGAGTGCATAGTAGGCCGCCGATTGGCACCCGAATGCGAGCATCAGCAGCACAGTGATGGGTCGCAGCACCTTCCGCTGGGATCCCGCGCCCACGACGGGAGTGGGTCCCGTGATCGTCGCCACCGCATCCCGCTCGGGAAGGGTGTCGACCGGGAGGGGTGCGGCCGCACGACGACGCACCATATGTGTGGACCACAGAAGGATCCCGGCGACCGTCAGACCGCTCCACGCCACCAGTGCCCACTGCCATCCGATCACCGACGCCAGCGGCGCTGTCGCCAGCGACGTGATGAGGGAGCCGACGTTGAGCATCGCGGTGTAGGCGGCGGTCATGGTCGCCACCCGCGCGGGCGGCGCCTCACGACGGATGATCACAGGCGCGACCACGTTGCCGATCGTGATCGACCCGCCGATGATGATCATTCCGACCAGCATCCACCCGAATCCCGGCAGACCTCGCACGAAGGTACCCACCAGCACACCGATGAGGGTTGTCATCAGAGCGAACTCAGCACCGCGTCGGCGGATCACCAGCGCCGCCACCGGGGTCATCAGCGCGAACATCAGTACCGGCGCCGTGGTCAGCAGACCCGCTGTCGCGGTATCGATGCCGAAGTCCGCCGTGATGCGAGACATCACCGGAGTCGGTGCCACGATGGGCGACCGCATCGAGAGAGCCGCCACCATCACCCCCGCCAGTGCGAGCCAGGGAAGTGATCGGCGCACGGCTGAAGAGGACATCACTTCAGTCTAGGCGGGGGGCGCTGCGGCTCACGTCCGTGCCAGCCACGCCTCCAGACGAGCGATCGGCCACGTCGTGACGATGCGCGCAGCGGGCACGGCGCAGGCCTCGGCGCGCGCCGCTCCATGATCGAGCAGCGAGAGCTGCCCCGGAGCATGCGCATCGGAATCGATGGCGAAGAGACACCCTTCCTCCAGGGCGATGGCGATGAGATCGTCTGGCGGATCGGCGCGCTCCGGACGTGAATTGATCTCCACAGCGACGCCGTGCTCGGCGCACGCTGCGAACACCGCGCGAGCGTCCAGCTCGGAGGGCGGACGCGTCCCCCGCTCGCCGGTGACGAGACGGCCCGTGACGTGCCCGAGGACGTGCATCCGCCCCGAGCTGACCGCACGCACCATGCGCCTCGTCATCTCTTCGCGCGAGCTTCGCAGCCGGGAATGCACCGATCCCACGACCACGTCGAGGCGCGAGAGCATGTCATCCGTCTGGTCCAGCGTGCCATCTTCCAGGATGTCGACCTCGATCCCGCGAAGAATGCGGATGGGTGCCGAGATCCGGTCGATCTCCTCGAGCTGAGCCGCCAGGCGTTCCGCCGTGAGCCCGCGCGCCACGCGCAGCCGGGGCGAGTGATCGGTGATCGCCTGATACTCGTGCCCCAGGGCGACGGCGGCTCCGATCATCGCCTCGATCCCCGCCGTGCCGTCCGACCAGTCGGTGTGAGCATGCAGATCGCCGCGCAGGTGCGGACGCAGCGTGCTTTCCGTCACGGCGTATCGTGCACGAAGCTCGGCGAGGTAGTCGGGCACACGCCCCTCGAGGACCTGGAGGATGACCGTGCGGCTCGTATCCCCCACGCCCGGAATATGGCCGGTGCGCAGCCGGTCGCCCAGCTCTTCCACTGCGATGGCGTCGATCGCCTTCGCTGCCGAACGGAACGCCTTCGAACGGTACTTGGACGCACGCTCCCGCTCCAGGAGGGTCGCGATCTCGATCAGCGCGTCGACGGGTTCCATGGCCTCCTCCCCGGCGCCGCTCAGGCGGTGGCGAGCTCCCGCGTCACATCGATCCAGGAGGTGAGTTGCGTGTCGGCCGCCCCGCTGTCGATCGCGGCTCGCGCATCATCCGCCGCCTCCGCCAGTCGCTCGACCATCGGACGCTGCACCTGGGACGCGTCGTGGGACAGGCGGTGGGCCACCATGCCTGCCGCGGCGTTGAGCACGACGATGTCACGGACCGGACCGGTGGTGCCGGCGAGCACCGAGCGCACCACGCCCGCGTTGTGCTGCGGGTCTCCTCCGCGCAAGTCCGACAGCTGTGCGAAGGGGATACCCAGATCGCGAGGGTCGATGTCGTGCTCGTGGATGTCACCGCGAGTGACCTCCCAGACCCGGCTGTGCCCGGTCGTCGTCATCTCATCGAGACCGTCATCGCCCCGGAACACGAGAGCGGTGGCTCCCCGAGTACGGAACACACCGGTGATCAGCGGTACGCGATCGAGCTGTGCGACACCGACGGCGTTCGCCTCGGCCCGCGCCGGGTTGCAGAGCGGCCCGAGGATGTTGAAGACGGTCGGCACGCCGAGCTGACTCCGCGTTGCACCCGCATGACGGAACCCGGGGTGAAACGCCGCGGCCCAAGCGAACGTGAGCCCGGTGCGAGCGAGCACCTCGGCGACGCCGTCGGGAGAGAGTGAGAGATCCACGCCCAGCGCCGTGACCACGTCCGAGGCGCCCGAGGACGAGCTCGCGGCCTTGTTGCCGTGCTTCACCACCGGCACCCCCGCAGCGGCGCACACGATCGACGCCATCGTCGACACGTTCACCGTGCTGTGCCGGTCTCCGCCGGTGCCCACGATGTCGAGAACATTCACCGGAACGGGCAGCGGCAGCGCAGCCTCGAGGATGGCGTCACGGAAGCCCACGATCTCGTCGACGGTCTCCCCCTTCGCGCGCAGCGCGATGAGGAAACCGGCCAGCTGAGCATCGCTCACCTCGCCCGCCATCACCTGACGCATGGCCCACGTCGACTCCCAGACGCTGAGGTCACGACGCTCCAGAAGAGCGGTCAGCAGGTCGGGCCAGGTGAGCGTTTCGGTCATGTCCCGATCCTATAAGCGAGCGACACGCCGACAGTGCGTCGGCATCTTGGACGGGTTCCACGCGGGCGTTCGGCTGGTCCGTCCCTGACGCACTGCTGGTTCCCAGGGTCCGCGCACGCCCGCCTGAGTGTCCGCCCGGTGCCCGAAAGCCGTCAACTGCGAAAACCCTGACAGAAAATCAGCAATAATAGGACTTGTGACGAGCACAGTGACGCATGCCCCCGTGGCGCGAACCATCAAGCGACCCGACCCCGTCTCCGTTGGCACCATCGTGTGGCTCGGTTCGGAGGTCATGTTCTTCGCAGGCCTTTTCGCGATCTACTTCACCCTGAGGAGCACCTCGGGCGATCTGTGGGGTAGCCGCACCGAGATGCTGAACGTGCCCTACGCGTTCGTGAACACCGCCATCCTGGTGCTCTCCTCGGTCACCTGCCAGATGGGCGTGTTCGCCGCCGAGCGCATGCAGCCGTACTCCACCAAGAAGCGCGGCATCCTGGGTTGGGGAATGGTCGAGTGGTTCTGGCTCACCTTTGTTCTCGGTGCCATCTTCGTCACCGGTCAGGTGTGGGAGTACGCGACCCTCGTCGCCGAGGGCATGCCGATCCAGGCCGACTCCTACGCGTCCGCCTTCTACCTCACCACCGGCTTCCACGCCCTCCACGTCACGGGTGGCCTGATCGCGTTCCTCCTCGTCATCGGACGCGCGTACGCCGTGAAGAACTTCCGCCACAAGGAGGCGACCACCGCGATCGTCGTCTCCTACTACTGGCACTTCGTCGATGTCGTGTGGATCGCACTCTTCATCGTCATCTACTTCCTCAAGTAAGAACCGGAGCTGATACCGACATGGCACGAGAGAAGAAGACTCGCGCGAAGGGTCGTCGTTCCCGCCTCGCCGCAGTGGCGATGATCGGCCTGGGCCTCATCGTCACGGGTGGCGTCTACGCCGGAGCATCCGCGGCCGTCGCCGCGACGACCGACACCAGCGCAGCGAGCACGCTGACCATCGAGGACGGCCAGAAGCTGTTCCAGGCCAACTGCGCCACCTGCCACGGCATGAACCTCGAAGGCAGCGAAAGCGGCCCGTCGCTGGTCGGCGTCGGCGAGCTGTCGGTCGAGTTCCAGGTGTCCACCGGTCGTATGCCCCTGCAGTTCCAGGGACCGCAGGCGCCGCAGAAGCCCGTCCAGTTCACCGAGGACCAGATCAAGGCGATGGCTGCCTGGGTGCAGTCCGTCGCTCCGGGTGCAACCTACCCGGCCGATCACGTTCTTGACGGCGAAGGCGATGTCGCACGGGGTGCGGAGCTGTTCCGCATCAACTGCGCCATGTGCCACAACGTCGCCGCCGCAGGTGGTGCGCTCACCGAGGGCAAGTTCGCCCCGCCGCTGACGTCCACCAGCGCCCTTCACATCTACGCCGCCATGGTGACCGGCCCGCAGAACATGCCGGTGTTCAACAACATGACGCTGACGGATGAGGACAAGCGCGACATCATCTCCTCGCTGCTCTACACGCAGCAGGAGGTCTCCCCGGGAGGCGCGACGCTCGGTTCGCTCGGCCCCGTCTCCGAGGGTCTGTTCATCTGGATCTTCGGTATCGGCGCGCTCGTCGCCATCACCGTGTGGATCACGGCGAAGTCCAACTGACCCGGTCCGCAGAAGAAGTCACGTACGAGGAGCACAATGGCACACGAGGACGACTCGAAGGCGCTGGAGCACCAGCCCTCAGCGGGTCTCGCCGTCGAGGTCTCTGACCCTGCCCGCAACCCCGGACTCCCCCCGCACCGGGAGCGGATGACGGACAAGGACCCGAAGGCCGAGAAGGCCGCGGAGCGCACGGTCTACACCCTGTTCTACCTTTCTCTCGCCGGCAGCATCTGGGCGGTTGCCGCCTACATGCTGTTCCCGATCGAGAGCGGGCGCCTCATTGATGTGCGCCACAACAACCTCTACATCGGTCTCGGCATCGCTCTCGCGCTGCTGGCGATCGGCATCGGCGCCATCCACTGGTCGAAGGCGCTCATGTCGGACCGCGAGTTCATCGAGGAGCGGCACAGCACGCGTGGTCAGGAGAGCACCCGCGAGGCTGCTGTCCAGGTGTTCGCAGCTGCCAACGAGGAGAGCGGCTTCGGCCGTCGCACGATGATCCGCAACTCGCTCATCGCAGCGGTCGCGGCCTCCATCATCCCCGGCATCACGCTGTTCCGCGGACTGGCTCCGCACTCCAGCGAGGAAGACCCCATCAAGGGCGATCCGGTGAAGCTGCTGCAGCACACGATGTGGAAGGAAGGCGAGTACCTCGCCAGTGACCCTGAGGGCATCCGCATCCGCGCGGCCGACCTCACGCTGGGCTCGGCAGTGCACGTCATCCCGGAATCGCTCGCGAGCGTCTCCCACCACGACGGATACCTGGAGGAGAAGGCCAAGGCCATCGTCCTGCTGGTCCGCCTGCACCCGGAGCAGCTCATCGAGACCGAAGAGCGCAAGGACTGGTCGTACAAGGGAATCGTGGCCTACTCCAAGGTCTGCACCCACGTCGGCTGCCCCGTTGCGCTCTACGAGCAGCAGACGCACCACCTGCTGTGCCCGTGCCACCAGTCGCAGTTCGACATCACCGAGCACGCCAAGGTCATCTTCGGCCCGGCGGCCCGTCCGCTGCCGCAGCTGCCCATCACCGTTGACGACGAGGGATACCTGATCGCACGCAGCGACTTCACGGAGCCCGTCGGCCCGAGCTTCTGGGAGCGTCATTGAGCACCGCAAGCGAGCCTTTCGAGCAGAAGGCCAACGCCAACAAGCCTCTCGGGGGTAAGTTCGTCGGCGGTGTCGCGAACTACCTCGACGAGCGCACCAGCCTGTCCGGCTTCGTCAAGGAGCTCGGCCGCAAGATCTTCCCCGACCACTGGTCGTTCATGCTGGGTGAGATCGCGCTGTGGAGCTTCGTGGTCGTGTTCCTGTCCGGAACCTTCCTCACGTTCTTCTTCCAGGCCTCGATGGTCGAGACGCACTACTCGGGCGCTTACCTCCCGATGAACGGCGTCGAGATGTCCGCGGCCATGGACTCCACCCTGCGTCTGTCCTTCGACATCCGCGGTGGCCTGCTGGTTCGCCAGATCCACCACTGGGCCGCTCTCGTCTTCGTGGCCGGTATCGGTGTGCACATGCTTCGCGTGTTCTTCACCGGCGCTTTCCGCAAGCCGCGCGAGCTGAACTGGGTGATCGGCTTCGTGCTGTTCATCCTGGCCATGGCCGAGGGCTTCACGGGCTACTCGCTGCCTGACGATCTGCTCTCCGGCAACGGTCTGCGCATCATCGACGGCATGGTCAAGGGCATCCCGCTGATCGGCACGTGGACGTCGTTCCTCCTCTTCGGTGGAGAGTTCCCCGGCGACCAGATCGTCGGACGCCTGTACACGCTGCACATCCTCCTGCTGCCGATGCTCGTCATCGCGATGGTGGGTCTGCACCTCGTGCTGATGATCATCAACAAGCACACCCAGTTCGCCGGCCCCGGCCGCACGAACAGCAACGTCGTCGGCTTCCCGATGATGCCGGTTTACATGTCGAAGATGGGTGGCTTCTTCTTCATCGTCTTCGGCGTGATCGTGCTGGTGGCATCGCTCTTCCAGATCAACCCGATCTGGAACTACGGTCCCTACGACCCGTCCCCCGTCTCCGCCGGTACCCAGCCTGACTGGTACATCGGTTTCGCCGACGGCATGCTGCGCCTCATCCCGCCGCATCTTGAGACGGTCATCGGCAACTACTCGCTGACGTGGTACATCCTCATCCCCCTCGTCGTCCTCGGCGGATTCATCGTGCTGGTCGCGCTGTACCCGTTCATCGAGGCGTGGGTCACGGGTGACAAGCGTGAGCACCACATCGCTCAGCGTCCGCGTCACGCACCCACCCGTACCGCCATCGGTGCAGCCGGTGTCACGTTCTACGCGGTCATGTGGGCGGCGGCCTCGTCCGACCTCATCGCGACGCACTTCCACCTCACCATGGAGGGTGTGATCCACTTCCTGCAGGCCTCGCTGATCCTGGGCCCGATCCTGGCGTACTTCATCACGAAGCGCATCGCGATCGCGCTGCAGAAGAAGGATCGTGAGATCGCGCTGCACGGTTACGAGTCGGGTCGCATCGTGCGCCTCCCCGGTGGCGAGTTCATCGAGGTGCACAAGCCGGTCGACGCCTACGAGCGCGTCAAGCTCGTGGACTACGAGACCTACGCTCCTCTCGTGGTTCGCCCGAACGCTCAGGGTCGCATCCCGTGGACGCAGAACCTCCGCGCGTCGCTGTCCCGTTGGTTCTTCGAGGATCGGCTTGCTCCGGTCACGCAGTCCGAGATCGAGGCCGCTGAGGCTCACGCAGCCCACGGTGTCGAAGGCTCGCACGGCGACGAGCACGCCGCGATCGGCGCTGGCGAAGACCACAAGTAATAGCACCCGTGTGAAGGGCCCCGGCTTCGGCCGGGGCCCTTCACCGTTCTCCGGGGACGTTCACGTCCCCATCCCCCATGCCGGGTGCATGTCCGTGGAGACGTGGATCCGCGCGGGAGCCGCTCCCGGCATGCACCTGCCGGGGACGTACTTCCTCCCCCGGCGGAATATTCCTCGGGGACCCGGTGTGCATGGCAGCGGGTCGCCGTCCCCGGGGAGATCGACGCCCTCGGGCCATGCTCACGACCGCACCCGGAGAATGCCGAAGGGGCGGCGGAACGTGTCCGCCGCCCCTTTGCAGGAGATCAGTTGAGGTCGAACGAGACCAGACCCGGGTTGTGTGCGGTGGCCACCTGAAGGGTGCGGACCAGTTCCGCCCACTCGGGCATGGGCTGCACGTCGGGCTTGGGAGTCGCCGCGCCGTACGAGTACTTCTTCCGGACACCGGTCGGTCCCACCAGTTGCAGCCGACGCTGCTGGTACGTCTCGGGGGTGACCCAGATACGACTGAGCCCCGAGTACGGGTAGACGGTGCCGTCGATGGTGATGCCGCCGGCGCCCACTTCGGTCACCTTCGGGTATTTGCGGCCTTCCGTCACGGTGCCGAGCCAGACGAGCACGCACACCACGGCGACGAACCAGGCGATGAACGGCGCCATCATCAGCCCGAAGTCATCGGGCGACTGCAGACTCAGATAGGTCAGCCCCGCCGCGATCACAGCGACGACACCTGCCACGATCAGCGCAACGCGTCCGCGTTTGCGCATGGGGGCGAGGTTCGCGGTGAACGTGCGGGGCAGGCCTCGAGAGGGCGTCATCGGCGCGGCCGCGAACTGCTGTGCGTGCGCGCTGCCCGCAGCCTCTGCACCGTCCTGCCCGGCTGCACCCAGCGCCTGGGCCTCGGCCTGGGCCATGGCCGCGCGGCTCTCCGCGGTCAGTAGCGCGTACATCTCGTTGAACGCACTGCGGCTCATCGCGTTGAACGTGACCTTGGTCTCACCGCCGGGGTAGTGCGCGATCAGGGACCGCTCGGTGGTGGTGGGAATGCCGTTGGTGCTGTGCTTCACGATGTGCGTCGAGAATCCGGTCACTGCGCGATCCCAGGTGTGCAGCACCTTGCCCGGCCGACGCACCTCCACCGTGGTCGGGGTGACGACGACTCGCATGTTCGTCCAGACGAGCGCGGAGCCCAGCATGATGAACGCCACCACCGCGACGAGTACCCCGGCCACCGTGAACCGCAGAGCGTGCGTCATGGTGTTGGGCAGGAACTTCGGGATGAACAGGAACGCAAGGACAGCGAGGATGGCGATCACGAAGATCGCGGAGATGATCTTTCGCGTCTGGGACTGCCGGAACACGCGTTCCGTCGCGGCCCCGCTGGTCGGGTATGAATGCATGAGTAGATGCTACTGACACACCCGTGCGGTGCCGGAATTGCGCGAGAATTGGACCATGGTGTCTTCGTCCCCCGCCGTTGTGCTGTCCCGCGAGCACTGGCAGGCGCTGCAGGAGAGCCACGTGGTCCGCGCGGATGAGCTCACGGCGGAGCATCGACAGCGCGTCGCGCGGCACGAGAAGCACCCGGTGTGGGACTTCCTCTTCACCTACTACTCGTACAAGCCGTCCGTGATCAGGCGCTGGCACCCCGGGGCCGGCACCGTGCTGGAGGATGCCGCCGACGCCCCGCAGACCGCCTGGCGCTGGTACGAACTCGTCGCGGACAGCCACGACGTCCGTGTCGATACCGAGTCGTTCTGGCGCGACCGCGGTGACAGCGCGAGGCAGGTGCTGGCCCTGCTGTCCGCCACCGCGAGCCGGCCCGCCCGGTTCGGCTGTTTCGGGATGCACGAATGGGCCATGGTGTACCGCCAGCAGCACCACCGTCACTCCGCTCCCCTGCGACTCGGTCAGACCGGTACCGACGACGTGGTGGAGGCACACGACCTCCGCTGCACCCACTTCGATGCTTTCCGCTTCTTCACGCCTGAGGCCGAGCCTCGCAACGAGCAGCTCCTGACACGGGACTCCCAGCCCCTCCTGGAGCAGCCCGGTTGTCTGCATGCGGGCATGGACCTGTACAAGTGGGCGCTGAAGCTCGGACCGCTGGTCCCGGGCGCCGTGCTGTTGGATAGCTTCGAGCTGGCGCGCGACATCCGCGAGCTCGATATGCGGGCATCCCCCTATGACCTCACCGAGTGGGGCTTCTCCCCCATCCCCGTGGAGACCGCTGAGGGGAAGGCTGAGTATGTCCGCCAGCAGCGTGCCTTCGCCGACCGAGGACAGCGACTACGGAGGGACCTCATCACCGCGGTCGCCCTCTCCCAGCCGAGCACTGATCGCGACGTTGTCCCGCTCGCTGGCCGCTAGCTCCCCCGCCGGCGCATCTTCGCATCGAAGTACGTGAGTGCCTCCCAGGAGCTGACATTGCGCACGGGGCTCGAAGAGGTCCGATTCGCCGAGATGAAGCTCCCCAACGGGTTCGGGTCAGCGGATTCCGGGTAGCCCGGGATCGCGATGGGGTGCATCGCGACACCTCGCCGGATGACGTACTCCCGGTAGACGAGGGTTGCCGCCAGCTCCGTGAGGCCCATGCCCAGCGCGGTTTCGGTGGTGCCCGCGCAGAATCCGGCCGGCCATCCGTACCGGGACTGATTCTGCGCCACCTGCACCGTGTACATAACGCCGGTGATGATGCGCTCCTGTTCCTCCCCATACAGATCGGTGCCCTGGAACGAGGCGGTCTGCGCCCCGTTGGCGATCGCGGCGAGACCCATCGATGCGTGACCGAAGTCCCGACAGGACTCCTGATTCTGACCGTTGTGGACAGCCAGATTCGGATCCGTCTTCGGACGCGTCTGGCAGGCACTCGGTTTGTCGGCGAGCCACCGGCAGCTGAGCATCGGGGTCGAGTCGAAACGCCCATCCCCGCCGACCGGTGTGATCGGGGCCGGACCGTCGGAGGCGAGGTGGATGTACGCGCGGGTCGCCTCGCGCCACATGGCGACTGCTTGGTCGTAGAGCGCGCGGTCGTCCAGGAAGACGGCCGCGTTCATCAGGCCGTCCGCCGCAGAGAGCTTCCAGTTGCCGTTGTTGCGCCCATAGTCGAAGCTCGTCAGCGTCGGCACCACACTCGCGCGCAGCATGGAGCTGAATCCCTCGACGTCGAAGGCGGGCTGGCCCGTTGCGGGCGTGTAGGTGTAGCGGATGATCTCGGCGCCGCGGATCATCTGCTCCGCCATCCAGGCTGTGATCAGCGGGCCGTTCGAGCCCTCACTGCCCCGATAGTGCGCGGCATATCCGTTGAGGATGGCGATGGCACGCTGCGCATAGATGCTCTTGCCGGTATAGGAGTACATCAGCGCGAGACCGTACACGGCACGCCCGTCTGACTGCTGCAGAGAACAGCCGACATCGGGAACGTTGAAGGAGCCGCAGTAGGAGACACACCCCGCAGGATTCGACGTGCTACAGGGCGGTGCGTCTGCTCCCGCGGATCCCGCGGGAGCGAACCCGGTGAAGTCGGGAGCCCCGCGTCCGAGATACGGAGACGCGCGCAGATCCTGGAACAGCGCCGTCCAGGGCGATTCCTCCGCCAGAATGTGAGCCCGCGTGGATGCGAGGCCCGCGAGATCGACGAACACACCGGGATGCGTGAAGCCCGCCGCAGACGTCACCGGTTGCAGCCGATCGAGCCGGGCGATCGCCGCCGGAGTGGGCCGTGGTGATGTCGTCGAGGGGCTCGGGGTCGCTGCGGTGCTCGGTGACGGCGTGGTGGTCGGACGCAGCGTCGTTCCCGTTCGGGTCGGCGAACTCGACGCCGACGGCTCCGGTTCACCGGCCACAACGGCACCGGCCTGGCCGTTGCCGATCATCGTGGCCCCGATGATCACGAGCACGAGAAGGATCGCGGTCGCGATGGCGAGGGGTGCCGCCGACGTCTGGGGAGTCGATGCCGAGGACCGGTGTGTCATATGGCCTCCGAGGGGAACTCCGACAGCCTAGGCACACGCGAGTGGAACTCGCCTGGTGCCACCCCGTACAGCGCCTGAGAGGATCAGTGGTTTCCGCGACGACACCGGCTGTTTCCTCGCACCCACTATGATCCTGGCACCGCAGCGTTCGTGCGGCTTCGACAGAGTGAGGAACAGATGTCATCCAAGGAGAAGGCACGTCGCGCGACGACGGCGGCGGATTCTGCGCTGACGGCCGCGAAGGAAGCTGCAACGCTCTCGAAGTCGCTGCCGGACAAGCACGCCCGCAAGCTCGCACCGCTCATCAAGGACGCGAAGAAGGCGGGCTCGGTCACCAAGAAGCAGCTGGAAGACAAGCCGCGGCGCATCGAGCGCACGGCGACGGACGCGATCGTGGCCCTCGCCGAAGCCACCGCGAAGATCGAGCAGCGCCTCGCCAAGAAGGCCGACGCCAAGAAGGCCGACGCCAAGAAGACCGACGCGAAGAAGACCGACGCCAAGAAGCAGGCACGCAAGCGGAAGTCCGCACCGGTACCCGCGGTGCCGGTGCTCGAACCGACAGCTGCGCCCGCCGATGACCGCACGCCCGTCTCGGGCGCCGGCACACCGGCAGAGAGCACTCCCGGCGAGGCCGTGGACACCTCCACGTCCACGATCCTGCAGAGCATGACGGTCGCAGCGCTTCGGGCGCGCGCGAAGGCTGAGGGGCGCGCCGGCTACAGCCGACTGTCGAAGGCCGAGCTGATCGCTCTCTTCGTCTGATATGCAGGCCTACCTCGACCGCGAAGCGCTGGCGGCCCCCGCTCGGACGCTCCTTGACGTGCTGCAGGCCTCCGCTGCATCCTCCCCCGATGCCTCGGCCATCGACGATGGCGACGTCTCGCTCAGCTACACGGAACTGCTCGCTCACGTCTGGCGCACCGCGCAGCGCCTGCACGACGCGGGAGTGCGCCGCGGTGACCGGGTGGGCATCCGTCTGCCGTCGGGTGAACGCTGGCTGTACATCGCCATCCTGGGCACTCTCGCGGCCGGGGCGGCATACGTACCGGTGGATGTGGATGATCCTGATGAGCGCGCTGCCCTGGTGTTCACCGAAGCCGACGTGCGTGGTGTGATCGTCGCCGGAGGGCTGTTCGTCACGGCACAGGGTGAGCTCCTGGCGCAGGATTCCCTCTTCGCCGGGAACGATCCGCATCCTGCGACGCGCCCTCTCACCGTCATCGATCCGCCGCAGCTGGACGACGACGCATGGGTGATCTTCACCTCGGGCTCCACGGGTGTCCCCAAGGGCGTCGCGGTGTCGCACCGATCGGCGGCGGCGTTCGTGGATGCCGAGCGACGCCTCTTCCTGCAGTCCGCACCGATGGGTGACGGCGACCGTGTGCTCGCAGGGCTCTCCGTCGCGTTCGACGCGTCCTGCGAGGAGATGTGGCTCGCGTGGGGGCACGGAGCCTGCCTCGTGCCCGCGCCGCGCGCCCTCGTGCGTGCTGGCTCGGACCTCGGTCCGTGGCTGCTCGGCCACGGCATCACCGTGGTCTCGACCGTGCCCACGCTCGCCGCCCTCTGGCCGCAGGATGCCATCGAGAACGTCCGTCTGCTCATCTTCGGCGGCGAAGCCTGCCCGCCGGAGCTGGCCGCACGCCTGGTGGGACCCGATCGCGAGGTCTGGAACACCTACGGACCGACCGAGGCCACCGTCGTCGCCTGTGCATCGTTGATGGACGGGTCGATTCCGATCCGTATCGGCCTCCCTCTCGACGGATGGGTGCTGGCCGTCGTGGACGCGGAGGGGCACCGCGTGCCTGACGGCGAGTCGGGCGAGCTGATCATCGGCGGCGTCGGCCTGGCACGCTATCTGGATCCGGTCAAGGACGCGGAGAAGTACGCCCCGATGCCCTCGCTCGGCTGGGACCGGGCGTACCGATCCGGCGATCTGGTGCGCGCCGAACCCGACGGTCTGGTCTTCCTGGGGCGAGCCGACGACCAGGTGAAGGTCGGCGGTCGTCGGATCGAGCTCGGTGAGGTCGAGGCGGCACTGCAGAACCTCCCGGACGTCTCCGCCGCGGCGGTCGCGGTGCGGCACACCGACGCCGGCGTTCCGCTGCTGGTCGGCTACGTCGTACCCGCGGATGGATTCGACCGACAGCAGGCGCGGGCACGCCTGGCCGAGACGCTTCCGACGCCGCTGATCCCGCTGATCGCGCTGATGGCGGACCTTCCAGTGCGAACGTCAGGGAAGGTCGACAAGGCCGCCCTGCCCTGGCCGCTCGCGGACGCCGATGACGCGGAGTCCGGGCTGACCGGCACGGCCGCGTGGCTTGCCGAACAGTGGTTCGGGGTCCTCGGGCAACGGCCCAGCGACGAGGACGCTGACTTCTTCGCGCTGGGTGGCGGCTCACTTGCCGCGGCCCAGCTCGTGTCCCGGATCCGTCAGCGCGCTGCCGAGTTCACGATGGCCGACGTCTACGACCTCCCCCGGCTCGGACAGATGGCCGCCGCGATCGACGACGACGACCAGGCGCCGGCCTCCGACTCGTTCTCCGCAGCCGCACCGACCCCGCTGGCGATGCGGATCGTTCAGACCATCGCCGGCGGCCCGCTGTTCGTTCTCAGCGGCATCAAGTGGGTGCTCTGGTTGCTGAGCGCATCCTGGCTGCTGCGACTGATTCCCGGGTTCGAGTTCCTCCCCGCTGTGTCCGGCTGGGTACTGGTCGCGGGATTGATCCTCTTCGCGACTCCGATCGGGCGCATGGCCATCGCCGCGGCCGCCGCGCGCCTCCTCCTCGCAGGGGTTCGAGGCGGCGATCACCCGCGGGGCGGTGGAGTACACATCCGCCTCTGGCTGGCCGAGCAGATTTCGCAGCAGATCGATCCTGTCGGCTCCGCCGGTGCCCCATGGGTGAGCTACTACGCCCGCGCGCTGGGCGCGAAGATCGGCCGCGATGTCGACCTGCACACGCTGCCGCCGGTCACCGGGATGCTCCAGGTGGGCGCGGGCGCTGCCATCGAGCCCGAGGTGGATCTGGCCGGCTACTGGATCGACGGCGACACCGTGCGCATCGGGGAGATACGAATCGGAGCGGGAGCCACGATCGGAGCTCGCAGCACGCTGGCACCGGGCACCCGTATCGGACGTGGTGCCGAAGTCGCACCGGGTTCCGCCGTCTTCGGACGTGTGCGAGCGGGTCAGCGCTGGGCCGGTTCTCCCGCCGTCCGGGTCGGTGGGAAGTCGCGGCCACTCGCGGCGGAGCGCCCACCGGTGAGGCGGCGATGGCTGTGGGCGTACGCAGCCTCCTCGGCCGCCCTCGGCCTTCTGCCGCTCGTCTCCTTCGGTGTGGGGGCACTCGTGCTCGCCGCCGGCACGCGCGGTGCTGATGCGATCATCGACGCGGTTCCCGGGCTCCTCATCTGGCTCGTGCCTGCCGTGCTCACCGTGGGAGTCGCCTTCGCGCTGCTCGTTCTCGGCGGCGTGCGGCTGCTCGCGATCGGCCTCACGCCGGGTGTGCATGCCGTGCGGAGCAGGGTGGCCTGGCAGGCATGGACCACTGAGCGCCTTCTCGATGCCAGCAGGACCATCCTGTTTCCCCTCTACTCCAGTCTGGCCACGCCCGTCTGGCTCCGCGCACTCGGGGCGACCGTCGGGCGCGACGTCGAGGCCTCGACGGTGCTTCTGCTGCCTTCTCTCACCACCATCGATGACGGCGCGTTCCTCGCGGATGACACCATGGTCGCCACGTACGAGCTGCAGGGCGGCTGGATGCGACTTGCACCCGCGCGAATCGGCAAGCGGGCGTTCCTCGGAAACTCCGGCATGGCCGGAGCAGGTCACAAGGTGCCGAAAGACTCGCTCGTGGCAGTGCTGTCCGTCGCACCCGACAAGGCGAAGGCGGGGTCGTCGTGGCTCGGCTCCCCACCGGTGCGGCTGAGACGGGTCGTCAACACGGCCGACCTCGAACGTACATATCGGCCGCGACCCGCTCTGCGCTGGGCGCGCGCCGCGTGGGAGCTCTGCCGCGTGGTTCCGGTGATCGTCTCCTGCGCGCTCGGACTCGCCGTCCTCGTCATCCTGGGCTGGATCATTGAGAGCAGCGCCCTGTGGGTGGCCGTCGCCGCCTCCGGCCCCGTGCTCCTGGTTGCAGGAGCGGTGGCGGCCGGCGTGACCACAGCGGCCAAGTGGCTGATCGTGGGCCCGATCCGTCCCGGGGAGCACCCGCTCTGGTCGAGCTTCGTCTGGCGTACCGAGGTGTCGGACACCTTCACCGAGATGCTCGCCGCACCGTGGTTCGCCAACGCCGCGGCCGGGACTCCGGCGCTGGCGATCTGGCTTCGCTCTCTCGGCGCGAAGATCGGTCGCGGGGTGTGGACGGACAGTTATTGGCTTCCGGAGCCCGACCTCGTGCGGCTGGAAGACGGAGCCGTCGTGAATCGCGGTTGTGTGGTTCAGACCCATCTGTTCCATGATCGAGTGATGAGTCTTGACACCGTGACACTGCAGGAGGGCGCCACGCTGGGCCCGCACAGCGTGGTGCTGCCCGCGGCAACGCTCGGAAAGCACGCCACCGTCGGGCCCGCGTCCCTGGTGATGCGCGGAGAGACGGTGCCCGTCGGCAGTCGCTGGAGCGGAAATCCGATCGGGCCCTGGCGGGCGGTTCGCGTGCGGTCCTACCAGGACGCTGACGCATGAGCGCGGATGGTTACACCCCGCATTCCGGCGACGCGGCACTGCGGATCGCGTCCTATCACCTTGATCTGGACTATAGGCCGTCCTCCAACAGGCTGAACGGCACCGCCGTGATCCGCGGGAGCTTCCTGCACTCGTCGCGCACGATCAGCCTGGACCTGGTGGGTCTCGCGGTGTCGAAGGTGAAGGTCGCGGGAGATGTTCGCGCGACATTCACCCAATCCGACCGCAAGGTGAAGATCTCCCTGAGCGCCGAACGGGCACCCGGTGAGGAGTTCGAGGTCGTCATCTCGTATGGCGGTTCGCCACGGCCGCGCCGGACTCGCTGGGGTTCGCTCGGCTGGGAGGAACTCGAGGACGGCGTGCTGGTGGCATCACAGCCGACCGGCGCAGCCACCTGGTTCCCCTGCAACGACGTTCCGCGCGACAAGGCTCAGCACACCGTGGTCCTGACCACCGATCCGCTGTACACGGTGGCAACAGGTGCGCCTGCCACCCGCCGGCAGGTCAAGGGCCGCTCGGTGTGGACCTTCACGCAGACAGCCCCGATGGCCACCTACCTGTCCACCGTGCAGATCGGCCGATACGCCCGCACCGACATACGCCTCGGAAGCACCTCCGGCACCATCCTGTATCCCCCGCTGCTGCAGGAACGGGTCTCCCGAGACTTCGCCGATCTCGACGCCATGATGCGCACCTACGAGACGCTGTTCGGTCCGTATCCGTTCGAGCGCTACACCGTCGTGGTCACCCCCGACGACCTGGAGATTCCGCTGGAGGCACAAGCGATGGGGATCTTCGGCGCCAACCACATCGATGGCCACGGCGGGCTTGAGCGGCTGATTGCGCATGAGCTGGCGCACCAGTGGTTCGGCAACAGCGTGGGTCTTGCGCAATGGCAGGACATCTGGCTCAACGAAGGATTCGCGTGCTACGCCGAGTGGATCTGGTCCGAGGCCTCAGGTGGCCCGACGGCGCACGGTAAGGCGCTGGCCCATTACGCTCGGCTGGCCTCCGGCCCTCAGGACCTTGTGGTCGCCGATCCGGGCGCCGATGGGATGTTCGACGACCGCGTGTACAAGCGGGGCGCGCTCGCCCTGCACGCGATCCGCGTGGCGGTGGGCGACGAGAGCTTCTTCGCCATCCTCCAGGCCTGGACTCGTGCCTTCGCACACGCGACGGCCAGCACCCAGGACTTCATCTCTCTCGCCGAGACCGTCTCCGGCATGGCCATCGCCGAGCTCCTGCACCCATGGCTGGATCGGCCCGAGCTTCCCCCGCTTCCGGAGTCATGGAGCCGAGACGGAGCCGCCCCGCTCACGGAGGCGATCCTCCTTCCTCGCGGCATCTCACTCAGGGACAGCGAGTAGCGATCGGAGCATTGCGCAGCCGGTGCCGATCAGGGGTACCGGTACGCGATGGCGACCTGGAACGGCGCGGGTGCCGGAAGCACCGTGGTGGACCACGGCGGTGCACTGGGAAAGCTGATCTGCCCCCGGGCTACGGACGCCGCTGCCGGATCGAGCAACGACGCACGCCCGTCGGCCTTCATGGCCGCTTCCAGCCGGGTCCAGTCCTGGAGGCAGACCCCCGGGATGGCCTCGGCGCCCGGGAGTCCCGCCTCGATGTCGATTCCGAGACCTTCGACCGTGTCTCGGGCTGCGGCGGCCACCGCGACAGCGCCCGGCGCGTAGGACACGGAAAGCGCGAGTTCGTTCCCGGGGACGACCGGTCGCCCGTGATCCGTCGCGCCGCAGGTCGGGCACAGCCGCAGCACCGGAACCACCGTGCCGGTGAACTCCCGCGCCAGATCCGCCAGCAGGAGGGACCCGACGTTGCGAGCGATCGGGCTGCGCCGGTCACCGCCGTGCCCGCGAACCATCACGATGATCGACCCGACATTCCAGCGGTGCTCCACCGGATCAGCCTACGGGCCGTGCTGAGCATCCGCGGCGCGACCCCGGCCTGGCAGGATGGTGCCGTGAGTGTGGAGCGAGAGTCTGACCGCCTGGTGGCGTGGGGTGCCGAGCTGCGGGCCGTGCACGCGCGGCTGCGTGCCGCCCTCGCGGTTGTCCGGGATGCAGACGGGTCCGATGCGGTGGCGGCTCGCGATCTGTTCCTGGTGTGCCACGGCTTCTGCGTCGCCCTCACCGAGCATCACGAGGGAGAGGATCGACAGCTGTTCCCCGCTATCGCCGCGGCCCATCCCGAGCTCGGTGACACCCTCGCGCGGCTACAGCAGGATCACGCCATGATCGCGACGCTCATCTCGGATCTCGCAGCCGCTGCGCCTGACGGTGAGCGCGGATCGATTTCGCAGCATCTCGACGGGATCGCTGCCATCATGGAGTCCCATTTCGCCTATGAGGAGCGCGAACTGCTGCGGGTGCTGGACACGCTGGTGCTCGATGCTCAGTCGAACCAGGTACTGGGCACGCTCTAGCGGTTTGTCAGCACCGTCGCAGTAGGGCCTCGACGTGCTCGCAGCGCAGCGCGAACGCAGTGAGCCCATCGACGCTGATCATCGCCGCGGTCCGGATTCTGCAGCTGTCGGCGAAACGACGAATGCCCGGCGCGTGCCGGGCATTCGTCTTTGTTGTGGACCTGAGGGGACTCGAACCCCTGACCCCCTGCATGCCATGCAGGTGCGCTACCAGCTGCGCCACAGGCCCATCTCGTCCGGCGAACCGAACAGACAATACGATAACCGAATCCTTTGGCTGGCGCACAATCGAAGCGCATCTCGCGCGCGTCGGGTTCGCCGACGAAGAAGCCCGGTCATACTGATCCCGGACGCCCCTGCCATGACGCGACGCCAGTGACTGACCCATGCCACTGCCGTTGGAGCAGCGGCGAGAGAACACCCTGACCGCAACGATTTGACCCTGCCACTGTGTCAGGGTGGAGCGTGATTCCATCATGTACACCATCGGAGAGTTCGCCACGCTCGGCCACGTGAGCGTACGCATGCTGCGCCACTACGACGCCATCGGTCTCCTGCGTCCGGCCGAGGTCGATCCGCACAGCGCCTATCGGCGCTACGAGCTGGACCAGCTCGAGGATCTGCTGCGGATCACGGAGCTGCGCGACCTCGGCTGCTCGTTGGACGACGCCACCGCCGTGCTTACAGCGAGCGATCGTCTCGGACGACTGCAAGACGTCCTGACGCGTCGCCGTGACGAGTTGCGCACGATGATCGGCGACGAGCAGGCACGCCTGGCCCGTCTTGAGCATCGACTCTTCGCACTGGAAAGGAATCCGCAGATGTCTGCTTCCGAAACCCCCGCCGTCGAGTACCGCGGATTCGATGAGGTCACCGTGTATGCGGCGAGCGGCGTTGCCACCGCCGGCGAGAACGTGTCGGCGGTCGTCGACGCGCTGCTCCCGCCACTGTTGGACGCCCTCCACGATTCCGGCGTGGACTTCCATGAGCCTGGAGTGTTCTGGTACGAGGACATTCCAGGGACCGATGACCTCCGCGTCTGGGTCTCCTGGATCGCCGGAGCCGAGCCGCAACAACACGACGCCTGGGAGGTCGTGACGCTTCCGGCGCTGAAGCGCGCCGCCGTCCTCGACTACCGGGGCGACATGGCCGGGATCGGGCGGGCGTGGAACTCCCTCACCGCAGCGGTACTGGCAGACGGCAACGAACCGGTCGGCGCCTGCCGCGAGATCTATCTCGAGTCCGAGCCGCTACCCCAGTCAGAGTGGCTGACGCAGCTCGTCCAGCAGGTTCGCTGAGCCGGGACTGCCGCCTGGCACCGATCGCGAAGGTCAGGCGGCAGACGAGCTCACGCCGGCGAGCAGCGCCGCCAGCTCGGACGGCGACACCTCTCGAGCCAGCGCCTTCATCAACCCGGACCGGGTGAGGTACCCCGTGCCGCGAGCGACCTGCGTCATGGATTCTCCCCCACGTAGGCGTGCGATCGCGATGTTCACCCGCGCCACGGACCGCCACCGCTGAAAGGACAGTCCGGTTTCATCGCGGAAGATCCGCTGCACCTGCCGCACGCTCATGCCCTGTTCGGCGGCGAGTTCAGCGAGCGTCTGCAGGGACAGCACGCATGACCGGGCGATCCGCGCTGCCGAAGGGTGCTGTGGGGGCACCAGCGCGAAATGCGAGGTGGCGACGGCGCGCAACGTCCGCCCCAGGGCCTCACGCAGTGGAACGACCTGCTCACGCGTATGCGGGGCCACGCCCAGGATGGTCGTCATCAGCGCACCGATCTCCGGAACGACACCGAGTCTGGTCACCGGGGCGGGCGGCGCGTCTCCGGGATCGAGGAACGGTCCCAGAACCAGACTGCCCGGTTCGTATCTCGCGGCGTGAGGAACCTCAGCGGCGAGCCAGAGTGATTCCCTGGCACGAAGGGTCATGGTGACACCGTCCGCGGTGACATGGGCGCTCCCCGTGGCGACGTAGATCAGGTGGGGCACCTCGTGCGCGTGAGTCGGATGCCCCAGGAAGCGGACGACGTTCTCTGGCTCCAGGTGCTGCAACCGCAGAGTCGAGTCCTGCATTGCGCCTCCATTTCGCCCGCTCAGCCGGTGTCGTACTGGTCACCGAGCCGTGTCACCTCTGGATCGGTCACGATCGAATCCAAGCTTAGGCTTACCTTACTTCCCCTTCCAACTCGGCGGCGTTTCCACGTCGCCCGACTCGAGGTGCCCCGTATGCGTTCCCGATCCGTCCCGATCCCTGCCCTGACTGCCCTGGTCCTGGCCACCATCCTCACGATGACGGGATGCTCCGCCCCCTCGTCCGCGACGCCCGAACCGGGGAGTACAACGACCACGGAGAGCGCGACACCGACCACGCGCGTCGTGACCACGGACCAGGGCGACGTGACGATCCCTGCAGATCCGCAGCGCGTGGTCCTGCTGAACTATGCACTCGCCGGCTATCTCTACGATCTCGACGCGCCGGTCACGGCCATGACTTCTGAAGCCACGAACACCGACGCCGTGTTCTCGGAGTTCTGGGCTGAGGATGCGCAGGCGGCGGGCACCGAGTTCGTGCCGTGGAGTTCGGAAGGCTTCGACCTCGAGGCCATCCTCGCGCTCGAGCCGGATCTGATCGTGGCGGGCGGGCTCGGGTACCCCCTCATGCTGGCCACGAAGGCCTACGACCAGCTCTCCGCGATCGCACCGACCGTGATCGTGTCGGGTTCCCTCACTGAATGGCAGCAGCAGTACGAGTTCCTCGCCGATGACGTCTTCAACAAGCCCCAGGTGTACAAGGACGCCCTCGCAGCTTACGACGCGAAGGTGGCGGGCGTTCGCGATGCGATCAGCCCGCCAGCGGGCGAGTCGGTGTTCCTCAGCTTCACGGCAGACCAGCGCCCCTTCGTGCTGATCGAGGACCGCGGACTGCCGAAGCTGTTCACGGACCTGGGCTTCCATCCGGCCGCTCTGTTCGCCACCGGACAGTACGAGCCGTACACCGCGGGAGGCGACTCGTTCGAGATCTCCACCGAACAGGCCGGGCAGCTGCTCACGCAGGACTCGCTCTTCGTGTTCGGGTTCAATGCCGAGACCGTCGACCTCGACACGCTGCGCCAGAATCCGGTGTACGCCGCACTGCCCGCGTTCCAGAAGAGCCAGGCCTACCAGTTCCCGTACTGGTCGCAGCGCGCCGACTTCGACGAGTCGATGTCGTTGCTGGACCTGATCCGAGAGCAGTTCAAGCAGTGACCGTCCGAGTCGAGCAGCTACGGAGCGCGGCGTGAGCGCGCGCACGTTCATCGCCCATCCGCTGGTGCTGCGCCGAGTGAGTGTCGCGCGGATCACCGATGTCACCCCGCGCATGCGTCGAGTCACGCTCAGCGGGGAACAGCTGGGTTCCTTCGAGCGAAACGGCCTTGCGCATCCGCCGTTTCGGAGCCCGATGTTCGACGATCACGTGAAGCTCCTGTTCGCCACCGATGGACCCATCGAGGATGTGCTCCCCCATCAGCTTGCGCACGGCATCGAATGGCCCGCCGCTGAGACTCGCGCCGGCCGCGACTACACGCCCCGGTACGTGCGCGAGGGTGAGCTCGACCTCGACTTCGTGATGCACGCCGACGGTCACGATGCCGGTCCCGCGGAAGCCTGGGCACGCAGCGCACAGGCCGGCGACGACCTGTGGTTCGTCGGACCGAAGTCGTCCAGCGTGATCCCGGACGATGCGGACCGTGTCGTCCTGATCGGCGACGAGACCGCACTTCCCGCGATCGGCCGGTTCCTCGAAGAGCGCCCTCTCCCCCTCCCCGTCCGTGCTGTGATCCTCATAGCTGATGACAGCGCACGCCAGACGCTCGCGCTTCGCGACGACGACCACGTGGAGTGGCTGCTCGCCGAGCCGGGCGACGTGGCCGGCACGGAGCGAGCCCTGGCCGCGCTCGGCCAGGACGCCTTCACAGGCACCCCGTACGTCTGGGCTGCCGCCGAGTCCCGTGCGTTGCTGCCGCTGCGTCGGGCACTCGCGCGGGTGCATCGGGTGCCCAAGTCGCATCAGGACATCACCGGGTACTGGCACGCCCGAGGTGATGAAGCTGCAGTGGCCCCGGATTCCAGCCCTGAGGGACGGCCGAAGCTCGGTCCAGTTCCCTCACCGGTCGCCTGGTTCGCGGTTCGTGCCGCACTGCGACTCGGATTGCTGGATGCGCTGGACGAGCGGCCCTGTTCGTCGACCGATCTGGCTGCACGGCTGGACATCGCCCCCGGAGCAGTGGAGAGCCTCATCGCCGTACTCGTCACGCACGGCGTCCTGGCGCGGCGTGGAGACGAGCTGCGCCTCAGCGACCTCGGCACCGAGCTCTGCGCCGACGAGCACGAGCGTGAGCGGTTCGACGGGCCAGAAGCGGATCAGGTGATGTCTCTCCGCCATCTCGACGACGCGATCCGCACGGGCGATTCCGCCTGGCGGCGAGAGCACGGGTCCACCGTGGCGGAGCTCGCTCGCACTCAATCGTCGATAGCCGACGAGCTGAGGGAGCATTCGGATTCGCTCATGTATCTCATGCCCGCCCTCATAGCGGCAGCACCGTGGAACGCGGAGGGCACCCTATCCGTGCATGGCCCGGGCGCGGCGGTGGTCGGACAGGCACTTCGCGACGCCGGAACCGCCACCTCGGCCCGGATGCGCGACAGGGGCGCGGACTCGCAGATCCACGCACGCGCCCTCGCGCATCTCACGGACGAGGAGGCCGTCGCATACCTGACGGCGCTGTCTGCGTCCGAACTGATTGTGATCGAGGCGACGAAGGCCGATCTGCTCGACCCGCATGCCGCAGACCATCAGCTGCTGCAGTACGCGATCACCGGTGCTGCACCACGCACGTCGTCGCGACTCGTCGCGCTCGCTGCGCGGGCCGGATGGGAGGCAACGAGCGTGCATGAGCTCGGGTGGGGCGTCAGCTGCCTGCTGATGCATCGCAGTAGCGGCCACACCGCCGCGCACCCGGCATGACTTCGACGCGGCCCGAGCGTGCTGCGGCACGCTCGGGCACCGCCCGCGCGATCGGGCTCCTGTTGTCAGCCGCCCTGCTCGTCGCCGCTGCCTTGGTGAGCGTCATGGTCGGCTCCGCTCTGCTCGCGCCCGGGACCGTTCTCGCCGCGCTGTTCTCGCCGGACGGTACCGTGTCGCAGATCACGGTGACCGAGGTACGGGTGCCACGCACGTTGCTGGGTATCGCTGTCGGGATCGCCCTCGGCATCGCCGGAGCCCTGATGCAGGCGCTCACGCACAATCCGCTGGCCGATCCGGGCCTGTTGGGTGTCAACGGCGGAGCCGCCCTATCGGTCGCTGTCGGGGTCGCGGCGTTCGGCCTGGTTCACATCGCCGACTTCGTATGGTGGGCCTTCGGCGGGGCGGCGGTCGCGGCGGTCCTCGTGTACGCCATTGCCGCCCGTTCCCGTGGCGGCATCACACCGGTGCGGCTCACCCTCGTCGGCATGGCCCTGAGCTCGGTCTTCCTCGGCGCCGCGACGCTTCTCACGCTGATCGATCCCCGCACGTTCGACCGGATGAGGTTCTGGGGCGTCGGCTCCATCACCGACCGCCCGGAGGGAACACTGCCGACGGTCCTGCCCTTCATTCTCACGGGCGCCGTCGTTGCGCTGCTTTGCAGCCGAGCCCTTAACGCCCTCGCGCTGGGCGACGACGTGGCACGATCGGTCGGCGTTCGCGTCCGAACCGTTCGGTTCGTCGGCTTCATCGCGATCGTCCTGCTGTGCGGAGCCTCCACCGCCGCGGCAGGACCGATCGCGTTCGTCGGTCTCATGATCCCGCACGCCGTGCGACGCATCACCGGCCCCGATCAACGATGGATCCTTCCCTATGCGCTCCTTCTCGCCCCCGCGCTCGTCCTGCTCTCCGATGTCGTCGGCCGGCTCGTGGTGTGGCCGGCCGAGTTGCAGCTGGGCATCATGACGGCGCTGATCGGCGGACCCGTGCTCATCCTCCTCGTCCGCACCTCCCCGCGGGTGACCTGGTGAACGGGGAACCCATCCGGCTGGAACCACCCCTGAGGGTCACCCAGCCGATGCCGCAACGCCGTGAAGGAACCCTGCGCTGGGGCCCATTCAGCCGCCGCCTGCCCTGGCGTTCGTTATGGGTCGTGTCCGCGCTCCTTCTTCTCGTCCCCCTGCTGTTCATTCTGGCGCTCACCATCGGCAGCGGAGGAGTGGAACCGGCGTCGCTCCTGCACGCGCTCGCCCCGGACGCAACCGCGGCTGAGCGACTCGTCTTCGAATGGCGCGGCTCCCGAGCGCTCGCCGCGGCGCTGTTCGGCGGATGCCTCGCCATCGGTGGAACGCTCTTTCAGACACTCACTCGCAATCCACTTGGCAGCCCCGACATCATCGGTCTCGGCGCGGGTTCGTATGCGGGAGTGATCGTCGTGATCATGTTCGGCGGCAGCGGCTTCCTCGTCTACGCCGCCGGCGCGGTCACCGGCGGCATCGTCGCAGCCGCACTGGTCTACCTGCTCGCATTCCAACGGGGCACGCATGGATTCCGGCTGATCGTCGTCGGTCTTGCACTCGGCGCCATCCTGCGGGCGCTCACGTCATGGTTCAGTGTGAAGGCGGACCTCGATGCCGCGCTTCAGGCGGCAATCTGGGATTCCGGCTCACTCAGCGGCATGACTTGGCCTCCGCTGGCGCTCGCGGCGCTGGTTGCCGCCGTCCTGATGCTTGCGCTGCCCACCATCTCACGACGGCTTCCCGTGATTGAACTCGGCGATGAGGCCGCCGCCTCGCTCGGACTGCGCGTCGAACGCACCAAGCTGATGCTGGTGCTCGTCGGAGTGGGCTTCACCGCCCTGGTCACCGCCGTCACGGGACCGATCTCCTTCATCGCACTCGCAGCTCCGCAGATCGCGCGGCGCCTGTGCGGAGGCGCGGCCCGGGCGAGCCTCCTGGTGTCCGCGCTGGTGGGAGCAGCTCTGCTCAGCAGTGCCGACCTCATCGCGCAGCACCTCGTACCGGGCGTACGTCTTCCCGTGGGGGCAGTAACCGTGGTGATCGGAGGCGCATATCTGGTGTGGCTCCTGACTCGAGAGGGAAAACGCAGATGAACGAAGAACGCGGAATCGTCGCAGAAGCCCTCACCGTCGGGTATGGGCGGCGGACAGTCATCGACAGACTCAACGTGCACATCCCCCCGGCCACCTTCACCGCGATCATCGGCCCCAATGCGTGCGGGAAGTCGACCCTCCTGCGCGCACTCGCCCGCTTGCTGCCTGCACGAAACGGCCGGGTGCTTCTGGACGGCGCCGACATTCGCAGCTACTCCGCGAACGAGCTCGCCCTTCACGTCGCGCTGCTGCCGCAATCCCCTCTCACGCCCGATGGCATCACCGTGCTCGACCTGGTCTCGAGAGGCAGATACGCGCATCAGAGCGTGCTCAGTCAGTGGTCTCGAAGCGATGCACGCGCTGTTGAGGCGGCTCTGCTCGCCGCCGGCGTCGCGGATCTCGCCCACCGGCACGTGGACGAGCTCTCCGGAGGCCAGCGGCAACGTGCATGGATCGCGCTCGCCCTCGCACAGGAAACGGACGTGCTGCTGCTCGATGAGCCGACGACATTCCTGGATATCGCCCACCAGGTGGAGGTGCTCGAGCTGGCCGTCCGCCTGAAGGAGGACGGGCGCACCGTGGTGGCGGTGCTTCACGAACTGGCGATGGCCGCAAGGTATGCGACTCATGTCATCGCCATGAGGGACGGGCGTATCATCGCCGAGGGGGCTCCGCAGGATGTCGTGACCACCCGACTTGTGCGTGAGGTCTTCGACCTCGACGCCCAAGTAGTCCCCGACCCGGAAACCGGCGCACCCGTAGTCCTGCCACGGGGTGTACGACGCGGCTGATGGCGCGGTGACCGCGCCGCCAGTCTTCGTCTCAGGCCGCACTTACCCGAGACGACCGCGCAAGCCGGCGATGATCCGCAGGAGTGCATCCGTACCTCTTGCGAAATGCCGTCACGAACCCGCTGGCGCTGGCGAATCCCACAACCGCCGACACCGCCGCGACCTGATCGCCGCGCTCCAGCAGCGGAAGTGACGCACGCAGACGTGCCGCCGACCGCCACGCGGGAAATGTCAGGTTCGTCTCGTTGGCGAAGTGGCGCTGAAGTGTCTTGCTGCTGGTGTGCACGCGACGGGCCCATCCTTCGAGAGTGAGCGGGCACGCAGGGTCAGCAAGGAGGCCCTCCGCCACCTCCCGCGCGCGGGGGTCGGTCGGCACGGGCAGCAGTTCACGGGCTTCCGCGTGAGTTTGCATCAGGCGATAGACGCCGTTCACCGCCTCCTCCAGCTCAGCCGGCGAGCTGAGACCCGGCTGCAGCATGCGTCGGGCGAACGCGGTCAGGCTCGGGCTCCGCTGGATCACCCGAGGCTCACGCCATGGCGAGGCGTGCAGGGCCGGCTCGAACCACAGCGGGAACACGAGCGATTCGCCGTCCAGCTCGATCCGGTGATCCACGCCTGCAGGAATCCACAGTGCGTGCGCGGTCGTCAGACGCCATCGGTCGTGCACTGACTCCACGACCGCGCTGCCGTGCACCACCCATGTCAGTTCATGGCGGTGATGCCCCGCGATCTCCACCGACCGCCGAGCGGCGTGCATCGCCTCTCCCGCACCGCTGCGGTCCCCGTTCCGCATCTCCGTCGCCGCCCTCTCGCCTGGTTGTCCTGGCAGAGCACGGCTTGTCCACTCAGGACAACATTGTCATATAAGGCAAGCCTAAGCTAACTCAGGCACAGCTCGGCTGCCCCGGATGCACGCGTCCGGCCCTCAGGAACAAGGACCCCGATGAACTCAGTTGTCACACGGCTGACGGCACTCGCCGCCGCCGGCCTTCTCGCCCTCGGTCTGGCGGCATGCTCCGCCGCTGTCGCCGAACCAGCGACCGACACCGCCGCGCCGACTCCGGCCGAGCAGTCGTGGCCGCGCGTCGTAGAGCATGAGGGGGGCACCACCACCATTCCCGCACAGCCGAAGCGCATCGTCTCGACATCCCTGTCGATCACCGGCACGCTCCTCGCCATCGATGCGCCCATCATCGCAACGGCGGCGACCACACCAGGAAACGGCGCTGATGAGCATGGCTTCTTCGCGCAGTGGGCCGATGTGGCCGTCGACCGCGGCGTGGATGTCCTCTATCCTGAGCTGACTCTCGACCTGGAGGCCGTCATGGCGGCGGATCCGGATCTCATCGTCGTCTCCACGTCCGGTGCGGATAGCACCCTCGACAACCTCGCCGAACTGCAGCAGATCGCCCCCACAGTCGTCTACAACTACGGCGACAAGACCTGGCAGGAACTGGCGCGGGAGCTCGGTGAGGCGACCGGCCTGGAGCAGAACGCCGAGAAGGTCGTCGCCGACTTCGACGCGCATGTCGCCGAGACTGCGGCGGCGATCGATCACCCCGCCGGTCAGGCGAACGCCATCGTCTACAACGGCGCCGGTGGGGACACCGCCTTCGCCAAGATCGGCGGACCGCACGCAACGCTGCTCACAGCGCTCGGTTTCGACATCGCGCCGGCGCCCGAGGGCATGGACACTTCAGGCCGCGTTCGTCAGGACTTCAATTTCCTGTCTATCGAGAACACCGTGGCTGCTCTGACTGCACCCACCGTATTCATCATCTCGGGCGATGAGAGCACGCGAGATGATCTGCTCAGCACCTCCGTGCTCCAGAACGCACCCGCCGTCGTATCCCGATCCGTGTACGCTCTCGGCCCGGATTCGTTCCGCATCGACTACTACAGCGCCAACGAGATCATCGACGCGGTCACCACGGCGTTCGGTCGTGGCTGACACGATTCGCGCGCGCCGACGACTCGGCACCCTGCTGGGCACTGCGAGCCTCATCGTTCTCGCAGTGCTCAGCATCGTGTGGGGTTCGCGCCCCATCCCGTTCGCCGTCGTCTGGGAGGCGCTCAGCTCGTTCGACGGCGCCAATGATGCGCACCTGATCATCACGGAGCTGCGCGTGCCGCGCACGGTCCTGGGAATCCTGGTGGGCGCCGCTCTGGGCACCGCGGGCGCGGTGATGCAGGCGGTCACCCGCAACCCGCTGGCCGAGCCCGGACTTCTCGGGGTCAACGCGGGGGCATCCGCAGCCGTGGTGACGGCCATCGTCGTGGCCGGATCAGCGAACGTGTCGAGTTACATCTGGGCGGCATTCCTCGGTGCCGGTGCTGCCGCCGTGGCCGTGTACGCCCTCGGCGGCGCCTTCTCGCAGGGAGCCAACCCCGTGCGCCTCGTGCTGGCCGGCGCCGCCCTCTCGGTCGTGCTCGGCGCCTATACGAGCGCAGTCGTACTCAATGACCAGAGCGCGTTCGGCACCTTCCGGTTCTGGAGCGTCGGATCACTACAGGGACGCGGGTGGGACACGATCTTGGCGGTCGTCGCATTTGTCGTCATCGGCATGCTCGGGGCGCTAGTGCTGGCGCGCCCGCTCAACGCCCTTGCGATGGGTTCCGATGTGGGCACCGCTCTCGGGGTGTCCGTCAGATGGACGACGATCGCCGCCGCTGGCCTCATCGTTCTGCTCGCCGGGAGCGCAACGGCAGCCGCAGGACCCATCGGGTTCATCGGGCTCACCGCGCCCCTGATCGCGCGGAGCATCGTCGGACCCGACTATCGCTACGTGCTGCCCTTCTCCTGTTTGATCGCCGCGAACGTCCTGCTGGCTGCGGACATCGTCGGCCGCCTCGTCGCGTTTCCGGGCGAGGTGCAGACAGCCATTGTGATGGCCATCATCGGCGGCCCGTTCTTCGTCGCCATCGTTCGCCGTCGAAAGCTGGCAACGCTGTGACCACGCCGAACTTCCGCCCCTCTGAGCATCTCGGAACCCGGATCGTCCATGTCGGGCATGTCTCCCTGCGTATCCACCGTCGCACCGCACTCGTGAGCGCCATCGCGGTGCTGATGATCTTCGCGGCGATACTTGCCGCGCTTCTCACCGGGACGATCCCGATCTCTCTCGCTGACCTCGCGACTGTGATCGGCGGCGAGGCCGACGCGCGAACAGCGCGCGTCGTGCTGGACCTACGTCTGCCGCGCGCAGTCACCGGTGTCGCTGTCGGTGCTGCTCTGGGCATCGCGGGGGGCGTGTTCCAATCGCTGTCGCGAAACGCCATCGGCTCGCCCGACATCATCGGGTTCGTGAGCGGGGCGGCGGCGGGCGCCGTGGTGCAGATAACGCTGTTCGCCGGGGGCGTGTTCGCCGTCGCGATGAGCGCGATCGCCGGCGGTCTCGCTACGGCGGCGGCCGTCTACGCGCTGTCGTTCCGCGGACGCGCCACCGGCGGCTACCGCCTCGTGCTGGTCGGTATCGGCGTGGGGGCGATGCTCAGCGCGCTCAACTCCCTCCTGCTCACACGCAGCAGCGAGGACACCGCGATGATGGCACAGCTATGGCTCACCGGCTCGCTCAATGCGCGCACGTGGCAGCAGGCTCTTCCTGTCTTCATCGCCGTCGTCGTCTTCCTTCCGTTGCTGCTGCTCAGCGCCGCCCGAATCAACGCACTCGAACTGGGCGAGGATGCCGCCACCCAACTCGGCGTGCCCGCCGAGCAGACGCGACGCACGATGATGGTCCTCGGAGTCGGTCTTACGGCGATGGCCGTCGCGGCGGCCGGTCCCATCTCGTTCGTGGCGCTCGCAGCTCCTCACATCGCGCGACGCCTGACCCGTTCGCCCGCGGTGCCCCTGCTCACCGCGGGACTGTGGGGATCTGTCCTGCTTGTCGCCGCCGACCTCGCATCCCAGCACCTCCCGCTCCGGCTTGCGATGCCTGTGGGGCTGCTCACCGGCCTCATCGGCGGGATCTACCTGCTCGTCCTTCTGGCCAGAAGCACGCGGCTCTGAGCCGCGGGAAAGTCGCCCATGTCCCCCTCCTCCCGTCTCCGCGGCGAAGACCTCACTCTCGGATACGATGCCCGCGTCGTATCCGAGAGACTCGACGTCGCCATCCCCGATCACGAGTTCACGGTCATCGTCGGCCCGAACGCCTGCGGGAAGTCCACGCTGCTGCGGTCCTTGGCGCGCGTACTCCGACCGCAGGCAGGCCGGGTGCTCCTTGATGAGCTCCCGATCGGCGACTTCCGCTCGAAGGAGGTCTCTCGGCGGGTCGCCCTTCTGCCGCAATCCGCTCTCGCGCCCGACGGCATCACCGTGACGGATCTCGTCGGACGAGGAAGGTATCCGCATCAGCGCCTGCTCCGGCAGTGGTCCGACGAGGACGAGGAGGCGATACGACGCGCGATGTCCGCCACCAACGTCGTCGACCTGGCGGATCGCAGCGTCGCAGAGCTCTCCGGAGGGCAGCGCCAGCGCGTGTGGCTGGCGATGTCGCTGGCGCAGGACACGCCCATCCTGCTGTTGGACGAGCCCACGACCTTCCTCGACATCGCGCACCAGATCGAGGTCCTGGACCTCTGCCTGACCCAGAACCGCGAGAGGGGCCAGACAGTGGTGGCTGTGCTGCACGATCTGAATCATGCTGCCCGCTATGCCAGTCACATCATTGCGATGAAGGACGGCAGGATCGTCGCCCAGGGCCCCCCGGCGAAAATCATCACGGCCGAGATCGTGGAGGATGTCTTCTCCCTCCCCTGCACCGTGATCACAGACCCGCTCTCGGGGGCCCCTCTCGTGCTGCCACGCAGCCTTCACGACCGATCGGAGACACCGGAATGAATCAGAGATCCTCAACCCCGCGACGCGCGATCAGCGCTGCTGTCACGACGTTCGCCGCTCGGTGGGACGTTGCGCGCACCGCCGACGAACGTCGACTGCTCGAGGAGGACTTCAATGCCGCTCACCCCACCAATCCCGTGCTCGGCGCCCTTCACACCGACGCCAACGGCGAGCGTTTGGTTGAGACGACCTTCCTGTGGCGGTTACCCCCGAGGTCACCCGTTCCTCACGATGTCATGATCCACCTGAACTCGGTCACGGACGCCCACCGCGATGACATCACGCCGGCGCTGATGACGCGCATACGCGACAGCTCCTTCTGGGAGCTGACCTATCTGCTTCCCGACGACCTCTGCGCCAGCTACCGCGTCGTCGTCGGCGCAGAGCAGCCGATCCCCCGTCTCGGGGGTGCTGAACGTTCATCGTGGCTGCGCATCCACGAGCAGGGACGCCCCGATCCGCGCGGCGTGGAACAACTGCCGAACCCTCTCGGCACCCACTCCTCGGTGATGACCTCTCCTCGGGCGCAGCGTCATCCCGTCTGGGGTGATAGCGCTGTTGTGCGAGGGAGCTCGCTTTGGCGATGCGACGTTCCGACGGTCGGAGGTGCTGTGCGGACCCTTCACGTGTACAGACCGCATGGCGACGAGCCGCCGCGCGATCTTCTGGTGCTCTTCGACGGAGACGTCTGGCGCGCGATGGGCGTGCAAGATGCGCTGGATCGTTGGTCTGGTGGCACCATCGCAGCAGTCCTCGTGTCTTCGGTATCACCCGAACGGCGCGCAGCGGACCTGCCGCACCCCGGGCGAATCGCGCGGATCCTGCGCGAGGAGGTGTTGCCGGTGACTTTCCGCGAGCTCGGAAAGAACTACCTGCCGGCCGAAACGATCGTGTCGGGTCAGAGCTATGGCGGCCTGGCCAGCGCCGCACTGGTGGCAGAGCACCCCGACATCGCCACTCGCGCGATCGCCCAGTCGCCATCATTCCACTTCCGCGCCGCCGAAGAGCCGCGCCGGCCGGACGGCCAACGCGGTGACGTCAGCTCGCGCCTTGCGCGCACCACCGCGACCGGACGGATCGTGATGACCGCGGGGACGAACGAAGACGGTCTGCTCGACCAGGCCCGCATTGCACGGGACGACCTCGCCACCACCCCTCTCCGTCTCGACTATCGCGAGTTCACCGGCGGACATGACTACGCCTGGTGGCGGCACGGTCTGTTCTGGGGTTTGGACGTGTTGTTCGAACGGCCGGAGGTGAATCACGCGTGACATGACGGTGCCCGGCGTTCGGCGGCTGGGTTCCGCCTGACGCTCCCCGTACAACAAAAGCCCCTGCGCAAGCAGGGGCTTTTGTGGACCTGAGGGGACTCGAACCCCTGACCCCCTGCATGCCATGCAGGTGCGCTACCAGCTGCGCCACAGGCCCGGAAGGGCGTTGGAAGAACCAACTCCCTTAGCCTACAGTACCCGCCCGGGTGCTGCCTACCATCCAGCCGGATCGATCAGATCGATGCCGGCTGCGGAAGAGTGAAGTCGATCGTGGCGCCGTCCTTCCAGAGGCGCTCCAGGTCGTAGTAGACCCGCTCCTGCTCGTGGAAGACGTGCACCACGATGTCGCCGAAGTCGCTGAGCACCCAGCGGGCGTCCTGGCGTCCTTCACGGCGCAGGCGCTTGTGGCCTGCTTCGAGGAGCTTCTCCTCCACCTCGTCCGCGATCGCTGCGACGTTGCGCTCGTTGCGTCCTGTCACGATCACGAAGGCATCGACGAACGGAAGCGGCTCCGACACGTCGAGTGCGACGATGCCCTCGCCGCCCTTCGCGTCTGCGGCCACAGCCGCGATCTGCACCATCTTGCGAGCTTGTTCGCTTGCGGTCATTGCATCATTCCTGTCAGGGCTGCCCCGACGATCACGCCCACCAGGGCCAGGGCGAGAACGCCCGCGGTGATCGCGAGGACCAGCATCAGCTTGTTGCTCTTCTCCGGCACGGGAGGCTTGATGATCTCGCCCGGTGCCTTCGCCTGGCTCACCGCGGCCGTGGCTGCGATGGGGGTGGGCGAGGACGCGGCGGGCAGCTCTCCATCAATGAGGACGGCGTCCACATCCTTGCCGTCGGCGACTCCGGGCGCGTGCCCCTGGGAGCCGAGCTCGGGGAGGTTGAAAGTGCCGGTGACGAGCATGGCCCCGGTCGAGGTGACCGGTGCCGTCAGCGGCGGAAGGGCGGTGTCCGGGAGCACGAGTGAGTGACCCGCAGCCGTGGAGCCACCGCTGTCCCGGGAGATGAGGTCGTCGAAGGACTGCTCGCCCGACGATGCGCGCGGCGCCACCTGGGCGCCGAACGAGGAGCTGAGCGTGGGGCCGTCGCTGACCGACGTCGGCTCTGCTGCGCTCTTCTCCGGCGTCTTCGTCTTCACGGGGGCGTCGAACACGGGAGCCGGAGAGACCGCCTCCGCCGGCGGCGCCCACGTCGGACGGGTGTCATCGGCCACCGGCGTCGCCGCTTCGGCGTCGTCCGATGCCCGAGAGTCAGACACGGTGGCATCAGCGTCGGAAGCATCCGCGACGGATGCCTCTTCTGCGACAGACGCCTGGTCTGCGACGGCGGCTTCATCTGCGACGGCGGAAGCATCTGCGACAGGCGCCTCGTCTGCAACGGCGGCTTCGCCTGCCGGCTCCACAGCCTCCGGCGCATCGCCATCGGGCTCCGGCGCGACGGGAGACTCCTGAGCCGCATCGAGAATCGCTACCGGCTCTTCTTCTGCAGCGGTCGTCGGCGTTTCCACGGCCGGTGCAACATCCTCCGGCTCGGCGTCATGGTCCGCCGGGCGGATCACCGGCACGGATGCGGTACGGACGCGCTCGAGATCGCGCAGCTCACGCCGCGTGAGGCGATGCTCGGTGGCGTCGGAGGAATGCACTGCAGGTGCCTCCGGCGGCGCCACCACGATCGGCTCGGCCGGTCGCGGCAGGGGGTTGTTCACGGGGGCGTCACGACGCGGCGGAACGGGGTCCGCAGGTGCGCTGTCCTGGACAGCCGATTCGTCGGCGACCACGGGGGTCTGGCCGGTCAGCCGCAGCTCACGCAACTGGCGTCGGGTCAACTGCTCCCCGGAGTTATCAGTGGTAGTCATGCGGTGCTCCGATACAGGTGATGCTTCGCAATGTATTGGACGACCCCGTCCGGAACGAGGTACCACACGGGGTGTCCCTGACGAACACGCTCGCGACAGTCCGTGGATGAAATGGCCAGCGCCGGGATCTCCAGCTGACTCACGACCTCAGACGGGAGGCCCTCGGTGGTGAGCACGTGCCCCGGCCGGGACACCGCCACGAACTGCGCGAGGTCCCAGAGCTCATCATGATCGCGCCAGCTGAGAATCTGGGCGATGGCATCGGCTCCCGTGATGAAGAACAGGTCGGCATCGGGGCGCTGGGCATGCAGGTCACGCAGCGTGTCGATCGTGTAGGTGGGCCCTCCGCGATCGATGTCGACGCGACTCACGGTGAAGCGCGGATTGGAAGCCGTCGCGATCACCGTCATCAGGTAGCGGTGCTCGCTGCCGGTGACGTCGGATTTCTGCCAGGGGTGCCCGGTGGGAACGAACACGACCTCGTCGAGGTCGAACCACTGCGCCGCTTCGCTCGCAGCAACCAGGTGGCCGTGGTGGATGGGATCGAAGGTTCCACCCATCACGCCGATCCGCGGTCGCCGTTCGCTCGTCATGCGGCAGGCCTCAGTGGCCGGCTCCGTGTCCTGCGCCGTGACCCGATTCGGGGTTCTCGTGCGCGAACTTCGCCGCCTTCTCCGCGTGACGGTTCGCCACGTTGCGGTAGGAGAGCGTCACCATCGCGAGCAGGAAGAACACGCACGCGGCGATCAGGGCTGCCGGGAAGGTGTGCAGCATGACGTTCTCGGCGTGCTCCTCTGCGGCTGCGACGACGAGCGTGGAGAGAGACATGGAAACTCCGATCGGGTTTGTTACAGGTATCAGTCTATTGCGGTCAGCCGCGAACCTGGCCAGAGCCACGCGCGAGCCACTTGGTGCTCGTCAGCTCGGACAGGCCCATCGGGCCGCGGGCATGCAGCTTCTGAGTGGAGATCCCCACTTCGGCACCGAATCCGAACTCGCCGCCGTCTGTGAAGCGCGTGGAGGCGTTCGCCATCACGACCGCGGAGTCGACCTCGGCCAGGAAGCGGTCGGCGTTACGGCTGTCGGTCGTGATGATCGACTCGGTGTGGCCGGTGGAGTACGTGCGGATGTGCTCGAGGGCCTCGTCCAGGTCGTTCACCACGTGCATCGCGATGTCGAGATCGAGGTACTCGGTGGCCCAGTCCGCTTCGGTGGCCGGGACGACCCCGGCTGCGAGGGACGTCACGACGACGTCGCCGTGGATGGTCACGCCCTGAGCCTGCAGGGCTGTAACCAGATCCGGAACCAGCCGGCCTGCAGCGCCCTCGTGCACCAGCACCGTCTCGACCGCGTTGCACACGCTCGGACGCTGCACCTTCGCGTTCACGACGATATCCTGCGCCCAGTCCGCGGGTGCGGTCTCGTCGAGGAAGATGTGGACGTTGCCCGCGCCGGTCTCGATCACCGGGACGGTGGACTGCGTGACGACGGTCTCGATCAGCTGGGCGCTGCCGCGCGGGACGAGGACGTCCACGAAGCCGCGCGCGCTCATCAGCGCGTTCGCGCCCTCACGCCCGAAGTCATCGACCGACTGGATCGCGTCAGGCGTGATCCCCTGTGCGCTCAGCGCGTCGCGCATCACCTCGACCAGCACCATGTTGGACTCACGCGCGGCCGAGCCGCCGCGCAGCAGCACGGCGTTGCCTGAGCGCAGCGCGAGCGCGGCGATGTCGACGGTCACGTTCGGGCGAGCCTCGTAGATGACGGCGACCACACCGAACGGCACACGGATCTGCTCCAGCGCAACGCCGTTCGGCAGGCGATGGCCGCCGACGACCTCGCCCACGGGGTCACGGAGCGCGGCCACATCGCGGACCGCGGACGCCAGGGATGCGATGCGCGCCTCGTCGAGCAGCAAGCGGTCCAGCAAGCCGGAGGCGATGCCCTCGGCGCGGCCGCGGTCCAGGTCGATGACGTTCGCCTCGATGATCCGGGGCGCCGCAGCCTCCAATGCGCTCGCGATGGCTCGCAGCGCCTCTGCCTTGCCGCCGCTGGTGAGGCGAGCGACCTCGCGCGAGGCCGACTTGGCGGCGCGGAAGCGGTCCAGGAGTGCGTCGGGGATGCTCACGCATCCACCTTAGCGATGGCGTCCGTCACAGCCCGCGGTGTGACATCGGCGGGCTCGAACCAGGTGCCGACATGTGCACCGGCCAGCGCCTGTGCAGCCTGATCGGTGGAGGTGACCAGAACACCGATGCCGGCAGCAGCAGCGAGGCGCGCCGCCGAGACCTTCGTGGCCGCGCCGCCGGTGCCCACACTGTTGACCACCTTCGCCCCGAATTCCAGCCCGGCGAGGTCGTCGTCCGCCGCGATGACGTCGAGCGGCTCGGCACCGGGCTCACCCGGCGGGCGGGTGTAGAGGTTCGCGATGTCGCTGAGCAGCACGAGAGCATCCGCGCCGACGAGCTGGGCGACCAGCGCCGCGAGACGGTCGTTGTCTCCGAACCGGATCTCGTGAGTGGCGACGGTGTCGTTCTCGTTCACGATGGGCAGGATCCGCAGGTTCAGCAGTCGCTCCATCGCACGCCGCGCGTTGGAGCGGTGCACCGGGTTCTCCAGGTCGCCCGCCGTCAGGAGCACCTGACCGGCGACGATGTCGAACGGGCGGAGTGCCTCCTGGTAGCGGTACACCAGCACGTTCTGCCCCACGGCAGCAGCGGCCTGCTGGGTGGCGAGGTCAGTGGGACGGCTGTCGAGGTTGAGGTAGGGCATGCCGGTGGCGATGGCGCCCGACGACACCAGCACGACCTCGGTGCCGGAGCGATGCGCTTCGGCGAGGGCATGCACCAGCATCGGAATGCGCCAGGATCCCTCACCGGAGATCGACGATGAGCCCACCTTGACGACCAGCCGGCGAATCCCCGGCAGGTCGGCCCGTGAACGTGCGCTCAACGCTCCTCCAGGTACTGCTCATCGCGGTACTTCTGGGCCACGCGCTCGGCTTCGAGTTCGGCGCGTGCCTCGGCCTTGGCGTCCATGCGGTCGTGATACTGCTCGCGACGCTCCGACGTGGTGCGCCGCGACGAGCCCGACAGACGGGGATCCGTGCCACGCGGTGCGGCGGTGAGCTCGGCAGCCGAGGACAGCGCGGGCTCCCAGTCGAACACCACGCCGCCGTCGCCGCCGATCACCACGGTGGATCCGGCGACGGCACCCGCGCGGTAGAGCTCGTTCTCCACGCCCAGACGCTCGAGCCGATCGGCGAGGTAGCCAATCGCCTCGTCGTTGGTGAAGTCGGTCTGTGCCACCCAGCGCTCGGGCTTCGCACCCCGGATGCGGTAGAGGTTGCCGTAGGTGCCGCCCTCGACCGAGACCGAGAACTCCTTCTCCGATGCCTGCGGGCGCACGATGATGCGCTCCGGAACCGGTGCAGCGGCTGTCTCGATGCGGTGCTGCTCGACGATGTCCGCGAGGGCGAAGCTCAGCTCACGAAGGCCCTTACGCGCCACCGTCGAGATCTCGAACACCCGGAAACCACGCGCCTCGATGTCCGGACGCACGAGGTCAGCAAGATCCTGCGCCTCGGGCACGTCGATCTTGTTCAGCGCCACCACCTGGGGACGCTCCAGAAGCGGGATCTGCCCCTCCGGAACCGGGTAGGCGGCCAGCTCTGCGAGGATCACGTCCAGGTCGCTGAGCGGGTCCCGGCCGGGCTCCAGGGTGGCGCAGTCCAGCACGTGGACGAGGGCGGAGCAGCGCTCCACGTGACGGAGGAACTCGAGGCCGAGACCACGTCCCTCGCTGGCGCCCTCGATCAGTCCGGGCACGTCCGCCACGGTGTAGCGAATGTCACCCGACTGCACGACACCGAGATTCGGGTGCAGCGTCGTGAACGGGTAGTCCGCGATCTTGGGCCGAGCCGCGGAGATCGCGGCGATCAGGCTCGACTTCCCCGCCGACGGATAACCGACCAGGGCCACGTCGGCGACGGTCTTGAGCTCGAGGACGACGTCGCCCTCCCAGCCCGGCGTGCCGAGCAGCGCGAATCCCGGGGCCTTGCGCTTCTGGCTGGACAGCGCAGCGTTGCCGAGACCGCCCTGACCGCCGGGAGCGGCGACGAATCGCATGCCCGGTTCGATCATGTCGACGAGAACCTCGCCGTCGGGATCCTTGACCACGGTGCCCACGGGAACCGGCAGTTCGAGCGGCTCCCCCAGCGCACCGGAGCGGTGATCGCCCATGCCGAAGCCGCCGTTGCCGGCGCTGCGGTGCGGGCTGTGGTGATACGACAGGAGCGTGGTCACCTGGGGGTCTGCGACCAGCACGATGTCGCCGCCGTGCCCCCCGTTACCGCCGTCTGGGCCGGCGAGCGGCTTGAACTTCTCACGGCGTACGGAGACGCAGCCGTTGCCGCCCTTTCCCGCGCGCAGGTGCAGGGTGACCTCGTCGACGAACGTGACCATCGGAATCCTCCGGATAAACAGGTCGGGGCGAGCCGAAGCCCGCCCCGATCAGAAAGCTTGCGACTTACTCAGCCGCGACGATGTTGACGACCTTGCGGCCGCCCTTGGTGCCGAACTCGACAGCGCCGGCCGACAGCGCGAAGAGCGTGTCGTCGCCACCACGACCGACGTTGACGCCGGGGTGGAAGTGGGTGCCGCGCTGACGGACGAGAATCTCGCCGGCGTTGACGGTCTGACCGCCGAAACGCTTCACGCCGAGGCGCTGCGCGTTGGAGTCACGACCGTTGCGGGTGGAGCTTGCGCCCTTCTTGTGTGCCATCTCTGCTGCCTCCGGTGCTTACTTGATTCCGGTGACCTTGACGCGCGTGAGGTCCTGACGGTGACCCTGGCGCTTCTTGTAACCGGTCTTGTTCTTGTACTTCTGGATGACGATCTTCGGACCACGGAGGTTGCCGATAACCTCGGCCGTCACCTTGATCTTCGCGAGCTTGTCCGCGTCGGTCGTGACGGTGTCACCGTCGACGAACAGAACCGCGGGGAGCTCGATCTTCTCGCCCTGAGCGGCCTGGACACGGTCGAGCTGCACGATCGTGCCGACTTCCACCTTCTCCTGCCGTCCACCGGCGCGCACAACTGCGTAAACCACTTGCCACCTTGTTTCTTTGGGGAACCACTTGTCGGGTTCCGGAACGTCTGAAAAGACTGTGCTTGCACTCCCGGAAAGGGACGCCCACGAGGGGCCGGCGCGGCTGCAAGTCTCTCGACGCCGCCCGGGGGCGGGCGACGCGGATGCGCACCAAGGGACCACTTTACCGGATGATCCTGTGTAGCGGCAAAAGGAACCGCTGCGTGTCGTCTTCCGTGTCTTCTATTCTGCCCCATCGGAGTGACCGCACCGCACCGGCCGCGGCGTAGCATCGACAGAATGACCGTTCTCGTCGACGCCGCACGCTGGCCCGCTCACGGGCGCCTCTGGGCCCACCTCGTCAGCGACAGCAGCCTGGACGAGTTGCACGCGTTCGCGCGCGCTCAGGGGCTTCCTGAGCGCTCGTTCGACCTGGACCATTACGACGTGCCCGAAGAGATCATCGAGCGTCTGGTGGACGCCGGCGCGACGCCCGTCGACGGACATGAGCTGGTGCGCCGGCTGATCGCCTCCGGATTGCGAATCACCGCCCGCGAACGTCGCGGGCGGTGATTCGGATACTCATCCGGAAGCGAGCGGAGCTCTCACTCCCCCGCTGAGTCGGCGCCGGCGCCGGACACCGGGGTCGTCGACACCGGCGTGCCCGTGAGCGCAGCCGTGGTGACACGACGTCGACCACGCCCCTGCCCCGGCGCCTTCGGCTCCGGGAGGGCGTCGAGCACAGACTCGAGCAGCTGCTCCTTCTCGGTCTTCGGCTTGTCAGCAGTAGTCGCGCCGGCGTTGCCGGAACCGTTGCGCTTCTTACGCGGACGCTTCGCACGCTCCGGCCGCTCACCCCGCTCGGGGGCCTCGGGCAACACGATCTCGGTGATATCCGCCGGAGCGGAGTCGGCGGCTGCACCGGTGCGCGTGGATGCCGCGATCTGGGCGAGGGCAGACTTCGCACCCTCGGTGATCACATGCGTGGAGACCTGGGCCGCCGGTGCAGCGGCAGCGCCGCCGGAGTTGGATCCTCCACGAGACCGGCGCGACGACCCGTTGCCGTTACCGCCGCCGTTGCCGTTGCCGCTGCCACCCGACGCCGGAGCGCGGTGCTTGACCACGGGGTCATGGTGCACCACGACGCCGCGACCCGCGCAGACCTCGCACGGCTCGGAGAACGTCTCCAGCAGTCCGAGACCGAGCTTCTTACGGGTCATCTGCACCAGTCCGAGCGAGGTGACCTCAGCCACCTGATGCTTCGTGCGGTCCCGGCTCAGGCACTCGACAAGCCGACGCAGCACGAGATCGCGGTTGGACTCGAGCACCATGTCGATGAAGTCGATGACGATGATGCCGCCGATGTCGCGCAGCCGCAGCTGACGCACGATCTCCTCAGCGGCCTCGAGGTTGTTCTTGGTGACCGTCTCCTCGAGGTTGCCACCGGATCCGACGAACTTGCCGGTGTTCACGTCGACCACGGTCATCGCCTCGGTGCGATCGATCACGAGCGAGCCGCCCGAGGGCAGCCAGACCTTGCGATCCAGCGCCTTCTCGATCTGCTCGGTGATGCGGTACTCGTCGAACGGATCCCGATCGCCCTCGTAGCGTTCGACCCGCTCCAGCAGGTCGGGTGCGACGCCGCGCAGGTAGCTCTCGATCGTCTGCTGCGCCTCATCGCCCTGGATGATCAGCTTCTGGAAGTCCTCGTTGAAGACGTCGCGCACGATCTTGACGAGCAGGTCGGGCTCCGAATGCAGCAGCTGCGGGGCGTGACCCGACGCCGCCTGGGCGGCGATGTGCTCCCACTGCGAGGTGAGGCGCTGCACGTCCACGGTGAGCTGCTCCTCCGTGGCCCCCTCGGCAGCGGTGCGGACGATCACGCCGCTGGACTCCGGGAGCACCTCCTTGAGGATGCGCTTCAGACGGGCGCGCTCCGTATCAGGGAGCTTGCGGGAGATGCCGTTCATCGAGCCGTTCGGAACGTACACGAGGTAGCGCCCCGGCAGGGAGATCTGGCTGGTGAGGCGAGCGCCCTTGTGACCGACCGGATCCTTCGTCACCTGGACCAGCACCTTGTCGCCGGTCTTGAGCGCCAGCTCGATGCGACGCGGCTGGTTCCCCGTCTCCACCGAGTCCCAGTCCACTTCACCGGAGTACAGCACGGCGTTGCGGCCGCGGCCGATGTCGACGAACGCCGCCTCCATCGAGGGCAGCACGTTCTGCACCCGCCCGATGTACACGTTGCCGATCAGGGAGGCGTCCTGGTTGCGCGCCACGTAGTGCTCGACGAGCACCTTGTCCTCGAGCACACCGATCTGGATGCGACCGTTCTTGGAGCGGACGATCATCTGGCGGTCGACGGCCTCGCGACGCGCGAGGAACTCCGCCTCGGTCACCACGGCGCGGCGGCGACCGGCCTCGCGACCGTCACGGCGGCGCTGCTTCTTCGCCTCCAGGCGCGTGGAGCCCTTGATCGCCTTCGGCTCCGTGATGTACTCCACCGCACGGGTGCGGCGACGCCCGTCTCCGGCGTCTTCGGGCTCGCCACGACGACGACGGCGGCGAGAAGATCCGCCCTCGTCCTCCTCGGCGGGCAGCGCGGGAAGCGGGACGATCTCGGGGGCGTAGAAGTGCAGCGCGGTCGACACCTGAGACACGAAGACCTCGGGGAGCAGGCCCAGGCTCACCGCGGTCGGCAGCGGCTCCGGCTCGGGCTCCGCCTCCGGGGCCGGCTGGCGGAGGATGACGACGTCATCTCCGAGCCCGAAGCTGGCGCCGGCCGTGCTGGCGCTGCTCGACGACGTCTGCTGATCACCGGCGTCCTGGGACGCGTCGCTCTCGGCGGGCGCGCCCTCGGCGGCACCGGAGACCGTGGTGGACGGCTCGCTGTCCGCCGGCGCCGGTACGGCTTCATCGCCGGCGGGCGCCGCGTCCTCGGACGCCGGTACGGCTTCCTCGGTCACCACGATGATTCCGGCGTCGGACTCGATGACGGTCTCGCCCTCGTCCTGACCCGGCGCCGGATGCTGTCCCTCGCCTTCGGCGGTGGGAACGGCCACGGGCTCCGTGGGGTCCGCATCGGCATCCGCGGCCGGGCCACCGAACGCAGGGAGTGCCGTGTGGTCGCCGAACAGCTCCCCATCGGCCCCTGCGGGCAGCCCGTGCTGATTCTCGTTCGCTCCGGAATCGGAGGTACGGTCGTTCTCGCTCTTCGTCTCTGCCATTTCTGGCACACTCCCTGCGGGCAACACCGCGCGTCGCCCGGCGAAATTCTCGTGCGGCGCCGCACCTGGCGGTGCCGCGAACTCACTCGGTCTGCGACCGGCTCAGCGGCTCTGGTCGCGGAGGCCGTCCTGGCCTCGAAGTCTTCTTCATTGCGTTCACCGGCGCGGCCGGTGGGTGCAACGACCTTCATTATCGCACCATCAAGCTGAAATGAGCCAGTAGCGCCTTATGCGCATGTCGGCATATGGCTGCTCCCAGGTTTTCTCCGGCCTTGTCGCATGACCCGGCGGGCATACTGAGGACATGACCGAAACCCGCAAGCGTCCCGTCGGCGTTGCCCTCTGGCTCATCGTCACCGGCATCATCGGCTGGTACGCCGCGTTCGCGCTGACGATCGAGAAATTCGACAAGCTCGCAGACCCCGATGCCATCGCCTCCTGCGACTTCAGTCCTCTCGTCCAGTGCAGTACGAACCTCAACTCCTGGCAGGGCAGCGCCTTCGGCTTCCCGAATCCGCTGATCGGCATCGCCGCATGGGTCGCGCCGATCGTGGTGGGTTTCGCGATCCTCGCGGGAGCACGGTTCGCGCGCTGGTTCTGGACGTTCTTCTGGCTCGGTTACGTGTTCGCGATCGGTTTCGTCTTCTGGCTGGCGTTCCAGAGCATCTTCGCGCTGAATGTGCTCTGCCCCTGGTGCATGGTCACCTGGGTGATGGTGATCCCGTCGTTCTTCGTCGTCACCTTCCACGCGATGAAGCAGGGTGTATTCGGTTCCCGCGCAGTGACCGCGGGCGAGCGGCTGATGGGCTGGACACCACTGATGGCCGTCCTCGTCCTCGCTGTGATCGCCGTCGTCGCCGAGATGCGCCTGCACGTGCTGACGACGCTGTTCTAAGCTCCCGCAACCGCGAAAGAGGCGTCCTCCCCAGGGGGAGGACGCCTCTTTCGCGCTCTCGGCTCAGCTGAACCAGATTCCCAGCTCGCGCTCGGCGGACTCGACACTGTCGGAGCCGTGCACCAGGTTCTGCTGCACCTTCAGGCCCCAGTCGCGCCCGAAGTCACCGCGGATGGTGCCGGGAGCGGCAGTCGTCGGGTCCGTGGTGCCGGCGAGCGATCGGAAGCCCTCGATGACGCGGTTGCCGGCGAGGCGGATCGCCACCGACGATCCGGACATCATGAACTCCAGCAGGGGCTCGTAGAAGGGCTTGCCTTCGTGCTCGGCATAGTGCTGCTCCAGGAGCGTGCGATCGGGCTGCACGAGCTTGAGGTCGACGAGCGCGTAGCCCTTCGCCTCGATGCGCGCGAGGATCGCGCCGGTCAGTCCGCGAGCGACGCCGTCGGGCTTGACCAGGACGAGCGTTTCTTCGGTTGCCATGTCAGTCACTTTCTGTCGTGGAGGTGGCGGCCGGGCCCTTTCGGACCAAACGAGCCGACGTGATCATCGCATACGCCCACATCCCGCCGAAGACGAGGAAGACGAATACGAAGGCGAGGTTCAGGAAGGCGGCGGCGAGGACGACGAACTGCAGCACCCAGCCCGCGAGGATTCCCCACCGGAATCGAGTGCAACCGGCGACGATGATCATCAGCAGCGCCACCACGGCGCCTCCGACGATTCCCCACCACGGCGCGATCGTTTCGGGCAGGGCGCGCAGGCCGTAAACCACCAGCCCGCCGAGGAACGCGACGAAGGCCTCGAAGATGAGCACGATCGAGCCCAGACGCGCCATCAGGGAAGGAGTGCGAGAGGAGGCGCTCATCGGGCCGTGCTCCCCTTCCAGTCCTCATCCTCAGCGAGGCGGATGGCCTCCCCGGCGAGCACCACGGAACCGACGATGATCACGGCGCGACGCGGCGCTTCCGCCGCCCAGTCACGGGCGGACTCGGCGGCGTCATCCAGGTTGGGATGAACGCTCGCCCGCAGTCCCGCGGCCTCGACCAGGTCCGCCAGCGCGTCGGCATCGAGCGAGCGCTCCGACTCCGGTTCCGTGACGAACACGTGCGCGGGCATCTCACGCAACGCGTCGATGATTCCGGCCGCGTCCTTGTCCGCGAGGACGCCGAGCACGAGCCCCCATTCGTCGAAGTCGAACGATTCGCGCAGAGCCGAAGCGAGCGCCCGCGCACCATGGGGATTGTGGCCGGCATCGACCAGCACCGTGGGTTCGATACCGATCAGCTGCAGGCGCCCTGGAGAGGTGGCCTCCGCGAGTCCCTCCGCCAGGATGTCGTCGGCGATGGGCTGGGCAGCGCCGCCGATGAGCGATTCCACCGCGGCAATGGCGAGTGCGGCGTTCTCCCCCTGGTGAGCCCCGTACAGCGGCAGATACACGTCCTCGTAGGCTCCGGAGATGCCGCGCACGCTCACCTGCTGTCCGCCGACGGCCAGCTGCTGGCTCACCAGAGAGAAGTCCTCGCCCTCGAAGGCGATGCTCGCACCGTGCGCGGCCGCGACGGAGCGCAGCACCGCCTCCGCCTGTGCGCTCTGGCGCGCCGACACCACGGCCGCGCCATCCTTGATGATGCCGGCCTTCACCGTGGCGATCTTCTCGATCGTGTCGCCCAGCCGGTCCGCGTGATCCAGATCGATCGGGGCGAACACGGCGACATCTCCGTCCGCGGTATTGGTGGAGTCCCAGGCGCCGCCCATGCCCACCTCGAGCACCAGCACATCGATGGGGGCATCCGCGAATGCGACGAAGGCCAGCACCGTCAGCAGTTCGAAGAAGGTCAGCGCGGCGTCACCCCGGGCAGCGAGCTCCGCATCGACGATCTCGACGAACGGGGAGATCTCCTCCCAGGCGTCCGCCACCGCCGCATCGGACATCGGTTCGCCGTCGACCAGCATGCGCTCGGTGAAGCGCACCAGGTGCGGGCTCGTGAACAAACCGGTGCGCAGGCCGTGGGCGCGCAGGAGCGACTCGATCATCCGTGCGGTGGAGGTCTTGCCGTTCGTGCCGGTGATGTGGATCACGCGGTATGTCCGCTGCGGGTCGTCCAGGAGCTCGAGCACGCGGGCCGTCCGCTCCACGCGCGGCTGCACCCACTGCTCCCCCTGACGGGTGAGGAGCTCGGCGTAGACGGCGTCTGCCCGATCACGATCGCCCATCAGCGCTCTCCTCGCTCACCGGTGCGGGCCACTGAGACCGTGAAGGCCGCGGTGTTTGCATAGGTCCCCGCCACAACATCGACGGTGTGCTCGAACGAGGTGCCAGCCTCGCCGCTCGACAGCACGGCAGCGCCATCCCCGAGCACGGTGAAGCTGGTCGCCAGGGTCTCCCCCGCAACATCCGCGGCGTCGAATGCACTGGCCACGGCGGCCGCCTCGCCGGCATCCGCGAACGCAAGCTGCAGGCGAATGCGGTCGCTGACGTCGAAGTCCGCCGCACGGCGGGTGTCCTGCACCGCGCGGATCACGTCGCGCGCTAGGCCCTCGGCCTCCAGCTGCGGCGTCGTCACGGTGTCGAGAAGCACGAAGCCGCCGCCGGGCAGGAGTGCGAGCGCCGTGCCGTCGGCACCACCCGCCACTTCGAGCGCCAGCTCATACTCGTTCGGTTGGAGGGCGATGCCTCCGGCCGTCACGACACCGTCGGTCTCCGTCCAGTCTCCGCTCTTCGCGGCACCGATCGCCTGTTGCACCTGCTTGCCGATACGCGGTCCCGCAGCGCGAGCGTTCACGACGAGGCGCCGGCTGATGCCGTAGCGTTCGCCGATGCCCTCCTCGGCCTCGACGAGGTCGACGCTCTTCACATTGAGCTCGTCCCGCAGAATCCCCTCGAACTGGGCGAGACCAGCGGAGTCGGTTGCCACGACGGTCAGCTTCGCGAGCGGCAGTCGCACCCGCAGACCGTGCTGCTTGCGCAGCGCGTTGGCGGTCGACGAGATCTCCCGCACCGCATCCATCGCCGCCCGGATGTCGGCAGCCGGGGCGAAGGCGGCGGCATCCGGGAAGTCTTGCAGATGAACACTGCGTCCGCCGGTGAGGCCCTGCCAGACCCGCTCGGAGACGAGCGGGATCAAGGGAGCAGCGACCCGGGTGAGCACCTCGAGCACGGTGTACAGGGTGTCGAACGCCTCACGGGAACTCTCGTCCTCGGTGACGCCCACCCAGAACCGGTCGCGGGAGCGACGGATGTACCAGTTGGTCAGTGCCTCGGCGAAGTCGCGCAGCTTCTCGGTTGCACTCGTCGAGTCCAGGCCCTCGAGATCCGCTGTCACGCCCGAGATCAGGTCGCCGAGCAGGGCGAGGATGTAGCGATCGAGCACATTGGCCGAGTCCGTGCGCCAGGTCGCCTGGTAGCCGCCGGGGGCCGCGGCGTTCGCATAGGTCGCGAAGAAGTACCACGAGTTCCACAGCGGCAGCAGGAACTCCCGCACTCCGCCGCGGATGCCCTCCTCGGTGACCGCGAGGTTGCCGCCGCGCAGCACCGAGCTGGACATCAGGAACCAGCGCATGGCATCGGAGCCGTCACGGTCCAGGACTTCGGACACGTCCGGGTAGTTGCGCAGCGACTTCGACATCTTCTGTCCGTCCGAGCCCAGCACGATGCCGTGGCAGGAGACGCCGGTGAACGCAGGCCGGTCGAACAGTGCGGTGGAGAGCACGTGCAGGAGGTAGAACCAGCCACGCGTCTGACCGATGTACTCCACGATGAAGTCGGCCGGCGAGTGCGAGTCGAACCACTCACGGTTCTCGAACGGATAGTGCACCTGCGCGAAGGGCATCGAACCGGAATCGAACCACACGTCCAGCACGTCCTCGATGCGCCGCATCGTCGACTTCCCCGTGGGGTCGTCGGGATTCGGCCGCGTGAGCTCGTCGATGTAGGGACGATGCAGGTCCGGGTCCCCCTTCTCATTGCGGGGCAGACGTCCGAAGTCGCGCTCCAGTTCCTCGAACGAGCCGTACGCGTCCACGCGCGGGTACTCCGGGTCATCGCTCTTCCACACCGGGATGGGCGACCCCCAGTAGCGGTTGCGGCTGATCGACCAGTCGCGCGCGCCCTCGAGCCACTTGCCGAACTGACCGTCCTTGACGTTCTCCGGCACCCAGGTGATCTCCTGGTTCAGTTCAAGCATGCGGTCCTTGAACTCGGTCACGCGCACGAACCAGCTCGAGACCGCCTTGTAGATCAGGGGGTTCCGGCAGCGCCAGCAGTGCGGGTAGGAGTGCAGGTAGGAGGCCTCGCGCAGCAGACGGCCACTCGCCTTGAGCAGGCGGATCAGGGGCCGGTTGGCGTCCATCCAGAGTTCGCCCGCGACGTCGGTGACCGCGGAGAGGAAGCGCCCGCTGTCATCCAGCGACAGGATCGTGGGAAGACCCGCGGCGTCGGCAAGACGCTTGTCGTCCTCACCATACGCGGGGGCCTGGTGCACGATTCCCGTGCCGTCCCCCGTGGAGACGTAGTCGTCCACCAGGATTCGCCAGGCCGTGCCTGTGCCGTAGGTCTCTTCGTCGGCGTAGTAGTCGAAGAGCCGGTCATAGTGGACGTCGGCGAGCTCGGCACCGCGCACGGTACGCTCCACCGCCGCCTGCGCCTCATCGGCTGACGCGTAGCCCAGGTCCTTGGCGTAGCCGGCGAGCAGGGCAGCGGCCAGGAGGTAGCGGTGCGCCACGGCGGATTCGGTGTCGCCGTCGTCCGCCACGTCCGATGCGCCCGCGGGGCCGCCGGGAACCACGACGTAGTCGATGTCCGGCCCGACGGCGAGGGCGAGGTTGGTGGGGAGCGTCCACGGCGTCGTCGTCCACGCGAGCGCGCGTACGCCGGTGAGACCCAGCGACTCCGCCTTCGCGCCCACGAGCGGGAAGCTCACCGTCACCGACGGGTCCTGACGCTCCTTGTAGACGTCGTCATCCATACGCAGCTCGTGGGCCGAAAGCGGTGTCTCATCGCGCCAGCAGTACGGCAGCACCCGGTAGCCCTCGTAGGCGAGGCCCTTGTCGTAGAGCGTCTTGAAGGCCCACAGAACGCTCTCCATGTAGGAGGTGTCGAGCGTCTTGTAGCCACGGTCGAAGTCGACCCAGCGAGCCTGGCGGGTGACGTAGTCCCGCCACTCCTGCGTGTAGGTGAGGACCGACTCACGCGCCTTGGCGTTGAACGTGTCGATGCCCATGGCCTCGATCTCGCTCTTCTCCGTGATCCCGAGCTGCTTCATCGCCTCCAGCTCGGCGGGCAGGCCGTGGGTGTCCCATCCGAACACGCGGTCCACCTTCTTGCCGCGCATGGTCTGGAAGCGCGGGAAGAGGTCCTTGGCATAGCCGGTGAGGAGGTGGCCGTAGTGCGGCAGACCGTTCGCGAACGGCGGGCCGTCGTAGAACACCCACTCATCGGCACCGTCGCGCTGGTCGATCGACGCGCGGAAGGTCTCGTCGCTCTCCCAGAAGTCGAGGATCTCGCGCTCGATCTCCGGGAACCGCGGGCTCGGCGTGACGGTCGCAGCCTGGTCGGCAGCGGGTCCGAAGGAGGATCGTGGGTAGGTCATCTCATCTCGCAGGTGCTCGTGATTTGCTCCTGCGGGGACGATCTCTCGACCGCGGTACCACCCCGCGTTGCCCTCCGCCCGGCGGGCGGTGGACCACTTCGTACTTCGGCTGTGACGGGCCTGCCCCGTTCGGTTCTAGTAGGGCCGAGGCCCGTTCTTCCGAATGCTCCCCGGTGATGCCGGATCTGTGCGCGTTCCCCGATCATACCGCGCGCTCGCTCAGGATGCGCCCTCCAACGGCGCCGCCGTAGCGCCCAGCACCACGAACTCCTGCCTGCGCTCGTGTCGATCGCAGCGGCCGAATCTGGGATGATCACCCGCCAGTGATGCCCTCACCTGTGCCTTCGAGGGGCGGCAGCACCGCCCGCGAGCTCAGCAGCTCCCGTGTGAACGGATGCGCCGGGGCGGCGAAGATCTCCGTCGCCGCGCCCTCCTCCACGACGCTCCCGGACCGCATCACGAGGATCCGATCGGCAAGCTCCCCCACGACGGCGAGATCATGGGAGACGAGGATCATGGCCGTTCCCTCGTCCCTCAGCCGGCGCAGAAGCGCGAGGATCCGGGAGGCGACGGAGACGTCGAGGGCTGACAGGGGCTCATCCAGCAGCAGGATGTCGGGGGCCACCGCGAGAGCGCGTGCGATGGCTGCACGCTGCAACTGCCCTCCCGACAACGTCCGCGGCCGGCGCCCGGCGAAAGTCGGATCCAGCTCCACTCGCGCCAGCAGTTCGGCGGTGCGGGCGGCGTGCTGAACGCGCGGTACGCCCGCAGCCGCGAGAGCCTCACCGATGGTGCGCCCGATCGTCCAGGTGGGGAGGAAGGCGCCGCGCGGATTCTGCGCCACGAGCTGGATACGACGGCGCCTGCTCCGACGCGACGACTCCGCAAGCGGCGCCCATGGTTCGCCGTCGAGCATTACCCGGCCCTCGTCGGGCCCCTCGGCACCGAGCAGCATGCGCACCAGCGTGGACTTACCCGACCCGGACTCTCCGACGACACCGACGACTTCGCCGTCGTGCAGGCTCAACGACACATCGCGCACCGCAGTCGTGTGCGCGTAGTGACGGCTGAGGCCGCGCGCGCTCAGCAACTCTCGACCGCCGATCGATCGACGCACCGGCACTTGTCGGCGCGCCGACGCCAGGAGCTCGCGAGTGTACGGATGAGCGGGCGCAGCGATGACGCTGGCCGTGTCGCCACTTTCGGTCACACGTCCGTCCCGCATCACCACGACACGGTCCGCGATCGCGGACACGGCGGCGATGTCATGGCTGACCAGAATCACCGCGCGCCCGTCGTCGGCCACGGAGCGCACGAGTTCAAGGACATGACGCTGCACCGTGGCATCGAGGGCCGTCGTCGGCTCATCGAGCGCCAGTACCGGCGGGTCGGCGGCCAGAGCGGACGCGATCAGACTGCGCTGGCGCATGCCACCCGAGAGCTCATGCGGATACTGCGAGACGCGCAGGCGGGGCCGGTCCACCGCCACGTCGGCGAGCAGCTCCACCGCACGCTGACGTCGCGCAAGACGAGGAAGACCGGTGTGGATCGCCAACGGTTCGGCGACCTCGTCCCCGACCCGCCGAAGCGGGTCAAGCGCGACGAGGGCGTCCTGGCCCACGAGGGCGATCCGGGCGCCACGGACCTGCCGCAGCTCGCGCGCGGAAGCCTGAGACAGATCCGCTCCGTCCACCTCCAGCCGTGCCGCGGTCACCCGCAGCGGTCGGGGGACGAGACCCAGCAACGCGCGGAGCAGGAGCGACTTCCCCGCACCGGATTCGCCGACGACCGCAATGCACTCCCCGGGTTCGACAAGCAGTTCATCCACCCGCACGAGTTCACGGCGCCCCGGGGCCGCACGGTCGGCGACGACGAGATCCTGCACCCGGATTCCGCTCATCGCACACCCTCTTCCACCCGTTGGCGCAGTGCCCGGCCGATAAGGCTCGCACACACCACCGTCAGCGTGATGGCCAGCCCTGGGAACAGCGTCACCCACCAGGCGCGCGCGAGAACATTGCGCCCGCCGGCGAGCATCAGTCCCCACTCCGGTGCGGGCTCGCCCGCACCGAGCCCGAGGAAGCCGAGCCCGGCCACCGCCAGGATCGTGCTCCCGATGCCGATGGTCGCCAGCACCGTGAGACGGCGGAGGACGGCAGGCAGCACGTGACGCAGGGAGACCGTCAACGCCGGAAGGCCCAGCATGCGCGCCGCTTCCACATGTTCCTCCGCGGCGAGGGCGCGGGTGTGCCCGCGTGAGTATCGAACGTAGATGGGAATCACCGCGATCGTGACCGCAACGGCCACATTTCCGGCGCCGGGCCCGAGAAGCGCCACGACCACGAGCGCCACCAGGAACTCGGGAACCGCCAGTGCGAGATCGATCACGCGCATCACCAGGGCATCCACGACCTTCGGCGCACTCCCGATCAGCCATCCGAGCACAGTGCCGACGAGGAGGGCCACGACGACAGCGGTGACGCCGACCCCCAATGAGGCTCTGGCACCGTGCACGACCCGCGCGAACACATCGCGTCCGCTCTGATCGGTCCCGAACGGGTGATCCGTGCTCGGCGGCTGCAGACGAGCGCCGACGTCGGCGAGAAGCGGGTCTGCGGTCGTGAAGACCTGCGGGAGGACCGCCATGGTCACGAGGACGAGGAGGACGATGCCCGCGACGGCGAGCAGCACACGACGGATCATGCGCTCAGCTCCCCTGCGTCTGGTCGAGGCGCTGAGCGCTCCCGCCGGCGCGGATCCAGCAGCGGGATGGCGACATCGGAGAGCAGGGAGACCACGACGAACACGGCGCAGCTGAGCAGCAGCACGCCACTGAGCACCGGCGCGTCCCTGTCCGTGATCGCTGCGAGCGTCACACGACCGAGTCCGGGGCGCGCGAACACGGTCTCCACGAGAACTGCACCGCCGAGCAGCGAGCCGATGACGTAGGCCACCATCGGCAGTGTCCCGACCGTCGCGTGACGAAGGGTGTGGTGGGCGAGCAATCGGACATCGCCCGCCCCGCGAGCGCGAACCGTCTCGGCGAACTCCGACCGTTCTGCCTGCTCGAGGCCGTCACGCAGCAGCTGACCGAGCAGTGCGGCGGTGGGCAGGGCCAGAGTGACGGCGGGGAGCACGAGGGATCCCGGGCGCGACCCCGAGACCGGGAACCAGCCGAGCCCGAACGCGAAGACCGAGAGCAGGATCAATCCGATCCAGAACACCGGCATCCCGAGGATGATCTGCTCCACCGTGGCTGCCACCGCGCGCGTGCGGCGTGTGCGCGCCACGATCGCGACGATCAGCACCAGAGCGAGCGCGATTCCCAGCGCGGCGAGCGTGAGCTGCAGAGTGGCGCCGAGCTGGCGGCCGATCACCTCGGTGACGGGCAACCGGAGCTGAAACGACTCGCCGAAGTCGCCGCGCAGCAACCCCACCAGGTAGTCGACGTACTGCTGCAGAACGGGACGATCGAGCCCCAGCTGCTCGCGCAGGCGCTGTTTGACATCCTCGGAGACGTTCGCCTGCGGTCCGAGCATCACAGCCACCGGATCACCCGGGATCACGCGCATCAGCAGGAACGAGGCCGTCGCGGCAGCCCACAGCAGGAGCACTCCCCCGAACACGCCGATGGCGGCGCGACGGATCACTCCGTTGCGCCGCCGCCGCGGGGTCGTCCTGACCAACTCAGTCGATCGAGGCGTCGTAGAACAGCGGACGACCGTACAGGTCGAACGTGAGTCCCGACACCGACGGAGCGCTCGCGCTGATGAGGGCAGGCACGTAGAGCGGCACGATCGCCACGTGCTGCGCGTTCCATTCCTGCAGCTCGGTGTAGACCGCGGCGCGCTCGGTCGGGTCGACCGTCTCGGCGCCCTTCGCGACGAGGGCGTCGACCGCGGGGTCCGACACCTGCGAGGCGTTCTGGAATCCATCGGTCGCCAGGTGCGAGCGCAGGTAGTCCGGGTCCACCCCGGAGAAGCCCCAGTCGGTGATGTCGTAGGTCTTCGGACCGTACTGCTCGTTGTAGGCGCCGGGCTCCAGTGCCTCACGCACGACCTCGAAGCCGATCTTCTTCAGATCCGACTGAATGGCGTTTCCGAGAGCGGTGCGGTCGTCGGGGATCGGAGTCCACGCAATCCAGCGGGCGCTGAGTCGCTTGCCGTCCTTCGTGCGGTACCCGTCCGCGTCGCGTCCGGTCCATCCCGCCTCGTCCAGGAGCGCCTCCGCCTTCTTCGGGTCGAACGCCCACGTTCCCTCGATCGCCGCGTCGTACATCGGTGTGGTGGGGCCCAGCACGCTCCAGGCGCGCTCGAACTGGCCGTCGAAGATCGACTCCACGGCGCTGTCGACATCGATCCCGAGCTCGAAGGCCTGGCGGACCTTCTGATCGGCGAACACTCCGTACTTCTCGTTGAGGAACAGCGAGTACGGCATCCCCGGGTACGCCTTGGTGTCGACCTTCAGGTCGGAGTTCAGCTCCGCCACCGAGCTGGGGGGCAGCTCGCTCACCAGCTGAGCCTCGCCCGAGTTCGCCATTCCCGTGCGCACCGAGGGCTCGGGGACGAGCGACACACGCAGGGTCTGGATGGACGGCGTCTTCTGCCCCTGCGGCCCCCAGGCGTAGTCCGGGTTCGCGGTGTAGACGATCTCCTGATCGGCGGTGTACTCGCTGAGGATGTACGGCCCGGTGCCGACGGTCACGTCCGGGCCACCGGCCTTGAGCTTGTCGAGGGATTCGGTGAGCACACGCGGCGAGTAGAAGCCGAGCAGAGGCGTGCTCGCGGCCTGCAGGAACGGCGCGTACGGCTCGTGGAAGTCCACGCGAACGGTGGTGTCGTCGATGACGGTGGTGCCGGCGTAGTTCTCTCCGCCCAGCATGCTCGCGGCCTGCGCCGAAGCGGTGTCCGGGGCCACGATGCGATCGAAGTTCGCCTTCACCGCCTCGGCGTCGAACTTCTCGCCATCCGTGAACGTCACGTCGTCGCGCAGCGTGAACGTGTAGCTACGTCCGTCCTCGGAGACCTCCCACGCACTGGCGAGCCAGGGCGAGAAGGACCCATCCGCGTTCTGGAAAACCAGGGAGTCGAAGACCACGCGCTGCACCATGGCCGTCACGTCCATCTGGCTCGTCTGCGGATCCATGTGCCCTTCGGAAAGCGTGGCACCGGCGATCGCCCATGAGAGCTCACCCGAGGGGGCGGATCCGTCCGCCGCGCCGGTCCCGCTCGATGCGGGAGCGTCGGATCCGGCACAGCCGGCAAGAACGATCGTCGCGGCGACGGTCAGGGACAACGCGGCCAGCACTCGGCGGCCGACGGAACGAGCAGACATGCGGGATCCTCGGATTGCGGGTCAGGGATGCATCCAACCTATCGCATCCGCTACGGTTGTTGGACGCGGTGCAATTACCGCATCGGCCCTCCAGTGGCCGAACGTCGACGTGAGATCCTCCGCGACATAGTGCCGCGCCCGTTCGGGTCGGGCGCGGCACCCCTCCCATCCGTGTCCGACCCCCTGCCTAGACTGCCGGCATGGCTCGCACATCACGCCCTCTCCGTCCGCCGCAGGCTGCCAGTCCCGATCTCCCCGAGCAGTTCGAAGCGGGGCCGCGACCACGCCGCGGCATCGCCCTCGAGGAGGTCGAGTGGGCGGACCCGCGCGGAGAGTTCGACGCTCCCTACGCCGACCTCAGCGGCTCCCGGTTCTCCGGTGGCGCACTCGATCGCCTCGACGCCGCGCACGGCAGCCTGCGCGATCTCGATTTCGATACGGTCCAGATCGCCTCCCTCGCGCTCCGCGGGGCACACCTTCGCCGGGTGCGTATCCGTTCCAGCCGTATCGGCAGCCTCGACCTCGCCGATGCGGAGGTTTCTGAGTTGATCATCGAGGACTGCAGGATCGACTACCTCAGCGCCGGACGGGCATCGGCCGCGGACATCGACGTGTCTCGCACCGTCTTCGGATCGCTCGATGCGCCGGCCGCCTCGCTCACGCGGGTGCGGTTCGTGGACTCCCGCGTGGACGAGCTCGATCTGCGCGAAGCCCGCAATACGGACGTCGACCTCCGTGGCCTGGACGTCTCGCACCATCTCGATCCGCGCGGCCTCGCCGGGGCGACGATCACATCCCTCCAGGCTCAGCTCGCCGCGGCATCGCTCGCAACCGCCCTGGGGGTGCAGGTGAGGGACTGAGCAGTTCGCAAGCGCATAGACTGGTCTCTCCCAAACACTCAGGCACGCTCACACGGTGCCGCACATATCGCCTCTGGAGACCCCATGGCCGACGCGCAGATTCCCGACAAGCCCGCCCTCGAAGGTCTCGAGGCCAAGTGGTCCGAGCAGTGGGAGCAGACCGGCGTCTACCGGTTCGATCGCGCCGCGGCGTCCACCGGGGGTCGCGCATCGGTCTACTCGATCGACACCCCTCCGCCGACCGCCTCGGGCAGCCTCCACATCGGCCATGCGTTCTCGTTCACGCACACCGACATCAAGGCTCGCTTCGAGCGCATGCGCGGCAAGAGCGTGTTCTACCCGATGGGCTGGGACGATAACGGCCTTCCCACGGAACGCCGTGTGCAGAACTACTACGGCGTGCGGTGCGACCCGTCACTGCCGTACGACCCCGATTTCACGCCCCCGTTCCGCGGCGGCGACAACAAGTCGTCCAAGGCCGCGGACCAGCAGCCCATCTCCCGCCGCAACTTCATCGAGCTGTGCGAGGAGCTCACGGTGGAAGACGAGAAGCAGTTCGAGGCGGTCTTCCGCCAGCTCGGTCTCTCGGTGGACTGGACCCAGACCTACCGGACCATCTCCGACGACACGATCCGCACCAGCCAGCTGGCCTTCCTGCGCAACCTGGAGCGCGGCGAGGCCTACCAGGACCTGGCTCCCACGCTGTGGGACATCGACTTCCGCTCCGCCATCGCACAGGCTGAGCTGGAGGACCGCGAGCAGCCGTCCGCCTATCACACGCTCGTCTTCCACGGGGCCGGCGGCGACGTCGAGATCGACACCACGCGCCCTGAGCTGCTTGCCGCCTGCGTGGCGCTGGTGGCCCACCCCGATGACGAGCGTTACCAGCCCTTGTTCGGCAGCACCGTCACCAGCCCGGTGTTCGGCGTCGAGGTGCCCGTCCTCGCGCACCACCTGGCTCAGCCCGACAAGGGCAAGGGCATCGCGATGGTCTGCACCTTCGGCGACGTGACCGACATCATCTGGTGGCGCGAGCTGGATCTGCCCAACCGCACCATCATCGGCAAGGACGGACGCATCGTGGACGAGCGTCCCGACGCGATCACGTCCGAGGCCGGTATCGCGGCGTACGGCGAGTTGATCGGCAAGACGGTGTTCAGCGCCAAGAAGCAGATGGTGGAGCTGCTGCAGGCTTCCGGCGAGATGATCGGCGACCCGCGCCCCTTCACCCACCCGGTCAAGTTCTTCGAGAAGGGCGACCGGCCGCTGGAGATCGTCTCCACCCGTCAGTGGTACATCCGAAACGGTGCCCGCGACCCGAAGCTGCGCGAGCGGCTGGTCGAGCTCGGTCGCGAGCTGGACTGGCACCCGGACTTCATGCGGGTGCGCTACGAGAACTGGGTGGGCGGTCTGACCGGCGACTGGCTGGTCTCGCGTCAGCGCTTCTTCGGGGTGCCGATTCCGGTGTGGTACGCCCTGGATGAGAACGGAGAACGAGACTACGACCGGGTGCTCATCCCTGATGCTGCGCAACTGCCGATCGATCCGACCACGGATGTGCCCGCCGGGTACACCGAGGCCCAGCGCGGCCAGGCGGGCGGCTTCGACGGCGAGATGGACATCTTCGACACCTGGGCGACGTCCTCGCTCACGCCTCAGCTCGCGGGCGGCTGGGAGCGCGACACGGAGCTCTGGGATCTGGTGTCGCCGTTCGATCTGCGACCGCAGGGGCAGGACATCATCCGCACGTGGCTGTTCTCCACCATGCTGCGCAGCGCCCTGGAGGATGACCGCTCCCCCTGGACCGACGCCGCCATCTCGGGCTTCATCGTGGACCCGGACCGCAAGAAGATGTCCAAGTCCAAGGGCAACGTGGTCACTCCGGCCGATATCCTCACGCAGCACGGCACCGACGCGGTCCGCTACTGGGCGGCATCGAGCCGTCTCGGCGCGGACGCGGCCTTCGACCCGCAGAACCCGACGCAGGTGAAGATCGGCCGCCGCCTGGCCATCAAGGTGCTCAACGCAGCGAAGTTCGTGCTTTCCTTCGGCGACCCCGGCGACGCACCCGTCACCGAGGCGCTCGATCTCAGCATGCTCGCCGGCCTCGACTCCGTGATCGCCGATGCCACGCGCGCTCTCGACGAGTACGACCACGCCCGCGCGCTCGAGGTCACAGAGTCGTTCTTCTGGACGTTCTGCGACGACTACCTGGAGCTCGTGAAGGAGCGCGCCTACGCAGGCGGCGCCACGGGCGCGTCGGCCGTCGCCGCGCTGCGGACCGCGCTCTCGGCCCTGCTGCGACTGCTGGCGCCCGTGATCTCCTTCGCCACCGAGGAGTCGTGGTCCTGGTTCAACGAGGGGTCCGTCCACGCGGCGGCATGGCCTGTGGCGGGCGAGAGCGGTGGCGATACGGCTGTGCTCACTGCGGCGAGCGCCGCGCTGATCGGAATCCGCCGCGCCAAGACGGAGGCGAAGGCTTCGCAGAAGACGCCGGTGGCGCGAGCCGTCGTGGCCGCGCCCGAGGCGGTACGAACTGCTCTGTCGAGTGCCGCCGCCGATCTCGCCGCGGTGGGTCGCATCGAGGACCTGCAGTTCGTCGACGGCGCAGAGCTGGCGGTCGTGGAGATCGAGCTCGCTCCGGCTGCGGAGGCATGATGCAGCTCGGCACCCGCTGGGCTGCGGGAACCACCCCGCCGCCCAGCGTGCCGGGGCACCTGCGTGAGGCGATCGCCCAGGCCGACGCCGACGCCCCCGAGGGCTCCCACTGGACGCTCACCTGGCTGGAGGGCCGCGCTCTGGCAGAGCTCGACTCGGGCGTCGAAGTGGTCGAACTCGCCGACGGCTCGGTGGTCGCCCGCCCCTGGCAGGACTGATCCGCGAGACGTCCCCCTGTGGGCGAGTATCACCGCGCTGCGGCGATGCTCGCCCACAGTCGCAATTCTCACGGGCACGAGTGGAGTTGTCGCCGCTGCCAGGGGAGATGTTTCCGACGCGAGTGGAGTTGCCACCAGCGCCAGTGGAGTTTCGCCGACGCGAGTGGAGTTGTTTCCGACGCGAGGCCTGTCTCAGCGAGTGCCGAGGTAGCGCCACGCCTCTGCGGCGGTTTCCTGATGCGCGTGGAGCGCGGATTCGCGCCGCGCACGGACCTCGACACGACGTGCGATCGCGCGCTGCACCGCCGCTGCGAGGGAGAGCATCCCGCGCTCACCGAGCGTTGCGCGATTCGTCCGCACCAGGGTCGGCGTGGTGAGCGGACCGGACACCACGGGAATGACGGTGGTCCTGGGCGCGGCGACAGCAGTCATCAGTTCGTCTCCTCGTTCGTCGTGGGATATTGCGGGTGGGTGTGACGCGACTCGGGCGTGTCGTCCAGCACCAGCGGGAACACGTCCGTGCGCACGGAGTAGAGCACGCCGCCGGTCTCGCCGTTCTCCTTCGCCATCGCCTTGGCACGGGTGAGCACTGCCTCCAGTTCGTCGCGAAGCACGCCGAACTGCTCCAGTGTGAGGCGCATGTTCGACGTCGCCAGCGTCGCGTCACGATCCGAGAAGTCCGCACCGCCCCGGGTGCTCGCCCGGAGGAACGCCATGAGCTGCGCGTCGCGACGCCGGAACATCTCCGTTGTCAGGATCTCCGCAGCAGCGCGCCCGGCGGGAGACGTCGCCTCGGTGGCGATGTCCAGGCGAAGTCCGTCGGGGTCCACGTCCCACCAACGCTCACGAGCACTCCCGCGGTCCGGGACCTCGACGACGATGCCGTGCTTCGCGAGTGCTCGCAGGTGATAGCTCGTGGCGCCGGAGGACTCCCCCACCAGCCGCCCCAGGCTGCTCGCCGTCTGCGGGCCCCGCTGCCCCAGGATGTCGATGATCTCCACCCGCAGGGGGTGCGACAGTGCCCGCATGGCCGCGCTCGACAGCGGCGCGATCTCCCGCCGCTGGGTGCCCTCATCATTCGTCATGCATGCAAAGATACCTTTGCAAGCATTCCTTTGCAAGGACTTCTTTGCAACCACACGCCCGTTGATGGCCGGACTTCCGGCTGCGTGAGCGAGAATGCCAGCGTCGCGCCGGTTGTCCGCCACAGACGATGCCGATTGTCCGCCACAGACGATGCCCGGTTGTCCGCCACAGAGGAAGTCGCGCGGCACGGCGTCAGGCACCGCGGCATCATGTCGAGTACAGGCGGGGGCGCGCGTGCAGCGGCAAACACGAGAGCACGCGGATAGGGTGGCAGGATGACCGTCGGCACCAACCCCTTGCTCGTCCCGTCATCGCTGCCATACGGGGTTCCCCCCTACGATCGCATCCGGCCCGAGCACTACCTGCCCGCGTTCGAAGCCGCGTTCGCGGAGCATCGCGGCGAGATCGACGCCATCACACGCGTGCGCTCGATGCCGACGTTCGAGAACACGCTCGTGGCGCTGGAGCGCAGCGGCGCGTTGCTTCGCAGGGTAGCCAACGCCTTCTTCACGGTGAGCTCAGCGGACGCGACCGATGAGATCCAGGCGATCGAAGAGACCCTCGCGCCGTTGATGTCCGCACACTTCGATGCCATCACCCTCGACACGCACCTGTACCAGCGCATCAGCACGCTGTGGGATCAGCGCGACACTCTGGATCTCGCGGGCGAGGACGCCTACCTCCTGGAACGGCGCTACCGCACCATGACACACGCCGGCGCCGCGCTCGATGCGGAGGCGAAATCGGACCTCACGACACTCAACGCACGTCTGTCAGTGCTCACGACGCAGTTCGAGAAGAACCTGCTCGCGGACACGAACGATCTCGCCGTCCACTTCGACGACGCCGCCGAGCTGAACGGCCTCACCGACGCCGAGATCTCCGCCCTGAAAGCCGCAGCCGAAGAGCGCGGACTGCCGGGATACCTCCTGACCCTCATGAACTTCACCGGTCATCCGTCCCTCGCCGTGCTCACCGATCCCGAGACCCGACGGCGCATCATGGCCGCGTCGCGCTCGCGCGGTCACCGCGGCAACACCTGGGACAACGCCGAGGTCGTGCTGGAGATCGTGCGTCTGCGCGCCCGGCGTGCCGAGCTGCTCGGATATCCGAACCACGCCGCCTACGTCACCGCGGACGAAACAGCCGGCTCTCCTGAGGCCGTCACCGCCATGCTCCGGCGCCTGGCGCCCGCAGCCGCCCGCAACGCCCGCGCCGAACAGGAACTGCTGCAGCGGATGCTGGACGCGTCGGAAACGCCACGACCGCTCGAAGCCTCGGACTGGGCGTTCTACACCGAAAAGGTCCGTACAGCCGAGTACGACGTCGACACGGCTGCACTTCGTCCCTGGTTCGAGGCCAACCGCGTTCTGCATGAGGGCGTGTTCTTCGCCGCCACGCGCGCGTACGGCGTCACCTTCCATCCGCGCGACGATGTTCCCGCCTACCATCCCGACATCCAGGTCTTCGAGGTCCGGGACGAGGACGGTAGCCCGGTGGGCCTCTACGCGCTGGACCTCTTCACGCGCGACACCAAGCGCGGCGGGGCCTGGATGAATCCGATCGTGGAGCAGAGCGACATCGAGGGCACGCTCCCCGTGGTGATGAACAACCTCAACGTGCCGAAACCGACGACGGGCCCGGCTCTGCTCACCTTCGACGAGGTGTCGACCCTGTTCCACGAGTTCGGCCATGCCCTGCACGGACTGTTCGCACGCACCCGGTACCCGATGTTCTCCGGTACGAACGTGTTCCGCGATTTCGTCGAGTTCCCGAGCCAGGTGAACGAGATGTGGATGCTCTGGCCCGAGGTGCTCGACAACTACGCCCGTCACGTCGAGACCGGGGAGCCGATCGACCGGAAGGTGATCGAGCGCCTGAACGCGGCCGAGACCTTCAACCAGGGGTTCCAGACCTCCGAGTACCTCGCCGCCGCGTGGCTCGACTTCGCCTGGCATTCCTTGAGCTCGATCGAGGCGGATGCGGTCGAGAGCATCGACGCGTTCGAGGCAGCTGCCCTCGCCGATATCGGCCTGGCTTCCGAGACGGTGCCTACCCGCTACTCCACCGCCTACTTCTCGCACGTCTTCGCGGGCGGCTACTCCGCCGGGTACTACTCGTACATCTGGTCTGAGGTCATGGACGCCGATACCGTGGAGTGGTTCGCTGAAAACGGCGGCCTGAGCCGCGAGGGCGGGGACCGATTCCGCGAGCGGCTGCTGGGCGTCGGCGGGGCGAAGGATCCGCGCGAGGCGTATCGCGACTTCCGCGGCCGCGATCCGGAGATCGGCCCGCTGCTCGCGCGACGCGGGCTTGTCGACTGAGACTTCCGTGGGCGTCGCTCATCCCGTAGTGTCGGGCGCTGAGAGAGGACGACGATGACCCTGCTACCCGCTTCGCGCGAACCGTTCACTGCCCCAACGATCCTGGAGGTCTCCGAGATCGCCACCGCTGTGATCCGCTTCCGCGGCATCACGATGGCGGCGCTGTCCTCGATCTATGACGGCGCGTTCGGCGCGCTTCGCCAGGCCATCGCCGAAGGCGCGATGACGCCGAACGGAGCTCCGTTCGGCCGGTACCTCGGCGACCCGCAAGGCGAGTTCGACCTCGAGGTGGGATTTCCGGTAGAAGGAATGCCGACCATCTACGCGACGGGCGATCTCACGGTGACCACCGGTGCCATTCCGGCTGCCCGAACGGCGATCCTATCCGCGGTCGGCCCCTTCAATCGCCTCCCCTCGGCATGGGCGACGCTCGCCGAGTTCGCGTCCGCACAGGGTCAGGCGCGCGGCGACTGGACCGAGGTCTACGTCAGTGACCCTTCCTCGACGCCGCCCGAGGAACTGCGCACCGATCTGATGCTCCCGCTCCACTGACTCGGACGACGTCGACGGCCGGGCGCCGCGCGCGACCGACAGGACCCGTGCGCCCCGGCATACGTCATCCCGGCTGTGGCGGCTCTGGACCGACGCTCGATGTCAGCCGCTGCGCGCGAAGTAGGCGAACAGCGAGTCCACCAGGTGCGAATCGGCGCACCCGAAGACGACCGAGGAGCTGTCGCGGAAGTACGCGAGCAGCACGCCCGGACCGCCGAAGAACTCCACGCCCCCATACAGATCCGCCACGACTCCGCGTGCGGGAAGGAACTCCCGCAGCCGCGCCAGTCCCTGGTCGTCGATCGCGAGGAACTCCTCGCTCCAGTCCTCATACGCGTACAGCCGCTGCAGATGTGCCTGGGCGGTAAGGAAGCCGCTCACGGAATCGCCCGTGCCCTCCCAGTCCTCACCGACCAGCACGTGCACCGTCGGATCGTCCTCGGCACAATCGCCCGCGAGGACGCCCCACTGCAGGGCGAGCTGATTCTCGACATAGAACACGAGGACGTCGGTGGCGTCGTCACCGTCCATCCGGTAGACGGTGCCGGGAGTATCCGCCGGCGCCACCAGCTGGTCCTGCGTGTGATTCAACGCGATGTGGGCGCCGAGAGTCGTGTAGTACTCGCGAAGCGCACCCGGCACATCACCGAAGCGGCGCTGCCAGTCATCGAGGACGTCGCCGGAGTACCCGATGCGCTCCCCAGGATCGACCTCCCAGAGTTCGCGGATAGCCCCATAGCGTCCGTTCATGCGCTCTTGCGGTTCTCCTTGAGGATCACCGTGGGGGCATCGCCCTCGTCGACCGCAGCACGAGTCACGATCACCTTGGCCACGTCGTCGGCCGAGGGGATCTCGAACATGATGGGCCCGAGCACGTCTTCGAGGATGGCGCGAAGGCCGCGCGCTCCCGTCTTTCGTTCGACGGCGAGGTCAGCGATCGCGCGCAGGGCGTCCTCATCGAAGTCGAGCTCCACACCATCCAGTTCGAACATGCGCTGGTACTGCTTCACAAGGGCGTTGCGCGGGACCGTGAGGATCTCCATCAGCGCCTCCTGGTCCAGCGGCGACACCGAGGCCACCACGGGCAGACGCCCGATGAACTCCGGGATGAGCCCGAACTTGTGCAGGTCCTCCGGAAGCACGTCCGCGAAGATGTCCTGAGTTGCGCTCTTATCCTGCAGCGGGGCACCGAAGCCCACGCCGTGCTTGCCCACGCGAGAGGAGACGATGTCCTCCAGCCCGGCGAATGCCCCGGCCACGATGAACAGCACGTTCGTGGTGTCGATCTGGATGAATTCCTGATGCGGATGCTTGCGTCCGCCCTGCGGGGGCACGGATGCCACCGTGCCTTCGAGGATCTTCAGCAGGGCCTGCTGCACGCCCTCCCCCGACACGTCGCGCGTGATCGACGGGTTCTCGGCTTTGCGGGCGATCTTGTCGACCTCGTCGATGTAGATGATTCCGGTCTCGGCACGCTTGACGTCGTAGTCCGCTGCCTGGATGAGCTTGAGAAGGATGTTCTCCACATCCTCGCCCACATAGCCCGCCTCGGTGAGAGCCGTGGCGTCGGCCACAGCAAAGGGGACGTTCAGCCTCTTGGCGAGCGTCTGAGCGAGATAGGTCTTCCCGCAGCCGGTGGGGCCGATCATCAAGATATTGCTCTTCGCGATCTCGATGTCGTCGGCCTTCTGCTCGGCCGGCTGAAGCGCGCTGCGGGCACGCACGCGCTTGTAGTGGTTGTACACCGCCACCGAGAGTGCACGCTTCGCCTGCAGCTGGCCGATGACGTACTCGTCGAGGAACGAGAAGATCTCCCGAGGCTTGGGCAGATCGAACTCCGCCACTGTGCCGGAGGCGGACTCCGCCATCCGCTCCTCGATGATCTCGTTGCACAGCTCCACGCACTCGTCGCAGATGTAGACGCCGGGTCCGGCGATCAGCTGTTGCACCTGCTTCTGGCTCTTTCCGCAGAACGAGCACTTGAAGACATCGGCGCTTTCACCGATCCGTGCCATGTCGCCTCCCTGATCAACGATTGCTTCGAGCCTAACCGCACCCTCGGACATCCGAGGGGATATCCGACATGAAACGACGGATGCCCGACCACGAGGGCCGGGCATCCGTGGGAACTCACTTGGTGAGTGCGGGCGTCGCGCGCTTACGCGACGTGAGGACCTGGTCCACGATCCCGTACTCCAGCGCCTGCTGCGCGGAGAGGATCTTGTCGCGGTCGATGTCCTTGTGGACCTCAGCGGCCGGGCGACCGGTGTGGCGAGCCATCGTCTCCTCGAGCCAGGTGCGCATGCGGAGGATCTCCGCCGCCTGGATCTCGATGTCCGATGCCTGACCGTGTCCGGCCTCGCCGACAGCGGGCTGGTGCATCAGCACACGGGCGTTCGGCAGCGCCAGACGCTTGCCGGGCGTTCCCGCAGCCAGCAGCACAGAGGCCGCGGACGCAGCCTGTCCGAGTACCACGGTCTGGATGTCAGGCGCGACGTACTGCATGGTGTCGTAGATCGCCGTCATCGCCGTGAAAGATCCGCCCGGCGAGTTGATGTACATCGTGATGTCGCGGTCGGCATCCTGGCTCTCCAGCACGAGCAGCTGGGCCATCACGTCATCGGCGGACGCGTCGTCCACCTGCACGCCGAGGAAGATCACGCGGTCTTCGAACAGCTTGTTGTAGGGGTCCTGGCGCTTGTAACCGTACGCCGTGCGCTCCTCGTACTGCGGGAGGATGTAGCGCGAGGACGGCATTGCCACGCCCTGCGGGAGGCCGAAGGTCGGCATGTTCATAGGAGTGTTCCTTCTCTCGGTCTCAGGCCTGGGTTCCGCCGCCGCCGTGCACGTCGGTTGCGTGCTCGCGGATGTGGTCGACGAAGCCGTACTCCAGCGCCTCCTCGGCGGTGAACCAGCGGTCGCGGTCGCCGTCCTCGTTGATCTGCTCGACGGACTTGCCGGTCTGAGCTGCGGTGATCTCGGCGAGGCGGTTCTTCATCGAGATGATGAGCTGCGCCTGGGTCTGGATGTCACTCGCCGTGCCGCCGAAGCCACCGTGCGGCTGGTGCAGCAGCACGCGGGCGTTCGGGGTGATGTAGCGCTTGCCCTTGGTGCCGCTGGTCAGCAGCAGCTGTCCCATCGATGCGGCCATGCCGATGCCGACGGTGACGATGTCGTTGGGCACGAACTGCATCGTGTCGTAGATCGCCATACCCGCGGTGATCGAGCCGCCGGGCGAGTTGATGTAGAGGTAGATGTCCTTGTTGGGGTCCTCGGCCGCGAGCAGCAGGATCTTGGCGCAGATCTCGTTGGCGTTCTCGTCGCGGACTTCGGCGCCGAGCCAGATGATGCGGTCCTTCAGCAACCGGTCGAAGACGCTGGTCGCCATGAGGGGTTCAGCCATGAGTGCTCCCGTTTCGTGTTGGTGATAACGAATCTACCGGCGCGCTCGGGCGGCACCGGCCGTGTTCGCCGTCGGCAGACGTGCGTGGCGCCCTCAGTCGCGCAACTGTGCCGCGTACCCGGTCACCGAGCGCTGATAGAGCTCCAGATGGGGTGCGAGCGCCGTGAGGGCGACCGCGAGGGCGTCGTTCGACTGACCGGCCGAGGCGAGTGCCAGCGCGTAGAAGGCGGAGGCCTCATCATGAAGGACTCCCCCGCGGGTGAGGTCGTACTCGGCCGCCAGCAGAGCAAGCGCCTCGTCGACCTTGCCCAGATTGCGAATCGTGCTGGCGAGCTGGATGACCGCGCGCGTGCGACGGCGGGGATCGAGTCCGGCGGCGAGCGCGGCGCGGTAGAGCGGCTCCGCGTCCTCCTCTGCCCCGGCGCTGTCACGCGCCCCGGCCCGCTCGAAGAGAGCCACCGGGTGCTCACCGCCCAGTTCCGTGGCGAGCTGGTCGATCCGCTCGGTCCGCTCCTCATCCGAGAGGGAGCGATCCTGCCACACGGCATCCACGCGCAGCTGCCAGGCGGCGAACTCCGCCGAATCGATCTCGATCATCTTCTCCTCCTCGGATACGACGAGGGGTGGATGACATCGTCATCCACCCCTCGATCACTCGTGCGTGATTACTCGGCGTCCTTCTTGGGCGCTGCCTTCTTGGCGGGCGCCTTCTTGGCCGGAGCCTTCTTGGCCGGCTTCTCCTCGGCCGCTGCCTCGTCGGCCGCCGCCGCCTTCTTGGCCGGAGCCTTCTTGGCGGGGGCCTTCTTCGCCGGCTTCTCCTCGGCGGGCGCCTCATCCGCGGCGGTCTCGTCAGCCTCGTCCTCGACCGCGACGAAGTCGCTGAGGTCGACGGCCTTGCCGTCGGTGTCGACGACCGTGACCTTGCCCAGCGCGACGGCGAGCGCCTTGTTGCGCGCAACCTCACCGACCAGTGAGGGCAGCTGGTTGCCCTGCTGGAGGACCTCGACGAACTCCTGCGGCGCCATGCCGTACTGGGCAGCGGACTGAACGAGGTACTGGGTCAGCTCGTCCTGCGACACCTGCACCTTGGACTGCTCGGCGATGCGGTCGAGGATGACCTGCGTGCGGAACTGCTTCTCGCTCGCCTCGGTCACCTCGGCACGGTGCTCGTCATCCTCCAGGCGTCCCTCCTGCTCCAGGTGCTGGTGCACCTGGTCCTCGACGAGGGCAGCGGGAACAGGGATGTCGGTGGCTTCGATGAGCGCCTCGACCAGCTTGTCGCGCGCTGCGGAGCCCTGCGAGAAGGCGCCCTGCGAAGCGACGCGCTCCTTCAGGCTCTCGCGCAGCTCGGCGATCGTGTCGAACTCGCTGGCGATCTGAGCGAAGTCGTCGTCGGCCTCGGGCAGCTCGCGCTCCTTGACGGCCTTGACGGTGAGCGAGACCTCGGCCTCGGAGCCCGCGTGCTCGCCGCCGATCAGCTTGGAGCGGAACGTGGTGTCCTCGCCTGCGGTGAGCGACTCCACAGCCTCGTCGGTGCCCTCGAGCAGCTCACCCGAGCCGACCTCGTAGGACACTCCCTCGGCGCGATCGATCTCGTTGCCATCGATCGTGGCGACCAGGTCGAGCTCGACGAAGTCGCCCGACTTCGCGGGGCGGTCGACCGTCACGAGCGTGCCGAAACGGCTGCGCAGGCGGTCCAGCTCCTCGGACACGGCGTTCTCGTCCACCTCGACGGCGTCGACCGTCAGGGTGATGCCCGACAGCTCCGGCAGCTCGAAGTCGGGAACGACGTCGACCTCGACGTCGACGATCAGGTCGCCGGAGAAGTCCTTCTCCGCCGGCCACTCGATGATCTCCGCAGCGGGACGTCCGACGATGCGCACCTCGTGAGCGGTGACGGCCTCACGGTAGAAGGTGTCGAGCCCCTCGTTGACGGCGTGCTCGATGACGGCGCCACGGCCGATGCGCTGGTCGATGATCGGAGCGGGCACCTTGCCCTTACGGAAGCCGGGGATCTGCACGTCCTGGGCGATGTGCTCATAGGCGTGCTTGATCGAGGGCTGAAGCTCCTCGGGCGTGACCGTGATGTGCAGCTTCACCCGGGTCGGGCTGAGCTTCTCGACGGTGCTCTTCACCATGCTTGTGCGTCTCTTCCTTGTAGCGTTCCCGCACGCGTGGACGTGCGGGTTCTTCGTGCTGAGTCTTGAGGGGGCCGTTGGTCGGGGCGACAGGATTTGAACCTGCGACCTCCCGCTCCCAAAGCGGGCGCTCTACCAAGCTGAGCTACGCCCCGGGATTCCACGCCTGCGCGCGGGCACGAAACGGCCTCCAAAAGTCTAGCCGACGAGGTGGGCTCCGGTTCACACCCCCGTTGCCGGGCGATTCTCACCTCGACTCGCCCGGCCGTCGGCCATGTGCGAGAGCAGGCATCGGGATCAGGTAGAGTGGTCCCGCTGCTGCTGCAGTGCGGGGATGTAGCTCAATGGTAGAGCCCCAGTCTTCCAAACTGGTCACGCGGGTTCGATTCCCGTCATCCCCTCTTCGCCCCGATTCGGCTCCACCCGGATCGGGGCGTTCTTCGTCTCGGTGACGATGTCGTTTCGTTCAGGAATATGACGCCCCGCGTCAGTTCCCACGACGCCCGCGCTAGCGTCAAGGCATGTCTGTTCTCGCTGACCTCGACCCCACCCACCCGCTTGTCGTCGTGACAGGAGCCTCCTCCGGGATCGGCGCGGAGATCGCGGTCGACCTGGCGCAAGACAGGACCGTCATCGCGATCGGGCGCGACGACAGGCGCCTGGCTCAGGTGGCGTCGCGCGCCGCGGACGGGGCGATCATTCCGCTCGTTCTCGATCTGGGCGACCCGGCAGCCATCGAGGGGGCGCTGGCCGGAATCCCCCGCGTCGATGCGGTCGTGCACGGCGCGGCACTGCTCCCCCACACCACGGCAGTAGACGCGACCGTTGACCTGTGGCGCGAGCTGCTCGATGTGAACGTGGTGGCGCCGGCCGAGCTGACGCGCGTGCTTCTTCCGCGGCTGCGCGACACGCGCGGGACGGTGGTGTTCATCGGATCCGGGGCCTCACGACGCGCGGCCGCCGGCCACGTCGTGTACGGCGCGACGAAACATGCGCTCCAGGCGTATGCCGATGCGCTCCGTCAGGAAACCGAAGCCGACGGCGTCCGGGTCAGCACCGTCGCCCCGGGCCCCACGGCCACCGCCGGCGCCCTGGCAGCCGAAGGCCTGACCCGCGACGAGGACGGCCGTCGCATCCTCCCCGCGACCGTGGCACGCTCGGTGCGGCACGTGATCGACGCGCCGGCGGACGCCCAGATCACGGAAGTGTGGGTGCGCCCGCGCACGGAACTTCGCTGATCCTCGACCGCTCAGGGTGGACCGAAACCTGATCGAGACCCGCACGTAACGCGTGCGGGCGATGGGTGCCGCTATGCTCAGGCAACAAATCTCCCGATGATCACGCAAGAGGTACACCATGAAGTTGCGTCAGTCCCTTCTCGCGATCGCCGTGCTCACCGCAGCCGGCTCGCTCGCACTCACCGGTTGCAGCACCGGCGGCACGGATGCCGGTGGCGACACCGGTTCGACGGCGTCGTCCGGTACTGATGCCGGCACGGGCAGCGGCCTGAAGACCGTCGTCGACGGCAAGCTCACCGTCTGCTCAGACATCCCCTACGAGCCCTTCGAGTCCATGAAGGACGGCAAGGCGGTCGGTTTCGACATCGACATCACCGCAGCGATCGCCGAGGACCTGGGTCTGGAGCTCAACGTCGTCGACTCCTCGTTCGATGCGATCACGTCCGGTCTGTTCAAGACCGACTGCGACATCGCGGCGTCGTCCATCTCAATCACCGACGAGCGCAAGCAGAACGTCGACTTCTCGGACCCCTACTACGACGATGACCTGGTGCTCATCGCCAAGAAGGACTCGGGCATCACGTCGATCGACACCGCGAAGGGCAAGGACATCGGCGTGCAGACGGCGACGACCGGCGAGGCCTATGGGCAGGAGAACGGGCTGTCCACCATCGGCTACGAGGACTCCGGTCTGCAGATCCAGTCGCTGAAGTCGGGCGCCACGGCGGGTTCGCTCGGCAACCAGTCGGTGCTCAAGTTCGCCATCAAGGGCGAGAGCGACTTCGAGGTGGTCGAGGAGATCAAGACCGGTGAGCAGCTCGGAATCGCCGTACCCAAGGGCAACGCCGACATGCTGGCCGCGGTCAACAAGACGCTCGGCGAGCTGAAGAGCTCGGGCGACTTGGACAAGCTCGAAGCCGAGTGGTTCGGTAACTGACCGCGTGAACGGGCCGGTCCGCAATGGCGCGGACCGGCCCTCTCTTCAGAAAGGCACAGCCGCATGGCTATGACAGCCCGTCAGCGGCGCACGGTGAGTCGCTGGATCCAGGTCCTCATCTTCGTCGTCGCGATCCTCCTCCTCGTCTTCCTGGTGAACTGGCCGCTGGTCGCGGACTCGTTCTTCCAGTTCGGCAAGACGCTGCCGATGTTCCCGGACATCATCCTCGTCGGCCTCCGCAATACCCTGCTGTACACCATCACGTCCTTCATCTTCGGTCTGGCGCTGGGCCTGGTGCTGGCCCTGATGAAGACCGCCAGCTTCCCGCCCTATCGGTGGGTGGCCACGATCTACATCGAGTTCTTCCGCGGCATCCCGGCCCTGCTGGTGCTGCTCGCCCTCGGCTATGGTCTGCCGCTGGCTTTCTCGGGCCTGAAGTGGGACTTCTGGGTGACCGTCATGGTCGCACTCGGACTCGTCTCGGCCGCCTACATGGCCGAGACCCTGCGTGCCGGCCTGCAAGCGGTGCCCAAGGGCCAGATGGAGGCGGCGCGGTCACTCGGCATGCCGCAGTGGCGGGCGATGATCTCGATCATCATCCCGCAGGCGTTCCGCATCGTCCTTCCGCCGCTGACCAACGAGCTCATCCTGCTGACGAAGGACACGTCTCTGGTGCAGGTGCTCGGCATGACGGCGCTCGTCGTGGACCTCACCAAGATGGGACGCGACGGGATGCTCTCGCTCGGTGGCGGCATGACTCCGCTGCTCGTGGCGGGCCTGTTCTACCTCTGCATCACGATCCCCCTGACCTTCCTCGCCCGCTGGTTCGAGAAGCGCACCGCCCAGGTCTCCCGTCCCAAGCGTCAGAAGAAGGAGGTCGCGGCATGAGCGCCCCGATCACCGCCCCCATCGCCACCGCTGCCGGTGTGACCATCAAGGACCTCCGGAAGTCCTACGGCTCCAACGAGGTGCTCAAGGGCATCTCCCTGGACGTCGCGCCCGGCCAGGTCGTCTGTCTCATCGGCCCGTCCGGCTCGGGGAAGTCGACGCTGCTGCGCTGTGTGAACCTGCTCGAGACACCGAACGCCGGTTTCATCGAGGTCGGCGGCTTCGTCGCCACGGATCCCGACGTGGACGTCGATGACATGCGTCGCCACGTCGGCATGGTGTTCCAGCAGTTCAACCTCTTCCCGCACCTGACGGTGCTCGAGAACTGCACGGTGGCCCAGCGGACGGTGCTGAAGCGCGACCGGGCCGAGGCCGAGCGGATCGCCCACGGGCACCTCACCTCGGTCGGGCTGGCCGACCTCAGCCACCGCTATCCCGGAGAGCTCTCCGGGGGCCAGCAGCAGCGTGTGGCCATCGCGCGGGCACTGTCGATGGACCCGGGGCTCATGCTGTTCGACGAGCCCACCTCGGCCCTCGACCCGGAGACGGTCGGAGATGTGCTCGCGATCATGCGCAAGCTCGCGCGCAAGGGCATGACCATGATCGTCGTGACCCACGAGATGGGATTCGCTCGCGAGGTCGCCGACCGCGTGGTCTTCATGGACGGCGGCGTCGTCGTGGAGGAAGGCCCCGCGGAGAGCGTCATCGGCGCACCCCAGCACGAGCGCACGAAGAACTTCCTGCGGCGCGTGCTCGATCCCACCAACGTCGATCTCGCCGACGAGGACTGACCAGCCGCACGAGGGAGGGCGCCCGGCATGTGCCGGGCGCCCTCCCTCGTTTCAGCGGGCCGCAGCGTGCTCGACGGACAGCTCCAGATACACGGCGGCGTTGCGCAGAAGCCCCGCGGTCTCCTCTTCGGTGAGCGTGCGACGCACCTTCGCCGGAACCCCCGCAACGAGAGAACCGGGTGGGATCACGTCGCCGGCGAGGACCATCGCTCCGGCCGCGACGAGCGTTCCCTCACCGATGACCGCACCGCTGAGCACCACCGCGCCCATGCCGATCAGGCAGCCGTTCTCGATCGTGCATCCGTGCACCACCGCGTTGTGCCCGATGGAGACGTCAGCGCCAATGCTGACCGGTGAGCCCTCGTCCACGTGGATCGAGACGTTGTCCTGAACATTGCTCCGCGCGCCGATGCGGATCTCGGCCCGATCACCGCGCACGACCGCGTTGTACCAGACGCTCCCCTGCTCCTCGATGACGACATCGCCGATGATGCGGGCGCCGCCGGCGACGAAGACGCTGCCGTCCAACCGGGGTGTTCCACTGGCGGTGCTGAGGATCTGTGCTGCGTCGCTGACGGCCATGGCCCCACCTTAATGTGCGGTAAGCCGAGCCTCAGCTTGCTTGCGCGGGAATGTCAGATGAGTACCGTGGGTTCTACACGACGAACCACATCGGAGGCAACCATGAGCAAGACCACCACCGTCACCGCCACTGCCAGCGACCCGACCGTCGCCGCTGCCGCGGCGCAGTTCCTCTCGCCGCTCGTGATCGGCTTGCAGGCTCTCACCCTGAACGGCAAGCAGGCGCACTGGCACGTTCGCGGTGCCAACTTCATCGGCGTGCACGAGCTTCTCGACACGGTCGTGGCCCATGCCGGCGACTGGGCGGACACCGCCGCGGAGCGCATCGTCGCCCTCGGCCTTCCTGTCGACGCCCGCGCCGCGACGGTGGCTGCCAAGGCCGCGAACACCCAGGTGGGCGACGGCTTCGCCCAGTCCGACGAGATGATCGCGGCGATCGTCGCCGATATCGATACGATCCTCGCCCAGACGCAGGAGGCCATCGACGGCCTGGACGAGATCGATCTCACCAGCCAGGACGTCGCCATCGAGATCCGTCGTGGTCTGGAGAAGGACCGCTGGTTCCTCAGCGCACACGTCGCGCGCTGACCGGAAGCACAACACGTCGAGGGGGCGGGCCCATCGGGGCCCGCCCCCTCGACGTGTTCCGAGCCGTCAGGACACGTGGGTGAACCGCCCGCCCAGCATGGTGGCACCGACGCTCATCGAGCGCAGCGCCTCGACCTCGGCCCCGGACGGATCCGCATCGCAGAACGCGATGTCGGCCAGAGACCCCGGCAGAAGCTCGGGTGCATCCCGCGAGCCGCGTTCGCTGGATGCACCGAGAGCTGTTGCGGCATCGATGCCCTCCCCGTCCTGCGGGCCGGCTTCGCCGGGCCGGGAGCGACCCACCGCCGTCGCGATCGCGCCCCACGGATCCAGTGGGGCCACCGGGGCATCCGATCCTAGCGTGAGGTTGGCGCCAGCATCGGCCAGCGATCGCAGCGGGTACGCCGCCGCGTGCTGAGCGGCCCACTCGTGCCGGGCGAGCTCACGATCATCGACCGCGTGCTGCGGTTGCACGCTGGCCGTGACCTCAAGGCGAGCGAAGCGGGGCAGATCGGTGCGTGCCACCAGCTGGGCGTGTTCGAGTGAACCGTGTGCACCGCTCAGCGCGAATGCGTCCAGCGCACGCGCGTTCGCCACGTCGCCGATGGCATGCACCGCGACGGAAAAGCCGGCGCCCGTGGCGCGCGTGAGCAAATCCACGAGCGCCTCCGGCTGAACGGCGAGCTCACCGTGACCGCCGGAGGGGTAGGGAAGCGAGCACGCCGCAGTGCGGGTGCCCAGCGAGCCATCGGTGATGACCTTCAGCGATCCCACCTCGAGCAGGCCGGAATCATGCAGGGCTGCACCGCTCGTCCAGCCCTCCGCGATGGCTCGGTCCAGGTGCTGGGGATACACCCCCGCACGCACCCGCCACCTGTCGAACCCCGCCGCGCCACGCCGCTGCCAGGCGCCGATGTTCCAGGCCATGTCGAAGTCGACGACCCCGACGATGCCCTGAGATGCCGCGCGTGCCGCTGCGGTCGCCACCGCGGCGTCGAGCTCGTCATCGCTGATGGCGTCGAGCGAAACATGCACGCCGAACGCCTCTGCCTCGCGCAGCATCCCATCCGCGGGGATCGCGATGCCCTCCCGCCGCGCTGCGGCGGAGTTGAGCAGCACACAGTGCAGATCCGCGCCGATGACGTAGGTCGGAACGCCTCCGGTGGCCTCATCGAACTCGGAGAGCGCGGGCGCGCTCGGCCAGAGGCCGTCCCGCATCCCCACGCCGATCCTGATGCCGCGGTGATCCGGGGTCACGGCAGCCATCTGCGCGCCGACCTCCCCGGCGCTGGTGGCGTTCGAGACATCCTCACGCCCGGCGAACAGCGCCCAGGGGTTGACGTGGACGTGATGGTCCCACAGTCCGGGGACGGCCCACCGGCCCTCTGCATCCCACACGGGGCCCGTCGTCCGCATCGCCCCGGCCGGAGCGATGTCCGCGATCCGATCCCCCTCGAAGAGGAGGTCCAGGGGTCCCGTCACCGGGAGGAAACGGGCGGTGGGTCCTGTGATGCGCACGTTCCGCACGAGCGAGGGGCGACGCGGTACCTCGGCGCTCACTGGCCGTCCATCGCAGCCCGGCGAGCTGCCTCGCTGCGGCGCATCTCCGCTGCCAGCTCTGCGTTCGCGTAGGGTCCGTCACCCTCGAGACCCGTGAGGATCGTCTCCATGATCTCCGGAGCACGGTTCTGGCTCAGCTTGCGCTTGGCCGTCACGACCGTCGGCGTCAGACGGATGCCGACGGTGCCGCGCTCCAGGCGGCGAACGAATGCCTCGTCATTGGGGAGCTGCCACATCGCGCGCGGATCCGGCCCTGCAGACTCGAAGTGCGTGACCAGACGGTCCAGGACCGCCAGATTCTCCTCTGTGCTGAGGATCTCCGGGACACCGCGCAGGTGCACCGCCACGTAGTTCCAGGTGGGCACCGCAGGCACATCGCCGTACCAGCGCGGAGTGATGTAACCGTGCGGACCCTGGAACACCATGAGCAGCTCACGCTCCCCCAGTCCGTGCAGCAGGTCGTCGGGACGGCCGACGTGCGTCACGACGGTCAGATCGTCGCGCCCATCCTCCAGCAGCACGGGATAGTGCGAAGCGATCAGCCCGTCCGGACCGTCACTCATCAGGGTCGCCCAGGGATTGCGCGCGATCACGCGGCGCAGCTCGGCGACGTCCGTCATCGCGAAGCTCGGATTCTGTCTCATCGAGTGATCCTCTCGTGCGCTCAGGCCTGGCAGGTGGGGCACCAGTAGAGCTTGCGCCCGACCATGTCCTCCATCACGATGTTGGTCCCGCACGTCCGACAGGGCAGGCCCTCGCGGTGGTAGACCCAGTGCCGGTCGTCGCGACTGGCCATCGCTCGGCGGTAGGCCTCGGGGTCCAGGTCGTCCATGGTCATCATCTGACCGGTCTCGACACCGACGTCCAACAGCTGGACCCAGTCCCGCCACAGCGCCCGCAGGTTCTCGACAGGGACCGACTTTCCCGGCTTGTGCGGGTTGAGCCCGGCCCGGTACAGCAGCTCGGCACGGTAGACGTTCCCGATCCCGCTCACCACGGCCTGATCCATCAGCAGCTGACCGATGGCGACGTTGCGCCGACGAACCGCCGTGACGAACCGCTCCTCACCCTCCGTGGTGTCGCCCACGAGCGGATCGGGTCCGAGCTTCGCGACCGTTGCGAGCATCTCGTCGGGCGTCTGCAACTGGCACGCTGTGGGGCCGCGCAGATCAGCACAGGTGAGGTCGGTGAGCAGCCGCAGCCGAACCGCGCCCACCGGGGGCGGGGGCCACTCAGTGAGCTCGGACGTGAGACCCTTGGTCTGCTCCGACATGCGAACGTTGACGCGCGCCCGACGGGGAGCGCCGATCGAGTTCAGGGAGTTCTCCCCCGCGTCGTCGTAGATCGCGCCATCCTCGATCGCGGCGGAGTCGAGGACCGTTCCGCGCTGATTGGTCTGCCCCATCCGCCCGTTCGCGGACGCGATGGTGGGATCCACCAGGATCTCGCCGGCGAAGTCCCAGGCACCGTAGAGGCCCAGGTGCACCCGCAGCCACAGGTCGCCTTCGAACTCGGTGAACATCTGCTTGCCGACGGCCTGCACGCCGATCATCTCGCGGCCGTTCAGCAGGGCCGCGCCTTCCGCGAAGCGCCCCTGTGGTGAGAAGGCCGTGATGACACGCCCCACGAAGTTGCGATCGAGCTGGCGGGCGATGCGGTGGACGGAATGCCCCTCGGGCATCAGTTCTCCCGCGCGGCGCGGGGATCGGGCAGCAGCGAGCCGTCGCGCTCGAAGTCGGCGATCTGCGCGATCCGACGGATGTGGCGCTCCTCCTCGCTGAAGGGCGTCGCGATGAAGGTGTCGATGAGGAAGACGACCTCCTCGAACGTGTGCTGTCGGGCGCCGATCGAGATCACGTTGGCGTCGTTGTGCTCGCGGGCGAGCTTCGCCGTCGCCTCGTTCCACGCCAGCGCTGCACGTATGCCGGCCACCTTGTTCGCCGCGATCTGCTCCCCGTTGCCTGATCCGCCGAACACGATGCCCAGCGCCTCGACGCCCGCGCTCTGGTCGGCCACGACCGCCTGGGCCGCGCGGATGCAGAAGGCGGGGTAGTCGTCGACGGCGTCGTACTCGATCGGGCCGTGGTCGACGACGTCATGGCCTGCATCGCGCAGGTGCTCCTGCAGACGGGTGGAGAACTCGAGACCGGCGTGATCGGTGGCGATGTGGATGCGCATGGCTCAATCCTAGAGAGGCCGCGGGGCGTAGGCTGGTTTTCGTCTCCGCCCGCGCCACCGCGCCGGGCGCATCCGAGCGGCGATCGCCGCAGAACCCCACAACACGGGAGAAACCCAGTGCCTGGAGAGAACCTCACACGCATCGAGGCGCAGGAGCGTCGCGCGATCGTCGACACGCAGACGTACGACATCGTCCTCGACCTCACCACCGGAGCGGAGGTGTTCCGTTCTCGTTCCACGGTGCGCTTCACCGCGACCGAGGGAGCCTCGACCTTCATCGACCTGATCGCACGCACGGTGCACTCGATCACGTTGAACGGCCGCTCGATCGACCCGTCGACCGCGTTCGCGGACTCCCGCATCGCCCTCGACGGCCTCGCCGCCGAGAACGAGCTCGTCATCGACGCCGACTGCCTGTACACGAACACCGGTGAGGGCCTGCACCGATTCGTCGACCCGGTCGACGGCGAGGTCTACCTCTACTCGCAGTTCGAGGTCCCCGACTCCCGGCGCGTGTTCGCCGTATTCGAGCAGCCCGATCTGAAGGCGGAGTTCACCTTCACCATCACCGCGCCCGCCGCGTGGAAGGTCGTCTCCAACTCGCCCAGCCCCGAGCCCGTGCCCGCGGGTGACGGCATCGCCACCTGGAACTTCGAGCCCACGCCGAAGATGTCCTCGTACATCACCGCGATCGTCGCCGGCCCCTACGAGTCGACGCACTCCGAACTGGTGAACGGCGACGGCCGCACGATCCCCCTCGGCATCTACGCCCGCAAGAGCCTGTGGGAGTACATGGATGCCGACTACATCTTCGAGAAGACCCGGGAGGGCTTCGCGTACTTCGGCGAGAAGTTCGACTACCCCTACCCCTTCGCGAAGTACGACCAGCTCTTCGTTCCGGAGTTCAACGCCGGCGCGATGGAGAACATCGGCGCCGTCACCTTCACCGAGGTCTACGTCTTCCGCAGCAAGCAGACCGACGCCGTCAAGGAGCGTCGCGTCGTCACGATCCTGCACGAGCTTGCGCATATGTGGTTCGGCGACCTGGTCACGATGAAGTGGTGGAACGACCTCTGGCTCAACGAGTCGTTCGCCGAGTGGGCTTCCACCATCGCCACCGCGGAGGCGACGGAATGGAAGGAGGCGTGGACCACCTTCAACGCGATGGAGAAGACCTGGGCCTACCTCCAGGACCAGCTCCCCTCCACGCACCCGGTCGTCGCCGAGATCAACGATCTGGAAGACGTTCAGGTGAACTTCGACGGCATCACCTACGCCAAGGGCGGGTCCGTCCTCAAGCAGCTCGCCGCCTGGGTGGGCATCGAGCAGTTCTTCGCGGGCGTCGCCGCGTACTTCAAGAAGCACGCATACTCCAACACCGAGGTCGGCGACCTGCTGGTCGAACTGGAGGCCACCAGCGGTCGTGATCTGTCGACGTGGGCGAAGAAGTGGCTCGAGACCGCCGGCGTCAACACCCTCGCCCCGGTCATCGACACCGATGTCGACGGCAAGATCACGCGCTTCGCGATCACGCAGACCGCTCCGGCGGACTACCCCACCATCCGCCCGCACCGCCTCGGTGTCGGCTTCTACGACGTCGTGGAGGGCGAGCTGCGCCGCACCCACCACGTGGAGCTGGACGTGGACGGCGACCGCACCGATGTGGCTGAGCTGAAGGGGCTGACCCAGCCCGATCTCGTGCTCCTCAACGACGAAGACCTCGCCTACGCGAAGATCCGTCTCGACGACCGCTCGCTGCGCACGGCGATCGAGCACCTCGGCGACATCGCCGATCCGCTCGCCCGTTCGCTGGTGTGGGGTGCGGCGTGGGACCAGACCCGCGACGCCGAATCCAGCGCGACGGACTACATCGAGCTCGTGCTGGGCAACATCGGTCGTGAGACGGAGTCCACCACGGTCCGCACCACCCTTGCGCAGCTGCGTCTGGCCGCGAACTCCTACGTCGATCCGTCGACGCGCTCCGCTGCCCGCAGCCGCGTGGGCGAGGGACTGTGGGCGCTGGCGCAGGCGGCCGAAGCCGGAAGCGACAGCCAGCTGCAGTTCGTCCAGGCGCTGGCTGCGAACGCCGCCACGCCTGAGCAGGTCGAGCGCGTGCGCGCGATCCGCGAGGGCGAGATCGTCTTCGAAGGCCTCAGCATCGACACCGACCTGTCCTGGCAGCTGCTGGTCGCGCTCGCCGCCGCCGGCGCGGTCACGACCGCCGACATCGATGCCGCCCTTGCCGCCGACAACACCGCCAAGGGCGGCGAGTTCGCGGCACAGGCCAAGGCCGCGCTGCCCGGTGAGGAGGCGAAGCGCGCCGCGTGGAGTTCACTGATCGACAACGCCGACCTGCCGAACACGATCGTGCGCTCGGCCGCGCTGGGCTTCGTCAACCCGACGACGCGCGACGACCTCGTCGCGTTCGTGCCGGCGTACTTCGAGATGCTGCTGCCCGTCTGGGAGAGCCGCACGTATCAGATCGCCAACTACCTCATCACGGGGCTGTATCCGGCATCGCTCGCGAGCCGTGAACTGCGGGATGCCACGCGCGCCTGGCTGACCGAGAACGCCGAAGCCCCCGCGGCTCTTCGCCGCCTGGTGAACGAGAACCTGGCGGTGGTGGAGCGCGCGCTCGCCGTCCAGGAGCGCGACGCCGAGTAGTCTCCGCGAGAGACCCACACGAGTCCGAGGAAATCCGCAACGCCGGGTTCCCCGGACTCGTGTGGCGTTTTCCGGGGTAAGTCATCCTCTGGGATGACGCCACCAGGGCGATCCCCTACCGCGGACGGATTCACTGCGCACAGGACCTTCATAGCCTGGATACATGATCGTCGCAGAGAACCTCACGAAGCGGTACGGCGCACGCACCGCGGTGTCCGACGCCTCCTTCGCCGTCCGTCCGGGCATGGTGACCGGCTTCCTCGGACCCAACGGCGCCGGCAAGTCCACCACCATGCGCATGATCGTGGGGTTGGACCGCCCCACCTCGGGCCGCGCGACGGTGAACGGACGGGCCTATGCCACCTCTCCCTCGCCTCTCACCGAGGTCGGGACGCTCCTGGATGCGAAGGCCGTCCACACCGGCCGGTCCGCGCGCAATCATCTGCGTGCCATGGCGGCGACCCACGGCATCCCGCTGTCGCGCGTTGACGAGGTGCTGGAGATCACCGGCATCGCCAGCGTGGCTCGAAAGCGCGCCGGAGGCTTCTCCCTCGGGATGGGGCAGCGCCTGGGTATCGCCAGCGCCATCCTCGGCGATCCCACCACGCTCATCCTCGACGAGCCCGTCAACGGTCTCGACCCCGAGGGCGTGCGCTGGGTGCGGGACTTCGTCCGCAGCTACGCGGCCGCCGGACGCACCGTGCTCCTGTCCAGCCACCTCATGAGCGAGATGGCCCTGACCGCCGACCACCTCATCGTCCTGGGTCGCGGTCGTGTTCTGGCAGACGCGTCCGTCGCCGAGCTTGTGGCGGCGTGGACCAAGGAAGACGTGGCCGTGGAGACACCGACCCCCGACGCTCTGGCAGCCGCGCTCGGCAGCGGCACGGTCACCGTTGTGCGCACCGGCGCGAACACGCTGGCGGTCAGCGGCGCGCCCGCGGCCTGGATCGGTGATCGCGCGGCAGCCGCCGGCATCGCCATCCACCAGCTCACCACGCGCACCGGATCACTGGAAGAGGCGTACATGGCGCTCACCGGCGATGCCGTCGAGTACAAGACCAAGGAGCTCGCATGACCATCACCGCTACGCAGCAGGCACCCGCCGCCGCGCCCGCCATCCCGGGTTCTGCCTTCCGGCTCAGCCTCGGACGGGTGATCCGCAGCGAGGGAATCAAGTTAGTATCGCTTCGCTCCCCGTGGGTCTCCGCGGCGCTGACCATCGTCATCTCCCTCGGCATCACGACGCTCATGGCCATCTCCATGCGCAACTACCTGAGCGAGATGTCCGTTGCCGGTGATGGCAATGCGATGATCGCGCAGGCAGTAACCATGCCCCTGGCCTTCACCGCTCTGCTGGTCACGATCACCGGCTCGATGCTCATCACCGGCGAGTACTCCACCGGGATGATCCGCTCGACCCTCACCGCGGCGCCCGATCGCCTGCGCAGTCTCTTCGCCAAGGCGATCGTGCTCGTCGGCTACACCGTGCTGGTCTCGGTGGTCACCAGCGTACTGGGCGTCACCCTGGTGAGCGCACTGTTCGCCGGGACGGACATCGCGCTGGACTTCGGTGATCTGCCCGGTGCCGTCCTGCCCTACGTGTACTCCGCCGTGTATCTGGTGGCCGCGGCCCTGCTCGGTCTCGGCTTCGGCTACCTGCTTCGCAGCGGAGCCGGCGCGATCGCCGTGGCTGTGGGCATTCTGTTCATCCTGCCCATCGTCCCGCAGGTGCTCGCGATGGCGCCGGGCATGGAGTGGGTCGCCGAGGCGGCGCGCTACCTGCCGAGCAATGCGGGTAACGCCCTCGTGCAGGGCAGCGGCGATGAGGTCTGGCAGGGCGTCCTCACCCTCGCCGTCTGGGTCGCCGCGGTGCTCGGTCTCGGTGCCATCGCGCTGAAGACCCGCGACGCCTGATCGAAGCACGTGACGCGATCGGCCCCGCCCTCACGGCGGGGGCCGATCGCGTCCTCATGCTCTGCCGAGATTCGGCTCGTAGGATCAGAGAGTGAAGTTCCTCGCCGAAACACCCCCGACGGACTGGTCGGACTGGATCCCCACCTGGGACAAGGTGCTGAAGTTCCTCGGTGATGCCGGACTCAACATCGCGCAGGTGATCGTCACGATCATCGTGTGCGCGGTGATCGGGTACCTGCTCAAGTTCGTCATTCGCCGCGTGGTCTCCCGCATCGTCAACGGTGCCAAGAGCAAGGCGAACGTCGACGACACGCAGGCTCTCGATCGTTCGCCGCTCGCCGCCGTCCGCCTCGTGCAGCGCACGCGCACGCTCGGCTCGATCCTCCAGAACATCGTGAACATCACCCTGGTGATCATCGCGATCGTGCTGACCGTGCAAGTCCTCGCTCCCGACATCCTCGGCTCCCTGACGCTGCTGACCGCGGCCATCGGCGCCGGACTCGGTTTCGGCGCGCAGAACATCGTGAAGGACGTGCTCAACGGGATCTTCATCGTGGTGGAGGATCAGGTGGGCATCGGCGACGTCGTCGACCTCGGCCTCGCCATCGGCATCGTCGAGTACGTGAGCGTTCGCGTCACCCATGTCCGCGACGTCAACGGCACGCTCTGGTATGTCCGTAACGGTGAGATCACCCGCATCGGCAACATGTCGCAGGGCTGGTCGCGCGTGATCGTCGACGTCTCCGTGCCCCGCGGGGCGGAGCTGGAGGCCGCGGAAGACGCGCTCCACGAGGCAGCGACCGCTCTCGCCAAGGAACCCCGCTGGCGCTCGCGCATCGTCGGCAAGCCCGAGACCTGGGGGCTGGAGGCCGCCACTGCGGACGCCCTCATCATCCGCGTCGTGATGCGCACGCGTTCCGCCTCCCGCGACGATGTCGCCCAGGAGCTCCGCGCTCGTCTCCTTGCCGCCGCCGACGGCGTCGAGCTGCCCGAGGCGGAGGACGGCGTCGTCCGTCCGGCTCTCGCGTCCGTCGTGCTCACCGGCAGCGAGGGAGCATTCCGCGTGCGCGGCGCGAATCCGCCGAAGACCAAGCCCCAGCCGGTGCAGAGCACCGAACCGAGCCGTCCGTCCTGGAAACCGCGCAAGCGTCCCCAGAGCACCCCCGAGGAGACCCCGTGACCGACGCACCCCTGAGCTTCTACGACGAGATCGGCGGCCACGAGACCTTCGCGAAGCTGGTCGACATCTTCTACGAGGGTGTCGCCCAGGACGAGGTCCTCAAGCCGATGTACCCCGAGGAGGACCTCGGGCCGGCAGCCGAGCGGCTGACCATGTTCCTCGAGCAGTACTGGGGCGGCCCGAGCACCTACTCCGAGCGTCGCGGCCATCCACGACTTCGCATGCGGCACGTTCCGTTCCACGTCAATCCCGATGCTCGGGATCGCTGGCTTAAGCACATGCGCACCGCCGTCGACGCTCTCGACCTGGCGCCCATCCACGAGGTCGCACTCTGGAATTATCTGGAGCGCGCCGCCCACGCGATGGTGAACACCTTCGAGCCCACCGGGGTCGGACCCGCATCCCAGGGGCGCACGGATCTGGGGCTGACCCACTGATCCGTGAGGGCGCCGCATCTCCGCGACGCCCTCACCGATCACGCTGCGCGCAGCACGTCGCGCGCGGCGACGAACGCCGCCACGCACCGACGGATCTCCTCCTCGGTGTGCGCCGCAGAGAGCTGCACCCGGATGCGCGCCTGCTCACGAGGCACCACCGGGAAGCTGAAGGCCGTCACGTAGACGCCCTGACGCTGCAGCTCATCCGCCATATCCGCGGTCAGGCGGGCGTCGCCGAACATCACCGGGACGATGGCGTGCTCACCGGGCAGCAGATCGAACCCCTCTGCCGTCATCAGTTCCCGGAACAGGGCGGCATTGCGCCGCAACGTCACCCGCAGATCGTCGGATTCGGTCAGCAGTTCCAGCGTCCGCAGCGTCCCCGCCACGATCGAGGGCGCCAGGGTGTTGGAGAACAGGTACGGCCGAGCCCGCTGGCGCAGCAGCGCAATGATCTCGGCGTGTCCGCTCACGTACCCGCCCGACGCGCCGCCGAGGGCCTTGCCGAACGTCCCCGTGGTGATGTCCACGCGACCCTCGACGCCGCACAGCTCCGGTGTGCCCCGGCCCTTGTCTCCGACGAAACCGACCGCGTGGGAATCGTCCACGAACACGAGGGCGTCGTAGCGCTCCGCGAGATCGCAGATCTCCTGCAGTGGGGCGATGTATCCGTCCATGGAGAAGACGCCGTCGGTGACGATCACCCGGCGCCGAGCACCCGCCGCCTCCTGCAGCTTCTGCTCCAGATCGGCCATGTCGCGGTTGCGGTAACGCAGGCGCGCGGCCTTGGAGAGCCTGATGCCGTCGATGATCGAGGCGTGATTCAGCTCGTCCGAGATGATGGCGTCCTCGGCGCCGAACAGCACCTCGAAGACTCCGCCGTTGGCATCGAAGCACGATGAGAACAGGATCGTGTCGTCATACCCGAGGAAGGCCGAGAGCGAACGCTCCAGCTGCAGGTGCTGCTCCTGGGTCCCGCAGATGAACCGGACGCTCGCAAGGCCGTAGCCCCACTCGTCGAGCCCGGCCTTGGCGGCGGCCACGATACGGGGGTCATCAGCCAGGCCGAGGTAGTTGTTCGCGCAGAAGTTCAGTACCTCCGAACCTCCGACCTCCACCTGTGCACCCTGCGGTCCGCGGATGCCGCGCTCCCGCTTCGTGAGGCCAGCCTGCTCGATGCCGTCCAGCTCCTGCTGGAGCTGCTCTCGCATGGTCGTGTACATGTCAGATCTCCGTCCAATCGATGATGACCTTGCCGACGCCGCCCGAGGCAGCCACGTCGAACGCCTCACGCCAGCGTGAAGCCGGATAGCGGTCCGAGATGATCGACGAGAGTCGCTCTCGTAGCTGGGGGCTCGACTGCAGCATCGCACTCATCGAGTTCCACGTCTCGAACATCTCTCGTCCGTAGATGCCAGACAGCGTCAGCATGTGGGTGACGACCTTGCTCCAGTCGATCGGGAACGGCTCGGCCGGCAGGCCCAGCATGGCGATCCGCCCGCCGTGGTTCATGTTCTCGATCATCTCGCCGAGCGCCGCCGGCGAACCCGACATCTCGAAGCCGACGTCGAAGCCCTCCTTCATCCCGAGCGTGTGCTGCACATCGGCGACCCGCTCACGGGACACGTCCACGGCGGCATCCGCGCCCATGCGCAGCGCCATCTCGAGACGCGGCTGCGAGATGTCCGTGGCCACGACGAAGCGTGCGCCCACATGGCGGGCCACGGCGATCGCCATGAGGCCGATCGGGCCGCAGCCGGTGACGAGTACGTCCTCCCCCACGACGCCGAACTTCAGCGCGGTGTGGACGGCGTTGCCGAAGGGATCGAAGATCGCCGCCACGTCCGGATCGGTGCCGGGCTGGTGCACCCAGACGTTCTTGCCGGGAATCACGACGTACTCGGCGAAAGCACCGTCTCGATTGACGCCCAGCCCCTTCGTCCGGATGCACATGTGCGCCCGTCCAGCGCGGCAGTTGCGGCACATCCCGCACACCACGTGTCCTTCGCCGGAGACGAGATCGCCCACGGCGACGTCATGGACGAGGGCGCCGACCTCCACCACCTCGCCGCTGAACTCATGCCCCGGGATGATCGGCGGACGCAGCGTGCTCGCCGCCCAGTCGTCCCACTTCTCGATGTGCAGATCGGTGCCGCAGATGCCGGTGCGCAGCACTCGGATCTTCACATCCGATGGTCCGATGGCCGGTTCCGGCACATCGATCAGCGCCAGCCCCGGGCCCGGTTCGTTCTTGATGAGCGCCTTCATCGCCGCATCCATCTCCCATGTCTCGTGAACAGTCCGTCGTGCGCGCGAGCGCGAGCGCGTGGTGTGCGCATACGACGAGAGGAACGAGGTCGATCGTATCGCGCGAGGCCTGTTCCGCTGGGCGCCCCACACCCGATAGCGTCGGGGGAAAGCCACGGCCGAAGGAGAATCTGTGAGCGTTCACCGAACCGACGTCCTGATCATCGGCTGGGGCCTGGCCGGCCTCGTCGCTGCTCGCGAAGCTGCTCGCGCCGGCAAGCGCGTCACGATCGTGGACCAGGAACCGCGAGCCAACCTCGGCGGACAGGCCTGGTGGTCCTTCGGCGGGCTCTTCTTCATCGATTCGCCGGAGCAGCGACGAATGGGGATCCACGACAGCCTGGAGCTGGCGCGGCAGGACTGGTTCGCCACGGCAGGATTCGACCGCGCGGAGGATCACTGGCCCCGCGCATGGGCCGAGGCTTACCTGCAGTTCGCCGCGGGTGAGAAGCGGTCGTGGCTGCGTTCCCTCGGTGTCGGCTTCTTCCCGATCGTCGGGTGGGCGGAGCGAGGCGGTTACACGGCACTCGGTCCCGGAAACTCGGTGCCGCGCTTTCACATCACGTGGGGTACCGGACCCGGCATCGTCCAGCCGTTCGCCGACTATGTGGACGAGGCAGAGCTCGCGGGCTCGATCACCGTCCTCCCCCGCCATCGCGTGACCTCCCTCACGGTGACCGACGGTGCCGTCACCGGCGCCTCGGGCGACATCCTCGCCCCGAGCGGCGCCGCTCGGGGCGTCGCGACGTCCAGAGAGGTGGTCGGCGACTTCGACATCGCTGCCGACGCCGTCGTGATCGCCTCCGGCGGTATCGGAGGAAACCACGACCTCGTTCGTGCCGCCTGGCCGCAGCGCCTCGGATCCCCGCCCGACGAGATGCTGACGGGCGTACCGGCGTACGTGGACGGGTCGATGCAGACTGTCGGCGCTGCAGCCGGTGGGAACCTGATCAATGGCGATCGGATGTGGCACTACGTGGAGGGGATCCGCAATTGGGATCCGGTGTGGCCGGCGCACGGCATCCGCATTCTCCCCGGGCCCTCGTCGCTGTGGCTGGACGCCACCGGACACCGCCTGCCGGTGCCGCTGTTTCCCGGTTTCGACACCCTGGGAACCCTCGAGCATCTGCGACGCACCGGGTATGACCACTCCTGGTTCATCCTGACGCAGAAGATCGTGGAGAAGGAGTTCGCGCTCTCTGGCAGCGAGCAGAACCCCGACCTCACCGGGAAGGATCTGAAACTGCTCGCGACGACGCGCCTCTCCGGGGGCGCACCCGGTCCCGTGCAGGCGTTCCTGGATAGGGGCGAGGACTTCATCGTCGAGCGCTCCCTGGACCGGCTGATCGATCGCATGCAGGAGCTGCCGGGAGGCGACGCCCTGGAGCGCGATCAGGTGGTGCGGGAGGTCGAAGCGCGCGACCGGGAGATGGCGAACGACTTCACGAAGGATGCGCAGGTCGCCATGCTCCGCTCGGCGCGCGCGTACCGAGGCGACCGGCTCATCCGCACCGCAGCGCCACACCGCCTCACGGATCCGGCTGCGGGCCCGCTGATCGCGGTGAAGCTGCACGTCCTCACACGTAAATCGCTCGGCGGCTTCGAAACCGATCTCGACGGGCGCGTGCTGGACGGCACCGGTGAGCCGATCCGCGGGCTGTTCGCAGCGGGCGAGGCGAGCGGCTTCGGCGGTGGCGGCGTGCACGGCTATCGCGCGCTGGAGGGGACCTTCGTGGGCGGGTGCCTGTTCTCCGGGCGCCAGGTGGGACGCGCGCTCGCGCAGCGCTAGCGCCGGACCGGACTGGACCGCGGCGTTTCCCGGGCCTCCGGCGCCTCACAGGTCTCCGCCCTGTCGGTCACCGTCTCAGCATGTGGCGGCACCGGAGGCCGCGGCCTGGAAGCCTCAGACGGTGGCGCCGGTCCGGCGAACGTCCGTGAGGCCGACGCGCGCGGGCCCGCGCGAGAGCACATGGCCGCCCGGTGTGGAGAAGCGCGTCCAGCGGCCTGCGCGGAACACGGCGGCCTCCTCCGTCGGCCTGCGGGAGGTGATGAAGCCCAGTGCGTCCGCGGTGAACGCCACGCCACGCGGCGCGTCGAACAGCGTGTCATCCAGCGGGCCCCAGACCGAGGCGCGAACTGAGCGGACGATCTCCTCACCGGTCCCCGTGGGCACGCGTCCGGCGACGATGGAGATCCCGTGCGAGGCGAGGGCCGACAGATGTTCCGCCGGCACCGTTCCGATGAACTCCCACCCGGCCTGCGGCGGTGCCACGCCCGTCCACGCCGGGTTCAGGGCCGTCTCCGGCAGCGCGATCGCCGCCTCGTTGAGCGGGTCACGCTGCAACGACTGGGCCGGCACCGTGATGTCGCACACGAGCTCCGGATCCGCCGCGAGGACACGCATGCCGATCACCGTGGGCGTCGCATCCAGCAGCCCCTGCGGTGCGAGCGTCGCCGCCGACATGCGAAGTACTCCCCCGGCCGCCTGCAATCGGATTCCTTCGTCCGCGATCCGCGCCGCACGACCAGCGAACGTGAGGAAATCGGCAGCCGTCTGAGTGTCGGCGAGAAGGAGGCTGTGGGGCACTTGTCTACACTAACAACGGTGCCTGTGATGGGCTCCGGAGGAGGACGAGTGAGCGATTACGACCCGGCGGCATCCGTCGCCGCCATGATCGGTGTGCTGGATCTGGCCGGCTCTGAAGCCCGCACCACAGAGGACATCTTCACCGGCCATTCGTTGCCGATGCCTCACGGTCGCATCTTCGGCGGGCAGGTCCTCGCGCAGTCGGTAGTGGCGGCACAGCGCACACTGGACCCGGGTCGCGCGGTCCACTCCATGCACGGATACTTCCTGCGGCCGGGCGACGCCGCACAGGGGCTCACGCTCGCTGTGGATCGGATCCATGACGGCCGCTCGTTCTCGACCCGTCGCGCGCAGGCGTACCAGGACGGGCATCCCATCTTCTCCATGATCGCGTCGTTCCAGGATCCGGGCCCCGGCCTCGAACACCAGGAGGAGATGCCGTCCGACATCGCGCAGCCGGAGGACCTCCCCGATGCGCTCGCCCTCGTGCGTGACCTCGACCCGGGCGACGGCCGCCACCGCTTCTTCACCGAGCACCCGATCGAGACCCGCTACGTCGACGCGCCGATTCACCTGCGGGTGGACGGCGCTCATGTCCCCCATCAGGCGCTGTGGTTCCGCGTGCGCGCCACGATGCCCGACGATGCCTGGCTGCACCGGGCCACCCTGGCGTTCATGAGCGATCTGACCATCCAGGACTCTGTGCTGCGCGCCCATGGCGTTCCGTGGGCGACACCGGGGCTGAAGGTCGCGAGTCTCGATCACGCCATGTGGTGGCACCGTGACGCGCGCGTTGACGACTGGCTGCTCTACGCCCAGGAGTCGCCGAGCGCACGGGGCGGACGCGGTCTTTCCACCGGACGCATCTACACGCGTGACGGACTGCTCGTCGCCACGGTCGCGCAGGAGCTGATGGTGCGCGTTCCCGACGGCCAGGGGCGCTGACCCCGCGGCGCGATTGCCCGGAAACGAAGAACCCCCGGGATCATTCCGACCCGGGGGTTCTTCGCACTCATCGCCGATGCGTATAGGTGATCGGCTCGCCGAGGTAGGGGTTCCACGCAGCGCGCTGCTCATCGTCCAACCGAACGGGCCGGCCGGACTCGGCATCGACCATCACGACCACGGACGTGGCCCGCGCGTAGAGCGTCTGGTCGCCACCCTCCGCCGGAGAGTAGACCTCGTAGCAGATCTCCATGCTGGAGCCGCCCAGCTTCGAGAACCACATCTGCACGTCGAGCGGGTTGCGCTGATATGGCACCGGCGCAAGGTACTCGATCTCTTGACGCGCGATCAGCGTGAGCAGTCCCGCGGAGATCCCCGAGTCCAGCACCGCGGTGGCCGGAGCCTCCTCGCCCGGACCCGGACGCCAGAACGCCCGGACCCGGACTTCTTCGAGGAGTTTCAGCATCGACGTGTTGTTCACGTGGTTGAACGCGTCGAGATCGCCCCACCGGAGGTGGATGGGAACGTGCAGGCGCACGTTCTCAGTCACGCGTGAGCTTCCGGTGCGTCGAGCGGTGGGGCTTCGCAGCATCAGCGCCGAGACGCGCCACCTTGTTCTCCTCGTACGACTCGAAGTTGCCCTCGAACCAGTACCACTGGTCGGGCTTCTCGTCGGTGCCCTCGTAGGCCAGGATGTGCGTGGCGATGCGGTCCAGGAACCACCGGTCGTGGGTGATGACCACGGCGCAGCCCGGGAACTCGAGCAACGCGTTCTCCAGGCTCGAGAGCGTCTCGACGTCCAGGTCGTTGGTCGGCTCGTCGAGGAGCAGCAGGTTGCCGCCCTCCTTGAGAGTCAGCGCCAGGTTCAAGCGGTTGCGCTCACCGCCGGAGAGCACGCCGGCCTTCTTCTGCTGGTCCGGTCCCTTGAATCCGAACTTGGAGACGTAGGCACGCGAGGGGATTTCGGTCTTTCCCACGGTGATGATGTCCAGCCCGTCGGAGACGACCTCCCAGAGAGTCTTCTCCGGGTCGATGTTCGCGCGTGACTGGTCGACGTAGCTGATCTTGACCGTCTCACCGATCTTCAGGTCACCGCCATCGAGGGGCTCAAGACCGACGATCGTCTTGAACAGCGTGGTCTTACCCACACCGTTGGGACCGATGACGCCGACGATGCCGTTCGGCGGCAGCGAGAAGCTCAGGCCATCGATCAGCGAGCGTCCGTCGAAGCCCTTCTTCAGGTTCTTGGCCTCGATGACGATGCTTCCCAGACGCGGACCCGCGGGGATCTGGATCTCCTCGAAGTCGAGCTTCTTCGTCCGCTCCGCCTCGGCCGCCATTTCCTCGTAGCGTGCCAGACGCGCCTTGGACTTCACCTGACGACCCTTGGCGTTGGAGCGCACCCACTCGAGCTCCTCGGAGAGGCGCTTGGCGAGCTTGGCGTCCTTCTTGCCCTGGATCGCCAGACGCTCCTGCTTCTTCTCCAGGTAGGTGGAGTAGTTGCCCTCGTAACCGATCAGGCGACCGCGGTCGACCTCAGCGATCCACTCGGCGACGTGGTCGAGGAAGTACCGGTCGTGGGTGATGGCGATGACGGCACCGGGGTACTTCTGCAGGTGCTGCTCCAGCCACAGCACGCTTTCGGCGTCCAGGTGGTTGGTCGGCTCGTCCAACAGCAGCAGGTCGGGCTTCTGAAGCAGCAGCTTGGCCAGGGCCACGCGGCGCTTCTCACCACCGGACAGGTTCTTGATGTCGGCGTCTCCCGGCGGGGTGCGAAGTGCATCCATCGCCTGTTCGAGCTGTGCGTCGAGGTCCCACGCGTCGGCGGCGTCGATCTCCTCCTGCAGCTGCCCCATCTCTGCCAGCAGCGCATCGAAGTCAGCGTCGGGGTCAGCCATGAGAGCGGAGATCTCGTTGAAGCGATCGAGCTTGGCCTTGATGGCCACACCGGACTGGATGTTCTCCAGCACCGTCTTGTCCTCGTCCAGCTCCGGCTCCTGCATGAGGATGCCGACGGAGAAGCCCGGCGTGAGCGTCGCGTCGCCGTTGGAGGGCGTGTCCAGCCCTGCCATGATCTTGAGGATCGTCGACTTACCGGCACCGTTCGGGCCGACCATGCCGATCTTGGCGCCCGGCAGGAACGCCATCGTCACGTCATCGAGGATGAGCTTCTCGCCGACGGCCTTGCGAGCTCGCACCATCTGGTAGATGTATTCAGCCAAACCTGGTTCACGTCCCTTTGTGTGATGGGTGTTGATCGCGCCGCACTATCGCGGCGAAGTCTGTCGGCGCACGACGCATCGCGCACCGCGTCCGAGTCTACCGGCGCGGGCACCACGTCGCTCGGTGAGGCGGACGCGCGTCCGTGCTCTCGCCCCAGGGCCCCTCGCTGCGCCGTCCCGATGCCCGGGCACGGTCACCAGTCGATGGTGCGCGTACCGCCGACGAGGCAGGCTCCCGTGCTGAGGACCGGAGCGACCACCGTGTGCGGCTCACCGGTGGCCGGCCCCACCTGACCGACGAGACATTCACCGGCGAAGACCACCGAGAACTGGATACTCTCCGCCGGGTCGCCGATCGTCGTGCGATCAGCGGTGACCTGCATCGCAGCCTTGTCGAAGCCGACAGCGACAAGGGCATCGATGTACGCCCGTCCCTGATCCTTGGCATCCGATGCCCACACAGCCGCAACGGTCTGCGTGAAGATCGGAAGGTTCGCCGCCGCGTTCCCGTCGGGGACGAACGCCGCGGGGGCGGCCGGCTGCTCCGGCGCCGCGGGGGCGGCATCGCTCGGCTCCGCCGTAGCGCCTGCATCAGGCGCGACCGTCCCGGTCGATACGGTCGCGGGATCGGCGGGCTCCGTCGGAGTGCAGCCGGCGAGCAGCAGCATTCCGGTGATGGCGATCATAGCAGGAAGGGCGGTGGCGGTCAGCGTTCGGCGCGGGAGACGAGTCACCCCGCGAGTCTATGGTTTCCACCCGTCAACCTGCTGAGCGCGCAGCACTCGTGTCCTCGCGCGCAGCGACGTCACCCACCGCCGTTCTCCCCGCCGTGCCCCTCTTCCTCCCCTCCCGTTCCCTCGTATCGCCGCAGAAATCACTCAGAACGGCGTCGCCGCCGACGCCCACTGTTCTGTCTGCGTGGCTGCCGCCGGCTCGTCCTGCGCGTCCACGGGCGGGGCTTCGGTGTCGGTCAGCGCCAGAGGAGCGGGCGGCACATCGATGCCCGCATCCGGATCAGTGGCGACCAGGCGCCGTGCCCGATGGAACGTGGTCGTCCCCCAGCGCAGATCGGGCCCCATCGCGTCGGCGTCGATCTCGGCCGCCGTTCCCCTGCGATCACCGTCCGTCCACGCGCGCAGACGCAGCCTGCCGGAGATCAGGACGCGATCCCCCGTGCGCACGGAGGCGAGGGCGTTCTCGCCGAGCGCACGCCAGACATAGATCGTGAACCAGTTGGGCGTGCCATCCACCCACTCCCCCGTCGCACGATCAAACCTCCGGTTATCCGTTGCGAGTCGGAACGAGGTGTAGATCGCTCCGGCGCCGCTGGTGGCCTGCCGCGGCTCGGACGCGACGTTGCCGACCACAGTGATGTTCTCCGTCATTTCTCTCCCTTCAGGGCGGACCATCCGCCGGCGATCCGGCGCCGTCGTGCCCGATTCGGCGCCGGATCGGTTCCATGCTGTGCGGCTCCCGGGCATCGCGGACCGCTTGCCCTGCAGATGCGGAATCGATCAGCCCCCACTCGCACCTGGGGAGGAGTCTCGACGCCGGTCGCAGCATTGTCGGAGGCCCCGTCTAGCGTTCATGTCAGAAGGGAGACGCACATGTCCGCCACAATCAGTTCCGCTCGGTTCGCACCGCACCTGAACACCACCGCCCGAGAGCGCCTGCTGCCGGTGGCCGAGAACGCCTGGCGCGTGATCGCGCCCGATGGGCGCGTACTCGGTCAGCTTCGAGCCGTGGCCTCTCCCGCGGGAACGCGCTTCCAGGCGCGCCGATTCGATGCCGCGGTCGGCGGCTTTCGCGAGGTGGGCGAGTTCTGGAGCGCAGATGAAGCCTGCGACTGCCTGCGTTGGATGTGACGTGTCCGCCATCCGCGCGTCCACACCACCAGCCACGCCGCTGCGCGCCCGCTCTGCGCTGATGATTCTCCCGGCGCTCCCTCAACCCGATACTCTGGTGGGCAGACCCCCAGTAGCTCAGTGGATAGAGCAGCGGCCTTCTAATCCGCCGGTCAGGTGTTCGAATCACCTCTGGGGGACCACATGCCCGACGGCCCCGGTGCCACACTCCACCGCCTCGCTGCCGCCCGAATATGGCGCGGATAGGATGTGACCATGGTTTCTGCTGCCGAGAATGACCGGCTCGTCTGGATCGACTGCGAGATGACGGGACTCGACCTCGCCGTCGACGAGCTCGTCGAGATCGCGATCGTCATCACCGACTTCGAGCTCAATCTCATCGATCCCGGTTTCCGCGTGGTCATCAAGCCGAACGACTCGGCACTGGCGAACATGAACGAGTTCGTCACCAACATGCACACCACCTCCGGACTGATCGATGAGATCCCCGACGGCGTGAGCGTCGCCGAGGCGGAGTACCTGTCGCTGGAGTACATCCGCCGTTTCGTCCCTCTGGAGGGCAAAGCCCCGCTCGCCGGGAACACGATCGGCACCGATCGCATGTTCATTGCAAAGTACATGCCCCGCGTCGACCGCCATCTGCACTACCGCAACGTGGACGTCTCCAGCATCAAGGAGCTTTCTCGACGCTGGTACCCCCGGGCCTACTTCCAGGCCCCCGAGAAGGACGGCGGGCACCGCGCACTCGCCGACATCCTCGAGTCCATTCGAGAACTCGAATATTATCGCCGCGCGGTGTTCGTGCCTGATCCGGGGCCAACTTCGGACCAGGCGAAGGCCGTGTCGGAGGCCGTCGTGTCATCGTTCGGTCCGAACCTGTGACAGAATAGATGAGTTGCCCCGCTGAGGCGGGGACACGGTGGGTATAGCTCAGTTGGTAGAGCGCCTGGTTGTGGTCCAGGAGGTCGCGGGTTCAAGCCCCGTTACTCACCCAGATGAATCCCCGGAGCCGGTCGGCTCCGGGGATTTCGCGTTGTATGACCGGCGGACGGTCAGCGTGAACCGCTCGGGGCCCGCTCCGAGTCCGCGATGATCTCATTGACCATGCCTGCGAAGATCAGTCCGTGAAACGGCAGCATTGAGAGCCAGTACAGCCGTCCCCCGAGCCCACGTGGGAAAAAGACCGCGCGCTGACGGTAGGTAGCGCCGCCGTCGTGGGTCGGATCGACGGAAAGCTCCAGCCACGCGTCTCCCGGTACCCGCATCTCCGCACGCAACCGGAGCAGGCGGCCCGGCTCCACGGCCTCGACGCGCCAGAAGTCGATGGCGTCACCCAAGCGCACCGTCAATCGGGAACGCCGCCCCCGCTGCAGCCCCACCCCGCCGAGCATCCGGTCCATGACACCCCGCAGCGCCCACAGGATCGATGCGGAGTACCAGCCGCGAGCACCTCCGATCTGGCTGATCACACGCCAGACCGCAGTGGGCGATGCACCAGTGGTTCGCTCGCGGGCATCGACGAACACCGTACGCCCGGACCAGTCCGGGTCGCTGGGCATCGGATCGCTGGGCGCCCGCGGCACCCTTCCGTCGACCCAGCTGGTCTCCACGGCGTCCATCTCGATGCGCCCCAGCGCCAGCCGGACAGCATCGCGGTAGCTCGTCAGGCCTGCCTCCGGGGGCGGAATCAGATCGTCGATGACGTGGTCCTGCATGATGCACTCCTGCTGTAGGGACTCCACCAGCGGCCGCGCTATGCGCTGTGGTACCGGCGTCACCAACCCCACCCACAGCGAGGCCAGACGCGGCGTGAGCACCGGCAGCGCGATGATCCGTCGTTGCGGAAGGCCCGCCACCACGGCATAGGCGTTCATCATCTGCCCGTAGCGGAGCACATCCGGACCGCCGATGTCGACGGCGCGATTGACGGGCTCCGGAAGTCTCGCCGCCGCCAGCAGGTAGTGCAGCACATCGCGCACGGCGATCGGCTGAATGCGATTTCGAACCCATCGAGGCGCGGGCATCACGGGGAGCACCTCTGTGAGATGACGGATCATCTCGAAGGATGCCGAGCCCGAGCCGATCACCACGCCAGCCTGAAGCACGAGGGTCGGCGTTTCAGACGCGAGCAGGATCTCCCCTACTTCGCGACGCGAGCTCAGATGCGGCGACAGGGGCACGTCTCGCGGATGCAGTCCGCCCAGGTAGATCACCTGCTTCACGCCGGCAGCTCTCGCCGCCTCCGCCACTCCACGGGCGATGCCCCGATCGACGTCTGCGAAATCGCGACCTGCGGACATGGAATGGATCAGGTAGTAGACGATGTCGACGCCGTCGAGTGCGCGGGCAAGGGCTTTCGGATCGCTCGCGTCGCCGTCCACCACCTCGACGTCGTCGTGCCACGGTGCGCCCTCGAGCCGTGCGGCGCCCCGTGTGAGAGCTCGCACCCGGTAGCCGGCCGTCAACAGCCGTGGCACGAGTCGTCCACCCAGGTAACCCGTCGCGCCGAGCACGAGCACGCGCGGTGCGGAGCCGTCGGACCCGATGCGCGCGCGGTACGCGTCCTCTGCGCCGCTGGGTGTGCTCAGTGTCACTGCGGTCTCTGTTCCCTCATCCCGCGCGTTCATTCAGACATCGTAGGCAGCCCCGACGACGGTGTGGGTACCTCGGCCGTCCCAGCGGCGACGCCGGGCCGCGGAAGTGGGTACGCTCGAAGGATGATTGACCTGGACGCAGCAGCGTTCGAAGCGCTCGTCATCGAAGAACTCGATCTTCTCCCCGACGACATGGTCGACGGGCTCGACAACGTGGTGTTCGTGGTTGAGGACCGCCCGGAGGACGGGTCGCTCGACCTGCTCGGGCTGTACGACGGCCTGGCCCTCACCGAGCGCGAACGCTACGGTATGGGCGACCTCCCCGACCGCATCATCGTCTACCGGGAGTCGCACCTGCAGGTGGCCGAGTCGATGCACGAGCTGCGCGATGAGATCCACACGACGCTCGTTCACGAGATCGCTCACTTCTACGGAATCGACGACGAGCGCCTGCACGAACTGGGGTGGGCATGACTCCGCTCGCGTTCCCGGACACCGACCAGCAGCGTGACGTGCGCGGGCAGGAGGAGGCGTCCCCGATCCGTCCCTGGCAGACGGTGGTGTGGGACGATCCGGTCAATCTGATGAGCTACGTCGTCAAGGTGTTCCGTGACTACTTCGGCTTCAGCGCCGAGAAGGCGAACACCCTCATGCTGCGAGTACACAACGACGGCCATGCCGTCGTCGCCGAAGGCGCCAGGGAGCAGATGGAACTGCACGCACAGGCGATGCACGACTACGGTCTGTGGGCAACGGTAAGGCAGGCACCACAGTGACCACGGATCGTTTCATCTTGAGCGCGCAGGAACGGTCGGTGCTGTCCGACCTCGTGGCCCAGTTCACCGACATCCTGGACCAGGGATCGGCTGCCGATGATCCCGCACTGGCGCGCCTTGCACCCAGCGTCTACCCGGACGACGACGACGCCAGCCGCGAGTTCCGTCGCCTCACTGAGGCCGACAGCGTGACGCGACGACAGCAGGACGCCGCCGTCGTCGCCGAGGCCATCGCCGCGGCGGATGGAGTCTCGACACAGAATCCCGTCGCGATCCTCCTGGACGCGCAGACGACTCCCGCCTGGATGCGCACCCTGTCCGCCCTGCGGCTCGTGCTGGCCTCCCGTCTCGGCATCGCCGCGGGTGGCCCTGAGCGCGACACGACAACCACAGAACTCGACCCGAACAGTCCGGTCGTCGGCATCTACGAGTGGCTCGGCTATCAGCTTGAGCGGGTGGTCCTCAGTGCCTCGTGACGGCCCACCGCGCTCCCATCACGCGCCCGCACCCCCGTGGTTCGGACCGCTGCGCTCAGGGAAGCGTGACGACGAGTTCCGCCAGTGCCTGCGGGTCGTCACGACGGATGTGTTCGTCCTCCTGCGCAGCCCAGCGATCCCAGTAGGGCCGATAGGCATCGCCGTCCCTGCCGAGCGCACGCTCGCGACGCGTCGCTGCAGGAGCCTCGAGCCAGACGGTCACGTCGGCGAGCAGCACCGACTCGGCACGGAGGATCCCGCATCCCTCGACGATCAGGCCGCGATCGTGTGGCGCAACCGAATGCCCGGCCGGTCGATCCTGTGCCCAGTCCCAGCCGCTGACGCGCCCGTCCCGGCCGAGCGAGCGCGGCACCAGGACGTCGCGGATCACAGCCTCAGCACCGGCGTCGAGCCCGTCCCAGCCCGGGTAGACCGCGTCGAGCGGCAGCAGAGTGGGGCCGGGCCCCGGCCAGGCATCGGCCAGCCGCCGAGACAGGCTGCTCTTGCCCGCACCGCTGCGGCCATCGATCAGGACGCTCGCTCCTGGCCGATCACGGATGAGCCCGAGTACAGCGGCGACCGCAGCCCGCAGCGCGTGATCGAGCGGGTCGGATGGCGTCGCGGGGGTGTCAGCGCTTGAGCGCACGGATGATGCGTGCGAGCGAGCGACCGGCAACCCAGACGAACGGGATGCCCACGACGAGCAGCGAGATCAGGTTCGCTTCGAAACGGATGTCGTCACCGCGGCGGATGTACGCACCGACGGGCAGGGACACGCCGCCGCCACCACCGCCGGAGCCCTTCTCCTCGTCCTCGGCCGCGCCGAAACCACTCCACGTGGCGGCGACCGGGATGACGCGCACCCCGTCGACGTCCTGCTGCTCTCCGTAGACGCTGGTGACGCCCGAGGAGGCCGTCAGCTTGCCGAGTTCCAGTGCGAGGTTGGGCATGCCTCCACCGTACCCCGCGCACGTCTCCAGCGCATCCGAGATCACGGACCAGCCTGATCCACCAGCTACCCCTCGTCCAGGCTCCGCGCCTGAGGCTGGGCGTACCGATCGCGCCGTCCCAGTGCGGATGCGCGTGTCAGCGCACCGTTTCCGAACCGCGCGGTCGCCCCGTCCAGCGCCGTATCCACCGCGCGCCAATCCGCATCGTCGTCCCAGAGCCCCAGGCCACCGCCGCCCGCCTGCTGCAGTCGTTCGGCGCGAACGCCGATCAGGCGAACCGGCTCCGTCGCGTCGATCGATGCGAAGAGCTCGCAGGCAGCCTCGCCGATGCGGCGCCCGACGTCGGTGGGCTCTGGAAGCGTCTGTGATCGATTGAGTGTGGTGAAGTCGTCGAAGCGCACCTTCACAGCCACCGTCCGAGCTTCGAAACCGCCGGCGCGCAACCGCGCTGCGACACGATCGGCGAGACGGCGGAACTCGCTGCGCAGCAGCGCGTGGTCGGTGACGTCCTGCTCGAACGTCTCCTCGTGGCCGATGCTCTTCTCCACACGCTCCGTGGAGACGGGACGCGGATCGATGCCGTGCGCCAAGCGCCACACCTGCTCCCCCATGGCCTGACCCAGCGCCCGGACGAGCTGATGCTCCGTACCCGCACGGATATCGGCAACGGTGCGGATGCCACGGGAGGACAGCGTCTCGGCCGCTTTCGGGCCCACGCCCCAGATGGCGCTGACGGGGCGGGGCGCGAGGAACTGATCGGTGGCCCAGTCCGGCACCACCAGCAGTCCATCCGGCTTGGCCACGGTGGAGGCCATTTTGGCGACGTGCTTCGTGGCAGCCACACCGATGCTGCAGGTGATGCCCGCCTCGCGTTCGACCCGTGCCCGAAGCTTCTGGGCGATCTCCCGGGGCGAGCCCCACAGCCGCCGGGCACCGCGCACGTCGAGGAACGCCTCGTCGATGGAGAGCGGCTCGACCAGCGGCGTGACATCGCGGAACATCGCCATGACCTGGCGGGAGACCTCGACGAAGCGATGGAAGTCCGGTGACACGACGATGGCCGGCGGGCAGAGCCGGAGCGCCTGACTCACCGGCATCGCCGCCCGGACTCCGAACCGTCGCGCTTCGTACGAAGCGCTGGACACCACGGATCGTCCCTCGGGAGCACCGATGATCAGTGGCTTGCCCGCGAGCGACGGATCGTCGAGCACCGCCACCGACGCGTAGAACGCGTCCATGTCGACATGGAGGATACCCGTGCCGGTGTCATCGGCGCGGGGCCCCGAGACCATGCGACCGCTGCCATCACCTCGACCCATGTCTCCATCCTCCCTCGGGCCACCGACATCCGGGGGTCACCGCCCAAGACGATGCGGGGCCCGTCGTCAGACGAACCCCGCATCGTGGTGACAGCTCAGACTTGGCCCGCGCGCTCCAGAACGAGTTCGCGCACACGCGCGGCGTCCGCCTGGCCCTTCATGGCCTTCATGACAGCGCCGATGACGGCGCCCGCTGCCTGCACCTTGCCGTCGCGGATCTTCTCCAGCACGTCCGGCTGAGCGGTGAGCGCCTCATCGATCGCAGCGATGAGCGCGCCGTCGTCCGACACGACGGCAAGACCGCGCGCGTCGACGACCGCCTGCGGGTCGCCTTCGCCGGCGATCACGCCCTCCAGGACCTGGCGTGCCAGCTTGTCGGTCAGTGTCCCGGCGTCGACCAGCTGCTGCAGTGCTGCGACGTGCTCCGCCGATACCAGGTCGGCCGCATCGCGCTCCGATGCGTTGGCGATGCGCGTGATCTCACCGGTCCACCACTTGCGCGCCGCTGTCGGCGCGGCACCGGCGGCGATCGTGGCGGCCACCTGGTCGAGCAGTCCGCCGTTGCTGACGTCCTGGAACTCGAGGTCGGTGAAGCCCCACTCCGCCTTGAGGCGGCGACGACGCGCAACCGGCGCCTCCGGCAAAGCGGCGCGAAGCCGCTCGATCAGCTCGGTGGACGGCTGCACGGGAACAAGATCGGGCTCCGGGAAGTACCGGTAGTCATCGGCGTCGGATTTGGGACGCCCCGCGGAGGTCTGGCCGGTGTCCTCGTGCCAGTGCCGCGTCTCCTGGGTGATGGTCCCGCCTTCGGCGAGGATCGCCGCCTGGCGCTGAATCTCATAGCGCACCGCGCGCTCCACCGAGCGCATCGAGTTGACGTTCTTCGTCTCGGTACGCGTTCCCAGCTTCTCCTGGCCGCGCGGGCGCAGCGAGACGTTCGCGTCGCACCGCAGGTTTCCGCGTTCCATGCGCGCCTCGGAGATTCCGAGGGCCTTGGCGATGTCCCGGATGGTCGCGACGTACGCCTTGGCATACTCCGGCGCCCGGTGCTCGGCACCGAAGATCGGCTTGGTGACGATCTCCACCAGCGGCACACCGGCGCGGTTGTAGTCCACCAGCGAGTACTCGGCCCCCTGGATGCGGCCGGTCGAGCCGCCCACGTGCGTGAGCTTGCCCGCGTCCTCTTCCATGTGTGCGCGCTCGATGGGGATGGTCACCAGCGTGCCGTCCTCAAGCTCGATCTCGACGGACCCCTCGAAGGCGATCGGCTCGTCGTACTGCGAGATCTGGTAGTTCTTGCCCAGGTCGGGGTAGAAGTAGTTCTTGCGAGCGAACCGGCTCGACGGCGCGATCGAGCACCCGAGAGCCAGACCCAGACTGATCGAGGACTCGATCGCCTGCGCGTTCACGACGGGCATCGAGCCCGGCAGGCCCATGTCCACCGGTGCAACGAGGGTGTTGGGTTCGGCGTCGTGGTTATCCGGATGAGCGGGGTTCGGCGCCGAGGAGAACATCTTCGTGCGCGTGTTGAGCTCCACGTGCACCTCGAAGCCGAGCACCGGCTCGAACAGCTCGAGGGCCTTGTCGAAGTCCATCAGCTTGTCGGCCATCAGCGTGCCTCGCCTTCGTGAGTGATCTCGCCCGGCAGACGCGGTGCTCGCTCCAGGAGCGGACCGCCCCACTGGTCCACGAGCAACGTCTCCAATGCCGCACCCACGCGGTAAAGGCGAGCGTCCTCGCGGGCCGGGGCCAGGAACTGGATACCGACCGGGAGGCCGTCGTCGGATGCGAGCCCCGACGGGAGCGTGATGCCGGGGACGCCCGCCAGGTTCGCCGGAATCGTGGTGACGTCGTTCAGGTACATCTGCAGCGGGTCGCCGATGCGCTCGCCGAGCTTGAACGCGGTGGTGGGAGCCGCAGGCGTCGCGATGACGTCGACCTTCTCGAATGCGTTGTCGAAGTCGCGCTGGATGAGGGTGCGGACCTTCTGAGCGCTGCCGTAGTACGCGTCGTAGTATCCGGCGGACAGGGCGTAGGTGCCGAGGATGATACGGCGCTTGACCTCCTCGCCGAACCCGGCTTCACGGGTGGCTGCCATGACGTCCTCCACCGTGGCACCGCCATCGGGGGTGACTCGCAGGCCGAAGCGCACCGAATCGAACTTGGCGAGGTTGCTGGATGCCTCCGCGGGAAGGATGAGGTAGTAGGCCGCCACACCATACTCGAAGTGCGGGGCGCTGATCTCGACGATCTCCGCGCCCTGCGCCTCCATGGTGGCCAGGGCAGAGCGGAACGACTCGGCGACACCGGGCTGGAAACCGCTGTCGGGGAGCTCGGTGATGACACCGATCTTCAGGCCCTTCAGCACCTCGCCACGTGCGCCCTCGCGGGCGGCAGCCGCGAACGACGGCCACTGTTCGGCGAGAGAGGTGGCGTCATTCGCGTCGTGACCGCCGATGATGTCCTGCAGCAGTGCCGAATCGAGGACGGTACGGGTGACGGGACCGACCTGATCGAGGCTGGACGCCAGCGCGATCGCGCCATAGCGGCTGACGGCGCCGTAGGTCGGCTTCATACCCACCGTTCCGGTGACGTGCGCCGGCTGACGGATCGAGCCACCGGTGTCGGATCCGAGTGCCAGCGGCGCCTCGAACGCGGCCACGGCCGCCGCCGATCCGCCACCCGATCCACCGGGGATGCGGTCGAGGTCCCACGGGTTATGCGTGGGTCCGTAGGCGGAGTGCTCCGTGGAGGAGCCCATGGCGAACTCGTCCATGTTGGTCTTACCGATGGCGATCAGGCCTGCCGCGCGGGCGCGCGCGACGACGGTCGCGTCGTACGGCGACATGTACCCCTCGAGGATCTTCGATCCCGAGGTGGAAGGCATGTCGGTGGTCACCAGCACGTCCTTGACGGCCAGGGGCACGCCGGCCAGTTCAGGCAGCTCCTCGCCTGCGGCTCGCCGCTGGTCGATGTCCGCCGCGTAGCGCTCGGCGTGCTCGTTGACGTGCAGGAAAGCGTGCACGTCGGTGTCGACGGCGGCGATGCGCTCCAGGTGCGCTCGGGTGGCCTCCACCGCGGACACCTCGCCCGCGCGCAGTTGTGCCGCCAGATCCGCGGCGGACAGTCGGATGATGTCGCTCACTGCTCTTCTCCCAGGATCGCGGTCACGCGGAAGCGGTCGTCGTCGGAGTCGGGCGCATTCTGCAGGACCTCCGCGACCGACAGCGGCTGCTGCGGCTCGTCGGGACGGAAGACGTTGGCGAGCGGGATCGGGTGGCTCGTCGCGGGCACGTCGGGGGTTGCGACCTCCGACACCTTGGCGATGTTGTCGACGATGGCGCCGAGCTGACCGGTCAGTCGCTCGACCTCCTCATCGGAGAGCTGGATCCGCGCGAGCACGCCGAGATGACGGACGAGTTCGGGGGTGATTTCAGACACCCGATCAGTCTAGTTCCATCGGTCGACACTCTCCGGTGGCATGTCACGGCCCGCTCACGCCGACCGCAGGTGAGCGTGCACGTCGGGCGGTTCGCGCCGGGCGCGTCGCATCGCGGTCGTAGGCTGAACGGGTGACCACTTACGACCCCCCTCGTCCCTGGATTGCCAGCTACGCCGCCGGTGTCCCCGAGGACCTCGAGCCGGTGTCCGGCTCGCTCGTCGACATCGTCATCGCATCGGCGCGTGACTACCCGCAGGCCCCGGCGCTGGAGTTCTTCGGGCGCGAGACGACTTATGCGCAGTTGCTGGAGCAGATCGAGCGCGCGGCTCAGGGGCTGCGCGATCAAGGCGTGCGCGCGGGTGACACCGTGGCGATCATCCTGCCGAACTGCCCGCAGCACATCGTCGCCTTCTACGCGGTGCTCCGCCTCGGCGCGGTGGCGGTGGAGCACAATCCGCTCTACACGCCTCGTGAGCTGCGCAAGCAGTTCGAGGATCACGGAGCAAAGCACGCCATCGTGTGGAACAAGGTGGTGGCCGATGTCCAGGACTTCCCGCAGGACCTGGCAGTCTCCACCCTCGTCTCGGTCGATGTGACGCGGGCGATGCCTGCCGCCATGCGCCTGGCGCTGCGGCTTCCCGTCGCACGAGCTCGCGAGTCCCGTGATGCCCTCTACGCGCCGGTGCGCGGGACCGTCCCGTGGGAGAAGATCGTCTCGGCCGGCCGGCTGCCGGGGAGCTGGGCACAGCCCACCACCGACGATCTCGCGATCATCCAGTACACCAGCGGCACCACGGGCACGCCGAAGGGCGCGGCCCTCACCCACCGCAACCTGCTCTCCAACGCCGCCCAAGCCCGCGCGTGGGTGCCTTCCATCACGCGCGGCGACGGCTGCGTCGTGTACGCCGTACTGCCGATGTTTCACGCATACGGGCTGACGCTCTGCCTCACATTCGCGATGTCCATGGGCGCGCGCCTGGTGCTGTTCCCGAAGTTCGATCCGGACTTGGTGCTCGACGTGATGAAGAAGCACCCCGCCACCTTCCTCCCGCTGGTGCCGCCGATCGCGGAGCGCCTGCTGGCGCGATCGATCGAGAAGGGGATCTCGATTCGGGGCACCGAGGTCGCCATCTCGGGCGCCATGGCACTGCGCCATGAGCTGGTGGTGCCTTTCGAGGCGGCATCCGGTGGATTCCTCGTGGAGGGGTACGGGCTCAGCGAATGCTCCCCCGTGCTGATGGCCAACCCGGTGGCGGACAACCGTGTGGCCGGTACCGTCGGGCTTCCCCTGCCGGGCACCGAGTGCCGCGTGGTCGACCCGGACAACCCCACGACGGATGTTCCGGCGGGGTCCGAGGGCGAGCTGGTGGTGCGGGGTCCGCAGGTGTTCTCCGGCTATTACGGCAAGCCCGAGGAGACGGAGGCCGCGTTCGTCGACGGCTGGTACCGCACCGGCGACATCGTGACCATCGACGAGGGCGGCTTCGTCCGCATCGTCGACCGGATCAAGGAACTGATCATCACCGGGGGGTTCAATGTCGCCCCCACCGAGGTGGAGAATGCCCTGCGCCAGCACGAGGATGTCGAGGACGCGGCCGTCGTCGGCCTGCCCAGCGACCACTCGGGTGAAGAGGTGGTCGCTGCCATCGTCCTTCGCCCCGGGGCATCCGTCGACGTGGAAGCGATTCGTGACTACGCCCGCGGCCTGCTGACGCCGTACAAGGTGCCGCGCCGCGTGTTCGTGGTCGACGAGCTTCCGAAGTCGATGATCGGAAAGGTGCTCCGCCGCCAGGTGAAGCAGCAGATCCTCGGCCTGACGACCGGCGGCTGAGCTCGTTCGACGTCGTTCACGGGAGGCTCAGCCGGCCTCCCGTGAACGACGTCAGCATCAAGCGAGCGGTGGCAGAGCGTCGGGGCCTTCGGTGACCAGGATGTGGAACTGCGCGGCATCGAGGATGCGCACTCCCAGTTCTTCGGCCTTCGCCAGCTTGGAGCCGGCGCCGGGACCGGCAGCCACGAAGTCCGTCTTCTTCGACACGCTGGAAGCCGCCTTTCCGCCCGCGCGCAGGATCGCCTCTTGAGCGCCCTCACGCGTGTACCCCTCCAGCGATCCCGTGGCAACGACTGTGAGCCCGTCCAGCACGCCGCCCAGGGCCGCAGCAGCACCAGGACCGGGATGGCCGGGGATGAACAGCTGTGCGCCGGCTGCCTGCCACCGGGCGATGATCTCCTGGTGCCAGTCGACCTCGAACCAGTCCAGCAGCGAGTCGGCGATGATCCCGCCGACTCCCTCGACCGCCGCGAGCTCGTCCCTCGATGCGGCCCGAATCGCCTCGAGGGACCCGAACCACTGGGCCAGGGCACGCGCGGCCACGGGTCCGACGTGGCGGATGTTCAGTGCAACGAGGAAGCGCCAGAAGTCCTTCGTCTTCGCCTTCTCGAGCTCGGCGAGGAGCTTGATCGCCTGTGCACCGGGTTCGACCAGCGGGAAGTTCTTCGTGACCCCGGCGGCGCGTCGCTCGGCGGCGGTCGCGTTCTCGAACCCCGGCGGATAGACGCGCGTCACCTTCTGGAACGGCGCGCGGACCACGGGCTCACCGTTATCATCGGTCTTGAGCTCTCCGGTTTCCGCGTCCCGGACGTCGACAACGATGGGGACGAGCTCAGCGAGTGTCAGGTCGAACAGACCCGCCTCTGTGTCCAGCACGGGACGCTCGGGATGGCGTGGCTGTGTCAGCGCTGCCGCCGTCACCTCACCCAGCACCTCGATGTCGAGACCGCCCCGTGAGCCGATGTGCTCCACGCGGCCTCGAACCTGCGCCGGGCACGAACGGGTGTTGACACAGCGCAGGTCGATGTCGCCTTCCTTCGCGGGCCGCAGCGGAGAGCCGCATTCCGGGCAGGAATCGGGCATGACGAACTCGCGCTCCGTGCCATCGCGGAGCTCCACCACCGGGCCGAGTACCTCGGGAATCACGTCCCCGGCCTTGCGCAGCACCACTGTGTCGCCGATCAGAACGCCCTTGGCCTTGACCACGTCCTGGTTGTGCAGGGTGGCGAAGCTCACGGTGGAACCCGCGACGAACACCGGCTCCATCACCGCGTAGGGTGTGGCGCGACCGGTGCGCCCGACGCCGATGGCGATGTTGAGGAGCCGGGTGCGCACCTCCTCCGGCGGATACTTGTACGCGATGGCCCATCGCGGTGCTCGCGAGGTGGCGCCCAGTTCGTCGTGGAGGGCGAGGTCGTCGACCTTGACCACGATGCCGTCCAGTTCGTGAGCCACGTCATGGCGGTGCTCACCGTAGTACGCGACGAACTCCAGGACGCCATCCACGTCATCCAGCACGCGGGGGTAGGGGCTCGTGGGAAGTCCCCACCCCTTCAGCAGCTCGTAGACCTCGCTCTGGGAGGCCACCGGCGGATTCTGCCAGGCGCCGATGCCGTGCACGAACAGGCGCAGCGACGCAAGGCGCGCCTCGCCCGCGGCCAGCTCCATGCCGTCCTTCTTGTCCAGTTGCTGACGAAGCCCGCCACTTGCCGCGTTTCGCGGATTGGCGAAGGCCGGGAAGCGCCGCTGGGCGCTCTTCTCCGCCTTCTCCTGACCCGCGCGCGGAGCCATGTCGGCGATCACCTTGTCCCGCATGCGTGCCTGGAGCGCGTTGAGCTCCTCGAACTCGGCCACGGGGATGAAGACTTCACCGCGCACTTCGACGAGCGGCGGGTGGCCGGTACCGGCCAGGCGCGCCGGGATCCCCGCCACGCGGAGCGCGTTGACCGTGACGTCCTCCCCGACGCGCCCATCGCCGCGTGTGGCGGCGGACGTGAGGACGCCGTTCTCGTAGCGCAAGGAGATGGCCAGTCCGTCGATCTTCAGCTCGGTGAGCCAGCGGACCGCCGTGCCGGCCGACAGCGCCGTCTTGACGCACCAGTCACGCAGCTCGTCCGGCGAGAAGACGTTGTCGAGGCTGAGCATGCGCTCGGCGTGGGTGACCGGCGCGAGCATGCTGCCCTCAGCCGCGCCGACGCTGAGGGTCGGCGAGTCCTGACCCTGGACTTCGGGGAAGGCGGCCTCGATCGCCTCCAGGGCGTGCATCCAGGAGTCGTACGTGGCATCGTCGACGGGTGATGAGTCCGCCCCGTAGTACGCATCACGCGCATCGATGATGAGGCTGGTGAGGCGCTCCGCCTCCGCCCGAGCCTCGTCGAGGGTACGGGGTGTCACATCTGCAGTGCCGGTCACGCATCCAGCGTATTCGGTGCCTCCGACATCGGCACGGGACCTGTCCCCCGCGCGTGCCGATCAGCCGACGGGAACCGCCGACTCGGTGCGATCGATCGTGAACTGCCCGATCACACGTGTGCCGTCATACAGGACAGCCGTCTGGCCGGGAGCGACACCGTCCAGCGGCTCAACCGGTGTGACCGTGAGGCCCTCCTCATTGCGGACCGCGTGCGCGGGAACGGGGTCCGCGTGAGCGCGGATCTGCACGTCGCAGGCGAACTCGTCGGTCATCGGCTCGGCGCCCGCCCAGCTCAACCGCGTCCCAGCGATACGCCCGATGGCGAGCGCCTCCTTCGGCCCCACCACCACTGTGTTGGACACCGGACGGACTTCGAGGACGAACCGCGGCTTGCCGTCAGCCGCAGGCACGCCGAGGTGGAGTCCGCGACGCTGCCCCACCGTGTAGGCATGCGCGCCCTCGTGAGAGCCCACGACGCGTCCCTCTCGGTCCACGATCTCGCCCGTAGCTGTCCCGACCTTCTCCGCGAGCCAACCGCGGGTGTCACCGTCGGGGATGAAGCAGATGTCGTGGCTGTCGGGCTTGGCCGCGACGAGAAGTCCGCGCTCCGCAGCCTCAGCGCGAACGACGGCCTTGGACGGCGTCTCTCCGAGCGGGAAGTAGGTGTGGGCGAGCTGCTCAGCGGTGAGGACACCGAGGACATATGACTGATCCTTCGCGTCATCTGCGGCCCGGTGCAGCTCCAGCCCGCGATCGCCGTCTCGCAGGCTCGCATAGTGCCCCGTGCACACAGCATCGAACCCCAACTCGATCGCCCGCTCCAGCAGCGCGGCGAACTTGATCTTCTCGTTGCATCGCATGCAGGGGTTCGGGGTGCGGCCGGCCTGATACTCCGAGATGAAGTCCGCGATGACATCCTCACGGAAGCGCTCGGAGAAGTCCCAGACGTAGAACGGGATGCCCAGCTTGTCGGCCACGCGTCGCGCGTCCATGGCGTCTTCGATGGTGCAGCATCCTCGGCTGCCGGTGCGCAAAGTGCCGCCCGCGCGCGAGAGGGCCAGGTGCACGCCCACGACCTCGTGCCCGGCCTCGACCGCTCGCGCGGCAGCCACCGCCGAGTCGACGCCACCGCTCATCGCCGCCAGAATTCGCATGTCACCAGTCTACGAGCGCCGCGCGGCCCCGGTCGCTGCGGCGTAGGCGGGCGAGATGTTCGCGAGCACGGCATCGACATCCTCCGCCGTGCTCGTACGCCCCACGCTGAAGCGCAGGACGCTGCGTGCGTCCCGCTCATCGCGCCCCATCGCACGCACCACGTGGGAGGGCTCGGCGATGCCGGCCGTGCACGCCGAGCCCGTGGACACCGCGACTCCGGCTCGGTCCAGCAGATACAGCAGGGACTCCCCCGATGCGCCGGGGAACAGCACGTGCAGGTTGCCCGGGAGCCGCTCCTCCGCTCCCAGAACCTCGGCCTGCGGCACGGCCGCGACGATGCCCTCTCGCAGACGGTCCCGAAGCGCCGCGTCGTGCGCGGCCTCGGTCTCGCGCTGGGCCGCCATCGCCTCTGCCGCGGCGGCGAAGGCGACCGCGCCCGCGACGTCCTGGGTGCCGGCACGTAGGTCCCGCTGGGCAGCCCCGCCGTGGTGGAGAGCAGCGAGACGAGCGGATCGCGACACCACCAGCGCACCGGTCGCCGGCGGTCCCCCGATCTTGTGCGCCGACACACTCAACGCGACGATCCCGGCACCGCCCTCGCCGCGCATGCGTGCAAAGGACAACGGAAGGTGGCCGAATCCGGCGACGGCGTCGACGTGCAGCGGAGTCCCCGCCGCCTGCGCGATGGTGCCGAGTTCAGCGATGGGATTCAGGGTTCCCACCTCATTGTTGGCGAGCAGTGCCGTGGACATCACGACGTCAGGGCCGAGCGCTGCCTGGAACGCCGCCGGCTCGATACGCCCCTCGGGGCTCAGCGGGACCGGGCGCACGCGAGCGCCCTGCTGGCTGTGGAGCCACTCGACGGTGTCCATCGTGGCGTGATGCTCCCCGTCGGGCAGGACGATGACATCACGATCGGTCCCGCGCGACCACCACGCCCCTTTGAGCGCCAGATTGATCGACTCCGTTCCACCGGACGTGAAGACGACCTCGATGGGGTCTGCGTCCAGCACTCGAGCGATCGCCTCGCGCGCGTCCTCCAGCACCCGGCGGGCGTGCTGCCCGGCGCCGTGTATGGATGACGGGTTCGCCAGCTCACCGACAGCGGCGACCCAAGCATCGCGAGCCTCGGGCCGCATCGGCGTGGCGGCGGCGTGATCCAGGTATGCGCTCACCCCTCCACTCTCCCACGCGGGTGACGGCCCGAGGCGGGAACTCATGTATGGCGCACACCAGGAGGGGCGCCAGGACGGCGTAAGAACGATGGATGAATGAACGCGCGCGCCGCCGATCTCGCCGTACCCTGGTGGGATGGACAGCTCCGACCCGACGCAGCCGCCCGCGTTCCTCGACGCCGCCCTCGACGGGCTCGGTGTCCGCCTGGCGAACGGCATCGCCACGATTCGCGTGCACTCCGATGACGCCACCGCCGTCGAACTGCTCGTCTTCAATGACGATGATCTCGACTGGGTGACCGACACCGTCCCCCTCACCCGCGGGGTGAGCGGGGTCTGGAGTGCGACCACCGATCTCCTGCACGTCGGCAGCCCGTACATGCTGCGCGCGTCCGGACCAGCCGGTTCCCGTTTCGACAGCGAACGCATGCTGATCGATCCGTACTCGCGCGGCCTGATCCCGGGAGACGGATACGAGGACTTCCGCAGCGTCGTCATCGACGAGACCTTCGACTGGGGTGGCGTCGCCAAACCCGCGATCCCGCTCGATGAGACCGTCATCTACGAGGGCCACCTCAAGGGCCTGAGCAAGCGCCACCCCGATGTGCCGCCGGCGCTGCACGGCACCTACGCGGGACTCGCCCACCCCGCGATGATCGAACACCTCCGCTCGCTCGGCGTCACCGCGGTGGAGCTGCTGCCCATCCATGCCTTCAGCTCGGAGCCGCGACTGCTGAATCTCGGCCTGTCCAACTACTGGGGTTACAACACCGTCTCGTTCTTCACTCCGCATGCCGCGTACGCCACGGCAGATGCACGTCGTGCGGGCCCCGCAGCGGTGCTTCGCGAGTTCAAGGGAATGGTCAAGCTCCTGCACCAGGCGGGGATCGAGGTCATCCTCGACGTCGTCTACAACCACACCTCCGAGGAGGGCCCCGGAGGCCCGACGACGAGTCTTCGCGGTCTGGATGACGCCACCTATTACCGGCAGGGCGATGACGGCTCGTACATCGACACCACCGGGTGCGGGAACACGCTGAACACATCCGCGCCGGCGACCGCGAGACTCGTGCTCGATTCCCTGAGGTACTGGGCGCAGGAGGTGGGCATCGACGGATTCCGTTTCGATCTGGCCACCTCACTCGGTCGCGATGCCGGCCACGAGTTCACCCCCGACCACCCGCTGCTGCAGGCGATCCGCACCGACCCGGCACTGGCCGACGTCAAGATCATCGCCGAGCCGTGGGACGTCGGCATGGGGGGCTGGCAGACCGGCAACTTCGGTCCGGGCTGGCAGGAGTGGAATGACCGCTACCGCGACCGGGTGCGCAACTTCTGGCTGAGCGACATCGACTACGCCCGCCGCGCCGGAATCGCCCCGACCGGTATCGGTGGCTTCGCGACCCGCCTCGCCGGCTCGTCGAACACGTTCTCGAACGAACGCGGGCCGCTCGCGAGCATCAACTTCGTCACCGCACACGACGGCTTCACGATGCGCGACCTGGTCTCCTACGGCACCAAGCACAACCTCGCCAACGGCGAGCACAACCGTGATGGCGCCGATCAGAACCGGTCGTTCAACCACGGCGCTGAGGGCCCCACCGACGACGCGGCGATTCGGGCGACGCGGCGCAAGGCGATCCGAAATCTGTTCGGAACGCTTCTGCTGTCCGCCGGCACGCCGATGATCACGGCGGGTGACGAGACCGGACGGACGCAGCACGGCAACAACAATGCGTACTGCCAGGACTCCCCCATGACGTGGCTCAGCTGGCAGCACGAGCCATGGCAGGAGGATCTTCGCGCGCATGTATCGGCGCTCATCCGCATCCGTCGCGAGAACCCCGCCCTGCGCCCGAGCCGCTATGCGGTGCTCGGCGAGCACGTCGAGGGCGCGAGCGAGATGGAGTGGTTCGACGAGAACGGCGAGACGATGTCGGCGGATCGCTGGCAGAACGCCGGCCACCGCACTCTGCAGTACTTCGCCGCAGAGACCCTGCACGACGGCGAGCCGCGCAACAAGATCCTGCTGATGATCCATGGAAACGAGACGCCAATCGTCGTCCGTCTGCCGCGGATCCCCGGTGTGACGCGCTACCGTTCGCTCTGGTCCAGCGAGGAGGAGAGCCCGCAGGCCGAGCGATTGACGTACTCCCCCGGCGACACCGTCACCCTGACCAGCACCGCCATGCACCTCTTCGGCGTCGACTCCGACGACGAGCAGGTGACCGACGAGGCCATCGACGCTGCCGCTCTCGCCGTCGCCGAATCCGACACGCCGGCCCAGGAGCCGACGAACGTTGCCACCGCGGGGCAGGAAGACACCTCGACGCAACAGTGATGTGTCGAGGGCGGAGCGCGCGGTAGGTTGCTCATGTGGCTGCCAAGAACCGCTCTCTCACCCGCCCGTGGCGAAGCAGCCGGCCTGTGCCGGTTCGACCGCTCCCGACCGCCGCATCCGCGGGAGCCGACATCGACACGCTCTCGGGACGCATCCCCGTGCAGGACGTGCGCCCCGTCGCGTCCGGGGGATTTTCACCATCCGCGTACGTCGGTGAGGCGGTTCCCTTCCGTGCCACCGCCTTCCGCGAGGGTCACGATCTGATCGGAGTCCAGCTGCGGCTCTTCTCGCCCTCGGGCGAGGAGTCGTTGCACCGGCTGGCCTCCACCGGCGACGGGCTGGACCACTGGGAGGTTGACGTGGTGCCGCTGGAGCAGGGACTCTGGCGGTTCCAGGTGGAGACCTACGCCGACGAGTGGGCGACCTGGCACCACGCGGCAGCGCTGAAGATCCCCGCCGGAGTCGACGTGGCGGTGATGCGCGAACTCGGCGCAGCCTTGCTGGACCGCGCCCGCTCGGAGAAGAAGCTCCCGGCCGGTGCGAAGGCGCGGCTTCAGGCCGCGGCCAAGACCCTGCGTGCTTCGGGCGCGTCGGCGGAGGACGCACTCGCCGTCGTCGAGGACACCGCCCTCGCGTCGTTCTTCGCCGACTTCCCCGTGCAGTCATTCGGCACCGCCTCCGGGGAGCACACGCTTCTCGTCGAGCGCGAGCGTGCGGGCTACGGTGCCTGGTACGAGTTCTTCCCCCGCTCTGAAGGCGCGGTCCGCCACGCGGACGGCTCGGTGTCGTCCGGAACCTTCGTGACGGCCCTCGATCGCCTCCCCGCGGTCGCCGCCATGGGGTTCCAGGTGCTTTACCTGCCGCCGATCCACCCGATCGGACGCACGAACCGCAAGGGCCCGAACAACACTCTCGACGCCGGTCCGAACGATCCCGGCTCGCCCTGGGCGATCGGCGGCGCCGAAGGCGGGCACGACACCGTCCACCCCGATCTCGGCTCCCTGGCCGATTTCCGGGCCTTCGTCGCGGCGGCCCGCGATCGGGGCATCGAGGTCGCGCTCGACCTGGCACTGCAAGCCAGTCCCGATCATCCCTGGGTCCGCTCACACCCCGAGTGGTTCACCACCCTCCCGGACGGCACCATCGCGTATGCAGAGAACCCTCCGAAGAAGTACCAGGACATCTACCCGGTCAACTTCGACAACGATCCGCTGGGTATCCGCGCCGAGGTGCTGCGCATCGTCGAGCATTGGATCGAGCAGGGGGTGCAGATCTTCCGGGTGGACAATCCGCACACGAAGCCGCTCGCGTTCTGGGAGTGGCTGATCCGCACCGTGAATGCGAAGCATCCCGACGTCGTGTTCCTGGCGGAGGCCTTCACCCGTCCGGCGATGATGCAATCGCTCGCCGCCGCCGGCTTCCAGCAGAGTTACTCCTACTTCACGTGGCGCAACACCCGCGCGGAGCTGGAGGAGTTCCTCACCTCGGTCTCGCAGGACACCGCGGACTTCATGCGCCCCAACCTCTTCGTCAACACCCCCGACATCCTGACCGAGTATCTCCAGTTCGGGGGCCGTGCAGCATTCGCCATCCGCGCAATCGTCGCGGCGACCGCGGCGCCGTTGTGGGGTGTGTACGCGGGCTTCGAACTGTTCGAGAACGTCGCCCGCCCCGGCGCCGAGGAGAACATCGACAATGAGAAGTACGAGATCAAGACGCGCGACTGGGCCGAAGCCGATGCCACCGGGCGTACCCTCGCGCCCCTCATCACCCGGCTGAACGAGATCCGCGCCGCGCACCCCGCACTCCGGCAGTTGCGCAACCTCCGCTTTCACGGCAGCGATGATGACGCGATTCTCGTCTTCAGCAAGCACCTACCCGCTGAGCTCTCCCCCGACGGCACGGACGACACCATCATCGTGGTCGTCAACGTCGATCCGCATTCGGTGCGGGAGACCACGGTGCACCTGGACACGACCGTCTGGGGTGTGCCGCGAGGCACGGCGTTCACGGTGGAGGATCTGCTCTCCGGCGAGGAATGGGAGTGGACCGACAACGCGTATGTCCGCCTCGATGCCTTCACGCGCGCCGCACACATCCTCCGGGTGAAGGGCTGACATGAGCGAGACGATTCCCACCGAGACGCTGCGTGCCGTCGCCGAGGGCGCGTATCACGCCCCCCACGATGTGCTGGGTATCCACCCGTGCACCGACGGCGTCGTGGTGCGAGCCCGCCGCCCGCTGGCGGTGACCGTTGTTGCGCAATTCGTGGACGGCTCCTCCCTCCCGCTCACCCATCGCGCCGACGGCGTGTGGGAGGGCTTCGCTGCGGGAGAGCCCCGCGCGTACACCGTGGAGACCACCTACCGCGACGGGACCACCTGGGTCGCCGACGACCCGTATCGCCACACCCCCACGGTGGGCGAGCTGGACCTGCACTTGATCGGTGAGGGCCGGCATGAAGAACTGTGGCGCGTTCTCGGCGCCCACGTGCGCACGCATGACGCCGTCGAAGGAGTCGCCTTCAGCGTTTGGGCGCCCAACGCCCGGAGTGTCCGCGTGGTCGGCCCCTTCAACGACTGGGACGGGCGAAGTCACGCGATGCGCTCCATGGGCGGCAGCGGGATCTGGGAGCTCTTCGTCCCCGCGCTCGGCGAGGGGACCATCTACAAGTACGAGATCCGCACCGAACGCGGCGACTGGATCCTGAAGGCCGATCCCATGGCTCAGGCGGCGGAGACGCCACCGGCCACCGCATCACGGGTGACCCGTTCGCACTACGTGTGGGGGGACGCCGAATGGATGGCGCGTCGCGCGGCGACCGATCCGTCCGTGCGGCCGATGTCGATCTATGAGATCCACCTCGGGTCGTGGCAGCCGGGTCTGTCGTACCGCGATGCCGCCGACCCGATCATCGACCACGTGAGGGCGCTGGGCTTCACGCATGTGGAGTTCATGCCGCTCGCCGAGCACCCCTTCGGCGGATCGTGGGGCTACCAGGTCTCGGGGTACTACGCTCCGACGAGCCGGTTCGGCACCCCCGACGATCTGCGCTACCTGATCGATCGCCTGCACGGCGCAGGCATTGGCGTGATCATGGACTGGGTGCCCGGCCACTTTCCGAAGGATGCTTTCGCGCTCGGCCGGTTCGACGGTCGTGCCGTGTACGAGCACGCCGATCCGCGGCGCGGCGAGCACAAGGACTGGGGCACGTACATCTTCGACTACGGCCGCAACGAGGTGCGCGGATTCCTGGTGGCCAACGCCCTGTACTGGCTGGAGGAGTTCCACGTCGACGGGCTTCGTGTGGACGCGGTGGCCTCCATGCTCTACCTGGACTACTCGCGTCAGGACGGCGAGTGGGAACCCAACGTCTACGGCGGGCGCGAGAACCTCGAGGCGATCGCCTTCCTGCAGGAGGTCAATGCAACCGCGTACAAGCGCAATGCCGGCATTGCCATGATCGCGGAGGAGTCGACCAGCTATCCCGGCGTCACAGCCAGCACAGACTCCGGTGGCCTGGGCTTCGGCTTCAAATGGAACATGGGGTGGATGAACGACTCCCTCCAGTACGTCTCGCGCGATCCGCTGTACCGCGGCCACCACCACGGAGAGATCACGTTCTCCTTCCACTACGCATTCAGCGAGCAGTACGTGCTGCCGATCAGCCACGATGAGGTGGTTCACGGCAAGGGCACGCTGCTGAGCCGGATGCCCGGGGATCACGCAGCGAAGCTGGCCGGCGCGCGGGCATTCCTCGGCTATATGTGGGCACACCCCGGAAAGCAGCTGCTGTTCATGGGACAGGAGTTCGGTCAGCTCTCGGAGTGGAGCGAAGGACGCGGTCTGGACTGGTGGATGCTCGACCAGCCGAGCCATCGCCAGCTGCAGTCGTTCGTGGGCGCTCTGAACCGCACCTACCGCGAGCAGCCGGCCCTCTGGGAGCGCGACCGTGACGGCGCCGCGTTCTCACTCCTCGGAGCACCGGCCTGGAACACCAACGTCGTCGCGTTCGATCGCGTCGATGCCAAGGGGCGTCACCTCGTGTCCCTGACCAACTTCTCCGGCTCGGTGGTCGCGAACCTGCCGTTCATCCTGCCGGAGCCGGGAGTGTGGCGTGAAGTGCTCAACTCCGACGCCGCCGACTTCGGCGGAGCGGGCGTCGGCAACTTCGGCAGCGTCGCCGCGGATGACTCGGGCCTCACCACCGTGACGATCCCCTCGCTCGGCACGATCTGGTTCACCCACGAGTAACGGGAAGAGGGAGCACCCCGTCTGTGGGTGCTCCCTCTCCTCGTACGGGGCGGATCAGAACAGCATCGACGCCAGACGCGATCGGGCCCGGGTCACTCGCGCATCCCCATCCCCCACCAGGCCGAAGAGCTCCAGCAGACGCTCGCGAACCGGAGTGCGCTCGTCGGCGGGCAGGGCGCCGAAGAGCTCGAGAAGACGATCGAACGCGTCCTCGACATGACCGCCCGCGAGGTCCAGATCCGCGACGGCGAGCTGGGCGTCGATGTCGGTCGGGGCCGCAGCAGCCGCGGCACGCACCGCCTGCAGATCAGCGTTCTGTACGCGCTGCAGCAGCTTCACCTGACCGAGTCCGGCACGCGCATCCTCATCGCGCGGGTTCTCAGCGAGGGCGGCTTCGTAGGCGGTGACGGCTCGCGCGTAATCGCCGGCCTCGATCGCGTCGTACGCCTCGGCGTGCAGCGGCGGGAGCGGCTTCTCCGCCGGCGCAGCGGCCTCGGCTTCGCCGGCGCCCGCGTCAACCGTGCCGGTGACACCGTTCTGGGCCGCCACCTGCAGCAACTGAGCGAACACCTCTCGCACCTGCTGGTCATCGGCAGCACCGTTGAACATCGGAAGCGGCTGACCCGCAATGACGGCCACGACGAAGGGAACCGACTGAGCGCCGAAGGCACGGACGATCCCGGGGTTGGCGTCGGCATCGACGTTACCGAGCACCACACGGCCCGCGAGAGCGCGCACCACGGCCTCGAGCGTCGCCCCGAGCTGCTGGCTCGCCTCACTGCGTGCGGACCACAGATTGACGACCACCGGGACTGAGCGCGAGAGGTCGAGAAGCTGCTGGAAATCAGCCTCGGTGACGGTCGAGATCAGTTCAGCGGCGCCCTGCGCAGCAGCGCTCTGCTCCGGGCTCGGACGGTTGCGGAGGGAGGACAGATCAACAGCACCACGCAGCACGGCGCCGGGGGCATCGCTCACGGAAGAACCTCAGCCTTCAGGATGTCGCTGGAGAAGCCCAGCAGTCGGATCTTCTCCCCCGACGACTGGCCGGGGACGAAGAAGAACAGTTGGTCGGAGTACGTGGTCTGGAAGCCGGTCTGTGACTGGGTGACGCCGGTCAGGGCGGTCACCTTCGGGTTGCCGTCGAGCTTGATCACCGCATCGGCGACGGTCGGCTTGGATGTCTCCGTCTCTTCCACGCTGACGGCGACGATGGCGCCGTTGTCCACGGTCATCAGAGCCACCGGCGCCGAGGCACCGGCGCGCGCGGCGAACTCCAGCGTTCCGGTCTGGCCCTCCGCGGTCGCATTGAACGTGTTGAGCTGCTCCTGCCGGCCTGCGGTGATCTTCGGCAGGAAGGTGTCCACGTCCAGATTGAAGCTGGGCGCGAACTCGCTGGCGGCGCCCTTGTCCAGGACATCGGAGTACGCGGCGGCGACCTGGTCTGGTGCCATCACGAGCAGCGAGGAATCCGGGCGCACCAGGTTGGCGCCGAGCTCGGCCGGTGCCAGGTTGGGCGTCTGAGCCGATGCTTCCAGCTGTGCCAGGTACGACACCTTGTACGGGCTCCAGGCGTCGTTCTGCGTCGCGATCAGGATGCGTGGTGCCACCGTCGTATCGGCCTCGTCCTGCCACACGGCGAGGATCGTCCGGGGCCACCCGGACTTCGCCTCAGGGACGATGATCTGGTACGGCTTCGACGGGACCGCAGTGAGCGCGTGCACGTCGGGCAGCGTGGATCGCAGCGTGTAGTTGGTGGCGCGGGCCGCGAGCACGGCATCGGAGAGGCGCGTGGAGGCGACGTCGATGCTGAGCGAGCTGTCCGCGGCGGCCGCCGTGGTCGCGATGCGGTCGAGGATCTTCTCCGCCTGCTGCTCGGTGACCGACGGAGTCTCCTGATCTTCGGGAACGATGACCGTCGGCGTGGCGCTCGGGGTGGCGGTGGGCTCGTCGAACTTGGGCCAGGCATCCGCCGTGCATCCGCTCAGCAGAGCCCCGGAGACGACGAGAGCAGGGATCGCGATGAGCGATCGGCGACCGCCGCGCTTCTTCGTGCCGGAGCTGATCATCCCCTTGCCTGCGGCGTCCTCGGCGTCCAGCTCCCCCACGCTGATGGGCTGCGTTTCCGGCAGCGGCGGCACTCCCCGGCGACGCGGACCGCGCGAACGGCGCATGTGGCGGATACCGAGGACGTACAGCAGGATGCCGACGATGAGCGCGATACCACCCAGCACGACGAGCGGGCCCGCCCACGGCGTCGAGTTGTCGATCGCCCAGGAGAGCGCGATGTCGCTCGGCGCAGGGTTCTGTCCGTCCGTGGCCACGAGCACGGCCATGGTGTCAGGAAGCCGGAGCTTGCGGATCATGGAGTCGTCGCTGGTGAACTCATCCGTCCAGAGATCCGAGCCCACGGGGCTCGCCGCATTCGGGGTGATGAGGCCGGCGGTCGTGGCGGCGTCGATGCCCTTCTGAACGGCCTCGTCGACGGCCGGGGCCTCCTGCGCGGGCGCCACCACCGTCGAGGTGATCGTTCCGTCGCCGGCAAGCGTCACATGGTTGTAGGAGCTGTCTGCCAGCCAGGCGGCGACGTCCTCCTTCGCCGCGATCGAGCCGAAGATCTGGCCGTTGCCGACGATCTGAAGCGTTTGCACGCCCGGCAGCTTGTTGAAGACCTCGCCGTCGATCATCGTGTACGGCTGGTCGGCGGAGACACCGAGCTCAGCGCGCTCGGTGTTGGGACCGAGGAACACGGTGCGCTGGGCGATACCGCCAGCGATGAGAACGGCGGCGATCACGAAGGATGCGACAGCCCAGACAAAACGCACGAAATTTCTCCTCACGTCTCCGCACAGGGCGCGGAGCGGATAGACACTCGACCAAACAGACTACCGAACCTGACTGAAAGTTGTCCTGACAGTGGCGGGTTACCGGGTCGAACGGTCTCGGCGCACTATGTTGTTCGGGAGCACTCCGACCGCCGAAGGAATCATGAAGCTGCAATACCCGTTCCGAACCGCGCTGGTCGCGACACTGGGCGTGGGCGTCGGCATCGCCCTCATCACCGGAGTTCAGAGCCTCGGAGCCGTGCTGCTGTACGTCGGCACCGCACTCTTCCTGAGTCTCGGGCTGGATCCGGTGATCTCCTTCCTGGAGCGCCGGCGCGTCCCCCGGTGGGCTGCCGTGCTGATCACGGTGGTGGTCGTGCTGGGCGTGTTCGCCGGAATCGTCGCGATCGTGCTTCCGCTGATCATCAATCAGGTGACTCTGCTCGTCAACCAGGTCATCCGCATCATCACGATGCCGGACCTGATCGGCGAGCTGGAGAAGTGGCTGACCGCGCTGTTCCCGAACCTCCGGGTGCAGGACGTGCTGGATCAGGCCCAGGAGTGGGCGCTGTCGAGCATCGGCGATTTCGGCACCCAGGTGGTGAATCTGAGCCTCGGGGCGATCCAGGGGCTGTTCGGTGCATTCATCGTGCTGATCCTCACGATCTACCTCACCGCCTCCACCCCTGCCCTCAAGGCATCGGTGTACCAGCTGGTCCCGGCATCCCGCCGTGCCCGCTTCACCGACCTCGCCGAGCAGATCATCGACTCGGTCGGCTACTACGTCATGGGTCAGGTGACGCTGGGCGTCATCAACGGTGTGCTCAGCTTCTTCTTCCTCTCCATCATCAACGCCCCGTTCAGCGCGGTGCTCGCGGTGATCGCGTTCTGCGGCTCACTGATCCCGTTGGTGGGAACGCTCACCAGCTCGGCGATCATCGTGGTCGCGTGCTGGCTGATCCCCGATGGCGGATCGGTGACCACCGCGATCATCGCAGCCGTGTACTACCTGATCTACATGCAGATCGAGGCGTACGTGATCTCCCCGCGCATCATGAACCGCGCTGTGTCCGTCCCCGGCGCCGTGGTCGTGATCGCGGCGCTCGCCGGCGGCGCGCTGGGCGGGCTGCTCGGGGCGCTCGTGGCGATCCCGGTGGCGGCGAGCCTGCTGATCATCTACCGCCAGGTGATCATCCCGCGGCAGAACGAGCGCTGACCGCAATCAGCGGCTCGGTGCAGACCGTGTGGTCAGCCGTTCCATTCCGTCGGAAGTGGCAGCGCGGATGCGTTCACGGCGCCGACGATCTCGGAGAGCACCCGGTATGTCTGGTTCTCGCCCACCCAGAGGTGACGGCCGCCGTCGACGGCGATCAGTCGCGCATCGGGAATGCTCGCGAAGCGCTCCCGTGCCTGCTCCGGCCGGAGATAGTCATCCAACTCGGGAACGAGGATGACCACGTGGCAGTCCTCGTCCGCCCACGCGGCCACGTCGTCAGCAGTGGCGCGGTGCAGCGGGGGTGAGAGCAGGATGATGCCCTCGATGTCGTGGTCGCGTCCGTACTTCAGCGCAAGCTCCGTGCCGAAGGACCAGCCCACCAGCCACGGACGCGGCAGGCCCCGCTCGTGCACGAATGCCATGGCGGCGGCGACGTCCGCCTCCTCGCCGATTCCCTCGTCGAAGGCGCCATCGCTGGTGCCCCGGGGCGAGGACGTCCCGCGCGTGTTGAACCGCAGCACCGCAAGGTCGGCCAGTGCGGGAAGGCGCGCCGCCGCCTTGCGGAGGATGTGCGAATCCATGAAACCGCCGGCCGTGGGAAGGGGGTGCAGCGTCACGAGGGTCGCCACCGGGGGCACGTCCAGCGGAACGGCCAGCTCCCCCACCAGGGTCAGGTCATCCTCTGTGTGCAGGGTGATGTCCTCGCGGTGAGCGGGAAGCTCAACCGCGCCGCGGATCTCCATCAGCTGATCCTCCAGCAGTGTGTGTGCCAATGGCGCCGAGCGCCCAGGTCTGCGGTGTCCCCGAGCACGCCGTCAGCGCGCCAGGCCACGAGGTGGGATGCCCCCACGGCGACGATGCGCCCGCAGCCGGGACACGTGTATTCCTTCTGGGCTTGATGCTCCGAGACGGGCTGCACGTACCACTCCTGGCCGCGCCGCACCTCGGTGCGCTTGAACCCCGCAATCATGCGGGCGAGGGAATCCTCAGCGCGAGGATCCTCCGGTCGACGTCGATTCGATCGGGGCATGGTGAAACAGCGTCACCACCAGTGGTTGTTCACCCAGAAGTTGTACGCCTCGGCCCACGAACCATAGCGGCCGACGGCATAGCCGTTGCCCCAGGTGAGGTTGGCCACTGGGTCGTACCCTCCGCCGGGAACCTTCGAGCACGGCAGCGCCTGGACGAGACCGCACGCACCCGAACTCGAGTTCGTAGCGCTCGGGTTCCAGCCGCTCTCCTTGCTCACGATGTAGTCGACGTAGCCCCAGTCGCTCTCTGCGATGCCGGCCGCGGCCATCCACTCCGACGGCGAGCCGCCACCGGTGTACTTGGGGGCCTCGCCGCCGCCGCTCTTCTTGTTGCCGCCGCTGCCGCCGCTGCTGCCTTCATCCACCGAAGCGGGCTCCGGGGTGGGAGTCGGCGTCGGAGTAGGGGTCTGATACGACATGTACGAGTCACGGGCGACCTCACCGCTGACGACGGCATCCGCGGCCGTGAACGCCTGCGCTCCGCTCGCCGACAGCTGGTACGCCGTGGAGGACGTTGAGATCGGCGCTGGAGCGGCCACCGGGCCGGTGCTGGCGAGGGCGACGGGCGCCACGGTCGCGCCCACGAAGCCAACCGCAGCCAGGGCGGAGAACACGGCCATCGCACTGCGGCGACGAGCCTTCTTCACAACGGGCTGTGAAGCGTTGGTCTGACGCTGCGCTGCGCGCTTGCCACCGCGCAGCTCCACGGGATTCGTCTCGTTAGCAGAAGTCACAATGGGATAACTATACCCGCAGGATCCCCGGAAGGCATCAGGTGGCGCTCAGCGGGTGGGCGTGACGGCGAGCATGACCTCGACCACGGCATCGAGGACGGCGTCGACCTGCTCCTCCGCGTAGCCGTTGCGCTGCATACGGAACGCCGCTGCGCGCACCTGCTCCGGCGTGACCCTGTCACCATGTTCGAAGTAGCCGACGAGCTTGTCGGTCACCAGATCCACCTCATCGATGCGATAGCCGTAACGCAACAGGCCGGCCCGACGGAATCGGTGCGTACGGGGGCGGGAGATTCGCTCGAGCACGACCTGCGCCGTCGCGCGTGCCTGCTCGACCCAGCCGTCCACACCGACAGCGCGGATGCGGGCATCGCGCTCCCGTGCCGCGAACGCGTCCTCGATACGCCCGAGTGCGGCATCGACGGGGGCGATCTCGTAGCCGTCCTTCACGAGCGGGAACGCCGCCTGGCGGATGTCGTCCGCCGTCAGGGCGACACCATCGGAACGCCGCTCGAACGCCGAGCGCGCATGTGCGAGGAAGCTGTCGACAGATCGTCGTTCATAGCCCTTGGTGCGACCGGTGGTGCGCGGGAAAGGAGTCGAGCTCACGAGAGAACCGCCAGGGGTGAGAGGAAGTGATGAAGAGCGAGCACGGCCACCGCGGAGGGCAGGATGCTGTCCAGACGATCGAGGATCCCGCCGTGACCCGGAATCCAGGAACTCATGTCCTTGATGCCGAGATCGCGCTTGATCATCGATTCGCCGAGATCGCCCAGAGTCGCGGTGAGCAGCAACGCCAGTCCGCAGACGAGGCCGGTCCACCAGGGCAGCCCCAGCAGGAAGATGCAGATCAGGGTGGCGGAGACCACGGCGAACAGCGCCGCTCCCCCCAGGCCCTCCCAGGTCTTCTTGGGGCTCACGCGCGGCGCCATGGGGTGTTTCCCGAGCCACAGACCGATCGCATACGCGCCGGTGTCCGCCGAAACCACCACGGTGAGGAAGAGGATGATCCAGTTCTGGCCGTTCTCCTCGCGAAGCACGAGGAGCGCGAGCGTCGTCAGGAACGGGATGTACACGGGAATGAGCACGCTCGCCAGGATGTCGCCGAGCACATCCCTGCGGACACGGCCGTCCTGAGCGCTCATCTGCCCGATCAGTCGCCACACGATGATGAGGCTGACACCGGCGAACAGCAGCACCCACAGGGCCCAGGTCTCCGCGACATAGGCCGAGCCGACAAGCGCCACGGCCGTGACGAGCTGCGGAATCAGATCGATGCGCCGCCCGGCGGTCTGGAAGGCACGGGTGAGTTCATACACCGCGGCACCGGCTGCCACGACAGCGAGGATCACGAAGATCCACTTCAGAAAGAGCAGGGAGCCCAGCACGATGGCGCCGAGCGCGAGCCCGATCAGGATCGCGCCGATGAGGTCCCGCCCGGTACGCGCTTTGATGCGCTCCTGCGCCTCGTCGAAGTTCTCACGTGCGTGCGCGACCTGCTTATCGAAGTTCTCCCGAGCGTGGGCGACTTGCGATTCCAGTTCCTCGCGGCGGGCCTTGAGGTGCGCGGGGAACGCGCGAGCGCCGGTGTCCGACGAGACGTCGGTCACCGGCTGCTCGGGCTCGGAGTTCCCGTGGGGATCTGACGTCATGCCGTGTCAGACCTCGAGCAGCTCGGCCTCTTTGCGCTTGAGCGCCTCGTCGATGAGGTCGGTGTGCGCGCGGGTCAGAGCATCGAGCTCCTTCTCGCCGCGGGCGACCTCGTCCTCGCCGACCTCGCTCTTGAGCGCGTCCAGCTCATCCTTCGCCTTGCGGCGGATGCCGCGGACCTGGACCTTCGCGTCCTCGCCCTTGGTCTTGACGAGCTTCACGAACTCCTTGCGACGATCCTCGGTGAGCTCAGGAAGCGTCACCCGGATGATGTTGCCGTCGTTGGAGGGGTTGGCGCCGAGGTTCGGCATGTCGCGAATCGCGTTCTCGATGTCGCGCAGGGCGCCCTTGTCGTAGGGCGTCACGAGCAGAGTGCGGGCCTCGGATGAGTTGATCGAGGCCAGCTGGGCCAGCGGCGTCATGGTGCCGTAGTAGTTGACCATGACCTTCTGGAACAGCTGGGGGTTGGCGCGACCCGTGCGAACGGTCGAGAAATCCTCCTTGGCGGCCTCAACGGCGCGCTCCATCTTGGCCTTGGTGTCGGCGATCACAGCGGCGGCGGTCATGCCTGCTCCATTCATTGAGTACAGCTGATGTCAGTCTAGTGGGACGGTCTCTGCGTCCCTGTGAGGGTGCCTGCGGAGCGTCAGGCGGTGACGAGAGTCCCGATCTCCTCGCCCAGCAGCGCACGCGTGACGTTGCCGGCGGGCTCCATGCCGAACACGCGCATGTTCATGCCGTTGTCCATGCAGAGGCTGAACGCGGTCGAGTCGACCACCTTGAGGCCCTGCTGCAGGGCGTCGCCGTAGGTGACGTGGTCCAGCTTGACCGCGGCGGGATCGGTACGCGGGTCGGCCGAGTAGACGCCATCGACGCCGTTCTTGGCGACGAGCACCTCGGTCGCCCCGATCTCCAGCGCCCGCTGGGCGGCGACCGTGTCGGTGGAGAAATACGGCAGACCCGCACCGGCGCCGAAGATGACGACGCGGCCCTTCTCCATGTGGCGCTCGGCCTTCAGCGGGATATAGGGCTCGGCCACCTGGGTCATCTGGATGGCGGACTGCACTCGCGTGGCTGCGCCCGCCTGCTCCAGGAAGTCCTGCAGCGCGAGGGCGTTCATCACGGTGCCGAGCATGCCCATGTAGTCGGCACGCCCCCGCTCCATGCCGCGCTGGCTGAGTTCCGCGCCCCGGAAGAAGTTGCCGCCGCCCACCACGATCGCAACCTCGACCGTGTCGACGACCTCGGCGATCTCGCGTGCGATGGCGCTGACGACATCCGGGTTCACACCCAGCTGCCCGCCGCCGAAGGCCTCACCGGAGAGCTTCAGCAGGACGCGACGGCGTCCGGTCTTCTCTGTCGTGGTCACGTTGTTCCTCTCGTCGCGCTCAACCGTAGCGCGCTGGTGTGTGTGCGTGAAGAAGGGCCCGGATCGTCAAACGATCCGGGCCCCGAAAAAGGTCTTACGCGCCGACCTTGAAGCGGGCGAACGCGGTCACCGTGATGCCGGCGTCCTTCGCCACCTGGGCGACCGTGAGCTTGTTGTCACGGGCGTAGTCCTGGTCGAGCAGGGCGACCTGCTTGATGAACGCGTTGACGCGACCCTCGACGATCTTCGGCAGGGCTGCCTCGGGCTTGCCCTCCTCGAGGGAGATCTTCGTCACGATCTCGCGCTCCTTCTCGATGTCCTCGGCCGGGACGTCGTCACGGCTGAGGAACGAGGGGTTCGCGAACGAGATGTGCTGCGCGATGGCGCGAGCGGCCTCGGCGTCGTCACCGGTGTACGCCACCACAACGCCGACCTGCGGCGGCAGGTCCTTGTTGGTGCGGTGCATGTAGACCTCGAACTTCTCGCCCGAGACGGTGCGAACCTGACGCAGCTCGACCTTCTCGCCGATGATGGCGGCCTCGTCGCTGATCAGCTCGGCAACCGTCTGGTCTCCGGCGGGAGCGGCGAGCGCGGCCTCGACCGAGTCGGCGGCAGCCGCTGCGGTGGCAGCCAGCACCTTGTCGGCGAGAGCGATGAAACGCTCGTTCTTCGCGACGAAGTCGGTCTCGCAGGCGAGCTCGATCAGGGTGACCTTGCCGTCCTGCTCGGAAGCGGCGATCAGGCCCTCGCTGGTGGAGCGGTCGGCACGCTTCGCGTTACCCTTGGCACCCTTGAGGCGCAGGATCTCGGTGGCCTTCGCGACGTCGCCGTCAGCCTCCTCCAGCGCCTTCTTGGTGTCGACCATCCCCGTGCCGAGCTGCTCGCGGAGAGCCTTGATGTCGGCGATGCTGAAGTTTGCCATTGTGTGGCTCCTCTGTGATGTAAGTGGCAGCTGTAATGGATAGGCAGCGGGTGGCGCTCACGCACCACCCGCTGATGGCTTACTTGGCCTCGGTCTCCACGGCGGCGGCCTGAGCCTCGGCGCCGGCCTCGTCCGCAGCGGTCTCGTCGGCGACAACCTCGACCTCAGAGCCCTCGACAACCGGTGCACCCTGCTCGAGGAGCTCGCGCTCCCACTCGGCCAGCGGCTCAGCGGCCTGCTCGTCGGCCGGCTGGTGCTTGGCGATCAGGCCCTCGGCAGCAGCGTCGGCGATCACGCGGGTGAGCAGTGCGACGGAGCGGATCGCGTCGTCGTTACCCGGGATCGGGTACTGCAGGTCGTCCGGGTCGGCGTTCGTGTCGAGGATGCCGATCACGGGGATGCCGAGCTTCTTGGCCTCGTCGATGGCGAGGTGCTCACGCTTGGCGTCGATGACCCACATGGCCGACGGCGTCTTGGTGAGGTGGCGGATACCGCCGAGCGACTTGTGCAGCTTGTCGAGCTCGCGCTTCTTGAGCAGGAGCTCCTTCTTGGTGAAGCCCGAAGCGGACGGGTTCTCGAAGTCGAGCTCCTCGAGCTCCTTCATGCGCGCAAGACGCTTGGAGACCGTGGTGAAGTTGGTCAGCAGACCACCCAGCCAGCGCTGGTTCACGTAGGGCTGGTTGACGCGGGTCGCCTGCTCGGCGACGACTTCCTGCGCCTGCTTCTTGGTGCCGACGAAGAGGATGGTGCCGCCGTGAGCGACCGTCTCCTTGACGAAGTCGTACGCGCGGTCGATGTAAGCCAGCGACTGCTGCAGGTCGATGATGTGAATGCCCGAGCGCTCGGTGAGGATGAAGCGCTTCACCTTCGGGTTCCACCGGCGGGTCTGGTGTCCGAAGTGCACACCAGCGTCGAGCAGCTGGCGAATGGTGACGACTGCCATGGTCGTTCTCCTGTTTCTGGGCGCACGTGGCGCCGTTGTTGCGGTTGATTTCGTGGATACCCACTACCTGGTGCCAGACACAGCCCCGCCTCGAAAGGACCGTTGGGGATGTGTGCCACGACCGTGGTCGTGCAAGGCACGCGAAGTCACTCCGACATGCGAAGTGCCGTTCCAGTGTAGCAGTGCCACCGGGCCGGCGAGGTGCTCGGCTTGCGTGTGTCCACCTGCTCGGTCGCCGTCCTTCGCGTCCTCCCCAGCGCCGGATTGCGCAAGATCACTTCGGCCCTCCCCGGGAACGTCAGCGGCGGTGCTCCCCGCACGACAAGCATCGAAGGATGATGCACTGCGCTCCGGATCCTTCGCCGCCTCCCGTCTTCCCGCATCGCAGCAGGCGCAGGCTCCCCTCACCGTTCGACCGGCGACGTCGAGTCAGACGGCTGGGAGTGCTCGCCATCGCGCTGCTCGGCTTCGCGCCGGGCGCCGATGTGTCCGCTGCTGCGCCGGTGCCGGCGCAGGGGCAGCGAAGTATCGTGTCGCCCGAACCGGCGCCCGCGCCCGGGCCCGGGCCGGTGCCCGGCGGCGCGGGGGCCGGGCTCGCCATCGCGGGGGCGCTCCCCCGATCCGACGAAGGCGGGTGGTCCTGGCCGATCGGGGGCGGCATCCGGGTCACCGCGTCGTTCCTCGCTCCCCCACATGCATATGGGGCGGGCCACCGCGGGATCGATCTCCTCCCGCTCGGCTCCGACACGGCGATACGGGCACCGGCCGATGGGGTGATCGCGTTCGTCGGGACCGTCGTGGATCGCCCCCTGCTGACGATCGATCATGGCGACGGGCTGGTGACCACGCTGGAGCCTGTGCACTCCCCCCTCGTCGCCGGCACACCGGTTCTTCGCGGGGGTGCGGTCGGGATGCTCGCCTCCGGGGGTCACGCGCTCCCCGGCCAGGTGCACTTCGGCGTTCGCCGCCACGGCGACTACATCAACCCGCTGCTCCTGCTCGGCGGCGTGCCGCGGGCGATCCTGTTGCCATGCTGCGCAGATGACATCCCGGGATGACGGTCAGCCGGACACGTCCGTGACCAGCGGCCGACGGCACAGCGGGATGGGCACGACCTGCAGGCCGGCGCTCAGGCCCGGGGATGCGCAGTCCGGTACACCGCGGAAAGCCGCTCCGACGAGACATGCGTGTAGATCTGCGTGGTGCCGAGGCTCGCGTGACCGAGCAGTTCCTGCACGGCCCGCAGGTCAGCGCCGCCGTCGATCAGGTGTGTGGCGGCGGAGTGTCGCAACGCATGGGGCCCCACCGTCCGCTCGCCGAGCACGGGGCCGAGTTCGCGGGACACGATGCCGTACACCGTCCGAGACCCGATCCGTGCGCCGCGGGTGCCGAGGAAGAGCGCCGGACTCGTAGACTCAGCGCGCGCCTGCAGCGCCGGCCGCGAGCGCACGAGGTAGGCGTTGAGTGCGCGCAGACCGGGTGCACCGAACGGTACGACGCGTTCCTTCGAACCTTTGCCGAGAACGCGCATCGTCGCGCGGTCCCGATCGACGTCGGCGACGTCGAGGCCGCATAGCTCGGACACCCGGACCCCCGCGCCATAGAGGATCTCGAGAATCGCGTGGTCCCGTAGTGCCCGCACATCCCCCTCCGCCGCGCGCGCCGCCAGCTCGTCGAGCATGTCCCGCACGCCGTCGGCCGTCGCGACAGCGGGCAGAGTCTGCGGCTTCTTCGGCGTCACCAGCCGCACGGTGGGGTCGTGTGGCACGAGGCCTTCTTCCACGGCCCAGGCGAAGAAGGTCCGAACCGCCGCGGTTCGCCGGGCGATCGTGCTCCGGGCATCACCGCGCTGGCTGGCGCGCCAGAGCCAATCCCGAAGTTCCTCCAACCCGATGTCGCGAAGGTCGGCCTCCCCGGTGGCCGCATGGAGATCGACGAGGTCGCTGCGGTAGGCACGCACCGTCGCCGCCGAGAGCCGCCGCACCCGTGCCAGGTGCTCGACGAAGCTCTCGGTTGCGGCGCTCAGTTCCACACGACGATCCTCGCGGCGGGATCGCCGCACGCCCCGACGCCATGCCGATGAGCCCTCTTCTCCTCCCCGGTGGCCGGCCACCGGGGAGGGCCAGACGGGTCGTACGGCGGCGCGGTCCCGCTCTCGCGTCAGTCGCCAGCGGGCTTTCGCGTGGCACGCCACCCCGCGGCCTCACGCTCCGCCCGTCCCGTCAGCGACCAGAGGCCCAACAATGCTTCGGCGTCAGCAACGGAGATCGCCGCGCGTGCCGCGAGTTCCTCCGCACTCCTCGCGACGCGGGTCGAGAGCACGGCCGAGAGACGTCCGGCTTCCGGCAGCTCCGGCAACTCCGCACGCGGCTCCCCGACGGGCACCACGGCACCAGGTAGCAGTTCGACGACGTCGTCTGCACCGGTGATACACACCGCGTCGTACTCGCGTAACAGTCGATGACAGCCGGAGGAGGCGGCCGAGGTCACCGGTCCCGGCACCGCACCGAGGGGTCTGCCCAGGGACGCGGCGTGGCCCGCCGTGTTCAGAGAACCGCTGCGCCACCCGGCCTCCACCACCAGCGTGGCATCCGTCATGGCTGCGATGAGGCGGTTGCGCGCGAGGAAGCGCCACTTCGTCGGCTCGCCGCCCAGCGGGACCTCGCTGACGACGGCACCGGCCCGGGCGATGTCCGCGATCAGGGCGGCGTGCCCGGCCGGGTACACACGATCGGCGCCGCCGGCAAGCACCGCAACCGTCGTTCCGCCACAGGCGAGGGTGGCGCGGTGCGCCGCGCCATCGATGCCGTACGCGGCTCCCGAGACGATCCCGACTCCCCGGGTCGCGAGCTCGCCGGCGATCTCCGCGGTGATGTGCTCGCCGTATCCCGTGGCAGCGCGTGCTCCCACGATGGCGACCTGAGGGCCGATGGCCAGGGAGCGGATGTCGCCCCGCACCCACAACAGCACGGGCCGCGACTCCTGAAGATCGTCGAGACCGACGGGCCACTCGGGGTCACCGGGCAGGAGGAGCCGCGCCCCGCAACGACGGGCGCGCTCCCGCTGGCGATCGACGTCGACGCCGGCAAGCCGCGGGGCCCAACGACCATGGGCCTTTCGCCACCGTGCCGCTTCGCCCGAGGAAGCTGTCGCCGTCAGGGCCGCGGGGCCCTGTCTCACCAGCGCCCATGCCCCCGAGGCGCCGTGCCGATCGATCAGCGCCCCGGCCTCGGCGTCGCCCGGCTCGATGATCTGGCTCCACGAGATCCGGGCGTGAGCCTCGTCCGAGAGAGGCTCCTGTCGCCGCCTCGGCGCTTTGTCGAGGGCGCTCGGGGTTTCTGGGGAGTCACGGGCGACCGAGGCCTGCTGATCGCCGTCGTCCTGCCGCGTCACAGCCCCACTCCCCTCTTCAACGCGAGCGCACGACCCACGTCCTCCAGGTGCGGCTGGTGAGCGCCGCGCAGATCCGCCAGGGTCCAGGCGAGACGAAGCACGCGGTCGTATCCCCGCAGGGTGAGGGCGCCACGGCGCAAGGCCTGATCCAGCGGCGCGGACACGGCGGGTCCGAGGCGATGAGGCCCGGTGCGCAACCACGACCCTGCCACCTCGGCGTTGATCTGCCACGGTGTCTCGGCCAGCCGCCGCCCCGCTCTCTCTCGGGCACCCAGGACCCGCTCCCGGGCCTCCGCCGTGCTCACCTGCTCTCCTCCCGACGCCACCGTCACGCGCGTCACCGGCAGTTCGATGTCGACCCGATCCAGCAACGGACCCGACAGCCGGGTGAGGTACCGGCGAACCGCCACCGGCGGACAGGAGCACTCCGCGCCACGCACGCCGTAGTTGCCGCAGGGACACGGATTGGTCGCGAGGATGAGCTGAAACCGTGCCGGGTAGCTAGCCGTGGTGCCCGCCCGGTGGATCGTGATCGTCCCGGACTCCAGCGGCTGGCGCAGGGCATCCAGAGCGGACGCCGCGAACTCGGCCGCCTCGTCGAGAAACAGGACACCGTGCGCGGCGCGCGCGATCGCCCCGGGCCGGATCACCCCTGAGCCCCCGCCGACCAACGATGGGACGCTCGCGGAGTGATGGGGCGCCTCGAAGGGGGCGATTCGTGGCAGATGCGCGACCGGCTCTCCGCACAGCGAGCGCACGGATGCCACATCGAGGGCCTGCCGCTCGTCGAGGTCGGGCAGCAGAGCGGGAAGGCGGGCGGCGAGCATCGTCTTTCCCGCACCGGGAGCTCCTGTGAGGAGCATGTGGTGCCCTCCGGCCGCCGCCACGATCAGGGCGTCGACGGCGCTGCGCTGTCCGACCACGTCGGCGAGGTCACGGGGCTCGGAGACGTCGCCGGTGACCACCGCCGTCGTCGGCAGCGCGTCCTCCTCGCGCGGGTCGACGAGGGCGCCGTGAGCGCGCGCGACGTCGGTGAGGTTCACCGCGGCCACGATCTCGGCACCGGAGACCAGTTCTGCCTCGGCGCGGCAGGCGGCCGGGACGACGACACGCTGTATTCCGGCTCGCACAGCCGCGTGCACGGCCGGCAGCACCCCCGGCAGTGGCCGCAGGCGACCGTCCAAGCCGAGCTCACCCACGTGGGCCGTGCGCGTCAGCGACGCCGCGTCCAGCGGAAGCTCGGTCGCGAGCGCAGAGATGGCGACGGCCACGTCGAAACCCGCACCGCGCTTGGGCAGACTGGCCGGCGAGAGGTTCACGGTGATGCGGCGGCGAGGAAGGGGCAGTCCCTGATTCGCGCAGGCGTTCTGCACCCGCCGCGCCGCTTCACCGAGCGCCTTGTCCGGCAGCCCGATGAGATCAAACCCCGGCGTGTGGGCTGAGAGGTCCGCCTCCACCTCGACCATCGACCCGTCGATACCGTTCAATGCCACCGCCCAGGTACGCGCAACGCTCATCGGACGTCCTCCAGATGCACGAGGTCCGCCGTGGCCGGGTCTTCGCCCGTGATGCCGATCACGTCGACGCGCACCGTCCGCCCGCGGGCTTCGTCGGGATGCTGCCGCATCCACGCGAATGCCAGCCGCCACACCTGTGCGAGCTTGCGAGCGTCGACCGCAGCCAGCGGATCGCCGTAGTCTGCGGTGCGCCGGGTCTTCACTTCGACGACGATCAGCGATCCGCCACGGACAGCGACGATGTCCAGCTCCCCGGATGCGACCCGCCAGTTGCGCGCGAGGATGCGACATCCCTGCGCTGACAAATAGGCGCAGGCGCGATCCTCGCCTGCCCGTCCTCGTTCATCCTTCGCTGCCATCCCCCGAGGTTGATCGACGGACGAGGCCCGGGAACCGGGGACCTCACGAATCCGAACCGATCAATCCGTATCCGCGGCTGGGGAGGAACGAATGCGGGCCTATTCGGCGACGACGACCCTGACGCCGGCGTCGTCGAGCACGGAGAGCAACGGACGCAGAATCGGCGCGTCGGTCACGATCGCGCCGACCTCTTCCAGCTCGCACACGCGCGAGAACTCGGTGCGGCCGATCTTCGACGAGTCGGCGACGACGATGCTCCGCTGAGCGGAGCGCATCATCAGCCGGCTGGTCGCGGCCTCCAGTTCGTTCATCGACGAGAATCCGAATCGCGCGTCCACGCCACCGACCCCGATCACCGCGACGTCGACCGCGAGAGTGAGCAGCGCCTGCTCTGCGAGAGGTCCGGTCGTCTCCATCGACTCAGCGCGCACCAGGCCACCGGTCATCATCACGTGGAAATCATCGTTGGGCGCCATCTCGTAGGCGATGTTGACGGAGTTCGTCACGACCGTCGTGGCGAGCCCGATGCCACGACGCCGACGAATCAACGCCCGTGCCACCTCCGCGGACGTCGTCCCGCCGTTGAGCGCGATGGTGCCCACACCATCGAGCAACCCAGCCGTGGCGCGCGCGATGCGCTGGTGAGCGTCGGTACGCGCTCCGGATCGACCACGCACCGGCTGGTCGATGCGGGAGCCCCGCGCCGTCGCCCCGCCATGTGTCCGGGTCACCAGCTGCCGGCTTTCCAGCATCGCGAGATATCTCCGCGCGGTGGCCTCGGAGATGCTCAGCACCTCGGTGATCTCGGCGTTGGAGACCGAACCACGCTCCGTGACGAAGTCGAGGAGCTGGGTCAAGCGCTGTGCCTGCGTCATAGATCTTCCCGATGTGTTCCTTCTCCGGCGCGAACGCGTCGAAGCTCATTCTGCCCGACCGTCGCGCTTCCACCGGTCCGCGCGCTGCGTCCGCTCCCGCAATTCTGAAAGTCCGCTGGAAGTTGTCCGCGAGAAACGATCGCTGCTATGTTCACTTTCTGAGCGATTCCGCTCATATCGATCAGGATAGGTCGATTCTCCGCACAATGTAGTGAAGGGATACGAATCCATGCGATTCCGTACCACATCCGCGCTGGCCGTTCTCGGCGTCACCGCGCTCGCCCTGGCCGCCTGCTCCACGGACGACTCTGCGTCGAACTCCGGCGACGGCGACACGAAGCTCGGCGGCAGCCTGGTGCTGTACACCCCCAACGAGGAGGAGATGCTCGACAAGCTGATCCCCGAGTTCGAGGCGGAGACCGGCATCACGGTGGAGACGGTGACAGCCGGCACCGGGGAGCTCTATCAGCGCATCAAGAGCGAGTCCTCCAACGCCCAGGGCGACGTGATGTTCGGCGGCGGGATCGCGCAGGCGCTCGCCAACCAGGACCTGTGGGCCGAGTACACCTCCGCCAACGATGCAGACATGCTGGATGCGGGCAAGAACAGCACCGGGTTCGCGACGCCGTACCAGGCCGACGGGTCGAACCTGCTGGTCAACACGGAGAAGGCCGAGGCGGCGGGCGTCACCATCACCAGCTACGCAGAACTTCTGCAGCCGGAGCTGAAGGGGAAGATCGCGTTCGGCGACCCGACGCAGTCCTCCTCCGCCTTCGCCCAGCTCACCAACATGCTCAAGGCCGTCGGCGGAGACTACGAGTCCGCAGCGGGCTGGGACTACGTCTCGGATCTGGTCGCCCAGCTCAACGGCATCACCATCGGATCCTCGTCGCAGGTGGCGCAGAACACCGCCGATGGCGAGTACATCGTCGCGCTCACGTACGAACCGCTCTCCCTCAACTACGTCAATTCGGGCAAGCCCGTCGAGATCGTGTACCCGAAGGAGGGTGCCGCATTCCTCGCCGCGAGCGCTCAGGTCATCAAGGGCGGCCCGAACGAGAAGCAGGCCCAGGCGTTCATCGACTTCGTCACGTCCGAGAAGGCTCAGACGATCATCGCGGAGGACACGGCGGGTCGCCCGCTGCGCGAGGGCGTCGACAAGCCGGGCCTTCCTGCGCTCAGCGAGATCCCCACGGTCGAGGAGGACGGGGCCTATGTCGCCGCACACCGCGAGGACCTCGTCGCGCAGTACCAGAAGATCCTCGACGCCAACTGACCCGGTCCGACGGAGACTGACATGACGCACATCGCTCTCACCGACCTCCGTAAGGAGTACGGCGACCAGGTCGCGATCCCCGACCTGAATCTCACCATCGAGGAGGGTGAGTTCTTCACCCTCCTCGGCCCCTCCGGGTGCGGGAAGACCACTCTTCTCCGGATGATCGCCGGATTCAACTCGATCGAGTCCGGAAGCATCGCGTTCGATGGCCGGGTCGTCAATGACGCTCCGCCGGCGCAGCGCAATATCGGCATGGTGTTCCAGAACTACGCGCTGTTCCCGCAGATGACCGCAGCCAAGAACGTTGCCTTCGGGCTCCAGAACCGCAAGGTCGGAAAGGCTGAGACCACGAGGCGCGTCACCGCCGCTCTCGAGCGGGTGCGCATGGGGCATCTGGCCGACCGCATGCCGGGAGCCATGTCGGGCGGCCAGCAGCAGCGTGTCGCGCTCGCGCGTGCGCTCGTGATCAGCCCTGCCGTCCTCCTCATGGACGAGCCGCTGTCGAATCTCGATGCGAAGCTGCGCGTCGAGATGCGCGATACGATCCGCGACGTGCAACGGGAGGCGGGGATCACCACCGTCTACGTGACGCACGATCAGGAAGAGGCGATGGCCGTCTCCGACCGCATCGCGGTGATGAAGCTCGGCGAGATCCAGCAGGTGGGCTCCCCCGCCGACATCTACCATCGCCCGGCGAACACGTTCGTTGCGGAGTTCATCGGCAAGACGAACTTCCTGGAGCGCCCCCTGGTGATCCGTGACGGCCGCCGCGTGGTGGAGCTGGCGGAGGGCGTGCACCTCGATGTCACCGATCTCGTCGAACCCGGCACCCCGGAGGCACCGGTCATCCTCTCGATCCGCCCGGAAGCCGTGGCGGCGGACGCGCAGGGCATCCCGGCCACGGTGCTCACGCAGACGTTCCTCGGCTCTCACGCGCAGGTGAAGGTGGAGTTGCGCACCGGCGAGGTGGTGGAGTTCCTCGAGTTCTCCGACTCCCCCACGCCGTGGCGAGCCGGTGATTCCACCGGCCTCCGGCTCGACGCCGCACGCGTGCGCATCTTCGACGCGCGGACTCGTTCATCGATCATGCGGGCCGACCGATGAGGTTCGGCGGACGGCGACTGGACGGATGGACGCTGGTCGCCGTCGTCCTCACCGTGGGCTATCTGCTGGTCGCCGTGTGGCCTCTGCTCAACGTCCTCGCGAACTCGGTCACGGACGGCTCCGGAATCAGCTTCGACGGCTTCATCACCTTCTTCACGTCGGCGCGTTATTACACGACCCTTGTGAACTCGCTGGCGGTGACCGTGACCGTCACCATCCTGTCTCTGCTGGTCGCCTTCCCGCTGGCCTACTTCATGACCATGTACCGCGTCCACGGAAACAGGACGATCCAGGTTTTGATCCTGGCGTCCATGATGTCGCCGCCGTTCATCGGCGCATACTCCTGGATCCTGCTGCTCGGCAACAACGGCATGATCACCGGGTGGTTCAAGAGCGCGCTGGGCATCGAGGTTCCGAGCATCTACGGATTCGGCGGCATCGTGCTGGTGCTCACCCTCCAGCTCGTGCCCTTGATCTTCACCTATCTCATGGGGGCGTGGAAGACGATCGACGTCTCCCTGCTGGAGGCCTCCGAATCGATGGGCGTCGTCGGAGCCAAACGTGCGCTGACCGTCATCATGCCGCTGCTGTGGCCGACGGTGCTCGCCGGCTCGCTCCTGGTCTTCGTGCGCGCGTTCGCCGACTTCGGCACGCCGATGCTGATCGGCCGGGGCTATCAGACCGTTCCTGTGCTGATTTACAACGCCGCCGTGGGCGAGGTATCCACGGACACCGGCTTCGCAGCGGCGGTCAGCGTGATCGTGATCGCGCTGACGCTGGGAGTGTTCCTGGTGCAGAAGTGGATCGCGGGCCGCAAGTCGTTCTCGATGAGTGCGATGAGACCCATTGAGCCCGTTCGAGCCGGGATGTGGCGCAGCATCGGTATCCATGCGTATGTGTACGTGTACGTCCTGCTCGCGCTGGCGCCGCTCGCCGTCGTGGTCGGCAGCTCGTTCCGCAAGACCTCATACGGACAGTTCACCGAGGGCTGGGGAGTGGAGAACTACACCAAGGCTTCGCGGGACATGTGGAAGTTCATCGGCAACACCTTCGCTCTCGGCCTGTCGGCACTCGCACTCCTGGTCGTCGTCGCGGTGCTCGTGTCGTATCTCAGCGTCCGCCGGCGGGGATGGCTCGCTTCCACGCTGGACACGATGACGATGGTCCCCTACGTGGTCCCCGGCCTGATCATCGGCATTGCGCTGATCGCGGCATTCAGCCATCCGCCTCTGATGCTGACGGGAACAGCCGTGATCATGGTGATCGCGCTGATGATCCGGCGAGTGCCCTATTCCGTGCGCTCGATCACGGCACTGATGTATCAGGTTCCCGCGAGCGTCGAGGAGGCGGCGATGAGCCTCGGTGCCTCGAAGTTCCGGACGCTGGTCCGCATCGTCGTGCCCGCGCTCGCGCCGGGGATCATCTCCGGAGCGGTGCTCAGCTGGGTGACGATCATCACCGAGCTGTCGACGACGCTGTTCCTCTACACCACCAAGACGCAGACGCTCTCGCTGGGCATCTACTCCTCGGTGATCCGTGGACAGCTGGGAACGGCTGCCGCACTGTCGACCGTGCTGCTCGTGCTCACGGCGTTGTCGCTGGTGCTGCTGATGCGCTTGCCCGGCGGCACGAAGAACCTCCAGGTGTGAGTGCAGCGCAGCATCGCCCTCCCGTGTCCGGATGCGGGAGGGCGATGCTGCTGTCAGGATGCGCTGAGCGCCATGAAGTGGTGAAGAACCGCTTCGGGGATGTCGGCGGCGATGAACCGCGCGAACTGCCCCATCGGCATCGACGCGACGAGCATGAGATCGGCAGGGGGTTCGGAGGCCGGATCCGCCCCCATGGCGCCGCGCAGCGCTGGGCCCACGACCGGATGGGTGAACCACTCACCCACTGTCGATAGGAGTGTCAGGGGCTGGACGACGGGTGCGTCACCCGCCAGCAATACCTCCGCGGAATCCACGATGTCCGTCGACGAACGCCCGAGCTCGATCCGATAGGCCCCTGCGTCGATGCGGTATGTATTCGCCACCTCGTCCCAGTAGGCAAGCGTCCGCCGATCCAGTTCGACGTCGACCTCGATCGTCTCGCCCGGGTCGAGCTCGACCTTCGTGAAACTGGCGAGAGCACGCCGGGGCCGACGGACGCGGGGCCGGACCTCGCCGACATAGACCTGGACGACCTCGGCGCCGCGGACGGGTCCCGTGTTCCTGACGCGCACGCGCACCTGAACGGCATCCGCGCCCTCCGCGCAGGCAGACACCAGCTCGCTGGTGAACCGCGTGAATGAGAGACCGTGCCCGAACGGGTAGCGGACGGCGCGACCGGTGGAGACATGGTGCCGATAGCCGACGAAGATGCTCTCCCCGTAGAGCGCGGAGCCCGACTCTCCCGGGAAGGACAAGGCGCTGGGGGTATCGCGCACGTCAAAGGGAATCGTCTCCGCCAGCCGTCCGGACGGGTTGACCGCACCAGAAAGCACGTCGGCGATCGCGCCACCGATGGCCTGCCCGCCTGCCCACGCTTCGACGATCGCATCCACGTCGTCGTGCCAGGGCTCGAGATCGACCACCCCGCCGTTCATCAGGACGACGACCGTTCGCGGTGCCGCGGCTGCCACCGCACGGATCAGCGCGACTTGCGCCGCGGGAAGGCTGAGATCGGCCCGGTCGCGCCCCTCGGTCTGATCCGACTCGTAGAGTCCGGCGAAGACGATGGCGACGTCCACCCCTCCGGCGAGCGCCTCGGCCTCGTCACGGTGTGCCACCGCATCGCCGTCCGGACTGTACCCGATCGCGAACGCGACATCGTCGATGACCTCGCGGATCTGTCCGAGCGGCTCATCCACGCGGGTCGGGTTGACGTGGGAGCTGCCTCCGCCCTGGAACTGCGGTGCGAGGGCGAGGTGACCGAACACGGCCACCCGGCAGTCCCGTGGGAGCGGAAGCACGGCGTGCTCGTTGCGAAGCAGCACGATCGACTCACCTGCCGCACGGCGCGCCAGAGCATGGTGCTCGGAGTGATCGAGGCGCGCGCGTGTGGTTGCTGCGGTCCGGTCGGCGAGAGCCGCCAGACGCGCCACCGACCTGTCCAGCACCGTCTCCTCAAGCACGCCGGCGCGCACCGCCTCCAGCAGCGCCTGCGCGCCGGAATCCCCCGATGCGGGCATCTCCAGATCCAGCCCAGCGCGCAGCGCGACGACGCGATCCTTCACCGCACCCCAGTCCGAGACGACCAGGCCGTCGAATCCCCACTCGTCGCGCAGCAGCTCGGTGAGAAGCCACCGGTTCTCCGAGGCGAACACCCCGTTCACCGCGTTGTACGCACTCATCACGGTGAACGGCTGCGCCTCGCGAATGATCCGTTCGAACGCCGGGAGGTAGATCTCGCGCAGCGCCCGCGCATCGACACGGGTGTCCACCCGCATGCGGTCCGTCTCCTGGCTGTTGACGGCGAAGTGCTTGAGCGACGCCCCGACGCCCACGCCCTGCAGCCCCTGCACCCACGCGGTACCGAGGACGCCGGTGAGCAACGGATCCTCGGAGAGGTACTCGAAACCACGTCCGCCCAGTGGCGAGCGCTTGATGTTCACGCCGGGCCCCAGCACCACATCGACACCGGCCTCGCGGGCCTCCAGGCCGATCGCCTCGCCGATCTGCCGAACCAGTTCGACGTTCCAGCTCGATCCGAGTGCGACGGCCGGCGGGAAGCAGGTCGCGGGGCGGCTGTCGTTCACGCCGAGGTGATCCGTCGCGCCGTCCTGATAGCGCAATCCGTGCGGCCCGTCGACGAGCGTGAGCGCACGTACGCCCTCCCCCGCGGCCGTCGTCCAGAAGCTCGCACCCCCGAGCAGACGGGCCTTCGCGAGCACACGTTCATCACGCTCCCGCTCGGCGCGGATGGCATCGAGCGCGGCGCCTGCCGTGTCCTCCGTCACCGCATCCGGAAACGGTTCGGCCCACTCGTGCTCGCCGGCGCCGACCTCGGTGGTGAAACCGGACGGAAGCGAGACCACGGCCGTCACCCTGTCGGGGATGCTCGCGATGACTCGCAGGGTTCCCTCTGTCACGCTCCAGCCCGCAGCCACCCGCCCGTGGCGCGACTGAAGAGCAGTCTCCGCCGAGTCCAGTCCACTGGCCGGGGGCCGCGGCGCGATACGTACCCGCGCGTAGCCGGGCGCTTCCGGCGAGAGGCCCGCCACCACACGATGCAGCCACGTCGCGACCGCACCGAATGCGTAGTGGTTGAAGCTGGTCATCTCGCCCGGGTTGATCGTGCCGTCGGGGAGCATCGAATCCCAGCGCTCCCACATCGTGGTCGCGCCCATCGTGACGGGGTACAACCACGACGGGCACTCCTCCTGGAGCAGCAGTCGGTACGCGGTCTCCAGCTGACCCGTCTCGGACAGTGCCGTGAGGATGAAGGGCGTCCCCGCGAAACCGGTGGTGATGACGTATCCGGCATCGGCGACGAGCGCTGCCAGCCTGGCGCCGGCGGCGGCACGCCCGGTGTCGTCGAGGAGTCCGAACACAATGGCGAGGGCGTAGACGGTGGGGGCATCGCTGTGGATTCGCCCCTCTCGCACCCAGTGCGTCGTGAACCCCTCTCGAATCCGAGCCGCCAGCGCGTCGAACTCCGCGGCATCGGCATCGCATCCGACCACGCGGGCGGTGTCGCGGGCGATCACGACCGACCGGTAGACGCAGGCCGTGGCGACCACGGCCGGGTCGGCCTTCGCCTGGTGCGGCGCGTCGGGCGGAGCCGTGGGGTCCAGCCAGTCGCCCAGCTGGAATCCGCCCTCCAGCAGGTGGCGCTCGGACAGAGCTGCCGCCGTGCGCCGGACATGTGCGCTCATCGACGCGTACTGGTCCGACAGCACGCGCGAGTCGCCGTAGGCCTCATACATCGCCCACGGAACCCAGCAGGCCGCGTCGTTCCAGAGCGCGATCACCAGACTCGACCCCATGACGGCAGCCAGCGCTCCCGTGTTCTCGTACTTGAGGTTGTCGGGGACGACGACGGGGATGCGCCCATCCGCGTGCTCCTGCTCGACGGCGAGATCGCGCAGCCAGTCGGCGAGGAAGTCCTCCGCGTCGTAGAGATAGACCGCCGTCTCGGCGAATGCGGCGAGATCTCCGGTCCACCCCAGTCGCTCGTCGCGCTGCGGGCAGTCCGTCGGGACGTCGACGAAATTGCCACGCATGCCCCAGACGACGTTGTCGTGCAGGCGGTTGAGCAGTGGATGGGAGCTGCGGAACGTACCGGTGCGCACGAGGTCGGATCCGATCACCACCGCGCGCAGGGCACCGGCGAGCTCTTCGTCCGCACCCGGCCATCCCGATACTTCGACATAGCGGAATCCGTGGAAGGTGAGCGTTGGCTCGAACACATCGTCTCGGCCCGACAGCACGAACTCATCCGTCGCGCGCGCTCGCCGCAACGGCCGCGTACCGAGTTCGGATTCGTCGAGCACTTCGGCGTGGCGCACCGTGATCACCCGGCCCGGCTCCCCGCACGCGGCGAGCCGCGTCCAGCCGACGAGGTTCTGCCCGAAGTCCGCGAGCAGCGCGCCCGCGGGTGAACGCCACACCCGCACAGGGGCGAACTCCTCCTGTCGACGCACCGGAGGCGACAGATACGGCGTCAGACGGGCGTGGTCGAACGCGACCGTCCGGACGGGCCCCTCGCCGTCCAGCGGCACCGGGGCGAACCGGGCGTCATCGGCCACCCTGCGGTCGATGCGCTGACCGTCGTAGAGGTCGTCCGCGATCGTCGAGGTGGCCACGGACGTCCACGACTCATCGGTTCCCACACTCTGCACGTGCCCGTCGGCGAAAGTGATCCGCAGCTCCACGAGCGCGGCACGCTCGGAGCCGTACACCTCGCTGTTCCCGTCCCATCCGAGGTGACCCGAGTACCAGCCGGAACCGATCACGGCCTCGATCACCGCAGGACCGCCGAGAGCGGAAGCCAGAGGCCCGGTCGCGTCCCACGTGGCGTAACGCAGGCGCCATTCGTAGCTCGTCCAGCCGGGTGTCAGCAGATCGGCGGACACGAGGATGCCGTTGACCCGCACCTCGCACACGCCGAGCGCCGTCGCGCGCACCTCTGCGTGTGAGACGGCACCGTGTCCCTCATCGAGCGTGAACACACGGCGGACAGCCGGCGCACCATCGATCGCGTGGTCGGGCGTGATCATCTGGGCAGTGGGAGGAATTGTCATGCTGTCCTTCTCCATCGTCGTCCGGCACGGCCAGACGAGCGCATCAGTGCTGGTCGATCCAGGAGACGATGCGGCGGATGCCGTCACGCGCTCCCGCGGTCTCCGGTTGGGCGAGATAGCCGTGGAATGTGCCGGGTACCGTCTCGTGGCGAACCTCGACTCCGGCTGCGGCCAGAGCGGCAGCGAACACCGTCGACGAGGCGCGCAGCTCGTCTGCTTCCGCATCCACGATGAAGGTGGGCGGCATGCGATCGAGGTTGCCGAGGCCGGGAAAGGCTGCGGGGTCGGCGTGGTATCTGACCCCCGCCCAGTTGAGGTTCAGCAGACTCACCATCCGAGGTGTGAAGCGGAACGGAGGAGGCGTCCGCTCCAGTGCCGCAGTCAGGTCCGCCGGCAACGGCGGCAATTCGAAGTGCACGAGCGGGTAGGCCGCCACCAGCGTCGCGGGCAGTTCCTCGTCCGCGCCGATCAGCCTCTTCACCGCACCGGCGGCGAGGTTCGCTCCCGCGCTCGCGCCGCCGAGGTGCAGGCGCTCCGGGGCGATCGCGAACCGGGATGCGTTCGCGCTCACCCACCGCCACGCGGTGAGGACGTCGTCCGAGAGCACGGGGAAGGAGATGCGCCCGCGGACCTTCCGATAGTCGACGGACGCCACCGCGATTCCCTGCGCTGCCAGGGACATCGCGACCCAATGTGCCTCGGGAGAGTCGAGCGTGCCGAACATCCATGCGCCGCCGTGCACCCAGACGAACCCCGCGCGCGGTGTCTCCCCCTCCCGCCGGTACAGCCGCACCGGAATCGGACCATGCGGGCCGGGAACGGCGACGTCCTCGATGTGCACGGACCCGAGATCAGGTTCCCGTGCGACGATCTCGTCGGTGGTGGTCGTCTCCTCCCGGGCGAATCGCGCTGCGGTGCGCAGCAGCAGTCGCGCGCGGAGCGCATTGACCGCCGTGGGCCGATACGGCGCTCGCGCCTCACTCATCGCACTCTCCGGATCGGAAAGACGAGGAGCGCCGCGATCACCACGATCACGATCGCGACGATCCACAAGGCCGTGTAACCGCCCGTGACGGCGACGACGACGCCCGCGAGGAGCGGTCCCAGCGCCTGACCCAGGTTGCCACCCAGCGTGCTCACGCCGAGATCTCGCGCGGCGGCGTCCTTCTCCGGCAGCAGATCGATGAACATCGCCTGATCGACGGTGAGGAACGTGCCGACGCCGAGACCGGCCACCACGCCCTGGATGATGAGCGCCGGGAGGGTGGGGCTGAGCAGCGGAATGAACATCGAGCCCGCGATGAGGAATGTCGAGCCGATCACGAACGGCTTGCGCCGACCGACCTTGTCTGACCACCACCCCGCAACAAGCAGAGCGACCACGGTTCCGGGGATGCCCACCAGTGCGAGCACGGGCGCGATCTGGGCCGCCTCCTCGGCGGAGAGCCCGGGCCTAATGTAGCTCTGCAGCATGTACACGCCGAACGCGCCGGAGACTCCGCCGCCGAACAGAAGCGCGACCTTCGCGATCCAGAGCCAGCGAAAGTCCCGGTCGCGCAGCGCGACGGTGAACGACGCGAGGAACGCCCTGACCGACATCGGCGCACGCTCCAGATCGCGCGAGGACCGGTCACGAGCCATAAGCGCGAAGAGGACGGTGAAGACGATGACCGCGAGAGCGAACGGGAAGTAGACGTCCAGGCCCATCACCGCGAACAGCGCACCGGCGACGATCGAACCGATCGCCCCGCCGATGAGGGTGGCAAACCCCGACAGAGCCGACATGGTGCCGAGACGTTCCGCGGGGACGCGGTCTGCCACGGTGGCATTCAGCGGTCCGGACGCGAGGTTGAGTCCCAGCTGCGCGAGCGAGTAGGTGATCAGCAGAATCCCGATCGAGGGTGAGAATCGCATCGCGACGAGAAGCGCCGCGCCGATCACGGCGCCGGCCACGATCCATGGAGCTCGCCTGCCCCACCGCGAGCGGGTGCGATCCGAGAGGATGCCGGCGATCGGCTGAATCAGCATCGTGAGGATCGAGGAAACCACGGCGATCGCGGACAGGCTGAGAGCTCGCGCCGCCTCGAAGTCGGCGAGCAGCGACAGCTGGCGAGACTGCTCCTCAGTGGGCGCGGTGCTCCCGGCGTCGACCGCGTACTTGAGCTCGGTGAGGGCCTGCAGATCGATTCCCGCATCAGCCCCGGTGAAGAACTGCCCGAACTCGATCTGCTGCACGTGCAGCGGCAGCAGGATCCCGCCGACAGCACCCCAGATCGCTGCGATCGACAGCCCGGCCAGCACATAGCTCAGGCGGTAGCGGCGAAAGGCAGGACCGCGCTCATAGCGGACGGAGGTGCCGGCCGCAGCGGGGGGCGGGGTGTCGGGGACGAGCGTCGGGTCGGCGTTGACCATGGTGTCTCCAAGGCGTCGTGCGAGCTCCATCGACTCGGCTGACACGACAGTAGCAGAAAACCATCCACCTGGGTGTTTTTCTTTCGCACCGCTCTCACCGTGGCGCGGCGCCTGGGGTAGCCTCGGATCGTGAACACCGATCCGGCCCCCGCTCCACGCCGCTATGCGAAGGGCGAGGCCCGTCGCACGGCGATCCTGGAGGCGGCGCTCGACGTGTTCGCGACCGCGGGCTACCGCAACGGGGGACTACGGGAGGTCGCGGCGAAGGCGGGGCTCACCCACGCCGGCGTCCGCCACTACTTCCCCACCAAGCTCGACCTGCTGCACGCCGTGCTGGGCTGGCGCGACGAGCAGGCGATCCGCCAGATGTCCTCGCTCGATGGCCCTGTCGGAGTGCTGCGGCAGTGGATCGAGGCCGCACGCTACAACCAGAACGCGCCCCGGATGGTGGAGCTTCAGGTGGCGCTTGCCGCCGAGGCCACCTCGTCCGATCACCCTCTTCACGACTACCTCCGTGAGAGGTACGAGTTCGCGGTCGGGTTCCTCCGCGGCACGTTCACCTCCCTCGCCGCCCGCGGTGAGCTCGCCGACGGCGTCGAACCGGAGTCGGCGGCACGCGGACTCATCGCGCTGACCGACGGCGTGCAGACGCAATGGCTTCTCGATCGCGAGCATGTCGACATGGTGGAGCTCGTCCGCTCAGCCATCCAGCGTCTCGTGACAGTCGAGATCTGATCCCGCTCCGCCCGCGGCGTTCACGCCCCGCGCGCGCGTTGCCTCACTGGTCGCCGTCGAGCGACAGATCTGCCGGGAGCTGGAAGTCGCTGCTGGAGAGCTCTTCGATGTTGACGTCCTTGAAGGTGAGCACGCGCACCGACTTCACGAAGCGGTCGGCGCGGTAGATGTCCCAGACCCAGACGTCCTTCATCGTGAGCTCGAAGTAGAAGTCGTGCTCCGAATCGCGCCGTTCCAGCTGAACGTCGTTGGCGAGGTAGAAGCGACGCTCGGTCTCGATCACGTACGTGAACTGACGCACCACGTCGCGGTACTCGCGGAAGAGCGCCAGTTCGAGTTCGCGGTCGTAGTCGTCGAAAGCATCCTCATCCATATTGCCTCCATCCTATGCCGGGACGGCGGCCGGTGAGCACGCCGCCCGTCCGGATCAGAACAGCGTGTTCCCGCTGAACGACCACGATGCACGATGGTGCGCGGAGATGCCGTGGGCCTCGATCGCTTCGCGATGGGCCTGACTCGCATAGCCCTTGTTGTGATCCCAGCCGTACACGGGAGAATCGACGTGAAGACGCTCCATCAGCGCATCCCGTTCGACCTTTGCGAGCACCGATGCCGCCGACGCCGACGCACAGTCGCGGTCGCCCTTGATCACCGGGCGGATGCGATACCCCCACCCGCCGGCGGGTGAGATGTAGTCGTGATTGCCGTCGAGGATCACGATCCCCTCGGTGGGGTCGAGCTCCAGTGCGGCGAGCCCTTCGATCGCGCGAATGGCGGCGAGCCCGAGCGCCCGCATGATGCCGACCTGGTCGATCTCCTGTGCGGAGGCCCAGCCCAGCGCGCTGGCACCAACCCAGGAGGCCGCGCGCTCGGCGACCTCTGCCCGCTTCTTCTCCACGATGAGCTTCGAATCGCGCAGCCCGTCGGGAATGGGCGATGACAGACGGGACGAATCGAAGAACGCGGCCCCGACGGTGACGGGACCGGCAAGTGCACCGCGGCCCACCTCGTCGCAGGCGATGATCCAGCGGTGCTCACGAAGGAGTTCACGCTCAAGATCGAGCGTCGGAAGGATCGGACTCATCCCGCTGTGGCCGCCGGACTCGGCTCGTTGGCGGGCATGTCCTCAGACTCGCTGTCGGGCACCCCGGCGAAGGAGTCGCCTGTGGTGCCGAGCCCGCCGAAGCGATCGAACGGCCAGGTCCGCAGGAAGGCGCGCCCGACGACGTCCTCGCTGGGCACGAAGCCCTTCGCCGGCTGGTCCTGGTTGTACCGGGAGTCGCGCGAGCGATCGCGGTTGTCCCCCATCACCCAGAACGAATCCGCCGGCACCGTCACGTCGAAGGGGACGACGCTGGGCATCTTCTGACCGGGCGCCAGTTTGACGTAGGCGGACTCTTCGAGCGGCACGCCGTTCACCTCGATCTGGTCGAGAGCGTTGCAGCACACCACGTGGTCGCCGGGGAGCCCGATGATCCTCTTGATGAGGTGATCCGAGCTGTCGGGAGCCGCGAGACCCACGAGGGAGAGGACCCACTCGACGCCGTCGACGAAGGTGCCCTTGGAAGGCGCCGGGGCCTGACCCTCGAGCCATCCGCCGGGATCACGGAAGACGACGATGTCACCGCGCTGGTAGTCGGTGAAGCGAGGGGTCAGTTCGTCCACGAGAATCCGGTCATCCACCTGCAGGGTGTTCTCCATCGAGCCTGAGGGGATGTAGAAGGAGCGGACCACGAAGGTCTTCACGAGGAACGACACGAGCAGAGCGATCAGCACGATGACGACGACGTCACGAAGGAACACCCCCCAACCGCGCGAGCGGCTCTCAGCGCCCTCACGGCGGGCACGCCGGGCATCTCGGCGGGTGAGCGGGGCTGACGGCTCGGCAGTTGACATGACATCCTTCGTGGCGCGAGCGAGAATCCGCGCACCGGATCAATCGTTCCATACTCCGCCGAGTGGTCCCGGCCATTCGCGCAGCGGCGCGCCTGTGAAGGCCCTGATGCCGTGAGGGGCGGCCAAAAACGACAGCACCCCGGACCGGAGTCGCGGGGTGCTGTCGGAGTGACGCGAGTCAGTTCTCGCGCTTCTCCTTGATCTTCGCCTTCTTGCCACGCAGGTTGCGCAGGTAGTACAGCTTCGCGCGACGCACGTCACCGCGGGTGACGACCTCGATGTGGTCGATCACCGGCGAGTGCACCGGGAAGGTGCGCTCGACGCCCACCTGGAAGCTGATCTTGCGAACCGTGAAGGTCTCGCGGACACCGTCGCCCTGGCGGCCCAGGACGACGCCCTGGAACACCTGGATACGAGAGCGCGAGCCCTCGACGATGTTCACGTGCACCTTGACGGTGTCACCGGGGAAGAAAGCCGGAATGTCGGAGCGCAGCGAGGCTGCGTCGACGGAGTCGAGGATCTGCATGATCTTCACTTCCTGCGCCCGCCACAGGTCAGCCGCATAAGAATGAATAGGAAATGCTCTTCGTGCGCCTTGCAGCCGGTACTCCCCTGTGGCGGAGTGTTCGCGTGGGCGCACCGAAGCGCGCATGATCACGGCACAAGCGTCAATTATCGCATGCCGCGAGAGGCGGCACCAAATGCGCCCGTCAGGAGTGCGCGGGGTGTCCCGGGCGCGACTCCTCCACGATCACGATGCCCTCGGCCACGGAACCCTCGCCACCGGGACGCACCCGATCGAAGGTCTCGCGGATAAGCAGCGGAGTGCGAGCCGTCTTCGTGGTGGTCCACAGCTGCCAGAGGCACAGCCACAGGACGCCCACTGCCGCGAGGATCGCCAGCACCAGGTTGAGCGCGAACAGCGGCTCGGCGTAGAAGCCCACGCCGATGGTGAGCAGGTGCCAGATCCCGAAGCCCGCCACGTCCCACCACGACAGCGCCCGCTGAGCCCGCACTCCCGGACGCGAGCGCACCAGGAGCATGAGGACGAGCTCGCTGACGAACACGGCAGGAGCGAAGATCAGCAGCACCGGCAGCAGCGCGAGGCCGTTCTGATTGAAGATGGCCCAGCCGATCAGCAGCCAGATTGGCAGAACGAAGGCCGCCGGAAGCAACCAGCTGTACATCGCGCGACGGATCACCATTTGGTCATGCTAGCCCCGTTCCACACGGAGTGGGGCTGGAATCCGAACGCCGTTCAGCACTCCCCCTGCCGATATGCGGGAGAATGAGAGCAACATCGAAGGGAAATCATGATCGAACTGCGCACGCCCACCGAGATCGAGCAGATGCGTCCGGCAGGACGTTTCGTGGCGGAGGTGCTGGCGACGCTGCGTGACGAGACGAAGGTGGGCACCAACCTGCTGGCCCTGGATCGCCACGCCCACGACATGATCCGAAAGGCCGGCGCAGAGTCCTGCTACATCGACTACGCACCCTCTTTCGGTTCCGGCCCGTTCGGCAAGGTGATCTGCACCTCCATCAATGACGCCGTCCTGCACGGCGTCCCCTTCGACTACACCCTGCGCGACGGCGACCTCGTCTCCCTGGACTTCGCGGCCTCCGTCGACGGCTGGGTCGCCGACTCGGCCGTCTCATTCGTCGTGGGGACCGCCCGCGACGAAGACCTGCAGCTCATCGACACGACCCAGCGCGCCCTCGCCGCTGCGATCGCCACCGCGACCACGGACAAGCGGATCGGCGACATCTCCGCCGCCATCGCCGAGATCTGCCACGCGGACGGCTACTCCATCAACACCGACTTCGGCGGGCATGGCGTGGGCCGCACGATGCATGGTGACCCGCACATCGCCAACAACGGCAAGGCCGGCCGCGGATACCCGCTGCGTGACGGACTCGTCGTGGCGATCGAGCCGTGGCTGCTGGCCACCACCGACGAGCTCGTCACCGACGCGGACGGCTGGACCCTCAAGTCGGCGGACGGCTCGCGGGGTGCGCACAGCGAGCACACCGTCGCGATCACCGCGGACGGTCCGATCGTCCTGACCGATCGCAGCTTCCTCGGCGTCGACTGACCCCGCCCGCCATGGAGGCCTTCGACCCCGCCGCACTGCCGGTCTTCGAGGAGCAGGAGTACGACGAGATCGAGGACGATGGCCTGGATCGACCGCCCCTGCGCGGTCGAACTTCGCCGCCGCATGCTCTGGCGGACATCGACTGGGCCTCGCTGGAAGACGCCTACGGCGCCGCGACGGAGACGCCGCTGTATCTGGAGGCGATCACCAGCGACGACCCCGGCGATGTCGCCTACGGCGCGTACGGCCTGTACTCGGCGACGACGCACCAGGGGTCGGTCTTCTCCGCGTCGGAGGCGGCGATCCCGTTCCTCGTCGAGCTGGTCGAACGAGACAATGCGACCGCGATGGCCTTCCTCGCCCGCATCGCCGTCGGCGAGACGCACTTCGTCCGAACACCGCGCGATCGTGATGCGCGCACCGAGTACGCCGCAGCGGTGGCAGCGCACCAGGGGGCCATCCGGGCCTATGCCGAACGCACGGACGACCCGGAGGCCTGGCGCTTGCTGGCGTTGCTGGGCGCACTGCCGGGCGACCTCGCCATCGACCTGGACACGGATGATCCCGCGCGGCTCGCTGATCGGCTGGTGCTGGGCGGATTCCTCGCCGCGTGGGGCAGCGGCGCCTCCGAACGCGCCGCACTCATCGCCCGCGCCCGGCATCTCGTCCGGACCTCTCCGTCGCTGCTCGTGCGCTTGGCTGCAGCCGCCTCGCTGGGTTTCGCCGGAGCGCACGACGACGACGCTCGGCACGTGCTGGCCCACCTGGCGGAGTCGGACGAGTACGTGACGACGAGCTGGATCACCGCCGTCGGGCCCTTCGCAGAAGGGGCGTGGCTGTTCTCCGCGGGAGACGACGAGCTCGACGGGCAACACGTGCCGACGGCGTTGCGGGTCGCTGCCGTTGAGGAGCGGGTCCGCCGCGCGCTTCCCGTCGGCTACGACGCCGACACCGTGATTCCTGCCCGCGCCGTGTCCCCCGAGCTGCGCAGGATCCTCGTCGAGTCCCTCGCCGCCTGGCCCGACCTGTTCGCCGGTGGCTCGGCCGAACTCATCTCCCGCGGGCTGCCCGCGACCCGCCCTGCAGTGGAGCGCCTCGCCGGGCTCCGTGATGATGTTCTGTCATCCTCCGTCGGCACCCGCACCCTCGCCGAGCTCATCGAGGCGGACCTCCGCTCCGGCGCCGCACGTGATGCCACACTCGCCGCCATTGTCGCTGCCGGGCCGTGGCGCGTTGTCGAGGCGGCGCTCGCCGGGAACACCGGCGCAAGCGAGCACACGACGCTGGCGCTGCGGCTGCCGCGTTCCGTGCCTGACGATCCGGTGCTGGTGCTGCTGGTCTCGCTGCTCGGCGAAGCCCTGGCACGGGCTGATCTCCCATGCGCGACGGCCTTCCTCGACGAAGCGCTCACCCACTCGGACCCGCCTGGCGTGCGGACGGCGGCGTGCCTGCTGGCCCACGCTCTCACGGGCCCGTTCCCCGATCGGTTCGTTCCGCTCGTGCGCAGCTTTCACCGGCATCCGGAGTTCTCGACGGCACCCGTCGCGGTGCTCCGACGCGTTCAGGGGCTCCTACCGCCGCACGTGGCCGAGCGAATCACGCTCCCGAGTTGAGAGGCTCAGTCTCCGGCTCCCGAGCTGAGAGGCTCAGTCTCCGGGAAGAAGATCCGGACGGCGCTGGCGCGTGCGCTCCACCTGCTGCTCGTGGCGCCAGCGATCGACGGCGCCGTGGTTGCCGCTGAGCAGCACCGCCGGAACCTCCCGCTCACGCCAGACGGACGGCTTCGTGTAGGAGGGGTACTCCAGCAGACCGTCCTCGTGCGACTCCTCGACCAGGCTCTCGGGATTGCCGACGACTCCCGGGATGAGACGCCCGATGGCCTCGACCATGGCCATCACCGCCACTTCTCCCCCGTTGAGGACGTAGTCGCCGATACTCATCAGGCGAACCTCACCGAGTTCACGCGCGTAGTCGAAGACCCGCTCGTCGATGCCCTCGTACCGCCCGCAGCCGAAGACCAGGTGATCGGCCGTGGCCAGCTCACGGGCCTTGGCCTGGGTGAAAACCTCACCCGCGGGCGAGGGGAAGATGAATATCGGGCGCGTGTCGCTGTCGGCGGCGATGGCGTCCAGCGCCTCTCCCCAGGGCTCGGGCTTCATCACCATGCCGGCGCCCCCGCCGTAGGGCGTATCGTCGACCGTTCGGTGGCGATCATGCGTCCAGTCCCGCAGGTCGTGCACGCGGACATCCAGGATGCCGCTCTGTCGCGCCTTGCCGAGAAGGGAGACTTCCAGGACGTCGAAGAACTGCGGGAAGATCGAGATCGCGTCGATGCGCACGATCAGCCCTCGCCGTCCGCTTCCTGCGTGGGCGCGGGGTCTGCGTCGTCCGCTGCTTCGAGCTCCTCGAACAGACCGGGAGGAGGCGTGATGGTCACGCGCCCGCCGCGAATGTCCACCTCGGGAACGATGGCGGCGACGAACGGCACCATGACCTCATCGCCCGCCGGGGTCTTCACGATCAGCAGGTCCTGCGCCGGCATGTGCTCGACGCGGGCCAGACGCCCCACGACGTCACCGTCCCGGACGACATCGAGGCCCACGAGCTGGTGGTCGTACCAGGCATCGTCCTCGTCGGATTCTGCATCGGCATCCTGATCGATCCAGAGGATCGCACGCACGAGCTCATCGGCGGCGTTGCGATCATCGACGCCCTCGAAGAAGACGACCGCGTGGCTGTTCATCCAGCGGAACTCGCGCACCGTGATGGTCTTCCCGTGCCACGGCGAGGACTCGGGAACCTGCAGGGTGAATTCCGCACCCGGAACGAAACGGCCGTCCGGGTCATCGGTGTACAGCTCGAGCTTGAACGCGCCCTTGAGTCCGTGCGCCTTGACCAGGCGTCCGACTCGGAGCTGCGTCTTGTCCTGACGCCCTGACATCAGTCGTCCGCGACGTCGACACGGACACGGGCGCCGTCGGCGAGAGCCGAGATCAGCGTCCGCAATGCCTTCGCGGTCCGTCCGCCGCGCCCGATCACGCGTCCACGGTCCTCGGGATGCACGTGCACCTCCAGGACCTCACCTCGCGACGAGGTGGACGATGTGATCTTCACGTCCTCCGGGTGATCGACGATCCCCGAGACGATGTGTGTGAGCGCGGCGGACAGCACAGCGATTACTCGGCGTCGGCCGGGGCCGCAGCGGCCTCGTCCGCGGCGGGAGCCTCAGCAGCAGCGTCCTCAGCGGGAGCCTCTGCCTTCTTCTCCGCCTTCGGCTTGATGACCGACTTCTTCGCGGCGTCCGCCACGAAGGCCTCGGCCTCGCCCTTGACCTTGACGGTGGACTTCGCGTCCTTGTCGCCCTTGAACTTGCCCCAGTCGCCGGTGAGCTTCAGCAGCGCGGCGACCTGCTCGGTGGGCTGAGCGCCGACCGACAGCCAGTACTGAGCACGCTCGGAGTCGACCTCGATGATCGAGGGCTCCTCGGTGGGGTGGTACTTGCCGATCTCCTCGATCACGCGACCGTCGCGCTTGGTGCGCGAGTCGGCGACGACGATGCGGTAGTAGGGGGCCCGGATCTTGCCCAGGCGCTTGAGGCGAATCTTGACAGCCACAATTCTCCAAGAATGTAGAAGAGGAATAACGAACCGATCGCCTGGAGCGTGGGGTGCACACCCGGCGGAAGCTCTGGGGTGGATGCGGGCTGGATAGAGGGTCGAGCACGCAATCCGAAGTTCTATTCTGCCAGATTCCGCCGCCATGCGCGAAACGTGCGCGGGCCGTGTCGCCGCAGCGCTCCGCTCGCCGTCAGCGCCCGCGACCCTGGCCGCGGCGGAGAACGTGGGTGAGGCGGCGGCGCAGCCTCTGCACGATGAGCCAGAGGGACATGACGACCAGCGCGACGATGAGGAGCATCTGCAGCCACGGCCACGGAGCCACGACCACGACACCGAGGAAGGCGACGGCGAGGATGAGGAGCATCTCCCGCAGCTCCGACCAGAACTGCGGCAGCCGAGCGGGGCGCACACGAACGGTGGCGAGAGTCTGTCCGGCAATGCCGAGCCGTGTTCGCAGTTCGAGGTCCAGGAAGGCCAGGGGAAGGTCGGGACGCACCCCGAGCGTCTCCTCTGCGGCAGGGAAACGCGCGCCCCACGTCCCACCGGTGATGCGCTGGCGGGTATCCTCGACGGAGCCCGGAGCCTCGAAAGCCTTGAGCATCACGGTGGGGATCTCCCCCACGGGCGCGTCCCCCGTTCCGGTCCCCGCCCCTTCCACCACGACGTAGTCGCCGGGGCCGACACCGAGGATGTCCAGCGCCAGTCGGCTCATGAGCACGACATCGCGCTCGGCGGAGGCAGGATCGGCGAGCGTGGTCCTCATCGTGAGGTACGTGGGCTTTCCGACCACGCGATCACCCGCGGTGCCACGCTCCAGTCTCACCGGTTGCAGATCGGCGATCTCACCGTTCTCCAGCCCGCATGCCATGCGCAGCACGTGGTCGACCTCCACGACGTGGTCCGGGGCTGCATCGGGTGATTCCGTGCGGATCACCACGGCGGCGAGTGCGGATGGTGCCGCTGCGCCGTGGCCGACGACGAGCGCGTGGGAGCGGAGCTCCACGACGTCGGGGCTACCCAGTGACTCGTGCACCCGACGCGAGATCGACACCACGGACTTCCCCCCGCGCTCGATCCCGGCCGGAGTGACCGTGGTGACGAGGGTGATGTGTCCGGGTTCGGGTGCAGGAACACTCGCCGCAGACGGGAGCATCCGGCCGTAGGTCCGCGCGCTTGGTGTGCCGCTCTCGTCGGCGAGTCGGGTGAAAGCCGACGGTTCTGTGAGCAGGCCGGCGGCGGAGAGGACAGCGGCGCCGCCATCCGCAAGCGCACCGGCGGCTGCCCGGAGTGCGGGGGCATCGGATCCCCACGCGCCGGCGACGGCGTCGATGGCGCACAGGTGCTCGACAACGGCGGTTTGAGACAGCCCGGCATCGGCGGGGCGCATCGCCGCGGGGATCGCGGCGCCCGTCTCATCGGCCAGCGCTCCCCCGCGAGCGACATAGGCGTAGACCCCGGCGAGCTCCTCCCCGGTCTCCAGCACGACGCGGACCCCCGACTGCGCGTCGAGCCAGACGCGACGATAGTGCGGAGCCTCGCTCTGATCGAGGCTGGCGAGCTGGCCAGGATCGGTGAACTGGACGTGAAGCTCGAGGTCGGCCGTGCCCGACGGCACGATCGTGGCCGGAAGCGCTCCGTAGCCGGCGAAGAAGCCCGCATACGCCAGCGCCACACCCTGCACACGTGCTCGCACAGACGGCAGTACGAGCGCATCCGGAATCTCGCGGAACTTGTGACGCAGCTGCGACGGCGCCGCGTTCGAGCCGATTGCGAGGACCGGCACCCGCGCGTCCATCCCGACGACGTGGAATCCCTCCAGCACCCGCGACAGCTGAGGCGCAGTCCGCGCCCGGTCCGTCACGCGGCTGCGGGTCTCATCATCGACCGCCACACGGCACGAGCCGAGGCGCGTACGTGAGGATCGCCCCGCTTGCAGGGGCACGCCGTCGCGATCACGCAGTTCCCACAGGCCGTCCGCCGTGACGAGCACGGAGCTCTCAGGCCACACCCCCGGGTAGCTCTCGGGGATGAGACGCGGCGCGGAATCGGCGGCGAAGCGGGAGTCGTCGATCATGCCGGCGCGGAGATCAGCCGTTGCCGAGCATCTTCTGCAGTTCGGCGAGGTCCTCCGCCGTCGGCGTCTTGCCGCCGCCGAGACCGAAGCCGGAACCCGTGGGGGCCGCAGGCGCCGCTGCGATCTCGGCCTGCTGTGCGGCACGCTTCGCCGGGTTGCCGGAGCGCGGGACACCGCCGCCCTTGGCCTTCTTTCCGCCGCGCTTGGCGGACGCACCCGGCTTGCCGCCCGGGATCGGGCCCATGCCGGGGATGTTGGGGACACCGCCGCGGGCGACCGTCTTCATCATCTTGGCGGCCTGCTCGAACCGCTGTACGAGCTGGTTGACGTCGGTGACCGTCATGCCGGAACCGCGGGCGATGCGAAGACGACGCGAACCGTTGAGGAGCTTGGTGTTGCGGCGCTCCGCCGGCGTCATCGACCGGATGATGGCCTCGGTGCGGCCGATCTCGCTCTCATCGAAGTCGTCGAGCTGCTGCTTCATCGAGCCCATGCCCGGGAGCATCCCGAGCATCTTCTTCATCGAGCCCATCTTCTTGAGCTGCTGCATCTGCTCGAGGAAGTCCTCGAGCGTGAACTGCTCGGTGGCGAGCTTCTCGGCGACCTTGAGTGCCTCGGCCTCGTCGAACGCCGCCTGTGCCTGCTCGATCAGGGTGAGGATGTCACCGAGATCGAGGATGCGGCTGGCCATGCGGTCCGGGTGGAACGGCTCGACATCGTCGAGGCCTTCGCCGGTGGAGGCGAAGATGATGGGACGGCCGGTGACGGACGCGACCGACAGGGCAGCGCCACCGCGCGCATCGCCGTCGAGCTTCGACAGCACGACACCCGTGAAGTCGACACCCTCCTGGAATGCCTTCGCGGTGTTGACAGCGTCCTGCCCGATCATCGCGTCGATGACGAACAGCACCTCGTCCGGCTGGATCTCGCGGCGGATATCGGCGGCCTGCTTCATCAGCTCGGCGTCGACACCGAGGCGTCCGGCCGTGTCGACGATGACCACGTCATGCTGCTGACGACGGGCGTACTCGACGCCATCGCGCGACACCTTGACCGGGTCGCCGACGCCGTTGCCCGGCTCCGGCGCGAAGATGGTGGCTCCGGCGCGCTCGGCGACGACCTGGAGCTGGTTGACGGCATTGGGGCGCTGGAGGTCGGCGGCCACGAGAAGGGGCGTGTGCCCGTCCTTCTCCAGCATCTTCGCGAGCTTTCCCGCGAACGTCGTCTTTCCGGAGCCCTGCAGGCCCGCGAGCATGATCACCGTGGGGGCGGTCTTCGCGAACTGCAGACGGCGCTGCTCGCCACCGAGGATCCCGATGAGCTCCTCGTTGACGATCTGCACGACCTGCTGCGCCGGGTTGAGGGCGCGGTTGACCTCGTCGCCGAGCGCACGCTCGCGCACCTTGGCGGTGAACTCCTTCACGACCTCCAGGGCGACGTCGGCGTCGAGGAGAGCGCGACGGATCTCGCGAACGGTGCCGTCCACGTCAGCGGGCGTGAGCTTGCCCTTGGTGCGCAGATTGCGGAAGGTCTCGGTGAGACGATCTGAGAGCGTGCCGAAAGTAGCCATGATGCTACGAGTTTACGCGAGGACTCAGCGGATCGTGGCCGCACCCGGCATCTCGGCGACGAATGCCAGCGCCTCCTCCAGCCGATCGGACAACGCGGTGCGTCCCGATCCGTCCCGCGCCCAGCGCTCGACGGCTGCGAGCACGGCGGAACCGTATGCGGAGCCGATCACCTGCGCCGGCAACGGCGCCCAGCCGACCGCACGGAGAGCAGCCGTGACGGCGATGCCGATCCGGGCGGCACGGGCCGTTCCCTCGCGCTGCAGATCGGCGACGGCCCCCATCGCCTCGTCGTTGGCGATGGCCAGCGCGAGAGAGTCCGGAGCCAGCCCATCCGAGAAGGCCGCCAGAGTGCCTACCACCTCCGCAGGCGAATGCTGCAGTCGCCCCTCCAGCACGGCGATCGCATCGTCCACGCCGGCCCACAGCACGTCGTGCTTGGAGGAGAAGTAGTTGAAGAAGCTGGATCGGCTGACGCCGGCACGAGCGGTGATGTCGGCCACGCTGGTCGCATCGTAGCCGCGCTCGAGGAACAGCTCGCACGCCGCCTCGGCGAGCGTCTCCCGCGACGACACACGCGGTCGCCCCTGCCTGCTCTCCACACTCACCACCTCACTGTACCGAGGCGGGCCCCGACGATGCCGAGATCATCGTGTGGCATTATTGGACGCTGTACAACAATGCCGATCTGAGGAGGATCAGATGGACGTGCATGTGGCGGGCTTCGCCCCAGACGCGGTTCCGTACGAGCAGGGATGGACACTGCAGCGGAAGATCCATGCGGAGGTGGTCGACGGCCGGCGACCCGACACGCTGATCCTGCTGGAGCACGAAGCGGTGTACACCGCCGGCAAGCGCACGGAGCCGCAGGAGCGCCCGGACGACGGCACACCGGTGATCGATGTGGATCGCGGCGGGAAGATCACCTGGCACGGTCCCGGCCAGCTGGTGGGCTATCCCATCGTGCGCCTCCCCGACCCGGTCGATGTGGTCGAGCACGTGCGCGGACTGGAGCGTCGCCTCATCGCCGCGCTGCGCGTGTTCGGCATCGACGGGCGCCAGATCGAGGGGCGCAGCGGCGTCTGGGTCAGCGAGGGAGCCCGCGACGCGAAAGTCGCCGCCATCGGGGTGCGGGTGGAGCGAGGCGTCACCATGCACGGCTTCGCGATCAACGCGGACTGCGCTCTCGACGGGTTCGCCCACATCATTCCCTGCGGCATCACGGACGCGGGCGTGACCAGCGCCAGCCGGATCACCGGTGAGCGCATCGGGGTGCGAGATCTCGTCGCCCCTGTCCTCGCCTCTTTCGATGTCGATGTCCTCCCCGAGCTCGTGCGGTCGGAGGTGGCAGCATGAGCGCAGCCGCCCCCGACGGACGCAAGCTCCTGCGCCTGGAGATCCGCAATGCGGAGACTCCCATCGAACGCAAGCCGGAATGGATCCGCACGAAGGCCAAGACCGGGCCCGAGTATCTAGGACTGCGCTCCCTGGTGAAGGACGAAGGTCTGCACACGGTGTGCCAGGAAGCGGGCTGCCCCAACATCTACGAGTGCTGGGAGGACCGGGAGGCGACCTTCCTCATCGGCGGCTCCGACTGCACGCGTCGTTGTGACTTCTGTCAGATCTCCACGGGCAAGCCGGCCGAGTACGACACGGATGAACCGCGCCGCGTGGCTGAGAGCGTCGCCAAGATGCAGCTGCGCTATGCCACGGTGACCTCCGTCGCCCGCGACGACCTCCCCGACGAGGGTGCCTGGCTCAACGCCGAGACGGTGCGACGCATCCACCAGGACAATCCGGGCACGGGCGTCGAGCTCCTCGCCACCGACTTCTCCGGGCGTCCGGAGCTGCTCGACGAGGTGTTCGAGTCCCGCCCCGAGGTGTTCGCGCACAACGTGGAGACGGTACCCCGCGTGTTCAAGCGCATCCGGCCCGCGTTCCGCTACGAACGCTCGCTCGGCGTCCTCACCCGCGCGCGGGCGGCGGGACTGATCACCAAGTCCAACCTCATCCTGGGCATGGGAGAGACGGACGAGGAGGTCAGCCAGGCGATGCGGGATCTGCACGATGCCGGTTGCGACATCCTGACCATCACGCAGTACCTGCGCCCCTCCCCCCGCCATCTCCCGGTCGACCGCTGGGTCAAGCCGGAGCGCTTCGTGGCGTTTCGTGAGGAGGCCGAGGAGATCGGGTTCCTCGGTGTGCTGGCCGGTCCGCTGGTGCGCTCGTCGTATCGTGCCGGTCGGCTGTGGGCTCGTTCCATGATCTCGAAGGGGCGCGACATCCCGGAGCAGTTGCGCCATCTGGCCGATGCGGACGAGTTCGCCCAGGCGGTCTGACGGGCAGGGGCCACCCGAGCGATCGGGTGGCCCCTGCTCTTGCTCTCTGGTCAGTCCGCGGACGTCACCGACAGCACGGAGGCGTCGGAGGCGAGATTGACCAGCAGCACGTCGTCGGTGGAGTCGGCATCCAGCGCGTACTCGAGCACCGCGAACGGATCAGATCCGCCGTGCTCATCCGCAAGGATCGTGACGCTCATCAGTCGCAGCGCCTTGATGATGTCGATGGCGGTGTCGCCCGAGACATCGGTGAGGTAGTCCTCCAGCTCGTCGCCGAGCGACTCCTCCTGGGAGACCACGTACTCGGTGACCTCGCTGGTGCGATCCCCGAGCTGGCCCACCATCGCCTCGCGGCAGCGGAGGTCGAGATGTTCGAGCCCGGTGATCATCGCGGCGGCGATGTTGAGCGCATCGGGAGCCACGTCGTTCTCGTCGGGCGCGGTGAGGTCCACAGTGACGGACTGGTCGCCGAATTCCACCGTCTCAGACCAGAAGATCGAGCCGTCCGGGCCCGACTCGAGCAATCCGAAGAAGTCGTGTTCGATCGCCATAGGGCTATGTAATCAGTCTCCGCGGAACGAGGGAAGTCGCCACGAGCACGATCGCACCCCTCGGCCGCGGGAGAGACCCGCTGCGGCCCGATCCGGCGCGGGTACTCCGATGCTCAGGAGACGAGCTGCTCGGCGAACACGTGCGGGGTGAAGCCGGTGAGATCACCGATGCCCTCGCCCTGGCCGAGAAGCTTGACCGGGATCCCGGTGCGCTCCTGCACGGCGAGCACGAAGCCGCCCTTGGCAGAGCCGTCGAGCTTGGTGAGCACCAGGCCCGTGACGCCCGCATGCTGGAGGAAGGCTTCCGCCTGCATCACGCCGTTCTGCCCCGTCGTGGCGTCCAGCACCAGGAGCACCTCGCTGATGGGGGCGAGCTTCTCGACCACACGCTTGATCTTGCCGAGCTCGTCCATCAGGCCGCCCTTGGTGTGCAGGCGCCCGGCGGTGTCGATCAGCACGATCTCCGTGCCGGTCTCCTGCGCGTACTGGATGGTCTGGAACGCGACCGAGGCGGGGTCCTGGCCCTCCTGCTGGGGACGAACGATGGCTGCTCCCCCGCGCTCGGCCCAGGTGGCGAGCTGCTCGACGGCGGCGGCCCGGAACGTGTCCGCCGCTCCGACGACGATCGAGCGTCCGTAGCGGCGCAGGAAGTTCGCGAACTTTCCGATGGTGGTGGTCTTGCCCACGCCGTTCACGCCGACGACCAGCACGATCGCGGGCCGCTCGGTGAGCTTCAGCGTGGTGTCGAATTTCGCGAAGTGCTCTTCCAGCGTCTCCACGAGCATGCGCTGCAGATCCTTCGGGTCCGTGGTGCGGAATCGCTCCACCTTCTCGCGCAGCTCGTCGACGATGCGCTCCGTGATGTCCGGACCGAAGTCGGCGGTGATGAGCGCCGTCTCCATGTCCTCCCACGTCGTCTCATCGATCGTCGGCTTGACGAAGATGCCGCGCAGTGCACGACCCAGGGACCACTTTTCAGCCATGCCCCCAGCCTACCGACCGGCCGGGTCGCCGCCGTCGCTACACGCGTGCCGCGCGGTCGCCGACGCGCTGGCCCACGACAGCCGAGACCCCGTCCTGACGCATGGAAACGCCGTACAGCGCGTCCGCGATCTCCATCGTCCGCTTCTGGTGCGTGATCACGATGAGCTGGCTGGATTCCCGCAGACGCTCGAACACGCCGAGCAGTCTGCCCAGGTTCGCGTCATCCAATGCCGCCTCGACCTCGTCGAGGATGTAGAACGGGCTCGGTCTGGCCATGAAGATCGCGGTCAGCAGCGCCACCGCCGCGAGCGATCTCTCGCCCCCGGACAACAGCGACAGGCGTTCGATCTTCTTTCCCACCGGGCGCACCGAGACCTCGATCCCGGTGGTGAGCATGTCACTCGGATTGGTGAGGGCGATGGACCCCGAGCCGCCCGGGAAGAGAATCGGGAAGACCTCGTCGAAGGCCACACGGGTGTCCTCGAACGCGCTCGCGAAGATCGTCTGCATGCGCTCATCCAGTTCCGCGATGATCGTCATCAGATCGGCGCGCGTCTGGGTGAGGTCGTGCAGCTGTTCGGTGAGGAACTTGTGTCGTTGTTCGAGCGCCGCGAACTCCTCCAGCGCCAAGGGGTTCACCCGGCCGAGCTGCGTCAGCTTCCGCTCCGCCTCCTGCAGCCGCTTCTGCTGGGCACGTCGCTCGAAGGACACCGGCTCGGCTTCATCGTCCGATTCATCGGGGATCAGCTGATCGGGACCGTATTCGGCGATCAGGACGTCCTCGTCCAGTCCCAGCTCGCTCTGCACGCGCTCCAGCAGGCTCGTGACGTGCAGGCGCTTCTCGTGCATCTGCAGTTCCAGGGAGTGCACGCTCTCCGTCAGCGCGGCCAGCCGATCGCGAACGCTCTTGTCCTGCGTACGGATCTCGATGAGCTCCTGCGACTGCGCCGCGCGTGCCGCCTCCGCCTCGGCGAGCGCGACCCGTGCTTCGGAGACCGAACGGTCCACCGACGACAACGCGTCGGGAAGTTCGTCGATCACTCCCTGAGCAGCCTCACGCTGGGCGCGACGGATCACGGCCCGCCGCGCCGCCTCCGCCGCGGCCTCCCGCTCCTTCTCGCGCTGACGCTCCAGGCTGACGGCTCGCGTCTCGGCCGATCGCACGCGCTCTCGGAGGGTTTCGATCTCCAGCCGTGTTCGTACCTCGCTCTCGCGAGCGGCGTCCAGGGCCGCGAGCAATCCGTCGCGCGCGGAGGCGTCGAGGATCGGGCGCGGCACCTCCAGTGCGCGCGTGAGCTCGGCACTGGCCCTCTCCGATTCCGACTCCGCCTCGGCGACGGCCGCTTGCGCTTGCTCGAGTCCGGTCGCCAGACGCTCCGTCTCGGCGGCAGCCGCCTCCAGGCGCGACGTGATCTTGCTGACGCGTTCGGCATGGGCGGCGACGGCCGCGTCGAATTCCCGCAGAGTCTGCAGCGCGTCGCGGGAGGCGCGGCGCGCTCGTTCGAGCGCGTCCAGGGCATCCTCGCGTCCGTCGCTGAGGCTGTCGACGATCACGCGCACCTCAGCGAGGCGCTCCACCGCCGCATCGCGTTCCGCAGCCAACTCCAGACGGCTCGTCTGTCCGGAGCCCGCCCGCAGTGTGAACGGCGTCCACACCTCACCGGCCCGCGTGACGATCGTCACCGGGAGCTCGATGTGGACCAGTGCCGGCGCGGCTGCCACGGCGGCATCCAGGTCGTCGGCGATCAGCACGCTGCGCAACACCCCCAGGATTCCCGGCGGGGCGGCGACCACATCCACGGCCGGGACGGTGCCCGGCAGGCGCGGCAGCTCGAGAGCGGGCGCCCCCGCATCGGCGATGGCGATGTCCACGACACCGAGGTCGTCGCCTCGCACCGCGTCCGCCACGCGGAGAGCGTGGCTGCGGGACTCGACCAGGAGGCCTTCGGCGAGGGGGCCGAGCACCGCGGCAACGGCAGCCTCATATCCCGTGGTCACGCTGATCGCATCGGAGACGAGCCCGCGCACGCCATCGCCCGCGGACTCCGCGAGCGCCCCGGCCGCGTTGCGAACGGCGAGCGCCGAGCTCAGGGCGGATGCCTTCGCCGTCAGTGCCTCGGCCTCGCGCTCGGCAGCGTGCAGGCGCTCCCGGATACTCTCCACCTCGCTCTCGGCTGCGGTGACTGCGCGTTGCGCACGTTCGTACGCCTCGGTGTGGGACGCCGTCGTTCCTTCGGGGGCTTCCTGTTCCGAGAGGAGATCCGCCGCCTCTGCTGCCTCGACACGGCGGGCATCGGCCGCATCCCAGGCGTTCTGCTGGCGAAGCACGGCTCCTCGCACCGCGGCCAGTGCGGAAGCGGCGGCCTCGGCCTGACCGCGCAGCTTCGTGATGCGCATGTCGTGCTCGCTGACGAGAGCGCTCTGCTCGGCGATCTCCACGTCGAGAGCGTCCAGCTCGCCTCGCGCCCGCACGACGTCTGCAGCTGCAGCCGCAGCCGCGTCCCGCGCGTCGCCGAGGCCGGCGGCGATCTCGTCGATCTGGGACCGTGCCTCGTCGATGTCGGCCTGAGTCACGCTCACCCCGGGCTGGACGTCATCGTCCGATCCGAGTAGGGCCAGTCGCTGGTTCGCCAGCGTGAACAGGCTCCGCAGTCGCTCCTGCGCCTGTTCGAGACCGAACAGCACGCTGCGCGCCGCATCCACCTCGGTGGTGCTCTGCTGCTGCTCCAGCACCTCCATCCGGGCGCGAAGCCCGGCGGCCTGATCCTGCAGCAGGGCGCGCTCGGCGTGGCGCTCCTGTTCGTTGCGCGCCGCATCCGCGAGCGCCGTCCGCAGCGCCACCAGATCGTCCGCGAACAGGCGCGCCTTCGCATCGCGCACCACAGCGGCGATCGTCGCAGCCTCGCGGGCGATCTCCGCTTGCTTGCCGAGCGGCTTCAGCTGGCGCCGGATCTCCCCGGCCAGATCGCTGAGGCGGGTGAGGTTGGCCTCCATCGCGTCGAGTTTGCGAAGGGTCTTCTCCTTGCGGCGGCGATGCTTGAGGATTCCTGCGGCCTCCTCGATGAATCCACGCCGGTCCTCCGGCGTCGCCTGCAGGACGGTGTCCAGCCGCCCTTGCCCGACGATCACGTGCATCTCCCGGCCGAGGCCGGAATCGCTCAGCAGCTCCTGTACGTCCAGCAGGCGCACGGACTCCCCATTGATCGCATACTCGCTGCTGCCGTTGCGAAACAGCGTGCGGGAGATGGTGACTTCGCTGTACTCGATGGGCAGAGCACCATCGGCGTTGTCGATCGTGAGCGCGACCTCCGCGCGACCCAGCGGACCGCGGGTGGAGGTCCCGGCGAAGATGACGTCCTCCATCTTCCCGCCGCGGAGGGTCTTCGCACCCTGCTCCCCCATCACCCAGGCGAGGGCATCGACCACGTTGGACTTGCCCGAGCCGTTGGGACCGACGATGGCGGTGACCCCGGGCTCGAGGGCGAAGGTCGTGGGCTGCGCGAACGACTTGAACCCCTTGAGCGTGAGGCTCTTCAGGTGCATCCGTGCCCTCCTGGCCGTTGACTTACCCGCCCACGTTACCGGATGCCCCCTCCGCTGTCGGAGAGGCGCGACACGCCGCGACACGCCCGGAGTGTTGACTCCATCGCCGTTTCCGCGCTAGCGTCGCAACCCGAACGACGAAAGGAGGATGCCATGTTTATGAACAACCGTCTCGCAATCGCAGGCTACATCGCTGGCCGCGCAGCAGGCTTCAACGCATCCCTTCGTCGTGATCCCGGTCACGTCGGGGCGTAGCAGCGTCAGCCCGGAGTAGAGCCCCGCTCCTCCGATCGCCTCTTCCGACATCGCGTCGATCAACGCATCAGTGCAGGTGAACCGTCTTCCTCGACGGCCCGGCTCCGTGCACGTTCGCGACGTCCGGCTTCTCCGCCGCCCGCCGAGTCATCGACTCGTCCGCATCTCATGCACCGCGCATCGGCACGCGCCGAGCGCACTCAACGAAGGTCACAACCGTGAACACTGTTCTCACCAGGCCCGACGGCCTGACCCACACCCCTCAACAGCTGCCGACGCCGCAGCGCCTGGCCCGTCTGGGGCTGGCAGACCGGCTCGCGTTGCGAATCGGCCTCTGGCTGATCCTGCGCGCCGAGACGCCCAAGCCCACCCGCCGTCCCGGTGACGGCATCGACGCCATCCGTCAGGAGCACGAGCTGCGGATGCTGCGCGCCACCGCCCTCGGGCCGATCATCCGATAAGGAGCCGACATGACCACCATTCGACAGATCCCCGTCGCACCGGACGAGACCACCGTCACCGCCGACATCGAAACCGCAACCGCCCTTCGCAATGCGGTGTATGCGATCCCGTCCGGAACCGATGAAGAAGACACCACGCCCGCTGCATTCCTCCAGGAGTTCACCGGCACCACCCAGCTGCACCGCCTCTGGCTGTGTGAGCTGGGTGGCCGCCCGGTGGGCCTCGCGCGGATGCACGCACCGGTTGAGGCAGGAGCGACATCGGTGTACACCGAGATCCTGCTGCTGCCTGAGTTCGAGAGCCAGGGCATCGGCACCCTGGCGCTCCGGGTGATCGAGGACGAGGCGCGCAGCATGGGTCGTCTCACCCTGATCGGGGAAGCCGAGCACCTTCCCGACCCGACGCTGCCCCGGCTCACGCCCCCGACCGGCTTTGGATCGATTCCGGAAGACCACATCGCCAGGTTCCTCACCGGGCGGGGTTGGAGCTTCGAGCAGGTCGAGCGCAAGAGCTCGTTCGACCTGACCGCCGACCTCGCCCCGGTGCGCGAACACCGGGCACGTGCCGCGGCAGCCGCCGAAGGCTATGAGGTTCTGGCGTGGGACGATGCCACCCCGGTGGAGTTCCACGAACCGATGGCCCGGTTGCACGAGCGGATGTCCACCGACATCCCGACGGCAGCGCTCGAGCTGGTGCCGGAGAAGTGGAGTGCCGAGCGGATCATGCAGAAGGATGAACGGCGCGCGGCATCGGGCGAGCGCACACAGACCACGGTGGCGCGACACATCGCCTCCGGCGAGCTGGTCGCGTTCAACGTGCTCTCCCGTGAGGCGTCCGATCCGGCGAGCACGACGTTCCAGGGCGACACCCTGGTGCATGGCGATCACCGCGGTCACCGGCTCGGCATGCTCGTCAAGACGGCCGGCATCCTCCGCTGGCGGGAGCAGAACCCGCACTCCACGCGCATCCTCACCTGGAACGCCGAGGAGAATCGTCCAATGCTCTCCATCAACGAAGAGCTCGGCTTCGTGCCCGCCGGGTACATCGGTGCCTGGCAGAAGCGGCTCACTGCATGAGCGCGACCGATCGGGGATCGTTCGCGTACGATTTGATCTCCATTCCGGAATCGGTCGACGCGCCCGACGCGGCCGGCTTCCTCGACTACTGCGACATCCGTATGCGGCAGCGTGTCGAGGAGGTCGGCGACCGCGCGATCTCCCGGACTCCGGCGGAGGTGCTCGGGTGGTTCCATGCGGACGCCGACCGGGTGGCCTCGTTCACCTGGGTGATCCGTGAAGGCACGGAGCTGATCGGCCGCGCCGGGCTCGCCATTGAGCTCGGCACAGCGGAACGCGTTTCGCCCGTCGTGATCGAGATCTCCTCGGCGTACCGGGGCCGCGGTGCCGGAACGGAGATGGCGCGGATCATCCGTGACACCGCCGCACGCGAGGGCGCGGGCACGCTCCGGGCGTGGAGCGAGCATGCGACGGGGGCGGGCATCCTCGCGGCCTCCGGACACGGATCCATCCCGCGCGACGATGCGGCACGCTTCGTCCTTGCGCAGGGGTTCACCCTGCAACAGGTGTACGTGCGCTCCGAGCTGGACATACCGGGCCGCATCGGAGAGATGTCCAGGATCTGCGGCGAAGCCGGGCGACACGCAGCGGGGTATCGCATCGAGCAGTTCACCCTGCCGCTGCCGCGCGAGCGGGTGGCGGATTTCGCGCTGATGCGCGAACGCATGAGCACCGACGCACCGTACGGGAACCTCGCCGTCGGCGAGCAGATCTGGGACGAACAGCGTGTCGCCGACTGGGAGAGCACCCATCACGGCGACGGCTGGCAGACAATGATCACGATGGCGATCGAGGAGTCCTCCGATCGCGCCGTCGCCATCAACGAACTCGGCTACCGCGATGACTCGGCCGAGGTGAATCAGGGAGACACCCTGGTGCTCGCCGAGCACCGTGGTCACCGTCTCGGCACCCTCGTGAAGGCGGCCGGGGTGAAGGGTCTGCACGAGCGGGCCCCGCACACCACCACCATCACCACGGAGAACGCCGCCGAGAACGTCCCGATGCTCGCGATCAACGACATCCTGGGGTTCGCGCCGGTGAAGGTCAGCGGGGCGTGGGATCTGCCGGTGCGCTGACTCCCGGGCCTGTGGCCCGCCGCATCAGCCCTGCGGGATCTCCTCGCCCGTGGTTGCATCGAACACGCGGTACGTCGACTGATACTTCCCGCTGATCGACACGGTCAGTTCGAGCACTCCGCCGCTCCTGCGCACCTGCACGTCACTGATCTCAGCATCCGGGGTCTCGCGGTAGATCCGCTGGGTCACCTCCCGGATGAGGCCCGCGTCGATGTCGGCGGCCGGGAATCCGACATCGTCACTCCGCGTGGTCGCCCAGGGCTCGTCCAGCCGCCCATTGCGCACCGCGTAGGTGTCCAACCCGATCGGATCGGTCTCGCTGTGTACACCGAGCGAGATGAAGTCGGAAAACGCGATCATGTGCTGGAGCTCGCGATCGCCCAGCTGCGCCCGGATGTCCTCCAGCTCCAGCGGCAGCCGCGCCGAATCCCAGAGTCCATGCACCTGTCCCGACCAGCGCTGGGGCGTTTCGGTGACGGCGACGGTGAGGCGGTCCGCACCATTGAAGACGTACAGCAGCGCTCCGTAGGCACCGCCCACCACGCACACCGCCACGATGACGAGGTTCAGGGCGCGGCGGGCCGGGTGCATCCCGGTACCCCCGTCCACCGTGACAGCCCGGCCGCTGCCTGGCGCAGCGGTGGGGGTCGCCAGCGGCGCGGTGACTCGCCCGTACATCTCCGGTGCGGTGCGCAGCGGCTCGGCCCACTGCGGCGCCGGGCGCAGATCGATCATCGTCCCGGCGTCGGTGGTGGCGGCGACGACGAATGCTCCGGTCGCGAGGTTCGGCAGGTCGCCCAGCGTGATGAACTGCGAGATGCTCTCCCGGTGCGGCTGCCCCGTCCGCGGGAACACCGTGAGCTCGATCTCGAAGAGGTGGTGGAAGTTCTGGACGGTCACGCCGGCTTCGCGCAACGATTCGATCCGAGCGATCGCCCGAGGAGCTCCGACGGGCACGGGCTCGCCCGGCTTCGCCTTCGCCAGCTGAACGAGGGATTGGCCGGTGACGGTCTTCGCGCCCATCACCGCTGCGATCGGACCGATCACGCTGGCACCGATCGTGCCGACGACGAACGGCAGCACGCTCGCCTCGCCCGCACCCAGGATCAGCGAGACCCCGCCAGCGAGCAGCGCGCCCACGCTGCCCCAGAACAGCACGAGCAGAACGCGTCGCCCCCAACTCTTCATGCACTCAGCATAACGAGACGTCGTGTTCGCGGACGGCGCCCTAGGGTGTGAGTATGAGCGAGTACGAGGTCGACGCCGACGGATTCGTCTGCGTAGTTGCGCCCGATGGCTACAACGGATTCGTTGACGAGGACTGGACGCTGCCCGATCTGCTGACGACGTTCGTCGGGCAGATGAACGCCGGCTCGCTGTTCGTGGCCTACCCCGGTGACGAGGCAGCGGACACTGCGCTCGTCGTCGACGCCGAGGACACGGAGAGCGTGATCCGTCGGGCCGACGGCGTCGTGCACGTCGGCGACGGCGGGCTGTGGCTCACCGACTACACGCAGCTCACGATGGCGGCGCAGTTCGAGGACGAGAGTCCGCTTGCGTCGTACGCGCATCGCCTCGACGTGGGCCCCGGTACCTACCTGGTCACGCTGTCGCAGATCGGCGACGACGAGTACGCGCTCACCGTCCGGCCGCATCGCGGGGAAGCCATCGTGCACGATGCTGTGCCCTGGTTCACGGACTGAGACCAGCGCACTCACCGCTGTGGCGAGGGACCGGGGACGCCATCACGCACCACTCCGTTCCCTCCGCCACGTGGTCGCGCATGCTGCGGTGCGGCCGTCAGTACAGGAACTCCGGGCGCACCTCGGCCTCGTGGGCGATCTCATCCTGTAGCCGTCCCGCCAGGGCGATGCCCTCCTCCATCCACCCCTCGGGTAACGGGTCGTCCTCGTGACGGGCGCAGAACCGCTCATTCCAGGCAGTCAGATCTGCGCCCAGTTCTGCAGAGATCGAAAGCTCCGCGGGGCCGACCACATAGTGATCCGTGAAGCTCTCCCAGAGCGGCCACCCGGTCGTCCAGTCACAGAACATGCGGATCACCCGGCGCCCGTCCGGCAGCCGGGGCTCCCGCCCAGCACGCGTCACCGCCGCCAGATACCGGTTCTGCATCACTGCGCGTGCCCGCCATTCGACCGCATTCAGGGGCGCTCCGTTGTAGTCCGATCCCGACAGCCACCGCAATCCCCGTCCATAGCTGGAGTCGTCGACGACGAGGGCGAGCGACCAGAGCATCGTGTCGCCCTGCGACATCATGTGCGCGGCTTCGAGCGCCTCATGGATGTTCGCATCGAAGATGTCATGAGTGGAGACCGAGCTGCCGTCATAAAAGAGGTAGAGCCGAAACCGCGGATCGAGTCCCTCCCACTGGGAATCCCACTCGGGCACGTCATCGATGCGCATGGCCCGAGTCTAGGCACCCGCACCCGTTCCAGCGCGCGATACGCTCACCGGATGGATGAGCAGTGGCGCGTCGAGTTCGATGCCGACGTCACCTTCGCGAACGGCGGTGGCCTCCAGACGCAGGGATTCCGGCTCGACATCGCCGGGGATGCGATCGATGACGCAGAACTCGCCGAGTACTTCGTGCACCGTCACCTGGGACTCCTTCTCGTGGACACCGTGACGATCCGCCGTCGGCACCTCCTCCGCGAAGCGCACAAGGGCTCGCGCGGTGGGCCTTCCGATCCGGCCCCGAAGGATCAGGCCGCCGCTTCCGGCTAGCATGGCCACAGGGGGAAGAATGACGGCTGATCACGATCGGCGCGCCGCGGGAGATCCGCGCACGCCACCACAACAGCTCGCAGACATCGCGACGAGGCGCCGGGATCTGCACGCGGTCATCCTGCGCAATCCTGCGGCGTATCCGCAGCTGCGGCAGTGGATCGCGTCAGTGAATCCGGCGGCGCTGTCTTCACCAGGGACCGCGCCGAGGCCTGTGGGCAACCCACGACAGGCCGGACCACCGCGATCGCCACAGGTGCCGCCGTACGCGCGCCAGCCGTCGCCGACACCGATATCCCGCCCCGTGCACCCCGGGCCGTATCCGCCCCCTGCGGCATCCGCGGGATACCCCGCGACGCCGCCGCGCCGCCGACGCGGATGGTGGTTCGCCGGCTGCGGCTGTCTCGGCGTCGCCGGCTTCGTGATCGTGCTGGTGCTTGTGGTCAGCGGCTTGGGCGGCGCGATGTCGGCCGGCGGATCACGCCCCACCGCTGCTCCCGCAATCACGACCACACCGCTTCCTCCGCCGGACCCGTCTCCCACCCCGACGACGGATCCCGAAGCGGATGCACTGGCCGAACAGCTCGCCGCGTTCGCCGCAGAGCGTGACGCCTACTACGCGCTGTACGGGGCCATCGACGGCAATCCGGTCGCCGCGCTCGTTGCTCGCCCGAACGACTTCCGCTTCCTGGAACAGGAGGCAGCCGACCCCCTGCTCACCAGTGACGATGCTGCATCGCTCGTTCAGCAGGCCGTGCAGCAGCGGCAGAATCTGCAGCAGCGCATCGATGCGGCCGCGGCCCGGCGCAACAACGACAGCGGCACGATCGCCGAGGACATCGTGGACAATGCCGGCAACGGCTTCATCGACATCCGGTGGGATGCCGGCGACGTCTGCCCCATCACAGACAACGGCGAGTGGCGCACGCTCGGGTGCGTGAACGGCGATGACCTGCTGACCGTCCACCTGATGCCGGGCGATCAGTTCGCCAACGAATGGTCGCTGCGCATGATCACGGTGCACGAACTGGCTCACGTGTATCAGGGCGCCGACGTCTACCGGTACGAGGACTACGTGGGCGAGACCGATCGTCTTCTCTCGGAGGGCTACTTCGAGGGCAGCCGCGAGAAGATGGCCGACTGCTATGCGCTGGACTACTACGGCGGATGGTCCCTGTGGTACGACAACTCATACGTCGGCTACGGCTATGTCTGTGGCGACGGCGAGCGCCAGGCGATTCGCGACTGGTTCGCGGCCCTCACCTCCCCGCTCCCCCGCGGTTAGTCGTCCGCCCGTCTCATACCGGACGACCGCGAGCGATCGAAGATCGATATCGCACCGTGGACGGGTCTCCCGCATGTGACTTCCTTCTTTCACCGGCGGTCCCGCGTGCATATCCGGCCGCGACGGTGCCCAATGCGACGTGACGGCAGAAGAATGGAGTCATGACCACAACCACAGTGAAGGCCTACGGTGCGGTTGATGCCACCGGCCCCCTCGTTGCACTGACGATCGAGCGGCGCGAAGTCGGCCCGCACGACGTGCTCATCGACATCGATTACGCCGGCATCTGCCACTCGGACATCCATACGATCCGCGGGGACTGGGGGCCGATCACGTATCCACAGGTGGTGGGCCACGAGATCGTCGGGCGCGTCGCCGCGATCGGCAGCGCTGTCACCCGGCACCGCGTCGGTGACCTCGTCGGCGTCGGATGCCAGTCCAACTCCTGCGGCGAATGCGCGCAGTGCCTGCAGGGCCACGACCAGTACTGCCTGAGAGGCAACACTCAGACCTACAACAGCATCGATCCCGCTGACGGCACGATCACCCAGGGCGGCTACTCGCAGGCCGTCGTCACCAACGAGGACTACGTGCTCGCGATCCCCGCAGGCCTCGACCCGGCGAAGACCGCCCCGCTGCTGTGCGCGGGGATCACGACATTCTCTCCGCTGCGCCACTGGGACGTTGGCCCCGGCACCCGGGTCGGAGTCGTGGGCATGGGCGGGCTCGGGCACATGGGTGTCAAGTTCGCCGCCGCGCTCGGCGCTGACGTCACGGTCCTCTCCCGCGGCACCGCCAAGCGCGAGGATGCCCTGGCCTTCGGCGCGCACTGCTACGTCGACACGACGGATCGCGAGGCCATGCGGGAGCTGCGCGGCGGCCTCGACCTGATCATCAACACAGTCTCGGCAGGCATCGACATCCGGGCATACCTCAGCCTCCTCGACGTCGACGGCACCCTGGTGGCCGTGGGCGCACCGGCCGAGCCGTTCAGCGTGCCGGCGTTCTCGCTGATCCCCGCGCGGCGTTCCATCGCCGGATCCACGACGGGCAGCATCACCGAGATCCAGGAGATGCTGGACTTCTGCGCGGAGAACGGGATCCATCCCGAGACCGAGCTGGTCTCCGCCGATCAGATCAACGACGCCTGGGAGCGCGTGCTCTCCGCCGACGTGCGCTACCGCTTCGTCATCGACGCCAAGACGCTGTAAGCAGGTGTAGAGGACGGATACGCCGCTCGGATTCTTCCCAGGCGGCGTTTCCGTCTCTCCGGTACTCAGCGCTTGCGCTGGCAGCGCGGGCAGAAGTGGCTGGAGCGATTGGTGAACGACACCCGCACGAGCGATGTGCCACAGCGATCGCACGGCTTGCCGTCGCGTCCGTAGGCGTGCAGTGAGTGGGCGAAATAGCCCGCCTGCCCATTCACGTTGACGTACTGGGCATCGAAGCTGGTGCCGCCTTCGGCGAGTGCCTTCTCCAGCACGGCGCGGACCTCGGCGAACAGCCGGTTCACGGTGCGGGTCGACAGCGCGCTCGCCGGCGTCTCGGGGTGAATGCGCGCGGCCCACAGCGACTCGTCGGCGTAGATGTTGCCGATCCCGCTGACCACCCCCTGGTCCAGGAGAACACGCTTGATGGCCGAGTCGGTGCGGGCGAGTCGCGCACGAACCGAAGCAAGAGAGAACGCCTCATCCATCGGGTCGCGCGCGATGTGCGAGACCTGCGTGGGAATCAGTGCGTCGTGGGCGCCCCAGCCGGCCGGCAGCGCGTCGGCCGTCGCCACGAGTTCGTCGATGGCGAGAGAGCCGAACGTCCGCTGATCGGCGAACACCACGGCGAGCTCTCCGTGCTGCGGATGATCCACGATGAGGCGCACCCGCTCGTGGCGTTCCGGACGAGCGTCCGGCTCGCGCAACAGCATCTGCCCGCTCATGCCGAGATGACCGACGACAGCACGACCGGACGCCAGCGGGAACCAGAGGAACTTCCCCCGCCGCGCGGCACCCAGCACGGTGGCACCCCGCAGCTCCGCCTCGAAGGAGGCGGCGTCACCGAGGTGACGAGTGAGCGCACGGTCATCCAGCACCGACACCCCGGTGATCGTGGCACCCGTGAGCGCCGGAGCCAGCCCGGCGCGGACGACCTCGACCTCGGGGAGCTCAGGCACGCTGGCTGAGGACGTGCCAGGCGGCGAGTGCCGCCGCCATCTCGGCCGTCTTCTTGCTGGTGCCGGTGCCGGTGGTACAGACGTCGTCGACGCACACCGTCGCGGTGAACCGGCGGTCGTGATCGGGGCCTTCGGCCTCAATGCTGTACACCGGTGCCGTCATGCCGAGCTTCGCCGCGACCTCCTGCAGGGCGGTCTTCGGATCCACCGCAGCGCCGTAGCGCTCCGGATCCGCCAGCAGCGGCTCGATGATGCGATGAACCAGCGCCGTCGCCTCATCGGGACCGGCCGACAGATAGGTGGCGCCGATGATGGCCTCGGTGGTGTCGGCGAGGATCGAGTCCTTGTCGCGCCCACCGGTCTGTTCCTCGCCCCGGCCGAGCTTCAGGAACTCACCGATACCCAGCGTGCGTGCGGCCTCCGCGAGAGCCACCGTCGAGACGACGCTTGCGCGTCGCTTCGCGAGGGAGCCCTCGTCGAGGTCGGGGTGGCGCGTGTACAGGAGTACGGTCGTCGCCTGACCCAGCACGGAGTCACCGAGGAACTCCAGACGTTCGTTGTGCGGGATGCCCCCGCTCTCGTACGCATACGAGCGATGTGTCAGCGCAAGCGACAGAAGCTCGGCGTCGAGGACGACGCCGAGCTTCTGCATCAATGCGGTCAGTTCAGTCACTGTGCTTCCCGCGGTGAGGTGTCTCAGATGTCAGCGACCTTGCGGCCCTTGTACTCCAGGAACAGCTCCGTGCCCTGCGAGTCGGTGACGACCTTGGCCTGGTGCGGACGGCTGTAAACGACCTTGCCGTTCTCGATGGTCTTGACGAGCGTGGGGGCCTCGGCCTTCCACTGCGCGCGACGCGAACGGGTGTTGGAGCGGGAGACCTTCCGCTTCGGGGGGTTACCTGCCATGACTAGCTCTCTTCCGTGTTGCGCAGCTCGGAACCGGTCGTTCCGGCTGCCTGGTCTGTGAGTCCTTGAAGCGCAGCCCATCGGGGATCGATGGGGGCTGAGGAGTCTTCCGCCGACGCAGTCGTCAGCCGCTCGCCCGTGGCCGGATCAAGACCGGGGCAATCCGGCTGACACACCGGCTGGAATGGAAGCGACAGAACAATCGCATCCCTGACCGGAGTTTCAAGATCCACGTGGTTGTCTTGAACCTCGAAGTCAGTCTCTTCATCTCCAGAGTACGCGAAAAGCTCCTGGAACTCGACTTCGACACCCTGAGTGAACTCGGTGAGGCAGCGGCTGCACTCTCCTTCGACGCTCGTGCGGATCTCCGCGGTCACGAGGATGCCCTCGTGAACGGACTCCAGACGCACGTCCAGATCGAGTTCCTCACCGGCGGGGACGGCGATCAGCCCCTCCCCCCACTTCTCAGGGGCGGGAATGGTGAGCGTGAACTCGCGCATCTCCCCCGGCTGGTGCACGATATCGCGCACGGGCAGGGAGAACGGTCCGGGTCGGGTGGTCTTCACAACCGACCAGTCTACCGTGCGGGCACGCCTCAGAGGTCGCGCGCGCCCGTGTCCAGGAACGCGGCCACCGCAGGCGGCACATATGCGGACACATCGCCGCCGAGTCCGGCCACCTGTCGCACGAGCGAACTGGAGACCAGGGCATGGGCCGGGTCCGGAAGGAGGAACACGGTCTCCACGCCCGCAAGTCCGCGGTTCACGATCGCCATCGGCGTCTCGTATGCGACGTCCACCTGCGAGCGGATGCCCTTGACGAGCACTCCGGCGTCGACCTCCACGCAGTAGTCGACGAGCAGGCCCATGCTCCACGAAGCCACCACGATGTTGCCGGCGAGGCCCGCGTCGCGAATCGACTGCTCCAACAGGCTCAGCCGCTGCGCGATGGGAAGCATGGCATGCTTCTCAGGGTTGTGGACGACGAGGACATGGAGCTCGTCGTACAGTTCCGCCGCACGGGTGATCACATCGAGATGACCGAGCGTGGGCGGGTCGAAGGATCCGGGGACGACGGCGATCCTGCTGTTCATGCTCACAGCCTATGGGGTGATTGCCGCGCGGCGGTCAGGATGCGGACGCCCGTTCCTCCGGATCCGACCCAGCCTCAGCTCTTTCCGAGCGCGGCGCGTTCTGCCTGGGTCACGCGACGCGCGACGGCATCGGCGAGCGCCGGATGGCCGGCGAGCGTCGGATCCGCCTCCAGCAGCCGCTCGGCCTCTGCACGGGCGATAGCGATGGTGTCGGCGTCTTTCACCACCCGCAGCAGCTTGAGTGACGAACGAGCCCCGGACTGCGCGTCACCGAGCACGTCGCCCTCCCCGCGCAGCTCCAGGTCGACCTCGGCGAGTTCGAAGCCGTCGAGCGTCGCCGCGACCGCCTCCACCCGGGTCCGAGCGGGTGTCCCGTCCTCAGCCTCCGTGACGAGCAGGCACAACCCCGGAACTCCCCCTCGCCCGACCCGTCCGCGCAGCTGGTGCAACTGAGAGACCCCGAAGCGGTCTGCCTCCAGGATGATCATGGTGGACGCGTTGGGCACATCCACTCCCACCTCGATCACCGTGGTGGCAATCAGCACATCGATCTCGCCGGCGGCATACGCCCGCATGATCGCGTCCTTCTCCTCGGAGTGCATCTTGCCGTGGAGCACCGCAACCCGGATGTCAGCGAACGACGGATGCACCGCGAGCATCTCGGCGACCTGCACCACGCCCCACCGCGGTCCGCTGGCTTCGCCCTCCACCGGGGGCGGCAGTTCGCCGTCCACCAGCTCCTTCTGGGCGTCGATCGCGGCGCACACGACGAACACCTGGCGCCCCTGCGCCACCTCCTCGGCGGCGCGCTCCCACACCCGGCCGAACCAGCTCGGCTTGTCCGCGAGCGGGGCGACGTGGGTGGTGATGCCCGCTCGACCCGCGGGCATCGTACGGATGGTCGAGACGTCGAGGTCGCCGAAGACCGTCATCGCGACGGTGCGCGGGATCGGCGTGGCGGTGAGGACCAGCGCATGCGGTGCGGTGCCCTTCGCACGCAGCGTCTCGCGCTGTTCCACGCCGAATCGGTGCTGCTCGTCCACCACGACCAGCCCGAGCTCGGCGAATGTCGTGCTCTCACTGAGCAATGCGTGCGTTCCCACCACGATGCGTGACTGGCCCGCAGCCACCCGCAAGGCGGCCTTGCGACGTTCGGCGGCCGGCATCTGACCGGTGAGCAGGGTGGGGATGAGCTCGGGTGCGAGCTGCGGACCGAGCATCTTCGCGATGGAGCGGAGATGCTGGGCTGCCAGCACCTCCGTGGGGGCGATCAGCGCCGATTGACCGCCCGTCTGCGCCACCTGCAGCATGGCACGCAGCGCGACGAGCGTCTTTCCGGAGCCGACCTCGCCCTGCACGAGCCGGTTCATGGGCCACTCGCCCACGAGATCCTCCGCGATCACCGCACCCACCGCCTGCTGATCCGGGGTGAGGGTATAGGGGAGGGCCGCGTCGAAGCGCTCGAGCAGGGATCCGGCGGGTCGCGATACGGCGTGCAGCCGGCGGACCTCGGCGCGCTGCTGGAGGAGTGCGGTCTGCAGCAGGAGTGCCTCCTGCATCCGCAGCGTGTGGCGCGCGACGTGGGCCTGCGAGACCGTTTCGGGTCGGTGCACCGCCTCGATCGCATCGCGGGCGGGGATGCACTTGTGCGCTGCGGCGAACTCCGGCGGCAGCGGATCGGGCACCGGCCCGAGCCCGTCGAGAACGGCCTCTATGGTCTTGCGGATCTGCCAGCTGGGAAGCGCTGCCGTTGCCGGATAGATCGGGATGGGGGTGTTGGCCCAGCGCGCCGCATCCACCGAGGCTTCGTCGTCGAACAGCTCGTACTCCGGATGTGCGAACTGGAGCCCGCCCTTGTAGAGACCCACCTTGCCGGCGAAGATGCCGCGCCGCCCCGGGCGCAACTCGCCCTGACGCCACGCCTGGTTGAAGAAGGTGAGCGCCATCTCGCCGTTGCCGTCGCTGATCACGACCTCGAGGAGGGACCCGCGCCGCGCCTGCATCCGGCGCTCGGAGACCTTTCGCACCTCCGCGACGATGGTGACCTGTTCCCCGATGGGCAGTGACCGGATGGGGGTCAGCTCGCCGTGGCTGGCGTACCGGCGCGGATAGTGACCGATGAGATCGCCCACGGTGTGCATCTCGAACGCCTTCGCGAGCACGCCGGCGGTCTTAGCGCCGATCGCGCTGTCGAGACGGGTGTCCACACCGAACTGCACGTCACCAGCCTACTGTCGCCCTCTGACACCACCGCCGCGTATCCTGCCGGAGCGCGGATAGGCTGGGGAGGTGACACGGATCATCGCGGGTGCGGCCCGAGGCCTCGGACTGGCTGTTCCCGATGCCGGCACCCGGCCCACCAGCGATCGCGTGCGCGAGTCGCTCTTCGGCAGTCTCGAGACGCACGGCCTCATCGACGACGCGAGGGTGCTCGATCTCTACGCCGGATCCGGCGCCCTGGGCCTGGAATCGGCCAGTCGGGGCGCGAGTGCCGTGGATCTGGTCGAGAAGGCCCGGGGCGCCGCCGCGGTCGCGAGCCGCAACGCCTCGGGCGTGGCCAAAGCGACCGGCGTGAGCGCTCGTGTCCACCAGAGCGGAGTGCTGCCGTTTCTGCGCTCGACCTCGCTGGTGTGGGATCTCGTGTTCATCGACCCGCCCTATGACGTGGACGAAGCGGAGATCGGCGATGTGCTCGCCGCCCTCGCTCCCCGGTTGTCCCCCGAGGCCGTCGTCATCGTCGAACGTGCCAAACGTTCTCCGGCGCCGGAGTGGTCCGTTGCGGGCATGTCGCCGATGCGCGACAAGACCTACGGCGACACCACCGTGTGGTGGGGCGAGCTCTCCTCCGACTGAGGCCGCACGCGGGAGAGCGCGCAGCGCCGCTCAGCCCTGCGCGGAATCCCAATCCTGGTAGGGATCCCACCCGCCTCGTTCGTCATACCGGGCCCCGTCGACGGTCACCTCACCGGCGGGCGAGGCGAGCACGTCCCCGATCCGGCGGAACCCCGCCGGCAGCTCGCCGTCGGCGGGAAATGCAGCCAGGAGGCTGTGGTCCTCTCCCCCGGCGAGCGCCCCCGCCGGATCTTCCCCCAGCGCTGTCGACGCGAAATCGATGCGCACGCCCGAGGCACGCGCCATCCGTCGCGCGTCCATCACCAGACCGTCGGAGACGTCCATCAAGGCATGGGCGCCCGAAGCGGCCGCCAGCTCGCCGAGCCTCACCGGAGGCTCAGGCCGCAGCTGACGCGCGACATCGAACCGCTCGGCCTCCGTGAGGAGGGCGGGATCCACCGCGATGGGAGCCCCCTCCGCGTTGCGGAACCGGTCGAACATCACACGCAGGCCACGCGCGGCCGGACCCTGATCCCCGGCGAGCGCGATCACGTCGCCCACGCGAGCCCCGCTGCGCAGCACAGGTGAGGCCCCCCGCAGATCCCCCAGTGCCGTCACGGCAATCGTCAACGTGGGCGAGACCGTCACGTCCCCTCCGACCACCTGGATGTCCTCGCCGAACCATCGGCAGGCGTTCACGAGCCCGTCGTAGAAGTCCCCCACCCAGCCCAGCGGCAGACCCGCGGGAAGGGTGAGAGCGATGAGGAGCGCCGTGGGCCTCGCCCCAATCGCGGCGACATCCGCGAGGTTCACCGCCGCGGCCTTCCAGCCGAGAGAGGGTGCGTCCGACCAGGCCATGCGGAAGTCCGGTCCGTGCACGAGGGTGTCGGTGGTGACGACGGCGTCTCCGCCGAAGCGAAGCACCGCCGCGTCGTCTCCGATTCCGAGGATCGTCGAGCCGTCGCCGCTCGCCGCGGGGATCCGATCCGTGATCCACGCGAGCAGCTCACCCTCCGAGACCGCGGAGATCGGCGTGGCAGCATCGGGGCGGAGGCGGTCCTCAGGCATTCCCCCACGCTACCCGAGGGGCCGGAGCCGGTACGCGGCTGACGCGGAGGCTGGTCGGGTTAGCCTGGAGGGGTGAGTCTCCTCCGCCGTATCGGCGCCCTCGTCGGCGCATCACTCGCTTCCGCAGCCCTCGTGCTCTCGCTGTCCGGGTGCTCGCAGACCATCTCCATGCAGGCGGCACCGAACGCCGATGACCCCCAGTGCGCGGCGATGATGGCTCAGCTGAACAAGACCGGCTCGTACGACACGATCGCCGGCCTGCCTCGCGTGTGGACCGACGCGCAGTCCACGGCGGCATGGGGCTCGAAGGCGGAGATCCTCATGGCCTGCGGCGTGGAGGTTCCGATGGCATCGACCACCCCGTGCCAGACCATCGCCGGCATCGACTGGCTTGTGGACTCCACGGACGAGAACCACTACCGCGTCACCACGTTCGGCCGCCAGCCCGCGGTGCAGCTGTTCATCTCGTCCCGCACGGACGGTCTCTCCCCCACGGAGGTTCTGGACCGCTTCGCGAAGCCGATGCTCGGCTCTCGTGTGCTCGCCACCTGCACCGAGCGCCCGACGAGCTGAGCGGCGGGATCACCGCACCGGGACGGTGAACACCACCCGGGTCCCCTGACCCTGCTGGGATCGCAAGGACACGTCGCCGCCGTGCCGTCGCGCGATCACCCGCACCACGGCGAGCCCGAGACCGGTTCCCTCCACGGCCCGGGCATTGGACCCGCGCGCCAGGTCGTCCCAGACGCCATCGATCTCCTCGGCGGGGATGCCCCACCCGGTGTCAGCCACCTCCACGGTGACGATCCCGTCATGCTCGGTGCCGCGCACCTCGACCGTGGCGCCGGGATCGGAGTACTTTGCGGCATTGCCGACGAGGTTGTAGACCGCGACCGCCAGCAGGTCGGGGTCTCCCGACACCGCAGGAACCGGCCAGGGTACCCGGGCGAACTCGACACGATAGCTTCGGTGCGGATACCGTCCCGCGACGGCCTCTACCGCATCGCGCGCCAGCGCTTCCAGGTCCACGCTCTCGCGCTCCAGCGGACGGGTCTCCAGCTCGGCGAGCTTCGCCAGGTCGGCGACGAGGGAACTGAGGCGTTCCGACTGCACGCGAGCGACGGTGAGAGCCGCCGCATCCCCGGTGGCGAGTCCGGTGCGGATCGCCGTGACGGGGTTCTTCACCTCGTGATCGAGGCGACGGAGAAATCGTGCTCGTTCCGCTCTCGACGCGGCTTCGGCCTCGGAGACCGCCCGTGCCGCGATCGCCTTCCGCGCGCCGCGCACCAGCACCACTGCTGCCCATGTGATCGACGCCACCGCCGACAGCGCAACGGCGAGCGTCGCAAACGGCAGCGACAGCACGAGGATCGCATTCGCGCGGGTCGCGATGAGCACCAGTGCGACGATGATCCCGATCCCGAGGGGAAGCAGCGCCCACCACAGGCGTGCGCGTGACGGCCGCTCGGTCATGAGCCGCTCACCGCCCCCACGAACCGGTATCCCGATGCCTGAACCGTCTCGATGTAGCGCGGCTCCTGCGGATCGTCGCCCAGAACGCGACGGATCTCCGCGATGCGATGGTCGATGGCCCGTGTGGTCACCGCGAACTCGTATCCCCACAGCGTCGCGAGCAGGCGATCCCTCGTGTGCAGCTCGTCCGGATGGCTCATCAGATACTCCAACAGCGTGGTGGCGCGCGGCGTGAGGTCGACGTCGCGGCCCCGCAGGCGCACACGACGCGCGGTGCGGTCGAACTCCAGCTCCCCGGCACGCAGCACCTGGGCCGAGGCGAGCGAACGCTCCCCGGGGCGCGCCCTGCGCAGCACGGCACGGATCCGGCTGACCAGCTCGGGCGGATCGAAGGGCTTGCCGAGGTAGTCGTCGGCCCCCTCGTCCAGAGCGGCGGACCGCTCGAAGGCCTGGTCGACACGCGTCAGGAGGATGAACGGCGTCCAGTCCTCGCGCCCCCGCAGTTCACGCAGCAGGGAGCGGCCGTCACGTCGCGGCATGATCACGTCGCTCACGATGATGTCGGTGCGCTCCGCCGCCAGCGCTGCCAGCGCCTCCTCACCGTCGGCGGCGGTACGTACCCGGAACCCGCTGCGCTCCAGGTACGGTGCGAGCGTGGCCCGGATGGGCTCTTCGTCGTCCACGAACAGGACCGTGGGTTCCGTCATCGCGTTTCCTCCTCGCGGCCAAGCTGCCGCGGGTTGCGGTGCCCGGTCATCGAGCGAACTCGCTGAGGCGGAGGTCGGAGGCGAATCCGGTGTCCTCGATGGACGGCGCACCGCTCTCCCAGCGAACCGTGGTGGAGCTGCCGTTGCTGGTCACACGGATGGCGTCTGCCGACGCGACGAGAGCATCCGTCGAGAAGGCGTCCACGACGAGGGTCTTCACGTTCTGCGCGAGCACCATCACCGAGCTGCCGGTCACAACGATGGTGTCACAGTCATCCGTGACCTCGACCCGGACCGCGAACTCCGTGATCTCCAGGTTCCCGCCGCCGCACGTGAGCTGCTGGTCCACCGTCTTCGCCAGCGCGGCGCGGTGTTCCTCGGCCGTGACCGAGCCGGTACCCGACGTGGTCGTCTCCTTCTCGGTGGCAGCGGACTCCGGCGCGGCTCCATGCTGTTCCGGCCCCTCGTCGCCGGTCGCCGCCGGCGCGTTGCCCTCCGTTGCGATCGAGCTCTCCGCGGGTGCGGCGTTCGGATCGGGCGCAATCGACGCACTGCAGCCGCTGGCCAGCAGCATCACCACCACTCCCGTGGCCGTCAGCAGTGCCCTCCCCCGAAACGCGCTCATGTCCTTCACCGTATCCGACTCGGCGACTGCCACCCGGCTCACGCCGACGTCACGGCGAACAGGATGCCGCCGGCCAGCACAACCAGCAGGATGACGATCGCGATGAGCTCGAGATATCCGAGCACGAGGCCGATCACGGCGAAGGCCGCGCCGCTCTCACCGCGCCGACGGATCTGTCCGAGCGCGATGTGCCCGAGGATGACCGGGATGAGCGAGAAACCGAGCAGCGAGAGGACGAAGGCGACCACCGCCAGCGAGTTCACGGGTGCCGGCGCGGCAGCGGGAACGGGGCGGATCTGGGTCATCGGCTGGTTCATACCCACAGACTAGAAACGGCCCCGCCACACATGGTGGCGGGGCCGTCGCAGTGCTGTCGCAGATCTGCGACAGCAGGCGCCGACGTCGGCAGGCTCAGGCGCGAGCGAGTGCGTTGTCGACCAGGTAGGTGAGCAGGTCGGTGTAGCTGAGGCCCGTGGCGATCCAGCACTGAGGGAACATCGAGATCGGGGTGAAGCCGGGCATCGTGTTGAGCTCGTTCACGATCGGGCCGTCGGTGGTCACGAAGAAGTCGACCCGCGCAAGGCCCTGCCCATCAACCGCGTCGAAGGCGCGAACAGCCAGTTCGCGCAGCTGAATGATGGTCGCGTCGTCCAGCTCCGCCGGGCAGACCAGATCCACGCCCTCGCCTCCGAGGTACTTGCCCTCGAAGTCATAGAAGTCGCGGGTGAGGACGATCTCCCCCGGAAGGGAGGCGCGCGACGGCTCGCCGGGCATCCCCTTCAGCACGGCGACCTCGATCTCACGCCCGGCCATGCCCTGCTCGATGAGCACCTTGTCGTCCTCGTCGAACGCCACCCGAAGCGCGGCGTCCAGCTCGTCGGCCGTGTGCACCTTGGAGACGCCCACGCTGGAGCCCGCGCGTGCAGGCTTGACGAACCACGGCAGCGGGTACTGAGCAGCCGACGTGCGGACGTGCTCGGGCGAGGAGGCCCAGTCGGCGGAGGTGACGGTGAAGCCCGGCGAGACCGGGATGCCCGCCGCCCGCAACACGACCTTCATGAAGTGCTTGTCCATGCAGACAGCCGAATCGAGCACGCCACAGCCCGCGTACGGCAGACCGAGGATGTCGAGGAAGCCCTGCATGGTGCCGTCCTCGCCATGCGGTCCATGCAGGATCGGCAGGACGACATCGATCGGCATCGGCTCCGACACCGATCCGTCGGCCTGGCGGACGTGCAGCACGCGCTCGCCACCGGCCTCGGGCCACAGCACGCGTGTGCCGTTGTCGCGTACCTCGGGCATCGCGTCCGCGACCATCGCGAACTTCTCCGGACGATCCTCCTCCAGAACGAACGCTCCGTCACGCGTGATCCCCACCGGAATCACATCGAACCGGTCGCGATCAATCGCGTGCAGAACCCCGCCCGCCGTGGCGGAACTGATCGAATGCTCGCTGGAGCGCCCGCCGAAGAGCACCACCACCCGCTGCTTGCCCATTGTCCGTCCTCTCCCCCTGCGGGGTGTCGTCGTCGGTGGTCAGGTGGGGGGCGATGTCCCGGGGGTGCATCGTGCCGTCCAGCACCATCTTGACCTGTTGCACGATCGGCATCTCCACGCCGACCTCGGCCGCCAGCTGCAGCACCGGGCCGACGGAGGCGAGCCCCTCGGCGGTCTGCTGCATCTGCGTGACGACATCCTGGAAGCCGTACCCCTGCCCGAGCAGGCGTCCGGCCGTGTTGTTGCGGCTCAGCGGCGACTGGCAGGTGGCGATGAGATCGCCGAGCCCTGCCAGGCCCTGCAACGTACCGGCCTGTGCGCCGTACGCCACCGCGAAATCCGTCATCTCGACGAGCCCGCGCGTAATGATCGACGCTTTCGTGTTCTCGCCATAGCCCACGCCGTCGACGATCCCGATGGCGACGGCGATCAGGTTCTTCAGCACGCCGCCGAATTCCGTGCCGATGACGTCGGTGTTCGTGAAGGTCCGGAAGTACCGGTTGGACGCCAGGCGGGCCACCGCCTCCGCCGTCTCCAGGGAGGAGGATGCCACCACGGCTGCCGTCGGCTGCTCACGCGCGATCTCCAGCGCGAGGTTCGGACCGCTCGCGACGGCGATGCGATCCGGATCGCACTGCAGCTCCTGTGCGATGACCTGACTCATGCGCATGCCGGACTGCTTCTCGACACCCTTCATGAGGCTGACGATCGGGATATCGAGGCTTGCGATCAGCGGGCGCAGAGCCTTGAGGTTCTGACGTGCCGACTGACTGGGAACCGAGAGGAAGACGGCCTGTGCGCCTTCGACAGCGGTGGACAGCTCCGAGCTGGCGGTCATGGAGCGCGGCAGGTTGATGCCCGGCAGGTACTTGCTGTTGCGCTTGGCGCGGGAGATCTCCTCGGCCTGCTCGGGTCGGCGCGCCCACATCACCACATCCGAACCCGCATCGGCGAGAACCTTGCCGAAGGTCGTGCCCCAGCTGCCCGCGCCGACCACTGCCACGCGAGATGCGCGTGCGGAGGGTCTAGGCGTCATAGCGGCCGGTCTCCTTCTGGTCGTGCTGTGCGGGGTTCCAGCGCTCGGCAGGAGGCTGCTCACCACGCAGCTCACCGAGCATGTCGGCCAGCCGGTTCATCACCAGGGCGGTGGCCTCGGTGAGCGCGGCCTGCGAGTGCTCGCGCCCGGCGTACGCGCTGAGGTCGATGGGATCACCGAAAGCCATGGTGACGGGCTTGCGCCACGGGAACAGCCGCAGCTTGCCGTAACGCGGCATGATCTCCTGCGCGCCCCACTGCACGGCGGGGATCACGGGAAGCCCGGCTTCGAGGGCGAGACGGACCGCGCCGGTCTTTCCGCGCATCGGCCAGAGGTCGGGGTCGCGGGTCAGAGTGCCTTCCGGGTACACGATGACCCCGCGGCCGTGCTCCACGATGTCGTTGGAGGCCTTGAGGGTCTCCTTCGCGGAGGCGGAGGTCGATCGACGCGCCACCGGCACCATTCCCGTCGCGCGCAGAGCCGAGCCGAGCACGGGAACCCGGAAGAGGGATTCCTTCGCCATGAAGCGCGGTGCGCGCCCCAGGCGCCAGACCCCCACCGCGACGATCAGCGGATCGATCTCGGAGTAGTGGTTGGCGACCATGACGTAGGCGCCCTCGCGGGGCAGCTTCTCCGGGTGCACGAAGCGGATCTTCGCGAGCAGACTCATGAACGGGACGACGATCGCCCCCAGCGGCCAGAACCAGCTGGGACGCGACTTCTCCGCAGTGGCGCGCACGCGATCAGCCGATGACGTCGAAGTCCGCACCGAGGCCGGACAGCTTCGGCAGGAGCTTCTCGTATCCCCGGCGGATGATACCGATGTTGCGCACGGTCGACTCGCCGGTCGCGGTGAGCGCCGCGATGACGTGGCTGTAGCCGCCGCGAAGATCAGGCACCACGATGTCGGCACCCGTGAGGTGGGTCGGACCGTTGATGACAGCGGCCTGCTCCAGCTGGCGACGCGGCACGCGACGCGGGCCGTTCTGCAGACCGTGCGGGTGCACGACGATGTCGGCGCCCATCTTCACGAGCGCGTCGGTGAACCCGAAACGGTTCTCATACACGGTCTCGTGGACGATCGACTGTCCCTCGGCCTGCGTGAGCGCCACGATCAGCGGCTGCTGCCAATCGGTCATGAAGCCGGGGTGGACGTCGGTCTCGACAGTCACGCCGCGCATCGCGCCGGCGCCACGGCGGAAGACGATGCCGTCCTCGTGCACGTCGAAGTCGCCGTTCATGCGGCGCACGACGTTGAGGAAGGTCAGCATCTCCTGCTGGCGAGCGCCCTCGACGTAGATCTCACCGTCGGTGGCGAGCGCGGCCGCAGCCCAGCTCGCGGCCTCGTTGCGGTCGAAGATCGCCCGGTGGTCGTAGCCCTTGAGCTCCGAGACTCCCTCGATGAGGATGACCCGGTTCGGCTCGTAGGAGATGATCGCGCCCATCTTCTGCAGCACGGCGATCAGGTCCATGATTTCCGGCTCGATGGCGGCGTTCTTCAGCTCGGTCTGGCCATCGGCGCGGACCGCGGTCAGCAGCACCTGCTCGGTGGCGCCCACGCTCGGGTACGGCAGGTGGATGTTCGCACCGTGGAGACCGTTCGGCGCAGACAGCCGGATGCCGCTGGGAAGCTTCTCCACCACCGCACCGAACTTGCGGAGCGCGTCGAGGTGGAAATCGATCGGGCGGTCGCCGATACGGCACCCGCCCAGGTCGGGGATGAAAGCCTCGCCCAGACGGTGCAGCAGCGGACCGCAGAAGAGGATCGGAATGCGCGAGGAGCCGGCGTAGGCGTCGATCTCTTCCATGTGCGCGGACTCCACGTCGCGCGGGTCCATCAGGAGCGAACCCGGCTCATCGCCCTCGACGACGCGGACACCGTGCACCTCCAGCAGCGAGCGGACCACGGCGACGTCGCTGATGTCGGGAACGTCGCGCAGCGTGCTGGCGGTGTTGCCGAGCAGCGCCGCCACCATGGCCTTGGTCACCAGGTTCTTGGCGCCCTTCACGGACACGCGTCCGGACAGTGGACGACCGCCACGGATGGACAGGATCTCCCCCGCCCCTGGTGCGATTCCGCCGGTGCCGGTGATGTCGTTCAGGGTGATGCTCATGCGGTGGCCTTACTCTGCAGTGGACGTCTGCACCGGTAGGGTGCGCGGCTTCCAGGATTCGCGACGCGCCTCGTAGGCGGCGATCTTGTCTTCGTTCCGGAGGGTCAGACCGATGTCGTCCAGCCCCTCCAGGAGCCGCCAACCAGTGTAGTCGTCGATCTGGAACGGAACCGTGAGCTCGCCCAGTGTCGCCGTGCGCGCCGGCAGATCGACGGTGATGGACACGCCGGGCTCCGCATCGATCGCAGCCCACAGGCGCTCCAGGTCGGCCTCGGAGATGATTCCGGTGAGCAGCCCTTGCTTGCCGGAGTTGCCGCGGAAGATGTCAGCGAAACGCGGGGAGAGCACCACGCGGAAGCCGAAGTCGCGCAGCGCCCAGACGGCGTGCTCGCGGCTGGAGCCCGTGCCGAAATCCGGGCCGGCCACGAGCACCGAGGCACCCTGGAACGCGGGCTGGTTGAGGACGAACTCGGGGTCCTGGCGCCAGCCGGCGAACAGCGCATCCTCGAAGCCGGTCTTGGTGACGCGCTTCAGATAGACCGCGGGGATGATCTGGTCGGTGTCGACGTTCGAGCGCTTCAGGGGCGCGGCGATACCGGTGTGGGTCGTGAACTTCTCCATGTCAGGCCACCTCTCCTGCGGTCTGCAGATCGCTCGGGCTGGACAGCGTGCCGCGGATCGCGGTCGCAGCGGCGACGAGCGGCGACACCAGGTGGGTGCGACCGCCCTTGCCCTGACGGCCCTCGAAGTTGCGGTTCGAGGTCGACGCACAGCGCTCCCCCGGTGCCAGCTGGTCCGGATTCATGCCCAGGCACATCGAGCAGCCGGCGAACCGCCATTCCGCACCGAAGTCGGTGACGATTTTGTCGATGCCCTCGGCCTCGGCTTCCAGACGCACGCGGGCAGATCCGGGGACGACCATGACGCGGACTCCGTCCGCCTTCTTCTGCCCCTGGATGATGGAGGCGAACGCCCGCAGATCCTCGATGCGGCTGTTGGTGCAGGAGCCCATGAAGACGGCGTCCACGGGGACGTCCTTCAGCTTGGTGCCCGGCGCCAGGTCCATGTACTCCAGCGCGCGCTCGGCGGCGGCGCGCTCATTGGGATCCGTGTAATCCTCGGGCGAAGGCACCACATCGGAGAGCGATACGCCCTGACCGGGGTTGGTTCCCCAAGTGACGAAAGGCTCGAGGGCGTCGGCGTCGATGAAGACCTCGGCGTCGAACGTCGCGCCCTCGTCCGTGGGAAGAGTGCGCCAGTATGCGATGGCGTCGTCCCAGTCCTGACCCTTCGGGGCATGCGGACGCCCTTCGAGGTACGCGAACGTCGTCTCATCGGGCGCCACCATGCCGGCTCGGGCACCGGCCTCGATGGACATGTTGCAGATGGTCATGCGTCCCTCCATGGAGAGGGAGCGGATCGCGGAGCCACGATATTCCAGCACGTAGCCCTGGCCGCCGCCGGTGCCGATCTTCGCGATCACCGCGAGGATGATGTCCTTGGCGGTGACCCCCGGCTTCAGCGTGCCGTCCACGTTGATCGCCATGGTCTTGAACGGCTTGAGCGGCAGCGTCTGAGTGGCCATGACGTGCTCGACCTCACTGGTGCCGATACCGAAGGCCATGGCACCGAATGCGCCGTGTGTCGAGGTGTGCGAGTCACCGCATACCACCGTGATGCCGGGCATCGTCAGGCCCAGCTGCGGACCGACGACATGCACGATGCCCTGCTCCGCATCACCCAGCGAGTGGATGCGAACTCCGAACTCCGCGGCGTTGCGCCGCAGCGTCTCGATCTGCGTGCGGCTGGTGAGGTCGGCGATCGGCTTGTCGATCTCCAGCGTCGGTGTGTTGTGGTCCTCGGTGGCGATCGTGAGATCCAGCCGGCGCAGCGGGCGGCCCTCCGAACGCAGGCCGTCGAACGCCTGCGGACTCGTCACCTCGTGCACCAGGTGCAGGTCGATGTAGATCAGGTCCGGCTCGTCACCCGATCCCTCGACGACGAGGTGGTTGTCCCAGACCTTCTCGGCCAGGGTCCGCGGACGGGCGGTGTCAGTGGTGGTCATTGCAGTCTCTCCAGAATCGGCGGATGGCCCAACGAAACGGCTCCGCGACGAGCAGGCCTAGAACGAGGGCTCGTCGCGGCGGAGAAGGAGAAGCAGTCCCGCGCGCATCTTTTGAGGCTACCACCGCCGTGCAGCACGGCGGACCGCACCCCGCAACCCTCGCGTAACGCGGCACGGGGACTCCATGTGACGTCTGGCTGTCACTTCCTGTCACGCGCTGTCACACGATGACCGGTTTGCACGCCCCACCTGGAATCCTGGGCGTGCGTGCGATGAGACACGCTTGATGAGAAGGAGCGCCAGTGAGCGATCAGCACGGGTTCTCGACCCGACAGGTACACGCCGGATCCGACGTCGCCACGGCCACGCCGCGTGCTGTGCCGATCCACCTCACCGCAGGCTTCCCCTTCGACTCGTTCGAGCAGGCCGAGCATCACTTCTCCACCGGAGCCGGGTTCGGCTACACGCGCATCGGCAATCCGACCATCGACGCCGTGGAGCGCAAGCTCGCGGCGCTCGAGGGCGGCACCCAGGCCCTGTTGGTCTCCTCGGGGCAGGCGGCGATGTCCACGGCGGTGCTCGCGGTGGCCGGCGCCGGCGATCACGTGGTCTGTTCGGATCACATCTACGAGGGATCGCGCGGTCTGTTCCTGGATCTCCTCGCCCGCCTCGGCATTTCCACCACGTTCGTCTCCGACATCCGCGACCCCCAGACCTGGCGCGATGCCGTGCAGCCCAACACCGTGGCGTTCATCGGCGAGACCATCTCCAACGCGGCCAACCTGTTGCTGGATGTACCGCTGGTGTCCTCGGTGGCGCGGGAGTACGGCATCGCGCTCATCGTGGACAGCACCTTCTCCACCCCGTACCTGTCGCGACCGCTGGAGGAAGGAGCGGACCTCGTCATCCACTCCGCCAGCAAGTTCCTCTCGGGGCAGGGCTCCGTGCTCGGCGGCGTGGTCGTGGACGGCGGCCACTTCGACGCCGAACGCGACGGCGCTCGATCCCCGCACCTGATCGCGGCAGGCCGCCACGGCGAGCCGAGCATCGCGGAGCGCGCCGGCGGGAGCGCGCGGATCACGTACGCCCGGGAAGTGGTGTCCTCGCGTCTCGGTCCCACCATCTCGCCGCTCAACGCTTTCCTCATCGGCCAGGGAGCCGAGACGCTGTCCGTGCGCGTCCGCGCCCACAGCGCAGCTGCGGCGGAGGTGGCCGCGTGGCTGGATGCCCACCCCGCCGTGGAACGCGTCGACTACGTCGGCTTGCCCTCTCACCCGGACTATGAACTCGGCCAGCGCATCCTTCCCCGCGGCGCCGGTTCCGTCTTCACGATCACGCTGCGTGGCGGTCGCTCGGCAGCCGAACACGTGGTCAACTCCGTCGAGGTGATCACGCACATGACCCACCTCGGCGATGTCCGCACCCTGGTCCTTCACCCGGCAACCACCAGCCACGTGCACAGTACGCCCGAAGAACGCGCCGCCGTCGGCGTGTTCGACGGCACGCTGCGGTTGTCGATCGGCCTCGAGGAGGTCTCCGACATCATCGCCGACCTCGAGCAGGCGCTCGCGGGGCTCTGAGGCCTCGCGCCAGTCGAGAAACGCGAAACCGCCCCGGTGCCAGGCACCGGGGCGGTTCTGTCATGTCATCAGCCTGCGAGACCCTGGTCGGCCAGCCATGCCTTCGCGATGTCCGGAGCGGACTTCTCGTCCACCGTGCTCTCCTTGTTCAGCTCGCGCAGCGCATCCGCCGTCAGCTTCGCGCTCACCGCATTGATGGTGTCGGCGATCTTGTCGGCCACATCCTTGTTGACGACCGGCACCACGTGCGACGCGAGGAAGATGTTCTTCGTGTCCTTCAGCACGACGAGGTCGTCCGTCGCGATCCGCGGGTCGGCGGTGTAGACGTTGCCCACCTGGATGCCGCCGGCGACGAGCTCATCCACCGTGGTGTCGGCGGTCGGCGAGAACGTGACGTCGACGCCGTAGATCGACTTCAGACCGGTGGGGCCGTAGGGGCGCTCCTGGAGCTCCGGCGGTCCGCCGAGGGTGAGGTTCGGCACCTTCGCGAGATCCTCGATGCTGCTGAGCCCGTGCTCCGCAGCGAATGCGGCCGTCACCGTGTAGGAGTCCTGATCGGTAGCCGGCGCCTGGTCCAGCACCGTCAGCGAGTCCGGCATGGCGGCCTGGAGAGCGGCATACACATCGTCGTCGCCGGTGGCCGTGGTGTCCTTGTCGAGCCACTGGAGCAGATTCCCGGTGTACTCGGGGAAGAGCGTCACCTCTCCGCTCTCCAGAGCCGGCATGTAGGCATCGCGCTGTCCGATGTTGAACTTGCGCTCCACGGTGTTACCGGCATCCTCCAGCGCCTGCGCGTAGATCTCCGCGATGATCTCGTTCGAGTAGTAGGCCTGCGAGCCCACCACGATCGTTCCCGACGGTGCGGCGGAACCGGAGGGGCCGGTTCCCGTCGACGAAGATCCGCCGAGGGGGTCTGAGGAGGCGCAGCCGGCGAGGGCGAGAGCTGCCGCCGTGAGGGCGGCGAGGGCGAATCGTCGGGTGAGGTTCATGATCGCTCCGATCTGTTGGACGATTTTGTCGAAACTGCTTCTGGACGGATCTTGCGTCAGGCGGTGGCCACGGCTGCGGCGCGCGCCTGGGTCAGGCGGATGCGAACACCCGCGGGGGTGACGACGCGCTGCAGCAGGGCAAGCACCGCGTCAATGGCGAGAGCGAGCACGACCACCACGATGGACGCACCCAGGATCTGGTCGAACCGGCGGGTCTGGATCCCCTGGAGGATGAAGAATCCGATACCGCCCAGCCCCACGTAGGCGGCGATCGCCACGGTGGCGACGACCTGAAGCGCGGCGGCACGGAGTCCGCCGATCAGCAGGGGCAGGCTGAGGGGCACTTCGACCCGGAACAGCACCTGCCAGGAGTTCATTCCCACAGCGCGCGCCGCATCCAGGGTCCGACGATCGATCGCATCGATCCCGGAGTAGGCACCCGCCAGGATCGAGGGGATCGCGAGGACGACGAAGGCGACGATGGCCGCGGGACCCTTCAGCGCGACGCCCATGAGCATCACGAGCAGGATCACGAGACCGAGGGACGGGATCGCCCGGGCCATCCCCGAGATCACGACGGCGACGTTGCGACCCCGCCCGGTGTGGCCGATCCACCAGCCGAGCGGGACCGCGATGACCGCGGCGATCAGCACACTCACCACGGTGTACCAGAGGTGCAGCCCGATGTTGGCGGGCAGGGACAGGGCATCCCCCTCCAGCCGGTCCGGCGAGAAGATCCAGGCGAAGGCTTCCAGGAAGAGGTTCATGCGGTCGCCACCCGTCGTGTGCGCGCCGCTCGCGGCGCCTGCGTGTTCCACGGCAGGAGCACCCGGCCGAGGGCGACGAGGATGAGGTCGAACACCCAGGCCATCAATCCGACCGCCACCACGCCGGCAAGCACCTCGGCGATGATCCGGCGCTGGGAGCCGTTCGTGAACAGGTATCCCAGATTCTCCACGCCGATCAGGATGCCCACGGTGGCCAGCGCCACCGTGGATACCGCTGCGACTCGGAGCCCGGCGAGCAGGACTGGCCCGGCGAGCGGCAGCTCCACGGTGAAGAAGCGGCGAACCGGGCTGTAACCGATGGCCGTGGCTGCCTGGCGTGCATCGTCGTCCACCGAATCGAACGCATCGGCCACCGACCGTGTCATGAGGGCGACGGCGTAGATGGTGAGCGCGACCACGAGGTTGGTCGGCGACAGGTACTCGATGCCGAACAGGCTGGCGAGCACGGCGAACAGACCGAAGGACGGGATCGCGTAGAGGACGCCGACGACGCTGAGCACCACGCCGCGAACGCGAGTGTAGCGATGCGCCACCCACCCCACGGGAAGGGCGAGCAGGAAGCCCAGGATGATCGGGACGGCGCACTGCGCCAGGTGCTTCAGCGTGAGGGACCAGATGAGCCCGAGATTGTCGATGACCCAGGTCATGGTGTCGACCCGTCCGCGCCGTCCTCGATGAGACGGGCATGTGCCCGACCCGCCTCGTCGACCAGCACCGTGCCATCGGGGGTGTGCTTGGCGCGCAGACTCCGGCGTCCGCCGTCCAGACCCACGAACTGGCGCACGAAGTCATCGGCCGGCGCCTCGATGATCTCGCTGGGCGAGCCGAGCTGCGCCACATCGGCGCCCTGCCGAAGGATCACGACCTGGTCGCCCAGGAGGAACGCCTCGTCGATGTCGTGGGTCACGAACACCACGGTCTTGTCCAGCTCCTGCTGCAGGCGCATCGTCTCGCGCTGCAGGTCGGCGCGCACGATCGGGTCGACGGCGGCGAAGGGCTCGTCCATGAGCAGGATGTTGGGGTCGGAGGCCAGCGCGCGCGCCACACCGATGCGCTGCTGCTGGCCGCCCGAGAGCTGAGCGGGATAGCGCGATCCGAGGTCGGGGTCGAGGCCGACGAGCTCCAGAAGCTCCCCGGCCCGAAGCCGCGCCTGAGCGCGCGAGACTCCGTTGAGGACCGGCACGGTGGCGACGTTGTCCCGCACGGTGAGGTGCGGCATCAGCCCGCCGTTCTGCATGACGTACCCGATGCTGCGGCGCAGACGCACCGGATCGGTCTGTCTGACATCCTCGCCGTCGATCAGGATGGTGCCCGATTCGGGATCCACCATCCGGTTGATCATGCGCAGCAGCGTGGTCTTGCCACAGCCCGATGAACCCACGAAGACGGTGGTGCGGCGTGCCGGGATCACCAGAGAGAAGTCGACGACCGCCACGGTGCCGTCGGGATACTCCTTGTGGACTGCGCGGTATTCGATCACCGCTAAAGCCAACCACGGACCACCGACACGCACCAGGGCACCCGCCGAGGAGGGTGCCCTGGTGTCGAAGAACTGCGGGTCAGTCCAGCGTTTCCACGTTACGTGCCGCGACACGGCGCTCACGGCCCGAGGCGATGAGGCTGGCGATCGTGGCGATGGCCATCGACGCGACGATGACGATGAGCGAGGTCCACGTGCTGATCTCCGGCGCCCACTCGAAGGGCTGTCCGCCGTTGAGGAACGGCACCGTGTTCTCGTGCATCGCGTGGAAGACGAGCTTCACGCCGATGAACGCCAGAATGGCCGCGATGCCGTAGTGCAGGTAGCGCAGGCGCTCGAGGAGATCGCCGAGCAGGAAGTACAGCTGCCGAAGCCCCATGAGCGCGAAGAGGTTTGCCGTGAACACGATGAACGGGCTGGTGGTGATGCCGAAGATCGCGGGAATCGAGTCGATCGCGAACAGCAGATCGGTGACGCCGATCGCGATGAACACGATGATCATCGGTGTGAAGAACCGGCGGCCGTCGATGCGCGTGGTGATCTTGGCCCCGTCGAACTCATCGGTCACCGGGATCACGCGACGGACCAGGCGCACGATCAGGCTCTCCTTCTCCTCCTCGTCGTCCGACGAGTTCTCCAGCGCCTGCTTGACGGCGGTGTAGAGGAGGAAGGCGCCGAAGATGTAGAAGATCCACGACCAGCGCTCGATCACGGCCGCTCCGAGCAGGATGAAGGCCGCGCGCAGGACGAGCGCGATGATGATGCCCACCATCAGCACCTCCTGCTGATAGCGGCGCGGCACCTTGAACTGCGTCATGATCAGCACGAAGACGAAGAGATTGTCGATCGAGAGGCTGTACTCGGTGAGCCAGCCGGCGATGAACTGACCGGCGTGCTCGCCGTCCGCGAAGATCCAGATCAGCACGGCGAAGATCAGCGCGAGGGTGACGTAGAAGACCACCCACAGCGTCGATTCCTTCGTGGAGGGGATGTGCGGGCGCTTGAGGACCAGCAGGAGATCCGCCACCAGGATCAGCACCAGCACGATGAGCGAGCCGATCTCGAAGACGGGCGGCAGCTCGAGCAGAGCGTTCTGCAGGGGAAGGAAGGTCGTGGAGATCACGGAGGCCTTTCGGAGGTTGACGAAATGACCGAAAGTCTCTCCCCCGCTCGATGAGCGGTGCGCAACCGGAGCCGGAGCTCGTGATGACGATGGCGCGTTTGCGGGATACTCCCCCTCGCTTCGTCGATTCTAGCGTGAGATCGTCGTGCACTCGCGCGGCTGTGCGCGGAACCGGTCAACGGAGTCTGAGACGATATCTGCCACCGGCACACTGTCAGGTGAGAGACAACAGAAGGAGGGCGCGTGGAGGCAGTACTCGACGATGCCGACCTCGTGGCTGCGGCCGCGGGAGGCAGCGAACACGCCTTTCAACGGCTGTATCGGCAGTACGTCAAGCCGGTCTACTGGATCGCGTACGGTTTGCTGTCCAATGCCGCAGACGCGGAGGATGTCACCCAGGAGACGTTCGTGGTGGCGTGGCGGAAGCTCGCCGGCCTGGAGCTGCAGGGTTCGTCCCTGCTTCCCTGGCTGGCCACCATCTGCCGCTTCCAGTCCGCGAACCGCCTCCGCTCCCGTCGTCGGGATCTCGCGAACCGCTCCGAGCTGATCGACGACGCAGTGCCCGACACCGTCGACGTCGAGGATCAGGTGATCGGTGCCGATCTGGCAAAACGCATCACGGACGAGATCGCGGCGATGAGCGAGATCGACCGCGAGATCTTCCGCTTGTGCGTCGTCGAGGGCTATGGCTACCAGGCCGCGGCGGACTCGCTGTCGGTCGGCCACGGCGTCGTCCGCAACCGTCTCTCCCGCATTCGCACCCGCCTGCGGACCACCCTGACCGAATCGGAGAGCTGATGAAGGCCACACCGCCGCTCGCGAAGCCCGAACTTCCCGAGCTCGACGAATCCACCATCGACAGGATGGAGGACACCGTCTTCGCCCGCATCGCGACACAGACGCAGAAGGATCGCGCCGCCGCCGCACGTCGCCATCGCCGTCGGCTGACGGCAGGCTGGACGACCGCCGCGGCCACCGTCGCGGTTGTCGCCACCGGCGCTCTCGTCGGCCCTCAGCTGATCGCCTCGACGGTGGCGCAGGACAGTTCGGCGGGCTCGTCCGCGTGGACCGAGCCGGCCGGGAACGCAGCCCCGGACCTCGCCGCGGTCGACGCGGGCAAGGCGTTCGAGGACGCGCCGGAGGCATCCTCGCTGCGCGGAGACGCCAGTGCCGCAGGGGGCGCGAACGCCGCCGTCACTCCCGTCGAGCCTCAGATCATCACCACGGCGGACGTGGGCCTGCAGGTCGACGACATCGCGGCAGCCACCGCGCAGCTCACGATCTTCGCCCAGAACCACGACGGCTATGTGGCCTCCCAGAGCGTGGGCAGCGGCGGCGGAATGACCGAGCCGCTGGCGAGCGACGTGCGGGTGGACTATGGATACATCTCCCTGCGCATTCCGGAGTCCGATATCGACGCAGCCATCACGGATCTCGCGGATCTCGGTACTGTCGTCTCGCAATCGGTCAACCGCACCGATGTCACGGCGCAGTCCGTGGACCTGCAGGCACGTGTGGACTCGCTGTCCACCTCGGTTGCGCGACTACAGGATCTGATGAAGGCCTCGGGATCGGTCGCCGATCTGGTCGCGGCGGAGAGCGCGCTGGCAGAGCGTCAGGCCGAGCTGGAGTCGCTGCAGCAGCAGCTGGCGAGCCTGCAGGACCAGGTCGCGATGTCCACGCTCTCCGTGAACCTGAGCCTGAAGTCGACGTCCGTCGCAGCGGATCCCGCCGGTTTCGGCGACGGTTTCTGGAGCGGATGGAACGGTCTCATCGCGGCGGGCAACGCTCTGTTGATCGCCCTCGGGTTCGCGGTGCCGTGGCTCGTGGTGATCGGGCTGATCCTGCTGATCGTGCTGCCCATCATCCGCGCCGTTCAGAACCGGCGCCGCGCGCGACGGGAGGCCAGCGGCGAGGCGGAGGCAGAGGCCGACGACGAGGCCCTCGACGAGGCCCTGAAGGGCTGACCCTCATTCACCGCGTGATCCCGGTTCGCCTGCGGGCGGCCGGGATCACGTCTGTAATGGACATGCATCGCCGAACTCGAAGCCGGTGCATTTCGATCGTCCGTCCCGGCGCTCGCGCGGACCCCGTACCAACCCGGAACAACGACGAAGCCCCCGGACACCTGGTCCGGGGGCTTCATCACTCGGTGACCCCAGCGGGATTCGAACCCGCGTTACCGCCGTGAGAGGGCGACGTACTAGGCCGCTATACGATGGGGCCGAGTGTCTCTCGCGGCCTTCCGGCTCGCTTGCGACTCATTTAGTATGCATGAGATGAGGACCGCTCTGCAAATCGGCCCCCTCATTCGTCGATCCCGGGCGTGTTCACGCAGATGACCCCAGCCCGTCACCGGCGCTTGGCGTCAGCGACGAAAAGGAGTTGACTCGTGCCATGCGCATCACGAAGTACGAGCACGCCACGGTCACCCTCGAAAAGGACGGCGAATCGCTGATCATCGATCCGGGAAGCTTCCTCGCCAGCCTCACGGAGGTCCCCCGCACCGCCGCGATCGTGCTCACGCATCAGCATGAGGATCACTGGAGCCCGCGCACACTGGACCAGATCCTCTCGACCAATCCCGGCATCCCGATCTTCGGTCCCGCCGGCGTCGCCGCGGCGGCGCCAGACTACGACGTCACCGTCGTCGCCCCAGGCGACACGGTGCAGGCCGGCCCCTTCGTGCTGCGCTTCTTCGGTGGGGTGCACGCCGAGATCCATCGCTCGATCCCGCTCATCGACAATGTGGGCGTGCTCGTCGACGATGCCTTCTACTACCCTGGCGATTCCTATGCGGCACCGGGCGTTCCGGTGAAGCTCCTGGCCGCGCCGCTCGGAGCTCCGTGGCTGAAGATCTCGGACGCGATCGACTTCGTCCTGGAGGTCGCCCCGAGCCAGGCGTTCGGGACCCACGACATGACGCTGTCCACCATCGGCCGCACCATGCACCGCGGACGCCTGGCCTGGGCGACCGAACAGGGCGGTGGCACGTTCCACGAACTGGAGCCGGGAGACACGATCACTCTCTGAACCGCTCAATACCGCTCGCGGATCCGGCGCCACGATATGCGCGGCCGGACCCCACGTCACGGTGCGACGTCGACCATCTGTTCCCAGAGTTCCAGCCGGTCCCCCTGAACCGAGATGCGGATCTGGCGCAGATCGGCTGAGGGTACGGGGGTCCAGGTAAGCGCATTGCCGTCGTGCCAGATGTCGAGCAGGCGCGGATAGCCAGGACGCTCACGCGCGCGGGTGCAGAGCGGCATCACGAACTCGGACGCGTCCAGAAACCAGAGACAATCGAACGAGGCGTGCTGTCGGGCACTGGTGAGCTTCGCGCCGATCACGCGCAGCCCATAAGCCTCCCCGTAGGACACCCCATCCGTCATCGAGAAATCTTCGAGCAAAGTCGGTTGCGCGTCCAGGAGATTCTCGATCTCCGCGGTCGCGGCGGGCGTGCCCTGAAGCGCCAGCACCGGCCGCGGCTGCACAGTCATCCAGATACCGGCCCCCGCACCGACGACGACCGCGGCGACGGCCGCACCGATGGCCGCCGCCCGCAGCCGCTGCCGGAGCAACGCCCGTGACACGGACGGTGACGGTCCGAGTCCCGTGCGAGGGGGCACCGGTTCTCCCAGTTCACCGCTTCCCGATGCGCCGGCCGGGGTGTCACCCGCGGCATCCGCCGGGACCATGATCAGGTCGCGCTGAGCCCCGCTTCTCCCGATGGAGTGGCGCTGGAGGGCCTCCCCGAGTGCTTCCGCCTCCTGAGGGTCCAGGGGTCGAGACCGAGGCCCGAACGCGCGACGCAGGAGCGCGCTGTCCGAGTCGAGTTCGCGCACGTCCTCGGCGAAGTGCGCGAGGACCCGGGCAGGCCCGAGGTCACCACCTCCGCCGCTCGTCGATGTGTCACCGTCGCGTCGAGATCCCCCGCTGCTTGTGGAGTTCGTCCCGGCCATCTCCGGCGACGGCGCGCTCATGCCGGCTCCTCGGAGAGCCAGACTTCGAGCCCGGAGTCCCGCTCGATGAATCGAACCGAATCCTGCACCGTCAGGCCGAACAGTGCGCTGCCGGTGCCCAGATCCCCCGGCACCTCCCACGTGGTGCCGAAGGCGCTCTCCGGCGCGCATGCGCCGAGGAGAGTCTCCGTGCGAAGGTCGGCGTCGGGGCCCGCGACATACAGACATCGCATCGCCCCCGGACCATCGAAGGCCGTCGTGCCGATCCCGATCTTCATGCGATCCGCGACGTACTCGCGATAATCCGTGACGTCTTCATGAGCCACCCTGCCCTCAGCCGCTTCGACCACCGGGATCAGCACCCGATCCGGATGCGGTGCCGTGAGAGCGCCGAGGAAGAACCCGACGACGGTCAGCATGGCGACCGCGAGCGCCCCGAGTCCCGCCCAGAGCACTCGTTCCGCTCTCGACAGCGTCCGTTGGCCCCGAAGTGGCGCGGCGACCGCTTGCACCCTCGGGAGAGCCGGAGCCGTTCCCGGGGCAGGCTCGGCCGTGGGCAGGCCGATCGCCGCCCGGCGTGGCGCATCTGGTCGAGTCTCTTCCGGCCTCGACGACTCCAACGCACGCAGCCGCTCCTGCGCGATCCCGGCGTCGGCGCTGGCACCGGGCCCGTAGACGGCACGCTGGAGTCGCATCCGCTCGGCGCGATCCGCCTCCTCCAGCCCGCTCATGCCCCCACCGTAGTACCGCCGGCCGATGTCAGACCGGGAGCCGGCGGTACGCGTCCAACCAGGCATCGGCGATGAGACGCGAGGCACGCGGGAACGGGTGCACGCCATCCGGCGCCCATGAGGCGGGGTGACCCTCGGCCGCCTCGCTCAGCCGCTGCTGCAACGGCACCCACAGCGCGCCGTGGCGGCCCGCGAGGTCCGCCGCCACCCGTTGCTTTCCGGCCAGCTCGGACAGCCACTCCTCCTGCTCTGCCCGCACCGGCAGCAGGAACGGCTCAACCAGCAGCACTCGAACACCGGCCGGCACACGTTCGAGCACGTGCCGCAGGCGCTGTTCGAACGCCTCGTCCGTGGTGGGGTCATCGCTGTCGAATCGCCGCCAGACGTCGTTGATGCCGACGTAGATCGACAGCACGTCGGGCCGGCACGACAGCACGTCCCGCTCCCAGCGGTCGACCAGATCGATGGCCCGGTTGCCCGCGATGCCGGAGTTGCTGATCCGGGCTTCCGCCAGCTCGGGGGCCTGCGCCAGGAGGGACACGTATCCGTCTCCGAGCGAGGTGGGATCGGTGCGATCGCGTCCGGCGTCGGTGATCGAGTCACCGGTGAAATGAATGCGGAGCATGGGAGTCCTCTCGTGGGAACAGGCTAGGGCACGGATCCACGTGACCCCGTCGTAAAGACAAAGTGATCCGATGTTTCTGACGTATGCTTGCGTCAGTTACCGATTATCGATTATCGTCGTGCTCATCTCCTCCCCCGGAGCTTTCGAAGACGAGAGGATCGACGATGATCAAGAAACGTTCCCTGGCGACGACGAGCATCGCCCTGCTCGCCGTGGCCGCCCTCACCGGATGCAGCACCGGCGGCTCAGGTGATGCCGGCAGCGGTTCGGACGCCGGCGGCGCCACCGAGGTCCGAGTGCTCGTGAACATCACCCCCAACCTCACCGAGGAATGGTGGAACACGCTGGTGAAGCCGTTCGAGGACGCGAACCCCGACATCGACGTCATCATCCAGAGTCCCGGCGCGGACGGCGTGCAGAAGGCACTCCCCCGCCTCCTCGCCTCCGGCGACGCCCCCGACATCGTCCAGTCCCTCGCGCCGACACCCGAGCTCGCCCAGGAATTCGTCGATCTGTCCTCCTACGACTGGGCGGCCAACGGCCCCCTGGCCGAGCAGTACGCCATCGACGGCAAGCAGTACATGGCCGGCGTCGGGATCCAGCTGCAGAGTCTGTGGTTCTACAACAAGACGGCCTTCGAGGAGGCCGGCATCACCGAGACGCCGAAAGACCTCGACGAGTTCACCGCCGACCTCGCAAAGCTGAAGGACGCGGGCTGGACCCCGATCCAGACGGGCGGCGACTGGATGTCGCAGATGTCCTACCAGGCGCTTGCGCTTCCGTCCGTGGTGGCGGACAACGACGACTGGTTCCAGAAGATGAGCTCCGGTGACCTCACCTTCAGCAAGACGGCCGGCGCCTACACCGAGATGTACGCGGACTGGGTGGCGAAGGGGTACCTCAACTCCGACGCGCTGGGAATCAAGTATCCCGATGCCGAGCAGAGCTTCCTCGCGGGCAAGAGTGCGCTGTACCCGATGGGCAGCTGGTTCGCCGCAGCCGAGGCGAACGCGGACAACCCGCCCAGCATCGGCGTCTTCGCGGGGCCGGCCGATGCCTCGGTCAAGAACCCGGCGATGGGGGCGAACATCGCCAGCCCGTACTCGATCCTGAAGTCGAGTGACCATCAGGAGGCCGCCCTCAAGGTCGTGGAGTACCTCGCGACCGACAAGGCCGCGGTGGTCGACCAGCTCCAGGTCGACGGCAACTACCGTGACGGCTACGAGTACGAGATGAACGACCTGGCCACCGAGCTGCTGCTGATCGTGGCCGACACCCCCGCATCCAGCTACACGCCCACCGGAAACGGATACGGCGAGCGCACCATGCCCGCCGGCTACGCCGACGAGCTGAACACCCAGGTCCAGGCGCTGCTCGGCGGCACATCCGCCGCCGATGTCAACAGTGCGCTGGACTCCTGGTTCGTCGCCAACGCGCAATGACCCTCGGGGCGCCCGGTCCCCCGGGCGCCCCGCTCACGTGATGGAGCCTCCCATGGTCACACTCGACCGCCCCGCCGCGCCACCGCGCCGGTCCTCCCCCGCCATGCGCTGGCGCGCGCGTGTTCCCGGATTCCTGATGAGCGCGCCCGCCGTGCTCGTCTTCCTCGCCATGTTCATCGTGCCGATGATCCTGGCCTTCGTGCTCAGTCTCACCAACTGGAACGGCTACAGCCTCAACTTCACCTTCATCGGGCTCGACAACTACACGCACGCGTTCCGCAACCCGCGCACCATCGACGCGGCCGTCTTCACCGCCGTGGTGGCGTTCTTCGGCACGATCGCCTGCAACGTGCTGGGGCTCGCCGTCGCGGCGCTGATCTCCGGCCCGGGACGGGCCAACACCGTGTTCCGGACGATCTTCTTCTACCCGTACATCATCAGCGCGCTGATCATCGGCTTCCTCTGGGCGGCCATGCTCAGCCCGCAAGGTGCCGTCAACAGCGTGCTGGGCGCCATCGGGCTCAGTCCGCTGCCGTTTCTCACCGACATCGGATTCGCCAAGGCGAGCGTGATCGCGACCATCGTGTGGTCGCACTTCGGGTTCAACATGATCCTCTACATCGCCGGGATCAAGTCGGTGCCGACGGAGTACTACGAGGCGGCCACCGTGGACGGGGCCAGCCCGTGGCAGCAGTTCCGCAACGTGACCGTGCCGCTGATCGCCCCGGTGCTGACCGTGAATCTCGTGCTGACGCTCGTCGGTCTGCTGAAGGTGTACGACGTGGTGCTCGCCCTCACCGACGGCGGTCCGGCAGCAGGCACCCAGACCATCGTGTTCCAGATCCTCAAGGACTCGTTCGCGAACGCGAAGCTGGGGCTCGGCGCTGCACAGTCCGTCGTGCTGCTCATCATCACCGCCGTGCTCGGGCTCGGCGTCACCCTCGCCCGTCGCGGCGCTGAGAAGAAGGTGGCCGACTGATGGCCCTGATCACCGACGGATCCCTCCCCTTCGTCGAGGAGCCGGGCGACACCCGCACCCTCACCGCTCCCCCCGGGCGCGCTCGTCGCCGCTCGGGTCCGCGACGCATCCGCCGCCCTCGGGTGCTCACCGTACTGACCGGGATCGTGCTGTCCGTGCTCGCGCTGGTGATGCTCGTGCCGATGTACATCATGATCATCAATGCGTTCAAACCGCAGCAGGAGATCATCCGCAACCCGCTGGGCTTCTCCCTCGACACCCTCACCTTCGAGTATCTGTGGGCGGCGATCACCTCCGAGCGCTTCAACGTGGTGGCCACGTACGGCATCACGCTGCTGTTCGTCGTGCTGGTCAACGTGTTCGGCATCCTGCTGGCCGCGCCGGTGGCCTACGTCATCGCCCGCGGTCGCTCGAAGTGGCACCTGGGCCTGCTCCTGCTCTTCGTCTCCGGCATGTTCATCCCCGGTCAGGTGACGCTGATCCCCGTGGTTTTCGTGCTGCGGGTGCTGGGCCTGATCAACACCATTCCGGGGTTCCTGCTGTTCGAGACCGCCGCGACGCTGCCCATCACCATCTTCCTGTTCGCGGCGTACCTGCGAACGGTGCCGCGCGACATCGACGAGGCGGCCGCTCTGGACGGCGCTGGGCGCATCCGCGCTTTCTGGCTCTGCATCTTCCCGATCATGCGCCCGGTGGTGGCCACCATCATGGTGCTGAACTCGATCAGCGTGTGGAACGACTTCGTCAGCCCGCAGATCATCCTGGGACCGAGTTCGGGCCTGTACACGGTGACCACGGGCGTCTACTCGGCGGTGAGCCAGTACAGCACCTCGTACACCACCGTGTTCCCGACACTGCTGCTGGCGATCGCCCCCGCGGTGATCTTCTTCATCTTCATGCAGCGCCACATCATCGGCGGTCTCGTCGCCGGCGCCACGAAGGGATGAGCACGCGATGAGTTCCGAACAAACCACGATCCCGGATCAGGAGAAGCCCACGATGACCGTCCTCACCTTTCCCCTCGCGCGGATTCCCGCCTGGGCGGTGCTGGAGCGGCGGCTGTTCGACGCCGTCGAGGAAGCCTGGCGAGTGTTCGATACCCGCTTCTGCGATGACGACGGACGCGTGCTGCGCACGCCGGAGTTCGATTCGCGTGACGGCGTGGACGATCTGTACGAGCCCTTCTTCAACTGGCCGACCTTCTACGCCCTCGGTGGCAGCGACGAGATCCTGGCCTCGGCCAAGCGCCACTGGGAGGGGGTGACCGCCCAGCTCACCGAGGGCGGGATGCTCACGGACGAGTACGAGAACGGCTACGACTGGTTCCACCAGGGCGAATCGCTCATCTTCCTCTACGCCCTGTGCGCGGCGGACCCCGGCGATGCCGCCTTCGCCGAACGCGCCCGCCGGTTCGCCAAGCTGTACACCGATCCGCGCCACGGCAACTGGGACCCGGAGCTCAACATCATCCGCGCTCCGCACAACGGGGCACTCGGGCCCCTGCCCGGGCTTGGCCCCCAGTGGCAGGCCTACCGTGCCGACCAGCCCGAGATGCGCAAGTACGGTCTTCCGCTGGACTCGCTGCCCGGCATCCGTTCGTGGGACGATCTCGCGAACGAGGACAACGCCCGGCGGATGGGCCAGGAGATGCAACGGCGAGCGGCGGGTGACGTCGCCGTCAATCTGGCCGCGACCACGCTCGCGGTGAACCGGTGGCTCTACGACGGGGACGAGGCCACCGCGCGGTGGGTGATCGACTACATCGACGGCTGGCGCCGACGAGCCGCCGACAACGACGGCCTCATCCCGGACAACGTGGCCCCTGACGGCCGCGTCGGCGGCCTGCACGACGGCGCATGGCACGGCGGCCATTACGGCTGGACCTGGCCGCACGGACTGGAGACGATCGGCATGGCCACCGTGATCGCCGCGATCAACCACGCCGTCGTCTCGGGCTCCCCCGACGCTCTCGACCTCGCCCGTCAGACCCTGGACGTGCCGCTGTCGCACGCGATCTCGGGATCGGTGGCGGAATCCGGCTTCAGTCTCGCCGGAGGGTGGTCGCAGCGCTACGGCGAGTACGCCGATCGTCCGGGCATGCTCGTCCCGCACCGATACGGCCGGGACGGATGGTTCGACTACGGTCCCCCACGGCTGGATCTGCCGCTCTGGCTGTGGTGGTTCAGCCGCGACGAATCCGACCTCGCGCGACTGCGCACCCTGCTGGACGGCCTGCCCCACGACCCGGCTGAGGTGATCGCGTTCCGGGACAAGGCCGAAGCCGGACATGAAGCCGCCTGGCTGAGCTTCCTGCTCGGCGACGCTCCCGACTACCCGGTGCATGCGCTGGAGATGGCGCTGGGCCAGGTCGCCCGACGGGTCGCGCTCATGACCGACGCCGACGTGGATCCGACCACCGTGCACCTGCACTTCTGGCAGCGGGTGAACCCCGTGGTGACCGAGGTGCTCTCGCACCTGGTCTCGGGCGCTCCGCAGATCCTCTACAACGGCGGGCTTGCGCTGACCGCGCTGCGCTATCGGGACGAGGATCGGGACCGACCCGGCCTCCCCGAAGATGTTGCCGCTCTCGTCACCCGCCTCGGCGACGGCGAGGTGGATGTGGAGCTGGTCAACCTCTCGCAGGTCAGTACCCGCCGGGTTCGCATCATCGCCTCCTCCTTCGGTCTCGAGCGAATCGTCGCGGTGCGTTCGGAGGGCGTGGAACACAGCACCTACCCGGGCGCCAGCGAGGCGTACGCGTCGCCGCGGGAGGAGAGAACCACACGCTCAGACCAGCCCGCCGACGGAACCGTCCTCGTCGAACTCGGTCCCGCCCACGCCGCCCGCCTCACCCTCACCGTCCAGCCGGAGACGGCTCGCCCCCACCACGACGGGCACGCCGACGCGCCCGCAACGAAGGAATGATCATGACCGACACCGCCACCCTCATCCGCCCCGAGTTCCAACTTCCCGTGCGCGGGCCCGAATTCCAGCGCGCCGCTGCCGACACCCTCGCGTCCCTGGAGCGGGTCTCAGCCGCCACCGCGTGCGCGAAGCTGCACGGTCTGGGGATCCGGCACTCGTTCATCGAGGGCCCCCGCCCGCTGCGCACCGGTCAGCGGATCGTCGGCAACGCCGTCACTCTCCAGTTCATGCCCCAGCGCGAGGACCTCGCATCAGGACTCGGTCAGGAGTATGTGGAGAAGCACACCGCGCTGTGGAAGGTGCTGGAGAGCATCCAGCCCGACGACGTCCTCGTGGTGCAGGCGTACGGCAGCGCGCACTCCGGCTGTGTGGGCGACATCCTGGCGCGCTATTTCCAACGCCGGGGCGGGGTGGGGATGGTGGTGGACGGACGTATCCGCGACTCCGGGAAGATCGCGGACATCGGACTTCCGGTCTGGTCCACCGGCGTCACCCCCCACTACGCCTCCCAGTCGGAGCTGTTCCCGTGGGCGTTCGATGTGCCGGTGGCCGTCGGCGGTGTGCTGTGCCTGCCCGGCGATGTCGTGGTCGCCGACGACGATGGCGCCGTGATCGTGCCGCAGGCGATGGTCTCCGCCGTCGCCGAGGACGCCGTAGACCACGAGGAGTGGGAGAGTTTCAGCCGCATGCGCCTCGACGAGGGCGCGCGGCTGAGCGACTACTACCCCCTCACGCCCGACAGCCGCCAGGAGTACGAGACGTGGCGTTCCGCCCAGCGCTGAGGCCGCTGCACACCGAGGCCGACGATGCGATCCTCGTCGGCCTCGGCTGCGCGCCGTTCGGCAATCTCTTCGCCGCTGTGGACGACCAGCAGTGCGATGCCACCGTGGCACGCGCGATCGAACACGGTGTCCGATTCTTCGACACGGCGCCGCACTACGGCGCCGGGGAGAGCGAACGCCGCCTCGGACACGCGCTCGCGGGCGTTGCGCGCGACCGCGTGTGCATCGCCACGAAGGTGGGACGGGAGATCCTCACGACCAACGGCGAGCGGGCGCCCGTGGGCGCCGTCGGCGCCTCGACAGCACCGGATCTCAGCGCCGACGGCATCCTGCGAAGCATCGAGGGCAGCCTCCTCCGGCTCGGCACCGACCGCATCGATGTGCTCTACCTCCACGACCCGCTTGATGTCGACGAGGCACTGCGAACGGCGATGCCCGTGCTGCACCGGCTGCGTTCTGAAGGCGTGATCCGCGCCGTCGGGGTGGGGATGGTGTGGCCGGAGCCCCTCACCCGTTTCGTCCGCGAGAGCGACCCGGACGTGGTCATGATCGCCGGGCGGACGACGCTGCTGGATCACACCGGCGAGGACGATCTGCTGCCGGCGGCGCGCGAGCGCGGGATCGGCGTGATCGCGGCGGGCGTGTTCAACTCCGGAATCCTGGTCGATCCGATCGGCTCGCCGTACTTCGACTACCGGGAAGCACCCGCCGAGATGCAGCAGCGGGCGCATCGGATGGCCGTGCTCGCCGCAGATGCCGGTGTGAGCATCTCGGACGCCGCGGTGCAGCATGCCCTGCGACTCGACGGCGTCGAGGCGGTCGTGGTGGGCGCGCGCACCCCTGGCGAAGTGGATGCGTTCGTCCGCAACGTCGACGCCGGCGTTCCGGATCAGCTCTGGGAGCAGCTGGCCCGTGTCTGACGCTGCCTCTCCTCCTCGCCATTCCCCCGCGGCACACCTGGACGCCCACGTTCACCTCTGGGACGCCGACGAGGTCGCCCTGCCCTGGTTCCGGCCCCAACTGGAGCTGCCCCGTCGGGTGCTCGTGACTGATCTGGAGCACGCCGACCGCACCGGGATCGGGGCCGTGGCCGTGCAGGCGGCCAACACGCTCCGGGAGTTCACCTGGCTTGAGCAGGAAACCGCCCACGCCACGCGCGCGATGCGCCTGGTCGGCCAGTACGAGCCGAGCGCGGACGGCTGGGCAGGGATCCTGCAGCCGCGGTGGCAGCGCCTCGCCGGCGTGCGGCTTGCCGCAGCCTCGGCGTGCAGCGATCTGTCCGATGTACCCGGGCTCGACGCGCTCGCTGAGGGCCTGGCCGAGCACGACCTCGTGCTGGAGCTCCTGCTCCGCCCCGACCAGCTTCCCGCCGCCACCATGCTGGCCGCGCGCCATCCCGCGTTGCGCATCGTGCTGTGCCATCTGGGTCTCGGACTGGCGGAACCCGAAGCGAGCTGGCGGCGAGCACTCGCAGACTACGCCTCACATTCCCACGCCCACGCGAAGGTGTCCGGGGTGATCCGTGATGTCGGGGATGGATGCGCCGCAGATCAGCGGCTGCACGAAATCGTCGCGTTCGCGCGCCGCTGCTTCGGTGATGAGCGGCTGCTGTTCGGCAGCGACTGGCCCATGTCCGCCCGCATCGCGCCGCATGACGCGATCGTCGCGGTGACCGTGGCGGCCTGGGGCGAGGACGCCGTGGACGCGAGCGGTTTCTGGGGAGGCACCGCCCGCACCCTCTACGGATTCTGAGCCCGCTGCACGCCTGCGGGTGCGATATGCCGAGCGGGGGTCTCAGTTCTCGGGGTCGGGTGCGCCGGCGATCATGTCGCGCAGCGTTCCCGCCGCATGTGCTCGAAACAGCGCGGCCGCGGCGTCGGGGTCGCCCGCGTCGAGGACCGCGAGCAGCTCGTCATGCCATTCAGCCACCATCGCCCAGTCGCCGACGAAGTCGGGGTCACCGAGCAGATGCAGTGACCGCAGGCTCGGCTCGATGATGTCCCACATCCGCGGAAGGTACACGTTGCGACTCGCCTCGATCACCGCGCGGTGGAAGGTGAAGTCGAGCTCGCGGAAGCGACCGAGCTCCCGCGCCTCAGCCGCGTCGTGCATCTGCGCGATCAGCCCGGACAAGTGCTCGCGGGTCTGGGGGGTCAGCCTCCCGGCGGTGAGGCGTCCGGCAAGCGTCTCCAGTTCCGCACGGGCGACCCGAGCCTGCTCGATCTCCTCGTCGGAGTACGTCGCGACGAACGAGCCCTGGTGACGGACGTGGGAGACGAGGCCATCGTGGGTGAGTCGCTTCAGGGCCTCACGCACGGGAGCCTGACTCACCTGCAGCTTCTTCGCGAGCCCCGACTCGACCAGCTGCTCCCCCGGGGCCAGCGTTCCGCCCTTGATCATCTGCTTGAGCAGGTCGTAGATCTGGTCGGAGAGCAGGCCGCGACGAATCTCGGGTACGGCGTCCAGGGCATCGGGCATGGCGTGATCCTCTCACGGCAATCGACAATCGCTAACGAACGACCTCAGTGTAATCGATTATCGGTAATACCGAACCGTTCCAGGCTCGTCAGTGGTCGGGAGCCTCCGTGGAGGCCGCGTAGTCGGAGGGAAGGACCGGCTCATGCTCCGTGTCCGCGGCCGGGTGCACGATCACAGCCTCCAGCTCGCCGCCGCCGGTGACCGTCACCGTGAACGTGCGGGCGTCAGCGACCGGCACGCGATGAAGGCGCCGCACGCCGATGGTGCGCCCCTCGGCCAGCACCTCCCCCGCCATCGTGATGCGGTGATGGGATACTCGCTGCCCATCCTCCAGGCGTTCGCGCAACTCGACGTAGCCGATCGCCATGCTCTCGGCGAGCACCGCCTCCCAGAGGCCGTCGCCGTTTTCGCGGAGCTCGGCCGCAATCGGTCGCGCAAACCGGAGATCCAGCTCCGCACGGTACTCCGCGAGCCGTGCAGCGTCCGCCTCATCGATGCGTCCGTCTCGATCCGGTGGCAGGTTCAGCAGCAGGTTGGCGCCGAGCTCCACCGATGCCTGGTGAATGGCAAGGAGGTGGGACACGGACTTCGGGCTCTCATCCGGGTGCCAGAACCATCCGCGCCGGATCGAGACGTCGCACTCGGGTGGCAGATAGCGCGGCACCGCGAGCGCGGTTTCTCCGGCGACGTACTGGCTGAGCGGGACGGCGTCGGCCACATAGGTGACGGGGTCGGCGGCCAGGCCGTCCTCATTACCGACCCAGCGGATGGTCGGAGCGCCCATGTTGAACACCATCGCCTCCGGCTGGTGCTCCGCCACCAGCCGCATGAACCGCGGCCAGTCGTACGTGCGCCCCTCAGATCCGGCGCCGTCGAACCACACCTCGACGAGGTCGCCGTAACCGGTGAGCAGCTCCGTCAGCTGCGCGGCATACAGGTCGTCATACCGATCGGGATCGGCGTATTCGGGCGCATGCCGGTCCCAGGGTGAGAGGTACACGCCGAACCCCATCCCCCGGTCGCGGCAGGCATCCGCCAGTTCACGGACGACATCGCCGCTGCCGTCGCGCCAGGGCGAGGACGCCACGGAATAGTCGGTCGTGCGGGTGGGCCAGAGGCAGAACCCGTCGTGATGCTTCGCGGTGAGCACGACGTATCGCGCTCCGGCCAGCCCAGCGGCGTCCAGCCATTGCTCGGCATCGAGCTGGTCGGGTGCAAACAGTGACGCGGGGACCGAGCCATCGCTCCACTCCCGGTTTGCGAAGGTGTTGATCCCGAAGTGGAAGAAGACGCCGGTGCCGGCTCGCTGCCACCGCAGCTGGGCCGGCGTGGGGCGCGGGATCTCCACGTCTCGCTGGGCAGATTCGATCGCCATCATTCCTCCGTGCGTCTGGCACGGCGGCCGCGCCGCCGGCTTCCATCCTCGCGCATGCGGACATCCCGCGGCGGCGGATCGCGGCTAGCACATCGTGGTGCACGATGCCATCCCCTTCAGAGCCATCTCCCTCTTCGGCAGCGTGGAGGGATGACGAGTCCAACGAGAGGAGAAGTCATGTCGGAACTTCAGGGAAAGCGCATCGCTTTCGTCGCGACCGACGGGTTCGAGGACAGCGAGCTGACCAGCCCGTGGGACGCGGTCACCGCAGCGGGTGCCAGCGCTGTGATGCTCGCGCCCGCCGCAGGATCCATCACGGGCAAGAACGGCCACGAACAGCCCGTCGACCATGTGCTCGGGCAGGTGAGCGCAGATTCCTTCGACGCGCTGGTGCTGCCGGGCGGCGTCGTGAACGCCGATCACCTCCGCATGGACAGCGAGGCGGTGGCGTTCGCTCGTGACATGTTCGCCGAGCACAAGCCGGCCGGCGTCATCTGCCATGGCGGCTGGCTTCTCGTGGAGGCCGGGGTCGTGGATGGACGCCGGATGACGAGCTATCCGAGTCTGCAGACGGATCTGCGCAACGCTGGTGCGGACTGGGTGGACGAGGAGGTCGTCGTGGACCAGGGGCTGGTCTCCAGCCGCACACCGGATGATCTTCCCGCGTTCAACGCCAATCTCGTCGAAGAGATCGGAGAGGGTGACCATGAGCGTCAGCACGCCTGACCGCGGCGACGGCGGGGCGATGGAGGACCCTTCGGGGATGACCAGCCCCGACCCGGCGACCGCTGTTCCCGAGGAGCCGGAACAGACTCACGTCCCCTACACCGGGATGCGGGAGATGCCGGCGAACTCGGACGCCAACCCCAGCCCCACCACCACGCATTCGACCTGGGGCGCGGGCGAGCCTCGCCTGCTGGTCACCGACGAGACCGAGAGGTTCACCTTCCCCCTCACCGAGGACGAGGTGCGTATCGGTGCGGCCACGGGCTGTCATCTGGTGCTCCCGGGAATCGACGCCCTGCACGCGACGATCACGCACGATGATCGCGACGAGTACGTTCTGGTCCTCCACGGCGCGGGCGAAATGAATGCCAATCCGGCGGCGGCCGCCACCGATGTGGCGGGCTCTCCTCCGGGCGAGCGCAGCGAGGTGCTCCGCACGGGGGCACGCTTCACGGCGGGGCCGTGGCGGTTCGTCTTCATGCGGGCGGAGTTCGCCGACCACGGGCGGCCCTTCGGCGGCCGGGTGGGCGGTGAGCTGTCTGATCAGCCGCCCCAGCCCGCCCGCCCCGACTACAGCGACCGGGACAATCCGCAGTGGAGCGGGCAGTGGGAAGTTCAGGACGATTGACCTCCCGGCCACCAGATCAGAACCCCTCCGCAGCGGGATGATGAGCAGCCCGCAGGGGGCGGCGGCAGCGGCGGCGTTCGCCGCGCCCTGCGGGCGGTGGGACCCGGCATCGTGACGGAGCCGCCGATGATGATCGGCCGGGCATCGCCACCTGCGAGCAGTCCGGCGCACTCAGGCCAGCGCGCTCCCCTCCAGCCCATCGCGGGCGACTTTCCCCCTGTGACGCGGCGGCGAGCCGGGGGGCAATCACGGCGCCTGTCAACCCGGTGGCCGCGCAGATGTCACCGGGCGAGGCTGAGACGAACGGAAGGAGATCATCATGAGCGAGATCTACGACGAGGGCCTGCTGCCCCCGAACGTTCACCCCTCACGGACGGACCGGCGAGCAATGGGCCCGTCCGACACGGATGCGGATGAGAGCAGCACCGATCGATCGACGCAGGACCAGCAGGTGGGCGACGTCGCCGATCAGGGGCTTCTCCCGCCGAACGTGAACCCCTCGCGCACCGATCGCACGGCGGATGACGGCCATGCCGGGGCGCAACCGCCTCCGGCCGAGGCGGACACCGACGATCAGCTGCCCGGCACGGACGACGGTCTGCACGGCGAAGCGGGAAACGAGCAAGCAGCCGATCCGAGCGCCAGTGATCCGATCCTGGTCCCGGAACCGGAGGAGGTTCCCGAGCGTGATCCGGACGTCGCACCGCCCACCGCCCCGGAGCGCGCACCGGCACCGGATGAGGATCCGGAGGTGCCGCCTCTCACGGATCCCGAGTTCGATTTCCGCGATCCGCAGCGCCCCGGGGGCACGCCCATCTGACACGGCCCTGTGCGACGACCGGGGGCGCCGGTGCCTGCCGAGCAGGTTCCGGCGCCCCGCCTCACTCCGCGGGCACGGGGTACGGATGGCCCCGCAGGAGCCGGGCCAGATGCATCGCGTTGGCAGCCGCGGTCTGCGCGGTCGAACGGACGATGTCCGGTACCTCATCCAGCGCGATGAAGTCGGTCTTTCCCATCGCCTCGCCGTTCCAGTAGACGCCGCTCTGAGCTGCCACCGTGAAGCCGACGTCGCCCAGCGTCTGGGCGAGAATGCCGACGATGTGATGCGCCCCGTCTTCGTTGCCCACCACCACCGGGATGGCGACCCGGTCATAGAGGCTGGGGCGTCCCCGTTCATCGGTCTGCGACAGTTCCGCATCGAGCCGCTCGATCACGCGCTGCGCGACGCTGGAGTGCTGCCCCACCCAGGTCGGGGTCGCGAACACCACGATGTTCGCGGCGAGCACCTGCTGCAGCAGCGCCGGCCACCCGTCGCCAGGGCCCATATCGCGCTCCACCCCGGCCTGCACGCTGTGATCCACCACGCGCACCGTGTCGACCTCGCACCCGAGATCGGTGAGGGCTCCGGAGACGAGCCCGGCCAGTGCCCCCGTGCTCGTCTCCGCGGGCGCGGGCTTCAGCGTGCAGTTGAGGACCAGTACGGTCATTCGCTCAGTCATACCCACACAGTAGGCACGCGACTCCTGCTTCTCACGGGGGTGGCGTGGCGGATCGGAACGCGCTAGGGCCATGCGCGTCCGCTGCTGAGCGCCGCCTGGCGCAGGATCCAATGCCGGCGCGGCACGGCGGATGTCAGACGCCCTGCCGAGGTCGATGACCGGCTATCCTGCGGGTGTATTCAGCCCGCCGCCGCGTCCGTCCAGCGGAATCGCCCGCCCTGCGCCGCGAATTCCGCGGCGACCTCAGCGCGAAGCTCCGCATCGGCCAGGAAGTCCACTGCCGTCACCGCGAGCGCCACCGCCGCATCGGAGAGTGCCGCGAACGACGCCGGCTGGATCGTGTGGGCGGCGAACGCGGCGTTGTGCGGATGCACATCGTCGGGCCCGCCCAGTCCGATCGACGGGTGGAGGGAGGGTACATAGTGGCTGACGTTGCCCATGTCGGTGGAGGCGCCGCCCTGTCCTTGGACCACGGGGGACGCGGGGACGTCACGGCCGCGAGCGCGCACGGCCTGCACCCACCGACGGGCGAGCTCGTGGTTGTGCTGGAGCGGCAGATAGGGCGGGACGGGATCCACGTCGATATCGGCGATCGTCCCCGTTGCGAGGGCGGCCCCGCGGAGCGCGTCGACCACGCGGTCGGTGAGAGCGCGCAACGTGTCAATCTCGGCTGAACGCACGTAGAACAGCGCGCTGGCCTGCTCGGGCACGACGTTGGGAACTGCTCCCCCGTCGGTGATGATGCCGTGCACGCGGTCGATCGGAAGGATGTGCTGACGCAGCTGGGCGACGCTCTGGTACGCCGTGACAACGGCATCGAGCGCGTTGCGGCCGAGCCAGGGCGCCGCTGCCGCGTGAGCAGCACGACCGCGATACGTGACAGCGACACGACGAACGCCGGTGGTCCGGGGAGCCAGCACCGGTGAGACGGCCGATCCTGCGCCCGGGTGCACCATCCCCGCAGCATCGACGTCATCGAATCCGCCGGCGCGCAGGATGAGCTCCTTGCCGCCGCCGTTCTCCTCGGCCGGCGTGCCGATCAGCGAGAGACGGGCACCGAGGCGCTCCGCGATCGGGGCCGCGGCGAGAAAAGCTCCGACGCCGGCGGCCGCGATGATGTTGTGGCCGCAGGCGTGCCCCACACCGGGGAGGGCGTCGTATTCCGCGATGAGAGCGAAGTGCGGCCCGGTGGACGGCCCGACGCTCGCACGAAAAGCGGTCGGCAGGCCGAACGCACCGATCTCCGCGGTGATGCCGTGCTGACGCAGTTCTTCAGCGATGCGGGCGACGGAGCGTCGTTCCGCGAATCCGATCTCGGGATCGTCGTGCAGGTCGATCGCCAGCTTCTGCAACCGGGGCGCCAGCTCATCGACCCGGCGTGATGCCTCGGTGACGGCAGCGTCTCCGGCACCCGCGTGCACTGACTGCTCGATGACGGTGACCGCCTCCACCTGCCGCGAGCTGCGCAGCTGCCAGTCCAGCGCCGCCCGCAGCGCACGCTCCGATGCCCCACCCTGCGCCGCGGTCACCGCTTCCTCATCCTCCGGCGCCAGCACGTCCACATCGTGAAGGGTCACAGCACGACCTCTTCGCCCTGGGCGTTTCGCACCGTCAGCCGGTAGGTGTCCGCCTCACCGGTCACGAGGGGGACGAGCGCGTCGTCACCGAGGCCGAGGGCATCGTGCACTGCGGAGAGGGCCGCTTCATCAGACACCACCCGCTCGAAGCTCACCAGCTCGATGGTGGGGATGTCGCTGAGGCCCGGCTGAGGGGTGTTCCCCCAGTCGATCAGGAACGGCACCGCGGCGTTGCCGCTACCCCGGGTCAGGCGCCACTCCAGCAGTACCCCGTCGGGCCGGCGGCGCGACAGGTCCCAGATCTCCCCGGGGTCATAGCCACGAGCACGCGAGCCGGCGACCGCCTCCTCGATGTCTGCGGGGTGAACCGCATAGGTGACGATGCGGGGCGCGTCGAGGCCGTCGATGCCGAACGTGGTCACCGCTTCCTCGTGCTCGATGTCCGGGTTCGGGCCGATCAGTTCGATGTAGTGGGGGACGCGCTCACCATCGACGGTCAGGGCCACCAGCGCGTTGGCCGTGCCGGTGGGGTGGGCGCCGCCGGGTGCGGCCGTCACCCCCGTGCGTTTTGCGAACCAGGCGATCACGCCGGCGAGATCGGGACCGGCGATGACGATGTGATCGAGCAGGGCGGGTGCGGCGTGGGTGGTGCGTGTCATGTCGGACTCCTCTGAGGGGCGGCTTCGCAGAGCTCCAGTACAGCGCCGCTGGCGCGGGCGTGGTGGCGTGTTTTTCATCTGCCGCAATCACCGGTCACGAAACGTCACGTCGGACGATCACTCCGATTCACCGCCGATCATGTTTCATCAGATGTTGCTAAGGTTAGGGTGGCCTTACTTGGACCCGGAGGTCCCTCTTGACGTTGCTCTCCCCCGCTCGACCCGCCTCGACCCGGCGGCATGTCGCCCATCACGTCGGGGCGGAGGTGCAACGTCCTTTCCTCCTGACGACCAGCGTCCGGCCGACTGCACACGCGGAGACCTGGCCATTGCACACCCACTCCGAACACGAACTGGTGTGGAGTGACCGCGGAATCATCACGATGCACTCCGGCGGAAGACAGTGGACCGTCACGCCGGGTGTCGGCCTCTGGATTCCCGCGGGCACTCCCCACGAAGGATCGGTACGGACCGAGGCCGCGGTGCGCACGACCTACTTCGCCCCCGAGTCCTGGACGCGTGCATGGCACCATCCGGTGGCAGTGAGTCTGAATCCCGCTGTCCGCCAGTTGCTCATCCACCTGCGCAGCGCGCGGATGACCATCGAACAGCGCGTCCGCGCACAACAGGTGTGCATGGATCTGCTGCAGACCGCCGATGCAGTGCAGCTGGATGTGCCGGTACCGCTCGATCCCCGGCTCACCCCGCTGGTCAATGCGATCCTGTCCGACCCGGGTGACGATCGGTCGTTGGAACAGTGGGCGTCGCTGCTCAGCATGACCTCGCGTACGCTTACTCGCGCGTTCACCGCGGAGGTGGCGATGAGTTTCGCTCGCTGGCGCCGGCTCGTCCGCATGCGCGCGGCGGTCGGGCAGCTTGCCGACGGCACAAGTGTGAAGAGCGTCGCCCGCCGCGTCGGCTACGGCTCCACGAGCGCTTTCGTGGCCGCGTTTCATCGCACCGTCGGCTACACGCCCGGCGACGTCATCGAACAGCTCTGAGACGAAGGGGCATCGCCCGGGCGGACGACGACCACGCCTGCGGTACAGCGGTGTCCGAAACGGGACACGTGATGTCCGCCGTGCCGATCCGCGTGTTCCTAGCCTCGAAGAGGGCGCGGTCTGACGCGTCCGCATCACCATATCGGAGAACGAACCCGTGACCGCACCCTCCCCGATCGCTTCCGCCGTTGCGACGGCGCCTCCTCCTCCGCAGGCCAGGGGAGTTCGGCGCAGTGCTCTCACGCGCACACTCCTGCTGCTGCTCGCGTTCGGCGCACTCGCCGGAGTCGTCTTGATCAGCATCTCCGTGGGGTCGCGCAGCATCGCCCTACCCACCGTCTGGGAGGCGCTGGTCTCCCCTGCGGACCTTGACGAGCACTATGTCATCTGGGATCTGCGACTGCCCCGCACCCTCGTCGGACTCGTGGTCGGGATCGCCCTGGGTGTCGCGGGAGCGCTCATCCAGGCCCTGACCCGAAACCCGCTCGCCGACCCCGGCATCCTCGGCGTGAACGCCGGAGCGTCGTTCGCCGTCGCCCTCGGCATCGGCGTGTTCGGGATCAGCACGGTGTCCGGCTATGTGTGGTTCGCCTTCGCAGGGTCTCTCGCGGTCACGGTCGCGGTCTATGCCATTGGAGCGGCGGGCCGTGGCGGGGCCGACCCCCTGCGCCTGGTGCTGGGGGGCGTCGCGATCGGTGCCGTTCTCGGCGGCCTCACCGGAGCGATGACCCTGCTGAATCCCGAGGCCTTCGACAAGATGCGCGGATGGGGTGCCGGAACCGTGGTCGGGCGCAGCTTCGATGTGGTGCTTCCTGTGGTCCCCTTCCTCGCGATCGGCCTGGTCATCGCGCTCATCGTGGCGCCCCCGCTCAACTCCATCGCGCTCGGAGATGATCTTGCCGCTGCGCTCGGCACGCGCGTGCTCCGTACCCGCGTGATGGTGGTGATCGCCGTCACCCTCCTCGCCGGCGGCGCCACCGCGATCGCGGGCCCCATCGGTTTCGTCGGGCTCATGGTGCCGCACGTCGCACGATGGATCGTCGGCCCCGACCAGCGCTGGATCCTCGCGTTCACCGTCGCGCTCGCACCGCTGCTGCTGCTCATCGCTGACATCACCGGCCGCCTCGTGATGCGGCCGGCCGAGATCCCCGTCGGCATCGTCACCGCATTCGTCGGCGCACCCGTACTCATCGCCCTCATCCGTCGACGTCGGGCGAGCGGGCTGTGACCGCCGCTCCTGCGACGAACCGCCACATCGTTCATGGGCGACGGGTGCTGCGCTGGCACCACCGCGGGGTGTGGCTGCGCGTGGATCTGCGCACCCTGATCGTCTGCTTCGTCCTCGGCACCGCTGCCATCGCCATCACTGTCGCGGCCCTGGCCAGCGGCGACTATTCGCTCGATATCCGCGAGGTCTTCGGCGCGCTGTTCGGCGCCACCCGCGACTTCGCCCACACGGTGGTCGTCGAGTGGCGTATGCCACGCGCCCTTGCAGCCGTGGTGTTCGGGGCGGCGCTCGGCGCGAGCGGGGCGGTGTTCCAGTCGTTGACGCGCAACCCTCTGGCGAGTCCGGATGTGGTGGGATTCTCCGCCGGCGCTTACACGGGGGCGCTGATCGTCATGATCCTCGTGCATGGCACCTACGTGCAGGTGGCAGCGGGCGCCTTCCTCGGCGGGGTCGTGACGGCGGCCCTGGTGTACGTCCTGGCGTTCCGCCGCGGCGTTCAGGGCTTCCGGCTGATCATCGTGGGTATCGGAGTATCGGCGATGCTCAGCTCGGTCAACACCTGGTTGATGCTGACAGCCGATCTCGATACCGCACTCGTCGCCGCCGTGTGGGGTACCGGCTCGCTCAACGGCATCACCTGGCAGCAGACCGGAGTGGGATCGCTCCTGGTCACGGTCCTCCTCGTGTTCACACTGTGGATGGCCCGGCCGCTGCGCCAGCTCGAGCTCGGCGACGACGCCGCGAAAGCGCTCGGCGTCCGTGTCGAATCCGCTCGCCTCGCACTCATGCTGCTGTCCGTCGCGCTCATCGCGGTCGTCACGGCCGCGGCCGGGCCGATCTCGTTCGTCGCGTTGGCGGCCCCGCAGATCGCCCGACGCCTGACCCGCACGGCCGGCGTATCCGTCGCCGCATCGGCGGTGCTCGGAGCGCTGCTGCTCGCGGCATCCGACTACCTCGCCATGCACGCACTGCCGGCGATGCTCCCGGTCGGAACCATCACGGTCGTCCTCGGTGGCGTGTACCTGGTGTGGCTCCTGGTGCGCGAGGCACGACGCCGTTCGGCTCAGTAGCCTCCATCCGCCCGATCTGTCAGGAGGACCTCATGACACTCACAGACCGCACCAGTGGCATCACCACACGCCTGAGTGTGGAACACGCACGCCTCGGCTACGACCGGCGGATCATCGCGGAGGACCTGTCCGTGGCGATCCCCGATGGATCCTTCACCGTGATCGTGGGACCCAACGCCTGCGGCAAGTCGACCCTGCTTCGGGCTCTCTCGCGGTTGCTGCGCCCGCTCGACGGCCATGTCCTCCTCGACGGACGGGAGATCGCGTCCTACCGCGCCAAGGATGTCGCGCGCCGGCTCGGCCTGCTGCCGCAGACATCCCTCGCGCCGGACGGGATCACCGTGGCGGACCTGGTGTCCCGCGGACGCTATCCGCACCAGGGGCTGCTTCGGCAGTGGACGGACGTCGACGAAGCCGCCGTCCTCACCGCGATGGCGGCCACCGGTGTCACGAATCTCTCCGCACGCCTCGTCGACCAGCTCTCCGGCGGTCAGCGGCAACGGGTCTGGGTGGCGATGGTGCTGGCGCAGGAGACCCCCCTCCTGCTTCTGGATGAGCCGACGACCTTCCTCGACATCGCGCACCAGATCGAGCTGATGGAGCTGTTCACCGACCTGCACCGCGCGGGCAGCACGCTCGTCGCCGTACTCCACGATCTGAACCATGCGGCACGGTACGCCACACACCTCATCGCGATGAAGGACGGCCGCATCGTCGCGGAGGGGGCGCCGGGGAGCATCGTTACGGCGAACCTGGTGGAAGAGGTGTTCGGGCTGCGCTGCCGCGTCATCGATGATCCCGTGACCGGCACGCCGCTGGTGGTTCCGCTGGGCCGCGAGCGAGTGTGAGCATCGCCGCTCGGCTGGTCCTGGGATGTCCGGAACGCGATGCACCACGTCCCCCACGCGCCGTCGCCGCTTCCTAGCGTGGATATCGGGCCCAGAGCCCTCCTCACCCCTCGACCCGGCGCCCGCGCGCCCCACAAGGAACAACCATGCCCTTCGCCCCCTCCCCCCTCCGTCGCGCCGTCGCCGCGACTGCGGCCGTCCTCGCCTCGGCCGCGCTCCTGGTGGGATGCTCCACCGGTTCCGCGGACGAGCCCGCCACATCGAGCGCCACGTCCGCGAACTCGGACAGCATCGACTTCTCCTATGAGGGATACACCGCCACGATTCCCGCTGAGCCGCAGCGCGTCGTCGTGCTGGACAGCCGCAGCGGACTCGAGATGGCGCTGCTGGCCGACTATCCGATCGTGGCGACCGCGTACGGCAAGGACAGCCCGCTGTCCGCCCTCGTAGACAGCAGCGCGGCGCACCTCAAGAACACGGCCTTCGACCTGAACCGGGAGGAGGTCGCCTCCTACCGGCCCGACCTCATTGTGGTGGGCGTGGGGTGGTGGAACTACTACGACGGCGAAGACTTCAAGCTCGATGAAATCGCCCCCGTTCTCGCCGTCAACGACGGGATCGACGTGGCGGGCGCGTCGGTGGATGATCCCTTCGTGGCGATGACGGACCAGCTGACGCTGCTCGGCCGCGCCGACAAGGCCAGCGCGGCGATCGCCGACTACGAGTCAGCCGTGGCCGATGCCAACAAGAAGATCGGCTCGTACACGGCCGGCAAGGTCGCATCCGTGATCCATGCCCCGGAGGACAACTTCACCGTGATCTCCGGTGACTCGGTGTACCAGGTCGTCCTGCCGGCGCTCGGCCTGACGATCCTCGACAACGACGAGATCAGCTCCGCGCCGGCCAATCAGAACGGCGACGGACACATGCTGAGCTACGAGAACGCAGTGAGCGCCCTCACCGACGCAGACATCCTGTTCGTCTTCAAGGCGGAGGCCGATGCGGACCTCGACCCGCTTCTGGCACGTGTCCCGGCTGTGGCGAGCGGTCATTGGATCAACGGCAACCTCGCCGAGCGGTTCGGATTCGCCCTCACCTACACCAGCTTCGTCCAGCGCATCGTGACCGCCGTCGAGGGCTTCGACGACTTCTGACCTGCGCCGCGGCACAACGGCGCCCGAAAGGAAACACCATGGCGATCGTGACGACCGCGTCCCACCTGCCGTCCGACTACATTCCGCGCATCCATCGCGCAGAAGTGCTGACGGTGGAACGTCCCAACGCCGGCATCATCCGCGTCTGCTTCGGTGGAGAGGACCTGAGCGACTATCCCACCACGGGGATCGGCGACGAGTACGTGCGCATGTTCTTCCCGGATGCTCCCGATCAGGAGGTGCGGCTGCCGCGCATCACCTCGCTGCGGGGGTGGGAGTATCCGGACGGCATCGAGGCGTCGGCGATGCGCGTGTACACGATCCGCCAGCATCGCCGGGGCGAAGTGGTGGTCGACTTCGTGGTTCATGAGGGCGGAGTCGCGGCCGAGTGGGCTGCACACGCGCGGCCGGGTCGCGCGGTCGGGATCAACCCGCCATGCGGACTGTACGAGCGGCCCGCACACCTTCGGCGCCAGATCCTCATCGCGGATGAGCCGGGGCTGCCGGCAGCGATGCGCATCGCGGAGGAAACGGGAGCAGAAGCGTCGACGGTGCTCGTGCTGGAAGTCCGCAGCAGTGCTCACCGTCTCGCGGCGCACGTGGACGGGGTGGAGTACGTATGGCTGGATGAATCGGGTAACGGGAACACCGGCAGCCGGCTCGTCGCGACCCTGGAGCAGCTGGCATTCTCGGAGGACACCTACGTGTGGGTGGCGACCGAAGGCCGCGTCAACCGAGCGGCGCGGCGATATCTTCGCCACGAGCGCGGACTGCCCGCGGAGAACTACAAGTGCGTGGCGTACTGGCAGGAGCGTGCCGAGGCCTGGCGTGCCCGGTACGACGAACTGGGCGCCGACTTCGCTGCGAAGGTCAGGGCCATCCGGTCCGACGACGGCCGGGATCCGGAGGAGATCGACGACGACGTGGAGTCGCTGTACGAGAACGCTGGGCTGTGACAGAGCCCGCAACGTCTGGTCACTCTTTCGCGGACGGAGCCGTGGATCCCCCTCCGCCCACGGTCGCTGACATCACCCGCGCGGCTCTCTTCCGAGGGCGGCGGGGCTGGCGTCTCGCGGCGAGCACCCTCGGGATGATGATTCACCAGGTCGGCGAAGTTTCGGTGCCCGTCCTCATCGGCGTGATCATCGATCGCGCGGTGGTGCCGCGGGATCCGGGCATGATGTTGCTCCTGCTGACAGCGCTGGGCGGCGTGTTCCTCATCATGTCGCTCAGCTATCAGTGGGCGGCTCTCGGGATGGTGCGCACCTACGGACGCGGCGAACAGCACCTCCGCCACCTTGTCGTCGGGCGGATCCTGCATCCACGCGGCCTCCCGGGCCAGGCCGGTGTCGGTCAGTCCGTCTCCACCGCCACCAGCGACACCTACCGGGTTGCCGGTCTCACGTGGAGTATCGCTCAGCAGGCGGCTACGCTGGCGGCGCTCCTCACGGCGACCATCGCCCTGGTGACCATCTCCATTCCGCTGGGAGTCGGCGTGCTGGGTGGGGCAGCCGCGGTCCTGCTGGGAATGCGTACCCTGGCGCGCCCGATCCACTCGCTGGGGCTGACGGAGCAGGCTGCCGTCGCCGAGGCGGGAGCCGTCGCCACTGACGCTGTGCTGGGCCAACGGGTCATCCGCGGGCTGGGGGCGGAGGCCGAAGTCCTCCGTCGCTATCGCACGGCATCCCGGACGTCGCTGCGGGCGGCGATCTCCGCGGCGAATCGGATGTTGAGCTACCAGGCGCTGAGCTCCGCGATGTCGGTCCTGTTCTTGACCGCACTCGCCGTCGTGGCGGCCCTTCTGGCCGCGGAGGGCAGGATCACGGTCGGCCAGTTGGTGACCGTCGTCGCGCTGGCGCAGTTCCTGCAGGGCTCACTCGCACACATCGGCACATTCCCCGCGAACTGGTCGCACAAGCGTGCCTCGGCTGTGAGGGTGCATGCCCTCGCGACCTCGCCGTTTCGTCTGCCGGCAGAGCGGCGCGCGGGGCGGGAGGCCCGTGCGCTCCAGGACACGACCGGCTCGATCGGCGTGGAGTTCGGCTCACAGGCCCGACCCTTCCTATCCTGGCGGACGGCAACGGGAACGGCGGCCGTCGCTGAGGACACGCTCGTGGGCATCGCCGTGGACGGAGCGCACGCGGCCCGCGCCATCGCATCACGCTTCGGCCTGCGCACCCGCCCGCTCGCCGGACAGCTGTTCGTGGACGCCATCGATGTTCTGGACGCCGGCATCGACAGATATCGCGAGCGCATCCTCGCTCCGCCGCACGATGCGGTCCTGTTCACGGGAACTCTGCGGGAGAACGTGGTCGAGGACCCCGCCCGATGGGATGACGAGATCATTCGCGCGGCGGCCCTGGAGGATCTCTTGCGCCGCCTCGGCTCCCCCGATGCCTCGATCGGCGAGGCCGGCTGTCGTCTGTCCGGCGGCGAACGACAGCGGGTGCTGCTGGCTCGCGCGCTGCATGCTCCCGCCCCGACAGTGGTGCTGGACGAGCCGACGACGGCTCTCGATCCCGTCACCGAGCAGCGCATCGCCACGGGCCTGCGGGGTCTGAAGCGCAGCATTCTCGTCATCACCTCGAGTCCGCTCCTCCTGGCCGCCTGCACGGCGGTGCTCCTGCCTCCGTCACCCGTACCCCGCACAGAGAAGGCTCTCCCGTCGTGACGCCGCCGCCCTCGCTGCTGCCCATCGCCGCCCCCGCCCAGAGCCTGCGAAGCGTGCGGCGTCTCCTCCGCGCCCGGCGACTGCCGTTCGCGTGCGCCACCTTGCTCCTTCTCGCCGGTTCCGCTGCGGCGCTGGTGATCCCTGCTGCGCTGGGGGGTATCGTCGACGCGGTGAGCGCCGGTGCTGGTGCCGGACGCCTCGCGCTGCTGGGCGCGCTCATCGCGACCGCAGGCATCGGCTCGGCGGTTCTGCTGCGCTTCGGCGGCTCCCTTCTGGTCTCCGTCCTGCAAGGCGCCCTCGCAGAGCTGCGTGAGGATGTGCTTGCCGCGGCCCTGCGAATCGACAGCGGTGTCGTCGAAGACGCCGGTGCCTCAGATGTCCTCTCCCGCGTCACAAGTGATGTGGAGGCGATCACGGCGGCGGTCTCGGACGTCGTCCCGCAATTCTTGCGCGCGCTGTTCACGATCGCTCTCACAGTGATCGGACTCGCGGCGCTGGATGTCCGACTCGCTGCGGCGGCCCTCGTCGCCGCGCCGATCCAGGTGATCACGACGACGCGGTTCCTCCGCCGCTCGCGGCCGCTGTATCAACGACTCCGGCGTGAAGAAGCCGAACGCACACAGGCGGTGATCGAAGCGGTGCGCGGTGCAGAGACGATCACATCGCATCGCACGTCTGATGCGCACACCACCCGGATCGCGCAACGAAGCGATCGTGTGATCGAGACCGGCCGCGATGCCGGGCGGGCGCGCAACGCCTTCAACGCCGGCCTCAACCTCGCCGAGTACCTCGGCCTCGCCGCCGTACTCGCTGTCGGGTGCTGGCTGGCGATCATTGAGGGGCTGTCCGCCGGCGCCGTCACGGCGGCTGCCCTCTTCTTCCATCGCTTGTTCGATCCCATCGGCGCCCTGCTGTCGGGCCTCGACGACCTGCAGCGCGGCGGGGCCGGCCTCGGGCGGCTCGTGGGAGTGCTGCAGATGAGCGGCCCCCGGCCTGCGTACCGCGAACCGGCCGATGGCTCTGTCACCATCGACGCGGCATCCTTCTCGTACGCCGCTGATGCACCTGCAGCATTGGACGCTGTCGATCTGGTCCTCCCCGAGCGCAGCACGACGCTGCTCGTCGGTGCATCCGGGTCCGGGAAGTCAACCCTGGCCCGTCTGATCGCCGGCGCGTGCACTCCGACGAGCGGATCGGTTCGCCTCGGCGGAGTGCCCGCCACTGAGGCGGGTGACGCCCGCGGACGAAGTGTCGTTCTCGTCAGTCAGGAACTCCACCGATTCGGCGGCTCAGTGGCGGACAACCTGCGCCTGGCTGCGCCGCATGCGACAGACGACGCGCTTCGCGCTGCTCTCAGAGCCGTGGGCGCAGGCTGGGTCGACGACCTTCCGCACCGCTGGGATACACCGGTCACCGATCAGCTCGATGACGGAAAGCTCCAGCACCTGGCCCTGGCGCGGGTCCTGCTCGCAGACCCCGCCGTCGTCGTCCTGGACGAGCCCAGCGCGCACGGCGGTTCCGGCTCCGGCCTGGATGATGCGATCGCCGCTGTGGTCCGCGGTCGCACCGCTGTGATCGTGGCCCACCGCTTCACGCAGACTGAAGAGGCCGACCTGATCGTCGTCCTGGACGCCGGCCGGATCGTAGAGCGCGGAACACACGCAACGCTCATGACGAATCCTGTCGGTACGTATCGCCGCCTGCGCGAAGCCGCCTCGCAGCCCGGTCACCGATGACGGATTCCCCGGGAGCCCACTCGCGTCGCACACGAGCACGCGGTCGCCGGTCCCGTCCTCGTCCCCGCGCCCGTTGCCAGATTCGTCCTCACGGCCGCACCGCGCCCTAGGCTGAATCGGTGTCCCCTCTCCGCGCCGTCACCGTCGCCGTCTCACTCGGCGCCATCCTGCTGTGCGGCGCCTGCACCGCAGGCGAAGCGGCTCCCGTTTCACCGCCGGACGAGCTTCTCGCCCCCTGGCCCGCAACCGGGGCATTCGACTATCAGCTGGGCGGGGCGTATGAACCCGGTCCCGGCGTCGGAATCGTGGCGCGGGATCGAACGGCTCGGCCCGCGGCCGATGCCTACTCGATCTGCTACGTGAACGCGTTCCAGACCCAGCCGGGCGAAGTCGGCTCCTCGCCGGCGGCCGTCCTTCTCACCGATGACGAGGGCGACCTCGTCTCCGACCCCGACTGGCCCGACGAGGTGCTGCTGGACACCTCCACCCCCGACCGCCGCGCCGCGATCGTCGCCATGGTCACGCCGTGGCTGCGAGGATGTGCCGACGACGGCTTCCAGGCCGTCGAGTTCGATAACCTCGACAGCTTCACCCGGTCGGCAGATGCGCTGAGCCTGGAGGACAACATCGCTCTGGCCCGGATGCTGTCAGATGTGGCCCATGACGCGGGTCTCGCGGTCGGCCAGAAGAACACCGCCGAGCACGCCGCTCGATTGCGCGCGGATGCCGGGTTCGACTTCGCCGTCACCGAAGAGTGCGCCGCCTACGAGGAATGCGCGGCCTATCGCGACGTCTACGGCAACGCGGTGCTGGACATCGAATACACCGACGAGCTGCCGCGCACCTTCGCCCAGATGTGCGCCGACGAAGATTCTCCGACGCTCATGATCCTGCGCGATCGCGAGCTTCACACCCCCGATTCCGCGGAGTACGTGTTCGAGGCGTGCCCGCCCCGCGGATGACGTGTGGTGCTCGGGCGGCCGCGGCTAAGCGCGCATCGCTGCAACGGCCGCAGCGACGTCGATCACCGCGTCCACCGGGATGGCCGTGTCGGGAGCTGCCGTCAGGAGAGTGCCCGTGGCCACGATCGTGACCGAGCCACGCGGCGAGAGGACCTGAACCGAACCGACCTCCCCCAAGGTCTCACCGGAGCCGAGGATCAGAACCCGGCCGCCCAGCGCACCCGCGCGCGGATCATCGGTGGCGCCCGGCAGGGTGCTGAGTTCCTCTGCTGTCCACGCCAGGTCGTCGATGCCGACCGACAGAGCCGCGTAGTCGGCGATATCCGTGTAGCCGGACGTGATCGCCTCGTTGGTCCACACGCATGTCGTCCCCTCAGCCCCCTCCACCGAGTCCGCCGCGGAGAGCGTGAAGTTGCCGGTGATCGACGCGGCGAGCGGCTCAATGTCTGCGCACGTGATCGCCGCGGACACCGATGCCGCGGTGTCGGGGGTCTCCCCCGTGCTCGGCTCGGACGATGCCGTCGCTGCCGAGCCTGCGGGCGCGTTCGCCTCCGCGGTGGATGCGGTCCCCGGTGATGCCGGGACGGGCGATGCCGAGCATCCGGTGAGCGCGACCACGCTCAATGCTGCGATGACCAGTGCGGGGGAAACAGAGAGCCTCACCCGGCCATCCTTCCACAGCGACCGCTCACGCCCGCACACCGTGACGCGCGCGGGATGCGCTCTCGGTTTGGCCCGTGCGCACGCGTGGTCTAAGCTAGAACACGTTGCGACGCCGGTCGATAACCGGTGGGGTATGGTGTAATTGGCAACACGGCTGATTCTGGTTCAGTTGTTCTTGGTTCGAGTCCAGGTACCCCAGCATTGATGAAGGCCCCCGGGAAACCGGGGGCCTTCTCGTTTGAGACGCATCCGGGCACGCCGGTACTCTCCTCCGTCGGCAGGTCAGCTCTGCAGGCGCTCCAGCGCCGCGCGGGCTGCGCTCTCCTGCTCGCGTGCGACTCGCGCGTCCTGCTCGCGATCTTCGTGCTGGCTCTCGGCCTCCGCGACGACCGACCGCGCGGCATCGAGGGCGGCACGAGTGCGCGCGAGGTCGGCCTCGAGCTGTGCCACGCGGTCGGCGAGGGCGTCCGCGCGCGTGCGGGCATCCTCCGTACGCTTCGCCAGGTCGGCGAGGACACGGTCGGCTCGCTCCCGCGCCTTCTCGGCATCGCGCACGGCGGCTTCGGCGGCACGGCGGCGGCGACGCTCGGCGAGGTCGTCCGTCGGTGGCGGGACCGCCTCCGTGGGCGTGGGCGGGCTGCCGGCGACGACCTCGCCCTGATCCGCACCTCCACCGGCGCCGGGCTCCAGAGTACGAACGAGCCGTCCGGACGCCACCGCCGCTGCCGCCCGCGGGTCGAAGAACGCGGCGGAGATGGTCTGATGCACCGACTCGATCGTGGCGTCGCTGACCCGCTCTCCGCGCGACGCTGCCAGATGTGCGGCTTCCTCGGCCAGCTGCCGGGTGAGAGCACGACGCTGACGGCTGAGCTCGGTGAGTGCCGTCGCGTCCAGGTGCTCCTGCGCCTCGCGAAGGTCAGCGGCCAGCCGTAACGCCTCGGTGAGCTGACCGGCGCGCTCGCGCGCGAACACGTTGACGACCCATGCGCCGACGCTCGGCTTGCGCAGCGCCCGGATCTGCCGCGCAAGGTCCGGATCCTCGGCACGGGCGGCATGCTGCGCGCGCGACGGGACGAACTCGGCGAGCGGGCCGGAGTAGAGCTCCGCCGCGATCTCGTCGAGTCCGCCCGTCACGGCCGTCAGGTGGCCTGCGTCAGTTCGTTCGCCAGCGCATCGAGCCGGCGCAGCGTTTCGGGCTTGCCGAGCAGTTCCATCGACTCGAACAGCGGGGGCGACACCCGGCGGCCCGTGATGGCCACGCGCGGCGGGCCGTAGGCGACACGGGGCTTCAGCCCGAGTTCATCCACGAGGGCCGCAGCGAGCGCTTCCTGGATATGCGCGGCATCGAAGTCCGCCTCCGGAACGACTTCCAGAGCACCGACACAGGCCGTCAGCACCATCGGGGCATCCGCGGGGAGCCCTTTCATCGCGTCCGCCTCGTAGGAGACGGAGTCGGAGAAGAGGAATGAGAGCATGCCGGGCACCTCGCCGAGCAGCTGCACGCGCTCGTGCACCAGCGGCGTCGCCTTCGCGAACAGCGCCCGCTGCTCCGGCGTCGGCTCCGACCACACGTCGGCGGCCGTCATGTACGCAATCGAGCGCTCGGTGAAGTCCTCGACGTCGATGCGGCGGATGTGGTCGCCGTTGATCGACTCGGCCTTCTTCTGGTCGAAGCGAGCCGGATTGGGATTCACGTCGGCGATGTCGAAGGCCGCCGTGAACTCCTCCAGCGAGAAGATGTCACGGTCGGGGCCGATCGACCAGCCCAGCAGCGCCAGGTAGTTGAGCAGGCCCTCGTGGATGAAGCCCTTGTCACGCTGCAGGAAGAGATCCGCCTGCGGGTCGCGCTTGGACAGCTTCTTGTTGCCGGTCTCCCCGAGCACCAGCGGCATGTGGCCGAAACGTGGCACGAAGTCGGTTACACCCGCGTCGATCAGCGCGCCGTAGAGGGCGAGCTGGCGGGCGGTCGAGGGCATGAGGTCCTCGCCGCGGATCACGTGGGTGATGCCCATGAGAGCGTCGTCGACGGGGTTGGTGAACGTGTACAGGGCGTGGCCCCCGGCGCGCACGATCACGAAGTCGGGGAACGACCCGGCGGGGAAGGTGACCTCGCCACGGATCAGGTCGACGTAGGTGAAGTCGCCGTCGGGAACGCGCAGCCGGTACGCGGGCTCGCGACCCTCGGCACGGAACGCGGCCTTCTGCACGTCGGTGAGGTCGCGGTCGTAGTTGTCGTACCCCAGCTGCATGGCCCGCCCCGCGGCCTCGTTGCGCGCGTCGATCTCCTCCGCGTTCGAGTAGCTCTCGTAGACGACACCGGCGTCGATCAGCTTCTGCAGCACCTCGGCATAGATGTGCTTGCGCTCGGACTGGCGATAGGGTGCGTGCGGACCGCCGACCTCGACCCCCTCGTCCCAGTCGATCTTGAGCCAGGTGAGCGCGTCCACCAGCTGGCGGTAGCTCTCCTCGCTGTCGCGCGCGGCATCGGTGTCCTCGATACGGAACACGAGCTTGCCGCCGGTGTGGCGCGCGTACGCCCAGTTGTACAGGGCGGTGCGCACCATGCCGACGTGCGGCAGGCCGGTGGGTGACGGGCAGAAGCGCACGCGGACGTCCGCGCCGGAGGCGGTCGTGGTGCGGGGATCAGGTGAAGTCGACATCACCTCATATTCTATCCGCCGCAACGCTCCCTCCCCGTGGTCAGGATGCAGCGCCGCCCTCGCCAGCACAGCCGCATGATGCTCGAAGCAGCAGTTCCACCGGCAGGCGCACCACACGAGCCGCGGTGTCGGGGGCGGCCAGGCGCGATACCACCAGGCTCACCGCGGTTCTTCCGAGTGCTTCCATGGGTTGCCGGATGGTCGTGAGGCTCGGCCTCACGACCTCCCCGGCGTCGATGCCGTCGAAGCCGGTGACAACGACGTCCTGCGGAACCCGCAGGCCGGCATCGTGCAGTGCCTCCATCACGCCGAGCGCCGTCTGGTCGCTCGCACAGACGATCGCGCGCGGGGGCAACAGCGATCTCAGCAGGTCCGAGATCACCGCGCGGGCGGCCGCGCGGGAGCCCGCATCCGCGATGTCCGGCCCGTCTGTCCGCAGCCCGTGAGCATCCAGAGCCGACTGCCAGCCGCGGCGACGCGCCTCGTGCTCGTACCCGGCCTCCGATCCGGCGTACCAGAAGGAGTCCACCCCGTGGTCTTCGATGAGGTGATCGACGAGGGCACGCATCGCGCCCTGGTTATCGATCACCACGGCGTCCGCGATCACGTCGGGCGGGGCAGGCTGGGCCACGAGTGCGACGGCCTTCGTGCGGCTCAGCTGCGCGACCGCGTCGGGATCGATCGTCGACGGCAGCACGAGGACGCCATCGACGCGGCGAGCGACCTCCTCCAGCTCGACGCCGACTCCCGTACCCGGCTGCCAGCCCACCACGAGGGGTGTGCGCCGCACGGTGCACTCGATCTCCGCGCCGCGGAGCACCTCGTCGGCGAACAGCGGGAAGAGCCGTGGACGCGATCGCCCGCCGGTCACACGCATGACGAGTCCGCCCTCAACACCTGCGGAATCGGGCAGCGGGGCGGTCATCGCGGCGGACGGCTCCCACACCTCGTCGGGTTCGTGTCCGCTGAACGAGTACACGCCGATGGCGCCGGTCTGACGCTCCGCGAGTGCGCGTGCACTGCCGCTGGGGAGATAGCCGAGCTCGCCGACGGCCACTCGCACCCGCTCGCGCGTCGCGGCGCTGAGCTTCTCGGGCGCCCGGAAGTACCGGGAGATCGTGGCGGTGGATACGCCCGCTGCCGTAGCCACGTCGTACACGTTTGCGGACCGCATCTGGCTCCTCCCTTGGATCCGTCCCACTCTATGCCACTTGACCCTGCAAATGTACGCGCATACACTCACCAGATCCCGACCGATGTGGCACGCTTCCGACTCGGCCCGGCCTCCACCCCGACGATGAGGAGAAGTCATGCGGTTCTCAGAGGAGCAGCGCGACCGGCCCGATCCCGCCCACGCCGTGCCCGCCGGCACAGCACCGCATGGCGCTGCCGCAGGACCACAGCGGCGCACCGAGCGGGTGCGCACTCACTCCGGCGCGGTGGCGGATGTCGCGGCGACGGCGTACTCGCCCTCCGCTGCCGACGACATCCCGGGCTCACGTCAGTCCCCCGCGTTCTGGGTCGCGTTCGTGTTGACCTGGCTCGCGAGCGGAATCGCGCAGGGCATGGCCGGCGTGGCGGTACCGCAGCTGCTCAAGGAGTGGAGTCCGGATACGGCCACCGGCGACCTCAGCTTCGTGCTCACGCTCGGCGGCGTCGCGATTCTGATCACGACGCCGCTGTTCGGTCGGCTGAGCGACCGGTCTCTCTCCCGCTGGGGCCTTCGCCGCCCCTGGATCCTCTACGGGTCCGCGATCGCACTCCTCGGGTTCGTGATCGAGGCGCTTGCGCCCTCTCTGATCGCGCTGACCATCGGAGCGATCCTGGTGCTCACCGGCTGGGGCGCCGTCTCCATGACGATCCACACCCTGTTCGCGGACCAGATCCGACGGCGGATCCGGGCCATCATGTCGGCGGTGACGGGTGCGGCCACCACCATCGGCATTCTGCTCGGGGTCTCACTCACCGGACTCGTCGCGTCCTGGGGCCAGGCCGCGACGTTCCTCATCCCTGGCGGGGCCTCGGTCCTCCTCGCGATGACGCTGTTCTTCACGCTGCATGACCTCCACCGCACCGAACCCGCACCCGCGCTGAACTGGCGGGCCATCCTCGACACCTTCTGGCTGAACCCGCGTCGTCACCCCGACTTCGCCTGGGCATGGATCTGCCGCTTCTTCATGACCGCCTCGATCGTCTCCGTCACCAACTACCTCTACCTGACGATCTCCAGCCGCTTCGGCATCGACGATCCAGCGCAGATCGCGGGGATCCAGGCGCAGGCCACGGGCGCGTTCACCCTGTGCAATCTCCTGCTCGCCTTCGTGTTCGGCGTCATCTCCGACCGCACCGGGCGCCGCAAGCCCACCGTGATCGTCGGCGCACTCACCAGCGCGGCCGGTCTCATCGTGGCCATCGCCTTCGGTGACATCGCGATGTTCCTCGTGGGCATCGCCATCGTCGGCGCGGGTCAGGGCGCCTACATCGCGGCAGATGTGGCGCTGATGACCGAGACGCTGCCCGCGATCGAGGACGCCGGAAAGGATCTCGGCATTGTGGCACTGGCCTATCTGCTTCCCGGTATCGTCGTGCCTGTGCTCGGATTCTTCCTCACTCGCATCGGCTCAGACACCGGCGAGAACTTCGCGGCCCTCTACGTCGCGGCGTTCCTGATGGCACTCGTCGCCGCGTTCGCCGTCACGCGGGTGCGGAGCGTGCGATGAGCGGCCGGGAACCACGGCTGACACGTGTCGCGGCGCAGGAGTACCGTCGCCTCAGTCGCGGCGAAGGTATGCCTCCGGCGACCCACCCGGCGGTGCAACGCGATCGGGACATCCCGGTGCCCGCGCAGGACGGCGCCGCTCTTCTCACCGATCACTGGCATGCTGCCGATGCCGCAGACACCACTCTCGTGATCCGCACTCCCTACGGACGGGAGGGCATCGCGGGGGTCGCGAAATTCATCGCCGAACGCGGGCACCACGTGATCGTGCAGAGCTGCCGCGGGACGTTCGGTTCGGACGGCGACTTCAACCCGCTGCACGACGAGATCGACGACGGTCAGAGCACGCTGAGCTGGCTACGCGCCCAGCCGTGGGCGACGGGCCGCGTGCACACCTGGGGAGGAAGCTACTTCGGGGTCACGCAGTGGGCGCTGTGCGACGGGCCCGAGCGTCCGGACGCCATGGGCATCGCCGTCTCGGCTCGCCGTTTCGACGACGGGATCATCTATCCGGGCGGCGGATACGCGATCGACACCACGGTGGCGTGGAGTTTCGCCCTGCGCATGCAGGAGCGCCCGCTCCTCGCACGCATCGGGATGATCCTGCGCGCCGCATCGGCCCTGCGCCGAGGATCTCTCGCGATCCCCCCTGCGGATGCCGCGCGCACCGCGGTGGGAACAGACCCCCGGTTCTTCCGCGACTGGGTGGAGCATTCGACGCAGGATGACCCGTGGTGGAAGCCGCTGCACTTCGCCCAGGACCTGCAGACCATTCCACCCGTCGCACTCGTCGCCGGGTGGCGCGACCTCTTCCTGCAGGAGCAGCTGAAGGACCACGCGGCGCTCGTCGCAGGAGGTGTCGTCACCAAGCTCGCCATCGGGGACTGGTTGCACGGCGCCCCCGAGACCTCCGTGATGGGCGTGCGCGATGCGCTGCTCTCCTTCGACTCGCTGGATCGGCTGCCCGACGTGCGCGTCGAGGTCACCGGAGGCGTGGGCTGGCGCGAGATGGAGTCGTGGCCGCCCGCCGCGGAGTCGACGCTGTGGTCGGCCACGGCCACCGGCGGCCTGCGCCGGGGTACTCCCGACAAGCAGGCGACGTCGCTGTCCTACCGCTACGACCCGGCCGACCCCACGCCGAGCGAGGGCGGTCGCACCCTCGGGCCGTTCGCCTCCGGCTACCGGGTCCAGCAGCACCGGGAGGCTCGGCAGGATGTGGTCCTCTTCACCTCCGATGCCCTCGCCGAGGACCTTCTCGTCATCGGCGAGCCGCGCGTCGAGATTCTCCTGACCTCGACCAATCCTCGCGTGGATCTGTTCATCCGGCTCTGCGATGTGGACGAGCGGGGCCGCTCACGAACGGTCACCGACGGGTACGTGAGGCGAGACGCCCAGGCCGGGAATCTGACGACGCTCGCGCTCGCACCCCTGGCCCACCGGTTCGCCCCCGGGCACCGGCTGCGCCTCCAGGTCTCCTCCGGTGCGCATCCGGTGTACCTGCGAAACCCCGGCACGGCGGACCCGATACGCGACCACAGTCAGATGATCCCGAGCGAGCAGACCTTCGAGGCGGGTGGCGAGCACGCACTCGTGCTTCATCTTCCCGTCGCCGACGGCTCCGTCCTGCGCCCGATGGGCTGAGTGCACTCAGCTCATCGGCGGATCAGGCGCGCGGGTCGCGAACGCGGAGTGCGAACGGCGACACCACCGTCACGGCGACGACCAGCACGAGCGCCACGACCGCCAGCCCGCGGTACTCGACCGCCTGCAGGACGAGTCCGGCGAGGACCGCACCGACCGCGGCACACAGGCTCATCAGTGAGTCGCTGAGACCCTGCCGGCGCGGGCGCCGCTCCAGCGAAGAGGCCTCGGTGAGAAGCGTGCTTCCCGCCACCGTCGCCGCGCTCCACCCGAGACCCAGGAGCACCAGCGCGATGAGCACGCCGGCGTGGGACTCGCTGCCCACGAAGGCCGCCACGAGTGCGCCCGCGAGAAGCAGCTGACCGAGCAGGATCACCGCGATGCGCCCGAACCGGTCCGACAGCCAGCCGAAGACCGGTGACAGCCCGTACATCCCGGCGACATGCGCGGCGATCGTGATGCCCACGATCACCGTGGCGTCACCCATCGTCATGTGCTGGAGGTGCACCGGTGTCATGGCCATCACCGAAGCCATCACGGTGTGGGACGCTGCGACGGCGAAGATGGCGTATCGCGCCACCCGCGGCCGGTCGATGAGCGAGCCGCCGGCCGCCGCGGGAGCTGCCGCATCGCGCTGCTGGGCGATCCTCAGCGGATCGGGCCGCAACGCGACGATGTAGAGCAGAAAGGCCGCCACCTGCGCGACGAGGGAGAAGAGGTACGAACCGGTGTGCACCGGCATTCCGAGCATCCGCCCGACGGCCTCCCCCGGCCCCAGAAGCAGCGGGCCCGCGACAGCGCCGATGGTGGTGGCCCAGACGACCACCGACAGCTCACGCCCGCGGCGGGCGGGAGTGGCGAGGTCGGTGGCGGCGAAGCGGGATTGCAGGTTGCCGGCGTTTCCCGTGCCGATGAGGATCACACCGACCAGGAACAGCCAGAAGGTGGCCGACGCCGCTGCCGAGATGACGATCGCAATGCCGACCAGAGCCAGCAGGTTGCCGAGGGTCAGCGCGATGCGACGTCCGCGGCGCGCGGCGAGGCGTGCCAGCGGGATCGCCGCGAGGGCGGCGCCAAGCGTGACCGACGCGGTCGCGAACCCGGAGAGTGCATCCTGTCCGGTGATGTCCTTCGCCAGCAGCGCGCCGAGCGAGACGGTGGCACCGAACGCGATGCCGCCGAGCACCTGCCCGACGGCCAGCGTGCGCACGGTGCGCGATTGGATCCGTGCGATCGCCTCGTCGTCGAGTGAATGGGGCGCGCTCACGATGCGACCGGCAGAGCGACGCCGAGCGGCAGAGTCCCGGCGCGGAACGGGAGCGACGCGCGGCGCAGAGCCGGGAGCCGCGTCACGATGCGTCGCGGACGGTGTTGCGCAGAATCCCGAGACCGGTGATGTCCACCTCCACCACGTCGCCCGCCACCAGCGGACCGACGCCGGCGGGGGTGCCGGTGAGGATGACATCGCCCGGCAGCAGTGTGAATGCTGCAGACGCGTGCGCGATGATGGCGGCCACGCCGTGCACCATGTCGCTGAGCGGAGCCTGCTGCTTGATGTCGCCATTGACCTTGGCCGTGAGCACGCCCACCGTGGGGTCGAACTCCGTCTCGATGGCGGGGCCCAGCGGGCAGAACGTGTCGAACCCCTTCGCGCGCGACCACTGGCCGTCGCTGCGCTGCAGGTCACGAGCCGTGACGTCGTTGCCGATGGTGTATCCGAACACGTAGTCCAGCGCGTTCTCCGCAGTGACGTTCTTCGCGATGCGACCGATCACCACGGCCAGCTCGCCCTCGAACTCCACGCGCTCGGACAGAGCGTTCGGTCGGACGATCGCGTCGCCCGGACCGATCACGGCGGTGTTCGGCTTCAGGAACAGCATCGGCTCCGCGGGCACGTCGTTGCCGAACTCGGCGGCGTGATCCGCGTAGTTGCGCCCGACGGCCACCACCTTCGAGCGCGGGATGACAGGGGCCAGCAGCGCCGCATCGGACAGCGGCACCCGCTCCCCCGTGGTGTCGAATCCCGCGAACATCGGGTCACCGGCGAGTACCACCAGATCGGTGTCGTCGACGATGCCGTACTTGATGGCGTCCTGGTGGCTGAAACGTGCGATCCTCACCCCGCCAGCCTATCGCCCCCGTGGGACACGGGATGGGGCCCGTGCCTCCGTCTCAACGGAGGCACGGGCCCCACTCTGTCTGCCCGTCGCGCCTCGGCGCGGTATGTCGGCTCTCAGGCGTCCAGGCGCACGAGCCAGCCGTGCTTGTCGGCTGCGCGACCGTACTGGATGTCGGTGAGCTCCTGCCGCAGGCTGGTCGCGAGCTCGCCCAGCGGCTGCTCGTCCTCGAAGCCGGCACCCTTGAGCAGCCCGATGGGGCTCAGCACGGCGGCGGTGCCACACGCGAACACCTCGACGATCTCACCGGAGCGCACACCCTCGCGCCACTCCTCCAGAGAGACGTCACGCCGCTCGACGGTGTGGCCGCGGTCCTCGGCCAGCTGCAGGATGGAATCCCGCGTGATGCCCTGGAGGATCGAGTCGGACTCGGGGGTGACGACCGTGCCGTCCTTCATCACGAACACGACGTTCATCCCGCCGAGCTCTTCGACGTTGCCGTCGCGCAGGAAGACCACCTGGTCACAGCCGTTCTCGCTGGCCTCCGCCTGGGCGACGAGGCTCGACGCGTAGTTCCCCCCGGTCTTGGCCGCACCCGTGCCGCCCTTGCCGGCACGAGCGTAGTCCTCGCTCAGCCAGATCTTGACAGGCTTCACCCCACCCGAGAAGTAGGCGCCGGCGGGGCTCGCGATCAGGTAGTACGCCACCTTCTTGGCCGGGCGAACACCGAGGAAGGCTTCCTTCGCGAACATGAACGGCCGGAAGTAGAGCGACTGATCCTCACCCGACGGCACCCATGCGGCGTCGACCGCGATCAGCTCTCGCAGCGACTGGACGAAGACCTCTTCGGGAAGCTCCGGCAGGGCCATGCGTCGAGCCGAGCGCTGCAGACGACGCGCGTTCTCCAGCGGGCGGAAGGTGTGGATGGAGCCGTCGGCATGGCGGTATGCCTTGATGCCCTCGAAGATCTCCTGGCCGTAGTGCAGCACCGATGCCGCGGGGTCGAGGGAGATCGGACCGTAGGGCTGCACGCGGGGACGATGCCAGCCGCCGGTCTCCGACCAGCACACGTCGAGCATGTGATCGGTGAAGTGCTGCCCGAAGCCGGGGCTGGCGAGGATCTCGTCACGCTGGGCGTCGGTCTTGGCCGCGAGGTTGCGGGTCACCTGGAATTCGAGGGTGGGAGAAGTGGTCATGTCACATCCTGGTTCGAAGAAGCGTTCTGCGCGGGATCAGGCTACGCCCGAACCCGCTCGGCGATGGCATCGCCGATCTGAGTCGTGGTGCGAGGCTGATCACCGCGTGCAGCGACGTCCGCCTCGATCGCGTCGTTCACGCGACGTGCTTCGTCCTCGAGCCCCAGGTGATCGAGCAGGAGGGCGATGGAACCGATCGCAGCGGTGGGGTCCGCCTTCTGCTGTCCCGCGATGTCGGGCGCCGAACCGTGAACGGGCTCGAACATCGACGGGAAGGCGCCATCGGGATTGATGTTCCCCGAGGCGGCGAGGCCGATGCCTCCGGTGACGGCACCTGCCAGATCGGTCAGGATGTCCCCGAACAGGTTGTCGGTGACGATCACGTCGAAGCGGGACGGGTTCGTGACCAGGAAGATCGTTGCCGCATCGACGTGCAAGTAGTCTACGGCCACGTCGGGGTGCTCCGACGCCACCTCGTTCACGATGCGCTGCCAGATGCCGCCGGCGAAGGTCAGCACGTTCGTCTTGTGCACCAGCGTGAGCTTGTGGCGACGCCGCTCGGCCAGCTCGAACGCGTAACGGACGACGCGCTCCACACCGAAGGCGGTGTTCACGCTCACTTCGTTCGCGATCTCCTGGGGGGTGCCGCGGCGGATCGAGCCGCCGTTGCCGACGTACGGCCCCTCCGTCCCCTCGCGCACCACCACGAAGTCGATGTCACCCGGGTTCGCCAGCGGGCTGGTGGAGTTCGGGTACAGACGCGAGGGGCGCAGGTTGACGTAGTGATCCAGCGTGAAGCGCAGCTTCAGCAGCAAACCGCGCTCGATGTTGGCGTCCTTCAGGCGCGGGTCGCCGGGGACCCCGCCGACCGCGCCGAGGATGATCGCGTCGTTCTCGGCGATGGCCGCGAGGTCGTCATCGGTCAGCGTGTCGCCCGTCTCGAGGTAGCGAGCGGCACCGAGGGAGAACCGGGTCTTCTCAAAGGTGACGCCGGACTCGGCCGTGACCGCATCCAGAACCTTCTCGGCTTCGGCAACCACCTCGGGGCCGATCCCGTCACCGGGGATGACGGCCAGCTTCACGACACGCGACATTGCTCTCCTCAGGGCGGCATCACTCCGCGTCGGAGTGTGCGACGGACTTCCCTCCCAGCGTAGTGGCCGCGATCACCGCGGCGATCACCACCAGCCCGGCGCCGATGAGTCCCGTGGTGAGCACACCCGAATCGAAGGCGTGCGCCGCGGCGAGGCGCAGCTGATCGCCCGCAGCACCGCCGATCTCGTCGGCCGTGACCATGGCACCGGCGAGGGTCTCTCGGGCCGCGTCCGCAGCACCCTGGCCCACGCCGTCCGGGATGACGAGGTTGGTGCGGTAGAGCGCTGTGAGCAGACCGCCGAGCACGGCGGTGCCGAGCACGGCACCCAGCTCGTACGCAGTCTCCGAGACCGCGCTTGCCGCACCGGCCTTCGCGGGCGGGGCGCTCGCGAGGATGAGGTCGTTGGACACGGTCTCAGCCATGCCGATGCCGACCCCCAGCAGGACGAAAGCGATCACCAGCGTGAGAAGGGCACCCTCCTGCGATGCCAGGGCGGACAGCACGAAGCCGGCGATGGAGAACAGCAGGGCGACGGGAACGATGATGCGGGGCGCCACACGCTGCGCGATCGGCACCACCACCAGACCCGCCACGATCATCACCACCAGGCCCGGGACCAGCGCGAAGCCGGCGGACATCGGCGACAGTCCGAGGATGAGCTGCAGGTGCTGGGACACGAAGTAGAGGAAGCCCACCAGCGCGAACACGCTGAGCATGTTGACGAGGATGGCTCCCGTGAAGCGCGGCGTCTGGAACAGCTTCATGTCGAGCATGGGGACGTCGGCGCGCAGCTGGCGGCGAACGAAGAGCCAGCCGAACCCCAGTCCCACTACGAACAGGACGGGAGCCGGCGAGAGCAGGCCCTCGACGGCGAACTCCTTGATGCCGTAGACGACGGGGACCATGGTGGCGATCGACAGCGCGATGCTGATGGGGTCGATACGGCCCGGGTTCGGATCGCGCGTTTCGGGCACGAGGAACGGCGCAAGGATCAGCAGCGGGATCATCACCGGCACCGCCATGAGGAACACGGAGCCCCAGGAGAAGTGCTCCAGGAGGAAACCGCCGACGATGGGTCCGAGCGCGGCACCCGCGGAGAACCCCGCCGCCCAGATCGCGATCGCGAGTCGGCGCTGGACCGCATCGGTGAAGATCGTGCGGATCAGCGACAGGGTCGACGGCATCAGCATGGCACCGAAGATGGCCATGAGCGCACGCGCCGCGATCAGCCAGCCGGCGGACGGCGCGAAGGCTGCCAGCGCCGAGACCACGGTGAAGCCGATGGCGCCGATGAGCAGCAGACGGCGGCGGCCGAAGCGGTCGCCGAGGGTCCCCATCGTCACCAGGAGCGCTGCGAGCACGAGTGAGTACGCGTCGATGATCCACAGCTGTTCGATGGCAGACGGCTGCAGTGAGATGGCGATGTCGGGCAGCGCGAAGGTGAGCACGGTGTTGTCGACCGAGACCAGGAGGACCGGCAGCATGAGGATCGCGAGGGCGACCCATCCGCGCCAGCTGACTCGACCGGTCTCGATATCGGCACGCAGGGCGTGGGTGTCGACAGACATTTCTTCCTCGGTTTCGTGAACAGGCTCCCCTGTTCGAGATTCGTTCCGGAGCGCGACGGCGGTCCGCTTGGTACAGTTATACCGTCCAGACGGTACAGTAATCAATCCGCATGAGAGGATGCTGGGCATGGCACGACCCCCGCACGCGCGCGAGAAGGTGCTCGACGCCTTCGAATCGCTGCTCATCGACGACGGCGAGCGAGCAGCCACGATGGACGCCACCGCGCGAGCCGCCGGCGTCTCCAAGGGCGGCCTGCTCTACCATTTCGGTTCGAAGTCGGCGATGGAAGAAGCCCTGGTGGAGCGGATGGACCGCCTCGTCATCGAGGACCTCGAGGCGATGACGGCGTCATCCAGCGGCGTGGTCGACGCCTTCATCCGGAGTTCGGCCACCATCAACTCGCCGCTGGATCGGGCCATCGTCTCCGTCGGACGCCTGGCGACGTCGGGCTCGCCCACCGCGGCGGAGGCGCTGCGTCGGCTGCGCGAGAGCTGGCGCGCGTTCCTCGATCCGCACGTGCCCGACGACACCGCGCTCACCCTGGTGATGCTCGTGGCCGACGGCGTGTACTTCAATCAGGCGCTGGAGATCGGCTCCGTCGCCGAGATCGCCGACATGGACGCGCTGATCGCGCTGGTGCGCAGGCTCACCGACTGAGTCTGCGGCCGATCGCCGAGCTCTCGACCGGGGCGCTCAGTCGTAGGACGCGGTGACCGATCGTGCCGCGCCGTCCAGGCGCATGATGCCGCCGTGCGGAATGATCCACTGCGGCCGCGTGTGCCCGAACGGCACTCCCACACAGACCACCGCTTCGGGGTTGTATCGCGCCACCTGCTCCACGATCGCATCCCGCTGTGCAGCCCGGACCGCTGCCGGCGCGAGCGGGACCCCCATCTCCGCCACCACCGGGCGTGCCACAAGCACGCCGCTCACGGCTTCCAGCACACCTCGCTCGCCCAGTCCGCGCACCCAACGGCGTACCTCGTCGGCGCTGGGGAGGGTCTCGCTGGTCTCGAGGAGCAGGATCGACCCACGCAATTCGGCGACGGACGGCATCCGATCGGCGAGAGCCACCTGATCGAGCACTTCGATGCAGCCGCCCCACGTCGGTCCGCTCACGACGCGAGCCGGCCCCGCCCAGTCCCACGGGTCCGTCCTCTCCCGCGTGCCGAACTCGCTCAGAGCCCGAGGATCCGTCCAGTTCCGGCCGAAGTCCTCCGACTCCCCCGGCTCTGTCAGCTCGATGTCACCGCCGTGCAGCAGCGCAGCACGCAGGGACCGCGCGTGGATCTCGTCGACGGCGGGGCCGGGGCCGAGGTGGACCTGGGTGGAGCCGCCGTAGAAGCTGCGCACGCCGAGGCGCCAGAGGAACGAGTGGAGGTTGGTGTTGTCGCTGTACCCCAGAAAGGGTTTCGGGTCTGCGGCGATCACGGATGCGTCGAGGTGCGGGACGACGGTCACCTGGTCGTCGCCACCGAGCGTCGCGAGGACGGCGCGAATCCCGGGATCGGCGAAGGCGGCATTGACGTCACGCGCGCGCTCACGTGCGCTGGTGCCACCGGCCCTCGTGGTCGGGTACTCGACCGGGATCAGGCCCGTCAGCTCCTCCAGGCGGCGCAGGGCCTGCTCATGGACCTCGACGGAGATCGTCGGTGCAGCGAAAGCCGGGGACAGCACTGCGATCCGCTCGCCCGGACGAGCGTGGGGAACGGGCCGGAAGTGCGGGGATGCCATGACTCCCACCCTATGGGCGAGCTGGTCGCCCGACGGATGCCCCGCAGAGACCGTCGAGCCCGCCCCTTCCCGGGGCGGGCTCGACGCTGAGAGCGTGGCTCAGGCCTCGGTGATCTCGATCTGGCGGAACACGTCGGCGTCGATGGCCGAGCTCACCTCTTCCAGCAGCTCGTCCGAGACCGGGGAGTCGACCGTCAGAACAGACAGCGCACGCCCACCAGCGGACTGACGGGCGATCTGCATGCCGGCGATGTTGATGCCGGCCTCGCCGAACTTCTGGCCGTAGACGGCGACGATACCGGGACGGTCGGTGTAGACCATGACGATGTGGTGCTTCTCGATGGGCAGCTCGAGGGCGAGGCCATTGATGCCGACCAGCTTCTCGATCTGCTTCGGCCCGGTGAGGGTTCCGGAGACCGACAGCTGGGTGCCGTCGGAGAGGGCGCCTGTCAGCGTGATGACGTTGCGGTACTCGTCGGACTGGTCATCCACCAGCAGGCGCACGTCGATGCCGCGCTGGTCGGCGAGCAGCGGTGCGTTCACGTAGGACACCGACTCGCTCACGATGTTGGTGAAGACGCCCTTGAGCGCCGCGAGCTTGAGGACGTCCACGTTGTAGCCGCTGAGCTCGCCGTGCACCTCGACGTCCAGGCTCGTGAGCGGCGACTTCGCCAGCGCAGAGAAGAACTGCCCCAGCTTCTCCACCAGAGCGATGCCCGGCCGCACATACGGGTCGATGGCGCCACCGGCGACGTTCACCGCGTCCGGGACCAGCTCGCCGCCGAGCGCGAGACGCACCGAGCGTGCCACCGAGATGCCGGCCTTTTCCTGTGCTTCATCCGTCGACGCTCCCAGGTGCGGGGTGACGACGACGTTCGGCAGCCCGAGCAGACCCGTCTCCTTCGGGGGCTCCGAGCTGAACACGTCCAGACCCGCACCGGCGATCTCACCCGCCGTGAGCGCCGCCTCCAGAGCCGCCTCGTCGATGAGCCCGCCACGGGCGACGTTGACGATGTACGCCGTCTTCTTCATCGCCGCCAGCTGAGCCGTGGAGATCATGCCGGTGGTCTCCGGCGTCTTCGGCATGTGGATGGTGATGAAGTCCGACTGCTCCAGCAGGTCGTCGAGGCTCAGCAGTTCCACACCCAGCTGCTGCGCGCGAGCGCTGGTGACGTAGGGGTCGTATGCCACGACGCGCATGCCGAACGCCTGCATGCGTGCGGTGATGAGCGCACCGATGCGTCCCAGGCCGATGATGCCCAGCGTCTTCTCGAACAGCTCGGTTCCGGTGAAGGAGCTGCGCTTCCACTCGCCGGCCGACAGCGAGGCGTGGGCGGCAGGGATACGACGCGCGAGCGAGAGGATGTGACCGATGGTCAGCTCCGCCGCCGAGATGATGTTGGACGTGGGCGCGTTGACTACCATGACACCCGCGGTCGTGGCCGCCTTGATGTCGACGTTGTCCAGACCCACACCGGCGCGCGCGACGACCTTGAGCTTCGGTGCGGCGGCAAGAGCCTCCGCATCGATCTGGGTGGCCGATCGGATCAGCACGGCGTCCGCATCAGCCAGAGCCGACAGCAGCGCGGGCCGGTCGGTGCCGTCGACGTCGCGGACGTCGAAGTCGGGACCGAGCGCGTCGATCGTGGCGGGCGAGAGCTTTTCGGCGAGAAGAACGACGGGCTTCGTCACAGAGGTATCCTTCGATGCGGTTTTTCGCGTGATGGGGAGGGCCGATGCGCCGCACGCCGTCGGGGGCGCGATCGGTGTCAGCCTACAGTCTCGGCACCGGTGCTCTCGTTCACGTGACGTTCCGCGACCATTCAGGCAGGCGCTCCACGAACGCGCAATCGAGCACCCGGCACCCGCCGCGCGCGCTCAGGCGAGCAGATTGCTGAAGACCCACGGGTACCGCGCCTCAGAGTGCGCGATGCGGGAGACGGAACCACATTTCTCGTCCAGAACGGCCCACCCGCCGAGTGGGCTCCACAACGCCTTGTGGCCTGGGAACTCCGCGCGCTCAGCCCGCGCCGACGAGCGAGGACTGTGCGGCCACCTGCAGCATCACCACGTCCAGCCAGAACACGCCCACCAGCGCGAAGCCCGCCAGGAACAGCAGTGCCTGCTTCCACACCCAGAGGCGACGTCCGACCACCACGATCCCGGCGTAGACGAGCACCGGGAACAGCACCGGCATGAGGCCGACGCCGACACCCGCGGGAGTGAGGCCGCTGTTGCCCTGCGACGCCAGTACGAGTGCGAAGATCGCCACCCAGATCGCGAAGGAGTAGACGAGACCGAAGACCGCGGCGACCGTCCACCGCAACCAGGACCCGGCGCCGCGCGTTGCCGGCTTCACCGTCTGCTCGCTCACTGGACGCCTCCCATCAGCGCACTCTCCCAGTTGATGACGAACGGCCAGGGCACCAGCAGCACGACGCCGACGATCAGCCAGGCGAAACGCACCCAGGTGCGGCTGCGCAGCGTCAGCACGAAGACCACCGCGAACCAGACCGCGGGAGCCGCGATGGCGGTCCACTTCACGATGGTGTAAATGGGGCCGTTGGCCAGCAGGAGATCGCCCACCACGTCGAGGCGATTGCCGCCGATGAACCATCCGATCACGTACAGCAGGTAGACGCCCGCGAGGATACCGATACCCAGGAGGGCACCGTTTCCGGCTTCCACGGGCTGGTCCTCGTGGACGACCTCGTCGCCCGCGAACGACTTCGCCTCCCTGTCGTCGTCATCGGCTGTCGCGGAGGGCGGGTCGGTGACCGGCTCACCTTCGGTGTGCACGCTGTCCGCGCCCTTGCCCACGGCACGCCAGCCGCGCGCCAGTGTCGGCTCAGCGGCACCGTGCTCGGGTGCGGGATCGGGAGCGCCCTGCGGCTCGGAACTCATGCCCTCAGTCTACGGACACCCTCGCTCCGATGCCTGCCCTCCCGCGAGACTTCCCGGAGCGGGCGAGGATCGCCGCGGCGCAGGGACTCTCGCCCGCGTTCGGAAGTCGCGCGGTGATCACGCGCGATGATGTGACACGAGCCACGGGCATCAGGGACGCGCACCGGGTAAGGACACGCACGATGCGTCCGTCAGGCGTCAGCAGCGGTGCGGGCGGCGCGCACCAGGGCCTCGGAGACCACGTCGTACTCGTCCACTCCGCCGCCGGGGCCCGCCGGGCTGCCGTCGGTGACCGCCTCGCGGGCGGAGAGGTGGATCGCGTCGACGCCCGCGGCGCGCAGTGCCGGGATGGCGTCGATCGTCACTCCGCCCCCGGCCTGGATCTGCAGGCGCCCCCCTGCTTCCCTCACCATCGCACCGAGCACCGCGGCGCCGTCACCGGCACGCACGGCTCCGCCCGAGGTGAGGATGCGCGTGGCACCGAGCCGGACGAGCTCCCCGACCGCCGCGAGCGGATCCGGGTGCACATCGATCGCGCGGTGGAACACGAGCTTCGCGTCGCCCGCTGCTTCTCGCCACCGCTCGATCGCCTCCGCGTCCACCGAGCGATCCGGGCGGAGCGCACCGACGACCACGGCGCCGACGCCCAGCGTGACGGCGGCGCGGATGTCCGCTGTCACGACGGCGATCTCGTCCGCGTCGTACACGTATCCGCCCGGCCGCGGCCGGATGAGCGCAGCCACGCGGTCGCCGCCCACGGCATCGACCGCGCCGGCCATCACCGCGTGGGACGCAGTGATGCCACCGGTGATCAGCGCCTGGCACAGTTCCACCCGATCGGCACCAGCCCCGATCGCCACACGGGCGTCGCGCGGTGATTGGGCCACGACTTCCAGCACCGTCATATGTCCGCCTCCACAGTCAGCATCAGATCCTCCATCGCGCTGCGCGGCGTGAGGTCGCCGCCGCACGATGCGCGTCGCCGTATCGCTCGCACCACTCGGGGGCGGCGCATCCCCCTCGTCCATGATGCGCCTCCCGCCGTCGCTCCGATCGCGGCTTACGCCGGGACGGTCAGTGTCGCCACTGCGTCACCGCGGAGGGCTTCGGGAACAACCACCGTCGCCGTGCCGTCCGCGCCCGGGACGATCTCCGCCGCGTGCGTTCCGGACCATCGTGCGCCGGAGGCGGCGGCCAGCTCCACCGGGAGCTCCAGGACGCCGGCGGCCGGATCGAGCACGTGCACGTGAGTGCCGGACGCCGACGAGGTGTATGCCCGCGGCGTTCCCTCACGCTCTCCGGCGCGGACCCACGGACGGGTCGCGTAGATCGCATCGCCGTTGATCCGGAGGAAGTCGCCGAGCTGGCGCATCGCCGCGAGCTGGAGTTCCGGGATCGTGCCGTCGGCACGTGGGCCGGTGTTGATCAGCAGATTGCCGTTCTTACTCACGACATCGACGAACAAGCGGATGAGGTCGGTGCCGGACAGCGACTGTTCCGGCCCCTCGGCCTGGTTGTACCCGAACGAGTAGCCGAGACCCCGCGTGGACTCCCATACGGCCTCCTGCACATCCTCGATGTGCGTGTACTCGCGGGTGAGAAAGCCGTGATACGGCACGCCCCAGCGGTCGTTGACAACGCCCCCGGGCACGGCCGCGAAGTAGCGGCGGAGCAGGGCTGCCACCGCGAACTCGTCATGCCCCTTGCCGCCGTCGGGCCAGTCGATGTCGTTCCAGAGGACATCCGGTGCGTACCGCTCGACCAGTTCTTCCAGCTGCGCCGCGGCGTAGCGCGAGTACTGCTCATCGTTGCGACGGAAGCGGAACAGGTCCGTGTCGCTCTCGATGGCCGGGAAATCACCCGCGTGCCAGTCCAGCGCCCCGGAGTAGTAGACGCCGAAGCGTGCGTCGTGGCGACGGGTGGCATCGTGCAATTCGCCGATCAGATCGCGCCGCGGACCCCGACGTGCAGCATTGAAGCCGCTGGTCGCGGTGTCCCACAGCGCGAAGCCGTCGTGGTGCTTGGTGGTCGGGATGATGTACTTCGCGCCGGCACCCACCAGCTCCGACACCAGCGCGTCGGCGTCGAACGCCTCGGCGCGCCACAGATCCGCGAGGTCCTCGTAGCTGGTGCCCGTCCCATACACCTCCTGGTGCCGCACCCAGGTGGGGCTGCCCGCAATGCGGACGGTGTTTCCGTACCACTCCGCGTACTGGTGGTACGCGTACGCGTGCTCCGTGGGGATGTGGACGCCGGGACCGTGCTGGATCGCCCACGCCGGGACGGAGTACAGCCCCCAGTGGATGAAGAAGCCCAGCTTCGCGTCCCGGTACCAGTCCGGCACCGCTCCGCTCGGCGGGTAGGCGGGGCCCTGCGCTCCGAAGTCGGGGCCGATCCGCTTCTCGAAGTTCATCATGTCAGTTGGCCTCTCCGCCCGTGATGGTGACAGGATCTGCTCCTCGGCGGGTGACCACCGGGGTCAGCACCGGCTCGTCTGCCGAGTCGTCGAACGGGTACACGCCCGGCTGCAGACGGTGGTGCCCGAGCCGCAGCAGGTCCTGATCGACGCCGCCGGGGGTGAGCGCGAGGATCCAGTCCGCGGCGAGATCGTAGAGCTCCGGCTCGAGATACCCGATCTTCACGATCACGATGTCTGCGCTCTCCGGCGAGAGTCCGAGCATGCGGAAATCGTCGAGGTGGTGGAACGGCTTTCGTCGTTGCGTGATGATCGAGAACACGCTGCCGGCACGAATGACCACCTGGGTTCCGGCATCCGGGTCGCCCTCGGTGACCGAGAACACCTCGCCCGTGATGGAGACGGGGCCGCGGGGGCCGGGATCCACCCGCCCGCCGACCTCGAGGGTGACGCTGCTGCCGACACCCGCCTCGACCGCGCGCGCGACGGCATCTGCATCGAACACCGATGCGTGGATCACCGTACGGCCCGGCTCGCGCAAGTCCGCTCGCTGGATCAGCTCGCCGAGCGTCCAGGAGACGTCGCCGGCGCCACCGGCGGTGGGGTTGTCGCCCGAGTCCGAGATCAGGAAAGGACGGGCAGCTCCCGGGGCCAGCGCCCGATCCAGTGCCTCACCCAGCGTGGCCGTGGGACCGACGAAGACGAAGTCGGCCCGCGCGTCCCAGTACCGCCGCGCGAGGCGTTCAGCTTCACGCGCGATGAGCTCCGCGTCGTCGCCCATCACCACGACGATGGCCATGTTGCGCGGCTCGTCGGCCCATGCGTAGCCCACCCAGACGGCGGCGTCCACCACGCCGGGGAGGGACTCGATACCGGGGATCTCGTCGTAGATCCCCTTCGCGGGCTCCAGGCGGGTGCTGGTCTTCTCACCGGGCAGCAGCACGGGAACCGGCACCCAGGCCTTCAGCGGACGTCGCTGGAGCGGATCGCTCCCGTGCTCACCCCGCAGGCGAGCGAGCAGGTTCCAGACCGCCCGCTCCTTGGTGTTCATCCAGTCCTCGTGGGGCGCCATGCGGTAGCAGGTGAGCAGATCCACCTCGTCCAGCAGCGCGCGCGACACGTTGCCGTGCAGGTCCATCGAGGTGCTGACGAGCGTGTCGGGTCCGAGCTCGCGCCGAACCGCCCGGGCGAGATCGCCCTCGGCGTCGTCCATCCCCACCACGCTCATGGCACCGTGGATGTCGAAGAAGAATCCGTCGAACGCGCCACCCTCGGCAATCGCGGCACGGATGCCGTCCACGATCCCCGCTTTCATGCGCCTGTAGGTCTCCGGTGCGACCGCGCCGCCCGGCAGGGAACGCCCGTGATAGATGGGCGTCCACTCCGCGGCGTCCCGCAGCTCCCGTCCCTCGTCGAGGAAGGGGTAGTAGGCAAGCAGCGCGTCTCCCTCGCGGATGGTGAAGGCCTCGTCGCCGGAAATGTGCGGGGAGAACGTGCTGGACTCGATCGAGATTCCGCCGATGCCGATGCGGGGACGGACGAGACCGCCCTCGGAGAGAGGGGCAAGCGGTCCCATCCAGATCTCGTGGGCTTCCGGTCGTTCGGTCACGGGGGCTCCTTCTCTGAGGCGGGGTAAGAGGATCAGGCCGTCGGTCGGCTGCCGACGAGCGAAGAGGGGACGATGGGGATCAGGCCACGAGAGCGTGCGGCCGCCGCAGCCCCGAGAGCGACCGCGTCCGATCCGAGCGCGGCCGGGATGATCCGCAGCGGCGCGCCCGATACCGGAGCGTCGGTGCGGAGTGTGGCGACGATCGCCGGCTCCAGCAGGTCCCAGGCGTGGGACACTCCCCCGCCGATGACGGCGACGTCCAGGTCGACCAGTGTCGCGGCGCTCGCGCAGGCCAGCGCCACCGCGCGCCCGGCGTCGTGGAAGACCGCGATCGCGTCGTCGTCCCCGGCGCGGGCCCGCTCGGCCACATCGGCGGCGGCGAGTCCGGTCGTCCCGCTGCGTTCGCCGTAGCGCAGGGCGATGGAGGTGCCCGAGGCCAGGGTTTCGAGGTGTCCCCGCTGACCGCAGGTGCACACCAGGTCGCTGTATCCCGGGGTGTGGCCGATCTCGCCGGCGGCGCCGTTCGGCCCGTGTCGCAGGGCGCCGTCGATCACGAGGGCGCCCCCGACTCCGGTCCCCAGCATGACGCCGAGAACGTCGGCGCCGTGCCCGGCTCCCGCAGCCACCTCGCCGAGGAGGAACGCGTTCACGTCGTTCTCCACGGTCACCGATACGCCGAGACGTTCGCTCAGCGCATCGGCGAGCGCGAACCCGACCCAGTCGGTGAACATCGCCGACGCCGCGAGGATGGTCCCGCTGACGGGATCCACGACGCCGGCGGCGCCGACACCGGCGGCTCGGAGAGTGCCTCCGAGCCCGGCCACGAGGTCGAGGGTCAGGGCGGCGGCGGCGTTCGCCATGGCGGATCCGCCGTCCTGGGCCGGGGCCGGAACGACACCGCGCGCGAGCACGGCACCGTCCTCCCCGGTGACCAGCACGGCGATCTTGGTGCCGCCGATGTCGATTCCGGCGACGAGGACCTCGTCGGATGACGCCGCGCTGGCGGCGTGCACGTCACTGCTCATCAAGGGTCAACGACCACCCATGCCGGCCATCGCGATTCCCTTGACCAGGTGCTTCTGCAGCACGATCACGAGCACCGTGGTGGGGATCATCGAGATGATCGCCGCGGCCATCTGGAGGTCCCAGCGCGTGCCGTTCTGGCCGGCGAAGCTTGCCAAACCGATCGGTAGGGTGCCGAGCGCGGAGGTGTCGCTGACCACGATGAGCGGCCACAGGTAGCTGTTCCAGAACGAGAGGAACGTGAAGACGGCGAGCACCGCCACCGCCGACTTCGACAGCGGGAGGATGATGCTCACGAACGAGCGCAGCGGATTGGCTCCGTCGACGCGGGCCGCTTCCTCCAGCTCGAACGGGATGCCGCGGAAGAACTGGCGCATCAGGAACGTGCCGAAGGCGCCGAAGGCGAAGGGCAGCACGAGCGCCTGCATCGTGTTGACCCAGCCGAAGTTCTGCATGAGCTGGAACATCGGGATGACCAGCACCTCGGCGGGCACCATCAGGGTGGCCAGGAACAGGATGAAGACGGCGTCGCGCCCCTTCCACCGCAGGCGTCCGAAGGCGTACCCTGCGGCGGTCGAAACGATGATCACCACGAGGGTGCCGAGGATCGCCACGATGAACGAGTTCACGATGTAGCGGACGAAAGGCCCGTACTGGAACACGTCGACGAAGTTGGACCACTTCACCTGCGAGCCGATCAGCGTCGGCGGCATCGAGAAGATCTCGACGTTCGGCTTCAGCGCGGAGAAGAAGGCGTAGATGAGCGGAGCGACGAAGATCAGCGCCGCGATGTAGATCAGCACGTGGGCGAGGATGAGTCGCGCCTTCGCCGCGGGCGTGGTCTCGGCGCCGCGCTTGCGCTGACGCGTCGCCGGAGCCGTCAGGGTCTCAGTGCTCATAGTGCACCCACTTCTTCTGCGCGGTGAACTGCAGGCCGGTGATCACGATGATGATGGCGAACAGGATCCACGCACCGGCGGCCGCGAGTCCGAGGTCGCCGAACGTGAAGCCCTGCTCCCAGATGTACATCACGAGAGGCTTGGTGGCGTTGCCCGGGCCGCCACCAGTGAGCAGCTGCGGCTGGGCGAACACCTGCAGAGAGGTGATCATCGTCATGATCGCCGCGAAGAACACGGAGGGCGAGATCATCGGCAGGATCACACTCCAGATGCGACGGAAGCCCTGTGCCCCATCGATCGCCGCAGCCTCGAGCACGCTGTCGGGCAGCTGCTCGAGTGCGGCGGAGAAGATCAGCATGTTGTAGCCCAGTCCCTGCCAGACGCTCATCGCGACGACCATGATCATCGCCCAGGCCGGGTCGGCCAGGAAGTTGGGGAGGGTGATGCCGAAGAACGACTGCGAGACGCCGTTGAACAGGCCCTGGGGCTGCAGCATCATCTTCCACACCAGGACGTTGGCCACCATCGGGGTGACCACCGGGATGAAGAACAGGACACGCAGTGCACCGCGGCCACGGATGCGCGGGCCGAGCCCGAGCGCCAGCGCCAGCGAGAGCGCGATGCTCAGCGGGACGTAGAGGATCGTGTACACCGCGGAGTTGCGCAGCGCCGGCCAGAAGTCCGGACTCTTGCTCGGGTCGAACAGCTTCGCATAGTTGGCGAAGCCGTTGAAGGTACGATCGCCGAACACGGGCCAGTCGAAGACGCTCATCACGATCGAGAGTCCCACCGGGACAATCGTGAACAGGGCGAGCCCCACCAGGGCTGGGCTTGCGAAGCCCAGCGCCCAGCGGGACTCGACCCGCGCGAGCGACCCTCGACGATTCTTCGTCTTGGTCATCTTGCTTTCTCTCGGTTCACTGCGCAGACGTGGCGGCTACGTCAGTTGCCGAACTGCGACTGCGCGTTCTTCAGCAGGTCCGCCATGGTCATCTGTCCGCTGTAGACGGACACCAGGTTGGGCTGGATGTAGTTGTCGAGCTTGTCCCAGTTCTTCGTCATGTACAGCGGGGTGGTGCTGGCGAAGGCCGCCTCGAACACGGACTTGACCTGGTCGCGGTACTTCTCATCGATCGAGTCGAAGTACAGCGGCTGCGATGCGGTGCGCGCCGGGTAGGAGCGACCGGAGGACGCGATGTAGTCCTGCGCGTCCTTACCGAGCAGCGAGCCCATGACCTTCAGCGCGGCCTCGGGGTTGTCACAGGTCTTGGCGATGCCGTAGCCGGAGCCGAGGATCGGACCGACGCTGCCCTTGGCGCCCGCGGGAAGCGGTGCCATGCCGGCAGCGAAGCCCGACTCGTTGGTGAGGTAGCTCACGGCGTTCCAGGTGCCGTCGACGGCCATCGCGGCGTTTCCGCTGGAGTACTGGTCCTCACCCCAGCCGGTGTCGGAGGCCGATGCCACGGGGGCGGCGACCTTCTTGTCCGTGACGAGACCGGCGTACCATTCCGCCGCCTTCACGAAGTCGGCGTTGTCGATCTCGAGCTTGCCCTCGGCGTTCGCAGGCTGCGTGCCCGACATCGAGATGGGAAGGGACACCCACTGGTACCCGCCCATGCCCATGCCGAATCCGAACTTGCCGTCCTTGGTCGCCGCCGCTGCGGTCTTGTCGAAGTCGTCGAAGCTCCAGCCGATCTCAGGCGTGGGAGCGCCCGTTGCCGTCAGCATGTCCTGGTTGTAGTAGACGAGCATCGTGGCCACATCGAACGGAAGACCGTAGAGCTTGCCCTCGAAGCCGAGGATGCCATCGGCGCCCACGTTGAAGTCAGCGAGGTCCAGGCCGGCCGTCTTGAGGTCCTCATCGCTCAGCTCGCGGAAGCCGGCCGTGTAACCGCCCAGCTGTGCGCCGCTCATCCCCGACACGCAGGCCATGTTGCCGGAGGCCATGTTCGTGGTGAGCTTGGTGAAGTAGTCGCCCCACGGAGCAGTCTGCAGCTTGATGTTGATGTCGGGGTTCGCCTCCTGGGCGAACTTGACCTGCTCCTGAAGAGCCTTCGTGTCGGACTCGCTGCCCGACCACATGTCCACGACGATGGTGGGCTTGTCGCCCGAACCGCCCGAGCCCGCGTTCGACCCGTCAGAGCCGCCGGAGCACCCGGTCAGCACAACAGCGATGCCGGCGGCTGCCGCCACCGCGCCCACGCGCAACTTCTTCATTGAATGCCTCCTCGGCGATTGGGACACTTAGTTCGATCATCGAACCAAGATGGTGCAGTTGTGTGTAAAGTCACCATGTCAGAGTTCGATGGTCGACACAAGTCGAACATCGGACCTTTACCGAAGCTTGATAAATCGTCATGCTGCACTCCCCGCGCTTGCCGGCCGGTAACGTGGCAGAACGCCCGACAGAAAGATCCCATGTCTTACGTGATTTCCGCCTCGGCCGATGACGCCACGCTGCGTGACGCCCTCCGCCTCATCGCGCACGGCGAGGCGACATCACGCTCGCAGATCGCCGAGCGGCTGGGACTTGCCCCCTCCACCGCCGGGCTGCGCGTGCAGATGCTCATCGACGCGGGGCTGGTGCGCGAGGGGGCCGAGGGTGCGTCCCGGGGTGGCCGGCGCCCCCGCACTCTTCATCTCGACGATGACGCCGGCATGATCCTGACGGTGGATCTCGGCGGCGGCCATGCGCGAATCGGCCGCCATGCGCTGAGCGGCGCGCTGCAGGAGGTTGCAACAGTCCCCGTGAACCTTGCCGACGGTCCGCGCGCAACGATGGCCCTGGTCGAAGCGGCGTTCGACCGGATCGCGGGCGGCTCCGTCATCCGGGCCATCGGTGTGAGCCTGCCGGGGCCCGTGGACATCGAGACGGGCACCGTCGTGCAGCCCTCGCGCATGCCGGGCTGGCCCGGCTTCCGCGTGGACGAGCACCTTCGCGCCCGCTACGGCGCGCCGGTTGCGGTCGACAATGACGCGAATCTCGCCGCGCTGGGCGAGCACCGGGTGCACTTCGGCGGCGCCCGGCACAGCATCACGGTCAAGGCGGGGACGGCGATCGGCTCTGGCATCATCGTGGACGGCGCCGTGCACCGCGGCGCCACGGGCGCGGCGGGTGACATCACGCACACACGCATCGACGGCAGCGGCGACCTGCCCTGCTCCTGCGGCAACACCGGATGCCTGGAGACCGTGGCCAGCGGCGCGAGTCTCCTTCGTCAGGCTCGCGACGCCGGGCTCGATGTCAGCACGCCGGCCGATGTGATCGCTCTGGCTCTGGACGCCGAGCCGGTGGCCACCACGCTGGTGCGAACGGCGGGCACCCACCTCGGCCAGGCGCTCGCCGGCGTGGTGAACTTCTTCAACCCGCACGCCGTCTTCCTCACCGGGAGCCTCACCGTCGCGGAGCCGTTCCTGGCGGCCGTACGCAGTCGCGTGTACGAGGTCTGCCACCCCCTGGCGACCAAGTCACTGCGGATCGAGGCTGCCCAGACCGGCGCCGACGCGATCCTGTTCGGCGCCGCGGATCTGGCACTGGATCTCGTCGAGATCCCGCTGGGATGACGTGCGGGCTTCCGGCCCCGTCCTGTGATGCGGGGCCGGAAGCGACGGTCAGATCCCGTCGGCGAGACGCAGCTCGATGACCGGGACGAGCACGTCGGGCCGTCGCACCGGGAGATGGACGGTGAGCGTCCCCTCGGCCTCGCCCGCCGGCGTCATCAGCCCCGCGACCTGTTCGGGGTTACTCTCCGACGTCTTCAGCCAGGACCCATCGTTCAGCAGCCGGGCGTAGGTGACCTTCCCCGCGAGTTCCGGCAGGTGCACAAAGCCCAGCGGCCAGGAGAAGAGGTGGAGGTAGAGCCGATCGCCGCGGCGTGTGTACACGCCCTCGCGCGGCGGCGTGAATTCCGCGTGTCCCGCCCCCACGATCGCGTCGCGGTGCAGCTGCATCCACTCCCCGATCGCCGACAGCGTGGCCACATCGCGCGGCGGGATGGCACCGCGTCCGTCGGGGCCGGTGTTCAGCAGCATGTTGCCGTCCATCGACACCGAGTCCGCGAGCATCTGCACGAGGAGCGTGGCCGACTTCTGGTCGGTGTTGTCGCGGTGGTATCCCCACGAGCCGTTCAAGGTCTGGCAGGCCTCCCACACCTGCGGGCGTCCATCTGCGGCCACGATGGGCGCTGTCGGCTGGTACTGCTCCGGGGTGACGAAGTCCGCCGGGATGCCCAGCCGGTCATTCACGAGCATCGCGGGCTGCAACTCGCGGCACATCGCCAGCAGCTTCTCCGCATCCCAGTCCTCCGGCCCCTTCCCCGCCCAGCCTTGCTGACTCTCGGGATAGGTGAAGTCGAAGAAGAGATAGTCGATGTCGCCGTACCCGGTGAGCAGCTCACGCACCTGTCCGTGCAGGAACTCGCGGTACCGCGCCATGTCGCGGCCCTCGTTCAGCGCGTGCGCGTTCTCGTCGTCGCGGCGCGGGTGGTTCCAGTCCACGGTGAAGTCCGGGTGGTGCCAGTCGATGACCGAGTGGTACAGGCCGACCCGCACGCCCTCCGCCCGCAGAGCGTCCACGTACTCGCGGACAAGATCGCGACCGCACGCCGCCACGCTCGTGAAGTCGGTCAGCTGGGAGTCCCACAGCGCGAAGCCGTCGTGGTGCTTGGTGGTGAGCACGACGTACCCCATACCCGTCGCCTTGGCACGGCGGGCGATCTCGCGGGCGTCGAACCGGTCGGGATCGAAGTTCTCGAAGTACTGCCGGTAGTCCTCATCGGTGAGGCGTTCGTAGTTCTGCACCCATTCATGCCGGGCTGCCCCGCTATAGAGCCCGAAGTGCACGAACATTCCGAATCGCGCCTCATCAAACCACTGCTGCCGCATCGTCGCCTCCAGATCAGATTGATCTCATCTTGCCACAGACATCGGATGTATGAGCACCGTTTGGTGCTTCGACGGTCACGAATGGGGGAATTGATCCGAGGTGTCCCCCGCGAAACCCCTCGCGTCCGCGACATGCGCCTGCAACACTGGAGACATGTCTCTGGAACTCATCATCCGCTGGGAGGACGGCGAGACCTCCGCCCTCGAACACGGCGAACTCCTCATCGACCGCCTGGACGAGATCGATGCGATCGCCGACGAGCACGATGCGCGCTGGCTGAGCTCGTTCGCCGACGACCGCGACATCCCCGAGGACTTCGCGGGAGATCCGGAGCAGTTGGCCGAGCTGCTCGGCCCCAACCCGATCTGGCACACTCCCGCAGAGGCCGCCGCCAGCATCCATCAGCTCGCAGAGCTGACCAGCGGCCCCGTGGCGGACGGCCTGCGTGAGCTCTCGACACTGCTGCGACGCGACAGCCGCGCCTTCCAGCTCGACGTCCTGCTCTAGTCGGTTCATCACGCGCGAGTCGTTCCCGTTCCGGCCAATCGAGCGCCGTCGGCCACATGAGCCGGGTGGGCGGATACGCCGAAGGCGGGACCGGAAACCGGCCCCGCCTTCGGTATGAGGATCAGCGCGCGGCGTCACCCTCGGTGTAGTCGTCGTCCGTCTTGGTCCAGGCGAACAGAGCGCGCAGCTCCTTGCCCGTGGCCTCGATGGGGTGCTCCTGCTCCTTGGCGCGAAGCGCGAGGAACTCCGGAGCGCCGGCATCCTGGTCGTCGATGAAGCGCTTGGCGAAGGCACCGGTCTGGATGTCCGTGAGGATGTCCTTCATGTGTGCCTTGACGTTGGCGTCGACGACGCGCGGGCCCGAGACGTAGTCGCCGAACTCGGCGGTATCGGAGATCGACCAGCGCTGCTTGGCGATGCCGCCCTCCCACATCAGGTCGACGATGAGCTTCAGCTCGTGCAGCACCTCGAAGTACGCGATCTGCGGCTGGTAGCCCGCCTCGGTCAGCGTCTCGAAGCCGGCCTGCACCAGGTGGCTCATGCCACCGCAGAGCACCGCCTGCTCGCCGAAGAGGTCCGTCTCGGTCTCCTCGGTGAAGGTGGTCTTGATGACGCCGGCGCGGGTGCCGCCGATGGCCTTGGCGTACGAGAGCGCGGTTGCCCACGCGTTGCCCGAAGCGTCGTTCTCGACGGCGATGATGTCCGGGATACCGCGACCCGCGACGAACTCGCGCCGCACGGTGTGGCCCGGAGCCTTCGGAGCGATGAGGATGACGTCGACGTCCTTCGGAGCGTCGATGTAGCCGAAGCGCACGTTGAAGCCGTGAGCGAAGGCCAGCGTCTTGCCTGCCGACAGGTTCGGCTGGATCGAGTCGGCGTAGATGCCGCGCTGGTGCTGGTCCGGCGCGAGGATCATGATGAGGTCGGCCCACGCGGTGGCGTCGGCGACGTTCTTGACCTCGAAGCCCTCGTCCTGTGCCTTCTGGGTCGACTTCGAGCCGTCCTTGAGGGCGATGACGACCTCGACACCCGAGTCGCGCAGGTTCTGCGCGTGGGCGTGGCCCTGCGAGCCGTAGCCGACGATCGCGACCTTCTTGCCCTGGATGATCGACAGGTCTGCGTCTGCGTCGTAGAAGATCTCAGTCACTTCTTGCATTCTCCTTGTTCGTGATTCACGTTCTGATGGAAGTTCTGTGGTGCGGTCGGCGCTTAGCCGCGCAGCACGCGCTCGGTGATGCTCTTGCCGCCGCGGCCGATGGCGAGCAGTCCCGACTGGGCGAGCTCCTTGATGCCGAACGGCTCGATGGCTCGGAGGAAGGCGTCCACTTTGCCCGAGTCACCGGTCACCTCAACGACGACCGCATCGGGGGCGTAGTCCACCACCTGAGCGCGGAAGAGGTTGACCACCTCGAGCACGTTCGAGCGGGTGCTGTTGTCGGCACGGACCTTGACGAGCATGTGCTCGCGCTGGACGGACGCCGTCAGCTCCAGCTCCACGATCTTGATGACGTTGACCAGCTTGTTCAGCTGCTTGGTCACCTGCTCGAGAGGCTGGCTCTCGACATCGACCACCACCGTGATACGCGACAGCCCCGGCACCTCGGTCACGCCGACCGCGAGGGATTGGATGTTGAACCCACGGCGGGCGAACAGCCCGGCGACGCGGGTCAGCAGACCCGGCTTGTCCTCGACCAGGAGGCTCAGCACATGGCTCGACATGATCAGATCTCCTCGTCGAAGGCGGGCGCGTTCTCGCGCGCGTACTGGATGAAGCTGTTGGAGACACCCTGCGGGACCATCGGCCACACCATGGCGTCTTTGGAGACCACGAAGTCGATCAGCACCGGGCGGTCGTTGGTCTCCAGCGCGAGCTTGATCGCGGCGTCGACCTCGTCTTCCTTCTCCACGCGAATCGCGAGAGCGCCGTACGCCTCGCCCAGCTTCACGAAGTCGGGGATGCGGACGCTCGCGTGTCCCGTGTTCAGCTCGGTGTTGGAGTACCGGCCCTCGTAGAAGAGGGTCTGCCACTGCTTGACCATGCCGAGCGAGGAGTTGTTGATGATCGCGACCTTGATCGGGATCTCGTTGATCATGCAGGTGGCGAGTTCCTGGTTGGTCATCTGGAAGCAGCCGTCGCCGTCGATGGCCCACACCACGCGGTCGGGCTCTGCGACCTTCGCCCCCATGGCAGCGGGAACCGAATAGCCCATGGTGCCGGCGCCTCCGGAGTTCAGCCACGAGTTCGGACGCTCGTACTTGATGAACTGCGCAGCCCACATCTGGTGCTGTCCGACGCCGGCCGTGTATACCGCTTCGGGGCCGGTGAGCTCACCGATGCGCTGGATCACGTACTGCGGGGACAGCAGGCCGTCGGTCGTCGGCGCGAAGCCCAGCGGGAACTCCGCGCGCAGGCCATCGAGGTAGCTCCACCATTCCTCGGTGTCGGGCTTCGTGCCGCCCGCCTGTCCGCGGAAGGCCGCGTCCAGGTCGATGAGCACATCACGCACGTCTCCCACGATGGGCACGTCGGCCGCTCGGATCTTCCCGATCTCGGCGGGATCGATGTCCACGTGCACGATCTGCGCGTGCGGGGCGAACAGTTCCGCCTTGCCGGTCACGCGGTCATCGAAGCGGGCACCGAGGGCGACGATCAGGTCGGACTCCTGCAGCGCGAGCACCGCGGGGACCGTGCCGTGCATGCCCGGCATGCCCAGGTGCTGCGGGTGGGAGTCGGGGAAGGCACCGCGGGCCATCAGCGTGGTGACGACGGGGGCGCCGGTCGACTCCGCGAGAGTGCGAAGCTCGTCCGACGCGTGGGCGCGGATCACGCCGCCACCGACGTACAGGACGGGCTTGCGCGCCTCGGTCAGCAGCTGCGCCGCCGCCTGGATCTGCTTGCCGTGCGCCTTGGTCACCGGACGATACCCGGGAAGGTCGACCCTGGGCGGCCAGATGAAGGGCGCCTCGGCCTGCTGCGCATCCTTGGTGATGTCCACGAGCACGGGGCCCGGACGACCGGTCGAGGCGATCTCGTAGGCCGCGGAGATGGCTCCGGGGATGTCCTCGGGGCGCGTCACCAGGAACGAGTGCTTGGTGATGGGCATCGTGATTCCCACGATGTCCGCCTCCTGGAACGCGTCGGTTCCCATCAGCGTGGAGAACACCTGGCCGGTGATGGCGAGCACCGGCACGGAGTCCATGTAGGCGTCCGCGATCGCCGTCACGAGGTTGGTGGCACCGGGACCGGAGGTGGCGATGGTCACCCCGGTCTTACCGGAAGCCGACGCATAACCCTCGGCTGCGTGTCCGCCGCCCTGCTCGTGACGAACCAGGATGTGACGGATCTTGGTGGTATCCATCAGCGGGTCGTAGACGGGGAGGATCGCACCTCCCGGAAGACCGAAGACGTCCGTGACGCCGAGGAGCTCGAGGGTGCGGACGACAGCTTCAGCTCCCGTGAGCACGGGCGCAGTGGCGGTGCGAGCTGGCGGCCGGGGAACGGCCGAGGCGGAGGCGTCGGACATGATGCATTCCTTGTGTGTCGTGTGCGGATGAGAAGAATGTGAGGCCGTCAGCAGCAGCGGCTGAGCGGAGTCAGCGGCGGGCCGGAGGACGTGGCCTGTACGCGTCGGGTGGAGCGCGGATATTTCGGCATCCGATGAGACTCACCGGAGCCCAGCTCGTCTCCCCCGACGAGTGAATCCGGGGAGGAAGCCGCGATATCGACCCGATTCAGATCACCATCGCGCACGAACAGGGGAATGAGAATCGCCTGATCGAGTGCTCTGCGCTCGTCCCCGGATCCGGTTGTGCCGACATCGGGGTGAGCGTGCATCAAGCGTAATACATGATTCGGGTCCCGCCGCACACCGCACCCCCGCAGCACGCATCGAGCGGACGCACGGGGTGCGTCCGAGGGCGATGCGGCGGGCATACGGAGAGTCTACGGCCCGCCGCCCGTCGCGCAGCGCCACCTGTGACGAGTCGTCTCCGGCAGCGCTGCGCGCGGCACCGACCGAGCCGGCGCCGGATGGGACATGACGGCCGCCGTCACGCCTCCCGGTTCGCGCGGATGGATGCGATGACGTTGAGGACCACGGCGAGCTCGGTCGGATCGGAGACGCTGAGCCGTGCTGCGGTCGTCCCGTCGCCGACGCGGATTCCGAGATCATCCGGTCCCAGCGAACGCAGCGCGTCCTCGTCGGTGACGTCGTCCCCGGCGAACAGCACGGCGGTCGCCCCCGTGAGCTCGCGAAGGTGGGCGACGGCGTCGTCCTTGCCCTCGTCACGCCATGCGTACTCGATCACGTCGTGGCCCTCGCGGCGACGCCAGCCCGAGTCCTCCATCAGTTCGTCGATGCGCCGTCCCGCCTCGTGGGCGACGGCGGGCACAGCGAGACGGGTGTGGAGGGCGAACCCCGCGCTCTTCTCCTCGATGCGGACGCCCATCAGATCGGCGACCGTGGCGATGGCTCGTTCACGCAGCTGTGCGGCATCGGCCGGCTCTTCCAGGGCCTCCTGCTCACCGTCGGCGAGTGCCGCCGGGAGGAGGTACTCCGCGCCGTGCGAGCCGGCGAGCAGGATCGGGGAGACGGGCGGGCGCTCCGTGATGATCTGCAGGTCGCGCAACGAGCGGCCCGACACGAAGGCGACGTAGGTGTCATCCATCCGGCTCAGGGCATCGAGCACGGTCGTCGCCTCCGGAATTGCGCGCACCGACATGGGGTCATCGGCGAGTTCGGAGACCGTGCCGTCGAAGTCGAGGGCCACCAGCAGGGTGTCCGATGTAGCGATCGAGCGGACCTCCTCGATGATGCGCGGCGTCATGCCGGCTCCCCCGCCCGGACCTTCTCCATGGCGGAGAGGAAGGCCGCCGACCACGCCTGCACATCGTGCTTGATGACCTTGCGCCGCATCGATCGCATCCGCCGACGTTGCTCGTCCGCGGGCATGTTGACGGCGGTCATGATGGCATCCTTCAATCCGTCGATGTCGTGTGGGTTGACGAGGAGGGCGCTGGAGAGCTCGTCGGCGGCTCCGGCGAACTCGCTCAGCACGAGGACTCCCCTATCGTCGTCACGCATCGCGACATACTCCTTCGCCACGAGGTTCATGCCGTCGCGCAGGGCCGTCACCAGCAGCACGTCGGCCGCGAGGTAGAGGGCGGCCATCTCCTCCTTCGGGTACGAATGGTGGAGGTAGCGGATGGCGGTGTGGTCGAGCGTGTCGTAGGTGCCGTTGATGCGGCCGACCGTGAGCTCGATCTCGTCACGCAGTTCGGCATAGGCGTCCACGCCCTCGCGCGACGGACTCGCGACCGTGATGAGGGTGGCATCGGCCACGCTCAGTCGCTCGTCGCCGAGGAGCTCGCCGAAGGCCTTCAGACGGTGCCGGATGCCCTTGGTGTAGTCCAGGCGATCCACCCCGAGCAGGATGCAGCGGGGGTTGCCCACACTCTCGCGGATCTCCTGCGCCCGCGCGACCACGGAGGGGCGGTGGGCGAGCTCGGCATAGCTGGCGGTGTCGATCGAGATCGGGAACGCCTTGGCCAAGACGGTGCGCGTGCCGCCGTTCTCGGTCGGCACGGTGATGTGGGACGCACGGGACTCGACGTGCAGGAGTCGGTGCGCGGTGGTCTGGAAGTTGCGGGCGTCGCTGTGCCGCTGGAATCCGATGACGTCGGCGCCCAGCAGCCCGCGCAGGACGGGCACCCGCCAGGGCAGCTGCATGTAGATGCCGCTCGCCGGGAAGGGGATGTGGTGGAAGTAGCCGATGGTGACATCCGGGCGCAGTTCCCGGACCATCTGCGGGACCAGCTGCAGCTGATAGTCATGCACCCACACGGTGCCGCCAGGACCGACGGCCTCTGCCGCGCGCGTCGCGAAGCGGCGGTTCACCCGTACGTAGGCGTCCCACCACACCCGGCGGTAGCGCGGGGACGCGATGACGTCGTGGTACAGGGGCCAGAAGGTGTCGTTGGACATGCCCTCGTAGTACTCGGCCACATCGTCCTCGCTCAGCGAGACGGGAAGGAGCCGGATGCCGTCGGCGTCGAAGGGTTCGAGGTCGAGATCCGCGCGACCCGGCCAGCCCACCCATGCACCGTTGACGGTCTTCATCACCGGTTCGAGAGCCGCGACCAGTCCTCCGGGCGAGGTTCGCCAATGGGTCGATCCATCTGGTTCGACGATGCGATCGACGGGCAGACGGTTGGCGACGACGACGAGCTCCGGCTTGGGCACGCGGTCCTCCTGACTGTTGGTCTCGGATGCGTGGGCTCACCCAGGCTAGTGCGCCAGGCGGAAAGTTTTGTGGATGCGCGGGCGGGTAGCGCAGCGGTCCGGCGTGTGCTATGCACATCCAGTTTCGCTCAAACACCGCGCCGCGCGCACGGTGCCGTTCCGCCCCGATCTCGTGCGTGAGCGGATAGGTTTGTGGCATGCGCAAGTATCTGTTCGGCACGGGGATCATCGGAGCGATCACCAGTGGCTACTCGCTGCTGCGTGGCACACGCGAGGAGCAGTTCACCTGGCGCACGGTGGTCGCGTGGCTGTCCTGGGGCCTCACCCTCGCTCTGGCGATCGGAACCATCGTCGAGGTCCGGCGCGAGTCGCGCGGCGACATCGTCACCCACCCGGAGCCGTCCAAGGAAGAGCGCCGCCAGCTCAAGCGCTTCCGCTGAGCTCAACCCCGTCGCGCTCAGAGAGAGATCGCGTACTGCACGAACCCGGTGTCCCGCGCGACCCGGTTGTAGAGCGACCGCGCTGTGGCGTTGCCCTCGGCGGTGAGCCAGTAGACCTTGTGGCACGCGTTCGAACGCGCCCACGTCGTGACGTGCTCGATCAGCGCCGTGCCCACGCCCCCCGCGCGTGCCGCGGGCGAGACGAACAGGTCCTCCAGGTAGCAGTACGGACGCACCGACCACGTGGCCGGGTGCGTGAGCCAGTGCACCAGCCCGACGGCGGCGTCCCCCTCCCACGCGATGGCGCCATTGATCTGGCGTCCGTCCACGACGCGCGCGAACGTCGAGGCCGTTGTGGCCTCGTCGATCTCCGCCTCGTAGAACGAGAGGTACCCCGCCCACAGCTCACGCCACACGGGCTCGTCGATGAGGGACACGGCGCGGATCTGGACCATGTCCCCAGCTTAGGCAGCCTCAGCGCGTGAGGATGAGCGCTTCGCCCTGTCCGCCGCCGCCGCAGAGGCCCACCGCCGCGGTACCCGAACCGCGCCGCGCGAGCTCGTGAGCGAGGTGGACCACGAGGCGAGCCCCGCTGGCTCCGATCGGATGCCCGATCGCGATCCCTCCGCCGTGGATGTTGACACGGTCCTCATCCACGCCGAGCGCGCGCTGGGACGCAGCGACCACAGCGCCGAACGCCTCATTGATCTCGAACAGGTCGACATCGTCCGAGGTGATGCCCTGCTTCGACATCGCCTTCGCGATCGCATCAGCGGGCTGGAGCTGCAGCGAGTTGTCCGGCCCCGCCGTCTGGCCGCTCGCGCCGACCACCGCCAGGATCGACCATCCCTGCGCGGCCGCGTGCTCGCGGGAGGTGAGGACGAGGGCGGCGGCGCCGTCCGAGATGGGTGACGAGTTGCCTGCCGTGATCTGGCCGTCAGCGCTGAACGCCGGACGCAGCCCCCGCAGGGTCTCCATCGTCGTCGCCGGGCGGACGCCTTCGTCGGTGCTCACCAGCACGGGCTCGCCCTTGCGCTGGGGCACCTCGACCGTGACGAGCTCGTCGGCGAGAACGCCCGATTCCGCTGCGGCGGCCGCACGCTGGTGGGACAGCATCGCCACGCGATCCTGGGCGTCGCGATCGACGCCGAAGCGCGGGTTGTGCCGCTCGGTGGACAGCCCCATGCTCTCGCGATCGTAGGCGTCGGTGAGACCATCGAAAGCCATGTGGTCGAGCACCTCGACGCTGCCGTACTGCCACCCGTCGCGCGAGCCCATCAGCAGGTGCGGGGCCCGCGTCATCGACTCCATTCCGCCGGCGACGACGACTGTCGCGTCGCCCGAGCGGATCATCCGCGCGGCGTCGATCACAGCGGTGAGACCGGACAGGCACACCTTGTTCACGGAGGACGAGTGGACGCTCCAGCCGAGGCCTGCGCCGACGGCCGCCTGACGCGCGGCGTTCTGGCCGGAACCGGCGGGAAGCACCTGTCCCATGATCACCGCATCGACCGCCTCAGCGGCGATCCCGCCCTTCTCCAATGCGCCCCGAATCGCGAGCGAGCCCAGTTGCGGGGCGGTGAAGGACGCGAGCTGACCCTTCAGGCGGCCCTGCGGGGTGCGTGCGGCGGCGACGATGACGACATCGGTGGGGTTCATGATTCCATCCTCACGGATTCACAAGGGACAGGGATTCAGGGACGATCAGCGGTGGCTGAGTGGCCGCGACGACGTCGTCGACCGACACACCGGGTGCGAGCTCCACGAGCACGAGTCCGTCGCCGGACACATCGATCACCGCCAGATCGGTGATGATGCGGTTCACGACTGCCCGACCGGTCAGCGGCAGCGTGCAGGAATCCACGATCTTCGGCGACCCGTCCTTGGCGACATGCTCCATCAGCACGATCACCCGCGCGGCTCCGTGCACCAAGTCCATGGCGCCGCCGGGGCCCTTGACCATCTTCCCCGGAATCATCCAGTTCGCGAGATCACCGGCGACGGAAACCTGCATCGCTCCCAGGATCGCCGCATCGATCTTGCCGCCGCGGATCATTCCGAAGCTCAGCGCCGAATCGAAGAAGCTGGCTCCGGCGAGGACGGTGACCGTCTCCTTGCCTGCGTTGATCAGGTCGGGATCGACCGCCTCCGCGGTGGGGTACGGACCGACCCCGAGAATCCCGTTCTCCGACTGCAGGACGACGGTGACGTCATCCGGCACGTAGTTCGGAACGAGCGTCGGCAGGCCGATACCCAGATTCACGTATGAGCCGTCCGTCAGCTCCCGTGCGGCGCGGGCTGCCATCTCTTCACGTGTGAGCGCCATCTCAGTTCCCCTCGCGAACGGTGCGCCGCTCGATGCGCTTCTCGATGTCCGGCCCCACATCCAGGACGCGGTGGACGAAGATGCCCGGGAGATGCACCGCATCGGGATCGATCTCCCCCGGCTCCACCAGGCGCTCGATCTGCGCGATACAGATTCGGCCGGCCATGGCTGCCAGCGGATTGAAGTTGCGCGCTGCCTCATGGAACACGAGGTTTCCGTGGCGGTCACCGACCAGCGCGTGAACGAGGGCGAAGTCGGTGGTGATCGCCTCTTCCAGCACGTACTCCCGCTCGATGCCGTCGGGGGCGAAGGCGCGTACCTCCTTCTGAGGCGATGCGACCGCAATGCTGCCGTCCGGGTTGTAGCGGCGCGGCAACCCGCCCTCGGACACCTGGGTCCCCACTCCGGTCTGCGTGAAGAACGCGGCGATTCCGGCACCGCCGGCGCGGAGCTTCTCGGCGAGCGTGCCCTGCGGAGTCAGCTCCAGCTCCAGCTCCCCGGTGAGGAACTGACGCTCGAACTCCTTGTTCTCTCCGACGTAGGACGAGGTCATCTTGCGAATGCGGTGCGCATTCAGCAGCACGCCCAGGCCCCAGTCGTCGACGCCGCAGTTGTTCGACACGACGCTCATCTCCGCCGTGCCCTGGTCCAGCAGCGCCTGGATGAGGGCGATCGGGTTGCCGGAAAGCCCGAAGCCGCCGACCGCGATACTCGCGCCATCTGTGATGTCCGCCACGGCCTCCGCGGCAGATGCCACCTGCTTGTCGATCACCGAGCCTCCTCGCTCCCGCCGGGTTGGCGGACCTCTCCAGGGTGCTCCGCCGACGCTCACGACGGAAGGGCCGAGACTGTGATGTGGCCGTTGTGGACGCTAGTGTCCACATTATGAACATGCAGGGAGAATCCCGACGCGGGAGCACAGTCGTGCCGGGAACGCAGGCGATCGCTCGCGCCGCGCATCTGCTTCGCCTCGTCACGGCAGCAGGCGAAGCAGGGGCCGGAATCCAGGAACTCGCGCGCACTGCCGACCTCACCCGGTCGACCACCCACCGGCTGCTGTCCGCGCTTCAGGCGGAGGGCCTCGTCGATCGGCACGAGCGGTCCGGGGCGTGGCTGGCCGGGCCGGAGCTATATCTGATGGGAACCGTCGCGGCGGCGCGCTATTCCGTGCCCGCCCTGGCGCGCGACGTGGTGCGATCGCTCGCGGCGCGCACCGAGGAGAGTGCGTTCCTGTCTGTGCGACGAGGAGACGAGAGCGTCTGCCTGGTGCGGGAGGACGGCAGCTTCCCCATCCGCAGCTTCGTGCTGAGCGAGGGGGTTCGCTTCCCCCTCGGGGTGGCATCTGCCGGGCTCGCCATCCTCGCCTTCCTCCCCTCCGACGAGTGCGAGGCCTACCTCGCTTCAGCGGGCGACCTGCGCGTCCGCTACGGGCCCGCCCACAGCGCCACCCAGTTGCGGGCGCGTATCGCCGAAACCCGCGACCGCGGATACGCGCTGAACCCCGGCCTGATCGTGGAGGGCAGCTACGGGATCGGTGCAGCCGTCTTCGACTCCGATGGCAGACCGGCCTGGGCGCTGAGCCTCACCGGCGTGCAGTTCCGCTTCGGCGCCGATCGCCTTCCGATGCTCGGGCGCGCACTGCTGGCCCATGCCCACCAGCTCACCGGCATCCTCGCAAGCCGATCGCATCCGTAATACATACCTACGTTATATACCTCTGGTATGCTTTGGGAATGAGGAACACGCAGGACATCGTGCGCATCGTCAGCGCGGCCACCGCGCTCGGCCGCATCGCGGCCGTGACGACGAAGAACGAGACGCCCGCTGCCCAGTGGCGAACCCTCGCCATCCTCATCAGCGAAGGCCCGCAGCGCATCGGCGAACTGGCCCGCCTCAGCCGCGTGACGCAACCGGGCATGACCCGGCTGGTCGCCGCGATGACCGAGGCGGGTCTGTTGGCGCGCGAAGAGGATCCGTCCGATTCCCGCGCGCACCTCATCTCCGTCACCACGGATGGGCGCCACGCGCTCGACGCCTGGCAGACGCAGCTCGGTGAGGCCCTCAGCCCGTTCTTCGCCGATCTCCCCGACGAGGACTGGGAGACGCTTCGCCGCGCCTCCGAGATCCTCGCCTCCCGCATCGCATCATCTCAGGAGTCCCATCGATGAGTTCTGCCCACAAGCAGTCCCTCCTCAAGCAGCCCATGACCGTCTGGGCCGTCGCATTCGCCTCGGTCGTCGCCTTCATGGGAATCGGGCTGGTCGACCCGATCCTCAACTCGATCGCCACCGATCTGCACGCCACCTCCGTGCAGACCGAGCTGCTGTTCACCAGCTATCTCGCCGTCACCGGCGTGGTGATGTTCTTCAGCTCCTGGGTGTCCAGCCGCATCGGAGCCAAGAAGACCCTGCTCATCGGCCTGGCAGTAATCGTGGTGTTCGCCCTGGCGTGCTCGCTGAGCGGCACCGTCGATCTGGTCATCGGCTTCCGCGCCGGATGGGGTCTGGGCAATGCGCTGTTCATCTCAACGGCGCTCGCCACGATCGTCGGCGCCGCTGCCGGGGGAAGCGAAGCGGCGATCATCCTCTACGAGGCCGCGCTGGGCGTCGGTATCGCCATCGGCCCTCTGCTGGGCGGACTGCTCGGACACGCCTACGGGTGGCGCGGTCCGTTTGCCGGAGTGGCGATTCTCATGGCCGTGGCGTTCATCGCGATCATCACCATGCTGCGCGGTGAGGTCGAGAAGCCGAAGCCGGTCAGCATCGGCGCGCCGTTCCGTGCCCTCGCCCAGCCCGCTCTCGGGCTGCTCGCCGTCTCCGCGCTGTTCTACAACATGGGCTTCTTCATCCTGCTGGCCTTCTCTCCCCTCGTGCTGAGCGCCCTGGGCGTGGAGACGATGCAGATGGGATACGTGTTCTTCGGCTGGGGTCTGGCGCTCGCCATCACCAGCGTGTGGCTCGCCCCGCGCCTGCTCGAGCACTTCCGTCGCACCACGGTGCTGATCGCCACCTTCGTCCTGCTGGCGATCGACCTGGCGGCGGGAGCACTGGCGATCCACAGTTCGGTGGGCCTGATCGTGGTGATCGTCGTGGGCGGTCTGCTGCTGGGCGTCGTCAACACAACCCTCACGGAGGCGGTGATGGAGGCGACGGATCTTCCCCGCTCCGTCGCGTCGTCGTCATACTCCGGTGTGCGCTTCCTCGGTGGTGCGGTCGCTCCCCCGCTGGCGGCCGCTCTCGCGGGCCTCGCCGGTGACTGGCTCCCCTATGTCTTCGCCGGAGTCGTGGTGATCATCGCCGCGCTGGTGCTCGTGTTCGGCCGGTCACGGCTCGCGCGCGTCGATATGCGCGGCGCGGACGCCGTGGAGGAAGCCGAGGCCGTCGCGATCGGCGACGCGAACTGATCATCCCGATGCCCCCGGCGCAGATCGCCGGGGGCATCGGCGTTGCAGAACCGCGCCGCACCGAGCCGGCGGGAGGGCCGGTGCGTGGTCGGATGACAGCATGGGCGCATGATCACCGCGGAGCAGGCCACCGTGACCCTGGACGGGATCACCCTCCTTCCCCCGACCGACCTGGACGTCGAACGGGGCACGGTGTGCGTCCTGCGGGGGCGCAACGGCTCCGGGAAGACGACGTTGCTCACGCTGGTGGCCGGTCGCCGTCGGCCCACGAACGGAACAGTGCGGGTGGCCGATGACACCCCGGATGATCGATCCCGTCGCTTCCGCACCCGCGTTGCCGCTCTCCTCGATCCGCCGCCCATCGCCCGCGACCTCACAATTCGAGAGCAGCTGACGCTCATCGCGCTCACCTGGAGTGCCACCGATCCCGACGCCGCCGCCGATCTCGAGATGTCCCGTTGGGGAATCGATGAGCTCGACGCACGGTTCCCCCACGAGCTCTCCAGCGGACAGCGCAGGCTCTTCCACCTCGCAGCGACGTGGGTCCGGCCCGCGGAGCTCGTGATCCTCGACGAACCGGAACAGCGCCTGGACGATGAGAGGCGCCACCGCCTGATCGCGAACATCGACGAACGTCGTGGCGCGGGAACGACCTTTCTCATCGCCAGCCACGACGACGACGTCGAACGCGCGGCGGATCGCGTCGTGCGGATCGCCGCGTGAGCCGGAGACGAGACACCCGGTGCGCGGACGGAGCCGTTTCGTGACCGCTGCGAGCCTGCGGGCCATCCTGCGTCGGGCCCAGACACGGGAGAGGAGCATCGGCGACCACCTCTACACCGGATACCTGGGCGTCCTGGTCGTGCTCGTCGTCGCCGCGCCTCTCGCCCGCGCCGCCTGGCTGCTGCTCGTCGATCCCGCGGTGCTGGCGATGCTGGCCGCAACCCCCGCCAGCGTGCTGCCGGCTCTCTGCCTGCTGGCAGGCGGCGCCGCGCTCATCCTGGGCGCCACCGCGGGACCCGCCGCGCGGACGCCGGTGCTCACCGCCATCCTCGCGGACGCTCCGTTCTCCCATACCCGTGCATTCGGCGGTCCCGTGCTGCGGGTGTGCGTGCTCGGAGGCGTAGTGCTGGGGGCGGTGACCGCCTCCTGGGCGTGGCCGCTCGTCACCGTCGGTGTGCTTCCGTCCGCCGCGGCGGTCGAGTGGTCGGCGTTCGGCATCGCCCTCGGGATCGTGGCGGGAACGGCCACACTCATGGGTCAGCGTTTCCCGCAGGCGGCACCGATCGTCGGAGCCTCGCTCGTGGCGCTCTCTCTTGCCGTGGGCGTGGCTCCGGCGCCTGTGCTCACCGTTCTGGGCGACGATCTCCGGATAGCAGTACTGCTCATCGCGGTCGGAGCCGCCGTGATCTCGATCGGCACGATCCCGCTCCTGCTGAACTCCCTGCACTCAGCCGCACTCGTGAGCACCGCACGGCGCCGGGAGAGCGCCATCGACGGCGCTGTGCTGCTGGACACCGCTGCCGTGGCGGACGCGACGCGCAGCGTGCCGCACACCGGCAGGAGACGGCGCGCCGTGGTGGCACGGCCTCATCGCGGTGGGCTGGTTCCGGCGTTTCTCCGGCGCGATGCGGCGGGATGGACGCGCACGCCCGGCCGACTGCTCGTGGCTGCGGTCGGGCTCGCGGGCGCTGCGGCGCTCGGCGTGTTCGCGCTGTCGACCCCGGGACTGGGCTGGCTCGCGGTTCCGGGGGCCGTCATCGTCTATGCGGCGGCAGGGCCGTTCACCGATGGGCTGAGGCTGGCCGCGGAGGCGTCCGATGCTCCCGCGCTCTACGGGGTCTCACCCCTCACGCTTCTGGGTCTTCATCTCGCGGCACCCGCGATGGTCTGGCTCACCGCGATCATCGCGGCGACGGTTCTGGTCGTCTGTGGCGTTCTGCCTGCGGCAGCCATCGCGGGCGTCCTGCTGACCGGCGCGGCCACGTTGGCGGCGCGGATGGCTGATGCACGCAAGCCGCCTCTTCCCGTCGCGATGCTCGCGCCGATCGTCACGCCATTCGGAGACATGGCCGCCGCCAACCGCGTCATCTGGACGCTCGGACCCGTGCTGGCGACTGCAGCCGTCGGTGTGACGGCGAGTGCGCCGCTGCTCGGCACGGCCATCCTCGGCGGACTGATCCTGCACGCCGTGTCGCGCTGGCGCACCGCACGTCTGCGCAGCTGAGACGCGTCCGCACGAACCCGCCCCGCGCGGATCAGCGCGGCCAGACCACCAGGATCAAAGACTCGCGGGTATCAGCGAGCCGGACCCATCCGTCGCCGAACAGGTAGCTCATGCCGTACCCGTCGGCGTCCTTGATGAGAGCGCTGTCGCGCGGCTCGGTGACAAGGACACCCGCAGAATCCTCTTCGGTGGTCCATCCCTGTGCCGCGAGATCGGCCTGCGCCTGGGCCGCGAGCTCGGGCGTGAGGGTGCCGAACCCGAAGACCTGTGCGACGTCGTTCCCCTCCCCTGCATGGTTGCCCCAGGTGCACGAGATTCCATCGGGGATCAGGGTGGAGCCGATGTAGAGCGGATTGCTGACGGCGGTCCAGCCTTGTGCGGTGTAGCCGGAGGCGAGGCCTGCGGAGATCATCGACTCGCAGGTGAGTTCGACCGGCTCCGTCGCCGTCTCGCTACCCTCCGGGTCCGGTGCACTGGGATTCGCCGTTGCCGGAGGTGTGGCCGGCGTCGTGCCCTCGGGCGCCGCGGGCGAACAGCCGGCGAGCACCCCGATCGCGAGCAGCAGCGCGCCGCCGCGCAGGAGCCGCACCCTCATCAGTCCGCGCTTCCGAGGAACTGCAAGAACGTCTCGTGGAGCGCGCCGTTGGTGGCCAGCACGGAACGGGACGCGATCGAATCTGCGCCGTCGATGTCGGTGACGCTGCCGCCCGCCTCGCGCACGATCGGGACGATGGCTGCGATGTCGTACTCCTTCACGTCGAACTCCGCGACGAACTCGAGCCGTCCTTCGGCAAGCAGCATGTAGGGCCACACGTCGCCGTACCCGCGATCGCGCCAGACGGCGCGGGTCAGTCGCAGCAGGTCGTCCGCGCGGCCGACCTCATCCCACTGCGCGATGCTCTGGAAGCTGATGCTGGCGCGGGCGATGTCGTCGACGTCCGACACGCGGATCTGGCGATCGCCCTCCGCCGTGGCGGTCCAGGCACCCTGTCCGGTGGCCGCCCACCAGCGCCGTCCGAGGGCCGGCTGGCTCACCACGCCGACCTGCGGCACGCCGTCCACCGCGAGCGCGATGAGCACGCCCCACATCGGAATGCCCTTGAGGTAGTTGTGGGTACCGTCGATCGGGTCGATGATCCACTGGCGCGATGAGGTGCCGCTGATGCCGAACTCCTCACCCAGCACACCGTCGTCGGGCCTCTCCGCATCCAGGATCTCCCGGATGGCACGCTCGGTGGCGATGTCGGCGTCGGTGACGAACGTGGCATCGGGCTTGGCCTGCACATCCAGGTCGGCTGAGTCGAACCGCGACATGGCCACACGATCCGCAGCATCCGCGAGCCGCAGAGCAAGGAGGAGATCCGCGGCGTAGAGGTCGGACGCGGGTGTGGAGGGGGTCGCAGACGCAGTCACGATTCTCACCCTACCCGGCGGTACCGCGCGGAAACCCGCCGATCGCCTGTGCGATGCACCTGCGTGCGCACAGGGTCGACGGGCCTCCGCCGCGGGTCACTCAGCGGCGACAGCCAGCTCGTTGGGAGCGTGATCGAGCGCGGTGGTCGCGAGCTTCTCACCGGTGGTGAGGTCGACAGCGTGAACGGCGCGAGCCGCGGGCTCGGTGACGTAGGCGATGTCGCCGTCCACCTTGATGGCGGGGTGCGGGTCCTGCCACTGAGCCGGTCCCTCCCAGGGCGCCACGACGGCGTGGGAGCGCAGGATCTCACCGGTGACGGGGTCCAGCACGTGGATCTGCCCGTCGGTGCTGAGGACGTAGGCGAGATCACCGGGCCCCCGAGCGATGTCCCGGAAGGTGTAGCGCACGTTCGCCGGCAGATCCACGACTCGGAGCTCGTGCGTCGCGGTGTCAATCAGCGTGACGGCGTCGAGCAGGTAGCCTTCGGCATCGGGATCGCTCTTGTAGTCGCCGACCACGATCGGACTGGTCTCGGACACGAAGGCGTTGCCCATGCGGCCGTAAGTGTCCGGTGCCGCCAGCTTGTCGAACTCGCCGTTCGAGTAGAGCAGCGCACCGTTCTCGCAGCCGAACACGACCGTTTCCCGCTGAGCCGTGCCCTCGCCGTGGATGCCGGGGCACTGATCGTTGAGAGCGGTCTGAACCCACCGGTCCCCTTCGGCCGTGAGTGCAACGGCGCCCGTTCGTCCGCTCTCGTCACCCACGGTGGTGAGCAGTGTGCCGTCGGAGAGCACGATGGAGACGCCGTGGTGGGCGGCGGGGGCGGTGTAGCTGCTCGACGTGGGGAGAGCGTCGTAGCCGGGACCGAATGCGGCCGTGTCGAACACGGTGGTGGTGCCGGTGCCGTCGTCGAACAGCACGGTCTTGCCGTCGTGCACGACCACGTGTCCGGCCGCAGTTGCCGGTACAAGCGGATCCGTGAGCACGCCGTCGAGCGTGTCGAGGAAGCGGAAGCCGGCGGCCGTGGTGACGGCGATAGTCCGACCGTCGCCGAAGGAGTTGACGCGAGTGAACTCCTCCGTGGGGATCTCGGCCAGGACCTCCAGTGTGTGCGGGTCAAGGACCGCGATCCCGTCCTCGTAGGTCACCACGACCCGGCCTGATTCTGAATGTGCGTGCTCCGTCTTCTCCGTCGCCGCGGGAGCCGAGGACGAGGCGGTGGGTTCTGCCGAAGCGGTGCCGGAGCATGCCGTCAGCCCTGCGAGGAGGGCCGCTCCGAGCATCGCCGCGGCGACGCGGTTGGAGTGTCTGTTGTGCATCTCTTTCTTTCTTGTCATGCCTCACCGGGTGAGGCCCTGGGCGATGCGGTCGGTGTTGACGCGCATCATCGAGAGATAGGTGTCGGCACCGCCGCCGGGCTCTGTAAGCGACTCGGTGAAGAGCTCGCGCACCTCAATGTCGAGCCCGGCTTCCGACGCGAGCACCTGAGCAAGCCGATCCGGCTGCGAGGACTCGGCGAAGATCGTGCGGACACCAGACCTGTCGATCGCGCTCGTCAGCTCGCGGAGGTCCGCAGCGCTGGGAGCAGCGAGGGTTGTCCCGCCGGGGATGATGGCTCCCACCACGAGGAAGTCGAAGCGATCCGCGAGATAGCCGAAGACGTGGTGATTAGTCACCAGAGCGCGGCGCTCGGCGGGGATCGCCGCAAACTTCTCGGTCATCTCCGCATCGAGCGCGACGAGCTGATCGCGATAGGACGAGACGTTGTCCGAGATGGCCCCCTCGGGCAGTCCTACGGTGGTGGTCAGCACCGGTTCCAAAGCATCGACGACGTCGATCATGCGGGCCGGATCCGTCCAGAAGTGCGGGTCATCCGTACCGGTTCGCCCCTCGTCACCGGCATAGGCCAGCACGTCGATGACGTCCCCCGCGACGAACTGTGCGGCACCGGCGGCAATCGATTCGTCGAGGTTGTGCTGCAGCCCCTCCTCCAGACCCAGGCCGTTGGAGACCACGAGCGGCGCGTCGTGGAGGAGTCGCGCCTCCTGAGCAGAGATCTCGAACGAGTGGGGGTCCGCGTTCGGCTTCATCAGTACGACGACCTCGGCTTGCTCGCCCACCAGGTTGCGAACGACATCACCCAGGATGTTCGTGGTCACCACGATCTGCGGGCGGGCATCGCTCGCCGCCGATGAGCAGCCCGTCAGGAGGAAGACGAGGACTGCGAGCACGATCAGGAGGCGCTTCATCGTCCCACCTCCGCGAAGAAGGCGGGGGCGGTCGGGGTCTGCAGCGTGCGCGCGATTCGCGCGCTGTCGCCGTAGTCGATCTCGTGCACCGTGCCGGATGCGGCGTCGTTGAGGTAGGCACGCTGTCCATCGACCACCAGTGAGGAATTCGCGGGGTCTCCGGTCAGCGGCTCGGTGGCCGCACTCTCGGAGGTGCCACGGAACACGCGCACACGCCCGTCCGTGTCAAGAGCGACGACATGCTCATCCGCGTCGTCCGCGGCGACCACCCGCACCAGAGGGACGGAGCTCGGCACCAGTGTCCACGTGCGCGCGCGGGCGTCGAGCATCCAGAATCCGGCTCCCGGTGCGACCGATGCCACTCTCGGGCGTCCCTTCCGCCCCGCGAAGTCGGCCGGAGCGAGAGCGCCCTGCGGAAGCGGCACGAGCTCTGGCGCCGTGTCCACGGACGCGATCACCATCGCACCCTCGGCACACCCGATCACGAGCCCGGCGCGCGTCGTGATGGATCCCGACGGCGTCGTGCACGTGGAACCCGCAGTGAGGATCTCGCCTGCGGCGTCGACCGTGTCCAGCCGCCCGTCGCGGGCGATCGCCGCGCCGTCACCGAGAGGAGCCACGACAACGGGAGCGTCCACGTCGATGCGGAACCTCTCGACGATCTTCCCCGCTGCAAGGGCGGTGTTGTCGAGCAAGACAGCCTCGCCGCTACCCGCGAACACGATCGCCGTGGAACCTGCGGTCGACAGCGCACCGGCCGCGACGGTCGCGGGGCCGGAACCCGCGACGATCCCGATGACCCGCGCGGGGGCGCGGTAGTAGTGGAAGTGATCGCCGTGGTCCCATGTCCACACGCCGGAGTCCACGATCTGCACCCCGTCGGCCGTGGAGATGAAGGCGTACCGGCCATCCGTCGCCAACGCCGACGGCGCAGCAATGCCATCGATCCGGGAGCTGCTCCCGTCGAGCAGATCGAGGATGCCCACCGCACCGACACCGTCCACGGTGAGGAGTTGCAGCGGCGGTTCCGCGACCTCCACCGCCCCGGCGATCACACCGTGGTCGGTGGCTGTCGCATCGTTCGAGGACGGCGCCGCCGGCGTCGCTGCGGAGGAACACGCGGTGACCAGCACAGCCAAGGCGAGCAGGCCCTGGGCAGCGGCCGTACGACGCATCATGCGATCACCTCGATCCGCGCGTGGAGCGGCACCGCTCGTTCTGCGCGTATGACCCTCTGGCTCTGGCGGCGCCGCCCGGCCCCCGCGCGCACACCACCGGAGACGAAGGCCAGCACCACGGCGGTGAGCGCGATCGAGGCACCCGCAGCGGTTCCGGCATGCCATGAGATCAGCAGTCCGAGGAACACGGCGAAGGTGCCGAACAGCGAGGCGAGAAGCATCGTGCTGGGGATCGAGCGCGTCCACGGACGTGCAGCCACGGCGGGAGCGAGCAGCAAACCGACCACCAGGAGCGAGCCCACCACGGGGAAGGAGGCGACCACGGCCAGCGTCACGAGGGCCACCAGCACAACGTGGGCCAGCGCGGGGCGCAGTCCCAGCACGTGAGCGATGCGGCGATCGAAGGCGGCGACCACGAACGAGCGGTGAAAGCGCGCCGCGAGCAGGATGGTCATGACGGTTGCGACCACCAGCGGGATCAGTTCCGAGCTGCCCACCGCCAGGATGTCGCCGAACAGAAGGGCGGTCGCGTCCGTTGCGAAGCTGCGGGAGTGCGACACGATGATCACCCCGAGCGACAGCATCCCCACGAACAGGAGGCCGATGCTCGTGTCGTAGGACAGGCGTCCCCGTCGCTGCAACACACCCACCGCGGCGCTCATGACCGCGGCCGCGAGCGCGGCACCCAGGAGAACCGGCGCGCCAGTGACGGTGGCGATCGCAACGCCCGGCAGCATCCCGTGACCGACCGCCTCGCCGAGAAAGGCCATCCCGCGAATCACCACCCAGGTGCCGACGACACCGCAGATCACCGCCACGAGCGCTCCGCCCAGGAGCGCCCGCTGCAGGAACTGCGCGGACAGGGGATCGAGCAACCAGGCCACGCCTCACCGCTTTCGTATTGATAATGAGAATCGTTCTCATTACGCTAACATGAGGTCATGACGCTTCCGAACCGCGCCCCCTCCCCCACCACGGCTGCCACCCTCGACCGAGTGAGCTTCGCTTACGACGGCGTGGAGGTCATCCGAGAGGTCACGTTCGACGTGCACCCGGGCACGGTCACCGTGCTGCACGGACCGAACGGCTCCGGGAAGTCGACCCTGGTGGAGATCATCGCGGGCACGCACACACCCACCTCCGGAACGGTGCGTCGCGGCGGAAGTGTTGCGCTCGTGGCACAGCGCATCGATGCACTCGCCGGGCTCCCCCTGACGGTCGACGAGGTCGTGCGCATCGGCACCTGGCGTGCGGGAGCGCGCGTCCGACGCTCGGCGGCACGCGGCGCGATCAGCGCTGCCCTGGGTGAGGTCGGATTGGAAGGATGGGAGCGCCAGCCGTTCGCCGGCCTGTCCGGCGGTCAACGCCAGCGCGTCCTACTGGCGCAGGCCCTCGTTCAGCGCCCCGAGATCCTGCTCCTCGACGAGCCCGACGCCGGCCTCGACAGGGAGAGCACAGAAGACCTGTCACGGCTGCTCTCCGCCGAGGCGGGCCGAGGTGCTGCAGTTGTCTGCATCAGCCATGACAGCGGCGTCATCGCAACCGCGGACCGCGTGGTCGAGCTCGCAGCGGGCCGGGTCATCGCCGACAGCAGCCGATGACCGCCGCCACACCGCCCGGGTCGTGCAGATGAGCCCGTCCCGCGTCTCCCAGCTCGACGCCTCGGTGAAGCCCAGTTTCCGATAGAGCCCGATCGCGTCGGCACGCCAGCGCCAGACCGAGAAGAGCGGACAGCGCTCGCCTCTGCGCGCGGTCCGCTCTGCCCCAGCGACCGGTGGAGATCTCGGAGGGCGTCGTCGTCAGTCCAGTCCGCATCTCATGAACTCGGGAGCCCGCACACTCTTCACCCGATCCCATGTCGGCGGCCTCCCACGAGTACCGTCCGCTCGACCCCGGCAGGAACGACAGAGGCCCCGGAGTTCACCTGATTGAGAAGTGATTTCCGGGGCCTGAGCTGGTGCACCCCCAGGGACTTGAACCCTGAACCCACTGGTCGAGTCATGGCGCACGGTCACGCCAAGATCCTCGCGGAACAGGCCGGCGGATGGGTCGGCTACTACGGTCATGACCTCGGCGTGCAGCCCGCGCTCGTCGACGCCCTCCGCTCACTTCCGGGCGCTGAGCAGTGGGTCGGGCTCGGACAGCAGCGACGCGCTGCGGGGGGGGGGGGGGGGACACAGTGCACCCAACCCGCCGGAGCAGCGCTGATGGTTCGTCGGTCGAAAGGACCCGCATCGCTGACGGCCTCGGCTGAGGGCTACACGGGGGTGACAGAGATCGAGCCAGCGTCGGTGACTTTGATGCGGTACGCAGTGCCGTTCGGGGAGCGTGTGACGACGCCATCGCGAAGCCATGCTTCCTTGTACTGTCGCCCAGCATCCCCGAGCGACTGCGCATTCTGAATTCCGGGACGGACATTGGTCGGTGAGACGTACAAGACGTCGGTTCCGGCGAGACGCAACGAGTAGTGATTGTTCGTCCGAGACAACGATAACCAGGACCCCGCGTCCGTAGGAGATGTGAACCGCACGAGCGATGCGCCGGTGGGATTGGTTGCATGAAGCTCGTCGTGCACGTCGAACTTCACGCGGTTTGATGCGCCCGCATCGACAATAGGAACCGCGGAAGCGCTTAGCGCCGTCTTGTCTCCGATGGGCCCAACACGGAGGCTGTTGTACGAGGACGTCGACGCGAAATCTGCCAGTGTCGCCGTTCCGAGCCGGTTGACGTAGGCGATCGCGATGAGGTTGTAGTCCTCTCCTATGGTCGCGACTGTCGCTGCCGCGTTCGGGTTCAGGACGCCTACCTCGACGCGGTTGTTGCTGAAGTTCCCACCCAACCGAAGTGCGGCCAAGCATGACGGAGAGTCCCCCATGTCCACGTTGATCTGCACGTAGTTGCCAACGCCTCGGGATCCGAGGAACCCATAAGTGCAGTTCGTTACAGAGACATCGGTGACCACGTTGTTCAACTGGTTCCCGCTGGCGGCTGAATCGTACCCGAACGCGACCCCGGCGTAAGCCCCATCGACGGAGCCACCCTGGATGGTGCAACCGAAGCAATCGTTCTTGAGCTGCAACCCATAGCCGGGCGCCGCGGCAGCCGCGTCAATACCGCTCGCGGAGCACGCGTACAGGCCGGAGAACGACGACTTCTCGATCAGCAGACCGTTCGATGCATACCCGCCCCCGACCGCACTGCAGCTCACCATATGGTTGCCGGTCGATTCGCCGGGGAACCCATCATGTTTGAAGAACAGGATCGCTGTACCGAAGTAGTTCTCAACCCTGAGGTCTTCGAAGGTGGTGTTCTCACAATTCGAGGCGGAAATGCCGTGCATCGTCGTCAAATACGAATCGCCGTCGATCGTGAAGCCCTCAAGCCGGGTGTCCTTAAGGCCCCGGAAAGTGAACGCGTTCTTTCGCGTCGTCGTGACGGAGTGGAACCGCGCAGATCCATGCCCACCCTCGGACCGAACTGAGAAGGGTCGCACAGGGTCGATCACCGTCACCGTATCCGTCAAGAGGATCGTGCCGCCGACAACGCCGACGCCACCGTTGGCCGCAAGGTGAGTGAAGAGGGCCTGGACCGCAGCGGTGTCGTCGATGACGCCGTCGCACACGGCGCCAAAGTCACGCACATGAACAGTGGTATCCGCAACGATCGCACCCGCAGATGCCGACGTTGCAGGAACCGCCGCGGCGAGCGTGCCTGCAGCTAGGGCGATACCTCCCGTCGCGGCAGCTTTGAGGGCGGAACGTCGATCGATCGGTTGCTTGGTCATAGTGAGTCTCCTGCTTGAGCGGGCACCAACACGGAGCCACCGTAGCGCAGTACGAAGCGCTGAAACCCACCGACGAAGAGCCCCCACCCTCCCGAAGGAGAGCAGGGGCCGGGGGTCACGTCTTGAGGTGTTGCAAGCGCCTCAGTTCGCTACTTTCCACATGCAAGCCGGATCTCGGGGCTCGGCGCAACGATCCAGTCCTCTGAGCCTGAGATTTGCCACAGCGTGTTCTGGTAGCTGGTTCCGTTCGTGTTGGCGCACGTGTACTTGTTCAGGTAGCCGTAGGAGTTGTTGTTCACAGGGGCTCCCTTCTGTACCTGAGTCTTCGTGTCGTACCCCCACCACTCCAACAGCTGCAGTGCCGAGGACGTTCCCGTCAGGGCCGTCGTGCAACCGGTCTGGTGGTAGGTAGCGTTCGAGAACACCGCCAAGCCCGACTTGTACGGCTCAAACGCGCTGGCCGAGACCACACACCCCGCGAGCAGCTGCTGATGCACCACAACCGCATTGCTGTAGACGATCTCCACCCTCTCACCGACAGCGGGCTGCTCTTCTGCCGACAACGGCTCCGGCCCATTGGTGATCGACACTCCGCTCAACGCAACGACCCCTGCGACGCCTCGTCCCCGACACGACGAAAGACCCCCACCCTCCCGAAGGAGAGTGGGGGCAAGGTCAGCTGGTCTTCTTCAAAGCGGCCGTGATGAGGTCCAACAACCGATCGGTGGTGATCTCGCTGTCGGAATCCCCATTCTTCTCAGGCGGTGCGCTCAGCGCTCGCCGCGCGAGTAGATTGATGATCTCGCTGCGCTCGTTCGGTTGCAAGCTCTCCGCCAGCAACGGAATCGCCGTCATTTGGAGCGCGATGCTCCGCGCCCAGTTGTACATCTGACGGTGATTACTTGCCTGTCGGCCGAGGTAGGCAGCCAGAGTGCCTACACCGATCACGACCGAGAGGTGCGCTACCAGATCAACCCACCGATCAGCACCGGCGGACGGATCAAACCTCGGGGGAAGTGCCCACAGAACGGCAACGGTGACGGCGACCAAGATGGCGAGGATGCTCAGCGCACGATAGACGTTTGCGGATATCAGCTGGCTTCGCGCGTGCTTATCGAACGCCGGTTGAAACGTCTCTTCGCCTTTAAGCGCTGAGGCCCGCTCCGCTTGATCGAGAACCCGCTCGGTCCGCTCCTGGTCGGCGACACGTCGCTCCATCGCAAGCTGATCAGCCAGTTGCGATGTCACCCAAGCACCGTCTTGCAGCTCATCGCGGAACTCTGCAATTTCGGGGGTGGAACGGAGCAATGCAAGACTCTCGATCATCGCTCTGTAGAGGGAATGCACTAGATGCAGACGCCTCTCGGAATTGTCAAGGTTGCCCTCTTCAACGAGTCGAGAAGCGAGGCGGACTACACGATCTCGAGTCGCACTCCACCTGTGTATGAGCTCAACGATCGTCTCGCCTTCAGGAGTTGGCTGCAGACGCATCTCCGACGACGCTGACTCCACCGCGTCCACGGTCTCCGAATAGGCTTCCAACGCACGAGCAAGCCTAAGATCCACCGGCGCGGGCTGCTCCATACCGTCAGGGGCGTGCATCCTGAGGGAATCGGCCGCTCGACGCAGGGTGTCGATTTCATCCACAGTCGAACCTTAGACCATGTGATTCGGGCGCCAAGATGCACATGGAGAGATCCCCTCGCCCGGACCGGGGTCGAGGCGAGAGGCCTCGTGTTGGTGATGCTCAGATGTCGCGGCGCAAGCTCACGCCGGCAGTGAATCGATCCTCGAGCTTCGCCGCGCCGAGCTGCTTCGCGATGAGGGAGTATGACGCCTGCACGACGACGATAGCCAGGAGGATCAGGACAGGCCAGTCGGGCACGACGTCGCCGGCGATCCAGAAGTAGCCGAGGATCACGACGGCGGCGAGCATGGCCGACGCGGCGACGCTGACGACGCCTTCGTGGCAGCCGACCACGTGGACCGGTTGATGATCGCGATCACGTATGGAGCGAGGAGCGCGAGCAGGGTGAGGATGCCGGCCGGGATGGCCGGGAGATTGATCTCCATAGGAGCGGTCTCCGTTCTGGCCTTAGGGGGCGTCGGTGTCTTCGTTGAGTGGCCGGTATCTCGACTGACTACGGATCCGCGTGCACCGCACGTGGACTCTCGATCGGGACGGGCGTCGCGTGCTCGGACCAGTGAAGACAGGCGAGAAACGGTGGCTGCCGATCACCAAGCACGTCGCTGACCGAATCCGCCGACTCATTGTCGGCAGGGACCGGGAGGACTTCGTGTTCGTCACCGTTCGCGGCGCAGCCGTTGACGGCAAGAACTGGTACAACCGCGTCTGGCGCAAGATCCGCGACATCGACGGTCTCGCCACCGGCATGTCCGTACATGACCTCCGCCACGTCGCGGCCACCAACGCGATCGCCGCCGGCGCTGACGTGAAGCTCGTGCAGCACATGCTCGGACACAAGGACGCCTCCGAGACCCTGAACACCTACACCCACCTGTGGCCGGATCGCGTCGACGAGGTGATCGCCAGCATCGAGGCGAAGCGGGCTGAGGCATTGGCGCTGGCAGCCTGACGGCGCACGTCCGTCGCCATGTTGTCTGCGTGTTGTCTGGAGCCTCTGACGGTCATGCAGCAGGAACGACAGAGGCCCCGGAGTTCACCTGATTGAGAGGTGAACTCCGGGGCCTGAGCTGGTGCACCCCCTGGGACTTGAACCCAGAACCCACTGATTAAGAGTCAGTTGCTCTGCCGATTGAGCTAGAGGTGCTTGGTGTTTCTGCGCCTTGCGGCAACAGAGAAAACATTACCAGGCGATGCCCCCAACGTGAAATCGGAGTCGGCTCGGGAGTGTCACCGGCTGCTACTGCGGCGGGGCTGATTCCACGGGCTCGGGCACGAGGTGCAGGCCGGACGGCGAGTTGGCTGTGTACGCCAGAGCCTCGACCCACGCCGGGTTCAGCTGGGGGCGCCTGCTCCCGTAGAACCGGTACACGATGGGCACCGCCGGATGCAGCCAGACGCTCGTGCGCCCGTCGCCGGCACTGGCGTCTTCCCGCCAGGTGAAAGTGAACGCTTCGCTGCGCCGCAGCTTGTTGCTGATCACCACTTGCAGATGGGCGAGAGCACGGTCCTCGATATCCACCTTGACCGAGTCCGCGTAGATGAACTTGCCCACGGCTACCTCCCACATCGTCATGAACGCAGAGGCGGTCGTGCTGAAGGCAGCGGACCGCCGACGACATAACTATGTATGGGCCACATTCCCGATGCAAGTCGACGATGTGACCTTCGGCACAGGCCTAGTCAGCCTCGACGCTGCTGGTGTGATGCGGCACTCCCACGGGCTTGGACTCGCTGGAGCCACGCTGGCGCAGGAAGATGCTGAACGCGACCATGGCTCCCACCGCCAAGAACTCGGACTGCCAGTTCTGCAGGGTGCGATTCCAGAACTCGGGAGAGGCCACGTATTCCAGCCAGCTCACCTCGCCGAGACCGTGCTGTGCATTCTCCTCGCTCGCCACCACGCGCCCGGCAAGCGACTGCGCGAACCACGACAGCAGGAAGATCGACCCCATCAGCAGCAGCAGCGAGTTCGAGTACAGCCAGAGACGGAACCCGCGCACGCGCGCCCACCGCGGCGAATCCGGGGCGGCGTGCTCCGCGATCAGCTGGTCCTCCTCGGACCCGATGCCCTCATCCCCCGGCTTCTTCGACTCCGGCGAGCCGCGCTGGATGAGCCAGACGGTGGCGAGGATGAAGAGGAAGAACTGCAGGAACTCGGACTGCCAGTTCTCGGCGACGTCCACGAGGAAGTCCGACGACGTCACGTAGTCGAGATAGCCGACCGCCGACTGACGATGCTGCGCGAGCTGCTCGTTGGTGTATGCCAGCCCGACGACCGACTCAGCCACGAGGGTGACGAGGAAGATCGCCAGGAACGCGAGGCTCAGTCCGTTGTCACGGATCCAGCGGCCCATATCAGCGACCCGCCAGCGGCAGCGCGATCATCACGGCGAGACCGCTGGCGATCAGCGCCAGCCACGCCCAGAACACGAATCGGGGTCCTCGTCGGTCGACATCCTGCACGGGTTCGCTCCCTCCGTCTGCGAACCATCAGGCTCGGACGGGCGCGCTGCGCCGGGAAGGCCCTTGACAGCCGTGGGGCTTGGGATCAGCGATAGCCCCTGTGCGCGCGGGCGTCAACCCGCTTCCCGGCGCGTCCACTCGCCCAGAGACTGCAGGAATCAGATCGGAGATCTCGTGACCATCACCGCAGAAGAGCTCGACACCGCCCGCATCCCCTTCGCTGCGCGCGGACCGCTGAGCGAGGCCGTGCTCGCCCACCTGTCCGGAACCATGTCCCCCGACCTCACCGACCTCGCACGGAAGGCCCTCGACACCAGCGCGGACATCCTGCACGATGACGACGTCCAGCTCGCACTGTTCTCGCTGTACGCGTCCCTCTACGGCTCGGTGGCAGGCTTCGACCCGCGCCTCGAATGGGATACTCGCGCCATCGCCGCTCGTGCCCTCGTGGAGGAAGTGTTCGAGCGGGCGATCCGCGAGGCCGTCGGCATGCCCGCTCTGCCCGAGCCGACGCCGGACGCGATCGCTCGGGCGCTCTTCCACCTCACCGGCGCCGACGACGGGCCGAGCCTCTCCCGTTTCGTTGCCCGCAAGGCCACCGCAGAGCAGCTTCAGGAGTTCCTCATGCAGCGCTCGGTGTACACCCTGCGGGAGGCGGACCCCCACTCCTGGGCGATTCCCCGCTTGCACGGGCGGGCCAAGGCCGCGCTCGTGGAGATCCAGTCCGACGAGTACGGCGGCGGACGGCCAGACCGCGTGCACGCCGCGATCTTCGCGGCATCGATGCGCGGCGCAGGACTGGACGACACCTACGCCGTCTACGTGGACGACGTCCCGGCGATCACCCTCGCCTCGCACAACATGATGTCGATGTTCGGCCTCAATCGCCGTCTCATCGGCGCCATCGTCGGTCACCTCGCCGCGTTCGAGATGACCTCGTCGATTCCCAACCGGCTCTACGGCGATGGCTTCCGGCGCCTCGGGTACGGCGCCAATGTGACGGACTACTTCGATGAGCACGTGGAGGCCGATGCCGTCCACGAGCAGATCGCCGCACGCGACCTCGCGGGCTCCCTCGGTGAGGACCGGCCCGACCTGCTTCCCGACATCATGTTCGGGGCGGCCGCCTGCCTCGCCCTCGACGGCATGGTGGCAGGGCACATGCTGGAGCGCTGGTCGGTCGGTGAGTCCTCGTTGCGGCATCGGGGGGAAGCATGACGGCCCGCCCAGCGAGCATCACGCCCTACCCGGACGGACCGCTCCTCGTACGCGGTGACATCCAGCTGACGACAGCCGATGGCGAGCCGATCAGCCTTCGCCGACGAACGAGCGCGCTGTGCCGATGCGGGTTGTCCGCCATCAAGCCGTTCTGCGACGGCACACACAAGGCCGCGGGATTCCGGACGGAGGGACGATGAACACTCCGCGGCTCGCCGCGGAGTACGTGCTTCCGTTGCGGTGGAGCACCGACGACTCCCGCGACGATCTCACCGACTACCTCCGGCGGCTCGCCGACTGGATCGACGTCACCATCGTCGACGGCTCCCCCGCCGAACTCTTCGCAGCACACGCCCTGTCCTGGGACGCACTCGTGCGCCACCTTCCCGTGGCCCCCGGGCTCGCATCCGCCGCAAACGGCAAGGTCGGCGGAGTGCTCACCGGGATCGCCGCAGCGCGCCATGACAGCATCGTGATCGCCGATGACGACGTGCGCTACGCCGAGGACACGCTCCGTGCGCTCATCGCCGAGCTCGATCATGCCGAGCTGGTGAAGCCCCAGAACTACTTCGATCCGCTGCCGTGGCACGCGCGCTGGGACACGGCTCGCACACTGCTGAATCGTGCCGTCGCCTCGGACTATCCGGGCACCTACGCCGTTCGGCGATCGATCATCGTGCGCAGCGGCGGATACGACGGCGACGCCCTCTTCGAGAACCTGGAGCTCGAACGCACCGTCCGGATGGCCGGCGGTCGGGTACGCGTTCTTCCGGGGCTGTTCATCGCGCGGCGTCCTCCCACGTTCGGGCACTTCCGCCGGCAGCGGGTTCGACAGGCGTACGACAGCTTCGCTCAGCCGCTGAGGTTGGTCGCCGAAGCCGCCATCCTTCCCGCGGTGTTCTGCGCCCGACGCCGGCCGCTCCTGCTGATCGCTGCCGCATCAGCGATCATGCTGCTCGCCGAGACCGGGCGCCGATCGGCCGGTGGGCGCGCGGTGTATCCCGCGTCTTCCGCGCTGTGGACTCCGCTGTGGCTGCTGGAGCGCGGGGTGTGCTCGTGGGTCGCCATCGCGCACCGGCTGAGAGGCGGTATCGCGTACAGCGGACATCGGCTCTCACGAGCGGCCAATTCCCGACGGCGCATTCGCGCTCGGCTGCGGCGCGTGAGCCCCGGGATGGCGTGACCGCTCAGCTCGACGACCGCTGCTCCTCCCAGGCGCGCAGCTGCTGAGCGATCGCCGGGGATTGGGTGTGGTGCAGATAGTGATCGCCGTCGAGGGGGATGACAGTCCCATCCGTGACGGTGGCAGCCTGTCGTTCGTGCATCGCCAGCCAGTCATCGTTCGTCGGGTTGACCTGCTGAACGAACAGCAGCAGCGGAAGATCTGCCGGGAAAGTCCGTCCCTCGGCATCAGCGAAGTTCGTGCGGATGCGCGCCATCTCATCGAGGTAGGTCGGCTCCAGGCTGTTGCGCTGGGTCAGCAGACCGATCTGCTGGCGCTCGTGATCATCGTAGAACGGCGAGGCATAGCCGCCGTCACCGCCGACACCCGACAGCAGCCGCACCAGCCCGAGACTCTTGAGCGCGCCGAGAAGGCCGGTGGGAAAGGCGACGTCCATGTTGGGCTGACCGGGAACGCTGCTGTCTATGCCCACGAATCCGCGCACCTCATCGGGATACCGCTCGGCGAATTCGATGCCGTAGAGTCCCGCGATCGAGTGCCCCATCAGCGTGTAGCTGGTCACACCGAACGCCTGGAGGGCTTCGTGCACTTCGCTCACGATGTTGGCCGTGGTCCGCGCTTCCTCGGTGGCATCACTCAGGCCGTAGCCGAACGGCTCCACCACGATGAGCCGGTGATCCGTGGCCAGATCTTCGATCAGGGGCGCGAAGTCGAGCACCGGCGACGAGGTTCCGAAACCCGGGAGGAGCACGAGGTCCTCCCCCTCGCCCGTCACCAGCACATTCATGCTCTTCCCTGCCACCTCGATGCTCTGACCGTACGGTTCGATGGCATCGGCTTCCGCGTTCGTCGCCACCACGTTGACCACTGTCGTCGTGGCCAGGCCGACGGCGATGGCTGCGGCCACTGCCCCGATGGCGAGCAGCGCTTTCCTCGACTTCTTCATGGGATCCTCTCGGTTGATTCGCCCTTCCAGGCTTCCGGCCCGGGCACGGCGGCACATCGCCCAGATGCGGACACTCGCGTACCGCGTTCGCGGTACGCGGTCATGGCTCCCCGGATGGATCCGCCGAACGCCACGCCGTGGAAGGCTGGGAGGGTGAGCACGAATCGCGCCTCTCGCACATCCGCGGTACTCGGTGATGTCTCTGCCGTCGCCGTCATCGTGCTGCTGGGCGTACTCCCGTTCCCTGACGAGACCTTCCGCGCTCTCGGCTGGCAGCTCGTCCCCGCCCTGCTGCCGGCACCCGCCCTGCTGCTGCGCCGCCGCGCGCCTCTCGCTGTGCTCGGCATCACGCTCATCTGCAATACGGTGCTCGCGGCGGGAGGCGTCCTCGGCGCCAGCACGCTGATGGCACTCGCGATCGCCGCCTACGCCGTCACAGACTGCCTGTCTCGCACGACGGCGCTGATCGCGGTGGCGGCAACCGTCGTCATCGTCTTCACCACCAACACGCTCGTGCTCGGTGGGGAGCCATTCGACTCGCGCGCCATGCAGTTCCTCGCGTTCATCGTGGTTGGCGCCGCTCTCGGCGCCGCGGCGCGATCGCGCCGCGAGTACACGACCATGATGTCCGAGCGCGTCGAACGTGCCGAGCGTTCACGGGAGGACGAGGCACGTCGACGCGTTGCCGAGGAACGGGTGAGCATCGCGCGGGACCTGCACGACCTGGTCGCCCACCAGATCTCGGTGATCAGCCTAAATGCGGGCGTCGCATCCGCCGCGGTCGAGTCCTCACCGGAACGCGCCCGTGAGGCGCTCGGCACCATCCGATCCGCGTCGCGCGCGGTGCTCTCGGACATCGGAGCGCTGCTGGCGCTTCTGCGTTCGGATGATCCCGGTGAGCTGCGAACACTGCGCCCGCAGTCGGGACTCGCCGACCGGGCAGCGCTGTTCCATCGCTTCCAGACCTCCGGTCTGAGCGTCCGCGTGACGGGCGACGGGGAGCTGCCAGCCCTCACGCCGGCAGCCGACCTTGCAGCTCACCTCGTGCTGCTCGAGGGGCTCACCAACGCGGTCAAACACGGTGACGGCTCCCGCGCCGCCGTGGAGTTCGCAGAGCCGACGAGAAGTCTGCACATCACCATCACCAATCCCGCATCCGGCGAGACGGACGACACGCGCAGCGGTCACGGCCTGCGCGGACTGGGAGAGCGTGTGGCGGCCGCGGGAGGACGCGTCGCGACCACCCGCACCGCCGAGGCCTTCCGTCTTCACGTGGAGTTGCCGACGGCCTCCCGGGAGCAGCGATGACGCGCGTCCTCATCGTCGATGATCAGCCGCTGATCCGGCGAGCGGTGCGCGAGATCCTCGTCGATGGCGGCATCGATGTCATCGAGGAGGCCGCCGACGGCGATGAGGCGGTGACCCTTGCTCGACGACTGCGTCCGGATGTGGTGCTCATGGACATCCGGATGCCCGTGCTCGACGGCATCGCCGCGACCGCACGGATCCGGGCGGATGCGACGGACACGACTGCGCGCGTCCTGATCCTCACCACGTTCGAGGAGGACGACTACGTCCTCGCCGCTCTGCGAGCCGGGGCCAGCGGATTCATCGGCAAGGGGGCGGAGCCGAGCGCGATCGTTCAGGCGGTCCGGACGATCCACGATGGTGACGAGCTCCTCTCCCCCGCCGCGACGCGGACGCTCATCGAGCGGGTCACCGCCCCCCCGGCCGCGTGCGGCGGACCCGGCGGATCCGCGGCTGTCGGCCCTCACTCCTCGTGAACTCGAAGTCCTCGAGCTCGTGGGTCGCGGGCTCTCGAACGCCGAGATCGCGCAAGCGCTCACGATCTCGCTGCACACGGCGAAAACGCACGTGAACCGGACCATGGCCAAGGTTCACGCCGGTGACCGCGCTCAGCTCGTGATCCTGGCCTATGAGACGGCCCTCGTCCGCCCCGGTTCCCGGTGAGCGTCACTCGTCGACGGCGGTGACCTCGATCTCGACGAGTTCCGGTGCTCGCTCGTCTTCGGTGGCCTCAGCCTCGAAATCGGCGTGCGTGATCGTCACGATCCGATCGACGAAGACATCGACCTTCTTCCGGTACGCCGGCTGCGCGCTCTCGAAAAGAGGGTGGATGTCGCTCGCGCCGTCCTCCCCCGACAGAGCGATCTGCTCGAGGTACGGCGGCAGCTCGATCGACACTCCGTTGGTGAACACGGCGGAATCGTCGTCCACGGCGAGATCGTACCTGGTCAGACGCGATTTCTTCGTGCCGAATGACTGTGCAACGTACAGGTGCGTGTCATCGAAAGCCAGCCCCTGCACCTCTTTGGGGGCAGTGAAGGCGAGATCGGCGAAGATGTGATGCTCCCCGTCGTCGTCGACATAGGACCGATCGGTGTCGCCGACATCCGTGAGCTCTACGAATCCCTCTGCGTCGGGCTCCGAGTAGTCCAGACTGAACACCTGGATCTGGGAGTCGTCAGGGTCATTGGTGAAGTAGCTCGCCCAGAGGAGATCACCATGGAAGTCCAGGGTGGATACGCCCTCGAGGCTGTCCACGATGTAGGAGACGGCGTACTCGATCGGCGCGGCGGCATGGATGTCGTAGCCGTCGATGGTGTCCTGCAGAATGCCCGAGATGGCCGCTCGCCCGTCACGGGTGTCCCCGATCCACAGCACGCGGGCCTCCTGGTCGTAGCCGATGCCGCCCACATGCGCCTTGTTGCGCAGGGAGATGGTCTTCACGAACTCACCGGAGTAGTCGAAGACGAACACGACCGAGTTCATCTTGTGCTTGTGGTCGTATGCGGAGACGAACACCTGGTCATCACTGAGCGCGAGCCCCTGCGGGGTGAAACCCTTCGACAGGATGAGTTTGTAGGCCGTGGCGGTGTCATTGCGCTTCAGCCCGTACGCGCCGTACAGCCCGGGGATGGGCACCGAGGCATCCATGGATCGCTGCATGATGGGGAAGTCGCTCATCATGTCGCGGAAGTCGTCATCGTGCAGCAGAGGATCGGTGGATGCGGCGCCCACGGGGATCTCCCGCGCCGCATACTCCGGATCGAGCACGAACTCCGGCTTGCAGCCGGTGAGCGCCAGCAGGCCGATGGTCAGGAGAGCACACGTGATCACGCGGCGCGCTGGGCGCCGCGTGCGCTGGCCGTTCAGTCCTCTGCTCCGGAGTCTTTCGGAATGGGCTCTTTGGGGAGTTTGCGCACCCGCGCACGACGTCGTCGCTCGGGGATCATGGAGCGCATCTCCTCCAGTTTGCCGAAACAGAGGAGACGGTCCTCGCCTTCGAGAATCACATGCTTGCGCGGGTTCGGGATCACGGTCGTACCGCGATGCAGGGTGAGGACCGTGATGTCGCGCTCCCACAGGCCGGCCTCGCCGAGGGTCTGTCCGACCACGCCCGCGCCGTTGTGCACCAGGAGCTCGGCGACGCCATAGCCCGTGGACACGGCGAGGCGCTGGCGCACATCGATCTCGGGGAATGCGACCTGATTGGCGATGTGGTCGATGATCGCGCCCGCGACGTCCAGCTTGGTGGCGGCTTCGATGCCCTGCAGTCCCGGTGAGGAGTTGACTTCCATCACCAGCGGGCCGTCGACGCCCTCCAGCATATCCACTCCAGCAACGCGGAGGCCCATGATCTGGGCTGCCCGCACCGCGGTGCGCTGGTACTCCTCGTCCAGTTCCACGGCTTCCACGGAACCGCCGCGGTGCACGTTGGAGCGGAACTCGTCGCCCTGCGCCGTGCGCCGCATCGCTGCGACGACACGGTCGCCCACCACCAGGGCACGGATGTCGCGCCCTCGGGACTCGGAGATGAACTTCTGGATCAGCACGTTCTGCTTGGTGGAGTGCAGCGTCTCGATGATCGCTTCCGCCACCTTCACCTGCGGCGCGAGGATCACCCCGATGCCCTGGGTGCCTTCCAGCAGCTTGATCACCACCGGCGCGCCGCCGACGCTCTCGATGGCAGGGCGCACGTCCGCGCGGTTGCGGACGAAAGCGGTGGCAGGCAGAGCGATGCCGTGACGGGACAGGATCTGCGTGGCGCGGAGCTTGTCTCGCGCGTTGGCGATGCCGTTGGACGTGTTCGGCGTGTACACGTCCATCTGCTCGAACTGGCGCACGACGGCCGTGCCGAAGTACGTGATGGAGGACCCGATTCGCGGCAGGATCGCATCGTAATCACTCAGCCGGCGTCCTCGATACGCCAGATCCGGCGCATCACCCGCGAGGTCGATCGCGAAACGGAGAGTATTGAGAACCTTGACCTCGTGACCCCGTTGAACGGCCGCGGCGCGCAGGCGCTGCGTGGAGTACGCCTGCGGCGCACGAGAAAGGATGGCGATCTTCAACTGCGTTTTCCTGTCATGATGATCGGGTGGGCTCAGGTAATTCAATCACCGTCACGGGCTGGCGAGAATGGGTATCGCTGGCCGGCATCGAGCTGCCCTGGATCAAGGCGAAGATCGATACGGGGGCACGCACCTCATCGTTGCACGCCTTCGACATCGTCGAGTTCGATCACGAGGGTCGCGAGTGGGTGCGCTTCGCCGTGCACCCGTGGCAGTTCTCCGATGCCGACGCACAGATCGTCGCGCTTCCGATCCATGATCGGCGCGATGTCCGCAGCTCTTCCGGGCACGTGGAGCGGCGGATCGTCGTGATCGCCGACCTGCGCCTGGTGGGAGTCGAGATGCCGGTGGAGCTCACCCTCACCAACCGAGCGCAGATGGGCTTTCGCATGCTGATCGGTCGCGAGGCGCTTCGCAACGGATTCCTCGTGGACTCCGCGCAGTCGTTCGTCGGCGGGAAGCCGTCCAAGCGGGTCCGTCTGGCAAACCGCGGCAAGGCCTTCTGATTCACGTCCTCCCGCCGCTCAGCAACGGCACGTCAAGGTCGTAGGCGAGCACGACGGCACGCGCGAGTTCGGCCTTCTGTCTCTCGTGCAGGTACCCGATCGGCTCCCCGAGCAACCTGGCAGCGATGGTCAGAACGTTGTCGAGCGCGACGACGCAGTCGTGGTCGAGCCCGTTCGTCCGCCCCAGCCGGACTTCGCTGCTGAGACCTCGCACCGTCGAGGTGATCGGCGCTACCGTGACCTTCGTCATCGCGCCACGTGCCGCGGCGCGGGTGAGCACGAGGACCGGCCGAGTCTTGTCCAGCCGTGCCAGACAGATCTCCCGCATGCTCATTCGTCCGCGACGAATCGGCCGGCCGTCCATTCGACGAGCGAGTCCAGATCGTCATCGGCGGCTGCACCGAGCCGCTCCGCATCCCGCTCCGCCGCGCGCCGACGCATTTCGCGCTCCATCGCGGACGCCACCACCGCCGCGCGGCTCGGCGCCGCCCCCTCCCCGACCAGCCGATCGAGGTAGGCGACGATCTCGTCTGACAGGCGCACGGTGATCTGCGTACTCTACGCGCGTGAATCCCGGAGTGGGATTCATTCTCCACACCTCGCGGATGGCAGCCGTGTCCGTGCCGCCGCGTATCGTTCCAGCATGTCGACGAACTCTGTTGTCACCCTTCGACCCCGCACCGACGCCGATCTGGACGCCCTCTACTCGATCGCCGCAGATCTGGACACGTGGGAGGAGCGCAATCCAGGCAGACCCGCCATCCCCACGCGAGAGCGCTGGGAGTCCCGGCTTCTCGCGCGCGAGGCGGAGCCCGATGGCAACGTCAGCTTCGTCATCGACGCGGATGGTCAGGCGGTGGGCAACATCGGTGTGTTCGACATCGACGATCTCGCACGCCACGGCGAGATCGGCATCGCCCTGGCCCCCTCGGCACGCGGCCGGGGCATCGGCACCGAGGCGATGGCGCAGATGCTGGAGTTCGCCTTCGTCCGCGCGAATCTGCGCCGTGTCCATCTCGAGGTGATCGCGTCCAATGCCGGCGCGATCCGGGCGTATGAGAAGGCGGGGTTCGTGGTCGAAGGCCGCCAGCGTGAGCACGCCTGGGTGCGAGGGCACTACGAGGACATCGTGCGCATGGGCATCCTGCGTTCGGAGTGGGAAGCCCGGCGTCCGCAGTAGATGCGTTTTCCACGAAGAAGCCCCTCCGATCCAAGATCGGAGGGGCTTCTTCTCGCGACAGCGACTGGTGGAGCTGGGGGGAATCGAACCCCCGTCCAACGCTGAGTCTCCACGCCTTCTCCGGGCGCAGTCTGTGCAGACGTTCTGCTCGGCTCCGACCTTTGTCACAGACACCTAAGTCGACA
>JAITLK010000003.1 GCA_031277945.1 Microbacterium sp. | reverse complement strand
TGCCCGGCGATTGATCTCTGTTGCTGGCGATGATGGGGTGGTGGCCGGCGTTCGATCACTGTGGGCGTCGATGATGGGGTGGTGCCCGGCGATTGGTCACCGTTGCCGACGATGATGGGGTGGTGCCCGGCGATTGATCACCGTTGCCGACGATGATGGGGGGGTGCCCGGCGATTGATCACCGTTGCCGACGATGATGGGGTGGTGCCCGGCGATCGATCACCGTCGCCGACGATGATGGGGTGGTGCCCGGCGATCGATCACCGTCGCCGGTGACGATGGGGTGGTGCCCGGCGATCGATCACCGTCGCCGACTACGATGGGCCGGTGCCTCGTCGTCGCCCTCTCGTCATCGGCCATCGTGGAGCGCCCGGATACCGTCCGGAGCATTCTCCGTCCGCGTACGACCTCGCCCTCGCGATGGGAGCCGACGCCGTCGAGCCGGATGTGGTGGTGTCGCGCGACGGCGTCCTCGTCGTCCGGCACGAGAACGAGATCTCCGGCACGACCGACGTGTCGGAGCGGCCGGAGTTCGCCGACCGCCGCACCACCAAGCGTGTGGACGGCGCCGAGCAGACCGGGTGGTTCACCGAGGACTTCACCTGGGAGGAGCTGTCCACGCTGCGGGTGCGTGAACGCATCCCCGCGCTGCGTGCCACCAGTGCCACGTACGACGACCGGCAGCCGATGCTGCGCCTGCGCGACGTCCTGGACCTCGTCCGTCGCGCCTCCCTGGAACAGGGGCGCGAGATCGGCGCGGTGGTGGAGATCAAGCACGCCACGTACTTCGCCGGTATCGGGCTGGATCATGTGCCGCTGCTGCTGGCGGAGCTGGAAGCGTGCGGCTGGGGTGGTGGCGCGCACCCTCTCGTGATCGAGTCCTTCGAGCAGTCCGTGATCACCCGGCTCCAGCGGGAGGGCCTCCCCGCGACCTATGTCTATCTGCTGGAGGCCGCGGGCACCGCCTACGACCTGCGCGCGTCCCGTCAGGCGGGCGTCCCCTCGTACGCCGATCAGCTCAGTCCGCGCGGACTCGATGTGCTCGCATCGCAAGTGGACGGGATCAGCCTGGACAAGAAGAGCATCCTCCGTCCGGATCGCATGGGGCGCTCGCGCGGGCCGGCTCCGGTGGTCGCGGAAGCCCACCAGCGCGGACTGCAGGTGTTCACCTGGACGGCGAGGCCGGAGAACGCGTTTCTCCTGAAGCAGTTCCGTACGGGTGCGAAGGCGGAGTTCGGCGACTACGAAGCGGAATGGCAGATCCTTCGTGATGCGCAGGTCGACGGCGTGTTCGTCGATCACCCGGACCTCGGCGTCGACTTCTTCCGCACGCCGGCCGTCCGCGACTGATCGGGACTTCTTCGTTCCTGCCCGCTTGTGGTCTTCGGATGCGCAATGTCGGGGGCATGCGCCATGCTGTTATCCGCCGCATCCGTCGATCCGCACACTGGGGAGCACTATGACCGACGCACACATCGCCGACACCCACGACCTCATTCGTGTGGTGGGGGCACGAGAGAACAACCTGCGCGACGTCAACGTCGAGCTGCCCAAGCGCCGCCTCACCGTTTTCACCGGTGTCTCCGGCTCGGGCAAGAGCTCGCTCGTGTTCGCGACGATCGCGGCGGAATCGCAGCGCATGATCAACGAGACCTACTCGTCGTTCGTGCAGAACTTCATGCCCTCGCTTGCTCGTCCTGATGTCGACGTGCTCGAAGGTCTCACCACGGCGATCATCGTCGACCAGGAGCGCATGGGCGCCAACGCTCGCTCCACGGTGGGTACCGCCACCGACGTCAATGCAATGCTGCGCATCCTGTTCTCCCGCATCGGCGTGCCGCACATCGGCTCTCCGCAGGCGTTCTCCTTCAACGTGGCCTCGGCTTCGGGTGCCGGCGCCGTCACCGTGGAGAAGGGCGGGCGCACGGTCAAGGAGCGCGCGGAGTTCTCCATCCTGGGCGGGCAGTGCCCACGGTGCGAGGGCATGGGCACGGTGAACGATATCGACCTCGCCGAGGTCTACGACGAGAACCTGTCTCTGCTGGAGGGCGCCATCAAGGTGCCGGGCTACACGCCCGACGGCTGGGCCACGCGGATGTACGCCGAGGCCGGATTCTTCGATGGCAGCACCAAGATCCGCGACTTCACCAAGCGGCAGCTGGAGGACTTCCTCTACAAGTCCCCGGTCAAGGTGAAGATCGACAAGATCAACCTCACATACGAGGGGCTCATCCCGCGCATTCAGAAGTCGATGCTGTCGAAGGACCGCGATGCGATGCAGCCGCACATCCGCGCCTTCGTCGACCGCGCCGTCACCTTCATCGTGTGTCCGGAATGCGAGGGCACGCGCCTCAGCGCTCCGGCGCGATCGTCGAAGATCGGCGGCATCTCGATCGCCGATGCCTGCGCGATGCAGATCAGCGACCTCGCTCAGTGGGTGCGCTCGCTCGACGAGCCGTCCGTCGCGCCGCTACTCACCGGGCTTCAGGAAACCCTGGACAGCTTCGTCGACATCGGTCTCGGCTACCTCTCACTCGATCGTCCGGCGGGAACCCTCTCCGGTGGCGAGGCGCAGCGCACCAAGATGATCCGTCATCTCGGCTCCTCCCTCACCGATGTGACGTACGTGTTCGACGAGCCCACGACCGGCCTGCACCCCCACGACATCGAGCGCATGAACCGCCTGCTGCTCGCGCTGCGCGACAAGGGCAACACCGTGCTCGTCGTGGAGCACAAGCCGGAGACCATCGCCATCGCCGATCACGTGGTCGATCTGGGGCCGGGGGCCGGCTCTGCCGGCGGCGAGATCACGTACGAAGGAACGGTGCAGGGCCTGCGCGCGAGCGACACCCTCACCGGTCGGCACCTTGATCTGCGGGTCAGCGTGAAGCCGGCGGTGCGCGAGCCACGCGGCGCCATCGAGGTGCGTGGCGCCGACCTGCACAACCTGCAGGACGTGGACGTCGACATCCCGCTGGGTGTGCTCGTCGTGTTCACCGGCGTCGCCGGCTCGGGCAAGAGCTCTCTCGTTCACGGCTCGATGCCGAAGGACGCGTCGGTGGTGTCGATCGATCAGGCGCCCATCCGCGGCTCACGGCGCAGCAACCCCGCCACCTACACCGGGCTGCTGGAGCACGTGCGCAAAGCATTCGCCAAGGCGAACGGCGTGAAGCCCGCGCTGTTCTCGGCCAACTCCGAAGGCGCCTGCCCCAACTGCAACGGTGCGGGCGTGATCTACACCGATCTCGGTGTCATGGCCACGATGGAGACCACCTGCGAGGTGTGTGAGGGCAAGCGATTCGACCACCAGGTGCTGCAGTACCACTTCGGGGGCAAGGACATCAGTGAAGTGCTGGCGTTGCCGGTCGCGGAAGCGCTCACCTTCTTCGCCGAGGGCGAGTCCAAGCTTCCCGCCGCCCACAAGATCCTCGATCGCCTCGCCGATGTGGGTCTCGGCTACATCAGCCTCGGCCAGCCGCTCACCACCCTCTCGGGCGGAGAACGACAGCGGCTGAAGCTCGCCGCTCAGATGGGTGAGGGAGGCGATGTCTACATCCTCGACGAGCCCACGACGGGCCTCCACCTCGCGGACGTCGAGAACCTGTTGGCGCTGCTGGATCGGCTGGTGGACTCCGGCAAGTCCGTCATCGTGGTGGAGCACCACCAGGCGGTCATGGCTCATGCCGACTGGATCATCGACCTGGGTCCGGGCGCGGGTATCGACGGTGGCAAGGTGGTGTTCGAAGGTACTCCGGCGCAGCTGATCGCCGACGGCACCACTCTCACCGGCAAGCACCTCCGCCAGTACGTCAACGCGCAGCGCTGACGCACCGGCTGGCGATCTGGGATCGCTGTGGCCTCAGACGCTTGCTGTGGTCTCAGAGGTCGCTGTGGTCTCAGAGGTCGCTGAAGTCGTCGCCGACGCTGAGCATGGTCACGACGCCACCCTCGACGATGAAGCTGAGGTAGCGCTCTCCTTCTTCGCCCGGGTTCGCGAGGGAGGATGTACCCGGAACCTTCTCGACGTTCAGACGGTAGGCGGTGACGTCGTCGTACGTGCCGTAGGCGGTCACTTCCGCTCCTGCGGCCTCCACCTGGGCCACGGTCGCGCCCACGCTCAGCCCCGCGGAGGTGAGTGCCACATCGTTTTCCGATGCCGCGCGGAAGGTTACGGATGCGGACGCCGGAGTGCCCTCGATCCACACGAGTGTCAGGCCCGCCCAGGTGTAGAGGTCGATGGGGTAGCGGTCATCAGGCCGCGTCGGCTCGACCTCGCCGAACATGCCGAACAGGGCGTCCCGCACGCCGGCCGCGTCTGTCCGGATGTCGAGCATCTTCTCACCACCCTCCGAGTCCGTGACGATCAGCTGGTCCAGGCGGAGCTCGAGGCTGACGGGTACGGTGGCGGAGTGCTCTGGCGTGGGCGTGGGCGTTGTGACGGAGGAGGCGGACGGTGACGGCGCGCTGGTGCTCGTCGAGATGCTCGGCGCCGCGGTGTTTCCTCCGCTCGGTTCGGGCGCGCAGCCCGCGAGCATGAGCGTACTGACGAGAACACCGGCTCCGAGGAGCCCGGGCAGACGTCGGTGGATGGCGCGAGTCCGCCGGGAGATGTGCGCTGAGGCCGTCATGCGCTGATCGTAGCGGTGCGGCCGGACCCGATGAAGCACTGGTGACGGTCTGGGGACGAGATCGTTATGACCTAGGCTGGACCCGACAGCGCCTAGGGTTCCGGAACCACGTTCGACAGGTCCGAGCGGCGCCACGCGCGACACCGTCGCACGTCATCTGACAGGACAAAAGCCCGGAGGACCGGTGCTCGTCGATCCATGAATCGGTGAGCGGAAGGTTCTCATGTCGCTTCTTGCTCTCGTCCTCGTTCTCGCCGCCGCGTGCGCGCACGCCGCCTGGAACGTCATCGCCCACGGGGCGAGCCGGGCCGGGCTGCCGTTCCTGTGGCTCGGTGCGCTCGCCAGCGGCATCGTGTGGCTCCCCGTCGTACCGCTCACGGGCGGGATCGGGACGGATGACTGGTCCGGGTTCCTCCTGGGCGTCGCCGTGTCGGCGGTGCTGCACGTGGTCTACATGCTGGTGCTGCAGCGGGGGTACGCGGCCGGGAACCTCTCCACGGTGTACGCAACGGCTCGCGGGTCAGGACCCCTGGTCACCGTGCTCGTGGCGGTGCTCGCGCTGGGCGAGCGACCGTCGCCGATCGCGCTGGTCGGCGTGATCGCCGTGATCGCCGGTGTCGTCTGGATCGGCCTGCTGGATCGCGGTACCGGAGCGTCCGGTCGCCGCGGGATGGATCCCGCCATCATCTTCGGCCTCCTCACCGGACTCGCCATCGCTGCATACACGCTGTGGGACAGCCAGTCGCTGCGCATCTGGCACATCTCACCCGTCGCGTTCATGGTGGGCTGCACCCTGATCGAGGTGGTGCTGTTCGGAGCGATTCTCGGGCGCCGGTGGCGTCAGGTCGTGCCGCTCGCGAAGCTGCAGTGGCGGCGCCTCCTGGCCTTCGGTGTGCTGTCGCCGCTGAGCTACATCCTCGTGCTCGCTGCGACGACCATCGCACCGGTATCCCTCGTGGCGCCGACGCGCGAGGTGAGCGTCGTGCTGGTGAGCCTCTTCGGCGCGTTCGTGCTGCGGGAGGGAAGACCGGGTCTCCGGGTGGGAGCATCGATCGTGGTGGTGGCGGGGATCGCGCTGCTCGCGCTCTGAAGAGCAGCACCTGCACCGCGTTCAGGTGATTCAGATTCTTCTGAGCTAACTTCGCCCGACATTGCCGGGGCGCATACTGCTCCTCCCGCGGACTCGAACTGCGGCATCATGGGTGGTGGAGTCCTTCGATCACGGAACCGATCGCGATCCGAGGCGGCCGCGGAGGAGGAGCAGCATGGGTCCGGTGAGCGACACCTATCGCAAAGACCTCGTGATGCTCCAGGCGCGGATCCCCGCTGACGCGCACGCGCGCCTCGTGAAGCTCGCCGAGGACATCCAAGATGCGCGCGAGCGCGATTCGGCCGGCCCCGCGGAGCTGGATCGGCGTATCGCCGTGTACATGAACGTTCGCGAAGAAGCGCTCGCGCAGACGACGCAGCGGTCCGAACCCGTTTTCGGCGGCTGAAGCGGATCAGACCCGCCCGCGGCGGCGGTACTCCGCCGGCGTCATCCCGTACTCGTCGCGGAAGCTGCGGTAGCCGGTGTCGGATGATCCGAATCCCACGCGGCGCGCGATCGACTCGAACGGTTCCTGGGTGAGAAGCAACTCGCGACCGGCCGCCGTGACCCGCCAGCGACGGATGCACTGTGAGATCGAGAGCGGCTCAGACTCGAAGAGCCGGTGCAGACGGCGCACGCTCACCCCGAGAGCGGCGGAGATCACCGAGACGTGGAGGTTTGGGTCGGCGTAATTGTGCTCGATGAAGTCGTGCACACGCGCGCGCACCGCATCGTCCGGATCGTCCGGTTCTCCCGCAGGCTGCGCCGCGAGCAGCGCGCGCGTGAGATCGAGCAGGGCATGCGCGGTGAGGTCCGCTTCCACCGTGTTGTCGTCGGGGGCTGACTGGGAGAGCGAGCGCAGCATGCTCTCGAAGGCGGAGCCGATCGCCGTGTGGGCCAGTGGGCGAAGCGCGAGAGCGTCGAGGCGCTCGCGGGGGGTGCGGAGTTTTCGTGTGGGGATCAGAACGCTCAGCAGCCGAGACGAGCCGTCGCTGCTCATCACAAACGATCGCCGGGCAGGCGCGAGCACCCACCGGCCCGCGTCCACGGCGACCCGCTCCGTCCCCTCATGCACGGTGATGCTGCCGTGGACCACGAAGATCATCCGTGCCACATCCGCCATGGCCGAAGCGGCACTGGCGGTGCGCTCGAAGCGGAACGCGGAGCAGCGCAGATCCTCGAACGCCGACTCGCCGAGGGGCACCGAGACCAGCCGCCCACGGAAGCCGTCATGGTCGGTGCTAGTGAGGTCGCCGTCCGCGGCCAGCGAGTCCATCCCGCGCCGTCCCGTCAGCGTGTACACGGTGCGCGATCCTCGCGCCGCGGCGAGGGTGATGCCGAATGAAGGCATGACACCCGAGGTCATGATCGACCGATCGCCGGGGAAAACCACATGGGCGCCACCATACCGGCACTGTGCATGCTGCACCGGTGGGTTGACGTGTCCTGCGGCGAGTCGTCGCCCGTACTGCGGCGACGAGGCGCCGCGTGGTGGCCATCGACGCGACGGCGGGAGTCGAACCCGCTGCACAACCGGGTATGAACCGGTGCCCGGAACCGCCCGGACCGCCGCGATGTCCCCACGCTAACCCGCGGCGGCCGCGGTGGAGCGTGAGTGACGAAGGATCACCGACCGTGACGGCACGTGACGAGATCCCACGGGGGAGTGGGGCGGATGCGGGCCCTGAACCGCATCCGCCCGGGCCGCATCAGAGGAGCGACCGCTGCGCGGCAGATCGCCGCTGGAGGTGCCGGGCGAGCGCGACGAGTGCACACAGCACCGCGATCGCTCCGACGATGAACACCATCCCCGCGCCGACGGCGAGAGGGGTGATGCGCAACCAGATGTCCGCCAGGAAGTCGGCGGAGAGGGCGGTGGTCGACCAGTAGCCGATTCCCGCGAGGGCCAGGAAGACCAGACCCCAGATGATGCCGCCCCAGCGTGTGCGAGGAGCCTCGGCAGCCGCCGCAACCGCGCGCGCCGGCGAGCTGGCAGCGTGCGTGGAGGGCGCCGTTGCAGAGGGCTCCGCTGCGGACGGGGCCGCTGTGGAGGGCACCGCTGCGGACAGCGGAGCTCCGGAGGGAAGGGGATGCGGGGACGGTGCCGGAGCCGCTGGCGGCGGAAGAACCGCGTCCGCCATCGAGGGGTCGCCCGGGGGAGCGGGCGTGATCAGCAGCGGATCCTCATCCCGACCCGGGTTGTCGTGGCCGTCGCCGAGGCCCGGGTCAGACGTGGCGTCCGAGTCGTCACGATCGCCGGGCAGCAGCTCGACGGCGTCTGCCTCATGCGTCGCAGCGGGTTCGGGTGAATCCGCAACGTCCGCGCGCTGCACAGAATCTTCGTCCGTGATCGCGGTGATCTCCGGGCCCTCACCGTCCGGTGCTGGTGCGTCAGGCGTGTCGTGGGCGTTCATCGCTTCCTCTCCGGCGCGAGTCCGGCGTTGATCCAGACGTCGTCCTGCTGAGTGATGGTCACATCGGTCGTGACGGAGCTGCGGGCGTGGGAGGTGGGCTCACCGGCGATCAGGGGCGACTCGGCCATGGTGTCCACGGTGAACCTCCAGGTGTAGGTTCCGTCGCCGTTGCTCTGGGGTGCGGGAAGGTCGATGGCTCCGGTGTCCGTGTAGGTGTCTCCGGTGTCTTCCACGTGGTAGGTGCCGAGGCTGAGCGATGAAGCGGTGATCGTGAACGTCACGATCATGCCCGCCTCCACGTCGATCTGCGTGCTTCCTTCGCCGCCCTTCTCGAGCGTGATCGACCCGGCCGGCATCGGCGGGATGAGGGACGGCGAAGCCGTACTCGTGGACGGCTCAGGCGAGGACGACGGTGCCGGCACGGCGGTTGCCGTCGGGACGGGGTCCGGTTCCACCATCGTGAAACCGGGGTCCGCTGCCATCCAGGGGTTCAGGTACAGGTTGGTGAATCCGAACGATTGCAGGTAGGTGCGGTCTGCGGGATCGGGCCCGCTGATCGAGGCGCTCCCGAGGGGCAGGAGCACCTGCCCATCCACCCGTGCCACCTCGGATCCGTTCCAGGGACGTCCCACCGAGAGCGCAGGCACCAGGGTGCCGGCGGCGATGACCAGGCTGCTGATCGTGAGGAACGTGATGAACCCGCTACGACGACGCGCGATGCCCGCGATGATCATCGCGACCGCTCCGACGGCGGTCGCCGCGAGGAAGGCGAGTGTCGCCGCCATCATCGTGCCGCGTGGCGCCGCCGTGAGAGCGACTGCGGCACCGCCGACGGCCATGACGCCCAGCGTGAGCGCGACATACCAGAGGGCTGTGCGCGGGCGGGAAGCACGGCGCCGTGCCCGCGCCTCCTCGTATTCACGGTTGGCCCGTGCGGTTGCCTCGGCCGCCTCCGAACGCGCCAGTTCGCGGGCGATCCGCTCGGCGTCGCGCTGCTGCTGACGCCACGTATCGTGTTCGGCACGCCACTGATCCTGCTGCTGACGCCACGTGTCGTACGGGGCGTTCGCCAGCGGCGCGGCGCTGGGTGCCGACGTCGAGGCACCGGCCGCGGACATCGCGCCCGAGGCGGACGATCCGGAGGCGGCCGGTGCGGAGGCGGCCGATCCGGGTGCGGCAGCGTGCGTCGGCAGGGCGCCCTCGTGCCACGCGGGCGCAGCGGGGTGGTTGACCGAGCCAGCCGGCTCGTCCGTGGTGCGGGCTGCCTCGGCGCGAACCGTGTCGTCGGAATCCGCGGTGCCCTCTTCGGCGGTGACACTGTCGCCACCGGTGTCGCGAGCGGTGTCGCGATCTGCCGAATCACCGGCGACGGTGCTCGGGGAAGGGGCGTCCCCCGAGCTGATTCCGTCCGCGGCGAGCGAGGTGCTCGCAGCGGCGGGGAAGACCGGGTGGGGCTCGGAGACCGCGCCGTTCGGCCCGGCCGAGAAGGCGGAGGGCGCGGGCGCGGACGTGTCCAGTCGCGGCACGGGCCAGGCGCCGTTGGTCGGAACGTTCGTACCGTACTGCGGTCCGCCATACGGTGCGGTGCCCGCAAAGGGCTCCTGCCCACCGTATGGTGCGGCGCCGAAGCCGCGCGGGTCGGGTGCAGCTGCGCCAGTGGCGTACGGATCGAAGCCCGCCTGCGCGCCGCCGCGCCCACGGTGGCGCGGACGGCGGGAGATGGCCACGATCGCCACGATCACGAGACCGATCAGCGCCAGCACCAGAAGCCCGCGCCACAGCACGCTCAGCGCGCCGCCGATGTCGTAGATGCCGCCCCACGAACCTCCCGACCACAGCAGCAGGTTGCTCACCCAGGGGATGACTGGAACGAAGCTGAGCACGACGATCACGAGCGCGGCGATGGACGGTGGCTCCAGCCGGCCGTGAAAGAGGCTCTCCAGGTGGATGACACCGGCCCGATCGGGAAGGACCACCCACAGAATCGCGTACACCAGCAGCATCGGCAGGCCGAGGACCGCCGCGACGACGAAGATGCCGCGGACGATGAGCGGATCGATGCCCAGTCGTGCCGCGATCCCACCGCACACGCCACCGACCCAGGCGTCGCCGCGAGCGAGGCCCAGTGTGCGGAGCCAGCCGAAGAAGCCGCTGCCCGTGCCACGAGGCGTGGATCCCTCGCCCTTCGCGCCGGGCGCACCCGGATACGGCGGAGGTGGGGTCGGCGACGAAGCAGGATTGTCGGTCATACCCTCCACTGTGCCGCCGGCCACGTTGCGCGCGCCATGGGGGATGCCCCTGACGCATCCCTGATTCCCCTGGCCGGGCACTCCGGGGTGCGATGCATTGTGATGGGATGGGCACATGACCGCTGTTCCTCCGGGGCCGGTGCGCCCCGGGAACGCGGCGCTGCCGCCCACACCACCGCTGCCGCGGCAGGCCCCGGCACCGCCTCCATCTGCACCGACACGACCAGCGCCTGTGGGACCGGTACCCGTACCCGCCCGGAGCGCCGCTGGGCGAGCGCCCCTTCGTCGCAGCCGTCGCCAGCAGCTTGCGGGTGTGGCCGACGGCCTCGCCGCGCATCTCGGCTGGCAGGTGGGAACCGTCCGCGTGCTGTTCGTCCTGTTCAGCTTCATCAGCGGGGCCGGTCTCATGCTCTACGCCTGGCTCTGGGCGCTCGTACCCCTCGCCGACGCCGCTCGCACCGTCACGGGAGAGGCATCACCGGACAACAGGGTCACACGCAGCATGCCCGCTGCATGGGCGCTCGTCGGTACCGGAGGCGTGCTTGCGGTGCTCGCGGCCTGGATGGTCGGAACCACCGGGCCGTACCAGAGCGAGTGGTTCTGGTGTTCGATCCTGGCGATGACCGTCACCGTCGGGGGTGCCCTGTGGGCGGGCTTCCTCGATGCCAACGACCCCGATCGCGGAGCCCGGCACGTGACGCTGGTTCGCGGCACGGCGGCCCTCATCCTCCTGGCGGTGCTCGTCACCGATGGCTGGGTGACCATCGGGCAGCGCAGCGTCTCGGCGCTCGTGTGTGCGATGCTCGCCGTGATCGCGCTCGGTGCCATCTACGCGCCCATCCTGGTCACTCGGCTGCGTGCCGCGTCCCATGAGCGGATCACGCGCATCCGCGAGGAACAGCGAAGTGAGATGGCCGCCCACCTGCACGACTCCGTGCTGCAGACGCTCGCCCTCATCCAGAACCGCGCGGGCGCCTCCAGCGAGGCAGCGCGGCTGGCACGTGCACAGGAGCGGGAACTGCGCAGCTGGCTGTACGACGGGGACGAGCCGGCGGACAGCGACCTTCCCACCGACCTGCGCGACTACGCCGCGGCGCTGGAACTGGACTACCCGGTCCGCATCGAAGTGGTCGCCGCCGGCACCAGTACCGAACGCGCGAGCGGTGACCTGGCCGCAGCCGCGCGCGAGGCCATGCTCAACGCCGCACGCCATGCCGGCGGCGAGGTCTCGGTGTACATCGAGGGCCGGGGGGACGCGGTGGAGGTCTACGTGCGCGATCGCGGCCCGGGATTCTCCCTCGACGGCGTCCCGGCGGATCGGCTTGGCGTCCGCCAGTCCATCATCGGCCGCATGAGGCGCGCCGGGGGATCGGCTCAGGTGCTGCCCGGAGCGGGCGGCAGCGGGACGCAGATCCGCTTGGCGCTGAGACGCGATAGCTCGCATGCCGCAAACGGCATGTCGGAGGGGAGGATCCCATGACCGACGTCCTTCGCGTCGTGATCGTCGATGACCATTCCATATTCCGCTCCGGGCTGCGCGCCGATCTCGATCCCGGCGTGGAAGTGGTCGGTGAAGCCGGGGATGTCGCCGGCGCCGTCGCCGTGATCGCCACGACCCGTCCGGACGTGGTGCTGCTGGATGTGCATCTGCCCGGGGCTACTGGAGACATCACGGGCGGTGAAGCCGTCCTCCAGCAGGCACTGCCCCTATCCCCGGAGACCCGATATCTCGCACTCAGTGTCTCGGATGCGGCGGAGGACGTCGTCCGTGTCATCCGCGCGGGGGCGCGCGGCTACATCACCAAGGGATCCAGCGGGGGCGACGTGAGTGCGGGTGCACGCGCCGTCGCCTCCGGCGATGCGGTGTTCTCGCCGCGGCTCGCCGGGTTCGTCCTCGATGCTTTCGGCGCAATGAGCGGGGAGACCGCTCGGGCCGACGACGAGCTAGACCGCCTTTCCGGGCGCGAGCAGGAGGTCATGCGCCTGATCGCCCGCGGATACGCCTACAAGGAAGTCGCCGCCGAACTGTTCATCTCGATCAAGACCGTGGAGACGCACGTCTCGGCGGTACTGCGCAAGCTGCAGCTGTCTTCCCGGCACGAGCTGACGGCCTGGGCGAGCGCACGACGTCTCCTCTGAGCGCGGTCGCACGCCGCTCACAGCCAGCGCTGAGAAGGAACCGGAGTAGCATCTCGACATGACGACGGCGAGGACACGAGGCATCAGGGCGCTCGTGATCGTCGCTGTTCTGGCCCTGGGGTGCGCGGTGGCGGCGGCCCTGATCGATGGGATCGTCACCGTGCACAGCGACGCCGCGCTGGATCCTGAGCGCTCCGAACGCGACGCGTCGATGGCGTGGGCGGCACGCGTGCTGCTGGTCCCCACCGTGACCTGGCTCCTGATCGGCATCCTCGCCACCCGCACCGCCCTGGTACGACGCCCCGGTGCGGCAGCGGCGCGCTCCACGTGGTTGGCATCCACCCGGCCGTGGCGTGCGCGCGAGTCGCTGCTGGGGCTGCTGCCGTTCGACCGCGCCCTGATGATCATCGTGCCGGGCGGATTGCTCATCGCCACGCGCGCCGTCGAGGCCGCGTTCCTGCCGGCGTCACCTGCTCTCATCCTGACGTTGTTGTGGTTCCTCTTTGCGGCGGTGACGGCTGTGCTGGTGCTGCCCCGATCGCCGTGGGCCGTGATCGCCGCCATCGGCGGCGTGGTGGTCTTCCAGTGCGCGGTGGACCTCCTCGTCATGTCGGTGGCGGGACCCGGGGCGGCCTGGGTGGCGGCCTGGGCGTCCTTCCCGCTGCGGGTCGTGGTGTTCACCGTCAGCTTCGGGCTCATCGGCTGGATGCTCGTGGCCGTGGGCGGTGCCGCGGCGCAACAGCACGGGGCGCGACGCGCCACGGGTGTGGTGCTGGCGGCTGCCGGCGCTGCGGTGCTGTCGTTCGCCGCCCTCACCTTCGCCTTCGGGCCGGAGCGGATCGGCGCACCCTGGGAGGACAGCATCGTCGAACTGCACGCACCGGCGCTGCTCGTCTGGATACCTGCCATCGTCGGCGTCGCTCTACTGGTGGCCGGTCTGGTGCTCCGCCGCACTCCGGCGCGGACCGAGGTCGCCGCCTGATCAGCTCGTCGGCAGTGCTTCTGTGTTGCCGCCGGTTCGTCCCATGCGCCACACACTCGGAACGCACAGAGTCAGCACCGCGATCACCGCGTAGATGACCGCCGACACCGTGATCACCGTGGCCGGATCGCCGGCGGTCAGCAACCACCCGAACAGCATGGTTCCCAGCGGCATCGCGAGGTAGCTGCCGAGCATGTCGTAACTCGACACCCGGGAGAGCACCTCGCCGGGAACGTTCTCCATCATCGCCACGCTCCACCCGGTACTGAAGACCTCCAGCCCCGCTCCGGCGACGAACGCGGCGATCATGAGGGGGAGGACGGCGGGATGGATGCCGAGGAGCAGCATCGGAAGAGCCACCGCCACCATGCCGATCATGCCGAAGCGCAACGGTCGTGACAGCGGCAGCCACATCAGCACGAGCGTGGTGACGAGGGTGCCCGCGCCCAGCGCCCCCAGCACCCATCCCCAGCCCTGGACGCCGAGCAGCGGGTCGTTCTTGGCGATGAAGGGACCGCCCACCGACCACGCGCCGATCTCCAGCGCGTTCAGCAGCCCGAAGGCCACGACGACCACCCAGAGCCAGGTGCGGCTGCGGAACTCACCCCAGCCGACGCGCAGATCGGTGAAGAGATTGGTGCTCGAACGGGCGGGCGGCGGCAGCCGCACCATCGCGAGCAGTGGGATCGCTGCCACGAGGCCGATGCCCTCGATCACGAACGCCCACGCAGGGCTGGACAGGGCCACCACCAGTCCCGCGATCACGGGTCCGCCGATGGTGACCAGGGAGCGCACGAACGACAGCATGGCGTTCGCCTGCTGCAGAGCCTCATGCGGGACGAGCTGCGGGATGATGCCCTGCATGGACGGCATGACGAACGCGCTCGTGGCGCCCGCGATGACGGCTGTGACAGCGAGGGACACGACGCTGGCTGTGCCCGTGAAGAGCATGGCGGCCGTGACGCCCACGGTGCTGGCGTTGACCACGTAACAGCTCTGGATGACCAGCGCTCGCGGCAGCCGATCGGCCACGACGCCGCCCACGAGCAGGAAGACCACGGTGCTGGCGGTGAGGCAGGTCATCACCACCGACAGCGCGAGCGGGGCGTTGTCCACCGACAGCACGGCGAATGCGAATGCCACCGAGGACATCGCCGCCGTGATCATCTGCAGGGCGCGCGCCAGGAAGAACCAGCGGAAGGCCGGAGCACGCATGGCGGTCAGGGACATCGCACCAGGTTAGCGGCGGGCTCGGACGTCGGATGCTGAGCCATCCACCGCCGCGCCGATGTCCGAGGCCCCGCCTAGACTTGTGAGGTCATGACCGAACAGCAGCCCGTTGTCCTCGGCCGGGATTCCGGCCACGCAGATCCGCTCCTCGATGGGCTGAACCCGCCGCAGCGCGCTGCCGTGGAGTACCGCGGTCCTGCGCTTCTCATCATCGCCGGCGCCGGCTCCGGAAAAACCCGCGTCCTCACGCACCGGGTCGCCCATCTGCTGCGCACACGCGACGCCTATCCCAGCCAGATCCTCGCCATCACCTTCACCAACAAGGCGGCCGCAGAGATGCGCGAGCGCGTGGCTGCCATCCTTGGCGACGCCTCCCGCGGCATGTGGATCTCCACGTTCCACTCGGCCTGCGTGCGGATCCTGCGTCGTGAGGCCTCGCAGTTCGGGTTCACCTCGTCCTTCACCATCTACGACTCCGGTGACTCCCGCGCGCTCATCAAGCGGCTGGTCAAAGAGCGCGAGGCGGACGCGTTCGGCCACACGCCCTCGTCCGTGCAGTCGCGCATCTCCAAGCTCAAGAACGAACTGCAGGACGCGGAGTCCTACGCTCGCGACGCCAATATGAACGACCCCGCGGAGCGGGTCTTCGTCGAGGTCTTCACCGACTATCAACGATCCCTGCAGAAGGCCAACGCGTTCGACTTCGATGATCTCATCGGCCAGACCGTGTACCTGTTCCGTGCCTTCCCGCACATCGCCGACCAGTACCGTCGTCGCTTCCGCCACATCCTGGTCGACGAGTACCAGGACACCAACCACGCTCAGTACTCGCTGATCCGTGAACTCACCAAGCCCGTGGGTGCGCCCGAGCCGTTCTCCTCGGGCGGCATGATGATCTTCGACGCGCCCGGGGACTCCGCGGACACCGCGCCGTCGTCGCTCACGGTCGTGGGTGATTCCGACCAGTCGATCTATGCATTCCGCGGTGCGGACATCCGCAACATCACGGAGTTCGAGCGCGATTACCCGGGAGCGAAGGTCGTCCTGCTGGAGCAGAACTACCGCTCCACGCAGACCATCCTCTCCGCGGCCAACGCGGTCATCAGCAACAACTTCGACCGCCGGGACAAGAAGCTCTGGACCGATGTGGGGGCGGGGGAGCAGATCCTCGGCTTCACCGGATACTCGCAGCACGACGAGGCGCAGTTCGTCGCCGACGAGATCGAACGGCTGCGCCGAGACGGCATGCCCTACGGCGAGATGGCGGTGTTCTACCGGACGAACTCGCAGTCGCGCGCGCTGGAGGAGATCTTCATCCGCTCGGCAGTGCCCTACAAGATCATGGGCGGCACCAAGTTCTACGAGCGCGCCGAGATCAAGGACGCGCTGGCGTATCTCATCGCGGTCGCGAACCCGGCCGACGAGATGGCGTTGCGACGCATCTTGAACCGACCCCGTCGTGGCATCGGCGATGTCACCGAGACGACCATCGCCCGCTTCGCCGCAGAGCACAACATCACCTTCCGTGATGCGCTCGCCAACGCCTCGCAGCTGGGCGTCGGGCCCAAGATCCAGTCCGCCATCACGCACCTCGACGCCGTGCTGTTGGAGGCCTCGGAGATCCTGATGCCCGCAGACGGCGAGGTTCCGCCCCCCACGTCCGTGGCCGAGGGGCTGACGTTGCTGCTGGAGAAGTCCGGCTACTTCGACATGCTGCGCCTCAGCAAGGATCCGCAGGACGAGGCCCGGCTGGAGAACCTCGACGAGTTCGTCGCCGTTGCGCGTGAGTTCGCACGCAACAACCCCGACGGCGCAATCAGCGATTTCCTCGCCGACGTGGCGCTGGTCTCGGATGCCGACGACCTCGACGACGAGTCGGGCATGGTGTCGCTCATGACGCTGCATACGGCCAAGGGCCTGGAATACGACGCGGTGTTCCTCACGGGGGTGGAGGAGGACCTCATTCCTCACCGCATCTCGGCGGGGGAGCCTGGCGGTCCGCAGGAGGAGCGCCGGCTGTTCTACGTCGGCATCACGCGGGCCCGTAAGCGGCTGTTCATCACCCTCGCGATGACGCGCGCGCAGTTCGGCGAGGTGACGGTGGCGATGCCCAGCCGCTTCCTTCAGGAGATCCCCGCCGAGCTGCTGCACTGGCGGCAGTCGCCGGGGGATGTCAACTCCCGAGGTGGCACGCAGTCGCGCGCGCTGAACGCTCGACGCGGCTCGAACGGATTCGGTCCGAAGCCGCTCGGACGCAGTGAGAGCGCGGGCTTCGGGCCGAAGTCCACGAGCCTCGACAAGTTCACGAACCGCGTCACGGCTCGGGTACGGGACAACGGCGACCTGGAGCTGGCGCCCGGGGATCGCATCCGCCATGACGATTTCGGCGAGGGTCGCGTCGACGCGGTCACCGGCGAGGGTGCCAAGCGCATCGCTCACGTTCGCTTCGACTCGGCGGGCGCCAAGAAGCTGCTGATCAAGATCGCCCCGATCGAGAAGCTCTGATGCCGAAGACGCCGTTCGACATGGTGTGCATCATGCATACTCGATCTTCGTCATGATCAGGGATAAATTCCACTGTTAGCGCTATCCTCGAACGGGGGAAGGCGTCGGGGGATGGTCAGCAAACACAGCAGTGCACGCATCGGGGGATTCGTGCGCTCTGCTGTCGTACCCGTGCAACCGACCCTCTTCCTCGGTCGCTCCCGATCCGGCCCTCGGTATCGTCCGCGTCAGCGGGCGGAGTGCGGGAGCGGTGCCGCGGTGGCGGACCTTCGTGATCGCGCGGGCAGGGGTGCCTCGTCATCGGTCACGAGCCGAGTCCGGCCGTAGCCGAGATCCCCGGCGCTCTCCTGTACGCCGGGGATCTCGCCATCTCAACGTCGCGTGAGGACGCGCGCGAACTCCTGCCCTGTGCCAGCCCGTTAGGCTGGGCGCATGGCTCTCTTCTCGCGCCGAAAGAACACCCCGTCCACGCCCGACGCACCGGTCGCGCCTGAGGAGTCCCCGGCGCCCGCAGAGGCGGAGGCCGTAGAGGTTCCGGCTGAGCCCGTTCCGCACGTCAACATCAGCGTGTCCTCCTTCGGTGGCCTCGGCGCGGCTTCCCCGCAGCCGAAGCCTGCCGCCCAGCCGGCGCAGCCCGCCGCGGTCCCGGTCGTCGCGCCGGGCCACAACGCCGACGGCACCGTGTCGCTGCCGTTCGCGGCGGACGAGCCACCCACGGAGCTGGAGACGGTCCCCGGCCTCCGCGACAACGCTGTGCTGCGAGATGCCCTCGCCCGACTCGGCGAGACGCCCTCCGGCGCCGAGTTGCTCGGCGTCTTCCGTCAGGCTCTGCAGGGCCACCTCTTCCTCCGCGTCAAGGGTGACGCCCGCCAGCAGGTCGAAGCCGGCGAGGATCTCCAGCTGGGCGTGATCCGCAACGGTGACGAGAACTACATGCTCGCCTTCAGCTCGGGGCGCGCCCTCCAGCAGGCCGTGGAAGCCGACGGCGACACCGGCACCAGCGCCATCGGTCAGCCCGCCGCGCTCGTGTTGCGCCATGTGCTCGCCAACGAGTTCGCCGGCCTCGTGATCGACAACTTCTCCGGGACCGCCCGCGCCGTGATCCCGCGCGATCTCATCGAGCGGGTCATGGGCGAGTGCGATCCCACGTTCTCGGTGAAGTCGCTGATCGCGGGCGAGCGCACGGATGAGACCCCTGCAGCCGTCGTCGAAGCGCTGCGCGAAGGCCGGGTCTGGGTTGCCGTCGGTCGTGCCGGTGACAACGAAGACGGCACCCCGCGCTTCGGGGTGGCCGAAGCGCACACGTCGGACGGACGCCGACTGCTGCAGCTGTTCACCCACCCGCTCGAGGTGGTGGCGCTCGGTCGTGGCGAGCAGGCTGCGCCCTTCGCCCCCGATGCCCTCATCAAGGCGCTCGCGGACAACTCCGGTGTCTCGGGTGTGATCCTCGACCCCGCTGGCCCCAACCTGCGACTCACGCGTGAGCAGTTGGCCCCGCTGCTGACTCCCGCGCCCTGACATACGGGCTCTTCTTCGCCGGGATGTCGGTGATCGCCGCAGTGTCATGATTGCCGCCGTGTCGGTGGTTGGCGCGGTGTCGGTGGCCGCCGGGATATCGGTGATCGCCCCCGTTTTGGTGATTGCCGTGGTGTCCGTGGTTGGCGCAGTGTCGTGATCACCGCCGTGTCGTGATCACCGCCGTGTCGGTGGTCTCAAAACCGGTTGATGCCGCGGCAGAACTCCGCAGTTTGTAAGACCCGTGGCGTCGGGGGTCTCACAAACTGCGGCGGTGCCGCCGAGGATTCGCAGAAACTGAGACCACAGGCAAGTCGGGTGCCGCTGTCCTGCCCCCGCCACGGGGGTTGTCCTGCGCCGCCACCCGGGGCTGTCCGCCGTTCGCCCGGCCGCTGACGTCGTGGATGGGAGGTGTTTCGCCCGCGCGGGGCGACGCATAGGGTGCCGGTATGGCCTCAGAGCGCATCACGCTGACCGTTCCCGGACCCGACGGCGACCGGGAGGTATCGCTGTCGAGCCCGAACCGTGAGGTGTTCCCCGCGGTCGGGATCACGAAGCACGAGCTCGCGGAGTACGTGATCGCGGTCTCGGGCCCGTTCCTCGCCGCGAACGGGGATCGCCCGGTGTCGCTGGAGCGGTTCCCGGGGGCGATCGACGGAGAGAGCTTCTTCTCCAAGAACCCGCCGAAGGGCACACCCGACTTCGTGGGAGCGGTGTCGGTGCGGTACAACTCTGGTCGGGTGCACCCCCAGCTGGTGCTCACGGAGCCCGCCGCGATCGTGTGGGCGGTCCAGATGAACACCGTGGTCTTCCATCCCTGGGCATCACGAGCGGGTGACACCGACAACCCGGTCGAACTGCGCATCGATCTGGACCCGCAGCCCGGCACAACGTTCGCCGATGCGGCGCATGCCGCTCACGGCATGCGAGAGGTGCTGATGGAGGCGGGCCTGGAGTCCTGGATCAAGACCAGCGGAAATCGCGGCATCCACCTGTTCTGCCCGATCGAGCCCAGCCATGAGTTCCTCGATGTCCGCCACGCTGTGATCGCGGCCGGGCGGGAGCTGGAGCGTCGTATGCCAGATCGTGTGACGACGGCGTGGTGGAAGGAGGAGCGCGGCGAGCGCATCTTCATCGACTTCAACCAGGCCAATCGCGATCGGACGATGGCCGGTGCCTACAGCCCGCGCGCGCTGCCGACCGCCACCGTATCGACGCCGATCACCTGGGACGAGCTCGACGAGGTCGATCCCACCGCGTTCACAGTGCGGACCGTTCCCGCGCGGCTTGCAGACGTCGGCGACGCGTGGTCGGGGTTCGCTCAGAACCAGGGCCGCATCGAGACCCTGCTGGAGTGGTGGCAGCGTGATCTGGACGCGGGGCTGGGCGAGATGCCGTTCCCTCCGGAATTTCCCAAGATGCCGGGAGAGCCGCCGCGAGTGCAGCCCTCTCGGGCGCGCAAGCAGGACTGAGAGACGCGTCCTTCGGCTCGCCTGGCGCGGGCTGTGGGAAACGTTGACGAGCCCGCGGGATTACCGCTAGCGTCGCGCCATGACATCGCAACCCGATGCGACCGGCGATGCTGCCGGTCCTGTGAGCTCGCAGAACGGCGCGGTTTCCGGTCCACCCACGGGCAAGGGCCTTGCGATCGCGAAACTGGGGCTGTGGGGTTCCACCGTGATCGGTCTCGCTTCGACGGCTCCGGTGTACTCCCTCGTGGCCACACTCGGTTTCGTGGTTGCTGCCGTCGGCGCGCAGGCTCCCATCGCCTTCATCATCGCCTTCGTGCCGATGCTGTTCATCGCGTTCGCATACCGCGAACTGAACAACCGCGTCCCCGACTGCGGCACCACGTTCACCTGGGCCACCAAGGCGTTCGGGCCGATCCTCGGCTGGATGGGCGGCTGGGGCGTGGCGATCGCGGGGATCATCGTGCTGGCCAACCTGTCACAGGTCGCGGGCACCTATCTCTGGTTGCTGATCGGGGACGGATCCCTGGCCGCGAATCCCTGGGTGGTCACGACGACCGGCGTCGTCTTCATCGCGGCCATGACGTATGTGAGCTATCGCGGTGTCGAACTGGGCGAGCGCATTCAGAACATCCTCCTGATCATCCAGTACGCCGCTCTGGCGCTGTTCGTCGTCGCGGCGATCTGGAGGATCTCCACGGGACAGGCCGAGACCGGGGCGACCCCGGAGCTCGACTGGTTCAACCCCTTCGCCTTCGAGTCGTACTCGGGCTTCATCGAGGCCGTGCTGCTGTGCCTGTTCATCTACTGGGGCTGGGATACCTGTCTCGCGCTGAACGAGGAGACGAAGGACCCGAAGCGCATCCCTGGCCGCGCCGCGGTCCTCACCTGCATCGTGCTGGTGGGCACCTACGTCGCGGTGACCGTCGCCGCTATGGCGTATGCGGGGCTCGGGGAGAGCGGCATCGGCCTCGGAAACCCCGACAACCAGGACGACATCTTCCTCGTTCTGCGCGACCCGCTGCTGGGCCCGCTCGGGTTCGTGCTGGTGATCGCGGTGCTGGTCTCCGCGGTGTCGTCGACGCAGACCACCATCCTGCCGACGGCTCGCGGAACCCTCGCGATGGCGGTGTACAAAGCGCTTCCGCAGTCCTTCGAGAACGTGCATCCGAAGTTCAAGACGCCCTCCTTCTCCACGCTGATGATGGGGATCGCCGCCACGGCCTACTACGTGGGCATGACCCTCATCAGCGACAACATCCTGCAGGACTCGATCCTCTCCCTCGGTCTCGCGATCGCCTTCTACTACGCGATCACGGGCTTCGCGTGCGTGTGGTTCTTCCGTCGGGAACTCACCCACTCGGCGCGGGATCTGTGGTTCAAGGGGATCTTCCCTCTGCTCGGGGCGCTGATGCTCACCTACGCGTTCGTGCAGTCCCTCATCGACATGTGGGACGTCGACTACGGCTACACGACGCTGCTCGGCGTGGGCGGCGCGTTCGTGATCGGTGTCGGCTCGCTCCTGCTGGGAGTTGTGCTCATGCTGGTGTGGTCGCGCTTCGGCGAATCCCGCCCGTTCTTCCGCGGCGAGGCGCTGAACGAGGCCACCGACGTGCTCGTTCCTGAGGACGAGTACGGACTGGAACGATCCGTTGACGGCGGTCTCACCTCCGGTGGGGCCTGGTAAGACGAACAACGCACGACTGCGTGCGAGAGGGGACGACACATGCGCATTCTGATTCTGGGGGCAGGGGGCGTGGGCTCTGCCGCAGCCCGCATCGCGAAGAGGCGTAACTTCTACGAGGCGATCATCATCGCCGATTACGATCCCGCGCGACCCGCACAGCTGGTCGCCGAGCTCGCCGACGAACGTTTCAGCGCGGCGCGCGTGGATGCATCGGACGAAGCCTCGGTGGCTGACCTCATCCGCGAGCACGATGTCACGCACGTGCTGAACGCGGTGGATCCGCGGTTCGTCATGCCGATCTTCCGCGGAGCGTTCGCGGCCGGGGCCACCTACCTGGACATGGCGATGAGCCTGTCCCACCCACACCCCGAGCAGCCGTTCACCCTGCCCGGGGTGAAGCTCGGTGATGAACAGTTCGCCCTCGCCGAGGAGTGGGAGGCCGCGGGCCGTCTCGCTCTCGTGGGAATCGGCGTCGAGCCGGGGCTGGCGGACGTGTTCGCCCGCTACGCGGAGGACGAGCTGTTCCAGAGCATCGATGAGATCGGAGTGCGCGACGGGGCGAATCTCACCGTGGACGGCTACGACTTCGCACCCTCGTTCTCGATCTGGACCACCATCGAGGAGTGCCTCAACCCGCCGGTCGTCTACGAGGACGGGCGCTGGTACACGACCGAGCCATTCAGCGAGCCGGAGGTGTTCGACTTCCCGGAGGGCATCGGGCCGGTGGAGTGCGTCAACGTGGAGCACGAGGAAGTCCTCCTCATGCCACGGTGGACGCGTGCTCGCAAGGTCACGTTCAAGTACGGCCTGGGCTCCGAGTTCATCGGGGTACTGCGCACGCTGCACAAACTGGGCCTGGACCGTACCGAGCGGGTGACGGTGCCCGGCGGCGAGGTGTCGCCACGCGATGTGGTGGCGGCGAGTCTGCCAGATCCGGCTACGCTGGGCGATCGGATGCGGGGAAAGACCTGCGCCGGCATCCACGTGACCGGTGTCGGACGCGACGGACAGCCCCGCTCCACCTACCTCTACCACGTGGTCGACAACGCCGATTCGATGGCGCGCGATGGGTCACAGGCGGTCGTCTGGCAGACGGCGATCAATCCTGTCGTGGCGCTGGAGCTGCTTGCCAGGGGTGCGTGGAGCGGAACCGGAGTGCTGGGCCCGGAGGCGTTTCCCGCCAGCCCCTTCCTCGACCTGCTGGCCGACCCCGACGCCTACGACTCGCCCTGGGGCATGGTCGAGATGTGACGTCTAGCCTTCCAGCACGTCGTCCAGATCGAAGCGGGGCACCTGCTCCAGCTGCTCGTAGGTGCACGAGCGCGGGTCGCGGTCGGGTCGCCAGCGCTCGAACTGGACGGTGTGCCGGAAGCGCAGCCCCTCCAGCTGGTCATAGCGCACTTCGAGCACGCGTTCGGGGCGCAGCGGAACGAAGCTGACGTCCTTGCCCCCGCTGAACCGGCTTCGCTCACCCTCGGCACGCACGAGCAAGCCCTCCGCGTCGCGCTCCACGAGAGGCTCGAGTTCCTCGACGAGTTCCTGGCGCCGGGCGTTGGTGAACGCGGAGACGCCGCCGACCTGACGCAGCAGCCCGTCGCCGTCGTACAGGCCCACGAGGATCGATCCCACGCCGGAGCCCGACACGTGGACGCGATACCCGAGGGCGACCACATCGGCTGTGCGCGCGTGCTTGATCTTCAGCATCGCGCGCTTCCCCGGCTGATAGCCGTCAGCGAGAGGCTTGGCCACCACGCCGTCGAGTCCCGCACCCTCGAACCGGCTGAGCCAGTCCGCCGCCGCGGCGGGATCGGCGGTGGCACGGGTGACATGCAGCGGATCGGGGGCATCAGCGAGCAGCGCGAGCAGACGCTCCCGGCGCTGGCGGAAGGGGAGCGCGGTGAGGTCCTCCTCACCATCACGGAGCAGATCGAAGGCCACGATCATCGCCGGCGTCTGTTCTGCCAGCAGGTTCACACGTGAGGCTGCGGGGTGGATCCGCTGCGACAGCGCCTCCCAGTTCAGCCGGCGCGACCCCGAAGCGCCGGTGGCCACCACGATCTCGCCGTCGATGACGGCAGGGCGGGGCAACAGGCGGGGCAGTGCCTGGACGAGCTCGGGAAAGTACCGGGTGAGCGGTTTGGCACCGCGCGAACCCAGCTCGACCTCGGAGCCGTCCCAGGCGGCGAGCACGCGGAATCCGTCCCACTTGGGCTCGAACAGCAGACCGTCCGGGTAGCGGGCGGGGTCGGGAATGGTGCCGACCGCCTTGGCGAGCATGGGCGCAGGCAGATCGAAGAGCATGCCTTCATGCTCGCGCGTGGCTCGCGCTGTGTCGAGCCCCGCCTGTCACCCGGAGTCGGCGAGCGTGGTGCGCCACGGGGTGATGGCGTCGACGTGGATGGCGGCGTCGAATGCCGTCCGCGGACTGCAGAGGATCTCGCCGTCGCCGTTCATGGTCGAGCGGGTAGCGTCGATGAGTCGCACGATGGGGTCGTCGGCTCGCCGGTCGCGCCAGGTGAGAAGACCGAGCGCCACCGCAGGCGTCGCGAGCAGCGCGTCCAGGCTGCCTGGTGCCGCCGCATCCAACGAGTCGGTGAAGGGCACGGAGTGTCCGGGTCGGCTGCCCGGTGCCGGGCGGTGCAGCCACACCTCGCCGCTGCCGAAGGTGGTGGCGATCGGCACGTAGTCCTCCCCGAGGGACGCGGCGAGGTGGGTCCCCATGGTGGGAAACGGCTCGGTCACCAGCGGAGGGGCCAGCATGGGCGAACGCTGGATGTGGCCGTTCGCCGCGATCACGAGCACGCGCTCTTCTCTCTCGAGAAGGGACTGCACCGTGCGCGCCATGAGCGCGTCTCGTGTGCTGGACGGCGTGATGCCGCCCGCACGACGCTCGATCATCGCGGTGAGAAAGCCCGTCCCGAGCCGTGCGCTGTCAGCCAGCCGACGCAGCGTCCAGGCGATTTCGCGGCCGGCCTCGGCGGCGTACTGGGGCCAGAGAGCGTCGATCCGCGTGCTCAGCCGCGCGACCGCGGCGGTGAGGGCATCGCGTTCCGCCGGGGGAAGTGCGAGGTAGGCGTGCAACGCCGGTGCCGCCCACGCAATGCCGCCGTCGTCGGCGGGGAGGTATCCGAACAGTGGCAGGATTTCGCGGCGCACCACATCCGCGTATCCCGGATCGACGATATCCAGCAATCGTGCGGCCTCCTCCAGGGGCCGTGGTCCGCCCGCTCCGGACGCGCTCACGTCGAGACCGGCGAAGCGGACTCGCCCGCGCGATCGCAGGTCCTCGATCAGGGCGACCGACTCCGCACAGGATCCGAAATGGTATGTCATGCCGGTGCGCGCGACCTCCGCGGCATCGCCTCGCTCGCCCGCGATCCAGCGCTGCACGCCCAACCCCTCCGCGAAGCCGGACTCGATTGCGAGGGCTGTGAAGCCGTGACGTTCGACCAGATATCGGAACAGGCGGTGCCTCAGCGCGAGGAACTCGTGAACGCGGTGCATGCTCTCGCCCAGGGCGACGACGCGGGCGCTGCTAATCAGGTCATCCAACGGCTCCAGATCGGCGAAATCGTCATCCGCTGCCGGCTCGACCGTGCGGATCCGGTGCAGCGCGGCGCCGACGGTCTGCGGGATCTGATCCATGACCTGAGGCTAGCCATCACCCGGACGCAGAACGTACGGCGTTCGCTGTCAGCGGCGGGGAGAATAGGGGGATGGCGATGTGCTCTTGCGGATCCGGCGTTGAGGCGGCCTCGTGCTGTGCGCGCTTCCTGGACGGCGCCGCCGTGCCCACCTCGCCGGAGGAACTGATGCGATCGCGGTACACGGCCTTCGCGCGGGGCGACGTGCAGTACCTGACGAATACCTGGCACCCTGGCACCGCGCCCTCCGAGCTTGCGCTGGACGCCGGCACGCAGTGGCTCGGGCTAGAGATCCTCGATGCGCCGCCGGTCCCCGACGGCGCCAAGCGCGGTGTGGTGGAGTTCGTGGCGCGCTACCGCGAGGCTTCAGGAGCCTCGGGGCGCGTCCATGAGCGCAGCCGTTTCGTGCGACAGAGCGGTCGCTGGTGGTACCTCGACGGCGTTCATTCCTGAACCGACGATACGATCGAGACGTGTTCACTCCGCCGCCCGCTCCCGTCGTGATCCGTGGCGGATTCTGGGGACCGCTCACCTCATACGCCCTGCTCTGGGCCGGCGGGCTGGTGATCGTGTGGGGCGTCTCGCGAAGCAATCCGATCGCCTCGGTCGTGGCGGTGGTGGTCATGCTCTCCGCCTTCGGTGTGATGTCGCTGATCGCGACGGGAACTTCGATCGCTGTGGATGACCGCGAGGTGGTCCTCACCCGGCGCCTCCGACCGACCTGGCGGGCACCGCTCACCGATTTCACCCACGTGGTGGAGAACATCCCGTCGCGACCGCGGATGCCGGCGCTGGCGGGCTGGAGATTTCGCACCCGCTCCGGGAGCACGGCGGCGGTGGAGCTCAGCTGGTTCTCGCCCGCGGACCGCCGCGCGCTGCACCGCCTGTTCGGAGATGTGATCGTGAACGCGGATGCGGGCCTGCGGAGGCGCTGAACCCCGGCCGCGTCGGGCGACGCGGAAGCGACCGGAATCCGGTTAGTCTGTCGGAGTCCCCGCGCCGCCGCGGTGGCACGGATACGACCCGCCGACGGGTCGGTAGGGGGAGACGATGGCATTCGCCTGGCGCCGAGCCCGTGTCGGCATGGGCCGACTGATCTCCATCGCCGTGCTCGTGCTCGTCGCCACCACCGGGGTCGGCGTTCTCCAGACCATCACCGCGGCCGGTGTTACGGCCGGATCCGAGCAGATGCTGCGAGATGCGGCTCCGGACGCCCGCACCATGAGGATCGCCGCGAACGGGGTCGCTGATCTCGACGACGTCGACCGGCGAGTACGTGAGGCCGTGAACGACGCCTATGGCCTCGCTCCCGTGCGCATCGAACGGCGGGAGAGCGCCCTTGTAACCGATGATCGTGGGCGTGGCTGGGAGCTGCTCGCTGATGCCGGGGCGCAGGATCGCGCTGAGCTCACCGCAGGGTCGTGGCCCGCGGACGACGGCGAGGCCGTTGTCCTGGAAACCGCCGCAGGGGCGACCGCGGTGTCGATCGGGGACACGGTCCGCACCGCGACGGGGGAGCTGCGGATCACGGGTACCTGGCTGCCCCTCGACGACGCAGATCCGGCATGGGCAGGCGATCCGGCGGTGTCATCCGGTCGCACGGGAAACTCTGCCGGGCCGCTGCTCGTGACCGAGGAAGCGCTGCGCGGCGCGTCCACTGCGGGGCGGGTGGAGTGGATCATCTCACCGACGGCCCTGTCTGCCACCGGAATCGGCCCGTATCGCGCCGGGACCGCGCTGCTGGAACGTGTGCCCAAGAACGTGGACCCGGAGAGCTCCATCGGGCTTTCGGTGAGCGGCGAGCTGGCCGCCACCCTGGAGCGCATCGACCGAGCGGCGATGGGAACACGCGCGATCGCGCTCCTTCCCCTCGCCGTGGTGCTGGTGATCGCGGCCGTCGTGCTCGGATTCCTCGTGTTCTCCCTCGCGGAAACCCGCCGTGGCGAGACGGATCTGCTTCGTGCCCGAGGGGCCTCGGCCTCCGTCACGGCGCGGGACGCGATGGCGGAGATCGTGATCGTCACCGGCGTAGCCGCCGGGAGCGGAGCCGGGCTGGTCGCGCTGACCGCAGCGGTGTGGCAGGCAGCTCCGCTGGACGCGATCGTGCCGGCTGCATTCGTGGCGACGCTCCTCGTCGTGGTAGCCGTAGCCGCCAGCGGATTCGCCGCGATCCGCCGTCCGTTCGCTCGCGAGCGCACCGATTCCGATCGCGCCACCGCCATCGCCCTCACCACGCCGCTGCTGATCGTCGGCGTGGTGGCGGTCGTGTCGTATCTGCAGCTTCAGGCGCGGGGAGGCGTCGTGGCCCCCGACGGCAGCGCTGACCTGTTCGCGCTTCTCGCGCCCGTGCTGCTGCTCATCACCGCGACCCTGGTCATCGTTGCGATCGCCGGCCCCCTTGCGTCGCTGGGAGCGCGCGCTGCGCGGGATCGGCGCGGGCTCACCGCCCCGCTGGTGCTGCGCCGCATCTCGCGCAGCAGCCGGACGCTGACCGCCGGCTTGCTGTGCCTCTCACTCGCGGCAGGCATCGCGACGATCGGCGCGATCCTCATCCCCGCGATGCGCGAGGCGCAGGCCACGGCACAGCACCGCAGTCTCGGCACAGACGTGCGGGCGACGTTCCCGGTTCAGCCGGGCGCTGATGCGAGCTCGGCGCAGCTCGTCGCCACGGCATTCGGAGACGGGGCTTCGGTGGCCCTGAGCGGGCCCGCCACGGTGGGATCGGAAGCCGCTACTGCGCTCGCCGTTCCCCGCTCCGAAGCGGACGCTCTGGTCGAGCCCGCCGCACTGGCGGGTCTGGAGGACGCATCACAGCGACGCATCCCCGTCGTCTTCGGCGTCGTTCTCGCCGAACGGCTCGGAGCCCGTGTGGGCGATCAGATGGATGTTCGCCTGACGGCACTGTCCAAGACCCTTCCCGTCACCGTGATCGCCGTGGTTCCGGCCGTCGCGGGGGCCGGGGACCGCGGGGTGCTGATGGATCTCGCGGTGCTCCAGAAGCTCGGAGTCTCGCGCACCGGAGTGGTACCGCAGCCCACGAGCGTGTGGGTGCGAACGGATGATCCGGCTGCTGCAGCGTCCCGGCTGCGCGCGCTGAGCGCCGAGCCCGTGCAGATCCACACGGCGCTGACGGATTCCGATGCTCCCGTGCGAGCACCGGTCATGCTCGCGCTCCTCGGCGGGATCGGCCTGGCGGCTGCCATCGCGGCCGCGGGCTTCGCGGCGGTCATGGCGGCGGTGTCCCGCGAGCGGCGCACCGACGAACCCGTCCTGCGGTCCCTGGGCATGTCGCTGCGCTCCGCACGCGCAGCGGTACGGACCGAGATCGCGGCTGTGGCAGGTTTCGCGGTGCTGACCGGTGCGATCGCCGGTGTCGCGGTCGCCGTCGCCATCGTGCCGCTGATGGGAGGCGCGCTGTGAGCCGTCGTCCCATCACCGGCCTGCTCCTCGCCCGCGCAGCCCTCACCGCGCCCGTCATGTCGGCGTTCGTCGTCCTCGTCGTCGCGGTGCTCTCGGCGATCGGCGCCGGGGCACCCGCATTCCTCGAATCCGCCCGAACCGAGACCGTCCGGGTCGCACTGGCGCAGCTGCCCCCGTCCAGCCGGGACCTCTCCGGCAGCGGTGCGGGCCTGCCCCGGCTGGGGGCGGACGATCGCGCCACCTGGAGCGGGCCCACCCAGGATCTCCGGGACCAGGTCGCCGCGCGCATGCCGGAGACCGAGGACGTCCTCGGAGCCGCACGCATGATCGTCCAGGTGACGAGCGGCTGGAGCACACCCGTGGGGGATCCACCGGAGCACCAGATCGCCAATGACGTGATGCTGACGCTGGATCCCCGGTGGGCGGATCGCGTCGACATCGTCGAGGGCACGGCACCGACCACCCCGGTGCCGGGGGGCGACATCCCGGTGGCGATCTCCGTCGACGCGTCCGCCCGGCTGGAATGGCCGATCGGCGAACGCCGGGACTTCGCAGGCCGGGTGCTGGTGCTGAGCGGAACCTACGAGGTGCACGACCCGGACGATCCGGACTGGGCCTACTCGCCGTCCTCCGTGGTCAGCGGACGTGCGCCCACCAGCGAGGGCGGTATCGTCACCGTCGCCGCGGCCTACGCGAACGCGGATTCGCTCGACGAGTTCGCCCCCGACTTCGAGGCGACGGCGACCACCGTCAGTTGGATCCCCGTGCAGGGCGAACGCATCACGGCAGACTCCGCCGAGGCGGTGGCGGCGGAATTGCGCGGAGCATCCACGTCCCGCTTCCGGGTGGCGATGACCTTCTCCGACCTCACGGATCGCGGCTACGTTCTGGCTTCGGCCGCGCCGCCGGTGCTGACCGCTGCTGCTGCTCGTGGCGGGGCACTGCTGGCGGTGTTCGCGGTCATCGAGGTGGGGCCGCTCGCGGTCGCGCTGGTCGCCCTCGCTCTCGCTGGACGCATGCTCGCGCAGCGCCGCGCCGGCACCGTGCGACTGGTCAGTGCTCGCGGTGCCTCGGCAGCGGGAGTGTCGGTGGTTCTCGGGGAGGAAGGGCTCGTCCTCGGCGCCGTGGGAGCGGGGATCGGCGCAGCGTGCACGGTGCTGCTGGGGCTCTGGCAGAGCCCGGCCTCGCTGATCGCCCCCGTCGTGTTCGCTCTCGTGCCGGTCGCCGTCCTTCCGCTCGCGGCAACGGTGTCCGCGCGGGCGGAACTGCGGGCCGCGGCCGGTGGGGCGCCCGCGGCGGGACGGGCGCGTCGACTCATCATCGAGGCGTTCGTCGTGGTGTGCTGTTCGGCCCTGGTCGTCCTCGTCGCGAGCCGGAGCACGCCGGTGGCTACCTGGGACCCGCTCCTCACGATCATCCCGCTGGCGCTCACGGTGATCGCCGGGATCATCGCGCTGCGGATGGTACCGCTGCTGCTGACCGCAGCGGAACGTGCCGGGGTGCGTTCACGTCGGCTCATGCCGCTGCTCGGTCCCGCCCGCTCGGCGCGGGTTCCGGCTGTGCGCTCCGCCTCCGCGCTCGCCTCCATCGTGGGCCTGGCCGTGGCGGTCTTCGCCGTGAGTTTCGCGACGACGGTCGACGGCGGCATCGAAGACACCGCCCGCGCGCAGACCGGCGCTCAGCTCCGGGTCCAGACTGCCTACATCGGGCCCGAGCGACTCGCTGCCGCCCGCACCGTGCCGGGGATCGCCGCGCTCGCGCCGGTGTACTCGTCGTCGAAGCTCAGCATCAGCACCGGAGGTCAGAAGGTCGCGGTGCGGATGTTCGTCGTGGACAGCAACGAGCTCGCCGCGGTGCGAGAGGGGGCGGCCGGCACGCCGTTGCCCGGACCTCCCGCGGCCGACGGCATTCCCATCGTCGTGTCCGAATCCGCTCGGGCGCGCCTCGGACAGGAACAGCTGACGGCCAACGGCCACGTGCTGAGCGTGCAGTCGGTGGCCCCCGATGACAACCCGTACGGCGGGTACGACGTGTGGATCCTGGTGGATCATGCCGCGATGCGCGACCTCGGCGTTCGCCAGGACGCTCCCGACGTCCTCTTCATCCGGCTGGATCCGTCCGCCGAGCTGGACGATGTGGAGGCGGGGCTGAACGGCGCACTCGCCGCGCCGCAGTTCACGACGCCCGGCGGCGTGATCGCCGAGCGCAGCGCCGATCCGGCGCTGCAGGCGGTGCGCTCGGCGATCGCGATCTCGCTCACCCTGGTGGCTGCTCTGCTCGGCGTGTGCATCGTGATGATGCTGGTGCTCGGCGCCCCCGCCCGTGCGCGAGCCCTTCAGGTGCTGCGCGCACTCGGGTCGCGCAGCCGTGGATTCGCCCTCGTTGCATGGGACGTGCTGCCAACGCTCATCGTCACCATCCCGTTCGGCGCGGCAGCCGGGTTCGTGATGTCGGCGGTGGTGATCGCGGCACTGGATCTCACCGGTTTCGTCGGCGGTTCGGTGCGCCCGGCGATCCACTGGGGCGGTCTCTGGCAGGTGGTGGTGATCGTGGCGTACACCCTCGTCGTGGTGCTCATCGGGCTCGTCGCGGCCGCGGTGGCGGCGACGCGCGCGTCCCGATTGCCGGATCAACGGATGAGAGAGGAAGGATGATGCCGTGAACACGACCCAGCTCGCGGGCGATATCGGCACCGGAGGGATCCTGTGCGAGGGCGTCGTGCGCATCTTCACCGCCCAGGGCATCGAGGTGCAGGCGCTGCAGGGACTCAACCTCTCCGTGGCCACGGGAGAGATGGTGGCGTTGGTGGGCGCGTCCGGCTCGGGGAAGTCCACGCTGCTCGGCATCCTCGCCGGTCTCGATGCCCCCACCGCGGGGGTGGCTCAGGTCGCAGGGCACGACCTCACCACGATGCGGCGCCCTGAGCGGCTGGCCTATCGCCGTCGCAGCGTCGGATTCGTCTGGCAGCAGTCCTCCCGCAACCTCCTCCCGTACCTCACCGCGCGGGAGAACGTCGCGATGGCGCACGCCGTGGCCCGGGTCGTGCCGAGGCCCCGTCGAGGCGCGCTCAGCGACGAACTGTTCGAGCTGCTCGATATCGGAGACATCGCCGATCGGCGGCCGGCGCAGCTGTCCGGCGGTCAGCAGCAGCGGGTGGCGATCGCCGTCGCGCTGGCCAACGAGCCGCGGGTGCTGCTGGCGGACGAGCCCACGGGCGAGCTCGACGAGGCCACCGGTGCCGAGGTGCTGGCCGCTATGGAGACCGTGAACGCCGAGAGGAGGGTGACCACGTTGATCGTCACCCACGATGCCGCCATCACTCAGCACGTGGGCCGCACCGTCCGTATCCGCGATGGGCGCACCTCCACGGAGACACTGCGCAGTACGCTGACCGGCGCTGACGGGGAGACGATGCGCGTGGCGGAGGAGTATGCCGTGATGGACCGCGCCGGACGGCTGCAGCTGCCGCAGGAGTTCGTCTCCGCCCTGCGGCTGCGTGACCGTGTGAAGGTGTCGCTGGAGCCCGACCACGTGCAGGTGAGGCCGTCCATCCCCGCTCCCGGTGCCGCGACCTCGGCGCCGGCTGATGCTCCGGGCGGAGACGCCTCCCCGGCGCGGCCCTTGACCCGAGCCGAAGCGCGGGCGGCACGCGCCGCCGCAAACTCCGAGGAAGGACGATGATGCCGAACGTGCTCAGCGCGGTGGAGCTCACCCGCACCTTCCGGACCCCGGCCGGGGACGTGCACGCCGTGCGCGGCGTCACGATGTCGGTGGCCGCGGGCGAGCTGGTGGTCGTGCGCGGACGATCCGGTGCCGGAAAGACCACGCTGCTGAGCCTGTTGGGGGGACTGGATCATCCCACCTCCGGCACGGTGTTCGTGGATGGGCAGGACCTCACCGCTCCCACGACGGATCTGTCCGCTCTGCTGGGCGACCGCGTCGCCTCCATCCTGCAGACCGGCGGACTCATCCCGCAGCTGAGCGCCGCAGAGAACATCGAGGTGCCATTGCGCATCCGTCGCACCCCGGTCGCCGAGCGCGATGCACGCGTGACCGCCGCTCTGGAAGCCGTGGGGCTGGCCGAGCACAGCCGCCAGCGCCCGAGCGAGCTGTCCGGCGGTCAGCAGCAGCGCGTCGGGATCGCGCGCGCCCTCGTGATGTCACCGGGCATTCTGCTGGCGGACGAGCCCACGGCCCAGCTCGATAGCGAGACGGGCGCGCAGATCATGGCCCTCATCGCGCGTCTCGTGCACGCCGAGGGGACAGCGGCGGTGGTGGCGACGCACGACGCGGCCATGGCAGAACGTGCTGATCGGGTGCTCGAGCTGCACGACGGGGCACTCGTCGAGGGCTGATCGTCGCCGATCAGCGCCGGGGCAGTTTGTGCTCGCGCACGGCGTCGTGGCTGGCCACCAGCAGTCTCTCCGCTGTGGCGAAGTTTCGCTGCACCACCCGGACCACGAGGAAATCGACGATCACCATCTGGGCGAGTCTGCTCGACATCGCCGCGGTCCGGAAGGCGGCCTCGCGGGCCACGGTGGTGAGCACGATATCGGCCGCAAGCGCGACAGGGGAGGACGGATCGTTGGTGATAGCGATGGTCGTGGCACCGCGCTCACGTGCGAGTGCCAGAAGCTGCTGCGTCTCCAGGGTGTAGCCGGAGTGCGAGATCCCGAGCACGACGCTGCGCTCGTCCGTGCTCGCGACCGAGGTGAGTGCCAGGTGGGTGTCGCTCCAGCAGAAGGTGGGGGTGCCGATGCGATGCAGTTTCAGCTGGAGATCCTGCGCGGTGAGGCTGGAGGACCCGACGCCGAACACCTCCACCCGGGTGGTCGCACCCAGCGCGGCGGCCGCGGCGTCGAGAGCGGCGAGATCCAGCGCGCGGGCAGTGTCCTCGATCGCTCGCACCTCCTGGTAGGCCACCTTGGAGACCAGGTCGGCGACGGAGTCCTCGGTGGAGATGTCCGCATCAGCCACCTGGAAGTGCTCCCGCGAGGCCTCCTCGCGGCTGTGTGCGGAGGCGAACGCGAGACGGAAGTCCTTGTAGCCGGCGAAGCCGGCGGCACGGCACATGCGGGTGACCGACGCGGTCGAGACGCCGACGGACTCGGCGAGCTCGGTGATGGTGGAGTGCAGCACGAGGCCGGGGTCGTTCAGAACGGCGTCGGTGACGAGGCGCTCGGTGCGGCTCATCGATCCGAGCTTCTGCCGCAGGCTCGTGAGCACATCGCTCATGGCCGCTCCTTCGTGCTGTCTGGCATCACCGGGCCGGCGCACCGGTGCATCCTGAGAATACCGGTCAGTGTGGCAAAAATGTTCAAGACGCGATTGAACTCTGAATATTTTTCACCATACTGGACTGAGTACATTCTCACGAGTGAGGCACGAAAGCATGAACGCAACCCCCGACGCCGCAGCAGCGCGGCCGCTCCCGCCCACCGAGCAGCGCCTCGAGGCATCGGCCGATCTGGACGCCCTGCCCGCCGCGGAGGTGCTCCGGCTTCTCAACGAGCAGGACCGTGTCGCCGTCGATGCCGTTCAGCGGATCATCCCGCAACTGGCGGAGCTGGTGGACCTCGCCGCGGAGTCGTTCCGTGCCGGCGGCAACGTGCACTACTTCGGAGCGGGAACATCGGGACGACTCGGTGTGCTGGACGCCGCGGAGCTGCGCCCGACCTTCAACCTCGAGCGTGGCCGCGTCGTGGCGCACATCGCCGGTGGCGAGACCGCGCTGCTGGACGCCGTCGAGAACGCGGAGGACTCGGAGGAGGAGGGCGCTGCCGCCGCAGCCGGCCTTCGTCCCGGCGATGTCGCGGTCGGCCTCGCGGCCAGCGGCAACACCCCCTACGTCGGCGGCGCGCTGCGTGCCGCGCGGGCTGCGGGAGCGCACACCGTGCTCATCTCCTCGAACCCGCACGCCTCCCTCGCCCCGCTCGCCGACATCGACATCGTGCTGGAGACCGGGGCCGAGGTGCTCACCGGCTCCACGCGCCTGAAGGCCGCCACCGCCGAGAAGCTCGTGCTCAACGGCTTCTCCACCGCCCTCATGGTGGCCGTCGGCCGCACCTGGGGCAACCTCATGGTCTCCGTTGTCGCGACCAACGCCAAGCTGCGCGAGCGCACCGTGCGCATTCTGCGTGAGGCCACCGGAATCGAGGACGCCGAGGCCCGTGAGCGTCTCGAGGAGGCCGGCGGCGACCTGAAGACGGCCATCGTGATGACGGTGGCATCGGTCACCGCCGCCGAGGCATCTGCGGCTCTCGCGGCCGGGAGCGGATCGGTTCGGGCGGCCCTCGCCCACCTCGCGGTCTGACGGGTCCGTCACGGTGACCACGGCATTCCTCGGCATCGACATCGGCGGTACCGGGTCGCGCTCGCGCCTGGTGTCCGCTGACGGGGTCGTGCTCGCGGAGGGCCACGGCCCGCGCGGAGCGGTGACCGCGGGTGGGAGTGCGGGGCCCGATCTCGCGCTCGCGTTGATCGAGCGCGTGCTGGCTGAGGCGGATGCCGTGGAGATCGTCGGTATCGGTATCGGCGCCACCGGGATCGCCACCCTCGTGGCCGACCCTGACGACCTCGTGCATCGCGCGCGTGCGCTGGTACCGCGTGCGGCCGTGGCCGTCAGCATCGATGCCGTCACCGGTCACCTGGGTGCGCTGAGCGGTGCGGCCGGTGCCGTCATCGCCGTCGGCACCGGTGCCATCGCCCTGGGCGCCGACTTCCGCGGCGTCTGGAATCGCGTGGACGGCTGGGGTCACCTGCTCGGTGACCGCGGGTCCGGATCCTGGATCGGGGAGCGGGCGCTGCAGGTGGCGATGCGCCAGCGAGACGGCGTGTCCACCGATGCGGGTGCCATCCTCGACGCGGCGCGGGAGCGCTTCGGCGACCCGATGACCTGGCCCGCCCAGCTGTACACGCGGGATGATCGTGCCGGGGTGCTCGCCTCGTTCGCGGCCGACATTGCCGGGCTGGACGACCCTCTCGCCCGGGAGATCATCCGGGAAGCGGCGACCGAGGCGGCGCAATCCGCCGTCGCGGCGCTGCCGGGACTGCCCCCGCGCATCTCGGCCACCGGCGGCCTGCTGCGCTCGGAGGAGTATGCGGCGACCTTCGGCATCGTGGTCCGCGAGCTGCGGCCCGACGCCGAGCTCGTGGTGCCCGCGGGCGGCCCGCTGGAGGGTTCCGTCCACCTGGCGCGACTCGTCGCCTCGGCACCGCCGGCCCCTGCCGCAGGCTTCCTCTGGGCCTGACCCGCGTACCCTGGAATCGTGCCCGCCAAGATCATCCTGTACTACGTGTTCGCGCCCATCACCGATCCCGATGCGGTGCGGCTGTGGCAGCGCGATCTCTGCGAGGGGCTGGGCCTTCGCGGTCGCATCCTCATCTCGAAAGACGGGATCAACGGCACGCTCGGTGGCGACATGGCCGCCCTCAAGAAGTACGTCCGCAAGACGAAGGAGTACCCGGCTTTCGCGGGAGTGGACGTGAAGTGGTCCAGCGGCACGGGGCTGGACGAGGACGGGCTCACGCTCGATTTCCCACGGCTCAGCGTGCGCGTGCGCGATGAGATCGTCTCCTTCGGCGCACCCGGCGAGCTGCGGGTGGACCAGGGTGGCGTGGTCGGAGGCGGGGTGCACCTGAGCCCCGGGGCTCTCCACGATCTGGTGGCCGAGCGCGGTGAGGACGTCGTCTTCTTCGACGGGCGCAACGCCTTCGAAGCCGAGATCGGCCGGTTCCGTGACGCGATCGTTCCCGACGTGGAGACGACGCACGACTTCATCGCCGAACTCGACTCCGGCAAGTACGACCACCTCAAAGGGCGGCCCGTGGTCACCTACTGCACGGGTGGCATCCGATGCGAGGTGCTGTCGAGTCTGATGACCGCGCGCGGGTTCGGTGAGGTGTACCAGCTGGACGGCGGTATCGTCCGCTACGGCGAGAGCTTCGGCAGCACCGGACTGTGGGAGGGCTCGCTCTATGTGTTCGACGGCCGGGAGTCGGTGCCGGTGGGGCGCGACCCGAAGGTGATCGGACGGTGCGCGGTGTGTCAGACGCCCACCACGCGCATGGTGAACTGCGCCGAGGACACCTGCCGTAACCGCGTTGTGCTGTGCGCGGGCTGCGGAGGGGCCGTCGCCTGCGCTCGGCACGCCGATGCCCCCGCCGCCGTGACAGGATGAGCGCATGACCGATGAGACCTCAGCCGTGCGCGAGGCGCTGGCCAATCTGTTCGAGCACCTGATCCGCGAGGACGATCCGTGGGTGGTCGAGGTGGTGCGCGAGGCGGTACAGCGCCCGTATGTGCAGGGGACGCGCAACGATGACGGATCGATCGTCATCGAGGTTTCATCCAATGAGATCAACAACCCGCAGCTGTCAGGCCTGCAGGTTGCGGCTCTGCGCGGGTGGGGTTTCAGCGCGGGAAGCGATGACGTCTCGCCCAATCACGCGCGCGTCTTCCCCGAGGATGCGGCCCGCGAGGCCGCTGAGCTGCTGGCCGACGTGCTCGTGACCGTGCTGCGGTTCTCGGGAGATGACGCGGTGCACATCGAGCTGTTCGAGTCCGATCTGACCGCGGTGCTCGAGAACAACCCCGACCTCCCTCTCGCCGACCTCTAGGCCGGATGCCGAGACGCCCATGCCCGGACGAGAAGCCCGCAATGCGGGGTTCCTCGCCCGGGCATGGGCGTCGCTCGCGAGGCTGCGTCAGCCGCGCGGAGGACTGTCCGAGGCGGGAGCTGCAGCGCTGCCGGCGCGCTGCTCGGCCTCCAGCCGCTCGGCTTCCTCACCGCTGATCGCCTCGCCCCGGGCGACGAGGCCCGCCTGGTCGGACAGCGGGATCTGCTTGAGGAACAGCGAGAGCACCAGCGCGATCACCACGAACGGGATCAGGTACCAGAACACCGGTGCCAGTGCGTCCGCGTAGGCGGTGACGATGCCATCGCGCACCTCGTCGGGAAGCGTGCTGAGCGTGGCCGGATCGATGGTCGACGCGGCAGCCGACGCATCATCGGGCGAAGCGCCCGCACCGGCGAAGACGCCCAGCAGATTCTCGGTGAGCCGGGTGGTGAAGATCGTTCCGAACACGGCGGTGCCGAGGGAGGCGCCGACCTCGCGGAAGTAGTTATTGGTGCTGGTGGCGGTGCCGATCTCGCTCGCAGGAACGGCGTTCTGGACGACGAGCACGACCACCTGCATGATCAGGCCGAGACCGGCGCCGAACACGAAGAGGAACACGCAGATCAGCCAGATGGGAGTCGTCGCGGACAGCGTCGTGAACGCCGCCATGGCCACACCCGTGATGATCGTGCCGAGGATCGGATAGATCCGGTACTTGCCGGTCTTGGAGATCGCGATTCCCGAGAAGATCGAGGTTCCCATGAGACCCACCATCATCGGGATCATGAGCAGCCCCGACGCCGCAGCCGAGGTCCCGGAGGACATCTGCAGGAACGTGGGCACGAAGCCGATCGCAGCGAACATCCCGATGCCCAGCACGAGGCCGATAGCGGTGGCGTTGATGAAGATCGGATTGCGGAACAGGCTGAGCGGGATGATCGGGTCCGCTGCACGCGCCTCGGTGAGGATGAAGGCCGCCGCGGCAGCGACGAGGCCTGCGCCCCATGCCCACGTGGCGGGGGAGGACCAGCCGAACTCCTTGTCGCCTCCGAAGTCGGTGAAGAAGATGAGGCAGGTGGTCGCGATCGACAGCAGGATCACACCGAGGATGTCGATCGGCTTCTGTGCCTTCTTGCTCGGCAGCTGCAGGGCCACCAGGGCGATGATGAAGGCCGCGATGCCGACGGGGATGTTGATGTAGAACGCCCACTGCCAGGTGAGGTGGTCAACGAAGAACCCGCCGAGCAGGGGGCCGGCGACGGCGGAGAGACCGAAGACAGCGCCGAGGGGGCCCATGAACTTGCCGCGCTCGTTGGCGGGCACGATGTCGGCGATGATCGCCTGGGAGAGGATCATGAGACCGCCGCCGCCGAGACCCTGCAGGGCGCGGAAGACCACGAACGTCCAGAAGTCGCCCGCAAAGGCGCAGCCGACGGAGGCGAGTGTGAACAGCGCGATGGCGATCAGGAACAGGTTTCGCCGCCCCAGCACGTCGCCGAACTTGCCGTAGATGGGCATCACGATGGTGGTGGCCAGCAGGTAGGCGGTGGTGATCCACACCTGGTGGTCCACGCCGCCGAGCTGGCCGACGATGGTGGGCATCGCCGTGGAGACGATGGTCTGATCGAGGCTGGAGAGCAGCATTCCGGCGATCAGCGCGCTGAAGATGATCCAGACGCGGCGCCGGGTGAGCAGGAACGGTGCATCCTGCGTTGCGGGAGCGGACATTCAATCGACTTTCTGTGTGGGCACGAGGAGGGAGCGCGCGACCTGGAGACGCTGGGCAATCAGGTCGCGGAAACTCTCGGGTGAGTCCTGATGGAGGATGCGGTCCATGCAAATGCGCACCAGCGCACCGACGGAGTGGACGAGGACCTCGGCACGGATATCGACGTCCTCGGTGCCGAGCCGCCGAGCGACCAGCTCGCGATCGCGCCGCTCGTTCTCGCCGAGCTGGTCGAACAGACTCTTCAGCAGGCGCGGTTCCTGATCGATGAGCGCGAACAGGGGGCGGGCGTCATCGATGGGGTTGAACACCTCGAAGCGGCGCACGCTGAGCTCGACGAAGTCGTCGAGCAGATCGCCGTCGCGGGCGAGGAACTCGGCATCGAGCGCCTCCGTTCGCGGGTCGTTCGCGGTGAAGCCGAACACCGCGTGCTCCTTGCTGGCGAAATAGTTGAAGAACGTGCGGCGGGACACCCCGACCTCGGTGCACAGCTCGTCGACGGTGAAGCCCGTGAACCCCCGCTCCGTGGTGAGCCGTCGCGCCGCCGCCGTGAGCGCACTGGCCGTCTCGCGACGGCGGCGCTCTCGCAGTGATTCTGCACTTGTCTCCATGAGATGCAATTCTTGCACTGCAAAGCTGAAAGTGCACTTTGAGTGGGGACGAGGGAATGCGATCCGGATCCGGCGCGTTGGGGGTGGCATGAGCATCAGCCCGGACGCCGTCGATGTGGTCGTGATCGGTGCCGGGCAGGCGGGTCTGTCCGCCGCGCACCATCTTCGCCGGCGCGGGTTCGTGCCGGCGGGTGAGGCGGGCGAGCGCAGCTTCGTGGTGCTGGACGCCGACAAGCGGCCGGGTGGCGCGTGGCAGCATCGCTGGCAATCGCTGCGGATGGGAACCGTGAACGGCATTTACGAGCTGCCGGGCTTTCCCGTGCCGCCCGCAGACACCGCTGTTCCCGCGCGGGACGCGCTGCCGCCCTACTTCGCCGCTTACGAGGAGCGCTTCGACCTCCAGGTGAGGCGGCCCGTGCGCGTGCGCGCGGTGAGCCGGGCGGACACCGATCCCCATGGCCGGCTGATCGTCGACACGGACCGGGGATCGTGGGCGACGCGATACGTCATCAACGCGACCGGCACCTGGACCCAGCCGTACTGGCCGTACGTCGCCGGACGGGAGACGTTCCGCGGCCGTCAGCTTCACACCGCGAACTATGTGTCGCGTGAGGAGCTCGCCGGCAAGCGCGTGGTGATTGTCGGAGGCGGCGTCTCGGCGCTTCAGCTGCTCGACGAGATCTCCGACGTCGCCGAGACCTTCTGGGTGACGCGTCGCAGTCCGGACTGGAAACGCGGTGAGTGGACCACCGCATCACGGATCGAGGCGCTGGACGGGGTCGAGCAGCGCGTGCGCGCCGGGCTGCCGCCGGGCAGCGTGATCTCGGTTACGGGCGACATCTGGACGCCGTGGGTGCAGCGCGCCCACGACAAGGGCGTGCTGGTGCGGCACCCGATGTTCACGCGGGTCGAGGCGGACGGCGTGCGTATGCCGGACGGCACAGTGGAACACGCCGATGTGATCCTCTGGGCGACGGGCTTCCGACCCGCCATCGCTCACCTGGCACCACTCGGACTGCGCACCCCCGAAGGCGGGATCCGCGTAGCGAACGGGCGCTCCATCGACGAGCCGCGTCTCTTCCTCATCGGCTACGGACCCAGCCAGTCGACCATCGGCGCCAACCGTGCCGGACGCGACGCGGTGCGCGCAATCATGCGAGAGGAGGCCGGCGCCCTGGTGGGGTGACTATCGTTGTGCGCGTGACCAGCATCGATTCACCGCTCGGCATGGTTCTGGTCGAGTACGGCGAGAACCGGCCCGCTCCCGGTCTCGATCGAGATGCCGTCGTGATCGGCCACGTCCACGACGGGGAGTTCCTCGTCGTGGAGTTCATGACGGATGCGACGACAGCGGTCGTCGATGTCGCCAACGGCCACACCGTCGCGCTGAATCGGGATCGGGCGGCGACCGCTGGCTTCCTGCAGGCATTTGCCGACTACCTGCGTTCGGCAGGGCCGTCGTCGGGCCCCCGGGTGCTGACCGCGGATCAGGCCGCCGAACGCCTCGCCGCCTTCCGGGCCGGCAAGATCAGCCCGCCCCCGACGTCTGCCGCTCTATCGCACTCCGTGCGTCTCAGGAATTTGCTGCGTACGCTGCGCCGGATCGATCCGCAGGCTGCGAAGAGCCCCGCCTCCTGGTGGAGCGGGGCTATCGAGCAGGCGAAGGACGATCTGATCTGATCTGATCTGATCTGATCTGATCTGATCGAGCGCGCTCGTTTCGTGACTATCGTGGAGTGCGCGTCGACGCGCCGTCGCCGACGCGCGCCCGCGCCACGGCGCAACGCCGCACTAGCGGGTGACGGAGCGCGTGACCGTGAACTTCGGTGTCCGAGACACCTGGGACGTGGGGCCCACGATGCGCTCCAGTGCGCCACGGTGCCTCAGATGCGAGTTGTACACCGTGAGCAGCGTGCCGCCGGGGCGGAGCATCCGAGCCGCGGCGCGGAACAGCGGATGTGCCATGTCGTCGATCACGGCACGCCCATCGTGAAACGGCGGATTGAGCAGCACTACATCGACGCTCCCGTCCGGGATCCCCTCGCCGGCATCGGCATGCACGGTCTCGACCCTGTCCGCGACGGCGGCGAGCTCCGCGGTGCGGGAAGCCGAGGACACCGCCGACCAGGAGCGATCCGTCGCGATCACCTGGGCGCCGGGCAGGTGCCGCGCCGTCCACACCCCCAGCACTCCCGTGCCGCACCCGAGGTCCACGACCGTGGGGTGTGCCGGAAGCGCAGCGGCATCCAGCTGTGTCGGCAGGACGTCCAGCAGTGCGCGTGTTCCGATGTCCAGGCGCGTGCCGGCGAACACGGCGCCGTGAGCCGCGATCGGAAACTCCAGACCGCTCACCAGCTCCGAGCGCGGATACGCGGGAGACGGGGAGGGCCGCGGGTTCGACGCTATCAGCGCGCGCGTCTTGTCGCGGCCCCGGCTGGCGGACACCTCGGCGAAGGAGTCGCGGAGGCGGTCGTTCATCCCTCGCTCCAGGTCCTTCTCGCGGGCCGCGAGGACGACGAGCACATCCGGATCGGCGAACCGGGCGACGAGGCCGGCGATCTCGTCGACGCCGGCGAGCGTCCGGGGAAGCTCGCCCACGACCAGGGTCACGCCGCTGACGAGCTCTGCATCCAGGCCATGGCGCGCGCAGCCGTCCGGTGCGATGGTGTGAACCGGGGTGTGTTCGTCGAATACGCGGACCGAGGCGGCGAAGCGCCCGTGCACGGCCGCTGCCAGCGCGCCGTCACCGATGACGGCCACGGTGCCGTTCCGCGCGAAGCCCCCGCGCGCCATGTCGCGTTCGAGCGCCTCGTCCAGAGCGAGACGGGCAGCGGGGGACAGGGCGTCGGTCACACTCCATGCTCCCACGCGCACGTGAATCCGGGCGGCTCCCGCCGAAGGTCAGTGGGCGGGCGCCGTCGAGGACGATCGCACGACGAGGGTGGTCGACAGCTCGGTGTGCGCGGCCAGACGGTGCCCCGCGCGGGACCGGATCAGAGCGTCGACCGCGGCGCTTCCCATCTGTGCCAGCGGCTGGCGGATGGTGGTGAGCGGCGGATCGGTCCACTGGGAGTGGGGGATGTCATCGAAGCCGACGACCGAGATGTCGTCGGGAATGCGCAGTCCCTGCTCGCGCAGCGCCCGGATGGACCCCAGCGCACTGTCGTCACTCGCGGCGAAGATGGCGGTGGGGCGCTCGGCGCGCGAGAGCAGGAGTCGCGTGGCGGCGTATCCCTGATCGACGCCGTACTGGGTGCGGATCACCAGCTCATCGTCCACAGGAACCCCGGACTGCAGCATCGCGGCCTGGAAACCGGCGAGCCGGGCGATGCCGTTCGCCTGGTCCAGGGGTCCGGTGATGGTGGCGATGCGGCGGTGACCCAGCGAGATGAGGTGCTGGGCGGCGTCGAACGCGCCCTGGAAGTTGGTCGCGGCGACGGAATAGGTCCCCTCGGGAACCCGGCGCAGCGGGTCGACGATCACGAGCGGAATCCCCGCCTCTGCGAGGAGCTGACGAGCGTCGTCGCTGGGGACGCCCACCACGCTCAGCAGTCCGTCCGAGCCGCGTTCGACCGCGTGGCGCACCCAGTCGTCGCAGTTGTCCGGGTCCGGATCCACCGTGAGCACCAGATCCTTGTCGTGCCGTTTCGAGGCCTCCGCTGCTCCTCGGACCACCGCCTCGGACCAGGCTCGATCCAGATCGACGATGCGGACGTCGAGGAAGCCGGTGTTGACACGTGCACGGGAGCGGATCTCGTACCCGTGCCGGGAGAGCACCTCCGTCACCCGTTCCCGCGTGGAGCTGGCCACGTCTGGTCGGGAGTTGAGCACTTTCGAGACCGTGGGTACGGAGACGCCCGCCTCTTCGGCGATCCGGGCGAGCTGGACTGTCATGGTTCCCTTTCACAGACTTTCCGAAAAACCATACCGTGATCACCCCCGCATGCGCAGGCAATTTCTGAGGAAATCTCTGGACCAATCCGTATTCGTCGCTCTATAGTTCCCGGAGAGGGATCGAAATTTCGAGACCCTGTTTCGAAATCACGAAGGAGTGAGCATGCGCAGGACACGAGTCACCGCTACGGCTGCCGTGGTCCTCGGTGCCGCCCTGGTGCTGAGCGGCTGCGGCCGCGGCGCCGACGGCGCGACCGGGGGCACGGACAGCGGAGCGGGCGCCGCTGCGGAGGGCAAGGCCGAGGGCGTCATCGAGATCTGGACCGCGGGAGGGCATGCCGACAATCTGCAGGAGCTCGCGGGGCCCTGGCTCGCCGACAACCCGGATGCCTCGCTGAAGGTCACCGACATCCCGTGGGACCAGGTGATCACGAAGATCCAGACCGCAACGGCCGCGGGCACCGGACCGGACATCATCATGACCGGATCGGACCAGACCGCGACGGTCATCGGCATGGGCGGCTTCGACAAGGTCCCCGATGGGGTGTACAAAGCCGACGACTTCTATTCGGCCGCGATTGATTCGGTGACCGGCCCGGATGGCACCTATGCCATGCCGTGGTATGTGGAGACGCGGTTCCTCTTCTACCGCAAGGACCTCGCCGAGCAGCTCGGTCTGTCGGCACCGACCACCTGGGAGGACATGAAGGCGATGGCCACCGCCTTCAAGGCCCGGCCGGGCGGCACCTACGGCCTCAGCCTGCCCAAGCCCACGGAGTCGCCGGCGCAGGTGATCGTGCCGTTCGTCGCCCAGGCGGGCGGCAGCATGACCGACGGCGAGAAGTGGACGATCGACACCCCGGAGTTCATCCAGGCGCTGGACTTCTACGCGGGCTTCTTCACCCGGGGCGAGGCACCGGCCGAGACGACCGATGCCACGTTCGAGAACGGCGGCACGCCGATGTTCATCTCGGGTCCGTGGATGCTCGACGTGTACCAGGAGCTGATCGACAAGGGCACCGCTCCCGTGGACTTCACGATGGACTCCGTGGGGTACGCCGTATCGCCGGCCGGTCCCGGCGGCAACAACGACCAGTACATCGGTGGGGGAAACCTCGGTGTCTTCTCCGCGGCGAAGAACAAGGAAGCAGCGTGGTCGCTGCTGTCGTGGATGGGCGAGGCCGAGCAGCAGCAGGCCTGGTACGGACTGCAGAAGGAGCTGCCCGCGAACATTGCCGCGGGTGAGGACTCGGCCATCCAGGAGAACCCCGTCACCAAGACGCTGATGGAGCAGATGAAGGACACCGTGGCCCCGCCGAACTACCCGGCATGGTCGCAGATCTCGGATCTGATCAGCAAGTACTCCGAGCAGGTCGCCCGCGGCGAGCTCTCCAGCGCCGATGCGGCGAAGGAGATCCAGGCCCAGGCCGACTCGATCGGCTTCGGATGGTGACATCCACTGCGCGGCGGCCGGGGAAGACCTCTTCCCTGGCCGCCCAGCGCCGCCGCTCCGCGCTCATCGCCTGGGTGTTCGTATCGCCGTTCGTGCTCACGTTCGGTGTTTTCAGCCTCATTCCGCTGGTGAGCTCGCTCGCGATGTCGTTCACGGATCTGCGTGCACGCGACATCCGCAACCCGTTCAACGTGAACTTCGTCGGTCTGGAGAATTTCGTCTCCGTGCTGACCAACGAGTCGTTTCTGCGGGCGCTGCGCAACACGCTGGTGTTCGTCGTCGTCGGTGTTCCGTCCACGCTGTTCATCGCGCTGGTGCTGGCCGTGCTCCTGAACTCGCTGAGCCGGCGGGTCGCCACCTTCTTCCGCGTGGGGTACTACACCCCGGTCATCACCACCATCGTCGCCGTGGCGGTGGTCTGGCGGATCATGTATCAGGACACCGGTGTGATCAACACCATGCTGGGCTGGATCGGAATCGACGGACCCAACTGGCTGAGCGATCCGAACACGGCCCTGATGGCGATCACGATCATGGCGGTGTGGCGCAACATCGGCTCATCCATGGTGATCTTCCTGGCCGGCCTGCAGAGCATTCCGGCCGAGGTCAATGAGGCGGCCGCGATCGACGGCGCGAACGCGGTGCAGAAGTTCTTCCGCGTCACCATTCCGATGATGATGCCGACCATCCTGCTCAACACCATCCTGGTGACCACGGGCTACATGCAGTTCTTCGATGAACCGTTCGTGATGACCAACGGCGGTCCGCTGGAGTCGACCACCTCCATCGCGCTGCAGGTCTACAACCAGTTCAAGTACGGCAACTACTCCGTGGGAGCTGCGGGAGCGTACATCCTCTTCGTGCTCGTCGGAATCCTTGCCCTGATCCAGTTCCGCTTCTTCCGGCAGAGGACCTGACATGACCGCTATCGATGGATCCGCGCGCGTGGCGATGGCCGCGCCCGCGGAAGACCGTTCTCGACGCAAGCCCTTCCGCTGGGGAAACCTGGTGGTGATGGTGGTGCTGTCCATCGGGCTGGCGGCCACGATCCTGCCGTTCGTCTGGATGGTGCTCGGCGCCTTCAAGACCAAGGCCGAGATCATGTCCCGTCCGGTGACCTGGTGGCCGAAGAGCCCGACGCTGGACAACTTCGCCGCCTGGTTCTTCCAGTTCGACATCCTGCGCCCGTTCCTGAACTCGGTGCTGCTGGCTGCGGCCACGGTCGCCACCACGCTGCTGTTCTCCTCGATGGTCGGATGGGCACTGGCCAAGATGCGCTTTCCCGGCAAGAACGCGATCATCGTGGTGGTGCTGGCGACGATGTTCGTCCCCGGCATCGTCACTCTCATCCCGCAGTTCGTGCTGGTGGCCAACCTCGGGATGGTGAACACGTACTGGGGCCTGATCCTGCCGGGCATGGTGGGCGCGTTCGGCGTGTTCCTCATGCGGCAGTTCATGCTGGAGATCCCCGACTCGCTGCTGGATGCCGCGCGCATCGACGGAGCAGGCGAGTTCCGCACGTTCTTCCAGATCGTGCTGCCATTGTGCAAGGCGCCACTCGCCACTCTCGCGATCTTCACCTTCATGGGGTCATGGAACAGCTTCCTGTGGCCGCTGATCATCTCCCAGGACGACTCGATGTACACCCTCCCCGTCTCCCTGGCCCTGTTCTCGGCCGAGGCGGGTGGTCACGGGGCGGACTACGGCCTGCAGATGGCCGGATCGTTCCTGATCGTGATCCCGGTGCTGGTGCTCTTCATCGCCATGCAGAAGCATTTCATCCAGGGCATCACGATGACCGGAATCAAGTGAGAACAGACGGGCACCCGCTGGCGGGTGCCCGTCTGTCGCATGTCGGATGCGGGAAGTACCGTGCCGCGCAGAACGCGCGCTGACGCTACGTCTCAGTCAGAGCCGGTCGGCGGAGACGGCAGGCCGGCGCGGGTTCGAATGATGCGGATCATGCGCAGGCCGCAGATCGTGATCGTCAGACCCAGGAGCACCACGATGATCGATACCGTTGACGCGTTCTGGGCGCCGACAGACGATGCGAGGACGAAGATGCCCATGCTCGCGATGACCCCGTCGACGGCCGCCACCACGGTCAGGAGGACGAGCGGGCCGACCGACACGGCAGCGCCTGGGGCTGAGCGGGCCAGCGAGAAGCCGTAGCCCGTGGTCATCAGTCCGACCGCGGTGAGCAGCGTTGCCACCACGGCGGGGGGAACGAGAACCGCTTCCGCGCCGACGTTCAGCCAGGTCAGAAGAGCCGTCGTGGCGGAGGCGATCGTGGCGGCCGCTGCCACCCAGGCCGCGGCGCGCGCCGCCATCGCCCCGCGCGCAGTCGTCATCGGGCGGGAGCCGTCGGAGGCAGCTGCTGGCGCCGGAGCATCGCTGCGCGCAGAATGCGCAGCCCGCTGAAAGCGGACAGGATTCCGAGGATGAAGAGGATCACGGCGAGCGGAGTCGCACCGCTCAGCCCGACCGCGATGCTCACGAAGAAGCCCACGAGGGGTACGGCGATGCCGACGACGTACGTCGCCGCGCACAGCCACCCGAGCGGAGCGAGCGATGGCGCGTCGGCGCTCGCATTCGCGGGCCGCGCCGAGCGGAATCCCGCGATGCACAGGCTGAGGAGGCCCAGAACGAGTGCGGTCACGGCTGCGGCGATCAGGCGGGGTTCGGAGGCGGCGAGAGCGAAGGCGGTTGTGGCCACGGCGGCGGCCAGCGCGAGCACACCCGAGGACCGCGCGATGATGCGCGCGGTCCTTGGGTCATGCTGCGGCACAGGCGCGGGGGGAACGGTCATGCGTTCGCGAGCGGCGGCCAGGACGCGATGCCCGCCGCGGTGGACATCATGGTCGCACGCGACTGCCCGGCCGTCAGATACAGCACGGCGACACCAGCGCCCACAGCGGCCAGGAACGCGACGACGCCGATCGTCACCAGCACGGGCACCGCGGGCAGTCCGACGATCGTTCCCGTCGCCACGGCTGCTCCCGCGAGGGCGCCCAGTAGAGTGAGGATCGCCACGACGACCGCGCCCCAGAACACGCCGATCGCCACGGCGAGGCCGGTCATGGCACCGCTGATGTTCTCGGCGTAGTCCGCCATGATCGACGTGTTGGCGCGGCGTTGCGTCTCGATGCGCTGCTTGTACTGGTCGGCGCCGCTGCCCGTCCACTTGTCGTCGACGGAGAGGTTGGCGTCCATGATCGTGTCGTTGATCCGTGACACCTGGGCCGCGGCGGTCTTCCATCCCTGGGCGGCGCCGTTGAGCATGAAGGGGTCGCCGACGTGACTGAAGAACTCGGCGATCGCGTTCCACATCTCGCCGATCTTCTGCAGCATGCCGTCCCAGGCCTCACGCAGCCGGTCTGCCACCCAGGACAGCGCGGCGGGCAGGAGCCGAAGCGCGGCATTGACCAGCCGCACGATCTCTTCGATCTTCTGGCGGATCTTCTCCAGGAGTGCCAGTGCGCGCTCGATGATCGGATTCATGTCGTCGTCCCCCTCAGACCACCGGCTGCCACATGCGCGACAACTCGGATACGGTTCCCTCTTCCATCTGCTGATACATGTCGCGCACTTCGCGCAGTGCCGTGGCGCCGTCGCTCGCCGCCTGAGCGCCGTCCGCGAGGAGCTGCGTGACACGCTGGTGCAGTTCTGCGTACTGATCGGCGACATCCATGGCTGCGAAGGAGAACGCGCCGTGAGTCACCTGAATGGCGGCGATCGAATTTCCGCTGGTGCGGAGCGTGTTGGATGCCTCGTCCCAGATGGACGCGTCCTTGGTGAGCGCCTCGAAGTTGGTGCGGAGATCGGGAGCCATTTCTACCGTCCTGTCATGAACGACACGAAGCCGTCGGGGTCGTCGATGAGGCGCTGGTACTTCTCCAGCGGCGTTCCGGCGAGAGCCGTGGACGTGCGCTCCTCCGCGGTCGCCTCGTGTGCTTCGCGCAGCGCCTCGTTCAGTTCACGTGCGATCTGCGTCGCCGCCGTGCGGGCAGCCCAGCGGGAATCCAGCGTGATGCCCTGCAACTGGCCGCCCGTCGTCAGGTTCACCGTGAGGTGACCGGACAGCGGAGCGACGGTGTCCACGCGTCCGCCGCGGCTCATCGCGGTGGCGAACGTCTCATCGAAGCCAGCGGTCATGTCCTCGAGCATCTCCAGGACGTTCTCCAGCATCCGCTCCACCTGGGAGGCCGCGTCGGGACTCTCGGTCAACGCGGTGCGCAGCTTCTCCGCCACGGAATCGCTTGTGGGCGGCAGCGGCGTGGCACGGTGCTCGTGCTCCTGAGCCTCGCCGAGGTGTGTTCCCCACGCCTCCAGACGAGCCGTGCTGAGCTGCTGGAAGGTCTCGACCAGCCGGCCCGCGAGAGCGGAGGCCTCGATGTGGTTCTGCCAGTCGTTCGATATCGCGAACGAGATCAGCCCGTCGGAGTCGATGTTCACGGTGAGAGCACCGGTCTCATCGGTGTGCGACGCGGGCTGCTCGCCCTCCGCCGCTTCGGTGTACATCTGCGCTTCTCGGTCGAATTCATCTCGCAGTTCGAAGAATCGCTCAGCATCGTCGGTCATCAACGCCCCCTTTTTTGCGTCTGCTTCCTCTGCCAGGGTACACACGCTGATCGGATGGGCAAGTAGCCCGGAGCATCGACGAGGCGGCGTCAGCCGATCTGCGCCTGCACGCGACGGGTGACTTCTGCCATCGGCATCGAGCGGGGGAAGACGGCCACCACCACGTCGTCCTCGGCGGCGCGGGCACCGTCCGGGTGCACGCCGAAACGGTGCAGCGCATCATCCAGCGCTGCCCGCAGGGTGGCCGCGGGCACCTTGCGACCGCGCAGCATCTGTCGCAGCACATGGTTGTGAACGGCAGCGACCACGGCGGCGAATCCCACCGCGTCCACCGGGTCGAGCCCGGGCAGAGCGATGCGCAGGTACTCGTCGAACAGGCGCTCGTAGCGGAACACGGTGACGATCTCGCGCTCGCGGAGGGCGGGGATGCGCCGTACGAGCTCGTAGCGCTTGCGTGCCACGTCGATGTCGGACGTGAAGTGCTTGAAGACCAGCATGGCTCCGTCCGTCACCGCGACCCACGGATTCTCATGCCGGTCATCCAGGAAGGCGCGCGCCTCGGCGAGCACGTACTCGTGATCGGCGAACACCACGTCGTCCTTGCCGCCGAACTGGCGGAAGAACGTGGACCGGGACACGCCGGCGGCCTTGGCGATCTGATCGACCGACGTCTGCTCGAAGCCCTGCTCCTCGAACAGGGTGAGGGCGGCGGCGACCACGGACGAGACGTCTGCAGTGCTCTGACGAGGAGTGCTCATTGGACGAGAGTACTGCGATACGCGGTGTCGCGAAAGGTGAAACTGAGTATCAACCGAGCGGGTTCCGCGACCTGATGTCGTCGAGCATCGCCTTCGGCATCGCGAATGCTCCGAAGGACAGGTTGATCATCAGGGCCAGCTCGGGGTTCATGCCGGTGATCACGCTGCGCCCGTTCATCGGAACGCCGAATCTGGCCACGTCACCGGTGTGCTCCAGTGCGCCGGTGGTGCTGGCGACCACCATGTAGTCGACCTCGTCCACGCGCGTGATCACGGGGTCGATGGTGCCGCCCTCGGGATCGGTGACGGAGGGCACATACACCGTCGCTTCCAGGAAGGCGTCCACCAGCTCGACGTGTGTGGCCTCTCCCGCCTCCGCGCGCGATGCCAGCTCTGCGAGCAGGTCGGACGGATCTGCAGACCCCGGGGCCGCGTCGGCGGCGGGCCCGAAGGCGGAGGCGGAGTCGGGCGAGGGCGTGGCGCTGTCGTTCATCGCTCCGATTCTCCCAGATGCACGGCCGGTTCCGGCGCCGTGCACACCGGCCGCGGGCGCTCAGGCGGAGGTAGTAGGCTGTGATACCGGTCGTTATCTCGATATCGAGAGACTTTTTCCAGATCGCAGCCCACCGGAGGAACAACAGTGGATCTGTACGAGTACCAGGCACGTGACCTTTTCGAGAAGTACGGGGTGCCGGTTCTCGCCGGTATCGTCGCCGAGACTCCTGAGGAGGCGAAGGCGGCCGCCGAGAAGATCGGAACCGGTGTCGTCGTCGTCAAGGCTCAGGTGAAGACCGGCGGCCGCGGCAAGGCCGGCGGCGTCAAGGTCGCGAAGTCGCCGCAGGAGGCCTACGAAGCCGCCGAGGCGATTCTCGGAATGGACATCAAGGGCCACACGGTCCACAAGGTCATGGTCGCCGCAGGCGCGGACATCAAGCAGGAGTTCTACTTCTCCGTGCTGCTGGACCGCGCCAACCGCTCCTACCTGAGCCTGTGCTCGGTCGAGGGCGGCATGGAGATCGAGGTCCTCGCGGTCGAGAAGCCCGAGGCGCTCGCCCGCGTCGAGGTGAACCCGCTGACGGGCATCGACAAGGACAAGGCCCTGGAGATCGCCAAGCAGGCGAACTTCCCCGAGGAGCTGATCGACGCCGTCTCCGACGTGTTCGTCAAGCTGTTCGACGTGTACAAGGGCGAGGACGCCACGCTCGTCGAGGTGAACCCGCTGGTGCTGACCGGCTCGGGTGAGGTCGTCGCCCTCGACGGCAAGGTCTCCCTGGACGACAACGCGTCCGAGATCCGTCACCCCGAGCACGAGGAACTGGTCGACGAGGCCACCGAGAACCCGCTCGAGGCGAAGGCGAAGGCCGCGGGCCTCAACTACGTCAAGCTGGACGGTCAGGTCGGCATCATCGGCAACGGCGCGGGTCTGGTCATGTCCACCCTCGACGTGGTCGCCTACGCCGGCGAGAACCACGGTGACGTCAAGCCCGCCAACTTCCTCGACATCGGCGGTGGCGCATCCGCGGACGTCATGGCCGCGGGCCTGGACGTCATCCTCGGTGACGAGCAGGTCAAGAGCGTCTTCGTGAACGTGTTCGGCGGCATCACCGCATGCGACGCGGTCGCCAACGGCATCAAGGGCGCCCTCGAGAAGCTGGGCTCCGCCGCCACCAAGCCGCTGGTCGTCCGCCTGGACGGCAACAAGGTCGAAGAGGGCCGTGCGATCCTCGCCGAGTACGCCCACCCGCTCGTCACCCTCGCCGCCACCATGGACGAGGGCGCCGACAAGGCCGCCGAGCTGGCCAACGCCTGATCGCCCCGGACTCGGATTCAAAGGACTAGAGATATGTCGATCTACATCAACAAGGACTCCAAGGTCATCGTCCAGGGCATCACCGGTGGCGAGGGAACCAAGCACACCGCGCTCATGCTCAAGGCCGGCACCAACATCGTCGGTGGCGTGAACGCTCGCAAGGCCGGCACCACGGTCTCGCACGTGGACAAGGACGGCAACGCCGTCGAGCTGCCCGTGTTCGCCTCGGTCGAGGAGGCGATGGCGGCCACCGGCGCCGACGTCTCCATCGCCTTCGTGCCGGGTGCCCACACCCGCTCCGCGATGATCGAGGCGATCGACGCCGAGATCCCGCTGCTCGTGGTCATCACCGAGGGCGTCCCGGTCGGCGACTCCGCCGAGGCCTGGGCATACGCGACCGAGAAGGGCAACAAGACCCGCATCATCGGCCCGAACTGCCCCGGCATCATCACCCCCGGTGAGTCGCTGGTGGGAATCACCCCCGCCAACATCGCAGGCAAGGGCCCGATCGGCCTCGTGTCGAAGTCGGGCACGCTGACCTACCAGATGATGTTCGAGCTGCGCGACTACGGCTTTTCCACCGCCATCGGCATCGGCGGCGACCCGGTCATCGGCACCACCCACATCGACGCGCTCGCGGCGTTCGAGGCGGACCCGGAGACCAAGGCCATCGTCATGATCGGTGAGATCGGTGGCGACGCCGAAGAGCGTGCCGCCGAGTTCATCAAGGCCAACGTCACCAAGCCGGTCGTCGGCTACGTCGCGGGCTTCACGGCCCCCGAGGGCAAGACCATGGGCCACGCCGGTGCGATCGTCTCCGGTTCGGCCGGCACCGCTCAGGCGAAGAAGGAGGCCCTCGAGGCCGCCGGCGTGAAGGTCGGCAAGACGCCGTCCGAGACCGCCGCCCTGATGCGCGAGATCATCGCAGCGCTGTAAGCAGCAACGACGAAGGCCCCCGGACCGATCCGGGGGCCTTCGTCGTTCACCGGTGCGGATCAGCGGGGCAACGAGGCCTCCAGCGCGCCGCGCAGGTGGGGATGCTCGAAGCTGAAGCCGGCGTTCACGAGCTTCTCCGGCACCACCCACCGCGACTTCAGGATGAGCTCCGTCTCCGTCCTGATCAGCAGCGCTCCGATCTCACTCATCCACCGCGGCATGCACGGCCCGATCGGCGCATGCGCCACTCGTCGCACCTCACGCATCAGTTCCCGGTTGGTCACGGGGTGCGGAGAAGAGGCGTTGATGGCCCCGGACAACTCCTCGCGCTCCTCGATCAGATCGATCGCGCGGGCCAGATCGTCGAGGTGAATCCAGCTGAAGTGCTGTTCGCCGCCTCGCGAACCCGGCAGGTGAGCGGTACCGGCCCGCAGTCGCGCCCGGCTCACCGGCCACCAGCCGTCTGCGTTCGTGCCGCCGAGCCCCAGCCGGGCGAGCCGGTGCAGCGTGGCGAACACGCCGCCGTCACCGAGAACGATCGCGGTGCGCAGCGCCACGCGCCGCGTGGTGGGGAGCGGGTCTGCCATCAGGGCCTGCTCCCACGCCTGTGCGACCGAAACAGAAAATCCGGTGCCGATCTCGCCCGCCGACTCGGTCTGCGGGCGATCCATCGCGTGCCGGTAGATGGTCGCGGTGGACGAGTTGATCCACACCGGTGCGGGGGCGTCGGACGCGGCGATCGCGCGCGAGAGTGCTGCCGTGGTGTCCAGGCGCGATCGGAAGATCTCGGCGCGGTTACGAGCGTTGTAGCGGCAGTTCACGCTCTTGCCGGCGAGGCCGATCACGAGTGCCGCACCGTCGGCGGCGGCACGGATGGCGTCCGGGTCGTCCCAGGCGACATCGCACCCGCGCCGCCCGATCGTGATGACCTCGCGTCCGGCGCGGCGATAGCGGTCCACCAGGTGGGTGCCGACGAAGCCGGTTGCCCCGCCGATGACCACACGGCCGTCCCTCACGATTCCGCCTTCTCGATGCGGTACGACCGAAAGGAACCGCGGTACTCGTAGACGCGGCCGATCAGCGGGAGATCCAGGGTGAACGACATGCCGTGCCCGTCGCCCTCGGCATACTCGACGATGCGGATGCGCGCGGGAAACCATGGGGGAGTCCCCAGGCGGAGCCGGCCGATGCGCAGGCCGATGCGTCGACTGGTGATCAGCAGCTTCTCATCCCGGACGTCGAGATCGAATCGAGCGCTCACCCGCGCCGGGGTCCCGATGGCGTCCGCGGTCCCCACGCCGCTTCGGGCGACGATGTCGGTCATCGTGAAGTCCCCGGTCGGCAGGTGAAAGGTGCGCACTCCCATCCCGCGCTCGCCGATCGTCCGGTTCACCACGGTGAACGGGACATCGAGCCAGAAGCCGGCCGGCACGACGGCGCTGCGCTGTAGCGGTCGCAGCAGCGGCCAGAGCCACTTACGGGGCGTGCCCACCACGTGGAAAACGCCTTCGCCGCGCCCCACGTACCCGTCGGGAATCGTGTCGAAGTAGCGCTGCAGCGGCGCGGCGAGCCGATTCCTCCGGTCTCCGAGTGCTGCCGCATACGGTGAAACCGGCTGTGTCATCCTGAGCCCCCGAATCTAGAACTGAACACGTTCAGTTTCTTCGCTCGAGCGCACTGTGTCAACTCGGCGCTTCATGGCGCGCACTGTGCGCTTCCCGTCGTCGAATAGGCGCGAAACGTGCGCGATGAAGGGGCTCATGCCCGCGGTGGGGCGGTGGAATCGCGGACGACGAGCTCGGTTGCGAGCTCCATGCGGGGGACGTCGGCACTGCCCCCGGCGATCAGCTGCAGCAGCGTGCGCAGTGCGGTGCGTCCGATGTCGTGCAATGGCTGCGCGACGGAGGTGAGATGGGGGAGCGTCTGCTCGGCCAGCGGCGTGCCGTCGAAGCCGACGATGCTCAGGTCACGTGGGACATCCAGACCGCGGCGCCGCGCCTCATCCAGCACGCCGAGAGCGATCGTGTCGCTCGCGGCGAAGATGGCCGTCGGCGGCTCGTCGAGGTCAAGCACCGCGCGCGCGTTCGCCAGGCCGCCCGCGGGATTGAAGCCGGGTGCGTCGTAGAGGTAGTCGGCGCGCATCGGGATCCCCGCGGCCATCAGCGCCGCGAGGTAGCCGTGCATGCGAGCTTGGTTGCACTCGGCACTCGCCGGGCCGCCCAGGTAGGCGATGCGACGATGGCCGAGGCTGAGCAGGTGCTCCGTGGCCGCGCGCCCGCCCGCCCAGTTGGTCGAACCCACGCTCGGGAGGTCTGCTGCGGGGGTGTTCAGCGGATCGATCACCACTACGGGCAGTCCACGTGAGGTGAAAGCGGCGTGCTGAGTGGAGGACAGGTCCGACGTCACGGCGATGAGGCCCTGGCGGCCGGAGTCGACCATGCGGTCCGCCCACTCGTCGGCGTCTGTCAGATGCATGCTCCCCGGGTTGACCGAGGAGATCACCACGTCTGTGTCGACCTCCCGTGCGTGCTCGAGAATGCCGTTGAGCACGCCCACCGAGTAGCCGTTGCGCACCTCGCCGATGACCAGGTCCACCATCGTGCGATTCCCGGTGCGTAGTCGCCGGGTACGCGGCGAGCGGTATCCGGCCTCGGCGATCAGTGACTGAATGCGCTCGCGGGTCTCGTCGGAGACCCCGCCGCGGCCGTTGACCACCTTGGACACCGTTGGCACGGAGACTCCTGCGGCCTCGGCGATGCTGGCCAGATTCGCCCCCGGCAGCTCTCGGGTCATGTTTTCCTCCGAGGAAAGTTTTCGTTAGATACATCCTGTCGCGCCCGGGCCGCGGAGGCAACAAAACAGCGCAACTGGGGGAGGAGAAGGAAGCATTGACACCGGCCGAGTTCCGGACTACGGTCATGATCACGAAAGTGGCAGCGAAACTTGCGCAAACTTTCGCATCACAATCCCTCGTTTCAATGGAGAACTGAGATGGCACACAGCAGTCACCGTCTGTCACGTCGAATCCGTCTGGTTGCCGCGATCGCGGCCGGGGCGATGGCACTGTCCCTCGCCGCGTGCGGCACCTCGGGCCCCACCGGCTCCGGGGGCGGATCCGCCGCGGGCGCCGCCACCATGTGGGCGCTGTCCGGCCAGCCGAAGGAAGGACTGCGTCAGGACACGGTCGATGCGTTCAACAAGGCCAATCCTGACGAGAAGCTCGAGGTGACCTTCTTCCAGAATGACGCCTACAAGACCAAGATCCGCACGGCCATCGGCGCAGGCCAGGCCCCCACGCTGATCTACGGCTGGGGCGGCGGCACGCTGAAGGCCTACGCCGACGCCGGTCAGGTGGAGGACCTCACGTCGTTCTTCGCCGACAACCCGGACGTGAAGGACCGGCTCTTCCCCGGCTCGTTCGGCGCTGCCACGATCGACGACAAGATCTACGCCATGCCGATCCAGGACGTGCAGCCGATCGTGCTGTTCTACAACAAGAAGGTCTTCGCCGATGCCGGGGTCGAGACGCCGAAGACGTGGGAGGACCTGATGAGCCTGGTCGCCACGTTCAACGAGAAAGGCATCGCCCCGATCTCGCTCGCCGGTCAGTCGCGGTGGACGTCGATGATGTGGCTGGAGTACCTGTTCGACCGCATCGGCGGACCCGAGGTGTTCAACGACATCTTCCTCGGTAAGCCCGACGCGTGGTCCAACCCGGCGGCGCTCGAAGCGCTGCAGAAGGCGCAGGACCTCGTGGCGGCGGACGGTTTCATCAAGGGGTTCAACAGCATCACGGCCGATTCCAACGCGGATCAGGCGCTGCTCTACACCGGCAAGGCCGCGATGATGCTGCACGGCGGCTGGACGTACGGATCGATGAAGGCGGACGGCCAGAACTTCGTGCAGGACGGCGATCTCGGCTTCGTGTCGTTCCCGACCATCGAGGGCGGTGTCGGCGATGCCGAGAACGTGGTCGGCAACCCCGCCAACTATCTGTCGATCTCCTCGTCCGCATCCGACGAGCAGAAGAAGATCGCGGAGGACTACCTGAAGACCGGGCTGTTCACCGATGCCGAGATCGACGGTCTCATCGAGAACGGCGCCGTCCCCGTGGTCAACGGTGTCGACGACAAGCTCGCGGCGACCGACGACGCCGACTATCTGACCTTCGTCTACCAGCTCGCAGGCAACGCCCCGAGCTTCCAGCAGTCCTGGGACCAGGCGCTCAGCCCCACCGCGGCCGAGGCCCTGCTCAACAACATCGATCAGCTGTTCTCGCGCTCCATCACCCCGGAGGAGTTCGCCGCGAACATGAACAAGACGATCGGGAAGTGACCGTGAGCGCGAACACCGCGCGAGCGCTCGTTCCCGCCTCCCGTCGCGCGGGCGCGACGGGAGGCCTGAGCTGGCTCGCCGCCCCCGCCCTGATCTACTTCGTGATCTTCGCCATCGTCCCCCTGGTGGGGGTGCTGGCCCTGAGCTTCACGGACTGGGACGGCATCGGAGCGATCAGCTTCTCCGGCATCGCGAACTGGGGCGTGGTCTTCACCGATCCCGGCACCTGGCGGGCGTTCGGTCTGACGATCGTGGTCATGGTGCTGTCCTGGCTGGTGCAGACGCCGATCAGCCTGCTGCTCGGCGTGTTCACGGCGGGGACGCAACGGTATCGTGCGGTACTCGCCGTGCTCTACTTCCTGCCGCTGCTGCTCTCCTCGGCTGCGATCGCCGTGGCGTACAAGGCGCTGCTGGATCCGAACTTCGGTCTCGCCGCCGGGCTCGGGCTCCCGTTCCTCGCGCAGGACTGGCTGGGGGATCCCGCGCTCGCGATGGGGGTGGTGATCTTCGTGATCGCCTGGCAGTTCGTCCCGTTCCACACCCTGATCTATCAGGGCGGTGTGCGGCAGATCCCGCAGTCGATGTACGAGGCGGCTCAACTGGACGGCGCCGGACGGATCGCGCAGTTCTTCCACATCACGCTGCCGCAGCTGAAGTACACCATCATCACGTCCTCGACGCTGATGACTGTGGGATCGCTCACCTATTTCGATCTGATCTTCGTGCTCACCGGCGGAGGGCCGGCGAACTCCACGCGGATCCTGCCGCTGGACATGTATCTCACCGGTTTCAAGGCCAATCAGATGGGGCTCGCGAGCGTGATCGCCGTGATCCTGGTGCTGCTGGGTCTTGGTCTCGCGCTGTTCCTGCAGCGCCTCGGCGGTACGGACAAGTCGGCCAGCCAGTTGGACGGAGCCTGAGATGACCACCACGACCACCCTGGTCATTCCGCGTGAAGCCGACCGCCGCCGCGCGCGGCGCACCAGCACGGGACGCCCGAACCTGTTCGGCGGTCTCGCCGGCTGGATCTGGCTCGCGATCATCATCGTGCCGGTGTACTACGTCGTCGTGACGAGCCTGAAGCACCAGGCGGACTACTTCGGACAGAATCCGCTGGCGCTGCCGATGAATCCGACCCTCGACAACTACACCGCCGTGATCGAGGCGGACTTCGTGCGGTACTTCATCAACAGCGTGCTCATCACGGTCGGAGCGGTGGTGCCCACCCTGGTGCTGTCGTTCATGGCGGCGTACGCCATCGTGCGTGGCCGCAGCCGCTTCCTGCGCGTGGCGAACAGCACGTTCCTCATGGGGCTGGCGATTCCGCTGCAGGCGACGATCATCCCGGTGTACCTGATGATCATCCGGCTGAACCTGTACGACAGCCTGCTGGCGATCGTGCTGCCATCGGTGGCGTTCGCGATCCCGCTGAGCGTCCTGCTGCTGTCGAACTTCATCCGGGACGTACCGAACGAACTGTTCGAGTCCATGCGGCTGGACGGGTGCAGCGAGTGGCAGACGCTGTGGCGGCTGGCGCTGCCGCTGACGAAGCCCGCGATCGTGACGGTCGCCATCTACAACGCGCTGGGCGTGTGGAACGGGTTCCTCCTTCCGCTCGTGCTCACCCAGAGCCCCGATCTGCGCGTGCTGCCGCTGGCGCTGTGGAGCTTCCAGGGCGAGTTCAGCGTCAACATCCCCGCCGTGCTGGCGTGCGTCGTGCTGACCACGCTGCCGCTGGTGGTGGTGTACATCTTCGGTCGTCGCCAGCTGGTGAGCGGCCTGACCGCGGGCTTCAGCAAGTGAGCGCCGCCCGCGCGGACAACCTGACAGAAGAAAGGCAGAACATGACGGACACGGCAAAATCGGCGCTCATCGTCCGGGGCGGATGGGAAGGACACGCGCCCGTAGCGGCGACGGAGCTCTTCATCCCGTTCCTGCGGGACAACGGGTACGCGGTGCGGATCGAGGAGAGCCCCGCGATCTATGCCGATGCGGCGGCGATGGCCGGTTTCGATCTCATCGTGCAGTGCAACACGATGAACACCATCCAGCGGGAGGAGCAGCAGGGCCTGCGTGCGGCCATCGAGGCCGGTGCCGGAATGGCCGGGTGGCATGGCGGCATCGCCGATTCCTATCGCAACGACGCCGACTACCTCCAGCTGATCGGAGGGCAGTTCGCCACGCATCCCGGAAGGCACCCGGATGAGCGTCATGGCGAGCAGTCGGACAACTATCTCCCGTACACGGTGGAGATCACCGATCTCGGCCGTCAGCATGAGATCACCGCCGGGATCGAGGACTTCCCTCTCGCCACGGAGCAGTACTGGGTGCTGCACGACGACCTGATCGACGTGCTCGCCACCACGACCCATCCCGTTCAGCCCTACCACCCCTGGCACCGGCCGATCACCTCGCCCGCGGTGTGGACGCGGGACTGGGGGCGGGGGCGGATCTTCGTGGCAACGCCGGGCCATTCCGTCGACGTGCTGCAGGACCCGAACGTGCGCACCATCATCGAGCGGGGGATGCTGTGGGCCAGCCGCTGAACGTGGGCATCATCGGGTGCGGGAGCATCGTCGCCCAGTACCTGGCGACGTTCGCCCGCCTGGAGACCGTGCGATTGGTCGCCGTCGCCGATCTGATGATCGAGCGTGCGACGGCGGTGGCCGCAGAAGTTCCTGGCGTGCGTGCTCTCAGCATCGACGAGCTCCTCGCCGATCCGGAGATCTCCCTCGTGGTCAACCTCACCATTCCGCTCGCGCATGCCGAAGTGTCGGAGCGGATCATCGCCGCGGGCAAGGACGTCTACAGCGAGAAACCGCTCGCTGCCGACGGCGCTGCCGGTGCGGGGGTGCTGCGTGCGGCTGAGGACGCCGGCCGATGGGTGGGCTGTGCGCCCGACACCGTGCTCGGGACCGGGGTCCAGACTGCCCGGCGCGTGATCGAGGACGGACGCATCGGGCGGCCCATCGCTGCGACCGCGACGATGGTGACGCCGGGACACGAGCGGTGGCATCCGAACCCTGACTTCTACTACCTGCCCGGCGGTGGTCCGCTGCTGGACATGGGCCCCTACTACGTCAGCGCCCTCATCCATCTGCTGGGCCCGGTGGTGAGCGTGACCGGATCGGCCAGTCGCATGCGTCACGAGCGGGTGATCGGCTCGGGGGAGCGGGCGGGCGAGCGTGTCCCGGTCGAGATCGACACGCACATCACGGGAGTGCTGGAGCACGCGTCGGGTGTGCTGTCGACCCTCGTCATGTCGTTCGATGCGGTGGCCACGCGCTCGGCCAACGTCGAGGTGCACGGCGAGAGCGGATCGATGGTGGTACCCGATCCCAACACCTTCGGCGGCGACGTGCTGGTGCGTTCGCTCACCGACGCGGACTGGATCGTGCAGGAGCCCTCCGCCGGGTACATCGGTGCCGGCCGCGGCGTGGGCATCCACGACCGGGCGATCGCCGGCGACGATGCACGGGCCTCGGGGGAGGTGGGCTACCACTCCCTCGATGTCATGGAGTCCGTGCTGCGCGCTGCCGCCACACGCGCGGCGGTCCCGGTGGCATCGACCTGCGTGGTGCCCGCGCGGGTGGAGCTGCAGTCGCTCTGATCCGTTGCACGCAAAAGGCTGCAATCCTCTGCGGATTGCAGCCTTTTGCGCGCTGTGAAACGGATCAGGCGACGCCGAACGCCGCCTCGATCGGACCGCGGGCGAAGTAGATCACGAAGCCGATGGCCACCACCCACAGCAGCGGGTGGATGGTCTTCGCCTTCTTCGACAGCGCGTTGACGACGACCCAGCTGACGAAGCCGGCACCGATGCCGTTGGCGATCGAGTAGGTCATCGGCATGACGGTGACGGTGAGGAACACCGGCAGCAGCACGCGGAAGTCGGCGAAGTCGATGTTCTTGATCTGCGAGAGCATCATCGCGCCGACGAGCACCAGCGCCGCCGAGGCGACCGCGCCGGGAACCAGGGAGGTCAGCGGGGTGAAGAACATCGCCAGCAGGAACAGCACACCCGTGAACGACGTGGCAAGACCCGTGCGGGCGCCCTCGCCGATGCCGGCGCTGGATTCGACGAACACCGTCGCGGAGGAGGAGGAGGTGCCACCACCGACGATCGCACCGACACCCTCGACGACAAGCGCCGACTTGATGCGCGGGAAGTCACCCTTCTCATCGGCCAGGTTCGCCTCGCGGGCGAGACCGGTCATCGTGCCCATCGCGTCGAAGAAGTTCGAGAGCACCAGCGTGAAGACGGTCATCACGAGCGCCACGACGCTGACTTTGCCGAGGTCGAAGCCGAAGTCGACCTTGCCGACGAGGCTCAGGTCCGGAAGGCTCACGATGCTGCCGGAGAAGGAGAACAGATCCTGCGGCCAGATGAGGTTGACGATGGCGGCGACGACCGTGCCGCCGACCAGCGCGATGAGGATCGCGCCCTTGATCTTCAGTGCGATGAGGACGCCGCCGATGAGGACCGTGAGGACGAACAGCAGGGTGGCGACGGAGGCGACGGAACCGCTCACGCCGAGGTCCACCGGCGGAGAGGGGTTCCCGGTCGCCGTGACGAAGCCGGCGTTGACGAAGCCGATGAACGCGATGAACAGGCCGATGCCGACCGTGATGGCGAGCTTCAGCTGCACCGGCACCGCGTCGAAGATCATCTTCCGCAGCCCCGTGGCGGCGAGCAGCACGATCACCACACCGTTGATGATCACCAGCGCCATCGCTTCGGGCCAGGAGACCTGCCCGACGACGGAGAACGCGAGGAAGGCGTTGATGCCGAGACCGGCGGCGAAGGCGAACGGGAGGCGGGTGACGATGCCGAACAGAAGGGTCATCACACCGGCGGTGAGCGCGGTGGCCGCAGCGACCGCCGGGCCGGCCAGCGTGTTGCCGTCGACGTCGGGGGTCGACAGGATGATCGGGTTCAGGATCACGATGTACGCCATCGTCACGAAGGTGACGAGACCACCGCGGAGCTCTGCTCCGACGGTGGATCCGCGTTCGGTGACGTGGAAGAAGCGATCGAGTGCGGTGGTGGGCTGGGCTGGCGCCGTGGCCATGGGGCTCCTCATACGTGTCAGGGTGGGGGTGAGGCGCGTATCCTCCGGAGTGGAGGTACGATATGCCACTCTCAGGAATTTACCAGCCAGGACGATACGAATGGTCGCGCAAGCAGGCCGAGGAGTACGAAGCGTCGAACGGCGCCGATGCCGCGGACATGCAGGGCAAGCCGATCATCGTGCTGACAACCCTCGGGGCTCGCTCGGGAGCGCTGCGCAAGACCGCGCTCATGCGTGTCGAACATGACGGCCGCTACGTCGTGGTCGCCTCCAAGGGCGGGGCGCCGGACAACCCCGCGTGGTACTGGAACATCCGCAAGAACCCGCATGTCGAGCTGCAGGACGGTTCGGACAAGCGTGACTACACGGCGCGCGAGCTGGACGGAGCGGAGCGCGAGGAATGGTGGGCGCGGGCATGCGAGGCGTGGCCTCCCTATGCCGAGTACCAGACCAAGACGGACCGTCTCATCCCGTTGTTCGTGCTGGAGCCCGTCGCCGCGGAGTGACGGCGCCACTGGAGGTCGCTGAGAACTGACGGGACGGCGGCGCGGGAGCAGCGGCGCTCCCCGCGTGCGCGGGTATGGTCGGAAGGCCATGCACCGCCTCACTGTCGCCCTCCTCGCCGCCTTCGACGCGATCGTCGCCGCCGCCGTGGGGCTGGTGGTCGTCGGAGCGCCGCTGGCGCTGTTCTGGGCAACCGCAGCGGATGCGTCCTGGGCGGGGCTCTGGCCGCTGATCGCGAAGATCTGGCAGCTCGGCGGGCTGGTGCCGGTGACACTCACGCTGCCGGAGCCGCTCCTCACCGCGCTCGGTGTCGCACCGGACGCCGGTGGTTTCATCATCTCCCTGGCTCCCCTGGCCCTGACCGCGTTCGTGGCGATCTTCGCCGCCCGTTCGGGAGTGCGCGCGATGCGGGCGGGCGCGGGCCTGGCCGGTGTGCTCTCCGGTGCGGCGGTGTACACCGCGGTCGCGGTCATCGTGCAGCTCACTTCTGCGGCACCGCTCGCTCACACCATCACGTGGCAGGCCATCCTCCATCCGGCCCTGCTCTACACCGTGCCCGCAGCCCTCGGCGCGCTCGTCGTCGCCTGGCGTGACGGGGATCGTGGGCTCGTCGACTGGGTGCATGACATGGTCGACGAGAGCCCGGAGCAGTGGAGCGAGCTGCCGGCGCTGGCCGCGCGCGGGATCGCCATCGCCTGCGGATCGCTGGTGGGCGCCGGGGCGCTCGCCGTGCTCGTGTCGGTCTTGCTCCGAGGTGGGGAGATGATCTCCCTGTTCCAGTCCGCCCGGGTGGATGTGTGGGGTGCGGTGCTGATCGCGCTGGCGTCGGCCGCCTACCTTCCCACACTCATCACCTGGGCCGTCGCCTGGCTGAGCGGTGCGGGTATCACGGTGGGCGTGGGCTCCACGCTGACCCCGGCCGCCGTCCATCTGGGGGTGGTCCCCGCTCTGCCGCCGCTGGGGCTCCTGCCGAGCGGCGGAGCGCCGTTGATGCTCGTCGTGGTCATCGTGCCCGTCGCCGTCGGGGCGCTGGCCGGCTGGGTCCTGCGCTCCGGTTTCGTCGCCGTGCTGGGCGATGATGAACCACTCCTGCCGCGCGTCGTGCTGAGTGTGAGCGTGGCGGCGGGAGCCGCCGGGTTCGCGGCCATCGCCAGCGCACTCGCGCGTGGGGGGATCGGGCCGGGACGACTGGCCGAGCTCGGACCGAACCCCGGTCTCGTCGCGCTCGCCATCGGCGCCGAGGTCCTCGTCGGCGCCGCGATCCTGCTGCTGTCGCCGCGGCGTCGTCGCGACGAGTTCTGAGCGTCGCTCGCTCGGTAGGGCGCTCTTCCGAGCGCCAGTAGACTGTTGGCGTGCTGTCGGCTGTCGTGCTCATCTCGGGAACCGGATCGAACCTGCGTGCGCTGCTGGAGGCAGCGAGCGTTGCGGACTATCCGGTGCGTATCGTCGCGGTCGGCGCGGATCGGGAGGCGGAGGGCCTCGCCCACGCCGAGGCCTTCGGCGTCCCGACCTTCGTGGTCCCGTGGCGCGGCAAGGAAGAACGAGTCGCGTGGGGCGACGAGCTCCTTCATCAGCTCCAGGTGTGGAATCCCGACATCGTCGTGCTCTCAGGATTGATGAAGTTGCTGCCGCCGGCCGTCGTCGCCCGCTTCTCGCCGCGCATCATCAACACCCACCCCGCCTACCTCCCCGAATTCCCGGGTGCTCACGGCGTGCGCGACGCGCTCGCGGCCGGAGCCACCGAGACCGGTGCCAGCGTGATCGTGGTCGACGACGGCGTCGACGCGGGCCCGATACTCGCCCAGCGCCGCGTTCCGGTACTGCCCGGAGACGACGAAGCCACGCTGCACGAACGAATCAAGCCTGTCGAGCGGGAGCTTCTCATCGACGTCGTCCGCCGTATCGCGACGGGTGAGATCGACCTCGCCGCTCCCGCGCACCCCTGACCGCGCACCGACCCCCACCTGGAAAGAGGAACCATGGCCGGCCACAGCCACGACCCCGCCGACTACCGGGAGCGCGACGTCGTCCCCGTCCGCCGCGCGCTCATCTCCGTGAGCGACAAGTCCGGACTGCTGGAGCTGGCTGCCGCCCTCTCCGCAGCCGGCGTGGAGATCGTCTCCACCGGATCCACTGCCGCAACCATCCGCGATGCGGGGCACGTGGTCACGGACGTCGCCAGCATCACCGGTTTCCCGGAGATGCTGGATGGTCGGGTGAAGACTCTTCACCCCAACGTGCACGGCGGACTGCTGGCGGATCTTCGTCTTGAGGATCACGAGCGTCAGCTCGCCGACTTCGACATCCGCCCGTTCGAGCTCGTCGTGGTGAACCTGTACCCGTTCGTGGAGACCGTCGCCTCCGGCGCGCAGGGCGACGCCGTGGTGGAGCAGATCGACATCGGCGGTCCTGCGATGGTCCGGGCGTCCGCGAAGAACTACGCCAACGTCGCGATCGTGGTCTCCCCGTCGTCGTATCCCTCGATCATCGACGCGGTGACCGCCGGTGGGACGTCTCTCACGCAGCGCCGCGAGCTGGCGGCTCGCGCGTTCTCGCACACCGCGTCCTATGACGCCGCGGTGGCCGCGTGGTTCTCGGGCGAGACGCTGGGGGAGGGCATCGAGCTTCCGGAGCACCTCACCATCCAGGCCGAGCGGCTGAACACGCTGCGCTACGGCGAGAACTCGCACCAGCGCGCCGCGATCTACACCCGCCAGGGCGGACGCGGTATCGCACAGGCCACGCAGCTGCAGGGCAAGGAGATGTCCTACAACAACTACGTCGACGCGGACGCCGCTCTCCGCGCCGCGTACGACATGGTCAAGCCCGCCGTCGCCATCATCAAGCACGCCAACCCGTGCGGCATCGCCGTGGCTGCACCCAACGCGCTCGACCCGATCGCCTCGGCGCACTTGCGCGCACACGAGTGTGACCCGGTGTCCGCCTACGGTGGTGTGATCGCCGCGAACGGCACCGTGACGCTGAAGATGGCGGAGAACCTCGCCGACATCTTCACCGAGGTGATCGTGGCGCCCTCCTACGAGCCCGCCGCGCTGGAGGCCTTCAGCCGCAAGAAAAACCTGCGCGTGCTGCAGCTTCCCGCGGACTGGCAGCAGGAGGAGATGGACGTGCGTCTGGTCTCCGGTGGACTGCTGCTGCAGGACGCCGACCGGTTCCCGTCCGACATCCTGTCGGTGGCGGAGAACTGGGAGCTGGTCTCGGGTGAGCGCCCGGCAGAGGAGGAGATGGAGAATCTCATCTTCGCCTGGAAGACCTGCCGCGCGGTCAAGAGCAACGCCATCGTGCTGGCGAAGAACCTCGCCACGGTCGGCGTGGGCATGGGCCAGGTCAACCGCGTCGACTCCTGCCGTCTGGCCGTGGAGCGTGCGGGCGAGCGCGCCGCCGGCTCTGTGGCCGCGTCCGACGCGTTCTTCCCCTTCGCCGATGGCCCGCAGGTGCTCATCGACGCCGGTATCTCTGCCATCATCCAGCCGGGTGGTTCGGTGCGCGATCCCGAGGTCATCGCTGCGGCACAGGCCGCGAACGTGACGATGTTCTTCACGGGCGAGCGCCACTTCTTCCACTGAGTCTCCGTCACTCGGACGACGATGGCCGCGGTGCGTCACGCACCGCGGCCATCGTCGTTTGCGGGTCAGAGCCTGTGGATCAGACCCTCGGGATCAGAGGCGTGTGGCGATGATGCGAAACCGCCGCTGGGTGATCTCGATCGGGCGAAGCGCAGCGAGCGCATGCAGCTGTTCCTCATGCTCACGCACCTCGAAGTCGGGCACATCCCACGGGACCATGGCGAGGTACTCGACGAGTGTGCCGATGTCGCGGAAGCGCATCTTGCCGATCCAGTCATCGGCGCGATCGATGCGGAAACCGGCCGTGGAGAGCTCGGTCGTGAGGTTGTCCAGAGTCACGTGATCGTAGAGCCCGTCGCCGCCGAACCACGCGCGCAGCTGCTCACCGTCTCGGCCGTCGACCTGCTGGGTGAGCAGACGACCGCCGGGACGGAGCACTCGAGCGAATTCGCCGGCGTCCACGGCCTCGTGGCGATTCAGCAGCAGGTCCTGCGAGGCGTCGGGGAGCGGCAGGCGTTCTCCGCATTCCGGATCATAGGAGAGCACTTCGATGCCATGCGGCGCGAGTGCGTCGCGGGCGAGCGGCTGGTTGTCCTCCCATCCTTCCGTGGCGATGATCGTGCCGTGCCGGTCGCCGATGGCGGCGAGGTGGGTGAGGAGACGCTCACCCCCGCCGGTGCCGACGTCGACGGCGTTCATGCTGGAGCGCAGTGCGGCGCGCACCTCGTCGTCGAAGTCCCACGGTGGGTCGTCCGAGTCGAGCCGTCCGTCGAAGGCGGTGAAATCCCACCCGGACATGGCCGATCGGTGATGCAGCTGCGCGAGCCAGGGAATGAGTTGCGGATCTCGTGCAGTCACGGGCGGCCGTAGGTCTCGAGCAGTCGCAACCACACCTCGCTGATGGTGGGATACGAGGGGACGGCGTGCCACAACCGTGCCAGCGGCACCTCGCCCACGACGGCGATGGTGGCGGCGTGAACCATCTCCTCGACCCCCGGGCCGATGAGCGTGGCGCCGATGACGACTCCGCGATCTTCGTCCACGATCATCCGGGCGTGACCCGCGTAGCCGTCCGCGAAGGTGGCGGCGCCGGCGACGGAGCCCAGATCGTAGTCGACGACCCGCGTGCGCAGGCCGGCAGCGTCGGCCTCGTGGGCGGTGCGGCCCACCGATCCCACCGGAGGGTGGCTGAAGACCACCTGCGGCACCGCCGTGTGGTCGGCAGTCGCCACGTGTACGCCCCAGACCGAGTCGTCCACCGGCCGGCCGTGGGCGCGCGCGGCGATGACGTCACCGGCGGCGCGGGCCTGGTACTTCCCCTGGTGGGTGAGCAGCGCCCGGTGGTTGACGTCTCCCACGGCATAGAGCCAGTCGGTATCGGGAACGCGCATCGTGTCATCGACGGAGATCCAGTCGTCATCGTTCACACCGGACAGCCCCAGCGCGGTGAGGCCGAGGTCGGATGTGCGCGGGCGGCGTCCCGTGGCGACGAGAACCTCTTCGGAGGTGATCTCCGAACCGTCCGTGAGGACGACCGTTCGGCCCTCCACGCCGAGGTGGGCAGACGCGGGACGTGAATCCGCGAACACGACGCCGGACTCGCGCAGCGATGCGGCGACGCGCGCGCTCACGAACGGCTCCATCCGGGGAAGGACTCCGGAGGGGGCGATCATGGTGACCTGCGACCCGAACGCCGCATAGAGCGTCGCCATCTCGACTCCCACGACGCCGCCGCCGATGACCGTGAGCGATGCCGGAACATGATCGGCGGAGGTGGCCTCCCGACTGGTCCAGGGTGAGATCTCGGGCAGCCCCGGAATATCCGGGATGAGCGCACTCGTCCCCGTGCACACGGCAACGGCATGGCGCGCTGTCAGGACGGTGATGGTCCCGTCGTCGGCGGTGACCGTGACCTCCTTCACCGCGCTGATGCGGCCGTGACCCCGCACGAGGTCGATACCGGCCGAGCCCAACCACTCCACCTGCCCGGCGTCATCCCAGTCGTGCGTGAAGTCGGTGCGACGGCGCAGCACCGCGGCGATGTCGACATCACCGGTGACGGCCTCAGCGGATCCGGCGACGGAGCGCGCCGCTGCCAGGGCCTCGGTCGGACGCAGCAGCGCTTTGGACGGCATGCACGCCCAGTAGGAGCACTCGCCGCCCACCAGCTCTGCCTCGACGATGACGGTGGTCAGGCCGCCCTGTACGGCTCGATCGGCCACGTTCTCGCCGACGGGCCCTGCCCCGATCACAATGACGTCATATTCCTGCGCGCTCATGGGTACACGCTATGCCGGGCCACCGACACCGCGATACCCCATTCCCACAGGCTCCGCCCTTGCCCTCCCCGTGTCGCTACCCCACGAAACGCTCGCCATCGCGATGTCCGATTTCCGCGAGCCGATGTCGGATGCCGGTGTCAGGATGGAGCCATGAGCCCGAACCTGACATTCGATGAGAGGTACCGTGCGATCAGCTCGCGGGATGTCCGATTCGACGGGCAGTTCGTCACCGTGGTCCACTCCACCGGCATCTACTGCCGTCCGTCGTGCCCGGCGCGAACTCCCAAACCGGAGAACGTGTCGTTCCTGCCGACCTCGGCGGCAGCCCACGAGGCGGGCTTCCGTGCCTGCAAGCGGTGCCTCCCGGAGGCAGCGCCGGGCTCTCCCGAGTGGGACCTTCGCGGCGACGTCACCGGTCGTGCGATGCGGCTCATCGCGGACGGCGTCGTCGAACGTGAGGGCGTGGCGGGACTGGCGTCCCGACTCGGCTACTCCTCACGGCATCTGACTCGCGTTCTCACCGAGCAGCTCGGCGCCGGCCCGCTGGCGCTGGCACGGGCGCACCGCGCCCACACCGCGCGCATGCTCCTCGTCGGCACCGATCTCTCCGCCGCGGACGTCGCGTTCTCGGCGGGCTTCGCGAGCGTTCGCCAGTTCAACGACACCATTCGCGAGGTCTTCGACCTCACACCCACGGCGCTGCGGGCGCGGCGGCGCACCCGGGAGAGCACGGAGGGCGGCCGCATCGATCTGATGCTGCCGTATCGCGCTCCGTTCGATCCGGATGGCGTGTTCGTCTGGATGGCGGCACGAGCCCTGCCGGGCACCGAGGCGGCGGGTCCGGACGGCTTCGAGCGCACGCTCCGCCTGCCCGGCGGCCCCGCCTGGTTCCGGGTGGCGCGCGCCGATGATGACCGTCTGCGCCTCTCGGTGCGGCTGAGCGCCCTCGGCGATCTCAGCAGCGTGGTGGCACGTGCGCGGCGCATGTTCGACCTGGACGCGGATCCTGCGGCCATCGACGAGTCCCTGGGGGCGATTGCGGAGCTCGCACCGCTGGTTCGCGCCGTCCCGGGCATCCGGGTGCCCGGCACAGCGGACCCGCACGAGATGCTGATTCGGGCGATGATCGGACAGCAGATCTCCGTGCCGGCCGCCCGCACCCACCTCACCAGATTGGTCGATGCGCTGGGCGAGGAGACCGACATCGCGGGCGAGGGTGGTCCGCGGCGGCTCTTTCCGACGATGTCGGCGATCGCCGAGCGCGGTGCCGAGGTGCTGCGCGGACCCGCCGCGCGGATCCGCGCGATCACCGGTGCAGCCGCGGCCATGGCCGCAGGGGAGCTGCAGCTCACCAGCGGGGATGACTCCGAGGACCAGCGGCGGCGCCTGTTGGCGCTGCCCGGAGTCGGACCGTGGACCGCGGACTACGTGCGCATGCGGGTGGTCGGCGACCCCGATGTCTTCCTCCCGGGTGATGTAGCGGTCCGTCAGGGCGGCGCCCGCGCCGGGCTCCCCGCCGACGCCGCGGGTCTCGACAGCTGGGCACGCCGAGCCTCTCCCTGGCGTTCGTACCTCACCGCGCACCTCTGGCGCGCCCTCTCCACTCCTGTTCACCACACCACTCCGCTCACCGGGGAAGGACGATCATGACCGCCACCAGCGCAGTTGTTCAATTCATTGAGACGGCAGACGGGCCGTTCGGCATCCTGACGGATGAAGACGGCGCGGTGATCGCGTCGGGCTGGACCGATGATCCGACCTCGCTGGTCGACCGGCTCCGCCCGCAGGATCGCCCCGGGGATATCCGGTCGGGGGAGACAGCCGCCGGTGATGCCGTGAGGGCCTTCTACGACGGCGACATCGAACCGATCATGTCCGTCGCCGTGCGCCAGCGAGGCACCGAGATGCAGCGAGCCGGATGGGAGGCGCTGCGACGCATCACCCCGGGCTCACCCCTGTCCTACGCCGAGTTCGCGGCGGCGCTCGGCAGCCCCACCGCGGTTCGCGCGGCGGCCTCGGTGTGCGCTCGCAACGCGGTCGCGCTCTTCGTTCCCTGCCACCGGGTGCTGCGCACCGACGGAACGCTCGGCGGTTTCGCCTGGGGCACCGAGGTGAAGCGCTCCCTCCTCGCCCGCGAAGCAGCGGCATAGCTCTACACATCGCCGAGGTTTCGCGCGCGTATGGCTCCCGTCTTCTCAGCGGGAGCCATCCGCGCGTACGGGAACCTGCGCCTGCCGTCCGAGGGGGGGGCATCGTGCGCACATGACCCACGTCACCAGGACGGGAAGCCTGTCACGCCATGAGAAAAACGGGAAGAAAACAGCACTTGCGGTCAGGGAACTCTCAGCATAGTCTGGAGGGCTGTCGCGTCGACCGGCGTGACATCCCGTGAGCTCCAGGAGGCCGCAATGAACGAGACCGCTCTCACCACGCTTGTTGCCGCCTTTGTGCCCGCGGGGATCGCGACGCCCACGTTCGGTTAGAACCGCGTCGCCGCATCTCCGTCGCGGCTATCCGCATCACCGGTAGCACCGGTCATTCGCGCTTTCGCGCGCTTTCATCTCTCGATCTCGACGTCCCTCAAGGATCATGTCTTCTTCCGCGCACTCTGCTGAACGTCTGTCAACCCCGCGCGCACTCGCGCGCCTGATCCCCTATGTCAAGCCGGTCGCCGGCCGCCTGGTCGGCGGCGCGATCAGCGCCCTCGTCGGCGCGGTGATCGCGCTGCTCATCCCCATCGCCCTCGAGAGCATCGTGCAGGGCCCGGTCGCCGGTGGCGACACCGTCGGCATCATCGTCGGCGCCATCGTCGTGCTCGTCCTCGGGCTCGGTGAAGCGGCGATGGTGTGGTTGCGCCGCTGGTTCGTGCTGGATCCCTCCATGGGCATCGAGTACGCCATGCGCACCGACTTCTACTCCAAGCTGCAGCGTCTGCCGGTCGCATTCCATGACCGCTGGCAGTCCGGTCAGCTGCTCAGCCGCATGATGCAGGACATCGGCCTCATCCGCCGATGGCTGGCGTTCGGGCTCATCCTGCTCGTCGTCAACATGCTGACGATCGTGATCGGCACGGTGCTGCTGTTTCGCTGGCACTGGATGCTCGGCGTGATCTTCCTCGTGTGTTCCCTGCCGCTGTGGGTGCAGGGCTACCTGTTCGATCGCAAGTACGGTGAGCTGTCCCGTCTCAGCCAGGACCAGGCCGGCGACCTGGCGACCAGCGTCGAGGAGAGCGTCCACGGCATCCGGGTGCTGAAGGCGTTCGGTCGTGGCAAGCACGCGCTCGGCAAGTTCGCCGGTCAAGCCGAAACCCTTCGCCAGACCGAGCTGCGCAAGGCCAAGGCCGACGGGAACATCTGGTTCTGGCTCGTGCTGATGCCCAACATCGCCTTCGGCATCAGCCTGCTGGCGGGGATCTGGCTGCGCAGCCAGGGGGCCATCAGCGTTCCGGAGCTCTTCGCGTTCTTCGCCATGGCAGCCGTGCTGCGGTGGCCGATCGAGTCGATCGGCTTCCTGTTCTCCTTCCTGCTGGATGCGCGAACCGCCACGGATCGTGTGTTCGAGGTCTACGACGAGCTCGATACGATCACCGACCCGGCCAACCCGGTCGAGATGCCGACCTCACGCGGCGAGCTGGTGTTCGAGGGCGCGCGCTTCCGCTACCAGGACGCCGGCGCCCACGAGCGAGACCTGCTGGACGGCATCGACCTGCACCTGCAGCCGGGCGAGACCATGGCACTGGTCGGACTCACCGGCTCGGGCAAGACCACCCTCACCACGCTCCCCACCCGCCTGTACGACGTCACCGGCGGTCGTGTCACGCTCGACGGCGTCGATGTGCGAGACCTCCGGCTGCGTGACCTGCGCCGTCACATCGCGATGGCGTTCGAAGATGCCACGCTGTTCTCGGCCTCGGTGCGCACGAACGTGCTCCTCGGACGTCCGGAGCTGGACCCGAACTCGGCGGAGGGTGAGCGGGTCATGCGCGAGGCCCTGGCGATCGCACAGGCCGCCTTCGTGGACGACCTGCCCGACGGCGTGGAAACGGTGATCGGCGAGGAGGGGATGAGCCTGTCCGGAGGACAGCGCCAGCGTCTCGCTCTCGCCCGCGCCGTTGCCGCGGCCCCCGCGGTGCTGGTGCTCGATGACCCCCTGTCCGCGCTCGATGTGGACACCGAAGCGCTGGTGGAGGCTGCGCTGCGTGAGGTGCTCGCTCACACGACAGCCCTCATCGTCGCCCACCGTCCCTCCACCGTGGCGCTCGCAGACCGCGTGGCGCTGCTGGAGAGCGGACGCATCACCGCGGTGGGAACCCACTCGCATCTGCTCGCCACCAGCGAGCACTACCGACATGTCATCTCAAGCCTCGAAGAAGCCGAGGCAGAGAAGACGGAGATCATGAAAGCGCAGACCGGGATCATCGAGATCGTGGCTCAGGAAGCGGAGGTGGAGCTGTGAGTTCTGTCACCGGAACCCAGGGCGAAGAACGCATCGACTACAACAAGGCGGAGAGCCGGGCGATCCGCCGCCGGTCGCTGCGCCTGCTGGGCTCGCTCATCAAGCCCACGCGCGGGCTCATCGTCCTCACCGCGTTCGTGGTGGTGGCCTCGACCCTCATGCAGGTCATCGCTCCGCGCCTGATCGCGTGGGGCATCGATGATGCGCTGCCGCTGGCGGTGGAGAAGGGTGACTGGAGCCTGGCGTTCGTGGTCGTCGCGGTGTACATCGTGGTCGGCCTCGGCGGTGCCGCACTGATCGGCTGGTATGCCGTGCTCGCCGCCAAGCTCACCCAGGGCATCATGCTGGATCTGCGCAAGCGGATCTTCCTGCACACGCAGCGGCTGAGCCTGGAATTCCACGAGTCGTACACGTCCGGACGCATCATCTCGCGTCAGACCAGCGACCTGGACTCCATCCGCGAGCTCCTGGACGGCGGCTTGAACCAGCTGGTGTCCGGTCTGCTGTACGCGGTGTTCACCCTCGTGATGCTCGTCACCCTCGACTGGCAGTCCGGTGTGGTGCTGGTGTTGGCGGGCATTCCGCTGTATCTCCTGATGCGCTGGTTCTATGCGCGTTCGCAGGTGATCTTCCGTGAGTCCCGAGTGATCAGCGCTCGCGTGATCGTCAAGTTCGTCGAGACCATGACGGGTATTCGCGCGGTGAAGGCGTTCCGCACTGAGCCGCGCAACGACACGGAGTTCAGCGGGCTGTCCGCCGACTACCGCAACGTCAACATGCGGTCCATGAAGCTGTACGGCACCTTCGACCCGGGCATGATGGCCATCGCGGCGGTCACCCTCGCCGTCGTGGTGCTGTGGGGCGCGCTGCGCGTGCCGGACGGCACGATGTCGGCCGGCGTGCTGCTTGCCGCCGTGCTGTACGTGCGGCAGTTCTTCGGGCCGTTGCAGGACGTCGCGATGTTCCTGAACTCCTACCAGTCGGCCACGGCCGCGCTGGAGAAGGTGTCGGGTGTGCTGGAGGAGACGCCGACCGTTCCGGATCCGGCGAGGCCGGTGGACCTGTGGGACGCTCGCGGGGAGCTGGAGTTCGATGCGGTCACGTTCGGGTACTCCGACGCGCGCACGATCCTTCCGGACTTCTCTCTGACGATCCCGGCGGGGGAGACGATCGCGCTCGTGGGCACCACCGGAGCGGGCAAGTCCACGCTTGCGAAGCTCGTCTCGCGTTTCTACGACCCCACGAAGGGCGCCGTGCGCCTGGACGGCGTAGACCTGCGGGAGCTGCACCCGAAGGATCTCCGCCGTGCGATCGTCATGGTCACGCAGGAGGCGTACCTGTTCAGCGGCACGATCGCGGACAACATCGCACTCGGTAAGCCTGACGCGACGCTGGACGAGGTCATCGCGGCGGCACGAGCCGTCGGTGCGGACGGGTTCATCCAGGCCCTGCCGGACGGCTACGACACGGACGTCAACAAGCGCGGTGGCCGCGTGTCGGCGGGTCAGCGCCAGCTGATCTCCTTCGCCCGAGCCTTCCTCGCCGACCCCGCCGTGCTCATCCTCGACGAGGCGACGGCGTCGCTCGACATGCCCAGCGAGCGACAGATCCAGGATGCGCTGGAGACTCTGCTGGCCGACCGCACGGCGATCATCATCGCCCACCGGTTGTCCACGGTCGCCATCGCAGACCGGGTGCTCGTGATGGAGCACGGCCGCATCATCGAGGACGACACCCCCGAGGCATTGATTGCCGGCACCGGCAAGTTCGCCCAGCTGCATGCGGCATGGCGGGAGACGCTCGTCTAATCCGGTTCATAGCGCGCAAATGGCTCCAATCCGCCGGGACTTGGAGCCATTTGCGCGCTATGAACGGCTCAACGCTGCTCGAACACGGGCGGCCACCAGCTCGGGATGTTTCAGGAGAGGGGCGGTGATCTCGACCACCGCCCAGCCCGCCGCGCGCAGCCGAGCCGCTCGTTCGACGTCCTGCACCCAGCTCTGCACGTGCAGCATGCCGTGGTATTCCACGGCCACGCGCTCGCGAACGTAGGCGAGGTCGACGCAGGCGAGGAACGTACCGGACCCCGTGAAGACATCGACGTTCAGCTCGGGTTCCGGGAGACCCGCCTGCATGAGAGCGAGCCGCACCCGGGTCTCGCGCGGCGACCACGAGTCCTCCCGGATGAGTTCCAACGCCGTGCGGAGCCTCTCTGCGCCGGCACGTCGCCCTGCGTCGAGCATCTGACGCAGTTCTTCCCGCGTGGCGAGCGGCTCGCGACCGGGATCCGGACGACCCCGTCCGTGTCGCCACCGACGGCAGAAGTGATCTCCGAGGGCGACGAGGTCGGTTACGGAGAGCGTGCCGAGCGACGCCCAGGTCGCGGCGGGGGACGAGACGCGGAGCCCGTCGACCTCGGCAACTGCTGTCAAGGACAGGTACGAGCGATGTCCGACAACCCCGGCGGTCCGCGGCTGGGCGAGATGACCGAGCGCAGTCACGTGCAGAGCGGGTGTATCGACGGGATCTCCAGCGCCGTCGCGTTCCAGTGGCAGGGGTGCATTCCAGAGCGAGGCCGCGGTCTGATGGCTGAAGCAATGGCCGCTGTGCAGGCGCGGGGCGTAGTTCCGCGCAGCCGTCCGACGCTGCAACCGCTGGCGTTCGTATGGCGACTCGGGCACCTGCGCCGGGTCTTCCGGGGAACCGTCGAGGCGCACGCCGTAGTACGGCGCGATGAGATCACCGCCTCGGAGCCTGGCGCGGCTGACCGCGTGTCGTCGGGCAAGAGCGACATCGAATGCGGCGCCGAGGCCGTCCGGCAGCGGTGTGGAACTTCGTCCCATGACGTCCCTTTCGTCGTGCGCGAAGCGCCGTCATCCGTCGGGAATACGAGCAGATCAGGCGCGATGAGGGATCAGCCTGCCCCCGCGGGCTGCATCGGGTCACGCCCACACCGCCAATCGGGACAACTCCCGTCGTCACGGGGGAGGGGGAGGAACCACTTAACGGTTCATAGCGCGCAGATGGCTCCAAACCACGAGGGTTTGGAGCCATCTGCGCGCTATGAAAGTGATCAGACCTTGACGGTGGCGATGACCTCGCTGTACTCGGTCTCGCCCACGGGGGTGAAGCCGACGGCGGTGAAGAAGCGCTCGGGGCCGTCCTCGCCCGCCTCGTAGATGACGTCCACGTGATCGAAGCCGCGCTCGGCGGCGACGCGCCGAAGCTCATCCACGGCGAAGCGCCCGACGCCGCTGCGCTGGGCATCGGCATCGACGTTGATTCGCCACAGCACGGACTGGAAGTGGGGCTCGGTGGCGTCGTGATCGAAGTTGGCGCTCACGAAGCCGACCACGCGGTCACCGTCCAGGACGACGCGCTGCCAGGTGGTCTGCGGATTGACGACGGTGGTGGCCAGGTCGTACGAGACCGGCGCAAGGAACTGCTGCTGCCCTGGCTTGAGGGAGAGGTTGTTGACCGCCACGATGGTCTTGGCGCCGAGTTCTTCCAGTCGCAGTTCGCTCATAGCCACAGGGTAGCCGCTACCACTGACACTTTGGGCCGGGTTGTTTCTGTGAAAGTCATCGCGCGGATGAGCGATGCGTGAACGTCCGGTGGTGAAACGGAGAACGGGCGCCGTCTGCAGGACGGCGCCCGTTCTCCTCGTGCGTCTCAGTAGTGAACGCTGACGCTCACGCCGTCGGCGGCCCAGTTGTAGAGCCACAGCGCCTCGTCCTCGCGCATGTTGATGCAGCCGTGGCTCATCGGCGTGCCGAAGTTGTTGTGCCAGTAGGTGCCGTGGAACGCCTCGTCGCCGTTGAAGTACATCACCGTGGGGACGTCCTTGGTGCAGTAGTCGTACCCGTCGACACAGCCCATGTCCTGCATGGGAACGTGGGCGAAGATCGTGAACTCACCCGTATGCGTCTCGTGTCCTGCTGCGCCGGAGGAGATGCTGAACGTGCGGATCGTCTTGCCGTTCTCGTACACGTAGGTGCGCTGCTCGCTGAGGTTGACCTCGATGTGGCGTTCGACCTTCGTGATCTCCGGCTGGGTCTCCTCGACGGGCAGAACCAGCTTGCCGTCGCCGGCGGCCACCTGCTCGGCGAACGCCGCCGCCAGCTTGGACGTGTCACCGAGCTTGCGTCCCGTGCGCGAGGGCTCGCCCTCCTCGACGAGATCGCCCCACTTGTTGACGATCTCGGTGCCGTTGACGGCCGCGCGATCGACCTTCTCGGCGAGCGTCGGCAGGAACTTCGCCAGCGCCGCCTCATCCACCTCGATGGTGAGCGCGCCGGACTCGTCGATGGTGGGCTTCAGCCACGATGCGGCGGTGGTGGCGTCGACCGGCACCGTGCGCTCGTCACCGACGTAGAAGCCGATCGTAGAGACCAGCCCGTTGAGCTTGTCTGCCGCGGCCTGAGCCGTCTCGGTGGAGACGGCCGGGGTGAGCGTCTCCGGCTCGGCCGACGCCTGGGCGACGGTCTTGCCGTTCTCGAGCGCGGACTGGAGCGCGGTGCGCAGGCCGTCCACGTCGATTCCCGAGCCGTCGGCGGCGGGCTTCACGTGATAGGAGCCGTCGGCGAAGGTGACCTCGGCGTCGGTGGCCGCGACGAAGGCGTCCGGCAGCGCCGCACGCAGTGCCGCCTCGGCCTTGTCCGCATCGATCGTCACGGCGCCGGTGTCGGCGGCGGAGTTCCACGCGTCCAGCTTCCACAGCGGAGCATCGCGGTGTGCGGCATCCGCCAGCGCGCCCGCGTCGATGGTGGCGCCGAGATCGGTCGCGCTGAGCGTGACCTTCCCCTTCGTGCCGGTGAGCTCGATCGTGGTGGAGGAGAGGCGATCGGTGATCGCGTTGGCCGCAGCAGTCGGGGTGAGGCCTCCGATCGGGACGCCCGAGGCACTCACGCCGGGGGCGATGAGAGTGGTGGAGGCGATCACGAGTCCGGCGGCGACGCCGGCGGCCGGCAGGAAGATCCAGGGCCAGCGCTTGCGACGCTTCTTCTGCTCGGCCTCGACCCAGACGGCGACGGGCGCTTCCGCGACCTGCGGCAGAGCCGTCAGGGCCGGTTCCGTGGCACCGGCGTCGACAGCTGCCGGTTCCGCAGCGACGGTGTGTGCACCGAGCTGCTCAGCCGGAGCGTCGGCATCGCCGGACACCGCGGCGGTGCCGTCGGCACTCGCGGTGGCATCGACGGCCGTTGCGTCCTCGCCCGACGTGGTGTGTTCGGGCTGATCGTGATCGGTCATGGCGCAACCCCCTGGTCATTCGTCGCCACGCCTATCGTAAGTTCGTCCCGCCTCCAGCCGGGGCTTGCGCGTATCACGATTTCGCCACGTCTCATCCGGGGCGCCCCGGGAAGATGCGAACGCCCGGAGCCAGCGGCTCCGGGCGTTCGCGATGTCGGCGGGCTCGTCAGTCGGAGACTACGGCGATCGCGTCGATCTCGACCAGCATCTCCTCGCGCGGGAGTCCGGTGAAGACCGTGGTGCGGCTGGGAAGCACGTCACCGGTGGTGTGCTTGCTGACGAACTCTCCGTACGCGTCGTTCATGATCGAGAAGTCCTCGCGCTTGGTGAGGTAGACGCGCAGCATGATGACGTCATCGAACGTGGCGCCGGACGCCTCGACGATGGCCTTCACGTTCTCCAGCGTGCGGATGGTCTGCGCGGCGACGTCTCCGGGGAAGAGGTACTCGCTGGTCGCGGGGTCGACCGGTCCCTGGCCGGAGACCTGGACGATCGGACCCTTGCGGACACCCTGCGAGAAGGTGTGCGCGGGGGCGGGGGCGTTGTCGGTGCGGACCTCGATCTTGGTGCTCATGACAGTAAGAATACGGGGCGCTGACGAATTTGTTCGGCGTACTGCCTAAACTGATCCCGTGACGATGACTGTCCCCGATCCCGTTCTCGGTCCCTGGGCGAAAGCATTCCCCCCTCGCCTCTGGGGCTCCGCCCTCTCCGATGTCCACACCGCCCGCGCACGTCTCAACGAGTTCATCACTCCCGTGCTGGTGCTGGGCACCGAAGCGCTCGGCCACAACGAGCGCACCGTGTCGGGGTGGGCCCGCGACGCCGGCGTCCTGCTGGCACCGCACGGCAAGACGACGATGTCGCCGGCGCTCTGGCAGCGGCTGCTGGCCGAGGGGGCGTGGGGCATCACTCTCGCCACGCCCTGGCAGGTGGAGCTGGCGGTGTCGGTCGGAGTGCAGCGCATCCTGCTGGCCAATGATCTCACCGACATCGCCGCCGCCACCCGGTTCTCGGAGCATGCGGCCCGCGGCGTGCGCATCGTGGTGTGGGCCGACTCGCCCGCCACCGTTGCGCGGTTGGCCCGGCACACCGGTCCCGTGCCCCTCGAGGTCATGGTGGATGTGGGCGGTGCCGATGGGCGTACCGGTGCGCGCGGTTTCGACGCGGCCGTCGCCGTCGCCGAGGCCATCGCCGCGGAGCCGAACCTGGCCTTCGCGGGCGTAGCGGGCTACGAGGGGCCGTTCGGCGCGACCCGCGAAGACGTCGCCGAGGTCGACGTGTTCCTGCGCGAGCTGCTCGCGGTTCACGAGCGTGTCGCACACCTGGTCCCCGGCCGCCCGATCCTCTCCGCGGGAGGCAGTGAGTGGCCGGACCGCGTCGCCGCCATCCTCGGTGGTCGATCAGACGCGGACGTCATCGTCCGCTCCGGCGCCTACCAGGTGCACGACGACGGCCTGTACCGGCGTGAGAGCCCCTTCGGCACCGACGTGGGGGCAGAGCGTCTGCACTCCGCGATGCACGTCTTCAGCCGGGTCGTCTCGCAGCCCGAACCCGGTCTGGCTCTGCTGGACGCCGGACGGCGCGATGTCTCCTTCGACATCGATCTGCCCGAGGTTCAGCTCGTCGTGGGCCGCGGGCCGATCGATGCCCGCATCACCGGGCTCAACGACCAGCACGCGTTCCTGCGCACGGACGGCGAGGTCCCGGCGGTCGGTGAGGTCGTGCGTCTGGGCCTGTCCCACCCCTGCACGGCGCTGGACAAGTGGCGGGTGATCCCGCTCGTGGACGACCCCGATGCGGACGACCCGCTCGTCATCGGGGCGGTGGCGACGTGCTTCTGAACGAGATCGTGCTCAGCGCGGAGAAGAGCGTCCGCGTCTATCGCGGAGCGACCGTGGTGGATGGCTCCGGAGACCCGCGATTCGTGGCGGACGTCGCCGTCGAAGGCGCGCGGATCGTCGCGATCGGTGCGCCCGTCCGGCTGTCCGAGAACACGGTGGAGATCGACGCCACGGGCCTCGTGCTGGCACCCGGGTTCATCGACATGCACGCGCACAGCGACCTCGCAGTGCTGCGCGGCGCCGACCACGGTGCCAAGCTGCTGCAGGGCGTGACCACCGAGGTCCTGGGACAGGACGGGCTCGGCTACGCTCCCGTCGACGACACGGTGGCGGCGGCCGTCGCCGCGCAGATCACCGGCTGGAACGGCCCGATCGACACCGCCGCCATACCCTGGCGATCGGTGGCGCAGTACCGTGCGGCGATCGACGTCGCCACCGCCGGCAACGCCGCCGTCCTGGTCCCGCAGGGCAACCTCCGCATGCTCGTGGTCGGCCACGACCCGCGTCCCGCCACCGAACCGGAGATCGCGGAGATGTGCCGCATCCTGGGCGAGGCGATGGACGAGGGGGCGTTCGGGATGTCGAGCGGGCTCACCTACACGCCGGGAATGTACGCCTCCACCGAGGAGCTCATCGCGCTGTGCCGTGTGGTGGCCGAGCGCGGTGGCTACTGGGCTCCGCACACCCGCAGCTATGGGGGCGCGGCGCTGGACGCATTCCGTGAGGCGCTGGACATCGGCCGTGCCACTGGCTGCCCCGTCCATCTCACCCACGCGACGATGAACTTCGCGCCCAACCGCGGACGCGCCGGAGAGCTGCTCGCGCTGGTCGACGCGGCCATCGCGGACGGCGTCGACGTCACCCTGGACACCTACCCCTACCTGCCGGGCGCCACTACGCTCGCCGCCCTGCTGCCCAGCACGCTCTCCGCGGGCGGGGATCTGCTGGCGCGGCTGCAGACGCTCACCGATGAGGACCGCGAGTGGCTGCGTGTTCAGCTGGACGAGGTCGGCTGCGACGGGTTCCACGGCGAGGTCGCCGACTGGGCGGCCATCGAGATCTCCGGAGTGCGCGATCCGGCGAACACCGGGTATGTCGGCCGTACCATCGCTGACATCGCGTCCGCGTCCGGGGTGCGCCCCGTGGACGTCGTCGTCGATCTCCTCGTGAGCGACGAGCTCGCCACCGGCGTGCTGATGCACATCGGTGATGAGGCCAACGTGCGCGAGATCATGGCGCACCCGGCCCACTCCGGCGGATCGGACGGCATCCTCATCGGAGGAAAGCCCCATCCTCGCGGGTTCGGTGCCTTCGCGCGCTATCTCGGTCACTATGTGCGCGACGTGGGTGTGCTCTCGCTGGAGGAGGCGGTTCGTCATCTGGCGGCGACGCCTGCGCGGCGGCTGGGGCTGGATCGCGGTGACGCTCCCCGCGGCGTCATCCGGGTCGGCGCGACCGCCGACCTCGTTCTCTTCGACGCCGCTGAGATCAGCGACGGAGCCACTTTCGCCGCCCCCCGAACGCCGCCGGTCGGCATCCGCGAGGTGCTCGTGGCGGGAGAGGTGGTGGTTTCCGCGGGCGAGCTCACGGGTGCCACCCCGGGCCGTGCGCTCGCGCATCAGGCCGCCGCGCACCGTGCCGTCGTCCCGCGCGTGGACACGATGATCGATCCTCGTGGCTCGGTGTCTCTCGCGGGACTGCGCGTGATCGCGGGGGAGGGACTCGACGCGGCGGTGCTGCAGGGCTTCCTCGATCGCGATAGGTCAGCGCCCGCTGCGGTGGATGTCCACGTCACCATCGCGGACCTCGCGCCCGGTGCCTTCTCGGTGACCGTGGATGCGGAGGGGGTCCGTGTCGTGGGCGGCGATGCGGCGGGTGCGCTGTACGGCGTCATCGTCCTGGACCAGCTGCGCGAGCCCGAGGATGTGTCCCGTCCGGTTCCGTTCGGATCGTGGACGTCATCGCCCGCGCACGAGTGGCGCGGTCTCATGCTCGACGTCGCCCGTCATTTCCGTCCCGTGGAGGACGTGCTGCGCATCATCGATCTGCTCGCGCGGCACCGGATGAACGTGTTCCACCTGCACCTCACCGATGACCAGGGATGGCGGTTCGAGGTACCCGGCTGGCCGCTGCTGACCACCCGCGGTGGCGTCCGATCCGGCACCAAGCACGGTCATGGGCCGCTCGCCCAGGTCGTGATGGGGGAGCACCGGGGCTGGTACACCGCTGCGGACCTGCGACGCATCGACGACTACGCGGCAGCTCGCGGCATCACCGTCGTGCCGGAGGCGGAGTTCCCCGGTCATGTGCAGGCTGCCCTTGCGGCGTACCCCGATCTGGGAAACCTCGCTGCGGCCGCGGCGGAGGCCGAGCCCTGGCACAGTTTCGGTCTCAACCCGCACACACTGAACCTGGAGGAGCGCACGCTCGAGTTCGCGCGTGATTCGCTGGACGTGCTCATCGACTGCTTCCGTTCCGAGCTCATAGGTATCGGCGGTGACGAGGTGCCGACCGCGCAGTGGGCGGCGTCGCCGCGGGTGGCGGAGCGGATGGCCGAGCTCGGCATCGGCGACATCCACGGCGTGCAGCCCTGGTACACCGCACAGCTCGCGGCGCACCTGGCATCCCGTGGCCGTCGCGCGTTCGCCTGGGACGAGGTTCTCGCCGGTCCCACGCCGGACGGTGTGGTCATTGCGGCCTGGCGCGGACCCGTGGCGGCCGAAGTGGCGCTGGAGCGCGGCTTCGCGTGCATCGCCTGCCCCGATATGACGCTCTACCTGGACTATCGGCAGAGCGAGAGCCTGGAGGAGCCGATCCCCGTCGGCCCGCCCTTGACGCTCGCCGGTGCATGGCAGACGCGCATTCCCGACGGCTGCCTCGGCGGCCAGGCGAACCTCTGGACCGAGCACATCGACTCGCGGGAGCGCGCCGATTTCGCGCTGTTCCCGCGCCTGTCCGCCATTGCCGAGCGGCTGTGGCTGGGCGGTGCGCCCGGTGACCTCGCCGAGTTCGAACGGCGTCTGTCGGTGCAGTTGCGTCGTCTCGCGGCGTGGGGCGTCGCGTATCGCCCGCTCGACGGTCCGCGGCCCGAGCAGCGCTTGCCCGGCGTCCCCGGAAGCCCACGCACCCTCGCGGAGCGCGAGGCGGTCGTCGCCGACCTGGTGGCCGAACTGCGCCCCTGACCGCACCCACACTGCTCCACGCCAGAACCCCAGCACGTCCGAGACGCCCTGCACCGCGGGCTCCTCGAACCTGCTGGGGTTCTGGCGAGCGCGGCGCGCGCCAGGGTACCCACACGTGTGCGCTGGGCCGGGCGAGGGTCGCGAGCGGCGTAACGAATGGGTAACAGAGGGGGGAAACGGGAGGGCGGGGTTGCGCGGGTGAATGTTCGTAAGGTGTACTAACAAACATCATGACTGCATCGGAAGCGCAGGGCCGCTCTTCTCAGGAGAAGGGCGCACCCACCCGGATCCCCCGCCTCGGCGGCGGTTCCCTGCGCGCGACCGGCAAGGTGCTCCCCGAGCACGCGCGCGGCCACAACCGGGCACTCGTGCTGCAGACGCTCTTCCACGACGGGGCGATGAGCCGAGCCGATGTCTCCCGCAGCACCGGCCTCACACGCGTGACGATCTCGGATCTGGTCGGAGAGCTGATCAACGACGGGTTCGTGGAGGAGAAGGGCGTACGCGAGGCCGTCGGCCCCGGCAAGCCCGCGATGCTCATCGACCTCGCCCGAGGCGCACACCAGATCATCGGGATCGATCTCTCGGGCCCGACGCCGCTCACCGGCGCCGTGATCAGTCTGGACGGGCAGATCGTCGAGCGCCGCGAGGTTCCGGCGCCGGCTCAGGGCGACGGCACCACGGCCCTCGCCGCCGTCATCGGCCTCGCCCGAGAGCTGGTCGGCGCAGCCACCACCCCGGTACTCGGGATCGGTGTGGGAACCCCGGGAATCGTCGACCCGGCCGGTGTCGTCCGCTCCGCGCCGAACTACGGCTGGACCGACCTCGCGCTGCAGCAGATCCTCGAGGACGAGCTCGGGCTGCCGGTCGTCGTGCTCAACGACGCCAACGCCGCGGTGCTCGCCGAGCACACCTTCGGTCATGCCACCGCCGACACCCTCCTCGTGAAGGTCGGCCTCGGTGTCGGCTCTGGCCTGCTGGCTGGAGGCGAGCCCCTGCGCGGCAGCCATTTCGCGGCCGGAGAGATCGGTCACGTCACCGTCGGCACCGACGGCGGACCCCGGTGCGCGTGCGGCAAGATCGGATGCCTGGAGGCGTGGCTCGCAGCCCCCGCGCTGCGTCGCCGGATGGCTGAATCCGACGATCCCGAATCCGTGCTGCGCGACGCGGGGGAGCGGCTGGGCATCGCCCTCGCCCCCATCGTCGGCGCGCTCGACCTGTCGGAGATCGTGCTCTCCGGCCCCACAGACCTGCTCGATGGACCCCTCAGCGATGAGGCCGCGAGCACACTCCGCAACAGGACGATGGCGCTGTTCCACGACAACGTCCTGCTGCGGATGACCGAGCAAGGATCCGACATCGTGCTGCGCGGCACGGCTGTCATGGTCCTTTCCTCGCGTCTCGGGGTGTCTTAGTTCGGACACCCCCGGCGGAGCGATCCGCCACACCCCACCACCAAGTAAGGAATCAAGATGAACCGCAAGATCGGAGCGGTCGCCCTCACCGGCGCTGCCGCACTCGTCCTCGCCGGTTGCGCCGGCGGAGCTGCCGACGCTGGCAGCTCCGCCGGTACCGGCGACGCAGCGAAGGGCGGCGAGCTGACCGTCTGGCTCGTCGGCACCGACACCCCCGATGAGGCCCGCACCTACCTGAAGGACACGTTCGAGAAGGAGAACGAGGGCTGGAAGCTCACCATCGTCGAGAAGACGTGGGCCGACACCAATGAGGCCTACATCGCGGCACTCAGCTCGAACGACGCCCCCGATGTGGTCGAGGTCGGCAATACCCAGGCCCAGGGCTTCATCGACAAGGGGATGTTCCTGGACATCACCGACCAGGTGCCCGCTCTCGGCGGCGACAAGCTGCTGCAGTCGTTCGTCGACCTGGGCACCGCCGACGGCAAGACCTACGCGGTGCCGTACTACGCCGGCTCTCGCATCGTCTTCTACTCGCCGGAGATCTACACCGGCTCCGTTCCCGCCACGCTCACCGACTACGTGGCCGCCGGCAAAGCGATGAAGACCGACACCCGCTCGGGCATCTGGGCTCCGGGTAAGGACTGGTACAACGCCCTGGCGTATGTCTGGGCCAATGGCGGCGAGATCGCCGTGCAGGACGGCGACACCTGGGACGCACAGTTCGCCAGCGAGAAGTCCGTCGCGGGCCTGACGATGCTGCAGGACGTTTACAAGAACGCCAACGTCGCGCCGGCGGACGCCGACGAGACCGGCCCGCAGGTCGGGTTCTGCGCGGGCGAGACCGGATTCCTCTCGGCACCGTCGTGGGTGCAGTGGTCGATCAAGGCCGCAGCCGACAGCGACAACCCGGGCTGCCCGGACACGTTCGGCAAGGACCTGCAGGCGTTCGCCCTTCCCGGCATGAAGGCCGGAGAGGCCGCCCCGGTGTTCGCCGGCGGCTCCTCGCTGGCCGTCGCCACCAAGTCGGATGCACAGGAGCAGGCCAAGAGCGCCCTCGCGATCCTGCTGTCGGACGGCTACCAGAAGATCATGGCCGGCAACGGCCTGATCCCCGCACTGACCTCGCAGGCCGAGTTCCTGCCCGAGGACCAGATCACGCAGGAGGCTGCCAAGGCCACCGCCGCCTCGCGTGCCGTTCCCGCCTCGCCCAACTGGGCCGAGGTGGAGAAGTCCCTCGTCATCCCCGACGCGCTCGTGAAGATCGCCAAGGGTGAGGACGTCAAGACTGTTGCGGAGAAGCTCGATAAGGACATCGAAGCGATCCTCAACAAGTAAGCCGGAAAGGGCCCTGGGACCACACACCCGGGGCCCTTTCTGTCTGGAAGGGACTATTTCGCATGAGCGTGGCTGAGATCACAGCGAAGCGCCATCGGCGCCGCTCCGCCCCCGAGCCGGATCCTCGCACCCGCGCGCGCAAGCGCCGCGAGGCCCGCAACGCGTGGGCACTGCTGGCACCCGCGATCGTCCTCCTCGGAGTGATGGTCGGCTATCCGGGTGTGACGATGGTGACGAACTCGTTCACCGACTTCAGCATCAAGAACAAGATGCTGGACACCCCGGCCAACTTCGTCGGGCTCGACAACTACATCAAGGTCCTCACCGCCAGCGATTTCCCGATCGTGCTGGTGCGCAGCCTCCTGCTCATGGCCGTGATGACCACTCTGATCATGGTGATGGGCACCCTGATCGCTGTGCTGATGACGCGTCTGTCGCGCGGCTTCCGCACCCTCGTCGCGGTCGGTCTGCTGCTGGCGTGGGCGATGCCGCCGCTGTCGTCGACAGTGGTGTTCAGCTGGATCTTCGACACCCAGTACGGCGTGATCAACGCCGCACTGAACGCGATCACGGGAACGACGGCCTTCACCAACCACTCCTGGCTGATGAACCCGTTCTCCTTCTTCACTGTGCTGACCTTCATCGTGGTGTGGATGGGCATCCCGTTCGTCGCCTTCACGGTGTACGCGGCCCTCGGCCAGGTTCCCGGTGAGGTGCTGGAGGCGGCGGCCCTGGACGGCGCGAGCGGGCTGAACCGCTTCCGTCTCGTGGTCTTCCCGTACCTGCGGTCCGTGATGATGGTCGTCTTCATCCTCCAGGTCATCTGGAACCTCCGCATCTTCACGCAGGTCTTCGCCCTGCAGGGACGCGGCGGCACGCCGAGCGAGACCAACGTCCTCGGCACCTACATGTTCCGTCTCGGAGCGGACGATTTCGGCATGACGGGAGCCATCGGCGTGCTGATGGTCATCATCCTCATGGCCATCTCGTTCGGATACATCCGCAGCACCCTGAAGGAGGAGGAGAAATGAGCGCCGCCACCCTCGCCCCCGAGCAGAACGCCACGCGTGCCGTGGTGACGAGCCCGCAGCCCGGTCGTGCCTCCCGGCCGGTCAAGGCAGCGAAGGAGAACCAGAACACCAATCTGCCGCGCCGGCGCAGCACCCGCGTGGTGCTGAACATCGTGGCGGTCGTGGTGTTCCTGTTCAGCGTGTTCCCGGTCTACTGGATGGTCAACATGTCGTTGACGCCGTCCAATCAGATCGTCAGCCGCACGCCGAGCTGGATCCCGCTGAACGGCACGTTCCGCAACTACATCGCGGCGTGGTCCAAGCCCGCCGCTGCCGGTCAGACCGACTTCCCGCACGCGCTGCTGTCCTCGCTCACGGTGACCATCCCGGTCGTGATCGTGACGCTGCTGATCGCTTTCCTCGCCTCCATCGCGCTGTCGCGATTCCACTTCAAGGGACGCTGGGGCTTCATCGTCACAGTGCTCATCGTGCAGATGATCCCGGGCGAGGCGATGATGTTCACGATCTACGCGATGATGGACGACGCGCACCTGAAGAACCTGCTGGGTCTGTCGATCGTCAACGTCGCCGCCGTGGTGCCGTTCACGATCTGGACGCTGCGCGGCTTCGTGGCCGGTGTTCCCGCCGATCTCGAAGAGGCGGCCATGATCGACGGCTGCACACGAACGCAGGCGTTCTGGAAGGTCACCTTCCCGCTGCTGGCGCCAGGGCTCGTGTCCACGGGCATCTTCGCGTTCATCCAGTCGTGGAACGAGTTCACCATGGCGATGCTGTTCCTCGAGGGGTACAACCTCACCCTGCCGCCGTGGCTCAACTCCTTCCAGTCCGCCACTGAGGCGACCAACTGGGGAGCGGTGATGGCGTCCTCGACGCTGATCGCCCTGCCCGTGGCCATCTTCTTCCTGCTGGTGCAGGGACGAATGGCCAGCGGCATGGTCTCGGGCGCGGTGAAGGGATGAGGGCCGCGCCGGCGTGCGCATGCCCGGACGGGGAGTAGTGAACGAGTGACGGAAGTCAGCAGTGACGTGTCAGGAGCAGTGAAGGGATGACGCGATCGTGAGAGTCGGGCTCGACGTCGGCGGTACCAAGATCGAGGCTGTCGCCCTCGGCGATGACGCGGCGGACAGTGCCGCGATCATCGGCCGGGTGCGGCTGGCCACCACACCGGGTGAGACGGGAGTGGTCGCGTCGATCGCGCAGGCGCTGTCGCAGCTGACGACGCAGCTGGGTGCCGGGCTCGACGCCATCACCTCGGTGGGCATCGGCATCCCGGGGATGATCGAGCCGGGAACGACGATCGTGCGGCACTCCGTCAACCTGGGCGTCGAGGAGCTCGATCTCGGTGCCGCACTGCGAACGGTGCTGCCGGCGCGGGTGCGCGCGGACAACGACGTGAAGGCTGCGGCCGTGGGCGCCTACGCACTCCGCGGCGGTGTCGGGTCCATGGCGTATCTCAACCTCGGCACCGGCGTGGCCGCAGGGATCATCCTGGACGGCGGGCTGCTCGGCGGCGCGCGCGGCGGTGCGGGGGAGGTGGGACACCTGAGCGTGGATCCACAGGGCCCGCGCTGCCGCTGCGGCCAGCTCGGCTGCGTTGAGGCCTACGTCGGCGGTGCCGCGCTCGCGCAGCGCTGGGGCGTCGCGGATGCGTATCCGGTGCGTCACCTGTTCGATGCGGCCGATGCCGGCGATCCGCGTGCGATCGCCCTGCGCGACGGCGCCGCCTTCGGCGCGGCCGCCGCCGTTCGGTCGCTGATCCTGTCCGTCGATGTGGAGACGGTCGTGATCGGGGGAGGGCTGTCGGCACTGGGCGACCGGCTCCTCACGCCGATCCGCGAGCGGCTGCGCATCGAGGGCGAAACGTCTCCGTTCCTGCACTCGCTCGAGCTGGGTGCCAGGATGGAACTGCTGCCTGCCGGATCCCCGGCGGCGGCCCTGGGCGCGGCGCTCATCGGCGCCGACGAAATGAGAGAAGGAGCGCTCACGCATGGCTGAAGTCGTGATCGTCGCTGACAAGAAGGCTGCGGGGACCCTGGTCGCCGCCGAGATCGTGCGGCAGATCGCCGCGAAGCCCGGCTATGTGCTGGGTCTCGCGACCGGATCCACCCCGCTTCCGGTGTACGAGGCACTGACGTCGGCGGCTGCCGGCGTGGACCTGTCGCAGGTGCGCGGGTTCGCGCTCGACGAGTACGTGGGCATCGACCCGGCGCACCCGGAGAGCTACCGCAGCGTCATCACCCGCGAGGTGGTGGAGCCGCTGGGACTGAACCCGGAACTCATCCACACCCCCAACGGTTCCCTGGAGGGAATCGAGCACGCCGGCGCCGACTACGAGGCCGCCATCGCGGCAGCGGGCGGCGTGGATCTGCAGATCCTCGGAATCGGCACCACCGGTCACATCGGCTTCAACGAGCCCGGTTCGTCGTTCGCGTCGAGCACCCGGGTGAAGACGCTGACCGAGCAGACCCGCATCGACAACGCGCGTTTCTTCGATGGCGACATCTCGCAGGTTCCCATGCACTGCATCACGCAGGGCCTCGGGACGATCCAGCGCGCGAAGCACCTCGTGCTGCTCGCGTTCGGCGAGGGCAAGGCCGAGGCGATCGCCGGAGCCATCGAGGGACCGGTGTCATCCGCGTGCCCGGGTTCGGCGATCCAGCTGCACCCGCACGTCACCGTCGTGATCGACGAGGCGGCGGCATCCCGCCTGGAACACGCCGACTACTACCGCTACGCCTACGCCAACAAGCCGGCGTGGCAGGGGCTGTGATCCGGCGGCGCTAGCCGCGAAGAACCCGTGCGAGTCCGAGACCCCTGCAATGCAGGGATTCTCGGACTCGTACGGGTTCTCGCGTGGTGGTGGGCGCTCAGCGGCGCGGCCACACGAGGGGCAGGAGCGCCTGGGTCGACAACGGTGCCAGCGGCACGTCCGTATCGGGGGTGATCCAGAGCGCCTCGGCGATCTCGGCGCGCGGCGAGACCCCTGCCGGATCGATCGTCAGGGCGAACGCATCGGCGACGACGGTGTGGCCCGGCTCGTTCGCCGCGGCGGCACGATGACGGCCCAGCGGACGCAGGTCATCCACCGTGGTCTCGATCCCGAGTTCCTCGTTGAGCTCGCGGACGGCGGCTTCCGCTGCACTCTCCCCGGGTTCCGGCTTGCCCCCGGGCTGCATGAACGTGGTCGTGCCGTTCTTGCGAACCACGAGCGCTCGTCCGGACGTATCGGTGATGAGCACGGCGCTCACCAGGATCTCGGGGGTCATCTCTCTCCTTCGTCAGTGATCGTGCTCTCGGGCCCTGTGTCGGCGAACACCGCTCCGGGGGCCAGAATCCCCCGTGGATCGAACACAGCCTTGATGTCTCGCTGGAGTCGCCATTGGCGCTCGCCGAGCTCTTCACGCAGCCAGCGTGACTTCAGGATCCCGACACCGTGCTCACCGGTGAGCGTGCCGCCGAGCCGGAGCGCGCTGCGGAACAGCTCGCCGGCGGCATCCCAGATCCGGTCGGGCACCTCAGGTCCGTCGAAGATGAAGTTGGGGTGCAGGTTGCCGTCCCCGGCATGGGCGACGACGGGGATCAGCAGATCGTAGTCCCGCTCGATGCGCGCGATCTCATCGAACATGTCGGCCAGCCGCGACCGGGGGACGGCGACGTCCTCGATCAGCGTTGTGCCCAGCGCCGCCATGGCGGGGTGCATGCTGCGGCGGATGCGCAGGAGTTCTGCACCCCGGTGCGGATCCGCGGTGACCTCGACGATCGCGCCGTGCGTGCGCATGAGGTCGGCGATGGCCTCTGCCTCGGCGGGGGCCGCTGCGCCGTCGGTCTGTGCGGTGACGTGCACGGTTCCCGCCGGAGGCGGGGCAAGGGCGAGCAGATCGTGTACGGCGCGGACGCTGTGCGCATCCATCAGCTCGAGGATGGCCGGCTGGATTCCGGCGGCGGACACGGCAGACGTGGCGGCGGCCGCAGAGCGCACATCGGCGAACGCCGCTGAGACGGTGCACACGGCACCCGCCACGAGTGGGCGGAGTTTGAGGGTGGCACCCACCACGACGCCCAGTGTGCCCTCCGAGCCGATCATGAGCGCGGTCAGGTCGTAACCGGTCACGCCCTTCACGGTGCGATGACCGAAGCGGACGAGTTCGCCGTCCGCCAGCACCACGTCGACACCGAGCACCGCGTCGCGCACGACACCGTACTTCGCGCACAGCAGCCCACCCGCGCCGGTCGCGATGTTGCCTCCGACGGTGGAGATCTCCCGGCTCGCGGGATCCGGTGCCCACCACAGACCGTGGCCGGCGAGGGCCGCGTTGAGGTCGGCGTTGATGACCCCCGGCTCGACCACGGCGAGCTGGTCGTCGGGACGGATCTCCCGGATGTGATCCATCTGCGCGAGGGAGAGGCAGATGCTTCCCGCTCCCGCGAGTCCGGCACCGGCGAGCCCCGTTCCCGCACCCCGGATGACGACAGGCGTGTCTGTGAGCGTGGCGATACGCATGACCGCCTGTACGTCGGCCACGGAGCGGGCGTGGACGACGGCGAGGGGAGCGGCGGCGGAGTGGTGACCGGAGCGGTCTGCGCGCGCAGCGTTCAGCGATGCGGGGCGGAGATCGACGAGCGCCCCCAGAGCGTCCTGAAGCAGCGGGACGACGCCCGCAGTCATGCGAGCCCCGCCGACGAGAGCTCGTGCTCCGCCGTGTGCATCATGTTCTCAGACGAGAGCGCGGCGCCCGGCCACGACTCCCGAGGCCACGGCCACGACGGCGTATGCGATGCCGATGATCGTCTGGCCCATGTCCCACCACGCCAGCGTTCCGGCGGCGAAGATCAGCAGCTCGATGAGAACGCGCACGAAGGGGTGCACACGAACGACGGCGCGCGGCGAGACGAACAGCGCCCACACCAGCAGCGCGACGACGGGGGCCGCGATCGCGACGATGAGGTTCCACGGGAACGTCCACATCAGCGCGCCCCACAGCACGAAGGTCGCGAGCGTGGCGATGATCACGACGACGCGGATCAGATCCAGCGGGGTGAGCGGCGCGCGCGTCCCGGGGGCGAGCTCGGCTGCAGGCTGCGGGGAGTCGGACATGACTCCAGTCTACGAGGCTGCGGCTCCGGGTTTCCCGCGCCACCATTGTGGTGCGGGGGCTGTGCCTGACGGGGCTCCTCGCCGGATAGGCACCAGAGAGCTGAAAGGACTTCTCCTCATTCACTGGACGGGTGCGTTGGTGAAGGGCCAGAGCGCACTCTCAGCACTTGTGCCCGGCGAGCGGAGAGCGAGGGATCCGCCGGCGCTCCGGTCACGGGGTCAGTAGAGCTCGTCCCACTCACGGGCCGTGTGTGTTTCGCTGCGCCCGACGATTTCTCCCCCGCGCAGCGACACATAACCGATCTGCGTGTCATCGATGTTCGCTGCGGGAATTGTGACAACGACCCCCACGCAGAACACCCACGTCTCCGTTCCGGTCGGGCACGCGTTCCAGAGCACTCCGGTCACGTCTCCCTGTTCTCCATCGATCAGCGGACGGATGTCCTGTCCGAAGCTCCCGTCGAAGTACACCACGACCGTCAACTCGTCCTGGCCGCTCTCGGTGATCGACGACAGGAGAGCCGGCATGTCGGCGGGACTCGGCGTGGGCTCGGGTGTGAGCGTGGGCGTCGGGGACGGCTCGATCGTCTCCGTGGGAGTTGGCTCGGGAGTGGGCCCAACCGTCGAGGTTGGCTCCGGGGTTGGCGTCGCGGTCGGAGTCGGAGTTGGAGTTGGAGTCGGTGACACAGTCGGTGACTGCGTCGGCGTGGCTGTTGGCTCCGGGGTGGGAGTCCGCGTCGGTGTGGGTGTCGGGCTGGGCGACGACGTGGGTGTCGGGCTGGGCGACAGCGTCGGCGTCGGGCTCGGGCCGAGGGTCGGCGTCGGCTCCGGGGATGCGGGCGGTGTGGGCGACGGCGGTACGGGAGTCACCGTCGGTTCCGGGTCCACCGTCGGCTCGGGGGCCACGGTCGGTTCTGGATCTGTGGTCGGCTCCGGGGCGGCGGTGGCAACCGGCGGAACAGACGGGATCGGCGTGAGCGAGGTGAGGGGAGTGGGAGCCGTGGTGGGCGTTGCAGAGGGAGTCGGCGGCAGCGTGGGCAGATCGCTGGGCGTGGGCGAGGACGTCGCGGCGAGGGCGGGCGAGGCGGACGAGTCGTCCACGCTCACATCCAGCCCGCCGCCGTCCTGGCTGCTGCCCGCGGCCTCCTGCTGCGAGGCGGGAGGCTGAGACGAGAGCACCGTCCCGGCCACCGCGGCTCCGGCGATGAGCACACCGGCCGCGGCGATCCCGACGATGGTCGCGATGCCCGTGGCGGATGAGGCTCCGCCCGCGGCCCCGGCACCGCCACCCGCTCCGCCGCTTGAGCCACTGCCACCCGATGCCGCGCCTCCGGCGCCCCCGGATGCTGCCCCGCCGGCACCGCCCGCACTGGGGGCGCTGCCGATCGGGATGACTCCCGCACCGGCGCCGCTCGATCCGCCGCCCGCCGACGCCACGACAGCCGATACATCGGCAGCGGGGACGGGGTGGAAGGCTCCGGCTGCGGAACCGCCGCCGGACGCGCCGGCGATCACGGCACCATGTGCCGCACCGCCGTGCACCACGGCCGCCGGCATCGCGGGGGCGACGGTGGCGGGCAGCGCTGGCGTCGCGCCCGCAGCCAGCGCGGCAACGGCCGTCCCGCCGCCCTGCAGGGTGGCGAGGTAGGCGGTCGCGCCGGTGGCGCCGATCGTCAGCGGAAGCAGCACGAAGGCGAGTCGGTGGGAGACGTTCTGTGCTTCCTCGGCGACGATCGTGCACCGCGCGCAGCCGGCGAGGTGGTCCTGCACCTTGCTCCGGTCGCGGTTGCTGATCGTGCCGCGCGCGTAGGTTCCGAGGCGCTCGATGACCCACTGACACGGGGAGCCGTCATCGAGGCTGGCCAGGTGTGCGGTGATCCACGCCTCACGCAGACCCTCGCGGGCGCGCGCTGCGAGCTGGGCGACCGCCATCGGCTTCATCCCAAGGAGGGGAGCGACTGCGGCGGGCTTCATCTGCTCGATCTCGGTGTACCAGAGCACCTCCTGCCACCGCGTGGGCAGGCTGCGGAAGGCCCGATGCGTCAGTCCGCGATCCAGCGCCTCCTCGGCGGCCTGGTCCGTGGTGTGCGGATCGGCGACGGCATCCAGGTCTTCGATCGGGGAGTCGTTCTTCGCTCGCCCCCAGCTCGCCGCCGCGTTGCGGATGCTGGAGAAGAGGTACGCGCGAAAAGCACCCGTCGGCCCGCCGCCGCGGCGGATGGCCTGGAAGATGCGGGTGTATGCCTCTTGTACGAGATCATCCGCGTCGATCTTCGTGGTGATCGACCGGGCGACGTGCATTCCTGCCGAGTAGTGGCGCTGCCACAGCTCACCATAGGCCTCGGTATCGCCCTGGCGGGTGCGCTCGACCAGCGTCGTATCGGGTACGACGTCAGGCGTCACAGGATCTTCAGAGTGCACGGCGGCTTTCGTTCGGGGCGAAATAGGCCGGCTACCACACGGCCATGGGGATATTCTCGCGTGAAATCGCTGAGACGTCCAGTCTGTGAGGCGGCTCCCTGTGGATACCCGCGGTCCTGCCAGGCTGAAGCGGTCGATGTGCATTTGGCACACTCAGGTGTCGCCAAGTTACTGAGAAAAAGCCAGGTCCGTTTGGTAGTCTGGGCTCTGCGGCATCGTCCCCAGCGGCCGCAAGTTCGGCAGAGGGAGCCGAGGCAACTATTCGTCCCCAGCGAGCGCCCGCTCCCGTCGGACAAGAGGGGCGGCACGTCGATCCGACTGCCGCCCCTTTCATCTCCGCCCGGGATTCTTGCCCGGAGAGCCAGGAAACGCCGCCCGGGCGGACCGGGGCGGCGTTTCTCGAACCATCGGCTCGATGTCAGACGCGAACGCCGTCCGCCCACACGGCGCGCACGTGCAGATCGCGATCCAGCAGCACGGCGTCGGCGGCGTATCCCTGACGAAGCCGTCCCAGATCATCACCGCGGCCGATCAGCTCGGCGGGGGTGCGGGTGAGGGCGTCCACGGTCTGCTCCAGCGGAACGCCCGCCTGCACCACGTTGCGCAGCGCGGCGTCCTGGGTGAGCGTCGATCCGGCGATCGATCCGCCCTCCGCCAGACGGGCGACTCCGTTTCGCACCTCCACCGCCAGGGCGCCCAGGATGTAGTCCCCGTCGCCCACGCCTGCCGCAGCCATCGCATCCGTGACGAGCACCATGCGCCCCGGCGCCGAGGCGAACATCATCCGGATGAGGTCGAGGTCCACATGGGTGCCGTCGGCGATGATCTCCAGTCGCACCCGCGGATCGGACGCGGCGGCGACAACGGGACCGGGCTTGCGGTGGTGGATTCCGGGCATCGCGTTGAAGGCATGGGTGATCAGTGTCGCGCCGGCATCGAACGCCTCGCCGGCGGTCTCCGCATCCGCGTCGGTGTGACCCACGGCTGCGACGGCACCGGACGCGACCACGGCACGCACGGCATCCAGACCCCCGCTGAGTTCCGGGGCGAGCGTGATCTGCCGCACGGTGCCCTCGCCGGCGTCGAGCAGGCGCTGCACGAGCGCCACCTTGGGAGCGCGCAGCAGCTCGGGATCGTGCGCGCCCTTGTGCCCGGGATCCAGGAACGGGCCTTCCAGGTGGGACCCGAGGATGTCGCGGTCGGTGCGGGTGAGCTCGGCGATGAGCGCAACGTTGGCGGCCAGGTCGTCGATCGGCGCGGTCACCAGCGAGATCACCGCCCGGGTGGTGCCGTGGCTGCGATGCACGTCACGAGCTGCGCGGATCGCGTCGACGCCGTCGTCGTAGGCGAAGCCGGCCCCGCCATGACCGTGCACGTCGATGAATCCCGGCGTGAGGATGGCGCCCTCACCCGCCATCTCGACCGCGTCGATCACCACATCCGCCTCGGCCGAGACGTCCTGCCAGGGCGTGGTCTGTCCCGTCGCGAGGACGCCGTCGTCATCCAGCAGAGCCCAGGCACCCGGAAGGCGCTGTCCGGACTCGATGATGTCGACCGAATGGATGAGGGTGCGCATGGATGCTCCTGTCCGGGGGCGGGTGGTCATGCCTGCGGCCAGGCGATCTCGGGGCTGCGGTAGTAGCCGATCCCGTCAGCCTGCCACGCCTGCGCGTGCTGCGCGACGCGCTCCCGCAGCGACGTCCAGGTGCGTTCTGCGCCGCCGGGCGCGCTCCAGGCGATCTCGGCGAGGCCGGGCAGCCGCGGGTAGGTCAGATAGTCGATGTCGGCGGGCGTGCGGACGCTCTCGGTCCACAGTGGCGCCTCGACCCCGAGGATCTGCGCCTCCTCGACACCGGGGACGATATCGGCGGGATCCCACGCGTAGGACTCCTCCACGCTGGTGGGCCCGTCGGCCCAGGCGAGGCCGAGTTCGGTGGAGGCGTCGTACTTCATGTCGAGGTACGCGACATCCGCGGGGGAGATGATCAGCGAGCCGCCGCCCTCCACGAAGGTGCGGGCGGCGTCGGCAACGCCCTGCTGCGGGGTGCGGAATCCCCAGTACTGGCCCACGGTTCCCGGAGCGAGTGCGCCGGAGCGACCCGCCTCGTGCCAGGCGATCGGAGTCTTCCCGGTGGCGGCGATGGCCGCGCTCGCGGAGGCCACGAAGGCGGCGAAGTCTGCGGGATCCGTGCCCAGGCACTCGTCGCCGCCGAGGTGCACCCACGGTCCCGGCGTCATCGCGGCCACCTGCGTGAAGACATCCGTGATGAAGGCGTCGGTGGCGGGGTCGCCCACCTTCACCGACGAGAACCCGACACCCCAGCCGAGGTAGGGCTCGCCGAAGACCGGGAGGGCGTGGTTGAGGCGCACCGCATCGGCCTCGAGATGCTCGTTCATCACCGGCTGCTCGGCGAACTCCGGATACGCCACCGTGATGGCGTGCGTGTGACCGGGGGTGTCGATCTCAGGTACCACGGTCATGTGACGCGCGGCCGCGTACGCGATGATCTCCGCGTAGTCTTCGGCCGTGTAGTAGCCGCCCTCGTCGCCGAGCGCCGCGGTGCGACCACCCAGCTCGGTGAGCTTCGGCCAGCCGTCCAGTTCGATGCGCCATCCCTGATCGTCGGTGAGGTGCAGGTGCAGCACGTTGATCTTGTAGGCGCTGACGCCATCGATGAAGCGGCAGACCTCGGCGACGGAGAAGAAGTGACGGACGACGTCCAGCATCACGCCGCGGTAGGCGAAGCGCGGGCGATCGGTGATGTCTGCGCCGCGGACGAACCAGCCCTGGTCATCCCGGGCGATGAGCTGGCGCAGCGTCTGGGTCGCCCAATACGCACCGCGGGGCGTCTCCGCCTGCAGCAGGACCCCGTCGCCGGTACGGAGCTCGTACCCTTCGTCCGAGCCGCCGGGTCCGAGGGCCAACATGATGTCGCCCGGCTCGGGGGAGACGCCGATCACCAGCTCCATGTCCAGCCCGGTGCGTTCGGCGACCGCTGCAGCAAGAAGGAAGGCCTCGCCGCGCGTCACCTCGCCCGTCACGATGCGGGTGGCTTCGGTGAGGCGCACGGGGGGTGCGTCCGAGACGGAGACCGGAAAAGGAATGAGGGGGAGTGGAGCGGCGCCGATCGACATGTAAGGAAACCTAACAAACGCGGCAGCCGGAAGCCATGACGACCCCGCCGATTCTCGATGGATCGGCCGGATCTGTCACGGCGGACAGGTTTCGGCCCGCTCAGCGGAAGCGACGAGCGCCTCGCCGCTTCCGCTACACTCGCTGGTGTCGCGACTGGCGTAAAAAGGTGGGTCACCACCGGGAAGCGATTCACATCTTCGACCGCGCGCCTGGGTCGATTCGGAAACACGCAGAACACCCTCGTGGAGGCATCCGCCATGACCGATTCCTACTTCAACGCCCCGCTCGCCGAGGTCGATCCCGAGATCGCCGAGGTGCTCGAGCGCGAGCTGACCCGTCAGCGCGACTACCTCGAGATGATCGCATCCGAGAACATCGTCCCGGTGTCCGTGCTGCAGTCGCAGGGCTCCGTGCTCACCAACAAGTACGCCGAGGGCTACCCGGGCAAGCGCTACTACGGCGGTTGCGAAGAGGTCGACGTGGCCGAGGAGCTGGCCATCGAGCGCGCCAAGAGCCTCTTCGGAGCCGAGTTCGCCAACGTCCAGCCGCACTCCGGTGCCACGGCGAACGCCGCCGTCCTGCACGCCATCGCTCGTCCGGGCGACACCATCCTGGGCCTGTCGCTGGACCAGGGCGGCCACCTCACCCACGGCATGAAGATCAACTTCTCGGGCCGGCTCTTCGACATCGTCGCGTACGGCGTGGACCCGGAGACCTCGCTCGTCGACATGGACGAGGTGCGCCGCCTGGCCATCGAGCACCAGCCGAAGGTCATCATCGCCGGATGGTCCGCATACCCGCGCCAGCTCGACTTCGCGAAGTTCCGCGAGATCGCCGACGAGGTCGGCGCCTACCTGTGGGTGGACATGGCGCACTTCGCCGGCCTCGTCGCCGCGGGCGTGCACCCCAACCCGGTGCCGCACGCCCACGTGGTCTCCTCCACGGTGCACAAGACCATCGGCGGCCCCCGCTCGGGCTTCATCCTCACCAACGACGCTGACATCGCGAAGAAGATCAACTCGGCCGTCTTCCCGGGCCAGCAGGGCGGCCCCCTGATGCACGTGATCGCGGCCAAGGCCACCGCGTTCAAGCTCGCAGCCACGCCGGAGTTCAAGGACCGTCAGGAGCGCACGCTGCGCGGTGCGAAGCTCATCGCCGACCGCCTCCTGCAGGACGACGTGAAGAACGCCGGCATCGCCGTGCGCTCGGGCGGCACGGACGTGCACCTGGTTCTCGTCGACCTCCGCGACGCCGAGATCGACGGCAAGCAGGCCGAGGACCTCCTTCACGAGATCCACATCACGGTGAACCGCAACGCCGTCCCGAACGACCCGCGTCCGCCGATGGTCACCTCGGGTCTGCGCATCGGCACCCCCGCCCTCGCCACGCGCGGCTTCGACGACGCCGACTTCGCCGAGGTCGCCGACATCATCGCGCTCGCTCTGCTGCCCGGCGCCGACGTGGAGGCCTTGAAGGCCCGCGTGCAGGTGCTGGCCGACAAGTTCCCGCTGTACCCGGGGCTGGCCCAGTGACTGCTGTCGTCCTCGACGGCAAGGCCACCGCTCAGGCGATCAAGGACGAGCTGACCGAACGCGTCGCCGCCCTCACCGCCCGGGGCGTCACACCCGGCATCGCCACGGTGCTGGTGGGGGCCGATCCCGCATCGCAGCTGTACGTGGGCATGAAGCACCGCCAGTCCGAGGCGATCGGCATGAACTCCATCCAGGTGGAGTTGCCGGGCGATGCCACCCAGGCGGACGTGGAGGAGGTCATCGACCGTCTCAACGCCGACCCCGCCTGCCACGGTTACATCGTCCAGCTGCCGCTGCCGAAGCACATCGACACCGACGCGATCCTCGAGCGCATCGACCCGGCGAAGGACGCCGACGGGCTGCACCCCACCAATCTCGGCCGGCTGGTGCTGAACGTCAACGCTCCCATCGAGACGCCGCTGCCGTGCACACCGCGCGCCGTGATCGAGCTGCTGCTGCGCAACGACTACGACCTCACCGGCAAGCACGTGGTGGTCGTGGGCCGCGGTGTGACGATCGGACGCTCGATCGGTCTGCTGCTCACGCGTCGCGCGATCAACGCCACCGTCACCCTCACCCACACGGGAACGCAGGATCTGCCGTCCTACCTGCGTCAGGCGGACGTGATCGTGGGCGCTGCGGGCGTGAAGCACCTGGTGAGGCCTGAAGACGTCAAGCCCGGCGCAGCCGTGCTCGATGTGGGAGTCACCCGCGAGGACGACCCCGAAACGGGCAAGAGCAAGGTCTACGGCGACATCGCCCCGGGCGTCGAGGATGTGGCGGGTTACCTCTCGCCCAACCCCGGCGGTGTGGGCCCGATGACCGTGGCTCTGCTGATGACCAACGTGGTGGAAGCGGCCGAGCGCAGTCTCGTCTGACACCACTCACCCGGGGCGGGCTCTTCTTCCGAGGAGTCCGCCCCGCTCTCGCATGCGGTACCCGATCGATGAGGATCCGAGGACGATGAACGACAGAAGCGGGTTCCGCATCGGTGCTCTGGTGTGGCTGGCCGTCGCGAACTTCTCGATGGGCATCGACGGCTACGTGCTCGCCGGTCTGCTCCCGCAGATCGCCACCGATCTGGAGATCGATGCCGCCGCGGCCGGCCAGCTGATGAGCGTGTTCGCCGTCACCAGTGCGATCAGTGGACCCGTCCTCGGCGCGCTCACCGGACGCTGGGAGCGGAAGGCGACGATCCTCCTCTCGCTGGGCGTCTTCGTGCTGGGGAATCTGCTCGTCGGGCTCGCACCCACCTACTTCTGGGCGATGGCCGGACGCATCGTCTCGGCCCTCGGCGGCGCGCTTCTCAGTGCGGCGGTCGGCTCCTACGTGGTGGCAGCCACTCCCGAGCAGTACCGCGGACGCGCCCTGTCCTGGGTGATGGGCGGGTTCCTCTTCGCCACGGCGCTCGGTGTGCCGGTGGGGCTCGTGATCGGACAGGCGGACTGGCGTATCCCGATCTTCCTCGTCGTCGGAGTCGGTGTCGTTGCCATGGTCGGCATCTTCCGCGGGGTCACACCGCTGCATCTGCCGGCCACCACGGTACGCGAGGCACTCAGTCCGCTCACGCAGCCCCGGATCCTGCTGGCCCTCATCGTCCCCACCGGCCTGATGTGCGCGAGCTACCTCTGCTTCACCTACGCCACGCTGATCCTCGGGCCACGCATCGGTGAGGGGTACCCGATGATCGCCGCGCTGTTCGGCTATGGGGTGGTGAGCCTCGTCGGCAATCTCGTCTCCGGCCGGGTGATCGATCGTCGCGGCCCGGTCGCCGTGCTCACCGTGATCCTCGCCGCCGTGTCGGCCACGGCCGTCCTCGGCTGGCTCGGGCTGATGCTGCCGGGAATCCTCGGCGCCATCGCGGGCGTGGCGTGGTTCCTGGTGTGCGCCATCTTCAACGGCGGCTCCGGTGTCGCCGGGCAGGCGCGTCTGGCCGCCATGGTGTCGCCCACCGTGGCGGCGCTCGTGCTGGCCGTGAACACGAGCGCCATGATGCTCGGAAGCGGACTGGGCAGTGCCCTCGGCGGGGTCGCGCTGACTGCGGGCTCCAGCGCGGACCAGCTGCTGCTCATCTCCGGCGGCGTGCTGGTGCTCACCCTGCTGGCCCATCTCGGCACCCTCGCGTGGCTGCGTCGCAACGCGCCGGCAGCAGTGCCCGTTTCCCCGTAGCCCGGCGCATCGCCCACCACCGAGAGAACGCCCCTCTAGAGTTCGACCGGCGGGACCGGCTCCGCGCCCTCTTCCTCCGGGTGACGGGCGAGGTTCACGATGCCGGCGATCAGTCCGCCCCACACCGTGACCATCGCGACGATCATCATGATCACTGCCGTCGTCGTCATCGCGCACCTGCCTTCGTGGTCACGTCGATACTGCCGGTCTCCGGATCGGGGTCATAGTCCTCCTCGGCCAGGAACTCGTCGTAGTCCGGGTCATCCTTGGCGTGGGACGTTCTGCTCCACGGCACGAAGGAGAGGATCACCCCGCCCACGACGAGGGCGATCGCCATTCCCCAGCCGAAGATGGAGAGGAACCAGCCCGGATATCCGCTGTACGGCTCGGCGATCTTCGCGATGAGTTCGTTGACCAGCAGATACCCCAGCACGACGGGAGCGAGCACGCCTACCAGCAGCTTCCACATCGTTCCGATGTGGAAGCTCGAGCGCCGGTTCAGGTGCTCCTGCAGCGCGGGGAGCTTGTGCAGGAACCAGGCGACGACGATCACCGCCACCAGGGCCACCGCCATGATCCCGAAGGCGTTCACGAACGCGTCCGCGGTATCGAGCACGGCGAGTGCCGTCGTGGTCGAGAACAGCACCATTGAGATGACGGCCAGCGGTATCGCCACCACGAGGGTGGTGGGTACGCGGCGCCAGCCCAGCTTGTCCTGCAGCGCCGCGACGATCACCTCGAGGATGGAGATGAGCGAGGTGACCCCGGCGAACACCAGGGCTCCGAAGAACAGGACGCCGATGATCGAGCCACCGGTGGCGTTCGAGACGATGGTCGGGAAGGCGATGAAGGCCAGACCGATGCCGGAGCTCGCCACACCGGACACGTCCGTTCCCTGCGCGGCCGCCATGAACCCGAGCGCGGCGAAGACGCCGATGCCGGCGAGGATCTCGAACGAAGAGTTCGCGAACGCCACGACGAGGCCGGAACCGGTCAGATCGGTGCGCCGCTTCAGGTACGACGAGTAGGTCACCATGATGCCGAAGGCCACCGACAGCGAGAAGAAGATGTGGCCGTACGCCGACGCCCACACCGCGGGGTTGGCGAGAGCCTCCCAATCGGGGGTGAAGAAGGCGTTCAGCCCATCGAGAGCGCCCGGCAGGAACAGCGACTGCACCACCAACACCATGAACATCAGCGTCAGCAGCGGCATCAGGATCATGTTCGCCGCGCCGATGCCCCGCTTCACGCCGAGGCACATGATGATGATCACGACCAGCCACACGAGCAGCAGCGGGACTCCCACCTGGGGTACGAACTCCGTGGAGACGCCGACCTCGTTGACATCGGCCATGCGCAGGAAGTCGGTGAAGAAGAACTCCTGCTCGTTACCCTTGCCCCAGGTGAGCTGAGCGGAGAACCAGGTGTACATGGCCGACCAGGCGATGATCACGGCGTAATAGGTGGCGATGACCACGCAGATCAGCACCTGCCACCATCCGAGCGGCTCCGCGGCACGATGCATGCGCCGGAACGCGAGCGGTGCCGATCCGCGGAAGCGGTGACCGATGGCGTAGTCGAAGAACAGCAGTGGGATTCCCGCGGTGAGCAGGGCGCAGAGGTAGGGGATGAGGAACGCGCCGCCCCCGCCCTCGTAGGCCACGTACGGGAATCGCCAGATGTTGCCGAGGCCCACGGCAGAGCCGATGGCGGACAGGATGAACACGTTTCTCGAGCCGAATGCCTCGCGGCGGGCTGGCTGCTTCGTTGCGGTCGCCATCCGAGCACCCTACTAGGCTGATCCGCGGGGAGGAGGGCAGGCATGCGCGCAACCGTGAAGGACGTGGCGGCTCGCGCCGGCGTGTCCGCGAAGACCGTCTCCAACGTGATCAACGGTGTCGTCTTCGTGCGCCCGGAGACGAAGGAGCGCGTCGAAGCGGCGCTGCGAGACCTGGACTACGTCCCCAACCTCTCCGCGCGGGGGCTGCGCAACGGACGCTCCGGCGTGATCGCGCTGGCTCTTCCCGACCTCGCCACGCCGTATTCGGCGGAGATGGCGCACCACTTCGTCGAGGCCGCCCACGAGCGCGGGTGGGGCGTGCAGATCGAGGAGACCGGCGGACGCCCCGACCGTGAGGCCCAGTTGCTGCTGCGGGCACGGGCGCGACTGGTGGACGGTCTCATCCTGAACCCCACCGTCACCGATGAACTGGAGCTGCCGGACGCGTCCGACCTGCCGCCCGCCGTGGTGATCGGTGAGGTCGAGCAGCCCGCGCTGGATCAGGTGCGCGTGGATCCGGATCAGGCGGCGTACGACATGACCCGTCTCCTCATCCAGCGGGGTCATCGACGCATCGCCGTCGTGGGATCGGATCAGGGGTCGGGAACCTCGACGTCGATGCTGCGCACGCGCGGGTATCGCCGCGCGCTCGCGGACAGCGGCATCGAGGCGGACAGCACCCTGGAGATCTCGTGCGATGACTGGACCCCGCGCGGGGGAGCGGACGCCATCGACCGCTACCTCGACGAGCACCCGGTGCCGGAGGCCATCTTCTGCTTCACCGACTCGCTGGCCATCGGGGTCCTCAACGAACTCTGGCGCCGGGACATCGTCGTTCCCGAAGACGTCTCCGTCGCCGGCTTCGACGACGTGGCGGACGGGGAGTTCGCGATCCCCCCGCTGACCACGGTGTCCTTCGACAAGACCGCGTTCGCGAATGCGGCTCTGGATCGGCTGGCCGCGCGCATCTCCGATCGTGCTGCGGCGCAGACGGTGACCACGGTCGGCCACGTGATCGTGGAGCGCGCCAGCACGGCATCTCGCCCACCGAATCCTCGTTCCTAGCGCTCACGTCGCCCGGGCCGGGCCACCGGCGCACAAAGAATCGACCCGGAGAGGGAGAGAGCATGGACCGCACGACGATCAACCGCGAGCTGCGCGCGCAGTTCTGGCCGCTGCTGACCGCCACCGGCTTCGAGCGGAAGGGAGATGTCGCCCGCCGCCGTCTCGATGGTGGCGTCGTGCACGTCGTCGAGGTCCAGCACCGGCCGCGAAGCGCGGTTTTCCAGGTCAACCTCGGAGCCCACCTTCTCGCGCTCGGCGACGTGGCCGGCGGAGCAGCGCCGGAGACCGACGTGCTGCGAGATTACGATTGTGCGTGGCGCGGCTCGATCATCGCGGGCTTTCGGCACGCTCAGGATTCCGAGTTCGCCTATGGGCGCACGGCGGAGGAAGCGGCCGAGTCAGTGGCATTCCTCGCGTCCGAGTGGCAGCGTCAGTCGGCCGCGTTCTTCGGTCCCCTGACAGATTTCCCCGAGGACTTCCGCGCGGGGGCACAGGCGGTGATTGCTCAGGCGCCGCACCCGGCGCACATGCGGACGTGGGCGCAGGTGGCCGTGCTTCTGGACGACCCGGAGCTGGCGCGCGAAATCGCCCGCGCCGCAATACCCCGCGTCGCGGAGCGCGCCACCGCGCTGCGCGATGACCTCGCCGCCATCGCAGCCGGATGATCTGACGACCGCCGATGAACCGATGCGCGGTGCTCTCGTTCAAGGGGGAGAACTCGAGCACCGCACGTCGGGTGATGCACAGAGATGAGGGTCCCCCGGAACGTCATGCGTGTGCATCGAGCAGCAGACCTCCGACAGTGCCACTGCGAACGTCAGGATATGGAATGCTCCGCGTCCTGAGGTAGGGCGCGCCGCGGTTTGACCCCCGTGCAGGGGTCACCGGTTGCGGGCTCGGGTGGGGCACTGCCCGCCGGCGTTCCTCGCACATCGCGGGGACGGGCGGCGGAGTAGGCGCGAGGCGGCCGTCGCTCTCCATGCCCGGCCACCTCGCGGGGCACCGCTCGTGCTCAGGGGAGGAAGCGAGAGAGAGGTGCCTCCGGCGGCGCCGCGTTCACGGCTCCCCCGAATCGTGTCGCGCGCGTCGCCTCCGCAGAAGAACCCCGACGGAACTCCTGCGGGGCACAGAGTACGAAGTCGCGCGGGCGTCGTCGAGGTGACGGCGTCCTTTGACCCCATCGGAGGGGTCAGCAACCTGGCCAGGAGCTGGTATGTGTCGCGGCGGGGAACACCGGGCAGGCGCCGATAGCTGGCCGTGAACCGTTTGCACGCTGCACATGCCAGCGCCTCCGCTGCTTGTCAAGGATTGACCCCATCGGTGGGGTCAATCGCTGATGGCTTGTGGAACGTGCATGCCGGGAGTGTCACCATGAGTCGAACGTCGCACCGTCAGCGTCCGCTCTCCCGAACATTGGAGCGGATCGACTGCGGGCACAGGGGAACTCTTCCGTGCGCAGGGGATGCGTGGGGGAAGAGCAGCAGGCATGGGAGAAGCAGCATTCGTGCTGCACAAACAAGGAAATGGCATGACGATCACTCACATACGCGAACAGCGGAGAACTAGAGGGTCCGCTGGGCGCCGCACAGCGGTCGTCGCCGGAATCGTCGCGGTTCTGGCCGGGCTGTGTTCGCCGTTCGCGCCGACCGCCTCTGCGGCGCCGGGCGACGGCACCGTCACCGTCCACGTCGTGCAGGAGGTGAACGCCAACGGACTCGTCGACTCGACGATGATGGAGCCGCCGCTCATCGGTGTTGACGTGACTCTCACGGACGTGAACGGTGCGTCGATCACCGTCCAGACGGACGCGAACGGAAACGCGGTATTCACTCCCGCGGCGTCCGCGCTCGTCGGCGGGCAGTACCGGGTGGATGTCGCGAACCCGCATCCGGGGACCTTCTTCCCCAGCTTCGCGGCCAACGGCACCGGCGCATCCGCTGCCGTCACGACCGCAGACCTCGCGAATGCGGCGAACAAGAAGCTCTCCAGCTCGACGGAGTTCGTCGATGTGCGCAACGGAGCGGCGGCGTATGTGAACGCGGCGTTCTGGTACCCGCCGTACTACTGCCAGCAGAACGCGACCATCGTGGGCGCCTGTCTGCCCAACAGCACGCCGGGCTTCACCAGCAACCCCACCGATCACTCTCTCTTCTCGACGAACTACAACCTGACCACGGCTCCGGCGAAGGTGGCCGAGCAGGGGGCGACGGGTGCGCTGTACGGCATTGCCTACAACGGGACCACGAAGCGGGTGTTCTCCAGCGCGGTTGCACGCCGCAGCTCCAACTACGGCCCCGGCGGTCCCGGCGCGATCTACGTGACCGACCCGGCGACAGGCGGCGCCACGCTGTGGGCGACCGTGCCGAACATCGGCCCGGACACCCACAACCAGACCACGATGCACGACTACGGCTTCTTCGACCAGGTCGCCAAGAAGTCGCTCGGTGAACTGGAGATCACGAACGACGACAAGTACCTGTTCGTGACCAACCTCGAGGACCAGAAGGTGTACGTCTACGACGGCATGGCAGCCTCGGGTGCCAACGCGCTTCTGGGTTCCTACCAGATTCCGAACCCGTGTGCCGAGCCTGCCGACTGGCAGCCCTTCGGCGAGGGCGTCGGAATGTTCACGAGCTACGTCGGCGGCGTCTGCTCCGCGCAGACCAGCCAGAACCGTGACGACATGCGCGCCGTGGTGTACGCCTTCGACCCCGCAACGGGAACCTTCGGCAACATCGTGCTGGACCAGTCGCTCAACTACGGACGCGGCCAGGCGTTCCCCGACGGCAGCTGCAGCGGCGAGCCGCTGAACACGGGCGGCATCGGCCGCTGGTGGCCCTGGATCGGCAGCTACCCGAACACGGCCAACCAGCTGACCAACAATGCGAACGGGTGCTGGGGCTGGACCTCGTACCCGCAGCCGATCCTCGCTGACATCATCGAGGACACGAACGGCGATCTGATCATCGGGCTCCGTGACCGCTTCAGCGACCAGGCACCGCACCGCTCGCAGAACCCCACTCGTACCGGAGGCGTCTCCGACAACGTGGAACCCACGTCGGGCGCCGACCTGGTGCGCGGGTGCAAGCTGACGGACGGCACCTTCGTGCTGGACCCGAACTACGCCGGCGAGCCGCTCGCTGCGGGCAGCATCTGCACCAACAACAACGTCGCAGGGACCGACTCGCACGGTCAGCCGCGGACTTTCCGTGAGTACTACGTCGGTGACTTCCAGAACGGAAGCCACCAGGAAGGTCTGTACTCCGGCCAGGCGCTCTCGCGCGTCGAGACGACCATCGCGTCGGACATCGTCGACCCGCGGGGACTGTGGCAGGTCGGTCTCGGTCTCATCAACCGCGACGGTACGGACAACTCTCAGGGTCTCAACGTGCCCACGGCAACCAACAGCTTCCGAAAGGGTGGCGGTCTTGCCGACCTTGAGGTGATCTGTGATCAGGCGCCGATCCAGATCGGTAACCGCGTGTGGTTCGACGAGGACCGCGATGGGCTCCAGGACCCGCAGGAGGTTCCGCTTCCCGGTGTCACGGTGAACCTCATCAAGGATGGTTCGGTGATCGCCACGGTGGTCACGAACGCTCGTGGGGAGTACTACTTCTCTTCGCTGACGACGGCCGCGATGACCACGGACACGGATTACGTGGTGGAGTTCGTGAAGCCGGCGACGGGAACAGTCAACCTGGGCACCGTGACCGGCACGAAGCCGTGGAGCGATCTCTCGCTGACGATGAACGAGGCAGGCTCCGTGCGGGAGATCGACTCGAACCCGGACCCGGCGACGGGTCGATACAACCTCCACGTGGGTGGCCCGGGTCAGAACGATCACACGATCGATGCAGGTTACATCATTCCGCTGCCGGTGACGCCGACGTTCGGCAAGACGTCCGACCCGGTTCCCGGGACGGTCGTGAAGCCGGGCGACTCGGTGACGTACACGGTCACGGCTGTCAACCCGAGCGACACTCGGGCGATCACGGCGGGCACGCTCACGGACGACATGGCCGGGGTGCTGGACAAGGCTGCTCTGGCTCCTGCCGGTGCGACTCCCGTGCTGACGTGTGAGGGCCCTGCAGGCGCGACATGTGGTGAGATCGTGTTCAACGCGACGGCGAAGACGATCGTGTGGACGGCAAGCACCGCTCACCCGCTCTCACCCGCGACCACGGCGAAGATCATCTACACGGTCGTCATCAACGAGGGCGCTACGGGCACGCTGACGAACGTGCTCGTCGAGCCGAACATCACGACTGAGCACCCGATCATCACGTGGGACAAGGTCGCGGTTCCCGGTAACGGTGAGCTCGTGAACCCGGGTGATGTGGTGACGTACACGATCTCGGTGAAGAACACCGGAGCCGTCGCGTCCAACGCGTTCTCGGTGACGGACGATCTGACCGATGTGGTGAACAATGCGGACATCGATCCCGCGTCGATCACCATCGATCCGGCCGGCCTGGGTGCTGCGTCGTACGACGCGGCCACCAAGCTGCTGACGTGGACGGGTGTGCTGCAGCCCGGGGAAGAGGCCAAGGTCTCCTACTCGGTCACGGTGAAGCCGGACGCGTTCGGTGAGCTGCGCAACCGCTACTTCGACAAGACCGTGGTCAACCCGGTCTCGGTGAAGCTGGCGTGGCACAAGGTGGACCCGGAGGGCAATGCCCTGAAGGGTTCGGAGTGGACGCTCACGCCTGTGGATGCAGCCGGGGCTGCGACCGGTCCTGCGGTCGTCGTCCTCGACTGTGTCGCTGCGGCGGCTGCGGATTGCACCGGTGCTGACACCGATCCTGCGGCCGGAGCATTCCTGGTCGGCAAGCTGAAGCCGGGAACCTACTCCCTGGTGGAGACGAAGGCGCCTGTCGGCTTCGTGCTGCTGACCGATCCGATCGCTGTGACGGTCCTGAGCGACACGGCTGTGACGACTCTGCCGGACGTGGTGAACCAGCAGCAGGGCGTGCCCGCGATTCCGCTGACCGGTGGATGGGGAAGTGACTACTTCCTCGCCGGTGGTGGCGTTCTGATGGTGCTCGCCGCCGGAGTGTTCCTCTTCATCTGGCGCCGCCGCGCGTCGGCCGCAGCGGAATCAGCTCGCCCATGAATTCCCGACAATCTCAATCATTCATCCCGATAACAATTCCCGTCGAAATCCCGACTAGAACAGAAGGAACTATCCACATGACAATCTCACGCAAGCAGCGTTTGCTGCGGGGAGTTGCGTTGGGCTCCGCGCTCGCGCTGGCTGGCACCGGCATGGCGACGTCCGCGTTCGCTGCCGACATCGATCAGTCCCAGACGGGCTCGATCATCATCCACAAGCACGAGAACCCGGGCAACGGTGCGGGTACGCCCGACGGCACGGGTACGGCGCCGAACACGCCCGGCATCGCCGGCGTCGTGTTCGAGTACTGCACCATCGATGGCATCGACCTGTTCGACGGCACCAACACCGGCTGGGATGCTCTCAAGGCGATCACGCCGGCACAGCTCGCGGCTGCTGCCTCGACGAGCGTCACCACCCTCGGCTCCTACAACCTCGTGGACTGTGCTCCGGCTCCCGCGACGGACAGCAATGGCCTGTCGACGACCCCGGATCTGCCGCTGGGCCCGTACTTCGTGCGTGAGATCTCGGCACCGAGCAAGGTTGTGGCTCCGGCCGCTCCGTTCGTCGTCGCGCTGCCGACGCCGCACGACCTGCAGAACCTGGACGGCGAGTGGGTGTACGACGTGAACGTCTACCCCAAGAACACGGTCGCCGAGGGCCCGCGCAAGAACATCGTCCACCAGGACGACAACGGCGCGGCGCTGGGTGCTCCGATCGACTACGAGATCACGACGAAGATCCCGGCGCTGGCTGCCGATGAGACGTACGACAAGTTCATCCTCACGGACACGCTGGACACCAAGCTGACGCCGAACACCGACCCGTCGAAGGTCACCGTCAAGGTGTTCGGCGGCGCGACCTTCGTCCAGGGTACGGACTACACCTTCGGGTGGAGCGGTCAGACGCTCACCGTGACGTTCCTGGCACCGGGTCTGGCGAAGCTGCAGCCGGGTCAGAACGTGGTCGTGGGCTTCACCGCGGCCGCCAACGCCATCGGCACGATCGACAACCAGGCGTTCGTGAACCTGAACGACCTGCAGATCGGCACGGTTCCCCCGGGAACTCCTCCGGGGAACAACCCGACCAACGTCGTCCAGACGCGCTGGGGTGCGCTGGAGCTGAAGAAGGTCAACGCGGACAACACCGGTCAGGGCCTGTCGGGTGCGGAGTTCACCGTGTGGATGGGCACGACGGACGTCGCCGGCTGCAAGGCTGACTTCGCCAACCTGAAGCAGGTCACCCAGCCCGGAACCACGACCCCGTACGTCGTCACCGCTGGCGCCGATGGCGTCGTCGCCATCCCTGGTCTCTGGGTGGGAGACACCGAGCTCGAGATCGCTGCGGACGGCACGGTCACGAACACGACCGTCCCCGGGCACGACTACCAGGCACGTTGCTACGTGATCCAGGAGATCAAGGCCCCCGCGGGCTTCATCCTCCCCACCGGTGACGCTGCTCTCACCGAGATCGTCGTGAAGCCGGGCGCCGTGGGTGCTGCAAACCCGATCGTCACCATCACGAACAAGCAGCAGGGCGTTCCGAACCTGCCGCTCACCGGTTCTGACGGCCAGATGATCCTGACCATCGGTGGCATCGCCCTGATCATCGTCGCTGCCGGCGTGATCGTGGTCGCCCGCCGCCGTCGTCACGACGAGACGGCCGACCAGTCCTGACACACCCGTCTTGACCGCAGAAGTGCGGGGGCGCCACGCGCCCCCGCACTTCTGCGATCAGAGACACGCATCGTCCAGGGGAGGGACTGATGAGAACACGACAGAAACCGCGTCGGACCACCGCCAGCACCCGCGGGTCGCGGGCGTCCGTGATCGTGGCCGGCGTGCTGGCCTGGGCCGGCCTGACGCTGGTGATGTATCCGACAGCTGCGGCATGGGTCAGCTCCTACAACCAGTCGCTCGCTCTGGAGAGCTACGGGCAGCAGGTGGTGGCTGCATCGCCGCCGCCGGAGGATCAGGTCGCCATCGCCGAGGAGTACAACTCGAAACTCTCCTCGGGCGCCATCCTGGCAGCCAACACGAACGTTCCCACCGGCTCCGGCAGCCTGGAGGGCGATGAGCTGAACTACTGGAAACTGCTGGATGCCGGCAACGGCCTGATGGGCCGGATCCAGATCCCGTCGATCAGCGTCGATCTTCCGATCTATCACGGCACCAGTGACGAGGCTCTGCTCGAGGGCGCGGGACACCTGCAAGGGACGTCGCTGCCCGTCGGCGGCGTGGACACCCACTCGGTGATCACCGCTCATCGCGGGCTCGCCAACTCCCGGATGTTCACCGACCTCGACCAGGTGAAGAAGGGCGACACGTTCTCCATCACGACCTTCGGTCACACGGTCAGCTACCAGGTGATCGACACGAAGGTGGTCGACCCGAAGGACAACGCGAGCCTTCGCCAGGAGGCCGGCAAGGACCTCGTGACGCTGGTGACGTGCACACCTCTCGGCATCAACACCCACCGCATCCTGGTCACCGGTGCCCGTGTGCTTCCCACCCCGCCGGAGGATCTCGCCCGAGGCGAGGGGCCGGCCGAAGTGGCGTTCCCGTGGTGGTTCGTGGCGTATGGCGGGATCACCCTGGGCGGCATCGTCCTGGTGTGGTGGCTCGTTCGCCGCATGGCGCGGCCCGTGCCTAAGCGTGCCCAGGCGGACGAGGACCAGTCAGCTGAGGACCTGACGACCTGACCGATCGCGCCCATTCGATTCCTTGTGCGTCATTGGCCCCTATCCGCGCCGGATAGGGGCCAATGACGCGTGGCGGGGCGATGTCAGCCCTTGAGACCCGAGCCGGTCACACCCTCCACGATCTGGCGCTGGAAGATCAGATAGAGGATGACCAGCGGGAGGGCGGCGAGGATCGCGCCCGCCTGGATGTCGGCGTAGCGCTGGCCGAAGCTGCCCTGAACCGTCGCCAGTCCCACCGGAATCGTCATCAGGTCGGGGTTGGAGAGGACGTACAACGGCAGCAGGAGGTTGTTCCAGACCCCCACGAAGGTGAGGATCGTCACCGCAGCGATCACGGGCCGGCTGAGCGGCATGATCAGTGACCAGTAGATGCGCCAGGTCCCCGCGCCGTCGATGACCGCGGCCTCCTCCAGCTCGCGGGGAATCGAGTCGAAGAACTGCTTGAAGATGAACACCGCGATCACGGCGGGAACCTGCGGGAAGATCACCGACCAGTAGGTGTTCAGCAGTCCGAGAGCGTTCAGCTCCTGGAAGATCGGGACGATGAGGACCTGACCGGGGATCATGATCCCGAGCACGATGAGCAGCATCACCGTGTTCGAGCCGCGGAACTTCAGCCGCGAGAGGGCGTAGGCGGCCATCGAGGCCAGCAGCACCGTGAGCACCGATGTGATCACCGAGGTGATGGCGCTGGACAGGTACCAGTTCCAGATATCGCCCGAGCCGAGCAGCGTCGAGAACGAGTACAGCGTCGGGTTCCAGTCACTGAGGATCGCGGCGGCGCCGATGGCGGCGGTTCCGTTGTCGGTGAGCGCGGTCTTCAGCGCGAACAGGCTGGGGACCAGCCAGATCACGGAGAAGACGACGAGCACGACCGCGGCGACCGTGTTGAACGTCCGTCCGTTCACGGGCTTGCGCATCCGCGAGCTCGGCGCGGCCGCGGAGATCCCGTCCCGACGCTTGCGGGGAACGGTGATGTTGATGGTGTCGGTCATCTCAGCTCTCCTTCTGGGCGGCGGCGCGCTCGAACAGCTGCCGGACGATCGCGACGACCACGATGACGATGAACAGCAGCACGCTCGCCGCCGATGCCGCCCCGAGCCGGTTGTCGGTGAACGCGGTGCTGGTGATCACGCCCAGCGTCACCTGGGTCGAGATGCCGGGTCCTCCGCCGGTCATCAGGTACACCTGGTCGAAGATCTTCAGGCTGGCGATGATCTGCAGCAGCACCACGAGCGTGGTGGTCTTGCTGATCATCGGGATGGTGATGTAGCGGATCTGCTGCCAGGGGCTCGCGCCGTCGACCGCGGCCGCCTCGTACAGCTCGCGCGGGATCTCCTGCAGACCCGCGAGATACAGCACGTAGTTGAACCCGATCGTCCACCACAGCGTGGCGATCGCGATGCCGATCATCGCGGTGTTGGGGTCGGACAGCACACCCGATCCCGGCGTCATCCCGAACAGGGACTCCACCCATGCCCAGAGGCCTGTGGTGGGGGTGAAGATGAACACCCAGATCAGGGAGATCGTCGCGGACGGGAGGATGTACGGAAGGAAGAAGGCGAGCCGGTAGAACCACTGGAAACGGCGCATCCGGTTGGTCAGCACAGCGAACACGAACGCGAGGATCACGAGCGGCGGCGTGGTGTAGAGCGTGAACTGCAGCGTGTGCCACAGCGAACTCCAGAAGTCGGCGCGAGTGAGCATCTCGGCGTAGTTGGCGAATCCGGCGAACGAGCCGAGACCGGTGCGAACGGTCGAGGTATTGAAGAAGCTCATGACCAGCATGTAGATGGTCGGGCCGAGCAGGAACGCCAGATAGAAGATCCCGAAGGGCGCGATGAACAGCCAGGCGCTTCGTGCGGTGCCGGCTGTGGCGCCGGCGTATCCGGATCGCGCCGTGCGGTGCTTGCCGCGCGCAGCGCGCGGGACGGTGAGGGTTGCGGTGGTCACGTCGTCGTACCTCCGGGTCAGAGCGGGCTCGGCGTGTTGAGGTACACGGCGAGTTGATCCTTGATGGCCGACAGCGCCTGCTGCGGCGAGATGGACAGCTGCTGGACCAAGCCCAGCTGTGCACCGACGATGCCCTCGAACGTGGATCCCGATCCGCCGTACCAGGCGGGATCGTCATACACGGCCGAGTCTGCCGCCGAGGCGTAGTCGGACTGCGGGACGAGGCTCGCGAACTCCGCGCTGGTGGCGGTCGGAAGATAAGCGGGAACGTGGCCGCCCTGAGCCCATGTCATCGACTGGTCGAGCATCGACTTGATGAACCGCATCGCCTGCAGGCGCTGCTCGGGCGTGCGGTCCTTGCGTGGCAGGATCAGCGCGTGCGAGTCGGCCTGCGAGGCGGGCTTGTCGAACAGCGTCGGAACCGGCACCATGCCGAACTTCAGGCCCTTCACCGATTGAGCAGTGGAGATCTCCCACTCGCCCTGCAGGTACAGACCCGCCTTCTCCGTGAACATGTACGACTGGGCGGTGGCGTAGTCGAGGCCCTTGTTGGTCCACCCGTTCTTGACCCAGGTCTGGATGCGGTCCATCACCGACAGGAAGATCTCCTCGTTGACGGTGAGTTCCGCCCCGTTGTCGGACAGGAAGGGGGTGGCTTCGTCGTGCTGGTTGTACAGCGTCCAGAACACGCGCCAGGGCGTGGCACTCTCACCGCCCACGTTGGCGATGGTGATCGCCTCGCCGCCGGTCACGTCATGGATCGCGGCGAGGGCCTGCTCGAAGGTGTCGATACCGTCGAGCCTGGTGAGCTTGCCGCCCGAGACGAGACCAGCTTTCTCGCAGACGGTCTCGTTGAAGAACATCACCAGGGGATGCGTGTCGATGGGGATGGCGATGTTGTGCCCATCGGTGATCTGCGCATTCCACGGTCGTTCGGAGAAGTCGGCGGAGGAGAGGCCCACGCTGGCGAGGTCCTCCTCGGTGATCGGGTCCAGCAGCCCGCCCTGCCACAGCGGCTTCGCGCGGGTGAGGTGGGAGACCGCGACGTCCGGCGGCTTGTTGCCGACCGTCGCCAGCGTGACCTTCGTGTAGTACGGATTGCCCCAGGCGAAGGTGGTTGCCTGGAGCGAGTCCGGACCGTTCTGCGAGCGATAGACGTCCAGCATCTCCTGAAGGCGGACGCCGTCACCGCCACCGAAGAGGTTCCAGAACACGAGGGTCTCGGGTTTCAGGCTGCTTCCGAACAGGCCTGCGGAGACGGGGGATGAACAGCCGGCCAGCAGGGGAACAGCCGCAGCGCCCAACGCCGCGGCGAGAAACCCCCGGCGTGTGAGCCGGAGCGAGGTATCAGGCATTCGTACGTGACCTCCTTGTCGACGAGATCCGAGAACGGATTCTCGGGGTTGATGCGAGACGAACTCATTTCAACGTGGTAACGGTAGCGTGAGTGTCCCGGTCTGGCAATGGCGAAACGGGAACTTTTCGCGGAAGGGACCGGTCACAAGTACAGATCGACCGGGCGGGCAAGTGCTTCTCGACAGTTCTGTTTCAACGATGTAATGTGATCGATCAGCGGGCATCGTCGCCGGATGGTGAGAGGCTCCGCCCATCGACAAGACAGCGACAACAAGGAGTCACATGTCCCGCGCGACCATCACCGTCGACCGCGACTTCACCATCGGGCCGGTGCCCCGGAGGATCTTCGGATCGTTCGTGGAGCACATGGGCCGATGCGTCTACACCGGGATCTACGAGCCCGGTCATGCCGCCGCCGATGAGGAGGGGTTCCGCACCGATGTGCTCGCCCTCACCCGGGAGATGGGCGTGAGCGTGGTCCGCTATCCGGGTGGCAACTTCGTCTCCGGGTATCGCTGGGAGGACGGGGTCGGACCGGTCGCCGAGCGCCCCCGCCGTCTCGACGGTGCCTGGCACACGGTGGAGACGAACGCCTTCGGACTGCATGAGTTCGCCAGCTGGGCTCGCAAGGCCGACGTCGAGATCATGGAGGCGATCAACCTCGGCACGCGCGGCGTCGAGGCCGCACGTGAGCTGGTCGAGTACGCGAATCATCCGGGAGGAACAGCCCTCAGCGACCTTCGTCGCCGCAACGGAGCCGCGGACCCCTTCGGCATCAAGCTCTGGTGCCTGGGCAACGAGATGGATGGTCCGTGGCAGATCGGTCACAAGACGGCGGACGAGTACGGTCGCCTCGCCCAGGAAGCGGGCAAGGCCATGCGTCTGGTGGACCCCTCGATCGAGCTGGTCGCGTGCGGCAGCTCGTCGAGCGGAATGCCGACGTTCGGCGAGTGGGAGCGGATCGTGCTGGGGCACACGTACGACGTGGCCGACTACGTCTCGCTGCACGCCTACTACGAGGAGAAGGAGGGCGACGCCGCCAGCTTCCTGGCTTCGGCCGTGGACATGGACTACTTCATCGAGTCGGTCATCTCCACCGCCGATGCCGTGCGCGCTGCCGGTAAGCACAAGAAGTTCATCAACCTCTCCTTCGACGAGTGGAACGTCTGGTACCAGGGCCGTCCGGGCGTCGACTCTCCGGCCGAGATCGAGGCGGCGGGCACGTGGGCGGAGCACCCCCGCATCATCGAGGACGAGTACAACGTGACGGATGCGGTCGTCGTCGGCACGCTCCTGAACTCCCTGCTGCGCCACGGTGATCGCGTTTCGATTGCGAACCAGGCCCAGCTCGCCAACGTGATCGCGCCGATTCGGAGTGAGGCGGGCGGTCCGGCATGGCGCCAGTCGATCTTCTGGCCGTTCGCGCGCATGTCCGAACTCGCCCGCGGCGAGATCCTTCGCCTCGCGGTGTCCAGCGACAAGTACGACACGGCGCGGTTCGGCGACGCCGACCTCGTCGATGCCAGCGCGACGTGGGATGAGGAGTCCGGTCGTATCGCCATCTTCCTCGCCAATCGCGGTCTGGACGAGCACGCCGAGGTCTCGGTGTCGCTGCGCGGCTTCACGGGATCGCGCGTCACCCGCGCCGAGGTGCTCACCGTTCCCGAGGGTGGGGATCGCTTCACATCCAACGTCGTGGATGCTCAGGAGCGGGTGGGTCTGCAGCCGCTGTCCGCCGCGGTCGACGGCGCCACCCTCACCGCTACGCTGCCCGCACTGTCCTGGGCGGTCATCGAGGTCGAGGTCGCCACGGCGTGAGCGCCTGTCCCTCGTCTCGCCACGCCGTCCTCGGTCGCGTGGTGAGACGAGGGCCGCGGACCGCGTTAGCCCGCCACGCTGTCGAGGTCACGGGCGATGGTGGCAACCACGGATTCGAAGGCGGCGCGCCAGTCGGTGCCGTCCGGCATCACGCCGGCGAGCTGCAAGCTCACAGCTCCGTGCACCTGGGCCCAGATGGCGAGCACGCGTGTGCGCACAACCGTCTCGCTCGCGTGCGGCAGGAGAGCTGTCACCGTGCGTACCAGCGGGAGGATGGCGCCGTCGGATGACGGCACGTCCTCGGGGGCGCACGTGAGGAGCGCACCCCCGAACATCAATCGGTAGCGCACCGGATTGGCCAGCGCCCAGTCTCGATACGCCCACCCCAGGGCTGCGAGCCCCTCGGGTTCGGCATCGTGCTGCGCGGCCCCGAACGATGCGAACGCGTCATCGATGACCGCGGCGACGAGACCGTCCCGGCTGCCGAACAGGGCGTACACCGCACTCGTCGAGGTCTCGACCGCGGAGGTGACAGCGCGCAGCGAGAAGCCATTGACCCCGTGCTCGTCGATGGCCTCTGCGGTCGCGGTGAGCACGCGCCCGCGCAGCGCATCGTCGTAGACAGGGGGCCTTGCCATGGGATCCATCGTATCGTAACGTTGTTGCATAACAGTGTTACGGAATAAGGGCGACATGAGCGTGGTACATCCTGGCAGGTTCACTGCGCGACCGGAGCAGCAGAGCATCACGGTCTTCCTCATCGGCATGCGTGCCAATCGGTGGTGGAAGCTGGGGCGCGTCGCCTCCGTCGCGCGAGAGATGCCCCGCATGCTGAACCACCTCGCCCAGCATCCTGAAGCGGGCATGCTGGGCTGTCACTCCTGGTTCGGGCGGACGACGCTTCTGCTCTCCTACTGGCAGAGTCCCGAGCACCTCCAGCGCTTCGCGGCGGATCGTGATGCTCCGCATCTGCAGCCCTGGCGCGACTACATGCGGCGGCTGCAGGGAAGTGGTGACATCGGCGTGTGGCACGAGACCTATCAGGTGCCCGTCGCGGATCAGGAGGCGGTGTACGTGGACATGCCTGTGTTCGGTCTCGCGCGCGCGACTCGTCACGTTCCGGTCGGCGCGGGGATGCAGACGGCGCGGCAACGGCTCGGCCGGGGAGGCGCGGAAAAAGGTGTCGGGAAAAATCCCTGATCAGAGCGATTCGCGATGGGGCGAGAAAAAATCTTCAAAAAAGTTCTGAGTTTTGCGTCATGGATCGCAGGTGTCCCCGTCTCTATGGGTGAGACACCGTATGCGACATCCGGGGGGAGTTGCAGCAGTCGGTGCGAGGGGGATGGCGATTCGTCGCCATTCGGTGGGACCGGACCCGATGAGGTCCCACCGATCCTCGCCTCGCGTGTGGAGCACTGGGGGGTGCTTCCGGAGGGCGCGGGACGTGGAGAAGAAGAGGCGGGGTGGATGGCGAGGGGCCACCGCCCCGCCTTCTTCGTTGTCCGGGACGTGATGCTGCGGTCTGCGGCCTGCGGCCTGCGGCCTGCGGCCTGCGGTCTGCGGTCTGCGGCCTGCGGTCTGTGAACGAGAATCGCCGCGTTTGCGGATCCTCGCCCCCAGACGAGGCCTCACGGCTGGATCAGGGACGGAAGCGGGCGAGCGCCGACTCGGACGCGCGGGCGAGGAGCGAGACGTCCGCCGCCACCGCGATGAAGGAGGCGCCCGCCGACAGGTAGGCCTCCGCGGCATCGGGTGCGAAGGCGTTGACCCCGACCGGCTTGCCTGCGGCGATCACCGCGTCGAACACCCGATGGACGGCTGCGACGACGTCCGGATGGGCCTGCTGCCCGATCACGCCGAGCGAGGCCGCCAGATCGGCCGGCCCCACGAACACGCCCGCAACGCCGTCGACGGCAGCGATGTTCGCCGCATGCTCTACGGCGTCAGCGGATTCGATCTGAACGAACAGCGAAACGTGCTCGTCGGCGTGCACCAGGTAGTCGTCGACGCGATTCCATCGTGCAGAACGCGACAGCGCCGAGCCGACGCCGCGGCGGCCCGCGGGCGGATAGCGGACGGCGGCGACCAGCTCGCGCGTCTGATCGGCCGAGCCGACCATCGGAACCAGGACGTTCTGCGCCCCGAGGTCGAGCACGCGCTTGAGGGTGACGTCGTCGCCGAACGGCACGCGGACGACCGGGCTCACGCTCGGGTAGCCGGCGAGCACTTGGAGCTGCAGCTGCACTGACTCCAGGGAGTTGGCCGAATGCTCCATATCGATCAGCACCCAGTCCGGCTCCGCTCCGGCGATGATCTCTGTGACGAGAGGGGATCCGGCCACCGACCACAGCCCGATCATCGGCCGGCCGGCTGCGGCGAGGGCCTCACGAAACGTGGGTTGGAGTGTCATGCGTGCTCCCTCATGCGATGCGGCATTCGACGGTGCCGAGATCTCCGTAGTCGGCGAGCACGGTGTCGCCCGCCTCCACCCATACCGGCCGGGTGAAGGAGCCCGCGAGGATGATCTCGCCCGCCTCCAGACGGTCTCCGTGCTGGTGCAGCTTATCGGCGAGCCAGGCGACGCCGCGTGCCGGATGCCCCAGCACCCCGGCTGCCACTCCGGTCTCCTCGACCTGCCCGTTCTTGCACAGCACCCCCGGAACCCACCGCAGATCGATCTCTTCCGGACGTCGGTGAACGGTGCCGAGCACCATCGCCCCGTAGGCGGCGTTGTCGCTGATGGTGTCCACGATCGTCCGGCCCTCCAGCTCGATGTGAGAGTTCAGCACTTCGAGAGCGGGGACGACGTAGTCGGTCGCGGCGATGACCGCCTCGAGCGTGCAGTCGGGACCGGACAGGGCCTCCTTCAGGACGAACGCCAGTTCGACCTCGATGCGCACGTTCGAGAAGTGGGCCGCGGGAATCACCGCTCCGGAGTCATGGACGGTGTCATCGAACATGACGCCGTAGTCCGGCTCGGTGATGCCGGTGGCCTGTTGCATCGCGCGCGAGGTCAGTCCGATCTTGCGTCCGATCAGACGGCGTCCGGCGGCGATCTGGCGGTCGCGCCAGACGCCCTGAATCGCGTAGGAGTCCTCGACGGTCGCCTCGGGGTAGCGGGCAGTGATGCGCGGGATCATCGTGTGCTCGCGATCGGCGATCGCGAGTTCATCGGCCAGTTGTGTGATGGTGCCGGGTGTCAGCATGGGCGTTGCTCCTCTGGTCGCCGTGATCAGAGCTGGTGGCCGAGCTTGTACTCGCCCTGCTTCCATTCCGGCATGGCGTCCTCGTCGGTCGGTCGCGTGTAGGAGAAGCCGTCGGCGCCGATCGTCACGGCCATCTCGCTGGAATCGGTGCGCGCGATGACCGGCTGGGGGTTGCCGTCCAGATCCAGCACCAGCGAGGCGTCCGTGTACCAGCTCGGCACCACGGGATTGCCCCACCAGTCGCGGCGCTGGTTGTCGTGCACGTCCCACGTGATGACAGGGTTGTCCGGATCACCGGTGTAGTAGTCCTGTGTGTAGACCTCCACGCGGTGACCGTCCGGATCGCGCAGGTAGAGGTAGAACGCGTTGGAGACGCCGTGCCGGCCGGGGCCGCGCTCGATGGCGTCGGATCGGCGCAGTGCGCCGAGCTTGTCGCAGATCGCGAGGATGTTGTGCTTCTCGTGCGTGGCGAAGCAGACATGGTGCATCCGGGGTCCGTCGCCGCCGGTCATGGCCGTGTCGTGCACGGTGGGCTTGCGGCGCATCCATGCCGCGTACACCGTGCCTTCCTCGTCCTGGATGTCCTCGGTCACGCGGAAGCCGAGATCCTGCATGTACTTCACCGCGCGCGGGACGTCGGGGGTGACCTGGTTGAAGTGATCCAGCCGCACCAGCTCGCCGGGGATGTGCAGGTCGTAGCGCCACGACATCCGCTCGACGTGATCGGTCTGGTGGAAGAACTCGTAGGGGAATCCGAGCGGGTCGATCACGCGGACCGAGTCGCCGATGCCCTCGACGAAGCCGTCGCGGTTGCGTCGCACCTCGCAGCCGAGCTCCGTGTAGAACTCGACGGCCCGGTCGAGGTCCTCGGGGGTGCGCACGCGGTAGGAGAACGCGGCGACCGCGGCGATCGGACCCTTGCGCAGCACCAGGTTGTGGTGGATGAACTCCTCCGTGGAGCGGAGGTAGATGCTCTCCTCGTCCTCCTGCGTCACATACAGCCCGAGAACGTCCACGTAGAACACACGCGAGGCCGCCAGGTCGGTGACGACGAGCTCCATGTAGGCGCACCGAAGGACATCGGGCGGAGTCGCGGTGGGGGTGGCGATCGGGTTGTCCGTGACGATGGGCGCCTCCTGGCTCACGAAGAAGCCGGAGGAGGTGAGCGTCATGTCTTCACGATTGGTCATGTCTGGTCCTTGCGTCGTTGCGGGGCCGGTCGCGGCTCAGTGCTTGCCGAATGTGGGGTTGTGCGGTTCGCCCAGGGTGATGTGGACCGCCTGCTGGTCGGTGTAGAAGTCGATCGAGCGGTAGCCGCCCTCGTGCCCGAGGCCGGACGCCTTCACCCCGCCGAAGGGCGTACGGAGATCTCGCACGTTGTTGCTGTTGAGCCACACCATGCCGGCTTCGATCGCCTGCGCGAAGTTGTGTGCGCGGCGCAGGTCGTTGGTCCACACGTAGGCGGCGAGTCCGTACTTGGTGTTGTTGGCGAGGGCCAGGGCTTCGTCGTCGGTGTCGAACGGGGTGATGGCCACGACCGGTCCGAAGATCTCCTCCTGGAAGATGCGCGCATCGGGGGAGACGTCGGCAAACACGGTAGGGGCCACGTAGTTCCCGGTGGGGAAGCCCTCCGGGCGGCCGCCACCCGCGACGAGACGCCCTTCGCTCTTGCCGATCTCGACGTAGCTCATCACCTTCTCGTAGTGCTCCGGGTGCACGAGCGCACCGACCTCGGTGGCCGGGTCCTGCGGGTCGCCCACCTTCACACGCTGAGCCTGGGCTGCGTAACGCTCGACGAACTCGTCGTAGACGGAGCGCTCGACCAGGATGCGCGAGCCGGCGGTGCAGCGCTCGCCGTTCAACGAGAACACGCCGAAGATGCACGCGTCGATGGCGGTCTCCAGATCGGCGTCGGCGAAGACGACGGCGGGGCTCTTGCCGCCGAGTTCCATCGACAGGCCCTTGAGGTAGGGGGCGGCGTTCGCGAAGATGATCTGCCCGGTGCGGCTTTCGCCGGTGAAGGAGATGAGCGGGACGTCCGGGTGCTTCACGAGCGCGTCACCGGCGTCCTCGCCCAGGCCGTTCACCAGGTTGAACACGCCCTGGGGGAGACCGGCCTCTTCGAAGATGCCCGCCCACAGCGACGCCGACAGCGGCGTGAACTCGGCGGGCTTGAGCACGACGGTGTTGCCGGTGGCCAGGGCGGGGCCCAGCTTCCAGGACTCCAGCATGAACGGGGTGTTCCACGGGGTGATGAGACCGGCCACGCCGATCGGCTTGCGATTGACGTAGTTCATCTGCCGCCCGGGCACCTTGAAGGCGTTGTCGTGCTCGGCGACGATGAGGTCGGCGAAGAAGCGGAAGTTCTCGGCCGCGCGTCGGGCCTGACCCAGTGCCTGCGTGATCGGCAGGCCGGAATCGAAGCTCTCCAGCTCGGCGAGCCGGGCGTCGCGCGATTCGACGATGTCGGCGATCCGGTGCAGGATGCGCGAGCGCTCGCGGGCCGTCATCCGCGGCCAGGGGCCGTCGGTGAACGCGCGGCGAGCAGCCGCCACGGCGCGATCGATGTCCGCCTTCTTGCCGGCCGCCGCCTGCACGTAGGTCTCGTTGGTGACGGGATCGAGCACGTCGAAGGTGTCACCGTCGAGGGAATCGACGAAGGAGCCGTCGATGTAGTGCCGGATGCGGTCCGGCAGCTCCGCCGGGATGTGACGATCGGACATCGGTCCTCCTGGATGGTCAGCGCGAGGATGCGCTCAATTGGATGAGGGAAGGGAGCCCCGGCTCCGCGATGCGCGGTAGGCCTGGAGAGTGTGGTCGCGGTGCTCGCGGGCGGCGATCTCGATGCGCATCCCGTCTGCGCCCTCGCGGATGAGACGGATGAGCTCGCTGTGCTCACGCACGGAATGCGCCGCGCGGTCGGGGACGAAGGAGAACGTCGAGTCGCGCAAGCCGGCAAGCCGTGCCCAATCGCGTTCGACGAGCTCGACGAGGTGCTTGTTGGGGCAGGCCTCGAACAGGGTGGCGTGGAACTGCTGATTGAGGATCGTGAACGTGTGGGGATCGAAGTTGGCCAGCAGTGCGTCCATCCGGGCGTTGATGGCCTCGGCCCGCGCGAGCAGCTCGTCCGTGAGCAGCGGTGCGGCCAACGCTGTGGCCGCACCCTCGATGATGCCGAGCGACTGCATCGTGTCCGTGTAGCGATCCGCGTCGACGAGGGTGACCCGGGCGCCCACGTTGCGCTCGAACGTGACCAGCCCCTCTGCCTCGAGACGGCGGATGGCCTCCCGAACCGGCACCACGCTCATCTCGAGTTCTTCGGCGAGGGACGCCAGTACCAGGCGGTAGCCGGGCCCGAACTGGTGGCGGTCGATGTGGCCGCGGATCCAGATGTACGCGAGCTCCGACTTGCTCCCCGCCGTGCGTGCATCGGGTGTGTGGATGTCGATGGGGCCGAAGTCAGCCACGGGCCTTCTCCTCGGAGCGCCAGGCGTCGTAGCGCTCGCGCCACTCGGCATTCATCGGGAACAGGCCGTCCACACGTGCACCGGCGGCGACCTGGGTCGCGATCCAGGCGTCCTCGTCCTCCTGTTGGAGGGCGGCATCCACCACCTCGTCCACCAGGCCCGGCGGAATGACGATGACGCCATCGCGGTCGGCCACCACGACGTCGCCCGGCTGGACCGTGGTGCCCCCGCACGCGATGGTCACGTCACTGTCCCACGGCACGTGACGGCGTCCGAGCACGGCGGGATGGGCTCCGCGGCTGTAGACCGGAATGCCCACCGCGGCGACGGCGTCGTAGTCGCGCACCCCGCCGTCGGTGATGATGCCTGCGGCGTGCTGAGCGCGGGCACGGATGGCGAGGACGTCGCCGAGGGTCCCGGAGCCCGACTCGCCCCGTGCCTCGATCACGATGACCTCGCCCTCCTGAACGGCGTCGAACGTGCGCTTCTGCGCGTTGTAGCCGCCACCATGGGATGCGAAGAGGTCTTCCCGGTTGGGCACGAATCGGAGTGTGCGGGCCACCCCCACGATCTTCTGCTCCGGGTGCATCGGGGTGACGCCGTCGATCGTTGTGTTGTTCAGGCCGCGCTTTCGCAGCTGCTGGGAGAGGCCGGCGACCGGGGCGCGACGCAGACGAGCGGCCAGATCGGGATCCAGTCCGGTGCTGACCGGTGGCAGCCCTGCGGCATCGCGCGATCCCCACGCCTCCTCTCGCTGCAGGTCGTCCGCAGCGGGTACCGATCCCACGGAGGAGTCGTACACCCCGGAGCCGGCGATCACCGTGGTGCTCAGGCGACCGGTGCTCGCCGTGGCGGTGAACACCTCGACCTCGACGACGTCGTTCGGCTGGACGACGGTGGAACCGGCGGGCGTGCCCGTGAGGATCACGTCGCCGCGCTCCAGGGTGAAGTGCTGGGAGAGGTCCGCGATGAAGCGGGGCAGGGAGAAGAACATCCCGGCCGAGGAATCGTCCTGGAGTAGCTGCCCGTTCACCCAGGTGCGGATGCCGATCTGCTCCGGATCGACGTCGTGGGCATCGATGAGAGCGGGGCCGAGCGGGGTGAATCCGTCGCCCCCCTTGGAGCGCACGTTGGAGCCCTTGTCGGCTGCGCGCAGGTCGTACAAGCCGAAGTCGTTGCCCGCGGTGATCCATCCGACATGAGACCACGCGCTCTCCAGCGGAACGCGGCGTGCGGGCGTGCCGATCACGAGCGCGATCTCGCCTTCGAACGCCAGCAGCTCGGTTCCCTCCGGGCGCTCGATGACGCCCCCGGAGGCGGCGACGGAGCTGGAGGGCTTGAAGAAGTACGAGGGCTGTGCCGGCTTGCGGCCCCGCTGCTGAGCACGGGACTCGTAGCTCAGGTGCACGGCGATGATCTTGCCGGGGCGCAGCGGCAGAGCGGCGAAGCGCGGATCGGTGTCCAACGTCTCTCCTTCACGTCGACGGGAATGAGTCACGGCGACCCTATCGGAAGAACCTGTTGAGTCGTATCTCAAATCGTATATGATCATGGTCATTCGGACAACGACGATTCCACAACCTCCACAGATCGTCGTCCGAACCGCACCGATCGACGAGGGAGTCATCATGAGTTCGCACGCAGCACCCGGGGGTCTCACCCCCACCGGCACGATCAGCTCGGCCGGAGACCGTCGCAGGGTCGTCTTCGCGACGGTGATCGGTACCACCATCGAGTGGTACGACTTCTTCACTTACGCCACCATGGCGGGCCTGGTCTTCGGCACGCTGTTCTTCGAGCCCGCCGGTGCCGGTGTCGGAACCCTGCTGTCCTTCGTCACCGTCGGCCTCAGCTTCTTGTTCCGTCCGCTCGGCGCCTTCCTCGCGGGTCACTTCGGTGACCGCGTGGGCCGTCGCCAGGTGCTGGTGGTGACGCTGTTCGGTATGGGAGTTGCGACCGCCCTCATCGGTGTGCTGCCCACCTTCGCGGCCGCGGGGGTCGTCGCGCCGATCCTGCTCATCCTGCTGCGAGTGCTCCAGGGAATCTCCGCCGGCGGCGAATGGGGAGGCGCGGTGCTCATGGCCGTCGAGCACGCTCCGCGCGAGAAGCGCGGTGCCTTCGGGGCTGCTCCCCAAGTGGGTGTGCCGCTCGGTCTGCTGCTGTCGAGTGCTGTGATCGCCATCGTGTCTGCGCTGGCCCCGGGGGATGCGTTCCTGGAATGGGGATGGCGCGTCCCCTTCCTGCTCTCCGTCGTGCTGATCGTGGTGGGCTACTGGATCCGTCGCAGCGTTGAGGAGAGCCCGGTGTTCACCGAGATCGCTGAGCGCTCCGCACAGACGAAGACTCCCATCGTGGTGCTGTTTCGCACCTACGGCGTGGTGGTGGTCCTGGCTGCGCTGGTGTTCGCCGGCAACAACGCGGTGGGTTACATGACCACCGGCGGTTGGATCCAGGGGTACGGCGCCAATGCGCTGGGACTCACGCGTCCCGAGGTGCTGTGGTCGGTGGCGGTCGGCGCCGTGATCTGGCTGGTGCTCACCTGGTTCGGCGGTACGATCTCGGACCGTATCGGCCGGCGCCGCACCTACATCGCCGGCTGGCTGCTGCAGGCCGTCGGCGTGCTGTCGTTGTTCCCTCTGGTCAACACCGGCAACGTCGTCCTCTTCGCGCTCGGTCTGTCGATCCTGTCCATCGGGCTGGGGCTCACCTACGGACCGCAGTCCTCGTTCTACGCCGAGATGTTCCCGGCCTCGGTGCGCTTCTCGGGCGTCTCCATCTCGTATGCGATCGGCGCGATCTGTGGCGGCGCCTTCGCACCGCTCGTGGCCGAGGCCCTGTTCCAGGCCACCGGCGGGACCACCGCGGTGATGTGGTACCTGCTGGCGATGACCATCGTGGGGCTGCTGGCTACCCTGGCCTTCCGCAACCGGGCGGGTATCCCGCTCGGAATCGATCACGAGGCCGAGCAGGCGAAGACCCCGCTCTACGGCGTGGGCGTCACCGAAGCCTGACCAGACGACGAAGCGCCGGCTCCGGGCCGGCGCTTCGTCGTCTCCGCTCACGAGTTCACGCGGATGATCTCCTGCTGGTACGGGGCGATGACGCCCGTGGAGATGCGGCAGTCCAGAAGCAGGAATCGGCGCTGGTCGACGGGCTCCCGGCGCCACGTGTCGAGGCGGTCGAGCTGCGCCAGAGAAGTCACGACGACCCCCTCAGCGCCGACGGCCTCGGCGAGAGCGGCGAAGCTCACCCCGGGGATCATCATCGGCCCGGTCGCCAGGCCTTTCAGGCCGTAGAGATTGACCTCGGCACCGTAGGCGCCATCGTTCCAGATGACGCCGATGCCACGCCCGCCCGCAGAGCGGACGGCGGATTCCAGGTCGGCGAGGGCCATGAGCCCGCCGCCGTCGCCCGAGGAGAGCACGATGGTGGAGTCGGGCCGGGCCGCCGCGGCACCGACCACGCTGGGAAAGCCGAGCCCGATCGACTGGTAGGCGGTGCCGACCATCATGAAGCGGTCCGGGGACGTGATGGGCCAGTACATGTTGGCCCAGCCCAGGAAGTGGCCGCCATCGGTGACGACCACGCGATCATCCGGCAGGCTGCGGGCGACGCGGATCGCCACAGAGCGCGGGTCCAGGCGGCCGTCGGGTGCGAGATCGTCGCCGGCATCACGCGCCACGAGCGCATCGACGTCGATGCGCTCGCGCCATGCCGGCAGGGTGCGCGCGGGCAGCTCCGCGAGGATCTCCTCGGCCGCGACGCGGGCGTCGGCGCGGACATAGCCGGACACCACCGCGTGGGTCGCTGCGGCGGAGATGTCCACCTGGAACACCCGCGTGCCGGGGGCGAACAGCTCCCCGAAGCGCATCGTGAACTGGTTGAGTCCGGCGCCGAACACCACGGCGACATCCGCCTCGCGGATGAGGTCCATCGCACCGTCAGCGCCGAACCCGCCGGTCACGCCCAGGTCGTAGCGCGTGTCCGGGAACAGTCCGCGCCCGAGTGCCGTCGAGGCGGTGACGGCGCCTGTCGCCTCCGCGAGCCGTCCGAGCGCCGCCCCTGCGCCGGCGAGATGCGCGCCGCGTCCCGCGAGCAGGAACGGCCGTTCGGCGGCGGCCAGCGCCTGTGCGATCTCACGGATGCGGTCGGTGCCGACCTCGCCGCGCGGCTGCAGCGGCGCCGGCAGCGACAGCGCGGGCACCTCACCCGGCTCGCCCGCCTCCAGGGTGGCGACGTCGTAGGGGATGGCGAGCACGACCGGCACCTTGTAGCTCAGGGCGTGCTCGATCGCGATCGCGGTGGTCGCCACCGCATCGGTCCGGCCCACGGTATAGGTGCGCGCCCCGACGGCCGATGCCAGCGCGATCTGGTCCACGTCCCAGGGGCGCGGGCCCGACGTGGGCTCGTCGCCCACCACGAGCACCAGCGGGACGTGGGCCTGTGCGGCCTCGGCCAATGGCGTGAGGGTGTTGGTGAATCCGGCGCCGTAGGTGGCGGTGGCGATGGCGATGCGTCCCGAGGCGCGGAAATGGGCGTCGGCTGCCACCACGCCGCCCGCCTCGTGGCGGACGGCCGTGAAGGTGACGCTGCGCGAGCGCTCAAGGGCGTCGAGCAGATACGCGTTGCCGTTGCCCATCACGCCGAACACCTGATCGGTGAAGGCGGCCAGGGCGTGGGCGACGTGTGCGGAGACGGTGGTATCGGTGGGAACGGGAGTGGGCATGACGGTGCTCCTGGAGAGACGGAAACCACGATGCGCGTCGGTCGAAGACGAGTGAGCACGGATCGCGGAGGGGGATCCGTATGTGTCTCACGCGAGCGGCCCTCATCGGCGGCTCGGCTTCGTGCCCTTTTTTCGAGCACCGGGTCAGGCCCGGACTGGCCCAGTATACGGCCGGATCCGTCCGCGACGATGTCGGTGGTTCACGCAAGGATGACGCCATGACGACGTACCACTTCTACACCGCGTCCAGCCTCGACGGCTTCCTCGCCGACCCCGATGACGGTCTCGGATGGTTGCTCAGCCGCGAGTTCGACGAGACGGGGCCGATGAACATCCCGGACTTCCAGGCGCGGATCGGCGTCAACGTGATGGGGGCCACCACGTACGAATGGCTGCTCGCGCACGGAGGCGCCGACTCCTGGCCGTATGAGGTGCCCACGTTCGTCTTCACTCACCGGGAGCTCGCGACGGTGGACGGGGATGTGCGGTTCGTCTCGGGCGCCCCCGCAGACAATCGTGACGCCATCGAGTCGGCCGCCGCGGAGCGCGACGTGTGGGTGCTGGGTGGGGGAGCGCTGGCAGCCGCGTTCGCGGATGACGGGATGCTGGATGAACTGACGGTGACTTTCGCTCCGGTCTTCCTCGGGTCCGGGCGCCCGCTGTACGGTGGCGCGCGAGAGCTGCGGCTGCTGGAGCACGCCGTAAACGGAGAGTTCCTGGCCGCCCGCTATGCGGTGCTGGGCCCGCGGGAAGCCTGATCCGCAGCATGAGAATGAGGCGACACAGAAGGAGAGCGCATGACTGACGAGCCCACGACAGAAGAGCCCATGACAAAAGAGCCCACAGCCGTCCTGCATGTGTCCGATCGTCCGGAAGACATCATCCGCGCCATCGGGACGGCGCGCACCCTCCACGAGAAACGTCCGTCGTATCGCCTGCGGATCATCGTCAATGGTCCGGCGGTGCAGGGGGCCACGAGGGGCGCCGATGCGATTGCCGTCCCCGACTTCGTCGCCGTGGATGTGTGCGAGGTGGCGCTTCGCGGGCGAGGTATTCCCCGGGGCGATGTTCAGGAGGGTCTGGGGACGGTCCCCTCCGCGGCCGTGGCACTGGTGGACGCTCAGGCCGGGGGTGCGGCCTACATCCGGGTGTGAAGAGCCCGCACCTCGGTGCTGAGAGCTGATGTTTGGAAAAAAATATGTAGACCGGTCTATTGTTTGAGCATGGCATCCAAAGGAGACCTCACGAAGGCGCGGCTCGCGTCATCCATGCTCGAGCTCATTCAGGCCAGCGGCTACAGCGGAACGGGGCTCAACGCCGTGATCGATCACGCTGGAGCGCCGAAGGGCTCGGTGTACTTCCACTTCCCCGACGGGAAGGAGGGGCTGGGCATCGCCGCCGTCGATCTGGCCGCGCGGCAGTTCCAGGAGCTGATCTCCGAGGCAGCGGCCTCAGCCGGGGGCGCGGCGGAGGCTGCCCGCGTGGCGATCCAGGCCCTCGCCGCACTCGTCGGTGAGAGTGACTTCCGGCTGGGGTGTCCGGTCTCTGTCGTCACGCTGGAGATGGGAGCGGAGAGCGAGCGGCTTCGCGAGGCGTGTGCTGCGGCCTTCGAATCATGGATCGGCCCGACGGCCGCCCTCCTCGAGGCCGACGGCCTCGACACCGAACGTGCCAGGTCTGTGGCCACCGTCATCGTGTCCACGATCGAGGGATCGGTCATCGTGTCACGCGCGACACGCAGCACGGCGCCGCTGCTGTCTGCCGCCGATGTGGTGGCGGCGCTCATCGCACAGCAGACGGCGGGAGGTGCAGCGCGATGACCTCCGTCGGACAGCCGCGCCACGCGCTCATCTTCGGCGCGACCGGACTGGTCGGACGCCACCTCATCCTCGCGCTTGCCGGCGACGGCGCGCGGGTCACCGCCGCCGTCCGAAGCGCGACCTCCGCCGCCTCGATGCAGCGCTGGCTCACCAAGCACGGACTGACAGCGCCCGTCGACACGGTGACGGTGGACTTCGACGCCGACGAGATCATCACCGCCGGCGCCGACGTGCTCGCGGACGTGACGGAGATCCACAACTGCGCCGGCTCTTACCGGTTCGGGATGGGCGCCGAGGAAGCGCGCCGTGCCAATGTCGGCATCGTGGAGAAGGTCGTCGAGCTGGCAGCGGAGCTGCCGCACCTGCGGCGCGTGGTTCACATCTCGGGCTATCGCGTGGGTGGGCAAAACCCGGATTCCGTTCCGTGGTCTGACGAGCACCGGGCTGCGCTCTACCGTGACCACGGCGCCTATGAGGCCTCGAAGGAGGAGTCGGACGCGATCTTCCAGGCCCGGGCGCGCGAACTCGGGCTGGCGTGGACGATCGTCAATCCCTCCAGCGTGATCGGCGACAGCGTGACCGGGGAATCGGATCAGCAGATCGGCCTCGCCACCACCATCGGCCAGGTCTGGGACGGCGCCCTCGCGGCCTTGCCCGGTGACGAGTCGACGTTCCTGCCGGTCATCACGGTGGATTATCTTGCAGCCTTCATGGCGGCTGCCGCCGTCGACCCTGCGGCCGACGGCCAGGCGTACTGGATCCTGGACGACGCGACCCCGCCGCTGGCTGACCTGCTCCGTCTGACGGGCGAGCATCTCGGGGCGAAGGTTCCGCGACTGCGCATGCCGGTGGGCGCGATCAGGCGCCTGCCGCGCTGGGTGACGCACGCGGATCCCGAGACGCTCACCTTCATGTCGACGGATCGGTACCCCACCCGGCCGGCCCTCGAGTTCGCCGAGAAACACGGGATCGCGATGCCGGATGTACGGGTTTCGCTACAGCGATGGGCCGACCACCTGGCCGCGCACCGCTTCGGCGCGGTCGTCGGCACGGACCGCCGGTTCGTCGAGATCGGCGGTGTGCACACGTTCGAACTGGGTGCGTCCGGATCCGACCGGCTCATTCTGCCCGGGCTTCCGGTCAACGCCGACACCTGGGCCGCGGTGGCCGCGGGCATCGGGGCCCGCGTGGTGGACCTGCCCGGGCTCGGTCTGAGTGGCGGCGAAGGCATCGAGGACTGGGAGCGATGGCTTCCCGCGCTGCTGGGCTCTGGCCAGACCGACCTCATCGGTCATTCGCTCGGGGCTGCGGCCGCCGTCCTCGCGGCTGATCGCTTCCCGTCTCGCGTGCGCTCGCTGACACTCGTCGCGCCCTTCTTCCTCCAACCGCCAGCGGCGCCGATCACTCGGCTCCGTGCGCTGGTGGGCATGGCGCTGCGGCGCGCGGATGCCGTCGGGCTGTCGCGGCGCCTCACCGGTTCTGCGCGGAGCGCGGCAGCGCTGCAGTCCAGCGTGAGCGATCTCCGATGCCGTACCCCGCGCCACGCCGCGGCGCAGCTGTCCGACGCGGGATCGGCGCGGTGGCGCGGCGAGCTCCGCGACGCGCTGTCACGATTCGCCGGGCCGGTTCGGATCATCACGGGCAGCGATGACCCGTTGGCGCTGGAACATTTGGCGTCGCTGCCGGGTGCCGAGCTGTCAACCGTGCCCGGCGCCGGGCACCATCCGCAGCTCACTCACGTCGAGGCGCTGACCGACCTACTCTCGACCGCGCGAGTGTGAGGCCGGTGTCGTCGGTTGCGGGCGTGTTGCGCCCGCAACCGACGATCATGCATCCAGCGACATGCGGAAGTCATAGCGAGCAGGCAGCGGATCGGCGCTCGCTGCCCGCTGGGCGAGCACCTCGGCCGATGCGGTCGGGTCGGCCTGACGCTGGATGCCGATGGCCGCCGTGCGCCAGAGCTCGGTGAGCGCGTTGTCGCCTTCGGCGAGATCCGCGACCTCGATGCCTTCGGCAAGGAGGTCCCGAGCCTCGGCATGGTGCTCCTGCGCGACCAGCGCCTGTGCCCGCAGCAGCGTCGCCCGACCGCCCGGACGTTCTTCGTCCGTGGCGGAGGCTGCCTGGAGTGCCTCCGCGGAGGCGCCGAGACGCAGCAGCAGTTCTCCGAGCTCGACCGCAGCCCAGGTGGGAGGCGTCAGCTCGCGGGCCCGAAGCGCATGCTCGCGCGCGGCGGGGGCGTCGCCGCGTTCCTCGGCCAGCTCTGCCAGGGCGCGCCGCGCGTACCAGGTGTCCTGCTGCTGCGCGGCGGTGGTGAACGTCTCCCATGCCTCGTCGAGGCGGCCTTGCGCGGCGTGCAGCACGCCGAGTGCGAACGCGGCATCCGCTGTCGACTCGTTCTCGAGGAAGGGAGCCCAGGCGTCGTCGCGCTGATAGCTGACGGGAAGGCCGTCCGGGAAGGGGCCGCCGCGCAGGAGCTGGAGCCAGCCCTCCTGTTCGGCGCCGAGGTGGTTGGGGCGAAACGGCGTCCGGGAGTCGTCGAAAGGACCCGTGCGCGTGTGGATCCGGCGGCGCTGTTCGAGTGCGCCCCACCCCGACCCGATGCTCAGGACGTCGCCGACGCGGTCGTCCGCGGTGGAGCGGGCGTTCTCGGCCTCGATCGCGTCGCGGAGTCGTACTGCGGCGGAGGATGAGGTCACCTCGTGGATCGCCGCGTCCCACGAGTCGCCCAGGGCGACGCCGCCGTCCACCTCGACGAGGCCGTACGCCTCGGTCCAGCTCCAGGTGGCGCCGGCGGGCATCGGCACGTGTTCCAGCTGGGTGCGGGCGATGCCGGCCTGGATCTCCAGGTAGGTCCCCGTGCCGTGCGACAGCCAGGACTGCCACCGTCGCCCGCCGTCGGACTCGCCCCAGACGAACAGCTTCCGGCCCCGCAACAGGGCATCCGACATCTGCAGCAAGCCGCGGCCGTCGGATTCGACGGCCGCGATCCAGGGGTGGACCTTCTCATCCAGGTCGAAGAAGTAGTCCGCGGCCTGCGGAGCGAGGGCCGGACGGGTGATGTCCGGGCGTGGTGCGGCATCTCCGACGGGGATCAGGTGCACGTTCTCCCGATACGCGAATTTCCACGCCCCGTGTGCGGGGGCGATCACACGGGTGTCCGCGGTCTGATCGACGGCGATGTTGGACCACCAGTACATCGGAACCGGCTCGGACGACTCCCGGACATCGGTGATGGTGTTGCGCACCAGGAGCTCACGGGCATCCGCGCCCAGCACGAACTCCACGCTGTAGACCACGCCGCGAAGGCGCTCATACTCGTACAGACGCACGGCGGCGGCACCGTCGGGGCGTTCGACCGCGACGGCGTGCAGCGTCGACGCGGTCAGCGGAGTGTGCCCGATCGTGCCGATGTTCCACTCGACGCCCCCGGAGAACCAGGCGTTTCGCAGCGCGAGGTTGCCGGGCTGGAACACGGCGTTGACGTACAGGAGTTCCCGATCGGCGCTCTTGTCATACAGACGCCGCAACCGTCCGCCGAGGTCCGGGAGCACCTCGGCGCGAAGATGGTCGTTCTCCAGGATGATCACGCGGTGGTCGCGATCGGTCAGCCGGCGGTCGTAGTCCTGCTGCGGGAGATAGGGCGCGATGTTTCGCACGTGCCCGTAGCCGAGTCCGGCGCGCAGTTCCTCATCGATCTGCTCACCGTCATCGACGGCGTGCAGATCCTGGGTGCGCCGAACGGGCACCAGATTCACCGGCTCGCCGAGGGCGGCACTGGGCAGGGACAGCGTGTGAACGCGCAGAGAGGCGGGGGCCACGTCGACTCCTTCGTCGAGGGAGGGGGAGAGGAAGGGAGGAGGGTTCAGGCGGCGTGCGAGTTCACGGCGACGATCCGGCCCTGCGGATCGAATCCGAACTGTGCCACCGTCGACCCGTCGGACAGCGTCGCACCGCTGAAAGCGTCGTCGTTCCAGCGGAACGACCAGCGCTGTGCGGTGGCGAGTCCCCACACGGCCGTCCGCGGGTCGCGGAACAGGCCGGTGCTCAGCAGCCGCGGCAGCTTCGCAACGACCGCGGCCAGCGTCAGCGGCGGCAGCGGCGCGTCGAGGAGGAAGATGAACCGAGTCCCCCCGTCCACCGGCGCCGAGTAGTAGGGGCCGCGTCCGAGGATGCCGACGGAGGCCTGGCCGATCTCGTGAGCGAGCTGCGCCATGGCATCGCGATCCTGAGCGTCGAAGTCGGCAGGAAACGGCACTTCCCCGACGCTGAGTTCGCGCACGCCGTCGCGTTCGCCCGCGGCGCGCAGCGCGGCGGAGGCGCCCTGCTGCGAGCCCTGCGGATGCGCCCAGTCCCACAGCACCGAACGCGGCCCGGGCGCGATCGACGCGATGAGGTGTGCGCGCGTGGCGAGGCGGCGCGCCGGGTCCTTCTCCGAGGTGAACGTGAGTGTTCCCTGCTGCATGTCCACGTCCCAGCGGTGCTGACCGAGAGCGTCCGTCGCCTCCACGAGTGCGTCCTGCTGAAGCAGGGACAGCAGCAGACCGCGATCGATGTAGGTCTGCAGAGCGGGGAACGTCGTCATCGTTGTCCTTTCCGGAGGGCGCGGAGTGCGCCATCTGAAGTCTGCCATCCGAGTCGATGAGTCCGCTCAAGATCCGGGGAAGTTTCCGCTTCCACAAGACGGGTTCACTTCGCTTCGGCCAGTGGCGCACTCCGGCGCTCGCGGGGCCGTAGCGTGGACGGCGGGGATAGAAACTGATCCACCACACCGAACGCAAGGACGCGCATGGACGATTTCGCCGCACACCGCACAGCATGGAACAGCCAGGAGGAGCTCGCGGAGCGGATGATCCCGCACATCGGGGCGCTGCACCGGGACCGCGGGGTGGTGACATCGATCCACGGACATCGACTGGTGGGGTTGAGCGCGACGGGCATCCTGGCGGCGCACCAGCGCGCGCAGAGCGTGGGACACGAGCGCATCGACGTGGCGGACAGTCTCGCCGTCGTCGAGGCGCTGCGCGCCATCGCACCGGCACCCGCGTCCATTGACGTGGCGCGGCTCATCTCCTCCCGTCCCTCGGAGGCGGATCTGGAGTCGCATCTGCGTGACCAGCTCGCGGCCGTGCTCGGCGCCCCCCGGGAGGATGCCGAAGATCGCGATGTCGTGCTGTACGGCTTCGGCCGCATCGGCCGCCTGCTGGCGCGCATCCTCATCTCCCACGCCGGTGGCGGCTCGGGACTGCGCCTGCGCGCGATCGTGGTGCGTCGCGGATCCGACTCCGACCTCGCCAAGCGCGCTTCGCTGCTGGCGCGGGATTCGGTGCACGGTCCGTTCGAGGGAACGGTCACCGTCGATGCGGATCGTGAGCAGATCATCGCGAACGGCACACGCGTGCAGGTGATCTACGCGGACGACCCCGCAGCCATCGACTACACCGCCTACGGCATCGACGACGCCATCGTGGTGGACAACACCGGTCGCTGGCGGGATGAGGAGGGCCTGTCACAGCACCTCCGCTCGCGCGGGGTGTCGCGCGTCCTGCTCACGGCGCCCGGGAAGAGCCCTCTGAAGAACATCGTTCACGGCATCAATCACGAGAGCATCACCGACGACGACCTCATCCTCTCGGCGGCGTCATGCACAACGAACGCCATCACGCCCGTGCTCGCCGCGATGGACGAGGCCTATGGCATCGCTCATGGCCATGTCGAGACGGTGCACTCGTTCACGAACGATCAGAACCTGATCGACAATTTCCACAAGGGCGACCGGCGCGGGCGCTCCGCGGTGCTGAACATGGTGATCACCGAGACGGGGGCCGCGAAGGCCGTCTCCAAAGCGTTGCCGCAACTGGAGGGCAAACTCACCGGCTCCGCCATCCGCGTCCCCACACCCGATGTCTCGCTCGCGGTGCTGAACCTCACCCTGCACCGTCCCGCAACCAAGGACCAGGTCAACGACTACCTGCGCCGGGTGTCGCTGCACTCGAAGCTGCGCCAGCAGATCGACTACGTCGAAAGCGCCGAGGTGGTCTCCACCGATTTCGTGGGGTCGCATCGCGCGGGAATCGTCGACGGGCTGGCGACGATCGCCGATGACACCACCGCGATCCTGTACGTCTGGTACGACAACGAGTACGGCTACTCGCGTCAGGTGGTTCGCGTGCTGGAGGCAATGGCGGGATCGCACCCGCTGGTGCTCCCGCCGCGCCGCGAGGTCACCCTGCTGGAGGGCTGACAGGTGAGGACGCCGCCCGAACCGGCGGCATCCTCACGTCCTCACCTGTCGTCCCCGCCTTCGGGGTGCTCACGCGGCGGCGTTCGTATGCGCTCGTGCCACGTCGGTCTCGAGGCCGGTGACCCGGCCCTGCGGATCGAAGCGGAATGTCGCCGAGCCCGTGGCATCGGAGATGGCGGCAGCGGCGAACTCCGGCTGTGTCCACTCGAACGCCCAGCCGAGACGTGTGGCGGCGAACCACAGCGCGGTGCGGGCATCCAGCGGAGGCGCGGAACTCATCATCGGGATGAACGTGCTCATCAAATCTGTCACCGCGGGGACTGCGAGCCCGGGCACCTCCAGGGCGAACACCGCGCGCGAACCCCCGCCCATCGGGGCCGAGTAGTACGGTCCCCGGCCTCGTGCCACCACCGAGGCCACGCCGATCTCATGCGAGGTCTGAGTGATGTAGTCGTCGGCGTCGGTGACATCGGCGGGGAAGGGGAATTCCGCCAGCTCGAGACCGGGGTGACCCGAGTCGCGGATCAGCGCGGCCACGCCGTTCGGCCGTCCCTGCGGGTGGCCCCACCCCCACAGCGTGGAGCGCGGGCCGGGCGCGATGGATGCGACCAGATCGATCCCGGTGTCGATGCGCCGGGTGTCGTCGGCCCGATTCACGAAGGAGAGTCGCCCCTCCGCCAGGTCCACCTCCCAGCGAGTGTCGCCCAGTTTCTCCGTCATGGCGCCGAGCGCACCCTGCCACAGCCAGGACAGCATCTGTCCCTGTGCCACCAGCGGGATGAGCGCGTTGTTCTGCATGCCACCAGTGTCAGGGGCGTAGCCGGTGGGCCGCATCCCGGCAACGCCATTATGAGCAAGGTCTCATCTGGTTGGCCAGGATTCCTGGCCGATACCGGACCGTACCGGGCCGTGTGGTCTCAGGCACCGCTGTCTCGGCGCGGGGGTTCGACATCTTGTGAGACCGGCGATCGGGCCGGTCTCAAGAGATGTCTCGGCTCGCATCGCCGTCGACACTTTCCGAGACCGGTGAGGAAGAAGGAATCCTGGCCGATGTCGGAGGCGTCGGGCATGCTGATTGCGCGACGATCGACAGGAGACGGCAGCATGGGAACACCCCGCACGGTGACGGATGCCGACGGTACCGGCGACGGCACCAGCCGCCTCGTCGCCGCCAGTGCTGCCACCGCCGCCAGTGCTGGCACCGCCGCCGCCGACGACGACGCGAGGCTCGAGGCGCTCCGCGCCGCGCGGCTGTCATCGCACCTGCTGGCGGAGCCTGCTGCCAGCCCGCTCGCCGCTGCGGAGCGCCTCGCCGCCACCCAGGCGCAGGAGTTCTGGGGCGGGCGGTTCGCGCTCTCCGCGCGAACCGCGGGAACGCCCACGGCTCGGCAGATCGACGCGCTGTTCGATCGCGGTGACCTCGTCCGCACCTGGCCGATGAGGGGAACCCTGCATGTCATTGCTGCGGTCGATACCGCGTGGATGGTGCCCATCACGGCGCAGCGTATCCATCGCTCGGGGGCCGCTCGCCATCGCGAGCTGGGTCTTGCTGAAGCGGACTTCACCCGGGCTGAGCGCATCCTGCGGCGTCCCCTGCGCGAGGGCGGACTCCGGCGAGCGGAGGCGTTCGCCGCGCTCGAAGCGGGCGGCGTCGCCACCGCAGGCCAGCGCGGCACGCATCTGCTGCACACGCTGGCGCTGCGCGGCGTGGTGGTGTGGGGCGCCACGGTGCCGCGGTCCGATCAACCCGCCACCGAGCAGCTCCTCACCCTGACCGACCACCTTCCGCCCCAGCGTGACACCCCGGCGGACCCCGAGGCGGAACTCTTCCGGCGCTACCTGGCCGGGCACGGCCCGGCCTCGATCGCGGACTTCGCGTGGTGGGCCGGCACCACCATCACGGTCGCGCGGGCAGCGGCGTCGGCGGTGCGAGACGACGATGGAGCCATCTCCGATGCCGCCCTCCTCACCCTCGTCGACGAGCGAGCGGTGCCGTGGGAGAGCACCGGGCCCGCTCCGGTCTGGGATGCGCGGGCGCGGTTGCTCGGGTCCTTCGAGGAGTACTACATCTCCTACGCGGATCGGAGTGTGGTCGCCGGCGAGCACATGCGGGCGGAGATCGGTCCCGGCAAGAACGGCATGGTCAAACCCGTCGTGCTGCGTGACGGACGCGTCGTGGCCACCTGGTCGCGCGGCGGCGTCGCCGAGCTCGCCACGGAGCTGGCGGACACATGGCAGCACCACATCGCGTGAGGCTGCTGTGCGTGCGCTCTGATCGGTAATGGTTGATCTGCATAACGCCCTTACCTGACGATGGTTCCACTGTCAGGAGGCAAGCGCATGGAACCACTGGTGTCGTGGACGACGATGGGAGCGATGGCGCTCGCCGCGCTGGTGATGGTGCTCACCCCCGGGCCCAACATGATCTACCTGATCTCACGCGCGGTCGCTCAGGGCCCGCGGGCCGGATTGATCTCGCTCGCGGGCACCGGCGCGGGGTTTCTGGTGTATCTGAGCGCAGCGAACCTGGGCCTGGTGATGGTGTTCGTGCTGGTGCCCTGGCTGTACATCGGGCTGAAGGCTGTGGGGGTCGCCTATCTGCTCTTTCTGGCATGGTCGGCTCTGCGTCCGGGAGGGGCGGGGCTGTTCGAGCAGCAGGCGCTGACGTCCGATCCGCCGAGCCGGTTGTTTCGCACCGGGCTCATCACCAACCTCCTCAACCCGAAGGTCGCGGTGATGTACCTCGCACTCATCCCGCAGTTCATCGATCCGCGGGCGGGAAGCCCGATGGCGCAGGGTTTTCTGCTCGGCGGCGTTCAGATCCTGGTGAGTCTGGCGGTCAACGCGGCCATCGTGCTGGCGGCAGGATCCATTGCGCGCTTCCTCACCGCCCGCCCCGCCTGGACGCGCTGGCAGCGGCGGATCACGGGCGGGCTCCTGGGGGTGGTGGCCCTGCTTCTCGCGCGTGAGGTGCCGCAGGCGGCGAAGGTGTGAGGGGGGTCAGCGCGTGATCGCGGTGGCCAGGGTACGCCGGAAGATGAGGGTCACGAGGGTGCTCGCAGCGAGGATCGCGGCCCCCACCCACCCCGCTGCCGGGTACCCGGGGCCGATCACCAGCACCCCGCCCAGGGCGGCGCCACCGGCGATTCCGAGGTTGCAGGTGACATTGATCCAGGCGCCGGCCATATCGGGATTCGCGGCGCCGACGCGCACGAGAGCGTTCTGGTAGGTCGTGTTCACCGGTCCGAACGACGCGGTCCACAGTGCCGTGACGATCAGGACCGGAAGCAGCATCGGATACACGACGCTCACGAGGAGCTGCATCGCGGTGATCGTCAGAGGAACGAACATCAGCCACCGCATGGGCGCGCGGTCGATGTAGCGCGCCGCGAGCTGGATCGCCAGCAGTCCCGTCACCCCGAGGACTGCGAGCACGACACCCAGCCAGATGTCGGGGAGGCCGGAGGACAGGAGCAGGGGCGAGACGTACGTGTACAGCGTGTAGTAGCCGAGGAATGCGGCTCCCGCGAGCCCTGCCACGAGCAGCATCCGCGCACCGCCGGGGGCGAGCGATTTCGCGGCCGTACGGTCGTGGCTGACGGCGGGAAGCAGCGGTGCCGCCGCCACGATCGCGATCGCGCCGATGACCGCGAGAGCGCCGAAAGCGGCCCGCCATCCGAAGGCCGTGGCCACCACAGCGCCGGCGGGCACGCCCACGATGAGCCCGGCGCTCGTGCCGGTCGCGACGAGGGCCAGTGCGCGCCCCGTGAGTCCCGGAGGTGCGATCCGCGCCGCGTAGCCGAGCGCGACCGCGCAGAACAGCGCATGCGCGACGCCGGCGATCCCGCGCGCGATCGCGAGGGTGAGGAAATCCGGGGCGAATGCTGCGAGCGTGTTCGAGCCGGTGAAGATCGCCAGCGTCACCAGGACCAGCGTCTTGCGCTGCACGTGGCTGGTGATACGCGTGAGCGGCACCGCGGTGACGGCGACGATCATCGCGTACAGGGTGACCAGCATCCCGGCCTGCGCTTCGTCGACCCCGAACGATTGCACGATTGCGGGCACGAGCCCGATCGGCACCACCTCGGTGGTGATCGTGGCGAAGCACGCGAGGGTGAGGATCCACAGCCCCAGCCAGGGGCGCTGCTGATGAGACACGGAACTCCGATTCCTGCGGGGTTCCCGCCGCTCTATTCTCGCCGCTGCCCTGGCGCGCGAGAAATCCCGCGGGTCCGAGAAACGCGCGTTTGCGGGGTGTCTCGACGTGAACGGGTTTCGCGTGAAGTGAGCAGGGCCTACTCGGCGGCGTGACGCTCGAGGAAGCCGTAGACCTCGCTGTCGTCGACGCCGGGGAAGGCGCCGCGGGGGAGCGGGGAGAACATGTGCGTGTGCACACGCGCGCTCGGCCAGGCCTTGCCCTTCCACTTTCCGGTCAGTTCGGCAGGGGCGCGGCGGCAGCACGACTCGTCCGGGCAGGTGGACACCGCGCGTGCGGGGGTCTCGCGGCCCCGGAACCAGCGCGCGTCGTCGAAGGGCACTCCCACCGTGATGGAGAACTCCCCGTCGGCGGTGGAGCCGGTCTGCGTGGAGCACCAGAACGTCCCCGCGGGGGTGTCGGTGTACTGGTAGTGCTCGGTGGTGCGGTTCTGCTGTTCGAACGCGGCACGGGCGGAGAACTTCCGGCAGGCCGGCTGCCCCTCCACGGATCCGGTGATGTCTTCCGGCAGCGGCAGATCGTCGTTCTCGAACACCCGGCTGAGCGCGCCGGAGCCGTCGACGCGGAGGAAGTGCAGCTTGATGTCCAGGTGGCGGGTGGCGAGGTTCGTCAGACGCATGCCCGCCGCCTCATGCGTGACCCCGAACGCGTCACGGAAGTCCTCGACGGCGAGGTTGCGGTCCTTCTTGGCCTGGGCGAGGAAGTTCACCGCCGCTCCCTGCGGCATGAGGGCGCACGCCGCGTAGTAGTTGATCTCCAGTCGCTGCTGCAGGAAGTCCGCGTAGTCGGTGGGCGGCGTATGACCGAGCAGACGATGCGCCATGGCCTGCAGCGCCATCGAGCGCAGGCCGTGCCCGCCCGGAATCGACGAGGGCGGGAGATAGATCCGCCCGTTCTCCAGATCCGTGACCGAGCGCGCCGAATGCGGCAGGTCGTTGACGTAGATGAGCTCGAATCCGAGCTGTTCGGCCATGATGCTCACGGTGCGGTGTGAGAGCGCGCCGGTGGTGTGTCCCGCCGCCTTCAGCTGCTTTTCCGCGAGTGCCTCGATGTCCGGAAGGTAGTTGTCGAGAGCGCGCATCTTCAGCCGTAGCTCGGTGTTCGCCCGGCGGGCCTCTTCGGGGGTCGCGATCGCTTCGCGCTCGCGGCGCTGCAGCTCGTGATGCAGGCCGAGGATGGCCTCGATGGTCTCATCGGTCATCGCCTTGTTCACGCGGACCGCGGGAATTCCCAGCTGACGGAACACCGCCGAGGTCTGGGCGCGCTCCAGGTCGATCTCCAGCGCGGCGCGGCGGTTCGGCGGCTCGCCGGAGATCAGATCGGTGACCTCCGTCCCGGTGGCCTGGGCGATCGCCTGCAGCAGCGAGAGCTTCGGCTCGCGCTTGCCGTTCTCGATCAAGCTGAGCTGAGAGCCGGCGACGCCGACGATCGCGCCGAGTTCGTCGAGGGTCAGACCGCGGTCCTGCCGATGATGACGGATGCGGTGGCCGAGCGTGGCCAGTTCGATTCCGGATGCCATGTCTTGATGATACGTAAAGATCGTCGTTTCTTTCGACTCTGCATGGCGATAAGTGTCGGAAAAGACAACAGAAGATTGATTCAGATCATCGCTCACCATCGAAGGAGATGACATGGCACTCGCCGAATCCCTCGCCGTTCGCACCCACCGCCCGACGCCCCTCAGTGCCGCACGGTCGTTCGGGGCGCGCCCGGACTATGAGGGAGCATCGATGGCGGCCCTGGTGGCCTGGGTCGATGAGATCGCCGCGCTCACTCAGCCCGACCGGATCCACTGGGTGGACGGCTCGGTCGCCGAGAATGACGCGCTGCTGCGCGAGATGGTCGACGAGGGCCGGCTCATCAAGCTCAACCCGCAGTGGCGCCCCGATTCCTACCTCGCACGCTCGCACCCGAGCGATGTCGCCCGTACCGAGGGGCGCACCTTCATCGCGTCCGAGCGCAAGATCGATGCCGGCCCGACGAACAACTGGGCGGACCCGGCCGAGATGCGCGAGAAGCTCACCGGCCTGTTCGCCGGATCGATGCGCGGGCGCACCATGTACGTCGTGCCGTTCTCCATGGGCGCCATCGGCGGCCCCCTCAGCCACATCGGCGTGCAGGTCACCGACAGCGCGTACGCCGTCACCTCGATCAGCATCATGACCCGTGTCGGAGACGCCGTGACACGGCAGATCGCCGCCGGGGCGGACTGGGTCAAGACCGTCCACTCCGTGGGCGCGCCGCTGGAGCCGGGGCAGAGCGATGTCGCGTGGCCGTGCAACGACGACAAGTACATCGTCCACTTCCCCGAGACGCTCGAGGTGTACTCGTTCGGCTCGGGCTACGGCGGAAACGCGATTCTGGCCAAGAAGTGCTTCGCGCTGCGGATCGCGTCGGTGATCGGCCGCGACCAGGGCTGGCTGGCTGAGCACATGCTCCTCATCCGCGTCATCGACCCGCAGGGTCGCCGGTACCACCTCGCCGCGGCCTTCCCGTCGGCGTGCGGGAAGACGAACCTGGCGATGCTGCGTCCGACCATCCCCGGGTGGCGTGTGGAGACGCTCGGTGACGACATCGCCTGGCTGCGTCCCGGTGAGGACGGCCGCCTGTGGGCCATCAACCCGGAGGCGGGCTTCTTCGGCGTGGCGCCCGGCACCGGCGAGTCGACGAACGTCACGGCCGTGGAGACGCTGTGGGGCAACACCATCTTCACCAACGTGGCTCTGCGCCCCGATGGCGATGTGTGGTGGGAGGGCCTCACGGACGAGGCTCCCGCGGAGCTGACCGACTGGGAGGGCAACCCGTGGACCCCGGCAGATGATCGCCCCGCGGCGCACCCGAACTCCCGCTTCACGGTCTCCGCGGCGCAGTGCCCGCAGATTGCAGACGACTGGGAGGATGCGGTTCCGCTGGACGCCATCCTGTTCGGCGGACGTCGTGCCACGAATGTTCCGCTCGTGGTGGAGGCGACCGATTGGAGCCACGGCGTGTTCATGGGGGCCAACATCTCCTCCGAGCGCACCGCCGCTGCCGAAGGCACCGTGGGCGAGCTCCGACGCGACCCCTTCGCCATGCTGCCCTTCTGCGGCTACAACATGGCCGACTACTTCGCGCACTGGCTCGCGGTGGGCTCGGAGCTCCGGTTCGACCGCGCGCCGCGCATCTTCCAGGTGAACTGGTTCCGCCGTGGCGCCGATGGACGGTTCCTGTGGCCGGGCTTCGGCGACAACTCGCGGGTGATCGAGTGGATCGTGCGCCGCGTGAACGGCGACGTCGGGGCGGAGACCAGCCCGATCGGCCGGCTTCCGCACACGGCGGATCTGAACCTCGACGGGCTCGACGTGTCCGAGGCCGACCTGGCCGAGCTGTTCGCGGTCGACCCCGCGCTCTGGACGGCGGAAGCCGATCTGACCGAAGAGTTCTTCGCCACCTTCGACGGCCGGATCCCGGCAGCGCTGGGCGCCGAACTCGCCGCGCTGCGGTACCGCCTGGCGGAGGCGCAGCGCACCTCAGACCCTCGGAACGACGCGTGAGCGTCGTGTTCGCCGAAGACGTTCGGCAAACCTCCGAGACCCGCGGAGGGACATCCCCCTTGCTCCGGTGAGGATGTTCCGATGCGTGCAACCGGTGCGATCCGCGTTGGCCCTGAGAGAGCCGCGGTGAGCGCTCGGATCCGGCCCCGTGTCTGTCGTGAGACACGGGGCCGCGGCATTCCCGCGGATGCGCCAGTGGGCTAGGTTCGGAGCGTGACGCGACGACGCCTGACACTGCTGCTGACGGGAGCCCTGCTCCTCACCGCCACCGCGTGCGCGCCCGAGGGGCCGGACGGGCTGCCGGTGGCGGAGACCACCACCGCGGCCCCGTCGCCGACGCGCACGGCCTCGCCGACTCCCACCGCCACGCCCACGCCGACTCCCACGCCGACGGTCGATCCGAACCGCTACGCGAAGTCGAACCAGCTGCCGCCGGAGGGTGTTGCCGCCACCGCCGAATTCACGGGATCCGCCACGGGAACGGTGGTCGTCACCGTGAACGGCGCGTCCGATGCCACCCTCACCGTGCAGGATCTCAGCACGTCAGCGGGCACGTACGATGTGCGGCTGTCGCAGTGGTCTCGCGATGACGACGCGTGCGTCGACGAGGGCAGCCTGCCGATCGATCCCGCGGGGGACGGCACTCGGCAGCGGTACCTCGGCAACGCGGGCACGGAGGATTGGACCTACTACCGCGAAGTGGACATCACCGTCCCGGCGGATCCCGCGCGCCCCGTCTACGATCAGCACGGCCTCGCGTGCGAGAACGTCATCGTCGCCCGCGCGGTGCTGAGCTGGTGGATGACTCCTATGCGCCCGTGGCTCGCGGAGGACGTCGTCGACCTCGGTCCGCACCCGGGCGCCACCGGCGAGGTCCTGTCCTCCGACGAGGGCCGTCCGGTGACGTACGTGGTGGCCTGGGACGACAAGATCGCCGACATCGCCGACCGATTCGGCATTACCCGCAGCGAACTCGAGTACCTCAACCCCACTCGGGCCGCGGTCGGAAACGACCTGGGCGAGGGGCAGTATCTGAACCTCGACGTGAACAGCCGGGGGCGGGTGCTGGATCCCAGCCTGCTGTGACCAGCACCCGCGCCACGAGCCGGAGCTCTCAGGTGAGGTTCTCCTCGTAGGCGGTGTCCTTCGTCTCCTGCGAGAGCAGCAGCGCGATGAGGGTGAGTACCCCCATCACCGAGAGGTAGACGCCCACCAGCCACGGATTGCCGCCGCCGGTCTGCCAGAGCGCCACCGCGATGAACGGGGCGACCGCGGCACCGAGGATCGACGACACGTTGTAGGAGACGGCGGAGCCGGTGTACCGCACGTTGGTGGGGAACAGCTCGGGCAGCAACGCGCCCATCGGACCGAAGGTCGCCCCCATCAGAGTGAAGCCGAAGATGAGGAAGCCCTGCATGAGGGCTCCTGTGAACTTCGGGTCGCCCTGGGGGAGCAGGAACACGGTGAACAGCCCACCGAACACGATGATCGCGGCGGTCACCCAGAGCAGGAGCTTGCGCCGGCCGATCGCGTCGGCCACGGGGCCGGAGAGCAGCGTGAAGATCCCGAAGAACACGACGCCGACGATCTGCATGATCACGAAATCGACATAGGTGAAGCCGAGGCCGGGAGTCGGCGCATCGGTCGCTGCGGTGCCGTAGGAGAGCGTCCACACGGTCATCAGGTAGAAGAGCACGTAGGTGGCCAGCATGAAGAAGGTGCCGAGGATCAGCTGCTTCCAGTACCGACGGAACACCTGGCCGAGGGGGAACTTCTTGATGGCTCCGGCCTTCTCCGCCGTCGCGAACGTCTTCGACTCGACGAGCTTGAGGCGGACCCAGAGACCGATCAGCACCATCACCGCGCTGAACCAGAACGGCACACGCCAGCCCCACGCCAGGAACTCGGGCGAGCGCTGACCGGTGCCGTCGGCGTGCGGCAGCAGGAAGTTGATGATGAGGAAGAGGGAGTTGGCGATGATGAAGCCGAGCGGTGCGCCTAGCTGCGGGAACGTGCCGTACCAGGCGCGCTTGCCCTCCGGCGCGTTCTCCGTGGCGACGAGAGCGGCGCCGGACCATTCGCCGCCGAGCGCGAAGCCCTGAGCGAGACGCAGGACGAGCAGCAGCAATGCCGCGATCCAGCCGATGTTCTCGAAAGTGGGAAGGCAGCCGATCAGGAACGTGGCGATTCCCATGGTCAGCAGGGAGGCGACCAGCGTGGCCTTTCGGCCGAACTTGTCTCCGAAGTGACCGAAGACGATCGCACCGATGGGGCGCGCGACCATGGCGGCCCCGAACACCGCGAAGCTGGACAGCAGGCTCGCCGTCGGATCGGTGCCGGGGAAGAACAGCGTGGGGAAGACCAGCACGGCCGCCGTGGCGTACGCGTAGAAGTCGTAGAACTCGATCGTGGTGCCGATGAGGCTCGCGGTGATGACGCGCGTACGTGAGTTGACGGGAGTGGCGGCGGGCGGGGTGGAAGTTGTGGACTGTGACATATCTCTCGCAAAGGGGAGCGGTGTGAGCACCGCTCGTCGCCGAGTCGCAGGGTTGACGCTCCCCGGCGGCTCGACGATGCGTCACCTGTGACGACGAGTACGGTTGCCCGTCGCAGATGTCAGCGTACGCCCGTCTTCAGTGTTTCATCAGGAAGCGCTTCACGAAACGTCACCGCTTCACGCGGCGATCGGCTCAGCCCTGAGGGTGCAGCAGCGCGTCGTCGATGATGTGCCCCATGCGCGCGCGCTTGGTCTCGAGGTAGCCCTCGTTGTTCGGGCCGACTCCCACCACGAGGGGGACCTGTTCCGCCACCGTGACGCCCAGGCTCTCCAGCTGGTGGACCTTGTCGGTGTTGTTGGTGAGCAGACGAACCTCGTGCACACCGAGATCCGCCAGGATCGCCGCGGCGGCCCGGTAGTCGCGCGCGTCGGCCGGAAGACCCAGCGCCAGGTTGGCGTCGAGGGTGTCCAGCCCCTGCTCCTGCAGCGCGTATGCCCGCAGCTTGTTGAGCAGGCCGATACCGCGCCCCTCCTGGCCGCGCATGTAGATGACCACGCCGCCGTGCTCGTTGATCAGGTCCAGGGCGGCATCCAGCTGCGGACCGCACTCGCACTTCTCGGAGCCGAACGCCTCGCCGGTCAGGCACTCCGAGTGCACGCGGACGAGCGCGCGCTCTCCGAGCTCTCCCGCCACGATGGCGAGGTGGTCGGTGCCGGCCTCGGCGTCGTGGTACGCGAGGAATCGGAAGGTGCCGTGCACGGTGGGGACGGTCGCCTCGGCGCTGCGGATGGTGGTGGAGGCTGCCGTGCGGGAGTTGTCGATCATGCGGGGCTCTTCCGTGATGGTGTGCGCGCCGGGCGCGGTTGAGACGAGGGGCGTCACGCGAGCGTGAAGGAGCTGGTCGGATCCGAGGGCGGTGATGGCGGGTTCGGTGAGGCGGATCGCCTCCGGCATCGACGGTACGCCGATCTCGCCGAGAGCGAGGCGTGAGCCGCCGAGCAGGACGGGGGCGGTGTACACCAGGACCTCGTCCACGAGCCCGGCGGCGAAGAATGCCGAAGCCAGCGACGGGCCGCCCTCGACGAAGACGGATTGAACACCGCGTTCGGCAAGGTCGGCCAGCACCGCGGCCAGATCGTGGGTGCGTGCGTGGATGAGCTCCCGGGGGTGCGCGTGCAGGCGCGCGTCCGCGGGGACGGCGCGCTCTCCGATCACGACGGGAATCGGCTGGTGGTCGTACAGCTCATCGCCGTGGCGGGCCGTGAGCGAGGGGTCATCGGCGAGCACCGTTCCCGTTCCCACCACGATGGCGTCGTGCTCGGCGCGGCGTCGGTGCACATCGGCGCGCGCCTCGGGCCCGGTGATCCACTGGCTCGTGCCGTCGTCGGCGGCGGCGCGCCCGTCCAGGCTCTGCGCCCACTTCACGGTGACGCGCGGCCGGCCGAGACGGATGAGCTCCAGCCAGGATTCGATGAGCTGTGCGGCTTCGACACTGAGCAGCCCGGACACGACGTCCACTCCGGCGGAGGCCAGACGGCCGGCGCCACCGCCGGAGACGGCACCCGGATCAGCCAGGGCGTAGACCACCCGGGCGACGCCCGCGTCGATCAGCGCCTGTGCGCAGGGCCCGGTGCGTCCGGTGTGATTGCACGGCTCGAGCGTGACGACAGCGGTCGTGCCACGCGCCGCTCCCGCAGGGAGATGGGACAGAGCGTCCACTTCCGCGTGGGGGGTTCCCGCCCCGCGGTGCCAGCCCTCGGCCATCACCTCGCCTTCCGGCGAAAGGATGACGGCGCCGACCTGCGGGTTGACGCCGCGGGGGCCGCGCGCCGCGAGCACCAGGGCCCGCGCCATCGCGCGGCGTTCGGCATCGCTGAACATAGGGTCCTGACTGTCGGGAGACGTGACGTGCGCGCGCCTCATCGGCTGCGCACGAGTGTATTCAACGCCACCGACAGCCGTTCATTCCCGTCCAGCGAAATCCGCTGTCACGCCGATCGCCGCCGGCGCCGCCCCTGCACAGTGGGCTGGCGCCGGCGACGAGTCAGCCCGCCGACAGCGACAGGACCTGATCGGCGTGGAAACAGGCGGTCTCCCGCCCTCGCTCACCGATCGGCTCCAGCGGCGGGACCCCCGTGGCGCACGCCTCCGTGGCGAACGAGCAGCGGGGGTGGAACCGGCAACCCGACGGCGGGTTCACGGGCGACGGGGGTTCGCCGGTCAGTCTGGTGCGCTCGGACAGCTTGCCGCGCTCAGCACGCGTGTGCGGAGGGATGGCCGAGAGCAGCGCGCGGGTGTACGGGTGGGCGGGGCGGCTGAACACGTCCTCGGTGTCGCCGATTTCCACCACCTTGCCGAGATACATCACGGCGACCCGATCGGCCACGTGGCGCACCACCGACAGGTCGTGGGCGATGAAGACCACCGAGACGCCGAGTCGGTGGCGCACGTCGTCGAGAAGGTTGATCACCTGCGCCTGCACCGACACGTCCAGGGCGGAGACCGGCTCGTCGCAGATGAGCACTTCGGGATCCAGCGCAAGGGCGCGGGCGATGCCGATGCGCTGGCGCTGCCCTCCGGAGAACTGGTGCGGGAATCGGGAGGCCATCTCGGGCGCCAGGCCCACGAGCCCGAGCAGTTCCGCCACGCGCTCGCGGCGGCTGGCAGCGGTGCCGGTGCGGGTGGCGGCCAGCGGCTCCGCGATGATCTCGTTGACCGTCATCCGCGGGTTCAGCGACATGTACGGGTCCTGGAAGATCATCTGGATCCCGCGCCGCATCAGAGCGCGCTGGCGCATGCTCCCGGTGGAGACGTCGGTCCCGTCGTAGATCAGTGAGCCGGCATCCGGCGTCTCCAGGCCGACGAGCATGCGCGCCAGCGTGGATTTGCCGCAGCCGGATTCGCCCACGACGCCCAGCACCTCGCCGCGCCGCAGAGCGAGATCCACCCCCGCCACAGCCGAGACGCGCGTGGGGCGAAGCCCCCGGCCGGTGGTGAACGTGCGCGTCAGGCCCTCGGCCTGAAGGATCACATCGTCAGCGGACATCGACACGGAGAACCTCCTCGGTGCGGAAGCAGGCGGCGGAGCGGCCGGTGCCGATCGTCTCCAGCTCGGGTCTGGACTCGCGGCAGCGGTCGACGGCCAGCGGGCATCGCGGATGGAAGGCGCAGCCCGACGGCGTCTGCGCGGGAGTGGGAGGGCTGCCGGGGATGGCGTACATGCGCTCCGTGCGTGTGGCGGCGGGCATGGAGCGAAGCAGCGCTGCGGTGTACGGATGCGCGGGGTGCTCCAGCACGGTGTCACCGTCGCCGGCTTCCACGATCCGCCCGGCGTACATGACGGCCAGCCGGTCGGCCACCTCCATCACGACCCCCAGATCGTGGGTGATCAGCAGGATGCCCATCCCCAGCCGGTCGCGGAGCGACGCGAACAGGTCGAGGATCTGCGCCTGCACGGTGACATCGAGCGCGGTGGTCGGTTCATCCGCGATCAGCAGCACCGGATCCAGCGCGATGGCCATCGCGATCAGGATGCGCTGGCGCATGCCGCCGGAGAACTGGTGCGGGTAGTCGGCCACGCGGCGAGCGGGGGAGGGGATTCCCACCAGCCCCAGCAGCTCGACGGCGCGAGCATGCGCCTCTTTGCGGCTGATGCTGCGGTGAGCGCGGAGCAGGTCGATGATCTGATCGCCGATGCTCAGCACCGGGTTGAGCGCGGACAGCGCGTCCTGCAGCACGAGGCTCACACGGTCGCCGCGCATGCGCCGCCGCTCCTCGTCAGAGCACCTCAGCAGATCCACGCCCCCGGCCACGAGACGCTCCGCCGTCACGGTGCCCTCGTCGATGAGTCCCATCACCGCGCGGGCGGTGACGGACTTGCCGGAGCCGGATTCGCCGAGCAGCGCGACGAATTCACCGCGGCGGACGGTGAGGTCGATGCCGTGCACGATCTCGACCGCGCGGTCACCCGAGCCCACCCTCACCCGCAGATCGGCAACCTCCAGCACCGGGCCGGTGGCCGCGGGGTCGTTGTCCACAGAAGTCGTCATGGAGACCACTATGCCGCGGATTTGTTTCGTCTGCATTAATTCTTCACCGAAATTTCTCAAACGAGTTGACAAGTGCGCCGAATTGTCGAGATAGTCATCATCACCCCGCGTCTGACCGCGGCCAACCAACCGATCCTGAGCAAGGGAGCAGCATGCTCGAACCTGCCGCGCGGTACACCGGCTATACCGCATACGACTATCTGGAGCCCGGCGTCGATTTCCGTGAGTTCCGCTACGCGAAGCAGATCGGCCGGGTGCCCGAGTACCAGGGCCTCCAGCTGACCGAGGAGCAGAAGCAGCGCACCACGCGGCTGCTGACGGATGAGATCGTCATCTCGCTGCACGATCACGTGCAGGTGTTCCCCGAGGACATGGGCGAGCTGCGCGACCACATCCGCCAGGGGCGCGAACCCACCGGCTACGAAGGTCTCAGCCGCTCGGGCCTCACGGCGGTGTTCGACAACGGCATGGACGGCACCTGCTGCATCTCCTCCGATGCGGGCTGGAAGTACCAGGACGTGCTGTTCGACCTCGGCGTTCGCATGGCCGACCTCGCCCACCAGGACTTCGTGATCAAGGCAGAGTCGCTGAAGGACATCCGCTATGCGGCGGAGACCGGACGCGTGGCACACGTGTTCGCCCTCGAAGCGGCCACGATGATCGAGAACGAGGTGGACCGCCTCGACGTGCTCTACGGCTTCGGCGTCCGCCAGATGGGCATCGCGTACTCGGAGGCGAACATGCTCGGCTCCGGGCTCAAGGAGCGCGGCGACGGCGGCCTCACGTACTTCGGTGAGCGGGCGGTCGAGCGCATGAACAAGCTCGGCATCGCCATCGACATCTCCCACTCGGGCGATCGCACCTGCGTCGATGTCATCAAGCACTCGAAGGTGCCCGTGTTCATCACGCACGCCGGCGCTCGGGGCCTGTGGCCGACGAACCGCATGAAGACGGACGAGACCATCATCGAGTGCGCGAAGCGCGGTGGCGTCATCGGCATCGAGGCCGCACCCCACACCACCATCTCGCCGCAGCACCCGAAGCACTCCCTCGATTCCGTGATGGATCACTTCGAGTACTGCGTGAACCTGGTCGGCATCGACCACGTCACCTTCGGACCCGACACCCTCTTCGGCGACCACGTGGGCCTGCACGACGCGTTCTCCTCCAACCTGTCGATCGGCCAGGCGCACGGTCACGTGGACTACGAGAAGCAGCCCTACATCGACGGCATCGAGAACCCCGCCGAGGAGTTCTACAACATCATCGGCTGGCTCGTGAAGAACGGCTACTCGGACGACGAGATCCGCAAGGTCGTCGGCGGCAACACCATGCGCGTGCTCGAGGAGGTGTGGGTCTGATGCGCGGGCGGCTTCTGGCGCTCGGCGCGGCCCTCGCCCTCACGGTCGGCCTCGCCGCATGCGCGCCGCAGGCGCCCACCTCGCCCACCACCGACGCCGGTGCCACCGGCGGCGCGTCGGCGGGGACGGGACCCAGCGACAAGACGCTCTCGGTGGGCACCACCACCGATGTCGTCAACTTCAACCCGGTGCTCGGCAACAGCCGCACCGACTCGTGGGTGACGAACCTGATGTACCCGCACCTGCTCTCCATCAGCGACACCGGCTCCAAGGAGCCGAACGTCGCCACCGACTGGGGCTACGTGGACGACACCACCGGCTTCTACGAGATCCGTGACGATCTCGTGTGGAGCGACGGCACCCCGCTCACGGCGAAGGACGTCGCCTGGACGCTGAACGCGGTGAAGAAAGACGAGGCGCCCGGAACCTTCTTCGGTCAGCTCGGCAACCTCGACACCGCCACCGCGGTGTCGGACACCCGCGTCGAGCTCACGCTCTCGCAGCCGGACTCGTCCATCATCGAAGAGATCGGATTCTGGGGCGTGGTCGTCCCGCAGCACGTGTTCGAGCCGAAGGGCTCGATCGCCACCTTCGCGAACGACGGCAAGGACGGCGGATGGGTGGGCCTCGGCCCGTTCATCATGTCCGACTTCCAGGTGGGCCAGCACTACACCCTCAAGCGCGTGGACTCCTACCCGCTCGTCGACGGTGGCGTGCCGGGTCCGGCCGAGGTGGTCTACCGCGTGTACCCCGACGTCAACACCGAGATCCTGGCGCTGCAGAGTGGCGAGATCGACGTCATCGCGAACGCGCTGCCGCCCACCCAGGTCGAGAAGTTGCGCTCCACGGCGGGGCTGCAGGTGATCGAGGCGGCCGGGCTCGGCTACGCGCACATGGTCTACAACATGGACAACGCCGACCTCGCCAAGACCGAGGTGCGTCAGGCGCTCGCCCATGCTGCGGACTACGAGGCGATCCGCACGGTCGTGCTGCAGGGTCAGGCGGTCTCCACGGGCTCCAGCGCGCTGATGCCCGTGCTCAAGGACTACCACGACGACTCCATCACGGAGTACGAGTACGACCCGGAGAAGGCGCGCTCGCTGATGGAGAAGGCCGGCTACACGGCGGGATCCGACGGCATGTTCCCGCTGGAGTTCCGCCTCATCTACTCGCTGCAGGATGCGGTCACCAGCCAGTGGGCGCAGATGGTGAAGGACAGCGCGGCCACGGCGGGCATCAAGATCACGCTGCAGGGTTCCGAGCGCAACACCTACCTGGCGCAGACGAACGAGGGCGACTACGACATCTATGCGGGCAACTTCGCCATCATGGACGACCCGGTCACCAACTTCGCGCTGTCCTATCTGCCGGGGGGAGCGATCAACTACACCCACGTGGATGATCCGGAACTCAACGCGCTGATCGAGAAGGGCATGGTCACCTTCGACAAGGACGACAAGATCGCCGTCATGCGTGACGCGAACAAGATCGTCCACGAGCAGGTGTACGACAACATCATGTACACGCAGAACCTGTTCTTCGCCGCCAGTGACAAGTGGACCGGCTTCGTCTCGAAGCCGAGCGAGCTGCTGTCCATCGTCAACCCGCTCTCGCTCGCGAGCGCGACGCCGGTCGAGTGACCGGCCGCTGAAAAGGGGTCGCCCGGGTGTCTCGTCTTTCATTCCTGCTGGGCCGCGTGGGTCGCGGACTGCTCACGATCTGGTTCGCCGTGACCGTGACGTTCCTGCTGCTGCGCATCCTGCCGGGAGATCCAGCGCTCGCACTCGCGAGCCCGAACATGACCGAAGACATCCGGGCGACCATCCTTCAGCAGTACGGGCTCGACCAGCCCCTCATCGTCCAGTACGGGCTGTACATGTGGCAGCTCGTGCAGGGAAACCTCGGCATGTCCTTCACCCAGTCGGTGCCCGTCGTGGACGTGATCATGCAGCGGCTGCCGTGGACGCTGCTGCTCACCCTCACCGCACTCGCGCTGACCATCATCATCGGCATCCCGCTCGGCGTGGCTGCGGCCTCGCACAAGGGGCGCGCCACCGACCGGGTGGTGCAGATCCTCGGGGTCACCGGACAATCCCTGTTCGTGCCGAGCGTGGGCATCCTGCTGCTGTTCGTCTTCGGCCTCTTCCTCGGCTGGTTCCCCATCGGCGGTGCATTCGACAACGGGGTGTACGGCATGGACTGGTACCTCAGCGTCGCCCGCCATCTCGTGCTGCCTGCGGTCTCGTTGATGCTCGTGCAGATCGGCTCGTACGTGCTCACCATGCGCTCCACGCTGATCGACGCGCTGGGGGAGGACTACGTGACTCTCGCTCGCGCAAACGGACTGCCGTACCGCCAGATCCTCTGGAAGCATGCGCTGCGAAACGCGCTGCTGCCCACCACCACACTGATCGGCCTGCAGCTGGGCTTCCTGGTGGGAGGAGCGGTGCTCACCGAGACCGTGTTCGCCTACCCGGGCGTGGGCCGCGGTATCTACGACGCGGTGACCCAGCTCGACTTCCCCGTCCTGCAGGGTGCGTTCCTCATGCTGGCGCTCACCGTCGTGGTCGCCAACATGGCCACGGACATCATCTACGGCTACCTCGACCCCCGGGTGAAGACCTCATGAGCGAGAACCTCCAGAACTCCGCCGGAGCGCAGACTCCGAAGCCCGCCATCGAGGCGGCCGCCGCCGGTGCTGTCATCGATGCCGCGGCGCACGAACCGGTCGCCACCGAGAACGTCCGCGCATCGGTGCACACCTGGCGCCAGTTCCGCCGTGATCCGCTCGGCATGATCTCCCTCGGCGTGCTGCTCGCGCTCGCGGTGATCTCGGTGGCTGCGGGTCTGCTGGCCGCCTACCCGGCCAGCTACGGGCCCGACGTACTGCAGCCGCCGTCGGGCACGCACTGGTTCGGCACCGATGCGCTCGGCCGCGACGTGTACGCCCAGGTCATCTGGGGCACGCAGCAGAGCGTGCTGGTCGCCGTGGCGGCGTCCGTCATCGCGATCGCCTTCGGCACTTTCGTGGCGGTGATCGGCGCCTATTTCCGTCGAGCCGACGGATTCATCAGCGTGATCGTGGACATGACCCTGTCGCTGCCCGTGCTGCCGCTGATGATCCTGGTCGCCGCCCTCGTCGGGCCGAGCACCACGACGATCATCCTGGTGGTGGCGGCGTTCTCGTGGCCGGAGGTGACTCGTCTGGTCCGCTCGCAGGCGCTCACGGTGGTGGGACTGCCGTACGTGGACGCCGCCCGTCTGATGACCACCTCGCCGTGGTGGATCATCACACGCCACGTGCTTCCCGCTGTCACGCCGGTCATCGTCGTCTCGGTCGTGGTGACCGCCTCACGGGCCGTCCTCTCCGCCGCCGGCCTCGCCTTCCTCGGTCTCGGGGACCCGACGACCTGGTCGTGGGGGCGCATCCTCTACGAGGCGCAGCAGGCGGGCGCGATGTCCAGCGCATGGTGGCTGACGCTGTTCCCCTCCCTGGCGATCCTCGCGCTGGTGCTCTCCGCGACGCTGCTGTCGATCGCCTACAACGACGCCCGCAACCCCCGCAACCGTGCGCGCTGACGCGCCCGACGCCCACAGGAGCTACGACATGGTGTTCTCCCAGCGACTCTCGCCGGACTTCTTCCCCCGTGTGCACGAGCGGGTCCGCGCCGCGATGGCCGACGCCGGACTGGATGCGATCCTCACGGACGACCCGGAGGACATCGCCTATCTGACGGGCTTCTTCCACCACCCCTCGGAGCGCCCGGTGGCCGTGTGGCTGGATCTCACCGACGAGGTCGTGATGCTGGTGCCGGCGCTGGAATGGGAGTACGCGCAGGCTCAGAACGCCACCGCAGAGCTGGTGTCGTTCCCGGAGTACCCGGGCATCGTCCCGCCGTTCGAGTTTCTCGCCCGTCGCGTGGGAGCCTCCGGGCGGCGCATCGGCTTCACGGCCTCGATGTCCACCTCCCGACTGCTGGCCGCGCAGGCTGCGTTTACCGGCTCCGTCCTGACGGCATCCGACATCGTGCTGCACAGTCGCTACATCAAATTCCCGGAGGAGATCACGCTGCACCGCGAGGCCGCCCGCATCACGGACCTGATGCTGGTCGCGGGTGTGGAGCTGGTGCGCGAGGCCGTGGCCGCCGGCGGGCAGCTGCCGAGCGAAGCGGAACTCGAGCGGCACGTCACCTCGGTGGGCGTCTCCACCATGTACGCGGAGCACGAGAACGTGGTCGTCGCCTCGCTGCTCGCGGGCGGACTCGTCTATTCCGGGCCGAACTCGGCCTTCCCGCACGGACTGCCGTCGGCGCAGCGCCTGCAGCCGGGAGACACCTTCATGCTGTCGCTCGGCTGCGCGGTGGGCGGACGATTCGTGGAGGGCGAGCGCACCTTCGTGCTGGGCGAGCCGAGCGCGGACCAGATCCGCTATCACGACACCGTCCGAGAGGCGCAGGAGGTGGGAACCCACGCCATCGCGGCTGGCGTGGAGTGCCGCGAGGCGAATCGCCGCTGCCTGGATGTCATCCGCGAGGCCGGGCTGGGCGAGCACCTGCGCCACCGGCAGGGGCACGGCATCGGACTCGGCATGCATGAGGCGCCGTGGCTGGAGGACGGCGATGAAACCGTCCTCGCCGCCGGCATGGTCGTCTCCAACGAGCCCGGCATCTACATCCCCGGCCACGCCGGCTACCGCATCAGCGACAGCATGCTCGTCACCGACAGCGGTGCCGAGCGGCTCACCGCCTTCCCGCGGGATCTCGCATCCTGCACCATCGCCCTCTGAATCCCACCGAAAAGGAGTCTCCATGACCGACAAGCAGGTATCGCCGGAGTTCGCGGCCGCCACCACCGAGGCGCAACGGGTGCAGATCAACGGGAACCACCTGGCGGTGGAGGTTCTCGGGCCCGAGGGGGCGCCGGTCATCATCACCCACCACGGTGCGCCTGGTCTCGGCTCCCGGGCAGAACCCCGCGCGAGCTTCGGTCGCCTCGCCGACGAGTACCGCGTGGTGGTGTTCGACGCGCGCGGCAGCGGTCAGAGCGAAGGCAACGGCACTTTCAGTCACGAGCAGTGGGCGGCCGACATCGACGGCCTGCGCGAGTGGATCGGTGCCGAGCAGATCGTCATGGCGGGTGGCTCGTACGGCGGGTTCATGGCCATGGAGTACGCACTGCGCTACCCCGACCGCGTCGCCGCCGTGGTGCTGCGCGACACCAGCCCGGACAACGGCAACGCCCACCTGGCGCGGGAGAATGCGCTCGCGAGCGACCGGGTCGACATCGACATGGAGAAGTTCGACCGCATCGACCTCGGCCAGGTGCGAGACAACGAGGACCTCAGGGACTGCTGGCGCGAGATCCTGCCGCTCTACGATTTCGTTTACGATCCCGAGGCCGTCGAACGCAAGGTGGAGGCGACGCCCTACCGCTACGAGGCGCACAACTATGCGTTCTCGGTCAACCTCATCGACTACGACCTGAAGCCGCGCCTGCACGAGATCACCGTGCCGACACTGATCACGGTTGGCCGGACCGACTGGATCACCCCAGTATCGTGTAGCGAGACGATCGCTGAGCTGGTACCGAACTCTGAGCTGGTCGTCTTCGAGAAGTCGGGGCACTCCCCGCAGATCGAACAGGCGGAGGAGTGGACCCAGACAGTGCGGGACTTCCTGCACCGGGTCTACCCTCCGAAGTGACCACGACGGTGGCAGGGGGGACAGGGGGACGCAGTATCGACGAGCTGGACAAGCAGATCATCGTCGCCCTGCAACAGGACGGACGCGCCAGCTGGCGCGCAATCGCCGATCAGGTGGGCGCTGCGGTCTCCACCGTCGCGCGGCGGGGGCAGCAACTGCTCACGGACGGCATCGTGCGCGTGGGCGTGATTCCCACGCTCGGCAATTCCGGGCGGGTCGAGTCGTTCCTGGTGCGCGTGAACTGTTCGCCGGGCACGCAGATGGACGTGGCCGAACAGCTCGTGAAGTCGCCGTACGTGCGGTTCGTCACGCTCGTGACGGGGCGGTTCGACCTGTATGCCGAAGTGGTGATCACCGGTGGCCCAGCCCAGCAGACGCGCGTTCTCACCGGTCTGCAGTCGATCCCGGGAATCGAGCGCTGGCGCAGCGACCTGCTGACCTTCAACTACAAGGTCAGCTTCGACTGGGGCCGCCAATTGTTCGAACCGGACGCCACCGAGAGCGGATCGGAGGCGCTCATGCCACCGCCCAACTCGTGCGAACCGGACCATTTCGACGACGCCGATCGTCGCATCGTTGGCGAGCTCTCGGTGGACGGGCGGGCCTCGTTCCCCTCGATCGCGACGAAGCTCGGCATGAATGAGAGCAGCGTCCGACGCCGGTACGAGCGTCTCAAGGCGAACGGGTGCATCACGACGGCCACCTCCGTGACGGCGGCATCGCTCGGCATGAGCGCCGAGACGCTCATCATCCTGCGGGTGGCGCCCTCGCACCTGGAGCGGGTGGCGCAGGCGCTGCGCCCGCACCTCGCCGTGCGCTTCATGGCGGCGGCGCTCGATGAGAGCTCGCTCTACTGCGAGGTGATCCTGCCCTCCACCGACGACCTGCACCGGTTCCAGACCCAGACCCTCGGCAAGCTCGACGGTGTGAAGGGGTGGACCGCGTGCATGGAACTGGTGTTCATGAAGCGCGGTTTCGTGGAGACCCCGGGCTGGCGCGATCAGGTGATGTACGACCAGGGGGAGATGCCGGCCAACCCTTGGCTGCAGATCCCCCCGGGGACGGCATTCACCTGATCGGCGATCAGGCTTCGGCCAGTGCGAGCGCTGTCGGTTCGTCCACGATGAGATCCGTGATGAGTCCGGCCGCGAGCGCGCCCCGGATGCTCGGCGCCTTGGCGCGCCCCGCGGCCACGCACACGCGCCGCGGGGTGCGCCGGAGCACCCGGAAGTCGGGGCCGGTCGCCCGATCGTTCACCGCGATCCCCTCGGTGGATCCGTCGGCACGGAAGAACACCGTCGCGACATCGCCGATCACCCCGGCCTCGGAGAGGGCGCGATAGTCCGCCTTCTCCAGATACGAGTCGTGGTAGACGTGGCTCGGGACCTCGGAGATCGGCGATCCCACGCCGAACAGCGCGACGTCGAGGCGCGACTGCAGCGCCAGGATCCGGCGGATCGAGCGTTCCCGCCAGAAGGCTTCGCGGGTGTGCGGATCGTCGAAGAAGGCAGGGACAGGGAACTGCTCCACGGTCGCGCCGTACGCGTCACCGAACCGGCGCAGCAGCTCACTCGCATACAGCACGCCCGTGGAGGCGAGGTTGCCGGAGCCGTTGAGCTGGACGATCACGGAATCGTGGGTCTGCTTGGGCACCAGGAAGCGGCTGACCGCGCTGATGGTCGATCCCCACGCGATGCCGATGCGCTGATTCGAGTCGATGAATCCGGTGAGAATCCGTGCAGCCGTGAGCGCCACGCGGTCGAGGCGCTCGATGTCGCTGACCGTGTCGGGAACCGGCACGACGTGCGCTGTCACCCCGAAGCGCGAGCGCAGCTCCTTCGCCAGCGCGGCGGCGTCGTCCTGCTCGGGGCGCACGCGGATCTCCACCAGCCCGGTGTCGCGGGCGAAACTCAGCAGGCGCGACACAGACGAGCGCGAGGTGTGCAGCTCCCGCGCGATCGCGTCCATCGTGAGGTCCTGGAGGTAGTACAGGTGCGCGGCGCGCAGTGCATCACGCACACGGGTGGGATCCGCGTCCCAGGAGTGATCGGACATGACTCCAGCGTAGCCGCGTTGCACATTCGTTCACGAAGGTTGAAAGGATGTGCTCACCGCGAGAGGATCGAGGAGACGGCGTGAGGTCCGCGCCGCCGGGAAGGATCATGATGCCTGCCTCCACCTCGCCCCGAACCGCCACCGGGATCGCGCGGCTCGCCGATCGGCCCTATGCGGACGTGCTCATCATCGGCGGCGGCATCAACGGCATCGCCACCTTCCGCGACCTCGCCCTCCAGGGCGTGGATGTCGCCCTCGTCGATCGCAGCGACGTGATCACCGGTGCCTCAGCCGCTTCCAGCCACATGGTTCACGGCGGGGTGCGTTACCTGGAGAACGGCGAGTTCCGCCTGGTCCATGAGGCCGTCACCGAGCGCAATGACCTGCTCGGCACCGCGCCGCACTACGTGCGTCCGCTCCAGACCACCATCCCGATCTACTCGACCTTCTCCGGCATCCTGAACGCCCCCCTGCGCTTCCTCCGCCATGGCGCGGGTAAGCCGCAGGAGCGCGGCGCCGCCCTCATCAAGATCGGCTTGGTCATCTACGACTCCTTCTCGCGCGGCGGCGGCCGGGTACCCCGGCACGAGTTCCACGGCCGCAAGCGCTCGCTGCGGGCGCTGCCTCGGCTGAACCCCGGGGTGAAGTACACCGCCACCTACTGGGACGCCTCGATGCACGACCCCGAGCGGCTCGCGATCGACGTGGCGCGCGACGGCGTGGCGGCGGGCGGCGATCGTGCACGCATCGCCACGTACGCCGCTGCGGTCGGCGCTCGTGACGGAAAGGTCATCCTCCGTGACGCCGACAGCGGCGAGGAGCTCGCCTTCTCCGCCGGCGTCGTCGTCAACGCGTCCGGGCCGTGGACCGACCTCACCAACGAGGCCCTCGGACGTCCCACCCGGTTCATGGGGGGCACGAAGGGCTCGCACATCGTGGTGGACAACCCGCAGCTGCTGGAGGCCACCGGCGGACGCGAGATCTTCTTCGAGCACAACGACGGACGTATCGTGCTGATCTACCCGCTGAAGGGCAAGGTCCTCATCGGGACCACCGACCTCGAGCACGACATGTCGGAGCCGGCCGTCTGCACGCCCGAGGAGGTGGCGTACTTCGTGGAGCTGGCTGCGCACGTGTTCCCCTCCATCCCGGTGGATCCCGAGAGCATCGTCTACCGGTTCTCCGGCGTCCGGCCGCTGCCCGGGCACGGCGACGAAGCGCCCGGCTTCGTGTCGCGGGACTATCGCATCGAGACCGCCACCCTGCCGACGGGCGACGCCACCGTGTTCAGCCTGGTCGGCGGGAAGTGGACCACGTTCCGTGCCTCCGCCGAGCGTCTGGCCGATCACGTGCTGGAGGCGCTGGCGCAGCCTCGTCGCCGCTCCACCCGCGGACTCGCCATCGGCGGCGGCAAGGACTACCCCCGCACCGAGCGGGCGCGACAGGCCTGGCTGGATGACAACGCCTCCTCCCTGCCGCGCGAGCGCGCAGCGCAGCTGCTGGATCGCTACGGCACGGTGGCCACCGCGGTCATCGCCGCCATCGTGGCCGACTCCGATGACGCGCCACTCGATGGAGCGCCCACGTACTCCACCGCCGAGCTTCGCCACCTGGCCCGCACGGAGCACGTGCGTCACCTCGAGGACATGCTCATGCGTCGCACCAGCATGGCTTTCACCGGGCTGGCATCCGAAGAGAATGCACGCGCCGTGGCGGAGGCGATCGCCGATACGCTCGGATGGGATGCGGCCACGGTCGACGCCGAGGTCGTGCGCGGCCTCGCCCACGTCAACTACGCCGTGCCCGAGTACGCCTGATCCGTTCTGCAGCGCCAATAGGAGGCAGTGTGGCCGCCCACGTGATCGCCCTCGACCAGGGCACCACCTCGACCCGTGCGATCGTCTTCGATCGGGCGGGGGAGATCGTCGCGACCAGTCAGCGTGAGCACGAGCAGATCCTGCCGCGTGCCGGCTGGGTCGAGCACGACGCGACGGAGATCCGCGACAACACCCTGTGGGTGCTCCAGCACGCGCTCGACGAGGCCGCGCTCGACGTGTCCGACGTCGCTGCGCTGGGAATCACCAACCAGCGCGAGACGGTCATCGTCTGGGACCGGGCCACGGGTGAGCCGATCCACAACGCGATCGTGTGGCAGGACACGCGCACGCAGGCGAAGGTGGATGAGCTCGCTCGTGACGGCGGCACCGACCGCTTCGCCGAGCAGACCGGACTGCCGCTGTCGACATACTCGTCGGCTTCGAAGATCGCGTGGATCCTGGACCGGGTGCCCGGAGCGCGCGAGCGCGCGGGACGGGGCGAGCTGCTGTTCGGCACCCCCGACACCTGGCTGGTGTGGAACCTCACCGGCGGAACGGACGGCGGCGCTCACGTGACCGACGTCACCAACGCGTCGCGCACGCTCCTGATGGACCTGCGCACCCTGGAATGGGACGACGAGTTGTGCGCGGTATGGGACATACCTCGCGAGATGCTGCCGGAGGTGCGCTCGTCCTCGGAGATCGTGGGCGCCATCGCCGAGGGCCTGCCGGCCGCGGGTGTGCCGATCGCCGGCATCCTCGGCGATCAGCAGGCCGCCACCTTCGGCCAGACCGCATTCGAGGCCGGGGAGTCGAAGAACACCTACGGCACGGGCAACTTCCTCATCGTCGGCACGGGCACGGAGATCGTCCGCTCCCGCAACGGTCTCATCACCACGGTCGCGTACCGCGTGGCGGACGAGCCCGCCCGGTACGCGCTGGAGGGGTCGATTGCGGTCACCGGCTCGCTCGTCCAGTGGCTGCGCGACAACCTCGGTCTGATCGCCGAGTCCAGCGACGTGGAGCGGCTGGCCGCCACGGTGGAGGACAACGGCGGCGCCTACTTCGTCCCGGCGTTCTCGGGGCTGTTCGCACCCTATTGGCGTCCGGATGCGCGCGGCGCGCTGGTCGGATTGACGCGGTTCGTCAACAAGGGGCACATCGCGCGCGCGGCGCTGGAATCGACGGCGTTCCAGACGCGCGACGTGATCGACGCCGTGGTGGAGGACACCGCCACCGCCCTGCCCGAGCTGCGCGTGGACGGTGGCATGACCCGCAACGACACGCTGATGCAGTTCCAGGCTGATGTGCTCGGGGTCACCGTCGTCCGCCCGCGCATCACCGAGACCACGGCGCTGGGCGCCGCGTTCGCGGCGGGCCTGGCGACAGGCGTGTGGGCGGACCTGGACGAGCTGCGGGCGCTGTGGCAGGAAGATCGCCGCTGGACGCCCGCGATGGATGAGGACCAGCGCGAGCGCCGCTACCGGGTGTGGCGAAAGGCCGTGTCCAAGTCGCTGGACTGGACCGACGCGGACACCGAGGCACTCGACGCCGACTGATCACCCCTTCGCGCCCGGGCGGTCGTCGACGGAGGTCTTCTCCGCCCGCTTCCCCTTCGCCCCGGCGCGCGTGCGATGAACGCCGGGTTCAGCGCTGGGGAGCGGCCAGCGGAATGAAGCGACGGTCGCCGGTTGCAGCGACGTTGTCGAGGAAGGCGCCCGCGAAGCGCAGCGTGCGGGCCGCCCGCGGGTTGCCCTGGCGCTGAGCGAGGACGGGACCCAGCTCCCGGGCGAACGCGGTGATCGCGGGAAGCGGTCGCATCGCGATGGTGATGCGCGCGATCCGTCCATCCTCGGCGAGCTCCAGGTGCTGGAACTCCTCCAGCGCGACACCGGACGGTAGTCGGCGACCGCGTCGAACACCGCCGGCAGCAGCTCACGGATCTCCCCGGGGCCGGACGCGACTCCCAACCAGCTCGCGGCTATCAGTTCGCAGCCAACTCGATCAGGCTCTTACGCGTCGGCGCAGAAGGATCACCATATCTCTCGCGCCGGAGAGTCGAGATGAGCATCTTATTGAATGAGGTTCGGCTCGAGTGCCGGACGATTTCAGTGGGAATCACTGATAGTTGGTCGCCGCGAAGCTCTAGCTTCATTCCTCAAACTGACATGCAACCTCTTGTCGCTCTTTCAGGTGTATTCCTGATCAGGGGCAATCCTGTGGGGGTTTTTGTTGACTACTTTTTGCAGGCAATGTCGGTATAGGTGGCGGTAGTCCATCCCGTGATGGGGCCGTTGTACACGTGGAATAGCCCGGTGTACTTTCCGTTCGACTGTCGACTCCACTCCCAGTATGAGATCGGCCAGAACACCCACTCGACTTGGTACTTTTCGCCGCTGCAGGTTGGATCAGCTTTGACGATCTTGCTAGGCATCACCCGCTCGATAGTCGTGTGCGATGCTTGGCTCGCCACCGCAGCAAAGGCGGGAGTCCCTCCGAGCGAGGCTAGCCCGCCGATAATGATCGCTGTTGCAAGTACCCAAGATGGCTTCTTCATTGACTCATCTCGCATCCCCCGGGGACGAACTCAGGTATTTCCATCAGCTACATCTTCCCGGCGTACGGTGATGCTATGCACGTCGGAGAATGAAGTCAAGAGGTGCACGCTGGCGACACGCCACCGCGGTAGCGCATCGAGAATTCTGGTCGGCTTGCACCTTTGTGTCGTTCTCGTCTGCTGAAGGATCAGGCGCCGGGCATTAGCCGTTGATGGATCGCTGTGTGGTCTCTTCACCAGATTGCGTAGCCGCAGCACGAGCTCGTGCGAGCGGACCTGGACACAAGCAGCGCGGCACTGCGTCTCGCCTCGTTGATGGCCTCATCTCGCTGGTGGACGGACTGCATATGCAGTGGCTGTTCGATGCGGAGGTGGATCTGGCTTGGGAGATCCGCCGTGTGGTGGAGGAGTGGCTTACGCCCGCAGGGCGCAAGGCTTTGTGCTCACATACGGCCCTGGCCCAGTCGTCGAGGTGCGGGTCTTCATGCGAGAACCGCACTCCGCAGAGCGCGCAATTGGCTCCAAACCACCAGAGCATGGGGCCAATTGCGCGCAATGAACGGGGATCAGTAACGCAGACCGTGGCCGAAGCGGAACGTGGGATCCTCGGTGTCGAAGGCCACGTCCGAGCGGCTCGCGGCAACGGCGGCGTCCGATCGTGGCAGATCGAACGGCAGCGAGCCGAGCGGCGAGCGATCGCCGAACAGCACACGAAGCACCGCGAGGTCGGAGGCGCCGTAGTTCGCGATGACGGCGCCCGCAGCCTCTTCGAGCCCGCCGAGGACCGCGGGACGATCCAGATAGATGTCGATCACGGTGGGCACCTTCTCAGCGATCGCGGTAAGGCGTGCATGCTCCTCGGCGGGGAACTCCAGCGAGCCTTCGTGGAACATGGCGGAGAAGCCGCCGCGATCACGGATCTCGAACGGTGCCTTGATGCGCAGGATCGCGACATCCGCGTCGTCGGGGGAGTCCACGAGGGTGGCGAAGTCCGCGAGCACATCGGCATTCACGCCCTCCGCGTAGACCTTCACGCCCCGCGCGAGCGGGAGGAGCGAGTCGGTGTTGGTCAGCAGGGTGAGCGAGTCGCTCTGGGCGGCGAGTCCTTCCTCCACCCATTCGCTCTGACCCACCACGATGGCGGCACGGTCCTCGTCCACGAAGGGGGTGTCGAACAGACCCAGCCGGAACTTCTCGGCGAGGAGCCGACGGATCGAGACGTCGAGGCGCTCCTCGGACACGGCGCCCTGGCTCATCAGCTCCAGCAGCACGTCCGTGCACAGCTCGCCGCCGAACTGGTCGACACCGGCGTCGAGGGCCTTGACCATGCGCTCCGGGCGGGTGAGCTGTTCCACGCCCCAAGCCCGGGCGGGCATCTCGCTGCCGAGCACCTCCGCGTCCGTGAGCAGACCCCAGTCGGTGCACACGATGCCCTCGAAGCCGAGTCGGTCGCGCAGCAGATCGGTGAGCACGTCCTTGTTGAACCCGAAGCCGACCTCCTCCCAGTCGGTGCCGACCGGCATGCCGTAGTAGGGCATCATCTGCGTGGCGCCGGCGTTGATCGCCGCGATGAACGGGCGGAGGTGGTACTCCTGCTCGCCGCCCGGGTAGACCTGTTCGCGACCCCACGGGAAGTGCGGGTCCTCGCCGTCCTTCTGCGGTCCACCGCCGGGGAAGTGCTTGACCATCGCGGCGACGGACTCTGTGCCGAACTCCTCGCCCTGGAAGCCGCGGATGTAGGCGACGACGAGGTCGGACGTGAGGTCCGCACTCTCCCCGAAGGTGCCGCTGATCCGAGACCAGCGGGGTTCGGTCGCGAGATCGATCTGCGGGTGGAGGGCCACCCGCAGTCCCACGGCGAGGTATTCCTGGCGCGCGATGTCGCCGAATCGCTCGAGCCGCTCCGGCGATGCGAGCGCAGCGAATCCCAGCGTCTCCGGCCACTGGGAGAACGGGCCGGCCAGGATCGAGGTGAGCGGGTTGTCGCTGAAGGCGTGGCGCGGATCGGTGGAGAACGTGATCGGGATGCCGAGACCGTTCTCCAGGGCCGTGCGCTGCAGGTCGTTGTGCCAGGCGGCGAACTCCCGGCCGTCCCCGGCCGCGCCGATGATGTTGAAGTGCGTCATCCGGCGCTTTCGCACCATGGATACCGCCGACGGGATGCCGAAGGTGGGGTTGGCCTGGTTCGGATCGCCGTACGAGATCATCGTGTGGAAGAACATGCCGGCCTTGTCGGCGGCGTCCATCCGGCTGAGGAGATCCTCGGCGCGCTGGGCGACGGAGAGCGAGGCGTCCTGATACGGGAAACGGGGGGAATCGGTCATGATCTCTTCCTACTTGGCGGACTTGATGAACCAGACGCTGACGGCGCCGAGAATGCTGAGGACGATGCCGATGGGGAACAGGGCTTCGTAGCCGAACGCCAGCACAATCGCGCCGGCCACTCCGGGGGCGAAGGTCTGCGGGAGGGTGGCTGCGATGTTCACCACGCCGAGGTCCTTGGCGAAGTTCTTGGCGGACGGCAGGACCTGGCTCATCAGGGCCGTGTCGACGGCCTGGAACATCCCGAACCCGAAGCCGATCACGACGGTCATGATCAGCCAGGAGGTATAGGTCGGCCATACCCACGGCAGGATGAGCGAAAGGCCCATCACCAGCGACGACGCAAAGACGAACGGCTTCCGACGGCCCACGCGGTCCGAAAGAGGGCCGGAGATGACAGTGGCCACGAGGACGCCAACAAGACTCAGGATGCCAAGGAGCGGAATGACCGCGAACGGGTCGGGCACCTTGAGATAGTTCTTCAAAATGAGCAGCTGGAAGCCCGTCACCGCGAAGTAGCCTGTGTACAGCAGAAGCCGGCCGGTGAAAGCCCAGAAGAAGTCAGGGTGTTTGAGCGGGTTGACCCAGAACGTCCGAAGGAACTCGCCGAAGCTGAAGGCCTCGTTCTCGAAGTTCGTGCTCGGCCGATCGGGATTGGCCACCACAAATCCGATCAGGACGACAACGGCGAACACAGCGAAGATCACGTAGGCCAGCGAGATCGTGTGCGCGAGTTGTGAGCCGATGATCTGCCCTCCGAGGGCGCCGAGCATCAGACCGATGCCGGAAAGTGCGGCGAAGGTGCCGCGCCGTGCGACGGGCACCCGGTCCGGCAGAATGGCAGAGAGTGGACCTTGCGCGAAGTTGTATGCGACCTGGACCAGCGTCCAGGCGAAGATGATGCCCACGAGATCGTTCATGAAGCCGAGGATGATGAGCGCGACGCCTCCGGCCACGGCGCCACCGATGATCCACGGAGCGCGGCGACCAAACTTCGAACGCGTTCGATCGGAAAGCTGGCCGGCAGCGGGCTGAGCGATCATCGCACCGAGGGCACCGATCGTCATCACGATTGCGATGTTGGCGACTTGGGCCTTCTCGTCGGGGAACATCGCCATCAGCTGCGCCTGAAGAAGGATGCCAGGGACCGCTCCCCAGATCACGAAGATGGCGAAGTTCGCCGGGATAATCCAAGCAAGCAGTCGTGTGATGCCCTTCAGCGGCGCGGGCGGGTCATCCTCGCCCGAGGCGGTGCGGACGTACGTGGTCTGCGTGAGCGGCGGTTGCACCGTTTCCGGCGCGTCGGGTGAAGTCGACGACATTGTCAATCCTTGCCAGGTCAGGGGTCTCGAGTGGGAGGTGATGCCGGTCAGGCGGAGCCGGGATGGTCCGCCGTGACCATTGCGAAGACGCTAGCATGAAAACCGACACGTGTGTAGGTGTTGAGAGAAGAGCCTGATAGGCAAGCCTTTTCGGGCTGCCTTCGCGAGGAGATGAGCACGATTTCCACAGGAATATCTACACATGTGTCGGTTTTCGCGGCGCGAGTGCTAGCGTGTCAGCATGACCCCGACCGACGACGCCGAAGCCCGCGGCTACGCCAATGGTCGTGCGCGCCGCGATGTGATCATCCGCACCGCATCGGAGCACTTCGCCGAACGCGGCTTCGTCTCGGCCACGATCCTGGAAATCGCCGCGACATGCGGCATCTCCCGCGCGGGCCTGCTCCACCACTTCGCCGACAAGGAAGCACTTCTGCACGCGGTGCTGGAGGCGCGCGACGAGGAAGACCAGGAGCGTTTCGCGCCGTACGTCGAGGCGCACGGCGCTATCGGGGTTCTGCGCGGCATGGTCGATCTCGCCGATCACAACCGGCTGGTACCGGGACTCATCGAACTCTTCGTCCGCCTCTCGGCGGAAGCGGCGGCCACCGACCATCCGGCTCACGACTACTTCACGCAGCGCAACGAGCGCATCCGGCGGGGAACGGCACGGGCGCTGGCCGCGCTGCAGGCGCGCGGACTCGTGCGGGCAGACCTCGATGCGCGCAGCGCCGCCCTGCGTCTCACCTCGCTGATGGACGGACTGCAGCTGCAGTGGCTGTTCGATTCGGAGGTGGATCTGGCTCGAGAGATCCGCGGTGTGGTGGGGGAGTGGCTCACGCCCGCGGGGCGCGAGGCGTTCGATGCCGCGCTTCCCGTGGTCGCGGCCTGAGCAGCCCTACTTCAGCAGCCGGCTGAGGCGACGATCCGCCAGCGGCTTGCCGCCGGTCTGGCACGTGGGGCAGTACTCCAGCGAGCGATCCGCGAAGAACACGCTGCGTACCGTGTCGCCGCACACGGGGCAGGGCTTTCCCGCCTGTGCATGGACGCTCATGCCCGCACGCTTGGCGTCTTTCAGCTCGGCGGGCGGCTTTCCGGAGGCCACCGAGATCGCATGGGTGAGGGTATCGATCATCGCCTGATGCAGCCGCGCGGTCTCCTCCTCGCCCAATGTCGCCGCGATGGCGTAGGGGGAGAGCTTGGCGGCGTGCAGGATCTCGTCCGAATACGCGTTGCCGATGCCGCCGATGACGGACTGATCGCGCAGCAGCCCCTTGATCTGGGTGCGACGGCCGGAGAGCATCGCTCGAAACTGGTCGAGCGTGAGCGGCGGCCGCAGGGGATCGGGGCCGAGACGGGCGATCCCCGGCACGGTCTGCGGATCGCGGGTGACGTACACCGCGAGAGACTTCTTGGTGCCCGCCTCTGTGAGGTCGAAACCCGAACCGTCATCGAAGCCGACTCGCAGGGCGATGGGAGTGCGACCCGGTTTGATGACCGTGGCCGGCAGCGCGTCGTACCAGCGCAGCCATCCGGCCTTGGCCAGATGGAAGATGAGATGCACCTCGTCGCCGGCCGGGGTGAGCGTGAGGATGTCGACGAACTTCCCGTGGCGGGTCACCGCGCGCACCTCCGCGTCGATGAGGGCTTGGATCGGGGGATCGAAGGTCTTCAGCGCGGCGATGGATGCGACCGACGTCTTGGTGATCGTGCGCGCGGTCAGACGATCGTCGAGGTAGTCGACGAGGCCCTGCACCTCCGGCATCTCAGGCATGGCCCCATCCTGCCACCCGGCGCCGACATCGACGACCGTCTCAGCCTTCCGGGAAGAGCCAGACCACGGCAGCCCACCGTGTATCGGATGGGGCGGTGACCTCCAACCCGCCAGCCGCGACGGAGAGGTTCGAGTCGTGAAGGATACGGTACGTCTTCCCGTCGCAGGGCACCTCCGCGGAACTGCCGGACAGGATTCCGAACCTCAGCGAAGCGCCACCCGTGCACGTCAGATCGGCACCCATCGTCCCGACGAAGTCATGGGTGCTCATTCGCGGAAGCGGACCCTCGGTGGCGGCGTACTCCGCGATGACGGTGGCGTTCTCCGGTGTCGCCGGTGTGACCACGTCGTCGGACGGTGAGATCAGAGCCGGGATCGGCGTGGCCACGTCGGACTCCTCCGGCGAAATCACCTCGACGGTGGGCGTTGGAGTGCAACTGCAGAGCGCCAGCACCAAGCCGAGTGCGACGGTTCCGGTCGCGAGGATCGTACGCATGCCGCGACCCTAGCTCGCACCTCGCACGCGGACAAGTATCTCAGTCGAGGACGTCCCAGGCGGCAGGATCCGGGGAGTCGGTGAACAGCCGCCCGGCGCTCCACCCGTCGGTGCGCCCGCCGCTCGTGGTGATGAAAGCACCGCGGCGGACGCCCTCGAAGCGGAATCCGAGCGCGCGAGCGGCGCGTGCCGATGCCATGTTGCCCGCGGCCGCGTTCCACTCCAGGCGATCCAGGCCCAGACCCGAGGGCTCGAACGCGTGATCGATGACGGCGCGGGCCGCTTCCGTCAGATATCCGTTGCCGCGCTGATCGGCGCGCATCCAGAATCCGATCTCAGCGGCGCCGGGGCCGCGCCGCGTGAGGCTGATCATGCCGACCAGCGATACGGCGGCGCCGTCCCCAGCGGCGCGGATCGCCCATTCATGACCGGTGTCCGCCTCCGCGCGGGAAGCGGCCTCTCCGATGAACTCCACCGCGTGCTGCGTGGTGTACGGCGAGGGCAGCGGCGTCCAGCGGGGGATTTCCGGATCCTGGCAGGCGTCGGTGATCGCTTCCGCATCCGCGGGGGTCGGTGCCGACAGGGTCAGTCTCGTGGTGCGGAGAATCGGAGTGCTCATCATCAGTGTCCCGGTAACGGACGGAGGGAGCGGCGTCCTGCCGCTCCCTCCGTCGAAGTGTCGTGCTCAGCGGCGACGCAGCAGGCCGACCTTGTCGTATACGTCACCAAGCGTCTGGTCGGCGACAGCTTCCGCCTTGCCGGCGTTCACCGACAGGACGCGGTCCAGCTCTGCAGGATCGGCCATCAGCTCGAGGGCCTTCGCGCGCACCGGCTCGAACTCGCTCACGACGGCCTCGGCGACGGCCTTCTTGAAGTCGCCGTACCCCTTACCCGTGAAGTCATCCTCGATCGCCGGCACCTGACGGCCGGTGAGCGCGGACATGATCACCAGCAGGTTCGACACACCGGGCTTGTTCTGGCGGTCGTAGCGGACGGTGCCGTCGTTGTCGGTCACCGCGCGCATGATCTTCTTCGCGTTGACGCTGGGCTCATCGAGCAGGTAGAGCACACCCGACTGGTTCTCCGCCGACTTCGACATCTTCGACGTCGGGTTCTGCAGATCGTAGATGCGAGCGGTCTCCTGCTGGATCACGGGGTTCGGCACGCGGAAGGTCTCACCGAAGCGGGTGTTGAAGCGCTCCGCGAGGTCGCGGGTGAGCTCGACGTGCTGCTTCTGGTCCTCGCCGACGGGAACGACGTCCGTCTGGTACAGCAGGATGTCGGCTGCCATCAGCACCGGGTAGGTGAACAGACCCACACTGGTGGTGTCGGCCCCGTATCGTGACGACTTGTCCTTGAACTGGGTCATGCGTCCCGCCTCGCCGAAGCCGGTGAGGGTCGAGAGGATCCAGGCGAGTTCCGCATGGGCGGGGACGTGGGACTGCACGTAGAGGGTGGAGCGTGTCGGCTCGATTCCGGCGGCGATATACTGCGCGGCGGTTCGGCGTGTCTTCTCACGCAGCTGCTGCGGATCCTGCGGAACGGTGAGGGCGTGGAGGTCGACGACGGAGAAGAACGCGTCGTAGGAGTCCTGCAGGCCGCGCCACTGCATCAGCGCGCCGATGTAGTTGCCGATCTGCAGAGAATCGGCGGAGGGCTGCATTCCAGAGTAGAGACGCGCTTTTCCAGTCACTCCTCGATCCTACGCGGGCCGTGGCCATGCCTCGGTCTCTGCGGGCCGGTGCGGCTGCCATACTGGCCGCATGGGGGAGCAGATCACCATCACCGAAGCCGACATCCGCGGCATCCGCCGCGATTTCACGCGTCACATGATGACGCGACCGGCGACCGTCGTGGCCCTGGTCGTCTTCGCCGTGGCGGCTCTCGTTTTCGTGCTCGTGGCCCTCGCCGCGCAGCCGTTCTTCTGGGTGGCCGCGGCTGTTGCGGCGCTCGTGCTCGTCCTCCTGCCATCCGCGCTGGGCCGCCAGGTCACGCGCGCGTCACGCGCGGCGATGCCGGTGGGCTCCTGGATGCGCGCCTGGATCGAAGACGGAGCCTTGAAGACCGCCGGCCCCGCCGGGTCGGCGTCCACCGTGCTTCCGATGTTCCGCCGGGCCATGGTGCACACGGACGCCGTGCTCGTGCAGCGCACCGGATCGAACGTGATGGGCGTGCTCCCGCGGCGCTGCTTCACCCCCGAGGAGATCGCGGTACTGCGTCGTGTCGATGCGGCGCGCGGACGGGGCGTGCAGATCTCCCCGTCCGCGCCTGCCGCATAGACGGTTCAGATCTCGTAATCGACGATCACGGGGGCGTGATCGCTCCAGCGGGTGTCGTAGCTGGGTGCGCGGAACACGGAGTAGTTCGACGCAACGGCGGCGAGTGCGGGAGATGCGAGGTGGTAGTCGATGCGCCACCCGGAGTCGTTGTCGAACGCCTTGCCGCGTGCGGACCACCAGGTGTACGGACCGGGAACCTCGCCTGCGTGGGTGCGTCCCACGTCGATCCAGCCGAGGCCCGCGCCCACGGATCCGTCCACTCCGGTGATCTCTGCGCCCGAGGCGCCGAGGAAGCGGTCGAAGTAGGCGCGTTCGCGGGGGAGGAACCCGGACTTCTTGACGTTGCCCTTCCAGTTCTTGATGTCCAGCTCACGGTGGCCGACGTTGAGATCTCCGGTGATGAGAGCAAGGGCGTCGTCGGCGCTGAGCTCGGGAAGCCGCAGCGTCATGGCGTCGAGCATGGCCCACTTGGGATCCTGCTTGGCCGGGGTCTCCGCCTCTCCGGTGAAGACGTACGCGGAGACCACTGTGACGGTGCGGCCGTTGACGACGAAGTCGGACTCGATCCAGCGTCCGGCGGTGTCGTGTTCGGCGGCGGCGATGCCGATACGGACGGCGGCTGCCTCGCTGCGGCTGGCGATGGCGACGCCCGCGCGCCCCTTGGCCGTGGCTTCCTCGTCGACGATGATCCAGCCGGGGAGCGCCTTCTCGAGCTCTGCGCGCGGGGCGCGGACCTCCTGGAGGGTGAGGACGTCGACGTCGGCCGTCTCGAGCCAGTCGTGCATGCCGTTGCGCACCGCCGCTCGGATGCCGTTGACGTTCACGGATGCGATGCGAAGACGTGTCATGGCTACAGGTTATCGACCCCCTCCGACATTGCCGGTCGTCGTCAGCGCCGGCCGCGGTGTGCGCGTTGCGCCTCCAGCGCGGCCAGACGCCCGCGTGCCTCCTCCAGCTCCTCGCGAGCACGCGTGACGGTGCGGATGGCGCGGCCGCGCGCCGCCCAGGCAGCGTCGCGGCGCGCAAGCCGTGCCTCGCGCAACCTCACCTCCGCGGCTCGCACCATCAGGTCGGCCTCGTCGATGCGCCGCTCGTGCTCGCTGCGTTCGACGATGGGCGTATCGGTCTCATCCGCGCGCTCGGTGATCCAGGCTGCCGCCAGCAGCACCACGATCATCGCTATTCGGAACCACAGGAACAGCCCGAGCAGGATGGCGAACGTCGCGATCAGCGGGTTGGCGGGTGGGCGGCCGAGCAGCCATCCGGCGGAGAACTGCAGGATCACGAGCGCCACGGCGCCCGCGGCAGATGCCGGAAGCACCTGGCGGAGACGAAGGTCCGTGCCGCTCAGCCACGTGAACAGCGTGACGAGTACCACGAAATCCACGAGGAGGGTGACCACGACGGTGGCAGAGCGGCCGAGGAGGGCGACAGCCGGAAGCGACTCGCCCCAGCCGAGGGCATCGAACACCCCGCCCAGCGCGGAGGTGCCGATCGCGCTCATCGCGCCGCCGGTGAGCAGCAGGATGGCGTAGCCGAGCGCCGCAAGCGCGTCCCACACCTTCACCATGGCGAAGTGCGCGTCCACCGCGGGCAGGCCGAACATGTCTCGGACGGCGCTGCGGAGGAAGGTCACCCAGCCCACGGCCGTCCACGCGAAGACGACGAAGGCGACGATGCCCGTGACCGACCAGACTGGACGAGCGCCGGCGGCCAGATCACGCACCTGCACATCGGAGATGAGTCCCGGCCCGCCGTCGAGCGAGATGAGGCCCGGTGCGAGACCGCTCACGAGCCCCAGCAGCGAGTCCACGGCCTGCACGGAGGACCCCAGCCAGATCCCCAGCACGGCGACGGCGATGTACAGCGCAGAGAAGACGGCGAACACCGCCTGATCGCTGGTGCCCGCTGCCAGCAGGAGGCCGTTGCGGCGATTGAAGCGCGCCCACACGCGTAGCGCGAAGGAGTTCGAGAGGGCGCGCGTGAGCGGTCGGTTGCGGGCTTCCCCGGCCCCCTGCGTACTCTCGGCGCTCACCCGTCCAGCCTAGGGGCGTGCCCGCCGTGCGCCGTGTCGCGAACGCATGACCATGCGCCGAAAGCAGGAGGGATCCACGCTATCCGTCATGATCTCGCCGCATCCTCCTGCGTTCACGACGCGGATGGGGAGGGCGCTCAGTCGGGTGACGAGCCGTCGCGCTGGCGCTTCAGCTCGCGCTCGCGCAGGAGGGTCTGCTCGATGCGCTGGCGTGCGGTGATGCGCTCGGCGGGAGCCGCCTCCAGCTCCTCCAGTTCGTGCTGACGCAGCTCGAGCTTCTCCTCGGCGTGCGCCACGTCCCGACGCGCGCCCCGGCGATGCCAGAACCCGGCCTCGGCCGCGGCTCCCCGCGCCTCGGTGAGCTCCAGCTGGGCGGCATCCAACAGGACGAGCGCGTCCTGGATACGCTGCTCGCGCGCTCCGACGCGCTCGATCACGACGTCGTGGTCATCGGCGGATTCGGCTACCCACGCCGCCGACAGCAGGATCGCCATCATCACGAAGCGGATCCAGAGCAGGAGACCGATCAGCACCGCGAAGGTGACGAGCAGCGGGTTGCTCGGCGTCTTGCCGATCAGGAAACCGAACGCGAGCTGCAACACCGCCACCGCGCCGCCGCCGAGGAGCGCGCCCGGAAGCACGTGGCGTGTGCTCAGGGAAGTCGCCGTGAGGAAACGGAACAGGACGACGAGCGTCACGGTGTTCACGGCGAAGAGCACGGCGATCGACACCACCCGACTCACGAGGGCGAGCCATCCGTCGTCCGTCCACTGCAGGAGGGAGAAGAGCCAGCTGAACGCCGAGGTGGTTCCCCAACCCAGGACTGCTCCGATGAGCAGGAGGACTGCGAATCCGATGGCCGCGAGAAGGTCGCGCACCTTGAGCAAGATCGCATTGCCGGTCTCGTTGGGAAGACCGAATATGTCGCGTACGGTGGCGCGGATGGCCCCGATCCACCCGACGGCGGTGAACAGCACGACGAAGAGGGCGACGATACCCGTGACGCCGAGGGTGGTGGCACTCTGCGAGGCGACGTCATGAACGGCGTCCGGCGAGATGATCCCCCCGCTCTTCTTGATCGCCCCCGGCAGGTACTGGTTGATCACATCGATCAGACCGTCGATGGCGGCGGCGTTGCTGCCCAGCCACAGTCCGGCGACAGCGAACGCCAGATACAGCGCGGCGAAGATCGCGAACAGCGCCTGGTAGCTGACCCCGGCGGCGAGTGTCTGGCCGTTCCGGCGAGAGAAGCGCTGGAACACGCGCACCGGGAACCACTGCATCACCTTCTCGGCGGTCTGCTGCGCCTGCTGCACTACCGTCGCCGGTCCCGACGCCTCGTTCTCGCCCTGTTCCGCCGCCTTGCGGCTGTCGACCTCGCTCATGCCGCCGCCCCGACCGAGAATGCTGCCGCCGCGTCGAGCGCTGCCGGCGCGCCTTCGGGATAGAGCGGGAAGTCCATCGGGTCGATGTCAGAGATCTCGTGCCAGCGGATCGGGCTTCCCTCATCGAGGACGAACAGCGTCGCATCGAGCGGGATCTCCTCCAGCGCGAACCCGCGGGCGGCGAAGATGAAGGCGATCTCGTGGCCCGGCTCGCCCTCGTATGAGAAGAGGTTCTCCGTCACCGAGATCAGCTCGACCTCGTCCGGCTCGATCCCGAGCTCTTCGACGAACTCGCGTCGGACCGCCTGCGCGGCGGTCTCGCCGAACTCGACGCCTCCTCCGATGGCCCGCAGGAACCGCTGCCCGGTTGCCTCTTCGACGCTCTCCAGGGCCAGCACGCGCCCCTCTCGGACGGGCAGGCCGACGGCGATGACTCGGATGGCGCTCACCCCTCCACGCTAACCGATCCGTTCCGCGGCGCCGGGCAGGGTTGACGCAAGCGGCACCTCGCCGCTAACAGAACGAGAGAGGCGCCGTCATCGACGGCGCCTCTCTCGTTCTGCGAGAACTCAGCGACGGCCCGACAGAACCGCCTGCTTTACCTCGGCGATGGCCTTGGTGACCTCGATGCCACGGGGGCACGCCTCGGTGCAGTTGAAGGTGGTGCGGCAGCGCCACACGCCTTCCTTGTCGTTGAGGATGTCCAGGCGCACGTCTGCGGCATCGTCACGCGAGTCGAAGATGAAGCGGTGCGCGTTGACGATGGCTGCGGGGCCGAAGTACTGCCCATCCGTCCAGAAGACGGGGCAGGACGACGTGCACGCCGCGCACAGGATGCACTTGGTGGTGTCATCGAAGCGCTCGCGCTCGACGATCGACTGCGTGCGCTCCTTGCCGGGCTCGGCCGCCTTCGCGGGCTGCAGGAAGGGCTGAACCTCGCGGTAGGACGCGAAGAACGGCTCCATGTCCACGATGAGGTCCTTCTCCAGCGGCAGGCCCTTGATCGCCTCGACGTAGATCGGCTTGGAGATGTCCAGGTCCTTGATGAGCGTCTTGCAGGCGAGGCGGTTGCGGCCGTTGATGCGCATCGCGTCCGAGCCGCAGATGCCGTGCGCGCACGAGCGGCGGAACGACAGCGAACCGTCGACCTCCCACTTGATCTTGTGCAGCGCGTCCAGCACGCGGTCGGTGGCGTACAGTTCCACGTCGTAGTCCACCCAGCGCGGCTCGGCGTCCTGCTCCGGGTCGAAACGACGGATGATGAACGTGACCGTGTAGGCCTGCACACCGGAGTCGTTGGTGGGCGCCCCGGCGAGATCAGTCGACATCAGTACTTCCTCTCCATCGGCTGGTAGCGGGTGACGACGACGGGCTTCCAGTCCAGCTTGATGTGGTCGGTGGCGTCATCGGAGTGGGGGTCACCGGTGAGGTAGGCCATCGTGTGCTTCATGTAGTTCTCGTCGTCGCGCTTCGGGAAGTCGTCACGCATGTGACCGCCGCGGCTCTCCTCGCGGTTGCGAGCCGCGTACACGACCACCTCGGCGAGATCGAGCAGGAAGCCCAGCTCGATCGCCTCGAGCAGATCGGTGTTGAAGCGACGGCCCTTGTCGTCGACGTAGATGTTCTTGTAGCGCTCGCGCAGCTCCTCGATGGTGCCCAGCACGCTGGTGAGCGACTCCTCGGTGCGGAACACCTGAGCCTTCATGTCCATCTCGTCCTGCAGGCGCTTGCGCAGCGTGGCGATGCGCTCCGTGCCCTTCGCGTTGCGGACGCCCTCGACCATGTCGATGACCGCCTGCGCGGGGTTCTCCGGAAGCGGCACGAACTCCGCCGAGCTGGCGTACTTCACCGCGTTGCGGCCGGCGCGCTTGCCGAACACGTTGATGTCCAGCAGCGAGTTGGTTCCGAGGCGGTTGGAGCCGTGCACCGACACGCAGGCGCACTCACCGGCCGCGTACAGGCCGGGGACCACCGTGTTGTTGTCCGCGAGGACCTCGGCGTCGTTGTTGGTGGGGATGCCGCCCATGGCGTAGTGCGCCGTCGGCATCACCGGAACCGGCTCGACCACGGGGTCCACGCCCAGGTAGGTGCGTGCGAACTCGGTGATGTCGGGGAGCTTGGTCTCCAGAACCTCGGCACCGAGGTGTGTGCAGTCCAGCAGCACGTAGTCCTTGTGGGGTCCGGCACCGCGCCCGTCCAGCACCTCCTGGACCATCGAGCGCGCCACGATGTCACGCGGTGCGAGGTCCTTGATGGTGGGGGCGTAACGCTCTATGAAGCGCTCACCGGAGGCGTTTCGCAGGATGGCTCCCTCACCGCGCGCACCCTCGGTGAGGAGGATGCCCAGGCCCGCGAGGCCGGTGGGGTGGAACTGGAAGAACTCCATGTCCTCCAGCGGCAGCTTCTTGCGCCAGATGATGCCGACGCCGTCACCGGTGAGGGTGTGGGCGTTGGAGGTGGTCTTGAACATCTTGCCGAAACCGCCGGTGGCGAAGACGACTGCCTTGGAGTGGAACACGTGGATCTCGCCCGTGGCCAGCTCGTAGGCGACGACGCCCGCGATCTTCGTGTCCGCACCCTCGCCCACGGTGATGAGGTCGAGAGCGTAGAACTCGTTGAAGAAGTTGATGCCGAGGCGGACGCAGTTCTGGAACAGCGTCTGCAGGATCATGTGGCCGGTACGGTCGGCCGCGTAGCAGGCGCGACGCACCGGCGCCTTGCCGTGATCGCGGGTGTGACCGCCGAAGCGACGCTGGTCGATCTTCCCCTCGGGGGTGCGGTTGAAGGGGAGGCCCATGTTCTCCAGGTCGATGACCGCGTCGATGGCCTCCTTCGCGAGGATCTCCGCCGCGTCCTGGTCGACGAGGTAGTCGCCGCCCTTGACGGTGTCGAAGGTGTGCCACTCCCAGCTGTCCTCTTCGACGTTGCCGAGCGCGGCGGCCATGCCGCCCTGCGCTGCTCCCGTGTGGGATCGCGTCGGGTAGAGCTTGGAGATGACCGCGGTCTTCGCTCCGGGGCCCGCTTCGATCGCCGCGCGCATGCCGGCACCGCCGGCACCGACGATGACGACGTCGAACTGGTGGTAGTGCACGCCGTCCTTGACGTACGAGTCTGCTGTCTCTGTAGCCACGCTGTGATGCCTCTCGGGGTTCCCGCTCAACTGCACGTCACGCCGGCGACCACGTCACCGGCAGTGGCGCCGATGCAGGGGTCGAAGGCGATCACGACGTAGGTGCCGAGGATGATGAGGACCGCAGCGGCGATCCAGATCAGGCTGACGAGCACCGTGCGAACGGTCTTGTGGGTCACGTAGTCGTTGGTGACGGTGGTCATGCCGTTCGCGCCGTGGATCAGCGCGAGCCAGAGCATGAGCCCATCCCAGACCTGCCAGAAACCGCCGGCGTACTTGCCCGCCACGAATCCGAACGTGATCTGGTGGATGCCCTCACCCGTGAGGAGGTTGACGAACAGGTGTCCGAAGATCAGCACGATCAGCAGCACGCCGCTGATGCGCATGTAGAGCCAGCCCCACTTCTGGAGGTTGAAGCCGCCGTTGCGCTTGACGTGCGGCGTGCGCGGCATCGCGAGCATCTCCGCGGTCATCAGTGACCACCTCCCACAGAGCTGAACACACGCACGAGGTGCGCGGGGGCGAAGCCGGCCATGACCACGACCCAGACGGCGATGACGCCCCAGAAGAGCTGACGCTGGTACTTGGCACCCTTCGACCAGAAGTCGACGAGGATGATGCGCAGACCGTTGAACGCGTGGAAGGCGATCGCGGCGACCAGCACCGTCTCTCCCAGACCCATGACCGGGTTCTTGTACGTGCCGATGACGGCGTCGTACGCCTCCGGCGACACAGTCAGCAATGCCGAGTCCAGTACGTGGACCAGCAGGAAGAAGAAGATCGCGACACCGGTGATGCGGTGCAGAACCCAGGACCACATGCCTTCGTTACCCCGGTACAGGGTTCCGCGCGGCGTCTTCGATGTGGTCTCGGATACCGACGGTGTCAAGCGAGCGCTTGTGGACACGTCGTCCTCCCTGATCGATGAGAAGCGCAGGCGTGAACGGCACGCGGGCGCATCAACATCCTATGCCCGCCGTGCAGAAGGGTCGAGAAAGGACACCCTTACTCCTGGGGGTAACCGCTCCCGTCCGGGCGTGCCGCCGCCGGACGGGCTCGGGCCCGTCCCCAGACTGTGCGAGCCGCCAGGAACGCGCTCACGGGGGACGGTACGGTGAGGGCATGACTGCGCCCTTGGACGACTTCTACGCTGTGATCCCGGCAGGAGGAATCGGCAGCCGCCTCTGGCCGCTGTCCCGCGCCGACGCGCCGAAGTTCCTGCACGATCTGACGGGCTCCGGACATTCGCTGCTGCGCGACACGTGGGATCGTCTGCTGCCGCTGGCTGGACCCGACCGCATCGCGGTGGTTACCGGGCGCGCCCACCGCGCTGCGGTCGAGGAGCACCTTCCCGACCTCGCCGATGTGAACGTGTTCCTGGAGTCCGAGCCGCGAGAGTCCTCGGCCGCGATCGGCCTGGCCGCCGCGATCCTGCACCGCCGCAACCCCGACGTCATCATCGGTTCCTTCGCCGCCGACCACGTGATCCGCGGCGAGCGCGTGTTCGAGTGGGCGGTGCAGCAGGCAGTGGCCGTCGCCCGCGCGGGCTACATCTGCACGATCGGCATCACGCCCACGGAGCCGTCCGTGGGATTCGGCTACATCAAGCGCGCCGATGACGAGCTCGCGGTGGACGGAGCCCCCGAGGCAGCGCTGGTCGAGCGTTTCGTCGAGAAGCCCGATCTCGACACCGCCAAGCAGTACCTCGAGGAGCGCACCTACCTCTGGAACGCCGGCATGTTCATCTCCCGCGCCGATGTGCTTCTTGAGGAGCTGCGCCGGACGAAGCCCGCGTTGCACGCGGGTCTCATCGAGCTGGCGGAGGCATGGGACGACAAGGATCTGCGAGGCCCCGCGGTCGATCGGATCTGGCCGCGGCTCGAGAAGATCGCCATCGACTACTCCGTCGCCGAGCCCGCCGCCGATGCGGGCCGGCTCGCCGTGATCCCGGGACACTTCGACTGGGACGACGTGGGCGACTTCGCGAGTCTCGCCAAGCTGCAGAACCGCGGCCGGCCCAGCGATCTGGCCATCATCGGAGCCGAGGCCCGCGTGCTCGCGGACGCGTCCAGCGGCATCGTGGTCAGCCAGACCAAGCGGGTCATCTCCCTGATCGGGGTGCGCGACATCGTGGTGGTCGACACCCCGGACGCGCTGCTGGTGACCACCAGTGAGCACGCGCAGCGGGTGAAGGGCGTCGTAGACGCCCTCAAGCTCACCGGCCGTGGGGACGTGCTGTAGTCGTGCACTCTTCGGCGTGATCATCTGCGCAGGTCAGCGCGCAGAATCGCGGGCAGAATTTGGCCTTCGTGCTCATATGAGCACGACGTTGAGGATCTGTTGCATCTCGATAACCATTGGACCTGCACCCGTCGAAGCGCGCATGTTTCCGGGTAGTTTTCGATTGCTCCCGTGAAGTCCGCGGGGCCTATCCCGTGGAGGCCTGAGTGACCATCTCAACCACCAAGAAGATCGTGGGCGTCGCAGCAGCAGCCGGCCTGCTCTTCGCGCTCGCCGGCTGTGGTGCCGCACCCGAAGACACCACGTCGACGTCGGGCGCAGGCGCCACCGGCGGCGCCGAGAAGCCCGCAGACAGCAACTTCAAGCCCTGCATCGTCTCTGACGACGGCGGCTGGAACGACAAGTCGTTCAACCAGTCCGCCAAGGAGGGCCTCGACAAGATCGCCGCCGAGCTCGGTGTCAAGACCGTCGAGCTGCAGTCCGACGGCGACAGCGACTACGCCCCCAACCTGGAGCAGCTGGTCAGCCAGAACTGCACCTACATCGTCACGGTCGGCTTCAAGCTCGCCGCTGCGACGGTGGACTCGGCCAAGGCCAACCCGGACATCAACTACGCGATCATCGACGACTCGGCCGATGTCGACCAGGACGGCAAGACCGACGCACCGAACATCAAGCCGCTGCTGTTCGACACCGTTCAGGCCGCATACCTCGGCGGTTACGCTGCGGCTGCATGGTCCGACGCGAGCGGTGTCAACAAGGTCGGCACCTTCGGTGGCATCCCGATTCCGCCGGTCACCATCTTCATGGACGGCTTCGTCGACGGTGTGAAGAAGTTCAACGAGGACAACAGCAAGAACGTCGAGGCCATCGGCTGGGACGTCGCCGCACAGAACGGTCAGATGACGGGTGGCTTCGCGGCCAACGACACCGCCAAGCAGACCGCTCAGTCGCTGCTGGACCAGGGCGCGGACGTCCTGCTGCCCGTCGGCGGACCGATCTACCAGTCGGCTGCTGCCGCCATGGCAGAGGGTGACGTGATGCTCGGTGTCGACTCCGACGTGGCCGTGTCCGACCCGTCGGTCGCCGACAAGGTGCTCGTCTCGATCATGAAGCGCATCGATGAGGCCGTGTACACCTCCGTCAAGGAGGCCGCTGCCGGCAACGTGGACGTGACCCCCTACCTGGGCACGCTCGCCAACGACGGTGTCGGCCTCTCCAGCTTCCACGACTTCGAGTCGAAGCTGCCCGCCGGTCTCACCGACAAGCTGGATGCCCTGAAGAAGGACATCATCGACGGCAAGATCACGGTCACCTCGGTCTCCTCCCCGAAGGCCTGACCCACTCCCGGATGCGGCCGGGCGGAATCCTCCGCCCGGCCGCATCTGCTGTCATCACCCCGGATCGAGCACCGGCGGCGCGCATGTCGCGGCCTGTTGACGCTCTGTCCTCTGAACCCGTGTCCTCGATAAGGTGCACCCATGAAGCTTGAGCTCCGCGGAATCACGAAGCGGTTCGGCAACCTCGTCGCCAACGACCACATCTCCCTGACCGTCCAGCCCGGTGAGATCCACGCGCTGCTCGGGGAGAACGGCGCCGGAAAGTCCACCCTGATGAATGTCCTGTACGGCCTCTACCAGGCCGACGAGGGCGAGATCCTGCTGGACGACGTCGTCCAGAACTTCGCCGGTCCCGGCGATGCGATGTCCGCGGGTATCGGCATGGTGCACCAGCACTTCATGCTGATCCCGGTCTTCACGGTCGCGGAGAACGTCATGCTCGGTCACGAGCAGACCCACGGTCCCGGCATCCTCGACATCGACGCCGCTCGCGAGCACGTTCGCACCGTGGCCGCACGTTTCGGCTTCGAGATCGATCCCGACGCGATCGTCGAAGACCTCCCCGTCGGTGTGCAGCAGCGCGTCGAGATCATCAAGGCGCTGGCGCGCGATGCCCGTGTGCTGGTGTTCGACGAGCCCACCGCCGTGCTCACGCCGCAGGAGACGGATGAGCTGATGGCCATCATGCGCCAGCTGCGCGAAGAGGGCACCGCCATCGTCTTCATCACCCACAAGCTGCGCGAGGTGCGCGAGGTTGCCGATCGGATCACCATCATCCGCCTCGGACGCGTGGTGGGGGAGGCCTCGCCCACGGCGAGCAACACCGAGCTGGCGTCCCTCATGGTGGGCCGTGCGGTCGAGCTCACCGTGCACAAGAACGCCCCCGACATCCGCCCGGGCGGGCTGGTGGTCAGCGACCTGAGCGTCCAGCTTCCCTCGGGCCAGCTGGCCGTGGACCACATCAGCTTCGAGGTCCGTCCCGGCGAGGTGCTCGCCATCGCCGGCGTGCAGGGCAACGGCCAGACGGAGCTCGTCGAAGCCCTCGTCGGCATGCAGAACCGGGTCACCGGCTCGGCGCGACTGGGCGACGTCGAACTGGTCGGCAAGAACGTGCGGGCGGTGCTCGACGCGGGCGTGGGATTCGTCCCCGAAGACCGCAACGAGGACGGCCTGGTCGGCTCCTTCTCGGTGGCTGAGAACCTCATCCTCGACCGGTCCTCCGACCCGCTGTTCGCGGTGGCGGGAACGATCCGCCGCGGTTCGCTCGACACCTTCGCGCGAGACCGCATCGCGGAGTACGACATCCGCACGCAGGGGCCGCAGACGCCGGCGGCCGCGTTGTCCGGCGGAAACCAGCAGAAGGTCGTCATCGCGCGCGAGCTGAGCCGCGACCTGACCCTCTTCATCGCGTCGCAGCCCACCCGCGGCGTCGACGTCGGCTCGATCGAGTTCATCCACAAGCGCGTCGTCGAGACGCGCGATTCCGGTGTGCCCGTGATCGTCGTCTCCACGGAGCTCGACGAGGTCACGGCGCTCGCCGACAAGATCGCGGTGATGTACCGCGGACAGATCATGGGCATCGTCCCCGCGGACACCCCGCGCGACGTGCTCGGCCTCCTGATGGCGGGAGAGAAGGCAGCATGAACGAGAAGAACAGCGGATCGGACGACCCGCTCGCGGCAGCAGGACCAACGGCTGCCGCCGAGGCGGTCGCGGCCGAGAAGACCATCACCACCGAGGTGGCCAGCACCGCCGGTGCCCTCGCCGCTCAGGGCGAGCCGAGCCGCAACATCCAGAACATCCCGGTGCCCCGCGGCAATGCGGTGATGCGCGAGATCCTCCGCGGCAGCGTCGTCACGACGCTGTTCGCGATCCTCGCGGCCTTCATCATCGGCGGCATCCTGATCGCCGCCACCGACCCCGCGGTACAGAAGGCGTCCGGCTACTTCTTCAGCCGTCCGATGGACACCCTCTCCGCCATCTGGCATGCGGTGTCCAACGGCTACTGGGCGCTGTTCCGTGGCTCGATCTTCGACCCCGAGGCTGCCAACTTCGTCCGGATGATCCGGCCGCTGACGAACACCCTCGGCTTCGCGGTGCCGCTGATCCTCGCCGGTCTCGGCGTCGGCCTGGCCTTCCGCGTCGGCTTGTTCAACATCGGTGCCCAGGGACAGATGCTCATCGCGGGCGTGTTCGCCGGCTTCCTGTCGTTCCAGATGTCGATGCCGATGTGGCTGCACATCCCGTTCACCATCCTGGTGGCCGCCCTCGGCGGTGCGGCATGGGCCGGGATCGCGGGCTTCCTCAAGGCGCGCACCGGTGCGCACGAGGTGATCCTGACCATCATGCTCAACTGGATCGCCCTCAACCTCGTCGGCTTCCTGGTGCGCACCCCTGGGCTGCAGAAGCCCGGTTCGAACCAGTCCCAGTCGGTTGCGACGCCGGAGAGCGCGCAGCTGCCCGCGCTGGCCGGTCCGCAGTTCCCGGGACTGAACCTCGGCCTCATCGTGGTGATCATCCTCACCGTGGTGGTCTGGTGGCTGATGGAGCGCTCGAGCCTCGGCTTCCGTATGCGCGCCGTGGGTGAGAACCCCCACGCCGCCCGTGCCGCAGGCATCAGCGTCGACCGGATGTACATCTACGCGATGATGTTCGCCGGAGCCCTCGCCGGCATCGCCGGTGCGTACCAGGTGACCGCCGTCACCACCTCCGGCTTCGACAACCGTTTCGATGCGGGCGTCGGCTTCGACGCGATCACCGTGGCGCTGCTCGGACGCAGCCGTGCCGGTGGCGTGTTCGCGGCGGGTCTGCTGTTCGGTGCTCTGAAGGCCGGCTCGTTCGCAATGAGCGGTCAGGGCATCCCGTCTGAGATCGTCGTGGTGGTCCAGTCGATCATCGTGCTCTTCATCGCGGCACCGCCGCTGGTGCGGACGATCTTCTTCCTCCCGAAGAGCGACGCCGAGATCGCGGCGAAGCTCAAGGCCAAGGCAGCCAAGAAGGCGGCCAAGACGAAGGCGGTGGCGGCATGACCGTGACTGACATCCAGACGCCCGCCCTCGCGGCAGCAGCGGACATCAAGGCGCCGCTGAAGCTGAAGGTGCCGGTGTCGCTGACCGTCGCGTTCGCGCTCCTCGGCCTGCTGCTCCTGCTCGCCCCCCGCCACGGGGATGCCATCTTCAACCTGGATCCCAACTCGTCGCAGAAGATCCCAGTGGTGCTCGGCGATCTGCCCGTGCCCGCCGATGTGACGATCGCGTTCTGCATGGTGGTGCTCGCGCTCCTCGCGGCGTGGACCTGGTTCGCTACGGCGACCCGTCGCAAGGCGGGCGCGTGGGCACCGGTGATCTTCGGCGCGCTGGCCGTGTTCGTCTTCGTGACGTGGGCTGCCGCCGGGGCCAGCGGCAAGGTCCCGGTCGTCGGTCTGCTCTCGGGTGCGCTCTCCCTCGCCGTGCCGCTCGTGTTCGGTGCGCTGGGCGGAATCATCGGCGAGCGCGTCGGTGTGGTCAACGTGGCGATCGAGGCGCAGTTCCTCCTCGGCGCGTTCATGGCCGCGATCACGTCGTCCATCACGCACAACCCGTACGTCGGGCTGATCGGCGCGATGATCGGTGGCATGCTCGTCGCCTTCGTGCTGGCGGCGTTCGCGATCAAGTACCTGGTGGAGCAGGTCATCATCGGTGTCGTGCTCAACGGCCTCGTGCTCGGCCTGACGAGCTTCCTGTACCAGATCGTGCTGGTGCCGAATGCTCCGGCGCTGAACACGCCCGCGCAGTTCGGCAACCTGAAGATCCCGCTGCTCGGCGACATTCCGGTGGTGGGTCCGGTGCTGTTCAACCAGCCTTTCATCGTCTACCTGATGTACATCGTGGTGCCGCTGGTGGCATTCAGCCTGTACCGCACCCGCTGGGGTCTGCGCGTTCGCGCCGTGGGCGAGTACCCGCGCGCCGCCGACACCGTGGGCATCAACGTGAACCGTGTGCGCTTTACCAATGTCGTCCTCGCCGGCGCGATCGCCGGTGTGGGTGGTGCGTACTTCACGCTCGCCTCGGTGCCGCTGTTCACGCAGAACATGACCAACGGCCTCGGCTTCATCGCCCTCGCCGCAGTCATCTTCGGGCGCTGGGATCCGATGCGTGCAACCTTCGCCGCGCTGCTGTTCGGCTTCGCGCAGAACCTGCAGAACACCTTCAGCGCCCTGCAGTCGCCGGTGCCGAAGGAGTTCCTGCTCATGCTGCCCTACGTCGTCACCCTGATCGCCGTGGCCGGCTTCGTCGGCCGCATCAAGGGCCCGGCGGCGTCGGGCAAGCCCTACATCAAGGGCTGACACATTTCACCGCGCACGAATGGGCCCAATTCGACCCGGATTGGGCCCATTCGTGCACAACGGACATCGTCGACGCGGCCACGAGCCGCAGGAGAGGAAGACATGGACATCGCCTGGGACGAGCTGCGAACAGCGGCCGTGGAAGCCATGCAGAAGGCCTACGTGCCCTACTCGCGATTCAAGGTGGGTGCTGCCGCACTCGTCACCGACGGACGCATCGTCGCGGGCTGCAATGTGGAGAACGCCTCCTACGGCGTGACCCTCTGCGCCGAATGCGGCCTGGTGTCGGCGCTGCACATGTCCGGGGGCGGCCAGCTGGTGGCCTTCGTCTGTGTGGACGGAGAGGGGCGCACCCTGATGCCGTGCGGTCGCTGCCGGCAGCTGCTGTTCGAGCACGCGGTGCCGGGCATGCTGCTGGAGACCGTCTCGGGCATCCGCACCATCGATGAGGTCCTGCCGGACGCGTTCGGTCCCCGCAACCTCGAGGAGGCGGCACGATGAGCCTGGAACCATTCGCCGCCGTCGACGTCATCGCCGCCAAGCGCGATCGTCACCCCGTGGCCGAGGACGCTCTCCGATGGATGATCGACGCCTACACGCGCGGCTATGTGTCCGATGCGCAGATGTCCGCGTTCGCGATGGCGATCTTCCTCAACGGCATGAGCCGTGATGAGATCCGCGTGATGACCGAGGCCATGATCGCCTCCGGCGAGCGGATGAGCTTTGACGGGCTCGGCAAGACGACGGTGGACAAGCACTCGACGGGCGGGGTCGGAGACAAGATCACGCTCCCGCTGGCGCCGCTGGTCGCCGCCTTCGGTGTGGCGGTTCCCCAGCTGTCCGGACGGGGACTCGGCCACACCGGCGGCACGCTCGACAAGCTCGAATCGATCCCGAGATGGCGTGCGGCGCTGTCGAACGAGGAGATCTTCGCCCAGTTGCGCGGTGAAGCAGGAGCGGTCATCTGCGCCGCCGGCACGGGGCTTGCCCCTGCCGACAAGAAGCTGTACGCGCTGCGCGATGTCACCGGCACCGTTCAGGCCATCCCGCTGATCGCCTCGTCGATCATGTCGAAGAAGATCGCGGAGGGCACCAGTGCGCTGGTGCTGGACGTGAAGTTCGGCTCGGGCGCCTTCATGCAGGACATCGACCGCGCGCGCGAGCTGGCCGAGACGATGGTCGCGCTGGGAACGGATTCGGGCGTCTCGACCACGGCGCTGCTCACCGACATGAACGTGCCGCTCGGACTCGCGATCGGCAACGCGAACGAGGTACGCGAATCGGTGGAGGTGCTCGCCGGTGGCGGCCCCGCCGATGTCGTCGAGCTCACCCTGGCGCTCGCGCGGGAGATGCTGGCGCTGGCCGGCCAGCCCGATGCGGATGTCGAGGCGGCTCTCGCCGACGGACGCGCGATGGATCACTGGCGCAGCATGATCATCGCGCAGGGCGGCGATCCGGATGCGGCACTGCCCGTGGCACGGGAGACGCACACCGTGACCGCGCCGCGCGATGGATTCGTGACGCGGTTGGAGGCCCTCCCGTTCGGCGTGGGCGCCTGGCGGCTGGGAGCCGGTCGCGCCCGTGCCGAGGACGCCGTCGTGCACGCGGCGGGCATCGACCTGCATGTGAAGCCCGGCGATGCCGTGCGCGCGGGAGATCCGGTCTTCACCCTCTCCGCGGAGGACGAGGCGCGCTTCGCCGGTGCTCTGGCATCCGTAGAGGGCGCGTGGGAGATCGGCGACACCGCTCCCGAGCGCACCGCGATCGTTCGCGAGCGCATCACCGCGTGAGTCTCCGCTCCCGTGGGCTCGACGCAGTCGGGTCTACGGGAGCTCTTCATCGCCGATGCGGCGCGCCCGCGTCGACGCGCGCGCTCGTATCCCGCCGCCTCACCGCGTAGTCTGCGAGTGCCTCTCTTTCGCCACGTCCCTCCGGAGGAATCATGTCCATCGACGCCCACGGCGATGTCCGCATCGACGGTGTCTCGCTGCGCAGTCTGCCCAAGGTCTCGCTCCACGATCACCTGGACGGCGCGATCCGGCCCGAGACGGTGGTGGAGTTGGCGGCGGAGGCCGGAATCGACCTTCCTGCTGCGGACGCCGACGGTCTCGTGGCATGGATGCTGCAGCGCACCCAGTCCGGATCGCTGGAGGAATACCTCACGGCATTCGAGCCGGTGCTGGCCGTACTGCAGACCCGCGAGGCGCTGACCCGGGTGGCGCGGGAGTACGTGGAGGATCTCGTCGCGGACGGTGTGGTGTACGGCGAGGTGCGCTGGGCGCCCGAGCTGCATATCGCGGGCGGCCTGTCGATGGCGGAGGCCGTGGACGCGGTCCAGGACGGCCTGGAACAGGGCGAGGACGACGCGGACGACAACGACGCGGAGATCCGGGTCTCTCAGATCCTGTCGGCGATCCGTGGGGGTGCGTACGTGCGTGAGGTCGCGGAGCTGGCGGTCGCGTCGCGAGACGCCGGCGTCGTGGCCTTCGACATCGCCGGTGCGGAGGACGGCAACCCGGCATCGGAATACTCCGATGTGTTCACGTACCTGGCGGGGGAGTTCCTGCCGGTGACCGTGCACGCGGGGGAGGGCGCCGGGGTGGACTCGATCCGGTCGGCGCTCATCGACGGACGTGCCCTCCGCCTCGGACACGGCACCCGCATCGCGGAGGACCTCAGCATCGTGGGTCGCGCGGAGGACGAGGTGCGCGTGCAGTTCGGCGACGTCGCGCGCTGGGTGCGGGATCGGGAGATCCCGCTGGAGCTGTCACCGTCGTCCAACCTGCAGACCGGCGCCATCGAGGCGTGGGGCGACCAGATCGCCGACCATCCCTTCGATCTGCTGTTCCAGCTCGGCTTCGCCGTCACGGTGAATGCCGACAACCGCACCATGAGCCGCACCTCCCTCACCCGGGAGCTGGCCCTGCTGGCGGAAGCGTTCGGCTACGGGCTGGAGGACATCGAGTCGTTCCAGCTCAATGCCGCCGCCGCCGCCTTCCTGTCGGTGGAGGAGCGGGAGGAGCTCATCGAGCTCATCGGCGAGGGCTTCGCCCGCTGAGCCGACGGCTCTGAGGGGCCACCCCGAAGGGTGGCCGCTCGGCGCCGGGTCACCGGTTCGCGAGGCCGGGATGCGTGGCGAGGTAGGCGTCGAAGGCCTCGGCGGAGGTCTTCGACGGCGTGTAGCCGAAGTCCCGCTTCAGCGCGTCGTTGGCGAGCACGGGGCGGTACCGGAGGAAGCGGACCTGCTCCGGACCCCAGGGCACCAGTTTCAGGGCCCGGCCGATCCGCAGGCCCCAGGCGAGCATCGGGGCGGGAAGCGTCAGCAGCGGCTTGCCGAGGCGGCGGGCGAGCTCCGGCACCGTGAGCGCGCCGTCACCGGCCACGTTGTAGATCCCCGCGGGTCCGTCGGTGGCCGCCCGCGCCATAGTCGCCGCGACGTCGTCGACCCATACGAACACGAAGGGGGAGTCGGCGCCGGCGATGCGCAGGATGCGCTTGCCGTCCCACATCGCCGTGATCTGGTTGCGCACGGTGGGGCCCAGGATCGTGCCGATGCGGAAGACCACCTGCTCCAGTGCCGGATGATCGGCGCGGGCTGCCGCGAGCATCTCCTCCACGAGCCGCTTGTGGCGCGAATAGCTGAACTCGTCGTTGCCGCGCACCGGGTCGCTCTCGCGCAGCCAGGCTGGATTGTCGGCGTGATATCCGTACGCGGCGCCGGAGCTGGACACGACGAGGCGGCGCACACCGGCGGCAATGCAGGCATCCAGCACGTTGCGGGAGCCGTCCACGTCCACCCGGTACTCGACGGCGACATCTCCGCCGGGATTGACGATCGCCGCCAGGTGGACCACGACGTCGATGCGGTGCTCACGCAGGAGGGGTTCGAGTGCACGCGGGTCGGTGACGTCGCAGATGGCTTCGATGACGCCATCGCGCGCTGGATTGCGTACGGCGACGTCGGCGGACACCACGACGGACACGTCCTCGCGGGAGCGCAGGGCCGTCACGACGTGCGAGCCGAGGAAGCCGCTCCCGCCGGTCACGAGGACGCGCGTGCCGGTCACGACGACGTCTCCACGATGCTGCGACCGGAGGCGTCACCGCGCGACGACCCCGTGCGCACGCGGGTACGCCAGGCCCAGAGGGACGACACGATGAGGCCCGCGACGATGTCCCAGATTCCCCACCAGCCGGCGACGATCGCCATTCCGCCGAGGCCGCCGAAGAAGGTGAACACGAGACCGAGCCCGAGTCCCGCGTTGCGGATGCCGACCTCGAAGGTCATAGCCTTGCGCTCGCGCGTACCGAGCCCGCCCAGCACCGCGGTGCCGTAGCCGAGCCCGAGCGCCACGGCATCGTGCACCGTCACGACGATCACCAGCAGCCCGAGCACCGAGACGAAGACGGCCCAGTTGCCGACGAGCGCCACCGCGATGAAGGCCACCAGCGCGATGAGGCTGAACCAGTGCACGATCGGGTGCGCGCGCTTGGCGAAGCCGGGGAGCTTCGCACGCAGCAGCAGGCCGAGGCCGAACGGCAGACCGACGATCAGCAGGACATCCAGCAGCATCTGTCCGGGGTTCAGCGTGACGGCTTCGAGGATGTCGCGCGTGCGGGGGTTGAGGGAGCCCCAGAAGGCGATGGAGAGCGGCATCGCGAAGATGTACAGCACGTTGCCGGCGGCGGTCATCGACACGGAGAGCGCGACGTTGCCACCGGAGCGGTGCGTCAACACCTGGGAGATGTTGCCGGGAGGGCAACAGGCCACCAGGATCATGCCGAGCGCCATGGAGTCGGTCACCGGCAGCACGAAGGTGAGCCCGAACGTCACCAGGGGCAGCAGCAGGAGCTGGGCCAGGATCGCGATGATGAACGGCTTCGGGTGCGTGAGGACCACGCGGAAATCACTCGGCGCGGTGTCGAGCGCGATGCCGAGCATGATGAGGCCCAGCACCACGTTGAGGGCGAGCAGCGATCCGGGCGCCACCTGGATGGCATCGATCACATCGGGATTCATGCGGGATCTGTCCTCGGTGACGGGAGCGGGGGGTTCATCGTGTCCGTACCTTCCGGCGGCGCGGGCGGCTGTTCGCGGTGCCCGGGGCGTCAGCCACCACGAGAGAGCCCACCGCATCGCGAACGGCGGCGCGGTAGGCGTCCTTGTTCACGTAGTACGACATGCGCTCCAGGCCCAGGTACCGGTAGCCGCCCGTGGTGTCCGGCCATCGGTCCTCGGCCACCCGGCGGCGGAACTCCGCGGCTCTGGCCGGATGCAGCTGCGCCGCGCGCAGATAGGCGGCGATGAGCTCGGCCTGCTCGTATCGGCCCTGCCAACCGATGCCGGACGCCTCGATCATCCCCATCACGTACAGGCCGGAGAAGTCGGGCGGGAAGATGTTGAGGAACAGCTCCGGGGATGCGCCGTGCCAGTGCAGCGCCTCGCGTTCGACGAAGGGGTAGTCCAGCGTGTACCCGGTCGCCAGCAGCACCAGGTCGTAGTCATCCGATGAGCCGTCGCGGAAGTGCACCGTCCTTCCCTCGAACCGGTCGATGTCGGGACGGATGCGGAGATCCCCCTGGCCGAGGTGGTTCAGGATCAGCGTGTTCACGATGGGGTGGGACTCATAGATCTTGTAGTCCGGCTTCGGGAAGCCGAACCGGACCGGATCGCCGGTGAAGGCCTGCAGCACCCGTTTGTCGATGAACTGCTTCACGGGAGCAGGGAGAGGACGTCCCTGGTTGAGAGTGTCGGACGGACGTCCGAACAGGTACCGGGGCACGAAGTAGTAGCCGCGGCGCACGCTCATGTCGACGGCCGCGGCGTGGTGGACCGCGTCCACGGCGATGTCGCACCCGGAGTTCCCGGCGCCGATGATGAGCACGCGCTTGCCGTCGAGCTGGGCGGCGCTCTTGTAGCGGCTGGTGTGCATCAGCTCGCCGCTGAACTCTCCGGCGAACGTCGGGATGTTCGGATGTGCGAGGGTGCCGTTGGCGAGGATCACGCCCGCGTGATGTCGCTCCACTCTGCCGTCCGGGCCCTCCGAGATCACCAGCCAGCCGGAGGAGTCCTTCCGCACCGCCACCACTGTCGTCTCGAAGTGGAACATCGGCGTGAGGCCGAAGGCGCCGGCGTAGTCGCGGAAGTACTGCCGCATCACGCGGTGTCCGGGATAGTCGGCGACGTCGGGCAGCGGGAACTCGCGAAACTGGGTGGTCGTTCGTGAGGAGATGAGGTGCGCCGACTCGTACATCGTCGATCGGGGATTGTCGATGTCCCAGAGACCTCCCACTCCGGTGGAGGACTCGTAGCCCTCGAACGGGAGGCCGGCGACCTGGAGCGCCCGTGCCGCAGCCAGGCCGCTGGGGCCGGCGCCGATGATGGCATACGTGGATCGTTCCACGGGTACTCCGTACGTCTTCGTTGCGGATATGACCGGGTGGTCTGGTTTCGGGTGCGACGCACTCGCTCAGATGACGAGGGCGACGATGCCCCGCACGAACACGACGATCGTGCCGAGCCAGGCGAAGCCGAGCATACCCTGCCGCGCGATCCGCGCAGGGACGAATCGCGCCAGCAGGGATCCCACCACGATTCCCGCCGCGGTGGCGATCCCGCCCCACACCAGATCCCCCGTCGGCGCCGGCGGCAGACCGCGAAACAACACGGCGAGCAGGCTCAGTCCCACGAACACCGCCTGCACGCTTGCGGCGAAGGAGCGCTGCTCCCACCCGGTGGCGACGGCATATGCGCCCAGCACCGGGCCGGACATCCCGCTCGCGACGTGCAGCGCTCCGGCCGAGGCCCCCGCGGTGATGGTGCCGGATCGGCCGTGGTAGAGCCGGGAGAAGCCGGGGATGCGACTGGCGGTGAGGGCGAAAGCGGCGAGCACGGCGATGAGCAGGAGCATCGCGGGCTCCGGCAGCAGCCGCACCGCCCACGCCGCCAGCGGCGCGACGACCGCAGCAGGCAGGAGCAGCCACAGCACCCGACGCCACACGATCTGCTTCCACACGAGCGGAAGAGCGGCGAGCGAGGCGATCAGGGCGAGGAACACGCTCATCGCGGTACCCGTATATGCCCCGTAGAGCATGATGACCGGCGCCGTGAGCACCAGGACGAAACCGAGCCCCGTGATCCGCTGGATGACACCGGCGACGAGCGCGGCGCAGGCGAGCAGGAGCGGGGTCAGCACGTCCGCCACTCTATGCGAACCGGGTGGCCGACACCGCGAGACCCGGCTGCGGGTGAGGATCGCCGCGACGCGCCGATCCTCACCCGCAGCCGGTGTCCTATCGAGTCAGCGGAGGACGGCGAGGCGCTCGGAGATCACGGCGACGACGTCGTCGAACAGCGGATGTTCGGGATCCAGGCCGGTGATCTCCTGGGCGAGGGTGGCGGCGTCGGCCGGGCCTCGCAACAGCTCCTGCAACTGCACGGCCTGCTCGTCGGCCGGGTCGGAGAACTCCAGCGCCGCTCCCACGGCCCGCAGCAGCGCGGCGGTGGAGAGCTCCCGCTCAGCAGCTTCCGCGGCGGGGCCGATGAAGCGCTCGTGACGACTGAGCTTGCGCAGCGGCTGACGCCCGACGCGCCACACCGTGTCGGGCAGCTCCGGGTTGCGGAAGCGATTGAGGATCGTCGCCCGGTACTCGGCGAGGCTCTCGGCCGACAAAGCGTGCTTCGCCTCCAGCACGGCCGAGGTCTCCTCCAGCGCGCGTGCGACGCCCTCTTCGACGGTCGAGATCGCGAGGGCCTCCGCGATGCTCTCCGCGCCGGCTGCAGCACCGAGGTAGGCGGTGGCGGCGTGGCCGGTGTTCACGGTGAAGAGCTTGCGCTCGATGTACGGCGCGAGGTCGTCGACGAAGTGCGCACCCGGGATGTTCGGCGGGTTGTCGCCGAACGGGCGGCGCTCGATGGCCCACTCGAAGAAGGGCTCAACGGTGACATCGATGCCCTCGCCAGGCGCCTGTGCGGGAACGATCCGATCCACGGCGGTGTTCGCGAAGACCGCGCGGTGCGACAACTCGCGCCAGTCCGCTCCGGCGCGCTCGACGATGGCCTCACGCAGCGTGTCCGTCGCCCCGATCGCGTTCTCGCACGCCATGACCTGCAGCGGCGCGGCATTCTCGTCGCGGCGGCGGAGGCCGTCCAGGATGTTCGCCGCAACGAACTTCAGCACCGTCGGACCGACCGCCGTGGTCACCACGCTCGCCGCGGCGATCTCCCGCGCCAGGGCGTCCGGGTTCGCCGCGCTGTCGATGGCGCGGAAACCGGTGACCACGCGATCCACCCCACCGGGGCCTGCCTCGTGCACGATGTACTCATCGGCGGCGTTGATGGCGTCGACGAGGGCGGTCGCCACGTCGCTGAACACCAGCTCGTAGCCGCCGTCGTGCAGCAGCCACCCGACGAAGCCGCGCCCGATGTTGCCCGCGCCGAAGTGCACGGCTGTGGGCGCGCTCATGCTTCGTTCACCGTGGCGACCAGCTCGAACAGCTCCTGCGGCGTGGCAGCCGCCTTGAGGCGGGGGAGGTCGTCTTCATCGGAGAACAGGATGGCGATGCGGCCGAGGATCTCCAGGTGCTCATCGCCCTTGCCCGCGATGCCGACCACGAAGCTCACCGGCTCGCCGCCCCAGTCCACGCCGCCGTCGTAGCGCACCAGCGACAGCCCCGACTCCAGGATGGTGTCCTTGGTCTCGTTCGTGCCATGCGGGATGGCCAGCTCATTGCCCATGTAAGTGGACACGGTGGCCTCACGCAGCTGCATGGCGGCGAAGTAGCCGTCGGTGACGGCGCCGGCTGCGACCAGGATGTCCGCGGCCTCCTTCATCGCGGCCTCCTGCGTTGTGCCGTTCGGGTGGATGCGGACGGAGTCGGGACGGAGGATCGAGTGGGACATTGTGTTCCCTTCCACGGGGTGTTCGGCCTATCGGTTTCCGGCGCGGTCGGACCGCCACCGGGGGAGGGAGCGGCCCGGACTTCCCGGACCGCTCCTGGAGATGATGCTCAGGAAGCATCCTCCTGCTGTTTGCGCACGCGGTCCACGACCTCGTCGTACTTCGGAGAGTTCATGAAGTTATCGACCGACACGTGCACGGCGGCGGGGTTGCGATCCGTGGCGCGCTGGGTGAGCTGCGCCTGCGTGACGATGAGATCCTCGGTGCCGTCCAGGTTTGCGATGGCCTTGTTGGTCACCGTCACTCCCTCGATGCCCGCCTTCTTGAACTTGTTGCGCAGCACGCTCGCGCCCATGGCGGAGGAGCCCATGCCCGCGTCGCACGCGAACACGATGTTCTTCAGCTCGCGCTCATCGACCGCTCCGGTGGCGGTGCCCGCCTGGGTCTGGGCAGCTTCCGCTGCCGCGTTGGAGGCGGCGAGGCCGCCGAGCACGGACGAGCCCTTGCCCTTGTTCGCCTCGGTCTGCGCGACCGCGGCGGACAGGTCGCCGGCGTTCTCCGAGGCGAGGTCCTTCTTGCGGCTGGCTCGCAGGATGATCGCGGCGATGAGGAACGAGACCGTCGCCGCCAGCAGGACGGAGAGGATCACGCCGAGGTAGCTGTCCTTCGACGTGGCTGCCAGGACGGCGAAGATCGATCCGGGAGCGGCGGGGGCGACCAGGCCCGAGTTGAACAGCACGTTGGTGGCGACGCCCGTGGCCCCACCGGCGATCGCGGCGAGGATGACCATCGGCTTCATGAGCACGTACGGGAAGTAGATCTCGTGGATGCCGCCGAAGAACTGGATGATGATCGCGCCGGGAGCGGAGGCCTTCGCGGCGCCGACGCCGAAGAAGGTGAACGCCAGCAGGATGCCGAGGCCGGGACCGGGGTTCGCCTCGATCAGGTACAGGAAGGACTTGCCCTGTTCGATGACCTGCTGGGTGGCCAGCGGCGTGAACACACCGTGGTTGATGGCGTTGTTGAGGAACAGCACCTTGGCCGGCTCGACGATGATCGACAGCAGGGGGAGGATGCCCAGCTCCACCATCCACTTGACCACCGCGCCCAGGGTGTTGCTGATGAGCTGCATCGCCGGACCGAAGCCGAAGAAGCCGAGGATCGCGAGGAGGAATCCGAGGATGCCGGCCGAGTAGTTGTTCACGAGCATCTCGAAGCCCGGCTTGATCTTGCCGTCCCACAGACGGTCCATCTGCTTGGTGAGCCAGCCCGCGAACGGGCCCATCACCATCGCGCCGAGGAACATCGGGATGTCGGTTCCCACGATCACACCCATCGTGGCGATGGTGGCCACGACGCCACCGCGCTCACCGTAGACCATGCGCCCAGCGGTGTTCGCGATGAGCAGCGGGAGCAGGTAGGTGATCATCGGCCCGACGAGGCCGACGTACTGCTGGAAGGTGTTGCCGTCCTCGCCCACGGCGAGCTGGGTGCGCGAGCCCATCCAGCCGATCAGCGACTGGTCGCCGAACCCGCCGAAGATGTCGGCGACGGGGTGCCAGCCGCCGAGCCAGCCGGTGGCGATGAACAGTGTGGTGATCAGACCCCACGCGATGAACGCTGCGATGTTGGGCATGATCATGCCGGAGAGGAACGTGCCGAATCGCTGTACAGCGACGCGGGCTCCTCCCCGGGTCTGGGTCGGTGACGCCGTCGTCATGACTGGTTCTCCTTTTCTGCTGCGGCTCGCGCCGCTGCTCGTGCACCGGCCGCGTCGGATGCGGCCAGTGCTGCCGCGGCGATGCGACGAGCATCGTCCCGCGTGTATCGGGTGAGGGAAGCGCGCACATCGGCGAGGGCCGACGGCGCCATCGAGAGACTGGTGGCCCCGAGGCCCACGAGGACCACGGCCAGCAGCGGGTCGGCCGCAGCCTCGCCGCAGATGCCCACGGGCTTCGCGAGCTCAGCACCTGCGGCGCCGACCGAGCCGATGAGGCTCAGCACGGCGGGGTGCCACGGGCTCTGCAGGTCCGCGACGGATCCGAGGAGGCGGTCGGCTGCCATCGTGTACTGCGTGAGGTCGTTGGTGCCGATCGAGGCGAACTCGGTACGCGCGAGCACCCGGTCCGCGATGAGCGCGGCCGCGGGGGTCTCGATCATCACGCCCGCGGTCTTCAGACCATGTTCGTGGACGATCGCGGTGAAGTACTCCGTCTCCTCGACCGTTGCCACCATCGGTGCCATGACCCAGAGGTCGGCGTCGGTCACCGCGTCGGCCGCCGCGAGTGCGGTCAGCTGATCGCGGAGGATCTGCTCGCTGGCGCGGAGCGCCCGAATCCCGCGCACTCCCAGGGCGGGGTTCTCCTCCTCGCTGTCGTTGAGGAAGGAGAGCGGCTTGTCGGCACCGGCGTCCAGGGCGCGCACCACGACCTTGCGGCCAGGGAACGCCTCCAGCAGCTGCGTATACGCGGCCTGCTGTTCGGCGACGGACGGTGCCGTGTCGGCGGAGAGGAACAGGAACTCGGTGCGGAACAGGCCGACGCCTTCCGCCCCCTTCGCCACGGCCTCGGCGGCGCCGGCCGGCGAGCCGAGGTTGGCCAGCAGCGGCACCGCGGTGCCGTCGGCGAGGGCACCGGGGCTGAGCGGTGCGGAGGCTGCGGCGCGACGTGCGTCCGCCTTCGCTGCCGCCGCCGCGAGCTCGGAGGCACTCGGCGATGTGGTGACCGTGCCGGTCTCGGCGTCGACGATGACCGTCTCGCCGTCCACCAGCGATGCGGCGCCGGACACGCCCACGATCGCCGTGATGCCCTTCTCCCGCGCCAGGATGGCGGTGTGCGAGGTGGGGCCGCCGTCGCTGGTGACCACGGCGAGCACGAGATCCAGATCCAGCAGCGCGGTGTCGGCCGGTGCCAGATCGCGCGCCACGAGGACGTACGGGTGGCCGGGTTCGGGCAATCCGGGTGCTGCTACGCCGCGCAGCTGCGCGAGGACGCGCTGGGCGACGTCGTCGAGATCGGCGGCACGCTCGCCGAGGTATCCGCCGGCCTCGGTCAGCAGGTCCCGGAACGCGGCGAACGCGTCCACCACGGACCATTCGGCCGTGTGCCCGGTGTCGATGCGCTCATCCACCTGGTCGGCGAGCTCGGGGTCTTCGGCCATCATGGCCTGTGCTTCGAGCACATCCTGCGCGGTGCCGCCGGCACGGGCCCCGCGACTCTCCAGCTCGCGCGCAACGGCGTCGACGGCCGTCCGGAACCGGGCCTTCTCCGCATCGGGAGCCTGCGTGGACGCGGTCTTCTCGGGTGCCGGCAGCGGGTCTGCGATGCGGGCGACCGGTCCCTGGGCGACGCCCAGGCCGATGCCCACTCCGGTCAGCTCAGCCACGGGTCACTCCGCGTCGATGTCGCTGGCCAGAAGAGCCGCGAGGGAGTCGATCGCGGCCGCTGCCCCGGGAGCCTCGGCGTCGGTGGCGAGGACGACCTCGTCGCCGTGCTCCGCACCGAGCGAGATCACACCCAGGATGCTGGCCGCGTTGGTGGGCTTTCCCTCACCCTTCTGGATGGTGATCGGCAGGCCCAGCTCCTTCGCCGCCTGCGCGAACAGCTTCGCCGGACGGGCGTGGAGACCGTGCGAGGAGCCGACGGTGACGGTGCGCGTGATGGTGGTCATGGTGATCCTCCGGATGTGGTTTCGAATGGGAAGTCAGGTCAGGTGGCTCACGAGAGCGAGGGTCTTCGCGCCCGTGAGGTCTCGGAGGCAGTCCTCCGGGAGAACTTCGACGCGCGCCGGTGCGAGCTGCTCCCTCGCCTCGTCGAGGACGTGCGAGAGGTGGGGGCCGATGAGGACCAGATCCGCATCCGCGGCAGCGGCACGATCGGAATCGCTCGCGATGGAAGCCCCCCAGCTCCCGGCCCGAGCGGACAGCGGGAACCCGCCCTCCCGGGCTGCTCTTTCCAAGCGCTTCGCGACGAAGGTGCTGGAAGCACCCGCGCCGCACACGATCAGGATCCTCATCGACCCACCTCCTGATCTCATGGTCGTCCTCGCATGCACCGCCCACAACCAGGGTGCTTTCCGCCCCCGAGGAAAATACTTTCCGCCCGACAGCGGCCGTGCGGTCCCGCTCGCGGGCTAGCATCGGGCAGGAGCGAGCACGCCCCTGTGCGGGTGCGCGCTCACCCCGACGCGCAGCTCAGGAGGTGCGATGACCAGGCAGCGACAGGACCGGCTCGTCGATCTCCTCGTGCGCTCCGGCACCTGGCGCACCGCTGCCGACCTGGCCGACCGGCTCGGGGTCACCACGCGCAGCATCCGCTCCTACGTGGCGGCGGTCAACGAGCGCGTGGGCGGGGCCGACGCCATCGAATCCGGGGCGATGGGCTATCGGGTTCGACCCGATCGGCTTGCAGCCATCCGCGACACGGCCGACGAAAACGTGCCCGATGTCCGCCGGCACGCCATCGGCCGCACGATCGTGCTGGCCGACGACGGCGTTGACGTGTACGCGCTCGCGGACGAGCACTTCGTCAGTGAGGGAACCATCGAATCCGACCTCGCCTGGGTGCGGGCACGCGGTGTGGAGCGGGGCCTGCGGTGGGAGCGGCGCGGCCCGATCGTGGGCTTCGTGGGGGAGGAGGGAGCACGCCGGGCGACGCTGCGTTCGCTGCTGCTGGCTGACACCCCCGGCGGCTTCGATGAGACGGTGGTCGAGGGCTTGCTCGGCACGGGCAGCGTCGACCGCAGCCGCGTGCTGCGTGCGCGACTGAGCGCACAGCTGACCGCAGGCGGGTACTTCGTGAACGAGTTCGCCCTCGGCGGCGTCGCCTTCGCCGTGCTGCTGGCGGCCTGGCGATCCTCCGCGGGCGCCGTGATCGAGCCGGTCGGCGACGCGGTGGTGGATCCGAGCGCGCGCGAGGTGGTGGACGAGGTCATCCGCGAGGTGCTCGGGGTGCCGCTTCCCGCCGCCGAGGTCGATGCCCTCACGGTGCTGCTGCGCGTGCGGGGGGCCGTGGCCTCCGGATCGCCCTCCGATGACACCGATGACGACGCGGCGATCGCGGGGGAGCTGCGGCGGATCGTCGACGCGGTGACCGAGCGGTTCGCGGTGCCGGCGCTCGAGGACGATGTGCTGACACGCCTGGTGGCGCACGTGCAGAATCTGCGGCGTCGCTCCAGCGGTGGCGAGTGGAGTCGCAATCCGCTCACCCGCACGCTGAAGGCGTCGTATCCGCTCCTGTTCGACGTCGCGGTGGCACTGGCCAGCGCACTCTACGAGCGCTTCGGGATTCCGGTCCACGACGATGAAGTCGCCTATCTCGCGATGCACATCGGCGGACAGTGGGAGCGGCGACGCTCGCTGGAGAACCGGCTGACTGCCACGCTGGTGTGCCCCGGGTACTACGAGATGCACGAGCTGTTGCGCACGGGCATCGAGCAGTCGCTCGGCTCCGTGCTGATGATCACCGATGTGCACACGGATGCCGAGCCGTCCGGCGGTTTCGACACGGATCTCGTGCTGACCACGCTGGAGGCGGGGCAGAACTCCGACAACGTGGTGCAGATCTCGCCGTTCTTCACGGACGTGGACGCGGAACGCGTGATGGCGGCGGTCGCGCGGATCCGCCGCTCGCGCCGGCTCTCCCAGTTCCGCGCCGTGCTGTCACGCTACTTCGTGCCCACCGCTTTCATCCGCGGGATCGAGGCGAGTGCCGACGAGGAGAGCGTCATCCGCCGCCTCGGTGCGCTCCTGGTGGCGGACGGCGTGATCGACGAGGACTACGTCGAAAGCACCGTCGTGCGGGAGCAGACCTCCTCCACGGCGTTCACCGAGACCCTGGCGGTGCCGCATGCGATCGGAATGACCGCGACGCGCACGGCCATCGCCATCGGGATCGCCGAATCGACCCTGCCCTGGGGTGACGCACGGGTGCAGGTGGTGGCCATGGTCGCCTTCAGCGAGACCGACCGCGAGGCGTTCCAGACGGTGTTCGAGCAGTTCGTCGAGGTGTTCTCCGACGCCGCGTCGGTGCAGCGCCTCGTTCGCCGCGGAACCGACTTCCCCGCTTTCCTGGAGCAGCTCGCCGCCCTCATCGACGGCTGAGGCTCACTCCGTCGCGCTCAGCAGCGCGGCGATCGCTGTCACGACCTCGGCGGCTCCGGCGCCGTGGGCTCTCACACCCACCGCCGAACCCGCACGTAGGTCCGCCGCCATCAGCGACAGGACGCTCGCCGCGTTCAGCTCCGGGGCGGACGCGGGCCGCAGCAGCACCGTGCCAGGGAAATCCCCCGCGCGAGCGGCGACCGCGGCGGCGGGGCGCGCGTGCAGATCCTGGCCCAGCACCACCTCGGCGGTCGCGTCGAAATCGCTCACAGCTGGCCGAGGCGGGCGCGCAGTCCGGTGCGCACCGTGGGCCATTCGTGCGGGAGGATCGAGTACACGACGGTGTCGCGGAGCGTCCCGTCGGGGCCGAAGCGATGGTTGCGGAAGACGCCGTCCTGCTTCGCTCCCAGCCGCTCGATCGCCCGCCGCGAGGCGAAGTTGTGGAAGTGCGTGCGCAACTCCACCGCGATCACCCCGCAGGTCTCGAAGGCGTGAGCGAGCAGCAGGAGCTTAGCCTCGGCGTTCACACCCGTCCCGCGGGCGTCAAGCGCCAGCCAGGTGTAGCCGATCTCGGTGCGCGGAAGCTCCGGCTGCAGGTTGCAGAACGTGGTCTCGCCGACGATCGCGTCATCCTCCAGCCGCCGGATCGCGAACGGGTTCATCGTCCCGCGATCACGCTGCGCGAGCCGGTCGGCGATGTCCTCCTCGATGCCGTCCGCAGACGGTGCGACCGTGTACCAGAGCGCGTTCGTGTTACCCGCCGCGGCGGCCCGCAGCCCATCGACGTGCGCTTCGCTCAGCGGCTCGAGGCGGACGCGGTTGCCGATGAGCGTGACGGGGGCGTCGATCATGCGCCCAGTCTAGACATCGGACGGGACGTCGCCGCTCCCGTCGGCTGTCCGGCTCATGGCCCGCGCCGAGGCGACGGCGCGTCGGCCCGCAGGGATCACCAGGGCGATCACCACCACGACGATGGTGGCGACGCCGGCGGCCACCAGCAGGACCTCCACCGGCATCACATCCGCCAGCGGCCCGAAGCCGAGCATGCCCACGGGCATCGCGAGGGCCATCACGATGCCGACGAATCCGAACACCCGACCCTGTCGCTCCGGCTCCACGGTCTCCTGCAGAAGGGTCATGGCGGTGGTGCCGAAGAACGGCACCACCAGGCCGGTCAGGAACATCGCGCCGAAGAAGATCCAGACGTTGGGGGACAGGCCCAGCACGATGGACAGCACCGCGAAGGCGAGGGATGCCCCGGTGATCAGGGTGATGCGGTCACGCCCCGCTGCCCACACCGCGACGAGGATGCCGCCCAGTGCCATGCCGATGCTGAAGGCCAGCTCCAGGATCGTGAGGTTGACCACGTCTCCGGCCTCATCGCCTGCGGGGAAGGTGCGCACCACCATCAGCGGGGTGAGGTTGGAGGGGGCCACGGTGAAGAGGAACACGACCGCGTAGAGCACGAGCAGCCAGCGGACGAACGCGTGGCCGAACACGTACCGGATCCCGGCGGCCAGATCCGCGAAGTAGCCGACCGGCACCTCAGCCGAACGGTCCACCTTGGTCACACGCACCAGTGAGGGCAGGGCGATGCCGATGGCAGCGGTGACGACGTCGATCGCGAAGATCGGCAGCAGCGCCTGCAGCCCCGATCCGGTGCGGAGAGTGGCCCACGCGAAGATCGCTCCGGCAGCGGCCGGGGCGATGAGCATCATGATCGAGTTGATCGTCTGCATGATGCCGTTCACGCGCATCAGATGTCGCTGCGGGCTGATCTGCGGAATCATCGCGGAGACCGCGGGAGTCTGGATGCCCGCACCCGCGGAGCGGATCGCGAGGGTGAGGAAGATCAGCCACAGCGGCGCGTACCCCGCCAGCAACAGCAACGCGAGGATCGCCGTCGTGATCGCGATGGACCCGTCCGCCGCGATGATCAGGAGCTTGCGGTTGTGACGATCCGCCCACACGCCACCGAAGATGGACACGATCGCCTGCGGGAGGAAACCGAACACGGCGGCCAGCATCATCACCGACCCGGATCGGAACTCCATCGTGAGGTACCAGAAGATGGCGTACTGCACCAGCATCGAGCCCAGGAGGCTCACGGTCTGGCCGCTGAAGAACAGCAGCAGACCGCGCATCCAGTGAGGGGGACCCGCGGGCGGTGGTGAGGCGTCGTCTCTGGCGTCTGTCATCATTCTCTTCCTCGCGATATATCGCGAGGATTCTCCGGGAGGCGGCGGGACGTGTCAAGACGGCGCAGACACGAAACGGGTGGGACGGCGTACCGCCCCACCCGTTGTCGCGGTTCAGGAGAATGTGCCGAGCAGTTCCCGAACGGCGGCGTCCATCGCAGCGATGCGGGCCTGTGCCGCCTCAGCGGACTCGGCCTTCGCATCCAGGTACACCTTGAGCTTCGGCTCGGTGCCGCTGGGGCGCACCACGATGCGGGAGCCGGAGGCGAGCCGGTAGCGCAGCACATCGCCGGACGGCGTGCCCTGCGGCGCATCCAGCAGGTCCTCGGCCGAAGCAACGGCGTCCTCGCCGAACGCAACCGGTGGCTGCGCACGCAGACCCGCCATGATGCGTCCGATCAGCGACAGATCCTCCACGCGGATCGATACCTGGCCGCTGGCGAAGTGTCCGAATGTCTCACCGAACTCGTCCAGCAGGTCTGCGACCGTGCGCCCCTCGGCGCGGGCGTCGCAGGCGAGTTTCAGGAAGGCGATGGCCGCCGAGATGCCGTCTTTGTCGCGCACCGTCGTCGGGTTGACGAGGTAGCCCAGTGCCTCCTCGAAACCGAACACCATCCCGGGCGCCCGCGAGATCCACTTGAAGCCGGTGAGCGTTTCATGGAAGTCGAGGCCGTAGTGAGCGGCGATCGCGCCCAGACCGGGCGAGGAGACCAGCGAGCATGCGAGCGAAGCGCCGGGAGTGCCGGCGGCCGCCCGTGCGTTCTGCCAGCCGAGCAGCAGGCCCACCTCATTGCCGCTCAAGCGGCGCCAGCCGCCGTCGACGTCGGCCGGGATGGCCACCGCCAGACGGTCGGCGTCGGGGTCGTTCGCGATGATGAGATCGGCCCCGGCCTCGCGGGCGGCGGCGAAGGACAGGTCCATCGCGCCCGGCTCCTCCGGGTTGGGGAAGGCCACCGTGGGGAACCGGCCGTCCGGCTGGATCTGCTCGGTCACGAGGATGGGCGCTGCGTACCCGGCCTCGGCGATGATGCGGGAGATGGTCTCATAGCCCACGCCGTGCATGGCGGTGTACACCCAGCGCAGGTCAGCGCCTGCCGCAGGTGCGGGGCCGACGGCTGCCGTGGCCGTCACGTAGGCGTCCAGCACCGACTCGTCGGCGACCGTGTACTCGGTCGAGCGGGGCAGTGCGGGAACGGTGAGCGTGTCGGCGACGTGCTGGATGTGCGCCGCGATCTGCTTGTCGGCGGGCGAGACGATCTGCGATCCGTCGTCGCTGCCGCCGAGGTAGACCTTGTAGCCGTTGTCGTCCGGCGGGTTGTGGCTGGCGGTGACCATGACGCCCGCGTCGGCCTGCAGCAGGCGCACGGCGAACGCCAGCACCGGAGTGGGAAGCAGACGAGGCAGGAGGATGGCCCGCAGCCCCGCGCCGGCGAAGATCTCCGCGGAGTCGGTGGCGAAGACCTGTGAGTTGCGCCGGCCGTCGTACCCGATGACCACGGTCGGCACACCGTCGACGTGCTCCTGGAGGTAGGCGGCGAAGCCCGCGGCGGCCTGCGACACGAGCACCCGGTTCATCCGGTTCGATCCCGCCTCCAGCCGGCCGCGGAGGCCGGCTGTGCCGAACTCCAGACGGGTGGCGAATCGATCGACGAGATCCGCTGCAGCCGCCTCGTCGCCGTCTGCGACGCGCGTCAGCAGCTGGGCGAGTTCGTCGCGCGTCGTCTGATCGGGGTCCTGCGCGAGCCAGGCCTCTGCCCGGGTGACGGCATCCGCGACGCTCATCAGAGGCGCCCGATCACGCGCGCGAGCAGGTCGGAGATCACCGGCTCCGCCTCGCGTCCGGCCTCGATGACCTCCGCGTGGCTGAGCGGGGTGGTCTGGATGCCGGCGGCAAGGTTGGTGATCAGCGAGAAGCCGAGCACCTCCATGCCGGACTGGCGGGCGGCGATCGCCTCGAGAGCGGTGGACATGCCGCAGATGTGGCCGCCGATGGCCTTGGCCATCTGGACCTCCGCGGGCGTCTCGTAGTGCGGACCGCGGAACTGGCAGTAGACGCCCTCGTCGAGCGTCGCATCCACTTCGCGTGCGATGCCGCGCAGACGTGCGCTGTACAGATCGGTCAGGTCCACGAAGTTGGCGCCCTCGATGGGGGAGTCCGCGGTGAGGTTGATGTGGTCGCTGATCAGCACGGGCTGTCCCGGCTTCCACGTCTCCTTGATGCCGCCGGCACCGTTGGTGAGCACCATGACGCCGGCGCCCGTGGCCGCAGCGGTGCGCACGCTGTGCACCACGCGACGGACGCCATGACCCTCGTAGTAGTGGGTGCGTGCGCCGATGATGAGCACGTTCTTCCCGCTGTCCGTGCGCAGACTGCGGATCGTGCCGACGTGGCCCTCCAACGCCGGCTTCGAGAATCCGGTGACCTCGGTGGCCGGGATCGTGGCGACGGTCTCGCCGATGAGATCTGCCGCCTTGCCCCAGCCGCTTCCGAGCGTGAGCGCGATGTCATGGCGCTCCACACCCGTCAGGCGTGCGATGTCGGCGGCAGCGGTGCGTGCGACGTCGAACGGGTCGGTGTTCGGGTCGTCCAGCGGGTTGTCGTGGTTCTCAGGCATCCTCCCACTCTAGGAACCCCGCCCGCCCCTCACCAGAGCACTCCACTGCTCATTCGCGCATGCCATGCTCGCCTCATCGCGCACGGCCGGCACGGGACCGGGCCGGATGGCAGCCGGGTGCGCGCAATGAAGGGGGCGTGGTTAGGGGAGAATAGGAGCATGGCATCCCTCTCTTTTGAGCGCACGCAGTCGGTCGCGATCATCGGTGGCGGTCCCGGCGGCTATGAGGCGGCGATTGCGGCGGCTCAGCTGGGTGCCGAGGTCACCCTGGTGGAGCGTGCCGGCGTCGGCGGCTCCGCGGTGATCACCGACGTCGTCCCCTCCAAGTCGCTGATCGCCACGGCCGATGCGGCGGTCGCCATCAGCGAGGCCAGTGACCTCGGGGTGCAGTTCTTCGCCAAGGGCGGCGACGGCAAGCCGCTGAAGCCGCAGGTGGCCATCAACCTCGCCGCCGTCAACAAGCGACTGCTGACGCTGGCGCGCCAGCAGTCCGATGACATGCGAAGCGCCCTGCTCGAAGCCGGAGTCCGCATCATCAACGGGCACGGCCGCCTCGAAGGGGACCGCGCGGTGGTGGTCTCCACCGGCCCCGGCGGCACCGACTTCGACCGCGTCGAAGCCGACACGCTGGTGGTCTCCGTGGGAGCCTCCCCGCGCCGGCTTCCGTCGGCGATGCCCGATGGCGAGCGCATCCTCACCTGGACCCAGCTCTACGACATGAAGGAGCTTCCGAAGCACCTCATCGTGGTGGGATCCGGTGTCACCGGTGCCGAGTTCGCCTCCGCGTACATGAACCTCGGGGCCCAGGTGACCTTGATCTCCAGCCGTGACCAGATCCTGCCCTCCGAGGACGCCGACGCCGCCGCGGTGCTGGAGAAAGTCTTCAAGCGCGGCGGGATGAAGGTGCTCAACAAGTCCCGTGCCGAGAAGGTAGAGCGAAGCGAGGACGGCGTCGTCGTGACGCTCGCCGACGGCCGGACGGTGGAGGGCAGTCACTGCCTTCTGGCCGTGGGATCGATCCCCAACACGGCGGGCATCGGCCTCGAGGAGGCAGGGGTGCAGCTGGCCGACTCCGGTCACATCGTGGTCAACCGGGTGGCGCGCACTTCCGTCCCCAACATCTACGCCGCGGGCGACTGCACCGACTTCATGCCGCTGGCCTCGGTGGCCTCGATGCAGGGCCGCACCGCCGTGTTCCATGCACTGGGTGACATCGTGATCCCGCTGGAGAAGGGGCGGATCACCGCCAACATCTTCACCGCTCCCGAGGTCGCCTCCGTCGGCTTCACCGAGCAGGACGTCCTGGACGGCAAGGCCGACGGCGTCGTTCACAAGCTGCCGCTGGCCGCGAACCCGCGCGCCAAGATGATCGGCATGAAGGACGGCTTTGTGAAGATCATCGCGCGTAAGGGATCGGGAACCGTCATCGGCGGTGTCATCGTCGCCCCGCGTGCCTCCGAGCTGATCTACCCCATCGCCATCGCCGTCGAGCGACGCCTGACCGTCGACCAGGTGTCCCGCGTCTTCGCGGTGTACCCGTCGCTGACGGGATCGATCACGGATGCCATGCGCGCGATGCACCTGGTGAACCGCCAGGAATCCGGCGCTTGACCCGAGCTTCGTGCGCACCGGCGTCCGAGTGAGCCAATCCCGGACGATGAAACCGATGAAACTACATTGGGTCCTGTGGTGACCCCAGACCTGCCGTCGGCCCCGACGCTGCCGCCGGTGCCGTGGCCTCGTGCGTGGGCGCCGCCGCGGCGACCCCTTTTCCCGATCGCTGCCGGATGGGTGGTCATCGGGCTTGCGGTGGCAGCCCTCGTCAACCCCGCAGCGCTCGTCGCGGCCGCGGAGGAACCCGCCGGGGTCCTCGGGCGGGTGCTCGGCTCCGTGATGGTCGCCGGCTTCGGTACGGCGATCATCCTGGTCTTCGCGGGCCGGCGACTGCCGACGGCATCCCCGCGACTGATCAACGCGGTCACTCTGACCCGCGCGCAGCGCGACCTTCCCGATGACTGGGTGCACTTCTTCCCCGAGCGACGACGCGGGGCGGGCATGGTGGCCGGCTTCGCGGTGCTGGCGTTGCTCCTGCTGGGCACCGCGGCAGCGGCAGCCGTCCTGATCGTGCCCGATCCGGCGCGCGATGCCGGGACTCGGGTGATGGCGGCCGTGATCGGCGCAGTGGTGGGGCTGGTGGGCGTGCTGTTCGCCTGGGCCGCAATCCGCGTGGGGATCGGCCGGGTTCGCGGGGGATCATTCGGCCGACGGGCGATGGGACTCGCGATCGGGCGTACCGCTGTGCTCGTCACCGGTGTGGAGCTGGTGGCCGTGATCCCGTGGAGCGCGATCCGTGGCGTCGAGGCGGATGCGATCCGGCTGGGAGCGAGCGGGCGCAGTCTTCTCGGAACGCGCCGGCGCGACGATACCGAGGTCCCGACCATCGTGCTGCATCTCGATCCGGCGGCGATCACCGCGGAGCTGGCACCCGTGACGTTCGAGCGGGCGCCCGGCGATCCGGTGTTCACGCTCACCGCCGACTCCAGCGACGTTCATCCCTGGGTGCTGTGGGCCGCGCTGTCGTCCTTCACCGACCCGGCGCGCCGTGAATCGCTGGGAACCACCTTCGCGCAGCGTGCCCTGTCGTCGTGGGCCGCGGGCGTCACCGCCGCGGATCGATCGCGTCGTCGCTGATACGAAAAGGGCCCCGATGATCTCGGGGCCCTTTTCGTATCAGCCGTCAGCTGATGGTGAGGAGCTGGTGGCCGGCGGACACGGTCTCGCCGGCGCTGGCGTTGATCGCGCCGATCACGCCGTCCTTGTGCGCCTGCAGCGGCTGCTCCATCTTCATCGCCTCGAGCACGACCACCAGGTCGCCCTTGACGACCTGCTGACCCTCTTCGACGGCGACCTTCACCACGGTCGCCTGCATCGGCGACTTCACGGCGTCGCCCGAGGCGCCCGCGGAGGCGGTGGACTTGTGCGAGCGGCGCGACGGCGGGGCCGCGGCGGGACGGCCCGCACCGGCGGCGGGGCCGACGATGCGGTCGGGCAGGCTCACCTCGAGGCGCTTGCCCGCGACCTCGACGACCACGGTGTGGCGCCCGGCCGCGTCGGCAGCGGGCTCCAGCTCGCCGTCCCATGCGGGGATCTCGTTCACGAACTCGGTCTCGATCCAGCGGGTGTGCACGGCGAAGACGCCGTCCTCCGCCGTGAACGCGGGCTCACGCACGACCTGGCGGTCGAACGGCAGCACCGTGGGGAGACCGGCGACCTCGAACTCGTCCAGCACGCGACGAGAGCGCTCCAGCGCCTCGGCGCGGTCCTTGCCGGTGACGATGATCTTCGCCAGCAGTGAGTCGAACGCACCCGAGACGGTGTCCCCGGCGGTCACGCCGGAGTCGAGGCGGATGCCGGGGCCGCCGAAGGTCTTGAACACCTTGATCGGGCCGGGCTGGGGAAGGAAGCCGCGCCCCGGGTCCTCGCCGTTGATGCGGAACTCGATGGAGTGTCCCACCGGCTGGGGGTCGTCGTAGTCGAGCAGGCCGCCCTCGGCGAGGCGGAACTGCTCGCGCACGAGGTCGAGTCCGGTGACCTCCTCGGACACCGGGTGCTCCACCTGCAGGCGCGTGTTCACCTCGAGGAAGGACACGGTTCCGTCGGCGCCGATGAGGAACTCGCAGGTTCCCGCGCCGACGTAGCCGACCTCCTTGAGGATGGCCTTGGACGCCGAGTACAGCAGCTCGTTCTGCTCGTCGGTCAGGAAGGGCGCGGGCGCCTCCTCGACCAGCTTCTGATTGCGACGCTGCAGCGAGCAGTCACGCGTGGAGACGACCACCACGTTTCCCGCGGCGTCCGCGAGGCACTGGGTCTCCACGTGCCGGGGCTTGTCGAGGAACTTCTCGACGAAGCACTCGCCGCGACCGAACGCGGCGACGGCCTCGCGGGTGGCGGAGTCGAACAGGTCGGGGATCTCCTCGACGGTGCGCGCCACCTTGAGGCCGCGGCCGCCACCGCCGTAGGCCGCCTTGATGGCGACGGGGAGACCGAACTCCTCGGCGAAAGCGACCACTTCCTCGGCGGATTCGATGGTGCCCTGCGTGCCGGGGGCGAGCGGTGCGCCCACCTTCTCGGCCACATGGCGTGCCGTGACCTTGTCGCCGAGCGCTTCGATGGCCTCGGGCGACGGACCGATCCAGGTGATGCCTGCGCCGATGACGGCACGGGCGAAGTCGGCGTTCTCGGCGAGGAAGCCATAACCGGGGTGGACCGCGTCCGCTCCGGCGCGGCGGGCGACGGAGAGGATCTTGTCGATGACCAGGTACGTGGAGGCCGAGGTCGTGCCCTCCAGGGCGTACGCCTCATCCGCCAGGCGGGCGTGCATCGCGTCCCGGTCCTGGTCGGCGTAGACGGCGACGGACGCGATCCCCGCGTCTCGTGCTGCGCGAATGATGCGGACGGCGATCTCGCCGCGGTTAGCGATCAAGACCTTCGAGATTGCAGGCATGAGTGCCAGACTACCTCGACGCATGCGCGATCTTTTGAGCACTCTCGACAAGAAACCGCGGAATACGTTTCAGACCACCTACCAACGTGGCGGGCGAGTGTGATCACACGGCCGTGGCGAGCGGATCACCGGTTCCAGAGGTCCGGCCACGCCACCCCGAGCTGCGCGGCCAGCCGGCGCAGCGTCGACAGCGACATCCCGATCACCGTCGATGGCTCGCCCTCGATGCGGTCGATGAAGGGACCGCCCAGGCTGTCCAGGGTGAACGCGCCCGCCACCTGTAGTGGCTCGCCACTGGCGATGTAGGCGTCCAGCTCGGCATCGGTCATATCGTCGACGAACGAGACCGACGCTGCGGCGACACCGTCCGCCTGCCCCTGCACTGCTCCGCCCTGTACACGCAGCACGCTGTGCCCGGAGTGCAGCACTCCGGTGCGGCCGCGCATGCGCTGCCACCGTTCGCGGGCCACCTCCGGCTCGTGAGGCTTGCCGTAGACCGTGCCGTCCAGCTCGAACATCGAGTCCCCGCCGATGACGATGCCGTCGAAACCGGGAGCCACCTCATCGATGTGCTCGGCGACGGCCGCGGCCTTCAGCGCGGCGAGAACCCGAACGTGCTCGGACGGTGCGAGCGTGCGGCCGAGCTCTGTTTCGAGAGCCGCCACGGCCGCATCCTCATCGACTCCCGGGGAGTGCAGCAGGGGCTCGATCCCGGCCTGGCGCAGCAGCATGAGACGGGCGGGGGACGTGGACGCGAGCAGCACCTGCATGAGTGACAGGCTATCCAGTCCGAAGCGGAGGCCGGCGCGCGCCGTGGGAGAATCGGTCAGTGCCCACTCCTGCTGAAGACACTCTCGACCTGACCATCACCGGCGTTGCCCATGGCGGCGTGTTCGTCGCTCGCCATGAGGGGCGAGTGGTCTTCGTGTCCGACGCGATCCCCGGCGAGAGGGTCCGCGCGCGCCTCACCGACACCAGCAAGAAGTCGTTCTGGCGCGCGGAGACGGTGGAGGTGCTGGAGTCGTCCGAGCACCGGCGCCCGCACGTCTGGGAAGCGGCAGATGTCGCCCATGCGCCCGAGGACCGCCCGGGTGGCGCAGATTTCGGCCACATCGACCTCACCCACCAGCGGGCTCTCAAGGCCGACGTCCTCGCCGATGCGCTGCGCCGATTCGGCGGGATCGACCGCACCGTCGATGTCCGCGCGGTGGAGGGCGAGACCGACGGACTGCGCTGGCGCACCCGGGTGAGCCTGCACGTGGACGACGCCGGGAACGTGGGCCCCTATGCCGCGCGCAGCCACCGCGTGATCCCGGTGCAGGAGTATCCGCTGGCCACGCTGCCGATCGAGCGGGCCGCCGAGAAGCTGTTCGCCGGACGCGGCGACCGCATCGATCTGGTGCAGCCCGCCGACGGACGCGTTCGCGTGGTCAACCGGCGCGCCGAGCAGAACCCTCGCGAGCAGCACGAGGTGATCGTCGAGACCGTGGGCGGGCGCGAGTTCCAGGTCGATGCCGACGGTTTCTGGCAGGTTCACCGGGCAGCGGCCACGACGCTCGACGCCGCGATTCGCCGTCTGCTGGGCGGCGAGCAGATCGATCCGGACGCCTCGCATCTGGACCTGTACGGCGGAGTGGGCCTGTTCGGCGCGACCATCGCCGACCTCGGCGGCTCCCGGATCACGAGCGTGGAGGCCGATGCTCGCGCCACCGAGCACGCCGGTGAGAACCTGTCGGAGTGGGTGGGGGCTCGTGCCGAGACAGCGCGTGTGGACCGCTACCTGCGCTCGCTGGTGCAGGGAGCATCCGCACGCGAGAAGGAACGACTCGCACAGGGCATCGTCGTCCTGGACCCCCCTCGCACCGGCGCCGGCCGCGGAGTGGTCACGGACCTGGCCGCGCTGTCGCCCCGCACGATCGTCTACGTGGCGTGCGACCCGGTCGCTCTCGCGCGAGACCTCGGCACCTTCCGCGAACTGGGCTACGCCGCCGATCAGATCGAGGCGTTCGACCTGTTCCCGCACTCCCACCACTTGGAGACCGTCGCGCTGCTGCATCACGCGGACGGATGAGCGCAGTGCGGCGGCAGGACCGCCGAGATGCCGGACTCACCGGCGACGCTAGGCTGACCCTATGATCCGCGTGTGCCTCATCGACGACCACGAGTCGGTTCGTCTGGGACTGGAGGCAGCCCTGCTGCGCGAGGGCGCCGATGTCATCTTCAGCGGTGAGAACGTCACCTCCTATCTGCGGTGGCGACGAGGCAGCGATCAGGCCCCGGCCGATGTCGCTGTGCTCGATCTCGGACTCGGCGACGGCAGTGCCATCACGGACAACGTCCGGCGCATCGTGCTGGACGGCTCCGCCGTGATCATCCACAGCGTTGCCGATCGCCCCGCGGCGGTGCGCGAATCGCTCGTCGCCGGTGCGATCGGCGTGGTGAGCAAGTCGGCTCCGATCGGCGAGGTGATCGCCGCCGTACGAACGGTGGCCGCAGGACGCCCGCTGGACAACGTGGAGTGGGCGAGCGCCGTGGACGGGGACGCAGACTTCGCACTCGCGCAGCTCTCCCAGCGCGAGCGCGAGGTGCTCGCCCTGTACGCCACCGGGCTGCCGCTCAAGGTCGTGGCCGACCGCCTCGGCATCGCCTTCAGCACCGCGAAGGAGAACATCGCGCGCGTGCGGGCGAAGTACACGGACGTCGGACGTCCAGCGCCCACCAAGGTCGACCTCCTCATGCGTGCGATGGAAGACGGGATCATCGACGATGCGGACAAGAACGCGCCGCGTGTCGGCTGAGTCGCGCCGCCGCACCACGGGCGAGGACGCGGAGCCGCTGTTCTGGGGATCGATCCCGGAATCCGGTGGCTTCACCCGCGCGCGCATCGAGCGGATCTTCGCTCTGGTCATCGGGCTGGTGTGCATCGTTTTCGGTGCGCAGGCCGCCGTGGCCGCATTCGGCAGCACGGAGACCGGATCCTGGCATACGCCGATGGTCGTCGTGGTCTTCGGCGCCCTCGCCGTCATGATCGTCACCGGGATCATCGGTCGCGGCGCCCGCAGTGGTGCCGGACTGTTCGCGGTGGTGTTCATCGCGCTCCTGGTGGTGTGGCCCTTCGCCTCCGAAGGCAGCGTCGTCTCGGCCACCGAGCAGCCCTGGATCTGGTTCCTCATCAACATCGCCACGGTGGGCGCGGCTCTCGCCTTCCCGCTGCCGCTCGCCGTCGTGCTCACGGTACTGATCCCGCTCGGCTTCGCGGCTGTGCGCATCATCCAGGGCGGCGGAACGGCCGAGTTCTGGCGGGCGAACCTCGCCGACGTGTCGTTCTCGCTCATCTTCGGCTTCGTGCTGTTGATCATCGTGTGGATGACCCGTTCGGTCGGCATCTCCGTGGACCGCGCCCGGGCGCAGGCGCTGGACAGCTACGCCGAGGCGGCAGCGATCGACGCGGCCGAGCAGGAGCGGATGGAGCTGGCGGCGCTCATCCACGACAGCGTGCTGTCTGCGCTCATCGCCGCCGAGCGGGCAGATTCGCCGCGCGAACGCGAGCTCGCCACCTCGATGGCGCAGGCCGCTCTGTCGGGTCTCGCGGGCGCCGAGGACCCGGAGAACGACGACGACACCACGCCGGTGACCACACGGGTGATCGCGCAGGACATCGCGGCGGCGGCGCACGGCTTCGGCTTCACCCTGCCGGTGCGGTGTCCGACCGAGACCTCGATCCCTCGCGATGTGGCCCGCGCACTCACCCTCGCGGCCATCCAGGCCGTCGCCAACGCCATCCAGCACGCCGATGCCGTCGGGCTGACCACCGACGTCGAGTCGATGCGCGGCGGTTGCCAGATCACCGTGGCAGATCTCGGCGGAGGGATGGATCTGACGGCTGTTCCCGAGGACCGGCTCGGTATCCGGGGCTCGATCATCGCCCGTGTCGAAGCCGTGGGCGGGACGGTGAGCCTGCAGTCGTCGGTCGCGGGCACACGCGTGACGATGCGGTGGCTGCCCGAGGGCGCAGCCTCTGGCGCCGTGGTGACCGAGCGGATGGAGTTTCTGTGACCGTGCTCCCTGTGCGCAGACTCCTCGTCGGTCTCGGCCTGGTCTTCGCCATCTACCTGGCTTCACGCGGTCTGATGTGGACGGCGACACCGTCGGTGCCCGTGGTCTACGTGAGCGCGCTCGCGCTTGGGGTGATCTCGACCGCGATCTGCCTCTTCGCCGACTCCCGGATTCCGGCCGCATATCCCGACGCGCCCCTCACCGCGGGCAACCGCGGGCCGAGCAAGCTGCCGGTCTGGGCCGCGGTGCTCGCCGTGGTGACGGCCGCGCTCGTCCCCACTGCGGTGTCGCTCAGTGTGGGCTCCGAGCACCGCGCCGAGTCCTGGGCCACCAGCTATGTCGGACTGATCGGAGCGCTGCTGACCGTCGCGACCGTACGACGTCGTCCGGGCTTCGCGTGGATCGGCACCGCGGCGCTCGCCGTAGGCACCACCGCGTGGCTCGGGCCCATCGTGGCGCTGGGGCAGGGGCTCACGGGATCGGTGATGTGGATCGTGGGTGCTCAGCTACTGCTCGGCTTCCTCGACCGCGCCGCGCGGGACACGGTGCGCCTCGTGGAACTGCAGCGTGCCGCCGTCGCCTGGCAGGCCGTTCAAGAGACGCGGCGCCGGGAACGTCGCGTGCGCGTCCGCTTCGCGCTGCAGGTCGCTGCCCCGATCCTCGTGCGGGTGATCCAGTCCGGCGGGGAGCTCACGCCTGACGAGCGGGCGCAGGCGCGTCTGGCTGAGGGAAGTCTGCGCGACGAGCTGCGCGGAGCCCGCCTGCTCGATGATCGGGTGCGCGCCGAACTGGACAGCGCGCGTCGGCGGGGGAGTACCATCACCGTCTTCGATGAGGGGGGACTCGACGGGCTCGATCAGCAGTCGCTGGATCGCATCCGGGGTGAACTCGCCGACATCGTCTCCGGCACGGTGGCATCGCGCCTGATCATCCGCACTGCTCGCGATCCGCGCATCGCGGTGACGGTGGTCGGGCGCATGGACGAGTCCGACGATGAGGACTTCGTGGTGCTGTGGGAGGAGATCCCGCGTCAGCGGGTGGTCACGGCCGATCCGGAGCGGGCGCGCGACTGATCCGCGGGGGAGCCCCTCTCGTCACCCGTGGATCTGTCGCCCCATGAGTTCCGGGTCGGACGCCGACGAGGGGGAGTCAGTTCCTCACCCCTCGTCCTGGCGTCCGAGCCACCCGAAGACTCAGACTGCACCAGCGCGGACCGTACCCTGAAAACGGCCGAACCGGTGAACGCAGAGCGTCGTCCCCTCAGTATGTGCGAGATGCATGCCGGTGTCTGTCGGTCGTTTGGGGGACAGATGAGTGGCGGATGGGGGACAGGGACGACAGGGGTGAACACAGATGTGGGCCACCGCACGGCGGTGGCCCACATCGGAGACCTCAGCGGCTGAAGCGGCCCCAGCCGACCTCGCGGTTGAGCGGACGGCGAAGTTTCCGGCGCGTCTGCATCCAGGCGGACGGGCGCGGACCGTCGTCGGCTTCCAGGCTCGCGATCTCCGCCGCGTAGGCATCGCTGACCACGGCGACCACGGCCGCCAGCTCCTCCGGGGTGGGATTTCCCCGGCGGATCTCCAGCGTGACGGGCGTCTCGTCGTGCTCGCTCACAGCGGGATGTTCCCGTGCTTCTTGGCGGGCTGCTCGGCGCGCTTGCCGCGCAGCGACCGCAGCGCCTTCGCGATGGCCACGCGCGTGGCCGCGGGCTCGATGATCCCGTCGATCTCGCCGCGCTCGGCGGCCAGGAACGGGCTCGTGACGTTGTAGGTGTACTCGTTGGCGAGCTTCGTGCGCACCGCGTTCACGTCTTCGCCCGCCTCCTCGGCCGCGCGGATCTCGCTGCGGTAGAGGATGTTGACGGCGCCCTGGCCGCCCATGACGGCGATCTCCGCCGTCGGCCAGGCGAGGTTGACGTCGGCGCCGAGCTGCTTGGAGCCCATCACAATGTACGCGCCGCCGTAGGCCTTGCGCAGGATGACGGTGACCAGCGGGACGGTGGCCTCGGCGTAGGCGTAGATGAGCTTCGCGCCGCGGCGGATGACGCCGGTCCACTCCTGATCGGTGCCGGGGAGGTAGCCGGGGACGTCCACGAGGGTGACGATCGGGATGGAGAACGCATCGCAGAAGCGTACGAACCGGCTCGCCTTCTCGCCGGCCTCGATGTTGAGCGTGCCGGCCATCTGCGAGGGCTGGTTGGCGATGATGCCGACGCTGCGACCCTCCACGCGGCCGAAGCCGATGAGGATGTTTGGCGCGTACAGCGGCTGGACTTCGAGGAACTCGCCCTCATCGACGATCTTCTCGATGACGCCCTTCATGTCGTAGGGCTGGGTGGCGAGGTCGGGGATGACGGTGTTCAGCTGGCGATCGAGGTCCGTGGTCTCGAACTCGAAGTGCGAGTCGTAGCCGGGGGCATCGGTCATGTTGTTGTCCGGCAGGAACGACAGCAGGGTGCGCGCGTAGTCGATCGCGTCCTCCTCGTCGCTGGCCAGGTAGTGGGCGACGCCGGAGCGGGTGTTGTGCGTGTACGCGCCGCCCAGCTCCTCCATGCCGACGTCTTCGCCGGTGACGGTCTTGATGACATCCGGGCCGGTGACGAACATCTGGCTGGTCTTGTCGACCATGATCACGAAGTCGGTGAGCGCCGGGCCGTACACGGCACCGCCGGCAGCCGGGCCCATGATGATCGAGATCTGCGGGATGACACCGGAGGAGGCCGTGTTCATCCGGAAGATCTCGCCGTACTTGCTGAGGGCGAGGACGCCCTCCTGGATGCGGGCCCCGCCCGAGTCCAGGATGCCGATGATCGGCATGCCGCCACGCAGCGCGTACTCCATGATCTTGATGATCTTGTTTCCGGAGACCTCACCGAGCGAGCCGCCGAAGGTCGTGAAGTCCTGGGAGTAGAGCGCCACGGTGCGGCCGTTGATGGTGCCGATGCCGGTGACGACGGAGTCGCCGTAGGGGCGGGAGCGGTCCATGCCGAATGCCGTGGTGCGGTGGCGCACGTACTCGTCGAACTCGACGAAGCTTCCCTGATCCACGAGCATCTCGATGCGCTCGCGCGCGGTCAGCTTGCCCTTCGCGTGCTGCTTGTCCTGGGCCAGCTTCTCGGGCTGCAGAACGGCCTCCGTGAAACGGGCACGGAGGTCGGCGATCTTGCCAGCGGTCGTCGCGAAGTCGTAGGTCTCGTCGGTCACGGATTCCACCCTAGTAGCGGTGCCTCGCCGAACACCTGTGGCGAATCGACAATCCCGCGCCGCGGGTTCTGTGCCCGTCGCAGCCCGGGGCGGATCGTCATAGGGTGCCGGTATGACGATTCCCGCGAGCGGATACCCACTGACGGCAGCCGTGAGTCCCCGCGTCCAGGTGGCCGAGCACACCGGGTCGACGAACGCCGACCTCGTACTCGCGGCCTCCGCCGAGGACTACCCCCACCTGGCGGTCCTGTTGACCACGGACCAGCGCTCCGGCCGCGGGCGCCTGGACCGGCGCTGGGAGACCCCGCCGGGCTCCGCGCTCGCCCTCAGCGTGCTGCTGCGGGTGGATGAGCTGCCACTGGAAGCCCGGGGCTGGATTCCGCTGGCCGCCGGATGGGCGATGACCGAGGCCATCCGCGCACAGCTGACGGATCAGGACGTCGCTCTCAAATGGCCCAACGACGTGCTGGTGGGAGGGCGCAAGATCTGCGGAATCCTGGCCGAGGCGACGCTCGACTTCGCCGCGGTCGTGGTGGGCTCCGGGATCAACACGGCCATGGCGCCGGAGCAGCTGCCGGTCGAGACGGCGACCTCGTTCGCGGTGGAAGGCGAAGTGTGCGATGAGGACCGCCTCATCGCGGACTACCTCGTGCGGCTGGATCGCGCACTGGTCGCGCTGACCGCGGCCGGGGGAGACGCCGTGGCGAGCGGTCTGCATGCGGATGTCGTCTCGGTGTGCGGGACTCTCGGCCTGAAGGTACGGGTGTCGCTTCCCGACGGGTCCGTGCTGGAGGGAGCCGCCACCGGGATCGACGCCGAGGGGCGCCTGCAGGTGACCCGCGCCGGATCCGCGGAGCCGGATTCGGTCTCGGCGGGCGACATCGTGCACCTGCGTTTCTGAGCCGGGCCCGCACGGGGGCGTGCCGCTGCCCGGCTCGGGCGCGAGGGCAGGCGAGAATGGACTCATGATGAGCGAGCCGGGATCGATCGGGGGACGCCCGCTGATGCCGGCGCCCGGATCCCCGGTGCCCGAACTTCTCATCGCCCGGCTTCACCCCCACGCACGGCGGCTGTTCTGGTCGGCACTGGTGCTCATCGCTACCGCCGGCGCGGTCGGCTGGTTCACGGGCAACCCTCCGGTGCCCTGGCTCACCGACCTCATGCTGTGGCTCGCCGGCGGCATCGTCGTGGTGCTCCTGGTCCTGGTGCCCTACGTGATCTGGTCCACGCGACGGGTGACCATCACCACCCGGCGCGTGATCGTCGCGGACGGTCTGTTCTCGAGCCGCCGTCGTGAGCTCTCCCACGCCCGCGGCTACACGGTCTCGCTGCGACGCGGACCGCTGCAGCGACTGTGGGGGAGCGGGACGCTCGTTCTCTCCAACGGCGTGGAGCCACCGTTGCGGCTCACGGACGTGCCGCATGCCCGCCTCGTGCACGAAGTCCTGGTGGATCAGGTGGAGGTCAACCAGATCCTCGCCCATCGTGACCAGCAGGCCGGCACCACCGGCCCTCTCATCTGACCGTCGCTCGCCGACGTCTCGCCGACGTCTCGCCGACGTCTCGCCGACGTCTCGCGGCGGGATCCGGCGGGCGAGGAAGCCCGCGCGATGGGGGAGGATGGAAGCGGGTGCGTACGGGCACCGCGAAGCGAGGGAGAGAGCATGCGCGTCGGAGTGATCGGTGGCGGACAGCTGGCACGGATGATGATCGCGCCGGCGGAGGAGCTGGGCCTGGAGATCCGTGTGCTCGCCGAGGAGGCCGGCATGTCCGCGGCGCTCGCCGCCACGGCCACCGGTGACTACCGCGATCTCGACACCGTCCTCGCGTTCGCGCGCGACGTCGATGTCATCACGTTCGACCACGAGCATGTTCCGCAGGACGTGCTGGCGGGACTCGTCTCGGCGGGGATCGCCGTGCACCCCGGCCCCGCGGCGCTCGCCATCGCCCAGGACAAACTCGTGATGCGGGACACCATGGCGCGCATCGGGGCACCGCAGCCCGGCTGGGCGGCGGTGCACGACGCTGATGAGCTTGCGACGTTCCTCGATGCCCATGGCGGACGCGCCGTGGTCAAGACCGCCCGGGGCGGATACGACGGAAAGGGCGTCCGCGTGGTGAACGCGGCGCACGAGGCCGACGACTGGTTCACCGCGCTCGCGGAGGATGCCAACGGCGGGGCACTGCTGGCGGAGGAGATGGTCGATTTCACGCGTGAGCTCGCGCAGCAGGTCGCCCGCCGACCGTCGGGCCAGGCCGTCGCATACCCGGTCGTTCAGACGGTGCAGCGTGATGGCGTGTGCGCCGAGGTGACCGCTCCCGCTCCCGGCATCGGAGGACTGGCCGAGGAGGCCGCCGCCCTCGGGCTTCGCATCGCGGAGGAACTCGGTGTCACCGGCATGCTCGCGGTGGAGCTGTTCGAGACGACGGACGGACGCATCCTCGTCAACGAGCTGGCCATGCGTCCCCACAACAGCGGCCATTGGACGCAGGACGGTGCGGTGACGAGCCAGTTCGAGCAGCACCTGCGCGCCGTGCTGGACCTCCCCCTCGGAGACCCCGCCCCGCGTGCGGCCCACGCGGTCATGATCAACATCCTCGGCGGACCGGAGGGCGCCACGATGGCGGAGCGCTTCCCGGCAGCGCTGGCGGCGGCCCCCGACGCGAAGATCCACACCTACGGCAAGGCCCCGCGTCCCGGTCGCAAGGTGGGCCACGTCAACGCCGCGGGGCCCGAGCTGGACGCGGTGCTGGCCTCTGCCCGTGCGGCTGCTGCGGCGTTCGACTGACGATCCCGCCTCTCAGCGGATTCGGGGCGATCGTCCGCGTGCCGTGCACCGGGCGTTCGGCCAGGCCCCCTAGCCTGTTCTGGTGACCTCTGCGCTGCATTCCTCCGACACCCCCCTCGTCGGCGTCGTTATGGGATCCGACTCGGACTGGCGGGTGATGGCGGATGCCTCTGCCGCACTGACCGAATTCGGGATCCGGCACGAGGTCGAGGTCGTCTCGGCGCACCGCACGGTCGACAAGCTCGTCCGCTACGGCCGGGAGGCGCGAGGACGTGGCCTGCGCGTCATCATCGCGGGCGCCGGCGGAGCCGCGCATCTGCCGGGCATGCTGGCCTCCATCACAGCGCTGCCGGTGATCGGCGTTCCCGTGCCGCTGGCGACGCTCGACGGCATGGATTCGTTGCTGTCGATCGTGCAGATGCCCGCGGGCATTCCCGTGGCCACCGTCTCGATCGGCGGCGCGAAGAACGCCGGGCTCCTGGCGGCTCGCATCCTCGGCACCGCCGATCCGGCCATCGCCGATGCCGTCGAGGCCTACGCCCGTGACTTGGAGGCCCAGGTGGAGCAGAAGAACAGCCGGCTCAAGGGATCGTTGTGACCGCGCTCATCGCCGATCGGGCGGGATCTGGGCCCGCGATTCGCACCCAGCCCATGCGTCACCCCGACGCGGCCGATCGCGCGGTCATGACCCGTCGCGGCTGGTGGCTGGTGATCCTCGGCTTCCTGATCCCGGGCTCGCCGCAGGTTCTGGCGGGCAACCGCAAGCTCGGGCGGTTCGGCCTCGGCGCCACGATCCTCATGTGGACCCTCCTGGTCATCGCGGTGCTCGTCGCCGTGCTGTTTCGTGACTTCTACTTCTGGCTGATCGGCGTCGGCTGGCTGTTCGCGGCGATCACCGTGGTGGCCCAGGGGCTGCTGATCGGCTACGCGGTGCTGTGGATCATCCTCGGGCTGAACACCCTCATGCTCGTGAAGCTCGTCCGCATCCGCACGGCCTCCCGGTTCGGCATCGCCGCGCTGGCGGCCGGACTGCTCGTGGTCTCCAGCGGCACGGCGACCTATGCCGCGGGGATCGTCGGCACGACGCGAGACACGCTCGGCAGCGTCTTCGCCTCCAGCGCCCCGCCCGTGGCGCCCTCGGACGGGTACTACAACATCCTCCTGCTGGGCGCAGACTCCGGTGACGGCCGGGACTCCATGCGCTTCGACAGCATCTCGGTGGTCTCCATCAACGCCGACACCGGTGCGGTGACCATCACCGGCATCCCGCGCGACATGCCGGACGTCCCCTTCGCGCCGGGACCGATGCAAGACCTCTATCCGGACGGTCACTACGGCATCGCCGACGACGAGTGCGGCTGGACCAGCGCCATCAACCAGCTCAACACCGAGCTGGAGATCTGCCGTGCCGACGAGGGACTGTACCCCGACGCCATCGCCAACGGATCCACGCCGGGAATCGAGGCCACCAAGGATGCGGCGGAGGGCGTTCTCGGCATCACCATCCCGTACTACGTCTTCATCGACATGGACCACTTCGCCGCGTTGATCGACGCACTCGGCGGCGTGCAGATCAACGTCGTGGAGCGACTGCCCGAGGGCGGCGGTCCCGCATACGAGGGACAGCCCGCGGAGGACTGGGCGATCGGCTGGATCGAGCAGGGCGAGCAGCACATGGACGGCAACACCGCGCAGTGGTACGCCCGTTCGCGTTACACCACGAGCGACTGGGACCGGATGCGTCGTCAGCGTGAGCTGCAGGAGGCGATGCTGAAGCAGTTCACCCCCGAGAACGTGCTCTCGCGGTTCCAGGAGATCGCCAAGGCGGGGACCGCGGTCATGGAGACCGACGTGCCGCAGTCGATGATGCAGCCGTTCCTGAACCTCGCTCTGAAGGCGAAGTCGCAGGAGGTGCAGAAGATCGAGCTCAACCCGGAGGGCACCCCGCTCCTGGACGGCAGCACGATCGATGACACGAACCCGGACTTCGCCGCCATCCAGCAGCTCATCCAGGAAAGGCTTCATCCGCCGGCCGCGGAGGACACCCCCGCGCCCTGAGGTACAACCTGAGCGTCCCCCGACCACCGGGGTGCCGAGGCGTCGCCGTCGGAGGTGAGCACTAGGGTCGGAGTCATGACGGCGACCCTTCGCGTGGTGATCGAGCAGGCATCGGCACAGTCCTTCTCGGACCAGGCCACGGCCGGGATCGAGACGGCGCGGGCCCTGTTGCGCATGTCACCGGACGGATGCGAGGTGGCGGCCATCGTCCCGAACGGGGAGGCGGACCTCGCCACCCTCGTCCCCGGCCTGTCCGACGTGCGTGTTGCGCCGCTTGCCCGTCGTGAGCTTCTCGCGGCCTGGCAGCTCGGCGTCGCTCCAGCGAGCGGGGGCGGCTTCATTCACTCGACCACACTCGCCGCGCCTCTGATCCGTCATGACCGCGTGAACGACGGGGATCAGACGGTTGTCACGCTGTGGGACCTGCGACCCTGGGAAGCCGGGTCGGAAATGGCACGCACCGCGGTCACGTGGAACCGCGGCATGCTCAAGCGCGCGGTCCGGCACGCCGACGCCATCGTCGTACCCACCTTTGCCCACGCCGCCCGTCTCGACGAGGAGTGGTCCTTCGGTGACCGCGTGCGCGTCGTCGCCGGCGCGGCGCCGTCCTGGTTCCGCGAGCCCACCGACGCTGACGCGCGGGCTCGGGATCTTTCACTGCCCGAGCGCTACGTGGTGGCCGACGCCACGACGGCGCCGTCTGACGGGATCGCGAAGGCATTCGCGGCGGCCGCCGCCCAGGTGAATGATGACCTGGCCGTCGTGGTCATCGGCGTGCCGGTGGATCAAGAATCCGGCGTTCGCGACCTCGCCTCTGCCGCGGGAGTTCCCGAGCGCTACCTTCAGCTTCGGCCCGTGCTGGATGCCGCTGATCGCGCCGTGGTGCTGGCCCGCTCACAGGTGCTGATCTCCACCGTCAGCCGCACGGCCTGGCCGTGGCGGGTGGTGGAGGCTCTCGCCCTCGGGGTGCCGGTGGTCGCGCTCGATACTCCGGCTCACCGCGAGGTCGTCGCCGATGGCGGTGTGCTCGCCGAGGAGGGTGCGCTGGCCGATGCGGTTGCCGAGGTGCTCGCCGACACGGAGCGCTACCGGGTGCTCAGCGAGGATCGCGGGCGCGCGTACTCCTGGGACAGCTCCGCCGAGCGCATCTGGCAGTTGCACGCCGAACTCTGAGGCTGCGCACCTCTGAGCGTTCATGGGCGAAGATGTTCATGTGCTTGCCGATGAGCGTCGTGAACGAATCCTGTCCGAACTGGGGCTGCGCGGCGCGCTGCAGGTGGCGGACTTCGCCGCGCGCATCGGCGTCTCCGGCATGACGCTGCGGCGCGACCTCACCCAGCTGGAGGCGGACGGTCTGCTGGTGCGGGTGCACGGCGGTGCGGTCTCTCCCCGCGAGTCCGGACTTCGCGCCTCGTCGCCGCTCGCCACGATCGGAGTCATCGTCCCGAGCGCCACGTACTACTACCACGGCGTGGTGGACGGCATCCGCCGGGCCGCCTCGCGGAGCCGATGCCGTCTGGCGCTGGCAGTGTCCGACTACCGCAGCGACCGCGAGAGCGCGCAGGTTCGTCAGCTCGTGGCGCGTGGCGTCGACGGCGTGATCATCACCCCCGCCAATGCGGACTGGGAGGACACGGCGCTGCGGGACCTCCTCGGCGCGCAGAGCGTCCCGGTGACGATCGCCGAGCGCAGCATCGATCCGATGCGCCCGCTCGGCCAGGTGGAATCCGTGCGCACCGACCACGAGGCCGGCGTCGCCCTCGCCGTCCAGCGCCTGCGCGACGCCGGCCACTCGGGCATCGCGCTGGCGTTACGAGCGGGCACCGCGACCTCCGTCTGGTTGCGCCGGGGGTTCGCCGCCGCGGTTCGGTCGCACGAGCGCTCGTTCGTGATCGAGCTCCCACGCGATGCCAGTGGCCAGTCGACAGAGCGGTCACACCTCGTCGAGCTGATCCGCCGGTGCGAGACCGAGGACATCCGTGGATTGATCGTCCTCACCGACGTGGACGCCATCGCGCTCGAGGAGGTGGCGCTGGAGGAAGGGGTGCGCATTCCCGAGGACCTGTCGGTGATCTCCTACGACGACGAGGTCGCGGGGCTCGCACCGGTGCCCCTCACGGCGATCTCTCCTCCCAAGCACGAGCTGGGGGAGCGCGCGTTCGAGATGTGCCTGGCGCGGATCCACGGCTCGCGCTCGGCAGCCCTGACGCGCAGTCTGCTGCTGCCGACGCTCGTGGAGCGGGACTCCGTCGGGCCGGCGTAGACACGAACCGCCGCGGCTGACGCTCGAACACGCCCGAGGCGTGGGACCTGCGCGACCAGCGCCCCCTCACCGATAGGGTGAGGGGGCGTGCCAACCCGAGTACGCCGGAGGTGTTGCCAGTGGAGGCCGTACCCGATCTCGTCCTCGCTGAGGTCGCCGTGCGCGGAGTCGCCCGCGTGGACGTGCGTTTCGACGATCACCGCGTCTGGACTGCCGCGGTGCCGCCGGCAGCCGGCGGGCAGGTGCGTTTCGCGTGGCCGGCTGCGCTTCGTGCCCGGCTCGTGGGCTCCACCCGCGTGAGCGTGCACGATGTCGTGAGCGGCGCAGAGCTGGCCTCTCAGGAGATGCAGTTCGGCGGCATCGAGGAGCGGCTGGAGCTCGTCGACGGGCGCGGGCGCCTGCTCGCCATGAACAAGTGGGACACGCTCGGTCCGGTCAACGACGGGCGCGGGGACGGCGTGCGCGAGCACATGCTCGTCAGTGCCGCACGCGTGGTGGACCTGCTTCGGCGCGGCGGCTGGGATCCGTTCGTGGTGGGCGGTGCTCTGCTGGGCGTGGTGAGGGAGGGGCGGATGCTGGCGCATGACGACGACATCGACCTCGCGTTCCTCTCCTCGCACACCGATCCGTCAGATCTCGCCCTGGAGAGCCGGCGGATGGAGCGCACGATCGCGGCCGAGGGTCTCACCGTCGTGCGGCACAGCCTCGCACACATCGCCGTGCACTTCTCGGACGAGTCCGGTCTTCCTGAGCACTACATCGACGTGTTCACCGGGTTCTTCCGCGGACCCACCTACCATCAGCCGTTCGCCCTGCGCGGTGAGGGAATCACCCGGGACGACCTCGTTCCCCCCATAGCGCTGGACATCGAAGGGACATCACTCCCGGGCCCCGCGGTGCCCGAGACGTGGCTCGCGTTCGCGTACGGGTCGTCGTGGCGGGTGCCGGACGCATCGTTCCGCTTCCCCGATCCGCCCGCGACGGTGCTGCGCTTCGATGGCTGGTTCGGCAGCTTCAATCACGGCCGCGACGCGTGGGAGGGGCACTATCTCGCCGCGACCGGCCCGGAGGGCGAGGGCGGCGAGGAAGAGGTGGATGCATTCATCGCTTCGCTGCCCGCAGACAGCTGCGTGCTGGATGTCGGGTGCGGAGACGGCACCTGGGCGCGCAGGATCGCCGCGGCAGGACATACCGTGCTGGGAGTCGACTACAGCCTGGAGGCGTTGGCTCTCGCCGGGCGCCTCCCGGACGATTCCGTCCGCTACCGCTACCTGAATCTCAACGACCGAACCGCCGTGCTCGCACTGGGGGCGGAACTCCTCTCCGATGGGCGAGAGTGGGTGGTGTTCGGCAGCCACCTGCTGCAGAGCATGACCGCCGACGGCAGACAGAACCTGCTGATGATGCTCGAGTTGGCGCTTCGCGGACGCGGGTTCGCGCACTTCATCGACGACACCGACATCGCTCACGACTACGACGCCACCCTTCCGCGCACCTGGCACATGCCCACGGCCTGGCTGGCGGACGAGGCGCGTGAACGGCGCCTCGCGGTGCGCGTGCTCCGCCACGGAGAGCGTCCCGACGGTCCTGGCATGCGCCGCACCGCAGCCGTGCGCGTCGATCGCACCGACGTCCCCACACCCCTGGAGGAGACATGATCAGCCGTATCCGCCACGCCGTCCGCTCGCTCGCGCGCCGCATCGCCCCGAGTGCCTACGGCAAGCTCGAGCGTCTGGGCGATGCGGACTTCGCAGCAATGGGCGCCGTCGGGCCCCTCAGCGATCGGGTCGCGGCGCTGGAAGCCGAGAACGCGGATCTCCGTCAGCAGCTGTGGGAGATCCGCACCGATGCCCGGCGCGTGAATGAGCTCTACGACCTCGTCGTCGAGCGTCTGCGCTCGGACAACCCGCTGCGCGGATCCTGACCCGCCGCTCCTCGTCAGCGATCCTCGCTGCGCCGCTGGGCGATGAGGCGCGCGGTCGCCAGATCCTGCGGAGTCGTGATCTTGATGTTCTCCGCGCTTCCGGCCAGCATGCGAGCCGGGGTGCCGGTGAACTCGTGCACCAGATCCGCGTCATCGCTCACTCGTGAGTATCCCGAGGCGACGGCGGCATCGTACGCCTTCTCCAGCAGATCGCGGTCGAAGGCCTGGGGCGTCTGTCCCATCCAGCTGTGCTGGCGCTCCAGGGACCCTTGCACGAAGCCCTCCTCGCCCACCAGCTTGATCTGTACCGTGCTGGGCGTGCCGAGCATGGCGGCGCCGTGCTGCATGGCGGCGTCGACCACGGCGGAGACCGCGCTGGGCTGCACGAAGGGCCGCACGCCGTCGTGAACCACGATGATCTCGCCCCGGGTGCTCTGCAGGCCATGCCGTGCGCTCAGATGACGTTCGGCGCCGCCGATCACGATGGTCACATCCAGCGCGGCGTCTCCGAGGATGCGGCGGTAGAGATCCGCGTTGTCGGCGCTCGCTGTCACGATGACCTCATCGATCGGATCGACCGACAGTGCGCGAACCGTGCGCTCGAGCACCGTCATCCCGCCCAGGTTCACCAGCAGCTTGTTGGAGCCGAACCGTGTGCCCTGTCCCGCGCACGTGATGACCGCCGAGATGATCCGGCCGTCACGCACCGGCGCGCTCCTGCTCCACGAAGGCGCGGAGACCGGCGAGCTCGTCGGCCTCGTCCGTCAGGTAGCCGCCCGTGCCCCCGAAGAGCGCGCCGTGACGGGTGCGCATGTCCCGCGTGTACATCGCGGCGAAATGGCTGGGCGGCTCCGGCGGCTGCTGGCCGCGGATGTCGATTCCGAACACCCCGCCGGCGAGCTCGTCGTTGCGAATCGGTGCCGTGGCGATGTTGAGGGCGGCAAGCCCAGCCGCCATCGCGGTCGCCGCATCCTGTGCGAGTCGACGAACGTCATAGTGCTGCAGCCGGTCATCGGGACGGATGTGGGCGACGCGATGGTCGTGCAGGAGGTCGTGCACCACCCCCTTGCGCAGATGATCGCCGTACAGCTGCGGAAGGCGCAGCACGACGGTGTCGAATCGCTCAGACAGCACACGCTCCATGTACAGGCGATTGCGTCCGTAGGGGGTGAGGCCGGCCTCATCCGGCTCCGTCTCCTCGTCCGGGGTCGTCCCGGCGGGGAAGACGCAGACGGTCGACACCAGCACGAGACGTTCGATCCGAGCGCGCGAGATGCGTTCGATGAGGGTGTCGATCTCCGCGCGATCGGCCGCGCCGTTGGCATTGATGCGATACGAGTCCGCGCGCGTCGCAGCGGAGAACACCACGTCGTACGAGCGCCCCGCGAGATCGCCGATGTTCCGGGAGTCGTAGAAGTCGTCGAACGCGCGCGATGCGCGGAGGTTGCGACCGACGAATCCGGTGGCGCCGAGCAGGGCACTCCTCATGTCGGCACCTCCATGCACGTCGTCGGGTATCGGACCAGCCTAGCCCCGCACGTTCGGTCGGGCGAATACGCGTGATCAGGCGCGCATGAGCTCCACGGCGCGCTTGCTGTCCCCGTCGAACTCCACCGTGCCGCCGCGCAGCAGGATGCCGCGCTCGCAGAGATCGGAGACCATGTCCAGGTCGTGGGACACCACGACGAGCGTCTTGCCCGCGGCGTGGAGCTCACGGATGCGGGCGAGGCACTTCTTCTGGAACGGCTCGTCGCCCACGGAGAGGATCTCATCGATCAGCAGGATGTCCACCTCCGTGTGGATCGCCACGGAGAAGGCGAGACGGAGGAACATACCGGAGGAGTAGTGCTTGACCTCGGTGTCGATGAACTGCTCGATCTCGCTGAAGTCCACGATCGAGTCGAACCGCTCGTCGGTCTCCTTGTGGGTCATCCCGAGGATCGCCGCGTTGAGGTAGATGTTCTCGCGACCCGACAGGTCGGGGTGGAACCCGGCGCCCACCTCGATGAGCCCGGCCACACGCCCGCGCGTGAGGACCTCACCCGAATCGGGGGTGAGCACGCCGGAGATCATCTTCAGCATCGTGGATTTGCCGGAGCCGTTGAAGCCCAGCAGGGCCACGGCCTCGCCCTCGCCGATCTCGAACGACACACCGTCCAGGGCACGGAAATCCGTGGTGATGGGCTTGCGGCGAACGGCGGCGAGCGCTGTCTCCTTGATGGAGTGCGTGTGCCGCAGCCGGAACGCCTTTCGGACGTCGTCCGCGATGATGCGGGGCACGGTGTTCTCAGAGGTCCTGGGCAAAGCGACCCTCCAGGCGTCGGAAGACGAACTGGCCCACGAAGACCAGGATGAGGCTGGTGACGAAGGCGATGGCGACATAGGTCCACAGCCCGTCGATCACCTGAGCGTTCTTCGGGTGCAGTCCGCCCCAGATGCCGAAGTGGAACAGTTCCACGGCCATCGTGATCGGGTTGAGGCGATAGATCACCCACAGCCAGTGCGGGATCTCCGCCTGCACCATCGTCCACTGGTACATCACCGGGGACGCCCAGACCGCGCACATCGTGATGATCTCCACGAAGCTCTGCGCGTCGCGGAAGGTGACGTTGATCGATCCGAACAGCAGACCGAGCCCCGTGGCCAGCAGCGCCACCAGCACGAGCCCGAGCACGATCGCGGTCACCTGCAGCAGCGAGGGGGCCCAGCCGAAGAACAGCGAGATCAGGATGACGACGATCACCTGCGGCAGGGTGTTCACCGCTGCGATGAGCATGCTCGCCACCGGGAACATCTCACGCGGCAGATAGATCTTCTTGATCAGTGCGGCGTTGTCCACGAGCGAACGGGTGGCGTTGGAGAACGCCTCGTTGAAGAACGTCACGACAGTGATGCCCGACAGCAGATAGATGGGGAAGAACTCGACGTTCTTGTTCTGCCCCAGGAATACGCCGATCGCGAGCCAGAACACGACGAACTGAACGAGGGGCTTCACATACGACCACAGCCAGCCCAGGATCGAACCGCGGTAGCGGATCTGGATCTCCTTGCGGACGATGAGGGAGAGCAGGTAGCGGTGATCGAAGACATCGAGCAGGCCGTGGCTGCGCCCCGGACGCTCGAGCGTCGCGGCGTCCGTGGACGATCGCGTCATTCTGCTCCTCTATGGTCGGGCTGCCGGACGATACGGATCCGGCTGAGCGGGCGCTGACCATCCTAATGGCGCTGAGTGACGCCACGTTGAGAGAGCCCTGATCTGCGAGTCCTGGCCACCTGAGCGCGCCCTGACAGGGCGGAAAACCGCCGCTGGTAGGCTTCTCCGGTACCTGCGAGAGTGGAGATCTGTGCCCGTGTCGATCGAGCGCCAGTTCGGCGAGCCCGCCCTGTTCGAGATCCTCCGAGGCGATGAGATCCCCGTCGATCTCAGCGTGCGCGAGCAGCGGATCCTGGCGGGGGCGTGTGCATTCCACGCCCTGATGGCGCCCGGGCGCACGCTGCGGCTCATCGCCTATGACGGCGGGCCCACGGATCTGCCTCGCACCACGGACGACAGCTCGTTCAGCGGCGCGTCCCGAGCGTTCCAGCGACGACTGTGGACCGCCGAGATCCGCAGCCTCGTGGCCGATGAGCCGCGTGAACACGGTGCCGTGGAGGCGCCGGCGGACGAACTGATCGACAGCGACATCCGGCACATCCACATCCCCCGTGACAGCGTGCTCGACTTCGACCCGCCCCGCGACCTCTCGCCCGACCCCGTGCGCCGCGCGTTGCGTGCGATTCGCGCCCGGACGCCCTTGCTGTACGACCAGGTGCGCGATGTGGAGCTGCTGCGCCACCGGGGTCCGCTGCACTCGCCGGTGCCTCGCCGTGACTACGCGGCCGACTTCCTGCCCGGTGGCATCCATGACGACGCTCGCCTGCTCCCGGCAGTGGAGGCGCCGGCCGGCGCTCCTCGCGCCGTCCTCGTCGGGATGCACTGGTTCGAGATGGGTGGCGCTGAGCGCTGGGCGTTCGAGACGGTGCGCATGATCCGCGACGCCGGTTTCGTGCCGATCGTGCTGGCCAATCGCGACTCCCACCAGCCGTGGATCGATCGCGCCGAGCTCGACGGCGCGGTCACGATCCCGTTCTCGGAGGCGACGGCGCTCTCGCAGACCCCGGGTGTGGAGGAGCTGCTGCGCGCGATCCTTCGCACCTGGGACGTGCGCGGTGTCTTCGTGCACCACAATCAGTGGCTCTATGACCGGCTGCCGTGGATTCGCGCCTCGCGCCCGCAGATCCCGATCATCGACACCACCCACATCGTGGAGTACCGCGGTGGCGGATACCCAGCCTCCGCCGTGATGGCCGATGCCCCGATCACCAAGCACCACGTGATCTCGCCCGCGCTGGAGCGCTGGATGCGCGACGTGCAGGGCATCGACGCCGACAAGATCGTCATGGCCCCCCTCGTGGGCCTCACCGTGGCGGAGGGTGTGGAGCCCGCCTTCCGTCCCCGCAGCGACGGCCCCTTCACCGTGTCCTTCGTCGGCCGGATCGCCCGGCAGAAGGCGCCGGAGGTCTTCGTCGAGGCCGTGGGACGCATCCACGCGGCCGACCCGTCGATCCGCTTCATCATGCACGGCGATGGCGACATGGCCGGGGCGATCGAGGACTTCATCGCCGGCAAGGGACTCACGGACGTGATCATCCGGCGCGACTCGTCGGTGCCCGTGGCGGAGACGTATGCCGAGTCCGACCTGCTCATGATCACCGCGCACAATGAGGGGCTGACCCTCACCACGCTTGAGGCGATCGCGGCCGGCGTGCCGGTGATCTCGACCGACGTGGGCGCGCAGTCCGACATCGTGCCAGCGCGGGCGCTCACCTCACGCAACGCGTTCCTCGCGGCCCGCGCCCAGGCGGATCTCGCGCTGCGGCTGGCGGGGGACGAGGCTGCCCGCCGACAGCTCTGGCACGACGAACGCGAAGCGGAGAAGATCTTGATGAACACGCAATCGGCGGGCGAGTGGTTCGCACAGGAGGTGGCGACATGGTAGCCGTCGCAGCAGTGGTGGTCACGTTCAACCGCCTCGAGAAGCTCAAGACCGTGATCGCCTCGATCGAGGCGCAGACCCTCCCCGTCGAGACGCTGCTGATCATCGACAACGCGTCGACGGACGGCACCGCCGAATACCTGGCCTCCCTCACCACCACGGTCAGGCACGAGGTCGTGACGATGGCGACCAACTCCGGCGGCGCCGGAGGATTCTCCGAGGGCATGCGTCGCGGTTACGAGACCGGCGCCGATCACGTCTGGATCATGGACGACGACTGCTACCCGAAGCCGGAGGCGCTCGCCAACATGGTCCGCGGCTTCGACGAGGCCGTGGACGAGCTCGGTGGCGACGTCCCCTTCGCGTGCTCGGTGGTGGAGTACACCGACGGCAACATCTGCGAGATGAACAACCCCATCCCCACGTGGGACTGGGGGCGCCTGCTCGTCAAGGGGCAGAACAGCGTCATGGTGACCACGTGCTCGTTCGTGTCCGTGCTGATCCCGCGGTGGGCGATCGCGCGCTACGGACTGCCGTACAAGGAGTACTTCATCTGGTTCGACGACCGGGAGTACACGCAGCGGATGACGCGCCTGTGCCCCGGCGTCCAGGTGATGGACAGCGTCGTGGTGCACGACATGGGCGACAACAAGGGCGTCAACTTCGCGATGGTCGATGCGAAGAACGTCTGGAAGTTCTCCTACGGTGTGCGCAACGAGGCCTCCTGGCGCCTGCACCACCAGGGATTCCTTTACTACCTGGAGTTCGGTGCTCGCCTGTTCGTCAGCCTGCACCGCGGGCGGGTGTCGCTGCGCCTGCGCGGCAAGCTCATGCGCAAGTGGCTGCAGGGCATCCCCTTCAACCCGCGCATCGACTATGTCGACTCACCGCGCGTGACCGCCTGAGCCGGCGATGAGCGGTTCCCTCGACACCTGGATCGGATTCCTCCCGGCTGTGCTGGCCGCGATCGGGGTCCTCGCCGTACCTGGCCTGATCCTGGGCTTCTTCCTGCGTCTACGTGGCTGGTGGCTGGTGGCCGCAGCGGCACCGCTGTCGGTGTCACTGATCACCGTCGCATCGGTCGTCGCCGGGTGGACGCCCCTGCGCTGGAACATCGCACCCGTGCTGGCGCTGACGGCGGTGGCGTCCGCGGCTGCGTGGGCCTGGATGCGCTGGGTGGGCAAGCCCGCAGAGTCCGGCGTCCGGCGGCACGGATCCGCGGCGAGTCGCTGGGCGAGCACGCTGGCCGTTATCCTCCCGGCGGCACTCATCAGCTGGATCGTCGTGCGAGGAATGGGCGACCCGACTCTCATCGATCAGCGCTACGACAACTTCTTCCATATCAATGCGATCCAGTACGTGCTGGACACCGGGAACGCGTCGCCCTTCTGGGTGGGCTCGATGACAGCACCGGGCAATCTGCTGTTCTACCCCTCGGGGTGGCATGCGGTCGGCTCGCTGATCGCCCAGCTGGCCGGTTCCGGGGTGCCGATGGCCAGCAATGCGCTCGTTCTGGTCGTCGCGGCCGGCGTGTGGCCTCTGTCGCTGGTGCTGCTCGCACGACGCCTCTTCGGCGGCAGTTCGATCGTCACAGTGGCGGCGGGAGTGCTCGCGGCGGCGTCGCCCGCGTTCCCCTATCTGCCCCTGCACTACGGCCCGCTCTATCCGCTCTTCCTCGGGCTGGCGGTTGCTCCGGTGGGGATCGCCGCGATGATCACGGTGCTGCGTCCCGGTCGACTGCTGCGTCGGCAGGATGCGGGGCTGCTCGTCGTGTTGCTTGTCCCGGGCATCGCCGTGGCCCATCCGGGGGCGCTGCTAGCCTTCCTTGCGCTTTCGCTCCCCGCCGTGATCGCGCTCGCGCTGTATCTCTGGCGATCGTCCTCGTCCTGGCGTGCGCGCGGTGGGATCCTCGGTGGCCTTCTGGTTCTGCTCATCGTCGCGGTGGCTGTCCTGAAGTTCGTGCGCCCGCCTGCAACCGAGATCTACTGGCCCGTGACCGGCTCACTGGCTACCGCGGTGGGCGAGGTGTTGACGGCCGCCGTCTTCAACTATCCGACGGCATACGCTCTCGCGGTCCTGGCGGTGATCGGAGGGTTCATCGCGCTGCGCCACCCGACGTATCACCGCTCCATCGCCCTCGGCATGCTGTTCGTGGGGTCGCTGCTGTACGTCGTCGTCGCCGGGTCTCCGTTCGAGGTCCTTCGTACGTGGCTCACCGGCCCCTGGTACAACAACCCGCCGCGCCTGGCGAGCATCTGGGCCATCTCGGCATTGCCCGTCGCGGCGCTCGGGGCCCAATATGTTGCGCGCCGCGTCGCGCGCCTCGTGCCCGGTCGGCCGTTTCGCCGGCTGGTGCGCGGGTACGGCATCATCGCGCTGTCGCTGCTCGGGATCGTCCTGTTCGCCCTGATCCAGACGAGTGCCCTGCGTCAGGCGGCCGCGGATCTGCGGTTCGTTTACGGCGAGGGTCGCAGCACCGATGGTCCGATCCTGTCCGCGGGGGAGTACAAGCTTCTGGACGAGCTCGAGGAGTACGTCCCGGAGGACGCGGTGATCGCCGGGGATCCGTGGACGGGAACCTCCTTCGCGTATGGCATCAGCGGGCGCAAGGTGCTGATGCCTCACCTCCTGATGGACGAGACGCCCGACGCCGCCGTCATCAACAGCTCGTTCGACACCGAGGGTGACAGCCCTCGCATGTGTGCGGCGCTGGCAGCGACCGGCGTCCGCTATGTGCTTGTCTTCGACGGCGGCGAGTTCATGTCCTCCGACCACGCTGACTTCAGCGGCCTGGACGACCTCGACGACTCGCCGTGGGCGACGCTCGTGGCGAGCGAACCCGGTGCACGACTGTACGAGATCACCTCCTGCGGATTGGCGAAATGACCCACGAGATCTTCGTGCCCTTCTGGGGCGACCCCGGCCTCCTGTACGAGACCATCGACTCCGTGCTCGCGCAGCGGGAGCAGGACTGGCGGATGGTGATCATCGATGACTGCTACCCGGACGAGTCCGTGGCGGCGCATTTCGCCACAGTCGATGATCCTCGTATCGAGTACACCCGCAATGAGACGAACCTCGGGATCACCGAGAACTACCGCGAGGCGATCCGGCGCGCGACCAGCCCGTACATCACGATCCTCGGCTGCGATGACCTGATGCATCCGAACTACCTCACCGTGATCAATCGCGTCATCGTGCAGGTTCCCGATGCGGACGTGATCCAGCCGGGCGTGATCGTCATCGATGAGCACGGGACGCCGGGGGTGCCGCTCGTGGATCGCGTCAAGCAGGGGCTCCTGGCACCGCGAACCCGGGGGCCGGTCGCCGTGCTTCGTGGCGAGCAGATGGCGACGAGCCTGATCAAGGGCGACTGGCTGTACTGGCCGAGCCTGACCTTCCGCACCGAGACGCTGCAGCGGATCGACTTCCGTGACGGCCTGCCGATCATCCAGGACCTGGCGCTGTTGATGGACATCGCGTTCGACGGCGGGAGCCTCGCATTCGACCCGGAGATCGCCTTCTCCTACCGGCGGCACGGCGCGAGCGCCTCCCAGAAGACGCTGATGGACGGCCGACGTTTCCGCGATGAGCGCACCTACTACCGTCAGGCGACGGAGATCGCCCAGCGCAAGGGGTGGCGACGGACGGCACGCACCGCTCGCATCCGCCTCATGTCGCGCCTACACGCGATCACGGAGCTGCCCGGCGTGCTGAGGCACGGAAACCGGGCTGGACTAAACTCGACCCTGGCGCATATCTTCGCTCGCTGAGCCGGCGCCCGGACGCCGCCGCGTCCGACACGACATCTCTGGAGGCTTCTCATGGCCGAACACGTTCTCATCACCGGCGGTGCCGGATTCATCGGAACGCGCCTCGCTGCACGCTTCGTACGCGACGGACACACCGTGACGGTACTGGACGCGCTGATTCCGCAGGTCCACGGCGACAACCCGGCGACGACCTCGCCGCTGCTTCGCTCCCTGGACGGCGTGGCGAACGTGATCGAGGGCACCGTCACCTCGCCCGAGGATCTGCGCGCGGCACTCGCGGGCGCCACCATCGTCGTCCACCTCGCGGCGGAGACGGGCACCGGTCAGTCGATGTACGAGATCGACCGCTACGTCGACACGAATGTGGGCGGCACGGCGAAGCTGCTGGACATCCTCACCAACGAGCCGAACGACGTGCGTCGTATCGTGATCGCGTCGTCGCGCTCGATCTACGGCGAAGGTGCATACCGCACCGAAGACGGTCGCCTCGTGTACCCCGGCGCGCGCGCCGACGCTGACATGGCGGCAGGCGATTTCGAGGTGCATGTCCCCGGTGAGGGGCCGCTCCAGCTGGTACCCACCGATGAGAACGCCGCACTCAGCCCGTCGAGCGTCTACGGCATCACCAAGCAGATGCAGGAATCTCTTGTGATGACGGTGGCCCCGACCATCGGCAAGGAGGGCGTTTCGGTCCGCTATCAAAACGTCTACGGGCCCGGTCAATCGTTGAAGAACCCCTACACGGGCATTCTCTCGATCTTCTCCACGCTCATCCGCCAGGGCAAGGGAATCAACGTCTTCGAAGATGGCCTGGAGAGCCGCGACTTCGTGTTCATCGACGACATCGTGGAGGCTACCTACCTCGCCTCCACGGTGCCTGCGGCCGCCGGTGAAGTGTTCAACGTGGGCGCCGGTGTCGGCACCACGGTGCTGGAGGTCGTCGAGGCGCTGCAGAAGGCGTACGGCGTTCAGGTGCCCGTGACGGTCTCCGGGCAGTATCGCCTCGGCGATATCCGCCACAACATCGCAGACACCACGAAGCTCCGCGAGATCCTGGGGTACACCCCGGCGGTCTCGTTTGAGGACGGTGTCGCGCAGTTCGCGAAGTGGGTGCTGACCGAGCCCATCGAAGCGGACGGCTACGAGCGGTCTCTGCGTGAGATGGCGGAGCGGAAGCTCCTGAAGTGAACCGAGGCGCGCTGCGGGGACGGCCGTTTCCGTACCGCGAGAACAGTCTCAATCTGTTCCGACTCGTATTCGCCGCGATCGTGCTGCTCGCGCACTCGTTCTACACGACGGGCAATGGCGAGGGTCCGCACATCCGTGGCGAGAATCTCGGCGGCTGGGCCGTCGCGGGATTCTTCGTCGTGAGCGGATTCCTGATCACCCGCTCGCGGGTGCGCGGCACGGCGGGAGAGTATCTGCTCCATCGCATCGTGCGCATCTTTCCCGCTTTCGTCCTCTGCCTGGTGGTCACCGCCGCAGTCTTTGGCCCGATCGCAGCCTTGATCGAGGGCGGGTCGCTGTCCGGCTATGCGAGCACGCCAGTGACCCCATTGCAGTTCGTCTGGAGCAACCTCGGATTGTACATGCGGGAGTACAGCATCGGCAGTACGCTCTCAGGAGTGCCCTATCCCGGGGTGTGGAACGGATCGCTGTGGACTCTGTACTACGAGTTCCTGTGCTATATCGTGGTCTGGCTGCTCGGCAGCCTCGCATGGTTCCGACGCGGCCCCTGGCTCGCCGGCGTCGCGTGGATCGTGACGACGGCGCTGTTCGCCGCGAATGGCACCGTGAGCCTTATGGGACTGGACGGCAGTTTCATCCTGTTCCTCAAGCTCGCGCCCTTCTTCCTCGGCGGCGCCCTCGTGTACTTCATCATCGATCGCGCCGGAGTGAACGGCTGGATCGGTGCGGCATCTCTGGTGATCTCGGCTGTCCTGATCGCAACTGTGCCCGGGTGGGGCGGACAGCTTTCGGCGCCGTTCCTCGCCTACGGCGTGCTGTGGCTCTCCACCGTCGTGCCCCAGCCGGCGTGGACCGCACGCAACGACGTGAGCTACGGGTTCTACATCTATGCCTGGCCCGTCCAGCAGCTGCTCGTTCTCGCTGGAGTCGGCACCGGCGGCAACCCGTGGGTCTTCGTGGCATACAACCTGCTCGCCGCGGCGATCACCTTCCTGCTCGGCTGGATCAGCTGGGTGGTGGTGGAGCGACCCCTCATGGTGCGCGTGAAGGGACCCCGTCCCGCCGCGGCACCGACGGCCCTCGCGCCGACCACGTCCTGAGCTGCCGCTCAGCGCCCGTCCACTACCCTGGAACCCATGCCTCGCGTACTCGTCGACCTGCTTTCCTATACCGGGACCAAGGGGGGTATGGAGACGTACACCCGCGAGCTGTACCGCGAGCTGGGTGCCCTCGGCGGTGACTGGGAGTACATCGGATTCGTCTCCACGGAGGGTGCGCGACTGGATCTCTCCTGGTTCCCAGGGCGGATCATCGAGTCTGGCATCAGCGGAGAGAATCGCTTCATCTGGGCCTGGGGCGAGCTCACCCAGGTTGCACAGGCGGCGAAGCGCGAGCGTGCCGATCTGATCCACTCGCCCGCCACGCTGGGACCACGGCGGTCAGCCATGCCCACCGTGGTCACGATGCACGACATGCTCTACTGGAGCCACCCGGAGCTCATGAGCACTCCGCTGTACACGACCCCCGTGAAGTGGATGGAGAAGCAGGCCGCCCGTAACGCGGCACGCATCGTCACCATCAGTCCCACGTCGCAGCGTGAGATCACCAAGTACCTGGGTACGCCTTCGGATCAGATCGATGTGATCCCGCTCTCGGGTGCCGCACCCGCGGGCGTTGATCGTTCCCGCGCGGGGGAGGACGGGCCGCTGATCCTGGCTATGGGCAACCGCCGCCCCCACAAGAACTGGGGAGCCCTCATCCGTGCGGTCGCCCTGTTGCCGCAGTCGCAGCGCCCGCGGATCGTGATCACCGGCGGCCGCGGAGAGGATCCGCTTGCCCCGCTGGTGGCGGAGCTCAGTGTGGGCGAGCATGTCGAGCTTCGCGGATGGGTCGATGACGCCGAGGTGGCGCGGCTCTATTCAGTCGCCACGGCGCTGGCCATCCCGTCGTTCGCCGAGGGGTTCTCGCTGCCGACCATCGAAGCGATGGCGGCGGGCCTGCCGGCCCTGCTCAGCGACATCGAGGTCCACCGATACGTCGGCGGCGAGGCCGCGCGCTTCTTCGATCCGCAGGACGATCACGCACTCGCAGACCTGCTGCTCCAGGTCTCCACCGACCCGGAGTTGGTCGCCGACATGGTCGCCGCGGGACACGCGCGGGCCGCCACGTTCACCTGGTCGCGCACCGCGCGGGAGACCCAGGACGTATTCGTACGTGCGCTGACGCGCGGGTGAACGGCCGGAGCTGTCAGCTCGCCGCGCGGCGGACGCGCAGCACAGCCGCCAGATGCACGGCGGATCCGAGCACCGGACCAACGAGGAACGCGATGAGGATGCGCGTGTGCGCGTCCAACGGCAGCAACAGGACGGCGATGGTTGCCACCGCGCTCAAGACCCAGCCGCTCGTATAAGCAGTGTGGCGCGAGGCAGCCAGGACTGCCTGGCTCGTCACACACATGAGGGCCGTGAGACCGCCGGAGAGGACGATGATGCCGAAGTCCGCCGAGGGCAGTGGGAGTGCCGCCGGGTACAGCCAGGACATCACCCAGGGTCCGAGTGCCGCGGCCGCGAAGGCGACCACCACCACCCCGGCCGCGATAAGGGCGAGCCACTTCAGCAACCGCGGGATGAGGGCCGGGCCCGCGTCGCGGAACTGCACCAACAGGAACCCCTGCAGCGCGAGGATCGGTACCACGAGCGGCGCGCGGGTGAGGGTGGTCACCTGCATCAGCGAGGCGCGAAGCTCCGTGCCGGCGTCTGCGGCCAGCAACTGCAGCAGGACGGGGAGGCCGCTGATGAGCATGCCCATGGCCAGGCTCGCGAGGAGGGTCGCCACCGTGTGACGCAGAAGCACGCGCAGCGGGGCGTCAAGCATCAGATGGCGTCGTATACGGCGGCCTACGAACAGCCAGATCAGCGCGGCGGCTGCGATGAACGGCAGCGCGATGGCCCAGCCGAGCCACATCGTGCTCGCCCCGGCGAGCAGCGCTGTTGTGATGGCGAGAGCGCGCAGGGCGCTGTCGGTGATGGTGAGCGCGGCGACGCCCTTCCATTCCCGCACGCCGTACATGGCACCGCTGAGCGACGCGACGAGCGCATACCCCGTGCACGCCACGACCACGGCGGCGACCAGCGAGGCGGTGTCGGTGGGGAACATGCGCGGACCCAGCACTGCGAACACCGCCGTGATGACTATCGCGGTGGCGGCCGCGGCGACCAGCGTGTACAGCAGCCAGGTGCGCGCCCCGGTGCCCTGCGGCGAACTGCTGGAGGCGCGCGTCAACTCCTGCTGGATGCCGGACAGGCATGAGACGACGAGGTAGATCGCTCCCCACAGCACGGCGAAGGCAATACGGCCGTCCGCGTCGGTCATCCCATAGGCGACGCCCTGGATCACGTATCCGAGGGCGCCGGCGATGACCGTGGCCAGCAGAATCTGACGAAGACCCGATCCGCTCGAGGCGGCCGGCGGGGCCGGGTCAGTCATCCGAGGCGGTGCGAGATGCGTCGCCGGTGCGCGCATCCTCCAGCGCGCTCACCCGAGCCGCCAACGCCTCGTTGTCGGCGCGAAGGATCGCCAGCTCTTCGGCGGCACGTCGCAGCTCGTTTTCGGCCTGCGACTGCTCCCACGACAGATGCAGGGTGACGCCAAGGAGAAGGAGGATGGCCAGGGCGAACAGCAGATTCGCGGGTAAAACAACCCCGACCAGGGCCGTCAGGGCGTTGAGCAGGCCGGGGAAGATGCCGAGCACGAGGATGACGACCCCGATCAGCAGCCAGAGTGCGGCGTACTTCTCGCGAAGGCGACGTGTGAGCAGCATCGCGAACACCACGATGATCATCAGTGCGCCGAGGACGATTCCGGTGAGGGCGATCATGCGGCCTCCTCCGCAGTGCGCGGCGTGCGTGGCCGGCGCATCAGCGCCAGTCCGAGGGCGAGGACGGAGCGCGCCAGATAGATCGTCGACCCGATCGCTCCTTGGCTGGGGGTGCCGTGCTGACGCGGGCGCATCGCGACAGGAACCTGTGTCACGGTCAGCCCGGCGTGGCAGGCCGCCACCAGAGAGTCGAGTGTGTCACCCAGATACTCGGCCGGGTAATAGCGCACATACTGGGCGATCGCACGGGCATTGGCCGCGCGGAAGCCACTGGTGACATCGGTGAGACGGGTCTTGGCGACCCGGGAGACGATCTTGGCCAACACGATCATCGCCCAGCGGCGCGGGCCGGTGGCCTTGTAGTCGCCGACGTCGCTGAAGCGCGCCCCGATGGAGATGTCGGCGCTCTCCAGCCCTGCCAGCACTCGGGCGATATCGATGGGGTTGTGCTGCCCATCGGCGTCCACCTGAATGGCGCGTCGGTAGCCGTTGCGCTGTGCATAGGTGAAGCCGGTGCGCATGGCGCCGCCGACGCCCAGATTGTATGGCAGCTGCAGAACAGTGGCACCGGCCGCGCGTGCCACGTCTGCAGTGTCATCGGCAGAGCCGTCGTCGATCACGGCCACGTGGTATGCGGCGTCGGCCGTGAGGATCTCCCGCACGGTATTGCCCACGTTGCGAGACTCGTTCCACGCGGGCACGATCACCAGCACTGCATCGGGTGCCTGCGATTTGGTCATAGTGAGCGTCAGTCTACCGGGAGCGCCTGGGCGAGCCTGGATTTCCGCGGTACGGAACGCTGGCTCAGCGCACCACCACGCGTCCGTCCGCGTAGAGGGTGATGGTGCCCTTCTGGAAGCGCTGCGACCACTGGCCGTTCCCGCTCGTCTCATTGCCGAGAGGGAATCCGAGCGACCCTGCGGCGCCGCCGCGAGCCAAGTACTCGCGGTGCAGCACGCCGCGAGTCACGGCGAGGGCGACGGGGGAGACATAGGCAGAGCCTCCCTGGAAGTCCTGCACGTATCCGGTGGAGATCTTCCGCTCCGCTGCGACTGGGAATCCGAGTGGTCCGGTGTATCCTCCGGCGTTCTGGTGCACGATCCGCATCGTCCCACGCACGGCTGCGGTTCCGGACGCGCTTGTGGCGATGCTGCCTACTTCGAACGGCTGAACCTTCCCGGCTCCGAGGGGAGCGGCCGGCCCGAGCGCGAAGCCGAACCCGTTGAGAGAGCCACCCTTCGTGTACGCGGCGAACTGTTCGCCCGCCACAGCCGAGGAGATGCCGTTGAAGGGCACGAAGATCACGCCCTTCTCGAACGTCTGCATGTACCCGGCCGACAACTTCTTCTCGGCCCCGGTGGGCGCACCCAGGACCGGCGTGCCTCCCGCCTGGCGGTATGTCCGCACGGAGACACCGAACACCGCATACGCCTGCGCCGACGAAGGCTTGTGGAACATGACTCCTCCGGCGAATTCAACCACCGAGACACCGGACACGGTGTAGGGCGTGACGATGGGCCAGCCCATACGCCCCTTCGGTCCGCCGAGACCGTCCCAGGTCTTGGCGAGTGCCCGGCTGATCGTGGACGTGACGCCGCCCTGGATAGCGATCCTCCCGCCAGCGAAATCCTGGTAGGTGCCGTCACCCGCGGTTCGCGGCGTACCGCTGGGGACGCCCAGCGTACCGGTGACTGCGCCTCGGCGGTCGTACTCGGTCCGTATGGCGCCGGTGACGGTGACGGTGCTCGAACCCGTGCGGAACGCATAGCCGCCGGCAAACGGCACCTGCACTGTTGTGGCGGCGACCGCGCTCTCGCCGCCACGCGGGAAGCCGAACGAACCGGTCGGCCCGCCGACACCGTTGTACCAGGTCACCCACGGGCTTGAGAGGGCGTATGTGGATCCATTGGAGGTTCGAGATGCCTGGTAGATGCTCCCGCCTTGGAACTTCTGGACGGCTCCCGCACCCACGGCGGTGGCGCGGGATGTCGGCCAGCCAAACCGGCCGAAGACGTTGCCGAGGCCCTCATGCACGGCGAACATGGGTGCGGCGACGGCGAAGGCCTGGCCGTTGCGCTCGTATATACGTCCGCCGCCGAAGTCCTGGTAGTACCCTCCGCTGATGGCGGTGCGCTCAGTGGTCGGCCACCCAAGCCCGCTCGATGGACCGGCAACCGCGTTGTACTCGGTGCGCGTGGCTCCCTGGACGGCGTAGACCGTGCCATCAGCGCGTGCATAGAGATCGGCATTTCGGAACGTCTGCGATGCTCCCGCTGAGCCCCAGGAGCGGAGATCACCGGTAGCTGCACCGATCCAGCCCGCGGCACCGCCGTTGGCGTTCCAGTACGTGGTGATCGCTTCGGGGGACGGGTTAGTCCCACCGCCCGAAGTCGGATCGCCGAACCACAGCTTGAAGTAGTTGTAGAAGTTGCGGTTGCCGTATGCGGAGCAACCGTCCCCCTCGCCGAACCCCGCGGCCAGTGCGGCAGCGTTGGGCTGATACGGGGTGTAGTAGTACAGCGCGGCGGTGGACTTGTTGCTGATGTAGACCGGGCCGGTTCCGCAGCTGGCGTTGGGGTGCCAGTAGATGTTCGAGGTTCGTCCCACGGGATAGTACGTGAAGTAGCGCCCCTCCATGTAGATGTTCATCTGACGCGCGGCGCCGTAGATCTGGTAGAAGAACCCGGCGAAGGCAGGGTCGCAGGGGGCCGTGTCAGGGCATCCCTGACCGAGGGCCATGTCGTAGCGCCACTGGCTGGGCCAGGTGTGGGTGATCAGCCCCTGCTCCTTCTGAAGCATGACGATGATGACCTGCGGATTGATGTTGCAGGACTGCGCCACCTTGTAGATGATCGTGGCGGCTGACTCGTTGGTTCCGCCCTGGTAGCCGCTGCAGTATGAGTCGGCTGCCCGACTCGGAGTGTTCTGGCGATAATCCTTGAGGCACGTGTAGCCGGACTGGCAGGAAGAGACCATCTTCCGGAAGAACGCGTCGATGCCCGATGCGGTCATGGTGTTCTTGTTCGTGAACACCGAGTCGGAGACGATGTTTCCCGCCTGGAAGCCGACGACCGCGGCCAGCGCCTCGACGGTGAGAGCGGAGTATGCTGCGGCCGCCTGCGTCGCTGCGAGCGATCCCGACGGCGCCGGCGTCGGGATCGGCGGTTCGGGCGACGCGGATGCGTCCGGTGATGGTGTCACCTCGAGCGTCGGGGTCGGGGTCGGGGTCGGCGTCGGTGAGGTCGGGTCAGTCGGCGTCGGCTCCGGTGAGGCAGACGGATCGAGAGTCGCTGCGGCAGTCGGAGGCGCCGTGGTGGACGTTGTCGGATCCGGCGTGGGCGCTGCCGTCGCGGCGGGTGCGATCAGCAGGGAAAGACACACGGCGGCGCCCGCGGCGATCGTCGCCAGGCGCGTCGCGAGCACGTGCGGGCGGCGAGGGGAAGTCGGGGTCACCTCCCAATTGTTGCTGAATACTGCTGATGTTGCCACTGTTGCTGTTGTTACACGTGTGATCAAGGGTGTCTGTGGTGAGCTCCCGCGGTCTCTCAAAGCTCATGTGGCACGATGGGCGGGTGAAGGGCATAGTTCTCGCCGGGGGATCCGGCACGCGTCTGCATCCGATCACGCTGGGCGTGTCGAAGCAGCTGGTTCCGGTGTACGACAAGCCGATGGTGTATTACCCACTGTCGACGCTGATGCTCGCAGGAATCCGCGAGATCCTCGTGATCACCACCCCGCACGACGCGGCGCACTTCGAGCGCCTGCTGGGGGATGGCTCGCAGTTCGGCATCTCGATCACGTTCGCCGTCCAGCCGTCGCCCGATGGGCTCGCGCAGGCCTTCACCATCGGTGCGGACTTCATCGGCGATGACTCCGTGGCGCTCGTGCTGGGCGACAACCTGCTCTATGGACCGGGCCTCGGCACGAGACTGCAGCGCTTCGCGAACATCGACGGCGGCGCCGTGTTCGCATACTGGGTCGCGGAGCCCGAGGCCTACGGCGTGGTCGAGTTCGACGCCGATGGCAATGCCGTCTCCCTCGAGGAGAAGCCCGCAGAGCCCAAGAGCAACTACGCGGTGCCCGGACTGTACTTCTACGACAACGACGTGGTGGAGATCGCACGCAACCTCCAGCCGTCGGCGCGTGGCGAGTACGAGATCACGGACGTGAACCGCGAGTACCTGAACCGCGGCAAGCTGCAGGTGGAGGTCCTTCCGCGGGGGACCGCTTGGCTGGACACCGGAACCTTCGATCAGATGACCGACGCCGCCGACTACGTTCGCACGATGGAGCGTCGCACCTCGATGAAGATCGGCGCACCCGAAGAGGTGGCGTGGCGACAGGGCTTCCTCACCGATGACGAGCTGCGGGAACGAGCCGAGAAGCTCGTGAAGAGCGGCTACGGCACCTACCTCCTGGACCTTCTGAAGAGAGCACACGCATGACCCGCCTCCTTGTCACCGGCGGTGCCGGCTTCATCGGATCCAACTTCGTCCACTACATGGTGGAGAACTCCGATGCCCACGTGAGCGTGCTGGACGCGCTGACCTACGCCGGCAACCGCGCATCGCTGGAGGGTCTGCCGAAGGACCGGGTGCGCTTCATCCATGGCGACATCACCGATGCGGAACTGGTCGACGAGCTGTTCGCCGACGTCGACGCGGTGGTGCACTACGCCGCCGAGAGCCACAACGACAACTCTCTGCACAGCCCCCGTCCGTTCCTCGACACCAACATCGTGGGCACGTACACGCTTCTCGAAGCCGCTCGCAAGCACGACCGCCGGTTCCATCACATCTCCACCGACGAGGTCTACGGCGATCTGGAGCTGGATGACCCGCAGCGCTTCACCGAGCAGACACCGTACAACCCGTCGTCGCCGTACTCCTCCACGAAGGCCGGATCCGACCTGCTCGTGCGTGCGTGGGTGCGCTCCTTCGGCGTGCGCGCCACCATCTCGAACTGCTCGAACAACTACGGCCCCTACCAGCACGTCGAGAAGTTCATCCCGCGCCAGATCACCAACGTGATCCGCGGCATCCGCCCCAAGCTTTACGGCGCGGGGGAGAACGTGCGTGACTGGATCCACGCCAACGACCACTCCTCGGCTGTGGCGACGATCCTCGACAAGGGCGTCATCGGCGAGACGTACCTGATCGGTGCGGATGGTGAGCGTAACAACAAGGACGTGGTCGAGCTGATCCTGGAGACCATGGGTCAGCCGCGCGACGCCTACGACCACGTCACCGACCGAGCCGGCCACGACCTGCGCTACGCGATCGATTCCACGAAGCTGCGTACCGAACTGGGCTGGACGCCCAGCTTCTCCGACTTCGAGAGCGGACTGGCCGCGACGATCGACTGGTATCGCGAGAACGAGAGCTGGTGGGCGCCCGCGAAGGACGCCACCGAGGCGTTCTACGCCAGCAAGGGACAGTGAGATGACGGAGTACGGAAAGGCTCTCTCGCTCGTCGAGACGCCGATCCCGGGTCTCGTCGTGCTCGAACTGCCCGTGCACGGCGACGCCCGCGGCTGGTTCAAGGAGAACTGGCAGCGCGAGAAGATGACGGCGCTGGGCCTACCCGATTTCGGTCCGGTGCAGAACAACGTGTCCTTCAACGATGCCGTGGGCACCACCCGCGGCATCCACGCGGAGCCGTGGGACAAGTGGGTCTCGGTGGCGACCGGACGGATCTTCGGCGCCTGGGTGGACCTCCGGGAGGGACCGAGCTTCGGTGCGGTTTTCACCACCGAGCTGGACCCGTCGCGCGCCATCTTCGTTCCGCGCGGCGTCGGCAACTCCTACCAGACGCTCGAGGCGGACACCGCCTACACCTACCTCGTCAACGACCACTGGTCCCCGAACGCGTCCTACTCCTTCCTCAACCTGGCCGACGAGACCGCCGCCATCGAGTGGCCGATCCCGCTCTCAGAGGTGGAGATCAGCGAGAAGGACAAGAACCACCCGCGGCTGGCCGACGTCACCCCGATCCGGCCCAAGCGCATCCTCGTGCTGGGCGCGAACGGACAGCTCGGCCTCGCACTTCGCGAGGCGTATGCGGGGGCGGCGCACGTCGAGTTCGCCGGTCGTTCGGACCTGGACCTCACGGCCCCCGGGCTGCGAGACGCGCGACGCTGGCGAGACTACGGTGCGATCATCAATGCCGCCGCGTACACGGCGGTGGACACCGCCGAAACCTCGTCCGGGCGCGCCGACGCCTGGTCTGCGAACGCCGTTGCGGCCGCGAACCTGGCCGCCATCGCCACCGAATACGCCCTCACCCTGGTGCACGTGTCGAGTGACTACGTCTTCGACGGCGCCAAGCCGGGCGCATACACGGAGGAAGACGCCTTCGCGCCGCTGGGCGTGTACGGGCAGACCAAGGCGGCCGGAGACATCGCCGTGGCCACGGCTCCACGTCACTACATCGTGCGCACGTCGTGGGTCATCGGGGAGGGCAAGAACTTCGTCCGGACGATGGCATCGCTGGCCGAGCGGGGCATCGACCCGAAGGTCGTGGACGATCAGGTCGGGCGCCTCACGTTCACCTCGGACATCGCGGCCGCCATCCGTCACCTGCTGGATTCGTCCGCGCCGTTCGGCACCTACAACGTCACGGGTGACGGCGAAGCCGCCTCATGGGCCGACATCGCGCGAGCGGTGTTCGTCGCCGTCGGGGCCGAGGCATCGCGCATCACGGGCGTCAGCACCGATGACTACTTCGCCTCGACGACCGGGCCAATCTCGCCCCGGCCCCGCAATAGCATGCTGGAGCTGACGAAGATCATGCAGGCCGGCTACCGTCCCGAGGCGTGGCTCGTGTCTCTCCGTGACTACCTTCGCGGATGATCGGGGGCGGGGGACGGGCGTGAGTACCACCGCTCCCCGCACCCGTCGTGAGGCCCGCAGCGTGCGGCAGCGGACTTTCCGGCTCGACATCCAGGCGCTGCGCGCGATCGCGATCCTCGCCGTCGTGCTCAACCATCTGTGGCCGCGCGCGGTGACCGGGGGGTTCGTCGGCGTCGACGTGTTCTTCGTCATCTCCGGCTTCCTCATTACGGACCATCTCTTCCGGGAACTCGGAAAGACAGGTCGCATCGGCCTCCGCGAGTTCTACGCACGACGGATCCGTCGGCTCCTGCCGGCAGCTCTCCTGGTTCTCGTGGTCACGCTTGTCGGTGTCGTGCTGCTGTTGCCGGTGACCAGGTGGTCTGTGAACGCGCTGCAGATCGGTGCGAGCGCCCTGTACACGCAGAACTGGGCGCTGGCGATCAGCTCGGTGGACTACTTCGCCCACGATGCCGCGCCCTCGGCGGTTCAGCACTACTGGTCGCTGTCGGTGGAGGAACAGTTCTACCTCATCTGGCCAGTGCTCCTGCTGGCTGCTGTCATGATCCGCCGACGTCGTCGTGCGCTCCTCAACCGGGTCGTGATCGCGCTCGGTGTTCTTGGCATCACGAGCTTCGCGCTGTCCATCTGGCTCACCGCGCTGACACCGGCGTCGGCCTACTTCTCGACCTTCACGCGGGCATGGGAGTTCGCGGTGGGCGGCCTGGTCGCCCTTCTCTTCCGGAAGCGGCGGCTGCCGAGGCTGCTGGTCTTCCTCCTCGTCGCGGGCGGTTTGGCGACCGTCATCGTAAGCGTCTTCACTTTGCGCGGCTCATCGGCGTTCCCCGGTGCGATCGCAGCGGTCCCCGTGTTGGCCACAGCCGCGGTGATCATCGGCGGGTCCGGTACGGCGCGGCTGCCGTTCTGGGATCAGCTTGCCGGCCTTCGCCCCGTACAGTGGCTCGGCGAGATGTCGTATGCCTGGTACCTGTGGCATTGGCCGGTCATCGTGCTGCTCCCTTTCCTCATTCGCGCGCCGTTGGAAGACTGGCATCGGGTCCTGATCATCGCCGCGACGCTCGTCCTGGCGTGGGGCACCCGACGATTCGTGGAGGTTCCTGCCATGCGCGCCCCGGCCCTCTCCCTGTCCGCCGGTCGCGCGTTCGTCGCATCTCTGGTTGCCGTGGCCGTCATCACGGGCGCATGCTTCGCCGTCGGAATCGCCGCGCGGAACACGGCGGAGAACGCGGCGGCCGGCGCCTCCTCGCATACCGCCGCAGGTGCGTGCGATGGTCCGAATGCGCTCGCCGACCCTGAGACGTGCGATGTGAACACGCCGGTGATCGATGCGGAGTCCACGGCTCAGGACGAGTACTTCACCACCCCGGAGGAATGCGGGGAGTTCCTCGACATCCTGAGCTATGGCGAGAAGCAGACGACGCACCGGTGTGTCTTCGGCGACGCGGAGCCTACGGCCCGGGTCTGGCTGGTGGGGGATTCTCATGCTCAGCAGTGGCAGGGAGCCCTTTTTGAACTCGCACGCGAGCGCGGATGGGAGCTGACGATCAGCTTCCTGGGCGGCTGCCCGGTCGCCGATGTCGCCTTCACAGGTTTCCGGGATGTCTGGGGCGGTGGCGACCGTGACCGGTGCCGGACCTACAGTTCTGAGGTCATCGCTCAGATCGAGCAGGAGAAGCCCGACCTCGTGTTCACGTCCATGGCGGCTCGTCAGCAGCTCGCCGACGATGGATCCGGCCGGTCTGTGGCGGATCAGTATGCCACCGGACTGGCCACCGCCTGGCAGCGTTGGACTGCGGCCGGGTCCACGGTGATCCCGATTGCAGACACCCCGCTCAACGGGCAGGTGCGCTCCCCGGATTGCGTGGTGCTGCGCGCCAGCGACCCGACGGCATGCGGTGTACCGCGGGAAAGGGCTCTTCCCGCAGACCCGATTGTTGCTGCCGCCGCAGGCGCGGGGGCAGGGGTGCACCTGCTGGATCTGTCCGACCGCATGTGCGATCAGACCACGTGCTTCGCCGCTGTCGGGGGCGTGGCGGTCTTCTACGACGCGGACCACCTGAGCCTGCAGTACGTGCTCCGCCTGATTCCGACCGTCGCGGAGCGCCTCGATGCGGCCCTCGCGAGCGGTTGACCCCCGGAAGTCCCAGCCCGCTCCGTTACAGTAGGGACCGGTGCGCCTTCTGCCCTGGGTGCGCGCCTCATCAACACGAAGGAAACACATGGATCTTCTCGTCGTCGGCTCCGGCCTGTTCGGCCTCACCATCGCAGAGCGAGCAGCGGCCGCCGGTCGGAAGGTGACCATCATCGACCGACGCCACCACCTCGGTGGTAACGCCTACAGCGAGGCCGAGCCCATCACGGGGATCGAGGTGCACCGCTACGGCGCTCACCTGTTCCACACCTCCAACGAGACCGTGTGGGAGTACGTCAACCGTTTCACGAAGTTCACCAACTACGTGCACCGCGTGTACTCCACCCACAAGGGCGTCGTCTACCCGCTGCCCATCAACCTCGGCACCATCAACCAGTTCTTCAACGCGGCCTACACGCCGGACGAGGCCCGTGCGCTCATCGCGGAGCAGGCCGGGGAGTTCGAGGCGCACACCGCGAAGAACCTCGAGGAGCGCGGCATCGGCCTCATCGGTCGACCGCTGTTCGAGGCGTTCATCAAGGACTACACCGCCAAGCAGTGGCAGACGGATGCCCGCGAGCTGCCGGCGTCGATCATCAGCCGTCTCCCGGTGCGCTACACATACGACAACCGCTACTTCAACGACACCCACGAGGGTCTGCCCGTCGACGGGTACACGGCGTGGATGGAGCGGATGGCCGATCACGAGAACATCGAGGTCAAGCTGAACGTCGACTTCTTCGACGACTCGCAGCCGCTGAACAAGAAGGCCACGGTCGGGCAGGTGCCGATCGTGTACACCGGTCCCGTCGACCGCTACTTCGACTACGCTGAGGGCGCCCTGAGCTGGCGCACCATCGACCTCGAGGAAGAAGTCCTGGACATCGGCGACTTCCAGGGGACGTCCGTGATGAACTATCCGGATGCCGACGTGCCGTACACGCGCATCCACGAGTTCAAGCACTTCCACCCGGAGCGCGCCGAGCTGTATCCGAAGGACAAGACGGTCATCCACCGCGAGTACTCCCGCTTCGCCACGCGCGAGGACGAGCCCTACTACCCCGTGAACACCGCCGCGGACCGCGAAGGCGTGCTGGCATACCGGGAGCTCGGCAAGGACGAGAAGGACGTGCACTTCGGCGGACGCCTCGGCACCTACCAGTACCTCGACATGCACATGGCCATCGGTTCTGCGCTGTCGATGTGGAACAACAACCTCGCATGATCATCTGCCCGCTGCGATCAACCGATCGCAGCGGGCGTCGTCGCCCCTCTGTATGACTGCCCCCCACCTCTCGAAACCCGGCGCGCCGATAGCCGGCTCTCGGCGACCCGCCTATCGTCATGACATCGACGGTCTTCGTGCCTTCGCCATCGTCCTCGTCGTCATCTACCACGTCTGGGTCGGCCGCGTCTCCGGCGGCGTGGACGTGTTCCTGTTGCTGTCCGCGTACTTCATGACATCCTCGCTGGTGCGTCGGGCTGACGCCGGCCGCGGAGTCGGCCTCGGTGCCTTCTATGCGAAGCGGTTCTGGCGCCTGGTGCCGGCGGCAGCGGCCACCATCGCCGCCACCCTCATCACGGTGTTCTTCGTGTTCCCACCCTCGATGTGGAACGCCGCGTGGGAACAGGCGCGGGCCTCGCTGTTCTACTTCCAGAACTGGGAGCTCGCACTCAACAGCGTCGACTACTACGCGCGGGACGCGAACTCGGTCACGCCGTTCCTGCACTTCTGGTCTCTGTCGATCCAGATGCAGGTCTTCCTGGTGTGGCCGCTGGTGATCCTCCTCTGCTGGGGGATCGCGCGCCTCCTGAAGGTCCGCGTGGCGTCGGTCGCGCTGGTGATCTTCCTGATGATCTTCGGGGCATCGCTGGCATACTCGATCATCACCACCCAGCAGAACCAGGCGTTCGCCTACTTTGACACCGGCGCGCGCCTCTGGGAGTTCGCCATCGGCTCACTCATCGCGCTGCTGCCCGTGGCCGTCCGCCTGCCACGGTGGATCGCGGAGATCCTGGGCTGGCTGGGTCTTATCGCCATCCTGACGTGTGGCATCCTGCTGGACGTGTCGGGAGGCTTCCCCGGCTACCTGGCGCTCTGGCCGACTCTCGCGGCTGGGATGATCGTCGTGGCCGGGCGCACCCGCACCAGCTTCACGATCCTTCTCGGCTCCCCACCGCTTCGCTGGCTCGGGCGGATCGCGTACGCACTGTACCTGGTGCACTGGCCGCTGCTGACGGCCTGGATCGTCGCTACGGGCGAGAACCCCGACGCGGCGGAGGGCACAGCGATCATCGCGGTCTCCTTCGTGCTGGCAACCATCCTGCACTACCTCATCGAGCGGCCGCTCGGGAGGTGGACGTGGCCGTCTGCCGTGGCCTGGCGGTCATACTTCGCCACCGCCGTCGTCATGGGCTTGGTGGCGGTTCCGAACTACGCATGGCAGCTGGACACCGAGTACCGCGCAGCGGCTGCTGAGGCGATGCTCCAGGCCGATCTCAATTTCCAACCCACTCAGCCCATCCGGACGCTGATTCCGCCGGGCACGAAGCTGGATGACGAATGGGTGCGTCTCGACAACGGGTTCTGCTCTGGTGACCTGGAGCCCGCCGGAGAGGTGGCGCGCGAGCACTGCAGCGAGCAGGACGGTCACGACGGCGCCCCGCGGGTGACCTTCGTCGGCGACTCCCACGCGGAGCAGTGGATGGGCGCGGTGTTGCCGGCATTGCAGACCCAGAACATGAAGGTCACCGCGAACCTCCTCGGCGGATGCCCCTTCGCCCCGGACAGCGACATCGCGTTCACCCCCGAATGCCAGCAGTGGAACGACGAGGTGTACGAGGATCTGCTCTCATCTCCGCCCGCGGTCGTCGTGCTGATGAGTACGAGGGCAGCGCCCGACTCTCCCGACGAGGTCGAGATGCCCGCGATCGAGACCACGGCGATGACCCTGCTGGATGCAGGCAGCCAGGTCATCCTCATCCGCGACAATCCGCGATTCGCTGAGAACATGTACTTCTGCGCCGAGCAGAACCTGGACGATCCGACGGTCTGCAGCAGGCTGCGCTCCGACGTGCTTGCCGATGAAGACCCCGCTGCCGGGCTGGCAGATCTGGACGGTGCCCACGTCGTCGACATGAGCGACTACCTCTGCCCGGACGGGATCTGCCCGGCGACGTTCGGCGACCTCGCGATCTACCTCGATGACAACCACATCACCTGGAAGTTCGCGGATCGGCTGGCGCCGGCTTTCGAGCGCGAGCTCGAGCTCACCGGATTCGCCTGGCCTTCGGCCTAGACTCGGAGCATGGTGAACCCGCGTCCTCGGCGCAGCGGCGCTCCCGCAGGATCCGCGCGGTGACGCGCGTACGCGCCGTCCGACGCGAATCGGACTCCCCGCGGCGATATCTGCACTCACTGTGGCTGCTGTCCGCGCGCGATCTGCGCGTGCGCTATGCGACCAGCGCGCTCGGCTACCTGTGGTCCATCCTGGATCCGCTGGTGATGTCGCTGATCTACTGGTTCGTCTTCACGCAGGTGTTCCATCGCAAGGAGGTGGGAGGCGATCCCTACATCGTCTTCCTCATCCTCGGACTGCTGCCCTGGGTGTGGTTCAACGCGGCGGTGACCGACTTCACCCGGGCGTTCCGCAAGGACGCGAAGCTGGTGCGTTCCACGGCGATTCCCCGGTCGATCTGGGTGAACCGGATCATCGTGAGCAAGGGCGTCGAGTTCCTCTTCTCCATCCCCGTGCTGGTGGTGTTCGCGATCGTGAACGGCGCCCCGGTCACGATCAACCTGCTCTGGTTCCCGGTGGCGGTGATCATGCAGTTGCTGTTGCTCATTGGTCTGGGGCTGCTGATCAGCCCGGTCTGCGTGCTCTTCTCCGACCTCGAGCGCACCACGCGCCTCGTCCTGCGCGCCCTGTTCTACGCCTCGCCGGTCATCTACGGCATCGGAGATCTTCCCGCGCCCTTCGATGTGATCGGTGCCTTCAACCCGCTGGCGGGGATCTTCTCGCTGTACCGCATCGGCTTCTTCCCGTCTCAGGAGGACTGGAGCGTGGTGCTGATCGCCGCGATCGAGGTGGTGGCGCTGCTCATTCTCGGAGTCGCGGTGTTCCGCCGCCTCGAACCGACCGTACTGAAGGGGCTGTGACGTGGCTGCGATCGAGGTGACCGGTCTCGGGATCCGCTTTCGTCGGGCCCGGCGCGGGCGTCCGAGCCTGAAGGATCTCTTCTCGTCCCGCGCTCGCCGTCATCCGGGCAGCGCCGAGTTCTGGGCCCTCAAGGACGTCTCGTTCCAGGTGGAGGCGGGCGAGGCGATCGGCGTGGTCGGCAGGAATGGACAGGGAAAGTCCACTCTCCTCAAGCTCGTCGCCGGGGTTCTGCTCCCCGATGTGGGGACGGTGGCCGTCCACGACGACGTCGCTCCGCTCATCGAGCTCACCGGCGGTTTCGTCGGCGACCTCACCGTGGCGGAGAACGTCCGACTCATCGCAGGACTGCACGGGATGAGCCGCGCGGAGGTGGCCGACCGGTTCGAGGGCATCATCGATTTCGCCGAGCTTCACGGCCGACTCGACACGCCGTACAAGCACTTGTCAAACGGCATGAAGGTGCGTCTCGCCTTCGCTGTGGTGTCGCAGCTCGGCGCCCCCATCCTGCTGGTCGACGAGGTCCTCGCCGTCGGCGACAAGGCATTCCGCGAGAAGTGCTACGGACGCATCGAAGAGCTGCTGGCTGAGGGGCGCACCCTGTTCTTCGTCAGCCACAACGAGCGCGACCTGCGCCGCTTCTGCACCCGCGGGCTGTACCTGCGCGGGGGAGAGCTGGCCCTGGACGGCCCCATCGGCGACGTGCTGGATCGCTACAACGCCGACAACGCCGCGGGCTAGATCTCAGAGTCCGGCGAGATCCTTGACCGCCTGGAGAGCGGATCGCACGTCGGCCAGGGGAGCGACGGTGTCGGTGCCCTCACCGATCGCGGTGCGCAGCGCGCCGAGCGCCCCCAGATAGGTCTGCACGGTCGGCCGCCACGAGGATGCGATGGAGTCCGGCGGGTTCTCGTCCGCGAGGATCATCGCGTCCTGTTCGAGCGTGCGCACGATGTCGAAGGCGGCGTCGGGAGTCTGTGAGGAGAGCATGCCGAGGCCGGTATCGGCGTCCGACACACGCGGCGAGATGGCCGTGGCGAATGCTCCGGTGTCGGGCGTCACCACCGGCGGCACGGTCACCGCGTCCGTGGGATCCGGGAGCGGCTCCTCCGGCTGCATCGGGGGGAGATCATCGGTCGGTGTGGGATCCGGTGCCGTCGTCGGGGTGGGCGTGGACGTGGGCGTCGGCCGGGCCGAAGCGCTGCTGCTCGGAGTCCGTGTCGCGGATGCACTCGAGGACGCGGTAGGGCTCGCCGATGCCGATGTCGCCTCGCTGTTCGGGGACTCCCCGCGCGGCATCAGCAGGATGACCGATGTCAGGGCGATGGCGACCACCACGGCGATCAGCGCCACGATGAGCACCACACGCCCGGTGCGGCGCTTCGGCTTCGGGGCGAACACCCACTGCGGGCCCGCCTCGGACGACGGTGAGTCCGAGCTCACGCCGCGCTCTCCACCGGCTGCAGTGGCTGCATCGGCCGCCAACCGGAATCGCGGGCGATCACGCGCCCATCGCGCAGACCCCGGAAGAGGTTGCTGGTGCCGCGCACCTTCCGCTCCACCAGGAGCAGACGGATGAGCTCCTTGGCGAAGGTGAGAGCCGTGCCGATCCGGAAGCGGACGGGCCGGTACGCACCGTGCTGCTTGAAGTAGTGGGCCATGTGCGCACGGTTTCGCATGATGTAGTACCGGTACGCGTCGCTGGACGCGTTGAGATGACGGATGCCCATGTCCCACTGCTTGATCTCACGGGTGCGTCGCAGCACGAACTCGTTCACGATGGCGGAGCGGGTCTGCAGCGACGCGAGCCAGCCGTACACCGAGTCGTCCCAGTAGATGAAGAAGCGGGGATCGGGCAGGCCGATGCGCTGCACAATGTCGCGATGGATGAACATGCCCTCGAAGCACCCGGAGTTCATCTCGCGATAGCCGCTGTCATCGAAGCCCGCGGGGGCGAACGGGATCGGGATGCCGAGGGGGATGGACAGACGGTACTGCCAGTAGAACTCGCTGCCGTCGAAGTCGTATCGGCGCCCCTGTACGCTCTGGAAGCGCTGACCCCAGTGCCCCATCCGTGCCAGGCCGTCCGCGATCACCTCGACGTCGTCGTCCATGATCCACAACCAGGTGGAGCCCAGCTCATAGGCAAGGCGCACACCCTCGCTGAAACCGCCCGAGCCACCGGTGTTCTCCGCGAGCCGCTGGTACACGATCTCGGTGCCGATGCGCTCCCGGAACGAGTCCACCACCGCGGTGGTGTCATCCACGGAGGCGTTGTCGACGATCACCAGGTGTCCGGGTTTCGGATCCATCGCCTCGACGGAGGTGAGCAGGCGCGTGAGGAGGGCGGACCGGTTGTAGGTCACCACCACGATCGTCGCGGATGCGGGATCGAACACTTCGGACATGCGAACATGCTCCTGACAGCTGGTACTTGCAGAAACGGAGGCGGCGGGTGGGCCGTTTCGAGCCTACCGTGCGGTCCCGGGAGTTTCCGGAGCGCGCGCGGCGGCCGCTTCACGCCACGAACGCGACTGGCCGGCGCGCATCGCGCACAGCGCGAGCATGAGCCAGCCCACACCGAACAGGGTGAAGCTCTCGAACACCGAGTCCACGAGCAGCGTCACCAGCACCAGCGGGGTCCAGGCGTACAGCACGGAGCGGCGCTCACTGGCCACCAGCCACGAGCGCACGAGCGCTGTGCCGGCCAGGAGTGCGAAGAGCACGAGACCCAGCCACCCGAGCTGGAGCAGCACGTCGAAGTATGCGCTGAGGGCGGAGGCGTGGTGCCGGCCGAACAGGTTGATGGCGGTATAGGGGAACGCGAGCGGATCATCGGGGTTCCAGGGGCCCACCCAGCCCCACGCCTGGTACGCGTGCGATCGCACCTGCACGAGGATGGAGTTCCACAGCTCCGCACGGGTGGAGAAGTCGGTGCCGGCATCCAGCAGCGCGATCACCTGGTGGCGAAGCACGTAGGCGGTGCCGATGCCGATCACCACCAGTGCCCCGAGGATCCACTGCACACGGGGGCGGCGCTCGGCCGGTGTGTGGCGCACGATGGCCAGCGCGGCGGAGGCGACGGCCACCGCCAGCGACAGGACGATCACCGTGGGGGAGGAGCTGAGCGCGGCCAGCCCGCCGGCGAGCACCAGGGAGTAGATGCCGAGCCCCCGGGAGATGGAGTGGGTGCGCAGCTCGATGACGAATGTGATGAGCGCGATCACCGCGACGAATCCCAGCATGTTGCGGGTGCCGAACAGACCCTGGATGGGGCCGCCGGCGGCGATCGCGCCCTGCACGCCGAGGAACGGGAACGGCATGTCCAGGAGGACTCCCGACAGGATCTCGACCAGGAGGGATCCCGTGAGGAGGGTGCGCAGCACGTCGCCCAGGGCGCGCACGGTCTGCAGGGTGTCTCGGACGTGGGCGATCACCACGGCGATCACCGCGACCCCGACCAGTGCCAGCCAGTGGGAGAACGACCGCGTCGGCCCGGACATCGGAAGGACGAGGGTGATCCCGGCCCACGTGATGAACAGCAGAACCGACAGCGGGACGAGCCGGAGCAGGCTGATCTCCGCGCGGCGCACCACGAGGATCGCGATGCCCACCGCCACGAGCCCTGCCGCGATCGTGATCAGGGTCACGGAGCCGGCCATGGCCTCGATCGCGTGGCCGGCGAAGAAGGTGCCGAACGCGGCGAGCGCATAGGCCCGCGCCATGGCGGCGGAATCGAGCGCGGAGCGCACCGGTTCCCAGCGCCCGTTCATTGCGGCGTCGGCGCTGAGGCCCCCGGGCGGGGGCGTCGGCGCCGGGGAGCGATCGGCTCACCGGCGAGGACGGGGTCTGCTGCGGTCTTGGTGGCCAGCAGAACGAGCAGGAGCCATCCCCACTCCATCAGCGGACGGGACTCGGTGATGCCCTGCATGAGGAGCGCGGCGACCACGAGGATCGGCAGCACGCTCAGCGGCGAGAAGGCGCGTCGGGAATCGATGTCCCACCGGGGACGGTCCACGGCGAGGAACCACGCCCGCCAGACCAGGGCGAACAGTGCTGCGGCGAGGACCACCACGCCCACGACGCCCAGCTGCAGGTAAACGTCCACCCACATGTCGTGCGCATGGAAGACGCTCAGCCCGTGGTCGATGATCCAGCCGTCGAAATGCGGGTCCCACGGCAGCCAGGGAGTGGCGAAGCCCCAGCCGAAGACCGGTCGCTGGTCGGCCCGCTCGATCACCCGGCTCCAGATCTCGCCCCGCCCGGTGAGGTCACCGCCGCGGCCGAGCAGCTCGAAGAGCCGGTCTCGCACGATCAGCGCTGCCGCCAGCCCTGCCACGGCGAGGGCGCCGAACAGGATGTACCAGTTGCGTCGCGCCCGCAGCGTGTGGCTGCGTCGCACCGCGATGGCCGCGGAGGCGACCAGCAGCACCGCGAACGCGATCACCGCGGCGGTGGCCGAGCCGACACGCACCAGGAGGAACAGAGCGACGATGAGCCAGGCGATGGCGACGCCGCGGCGCGACAGGCCGGCCAGGGCGGCGATGACGAACACGATCAACGCCAGCACGCAGATCATGCCGAGCAGGTTCGAGTTTCCGACGATCCCCTGGATCCGTCCGGACGTGAAGAGGTTGTCGCGGGACCAGTACAGCTGTGTGCTCGGGTCGGCGACCTCACCCAGGAACGGCGGAAGCACGGGGCGGCGCAGCACGACGGAGACGAACAGCTCGAAACCGAGGCTGAGCCCCAGCACCCAGCGGCAGGCCGACACCAGTGCACGCACCACCTCGCGCCAGGTGAGTGCCACTGCGAGGAAGATGCCGTGCCCCGTCGTCACCACGAGCGCGAACCACGTGGCGGCGGACACGGCGGGCCAGGCGGACCACAGGATGGACAGTCCCGCAAGTGCCGTGTACCCGAGGAACGCCCAGGGTGCGCGTGGCCAGGACTGCGCCGTGGCACGGCGGATGACGGGAGAGAGCGTCCAGATCAGGGCCGTGATGATCGTGCAGACGCCCAGCACGATCGCGACGCCTTCCGGGCCGACGATGTTGTTCAGGGCGCCCATGCACATCGCCAGCACCAGCACCAGCACGGCGTAGGCACGCAACCAGAGGCGTGCGGTGCGCTCCCGCGCGGGCGGTGCGGGCGCAGCTGCGACCGGGTGGGAGGAATGCTGAGCCATCGTTCCCCCAGGGTATCGCGGGAAACCCCCGTGAAACCGGTTGTTCGGTGCGCGTCAGCGCGGGTCGCCCTGCTCTCCGACGAGAGGGGCGGACTTGATCTTGAAAGCGAAGGTGATCACGCACAGCCAGCCCCAGAGCATGATCGGGTTCGACTCGGTGAGGCCCTGCACCAGCAGCACGGCGACGATGAGGGCAGGAAGCACGCTGAGGGCGCGGTAGGGGCGATCGGCGCGAGCATCCCACCGCGGGCGATCGATCGCGAAGAACCATGCCCGCCACGTGAAGGCGGCGTAGGTGATCCCGATGAAGAAGACGCCGATGAGCCCGAGCTGGAAGAAGACGTCCACCCACATGTTGTGGGCCTGCATCACCGGGATGGTGCGCTCCAGGATCCAGGAACGGAACCCGGGATCCCACGGCACCCATGGGCTCGCGAACCCCCAGCCGTCGAGCGGGTGCTGCGATGCCCGGGCGAGGACTTCTCGCCAGATGTCCCGGCGGCCGGTGAGGTCCGAGGAGCGTCCGAGCGCCTGGAACAGCTCGTCGCGAAACAGCAGGCACACCACCACCAGCGCGCCGCCGATGGACAGGAACAGCGCGTACAGACTGCCGCGCCCCGCGGGGACGTGCACCCGCCGCATGGCGAGGACCGCGACGAGAACCAGCAGCGCGCCGAAGGCGCAGACCCACGCGGTGGCCGAGTCACACCGGATGAAGAGGTAGGCGGCTATCACGAACCACCCCGCCATGCGCACCCGCACACGCGCGTCATCGGCGAAGCGCACCGCGAAGACCAGCATCGCCACCAGGCAGATCATCGCCAGGAGATTCGCGTTGCCCACGATGCCCTGGATCCGCCCGCCCTCGAGCAGCAGATTCTGCGACCAGTACAGCTTCGGATCCTCGGGATCGACCAGCACCGGACCCCACGACGCGGAGGGAAGCGGTGCGCGAACGACCAGGCTGACGAACAGCTCGAAGACCAGTGACAGCCCCACCGCCGCTTCCAGGCCACGGCTGAACGCCTGCACCAGCTCGCGCCAGGAGAGGGTCGACGCGAGGAACAGTCCGTGCATCGTGATGACGATCATGCCGCCGAAGGTGAGCAGCGTGGAGGGCAGCCAGCTGGTCCACATCGTCGACGCCGCGCCCCACGCGAGGTAGGCGAGGGCGATCCAGGGAAGCCGACGCCACGGGAACGCGGGCGCGCGTCCCGGGCGGAGCAGCCGCGGAACCCACAGCAGCGCGGTCACCATCGCCAGGGCGATGAAGACCAGCGCCGCGCCCGTGGTGCCGGCGGCACGGTCGAAGGCCGGCGCGCAGAAGATGGCGAAGACCACGACTGCCGCGTGAGCACGAAGCAGCACGGTGGAATGCTCGGAGCGCAGCGCATCACTGCTGCGAGGAACGGAAGACACGTCGGCTGTCGCGAGCGCGCGGATGCGCGGCAGCGGGACGGGGGCTGTGACGGTCATAGCTGACTGAGAGTAGCGGACCCGGCTCGGGGGCACCTGTGGGTGCGGATAGGCTGGCGCCGTGCTGGAGCTCATGACGAACACGCCGCGTGACTACGCCTGGGGATCGACCACTCTCCTCGCCGAGCTGGAGGGACGCGAGCCCACGGGCGCTCCCGAAGCGGAGGTGTGGTTCGGCGATCACCCGGGCTCGCCCGCCGTGCTCGCCGACGGCACCCCCCTGCCGGAGCGGCTCGCGGAGGCCTCCGCCGGGCCGCTGCCCTACCTGCTGAAGCTGCTCGCGGCCGGATCGCCGCTGTCCATCCAGGTGCACCCGTCACGCGCCCAGGCGCAAGCGGGGTGGGCGAAGGAGGCGGGGCTCGCCATGGATGCGCCCGAGCGCAACTATCGCGATGACAATCACAAGCCGGAGCTCATCGTGTCGCTCAGCGAGAGATTCGAAGCGCTCTGTGGCCTCCGCCCCCTCGACGCGTCCCGTCGCTATCTCGCAGCACTGGGAGAGGCCGAGGGTGTGCGGGAGCTGCGCGCGCTGCTGGACCCGGCGACCGACGGCACGGACGCCGACATCCTGCGCCGGGCGATCGAGCAGCTCCTCTCCGGTGACTGCGCGCGCATCGTCTCCGATGTCACCGACGCGCTGGCGACGGCTTCGTCCGCGGAGTTCGCCGACGAGCTCGCGGCGGCCCGCCGTATCGCCGCCGTCTATCCGGGAGACCCCGGCATCGTCGTCGCCATGCTCATGAACCTCGCGGTACTGGGTCGCGGGGAGGCGGTGTACCTGCGAGCGGGACTGCTGCACGCCTACCTCAGCGGCATCGGCGTCGAGATCATGGCGGCCAGTGACAATGTGCTCCGGGGAGGGCTCACGCCCAAGCGCGTCGACGTGCCGGAGCTGCTCTCGCTCCTGGACACCACCCCGGGGATCGTTCCTGTGATCCACCCGCAGCCCCTCACCGGTGCCACCGCCGTGGAGACCTACGGCCCCGGGGTGGCCGATTTCGCGCTGGCCGTGGCGCGACCGGACGCGGAGAGCGGCGTGATCGCCGATATCCACGTCGACGGCCCCGCCGTGGTGGTCTCGACCGCCGGTGAGTGCGCGGTGGAGGCCGACGGGGAGCGCGTTCTTCTCGCACCCGGCCAGGCGGCCATCGCGCTGGGGACGTCGGGCCCGCTTCGCATCGGCGGGACGGGTGAGGTGTTCATCGCGACGCCGGGAGAGAGCATCGATTCCGCTTCGTGACACTCCCGGGGTGTGTCATGAAGCTTGAAGGTCGGGTTGAGGAAATATGCTCTGCGACTTGACCCGAGCGAATCACACCGCTGTAATTATGTGAGCGCACCGCGACTGACGCGGTCCGTGAGGGGGAAGACAGTGGGAGAGCAGATGACGGGATCACAGTACCGTTCCAGCGTCCCCGACAACTGGTTCGTCGATCCGGTGAACCTGGGAGTGCCCGGGGTCCGGCGGCCGGTTGCCGATGACGAGGACAACGCGCTGGCATGGCAGGGCGAGGCGCTCTGCGCGCAGACCGACCCGGAGGCCTTCTTCCCGGAGAAGGGCGGCTCGACGCGAGACGCCAAGCGCATCTGCTCATCATGTGATGTGCGCGGCGAGTGCCTCGAGTACGCGCTGTCCAACGACGAGCGCTTCGGTATCTGGGGAGGCCTGTCCGAGCGCGAGCGCCGCAAGCTGAAGCGACGCGCGGGCTGACACGGAATTCGGCGCATCGTCCACCCCGGGTGGGCGATGCGCCGTTCTGCGTCTCGAGCCCGATGGTTCACCGGATCATCACCGGGTGGTCTCACCCCTTCCCGGCGCGGCACTCCCGGATTGCGCCTGAATGCTGCCTACGCTGAAGCGCCATGCCTGCTCCCGTTCACGCCGTCATCGTCGCGCATCCTGATGCGCGCGCCGCAGGGCTTCCCCACCTGAAGGAGACGCTCGCCGCGGTCGCCGCGCAGCGTCATCCGGTGGATGCGCTCACGATCGTGCTGTGCGGCAAGGACCGCCGCTTCGCCGAGGTGGTCGACGCATCGGGTGCCGAGGGCATCATCCAGGCCGACGCCGCCACCGGGTTCGCTGAGGCGATCGAGCTGGCCTCCCGCCGGGTCGACCCCGATCACGCGCTGTGGCTGCTGGCGCAGGACACCGTTCCCGCGCCCGACGCCCTGGAGCGGCTGGCGGCGGTTCTCGAGCTGCAGCCCTCCGTAGCGGTGGTCGCCCCGAAGCTGGTCCGCCGCAGCGACAGCGAGATCATCGCGTCGCTGGGTGTGAGCATGTCGCGCGGCGGCGAGAGCGTGGAGCTCGCTGCGGGTCAGTTCGACCAGGGGCAGCACGACGGTCGTGAGGACGTCCTGGGCGCGGATATCCGCGGTGTTCTGCTGCGTGCCGAACGGCGCGCCGACCTGCTGCCCGATCGTGCGCTCGGGGGTGCGGACGAAGGACTGGACATCGGCGTCCGTGCGCGCCTGGGTGGAGATCGTGTCGCGCTCGCGCCTGCGGCACGTGTCGCTGTCCGAGCGGACGGGGTGGCCGGCCTGCCGGATCCGATCCGCGCCGCCGACCGCCGTCGCATCGTCTATGTGACGCGTCTGGCCCAGTTGCACCGGCGCCTCGTGTATGCGCCGGCCGCCGTCGTCCCGCTCCATATCCTCTCCTTCCTTCCAATCGCCCTCTGGCGTGCCGTCAGCCATCTGCTGGCCAAGGCACCCGGCGCGGTGCTTCCGGAGTGGGCGGCCACGTTCGTCGCCGCATTCCGGTGGCCGTCGATCGCGCGCTCGCGCGCCCGCCTGCGCGGACGCCGTGGCGACTGGTGGCGGGTGGATCCCCTGCGTATCGGACGCGTGGAGCGCCGGGAGATCCTGCTGGGCGACGGGGAGTCAGCGCGCACGACGCGCCCCGAGTTGCGGTTCTTCTCGGGTGGCGGCGCCTGGACCGTGCTTGCCTCGCTTGCGGTGTCGATCGTCGCCTTCTTCCCGCTGCTCTCGTGGCCGGTGCTGGGCGGTGGCGGTGCCTTGCCGTTGCGCACACAGCTGGCGAGCCTGTGGACCGACACGGTGTTCGGCCAGCGCGGGTACGGGCTGGATGGCGCGCTGCCGGCCGATCCCTTCGCCGCTGTGCTGGCCGTGCTCGGCTCGCTGATGCCTGCAGCACCCTCCTCCGCTCTGGTCGTGCTGTGGGTGGCCGCGCTGCCGCTGGCCACGCTCGGCGGATGGTTCGCCGCCACGCGCGTGACAGAGCGCTCCGGATTGCGCATCGCCGGCGCGGTGCTGTGGACCATCGCCCCGACTTTCCTGGGCGCGCTCGTCGACCCTCGCCCCGCCGTCGTGATCCTGCACCTCGCCCTGCCATGGCTGGTCTACACGGGCCTGGCGGCCCACCGCTCCTGGGGTTCCGCCGGAGCCGCGTCCCTCCTCATGCTGGTGGTGGCCGCCTGTGCGCCGAGTGCCGGTGGTGTTCTCGCCGTGATCGTCGTCGTCGCCGCCGTGGTGGCCGTCTGCGTCGCCCGGTTCTCGGGGGCGATCCGGCTGCTGTGGACACTCGTTCCGGCCGTCGTGTTCTTCCTGCCCCTCATCTGGTTCCACATCGGGCGCAAGCAGCCGCTCAACCTGCTGGCCGATCCCGGACTGCCGTATCAGGGCGCGCGCGCGTCGGATGATCTGTGGGGTCGTCTCTCCCTCCTCGCGGGCTTCCCCGCGGGCGACGGTGCCGGGTGGCCTGGCTTCCTCGCATCGACGGGCGCCGGCGATTCCGTCGTCCAGTGGGCCTGGTTCGCACCTGTGCTCGTCGTTCCGGTGGCCCTGCTGGCCGCCCTGGGCGCCTTCACGGTGCGCTGGCGCGTCGGCGGGCCGCTGCTTCTGGTCGCCGGGGGTGCCGCCGTTGCAGGCCTCGTCGTCTCGGGAATCTCCGTGAGCGTCGTGGACGGATCAGCCGTCGCACTCTGGCCGGGTGCCCTCGGCAGTATGTCGTGGTCGGCGCTGGTCCTCGGTGCACTCCTCGCGCTGCAATCGCTGCGGATGCCGCGGAGCCTGCGCGGAGCGCTCGGCGCCATCGCTGTCCTCCTCGTGCTGGTCACCGCCGTGCCGCAGCTCAGCGCGGTACTGCGGGGGGACGCTGTCGCCCAGAACGGTCCGCGCAGCACGCTGCCGGCGTACGTGGCCGCGGAGCTGGACGAAGGCGCACGCGGTGCGACGCTCGTTCTCGACATCCGCGACGACGGCACGGTGGTGCAGCGGGTGGTGTGGGGGTCCTCGGACTCGCTCGGCGCCCAGTCCACGGCCCTCGCCACCCGCACCGCGTTCACCGCCTCGGAGGAAGAGCTGGCCAACCGCATCGCGGATGCGATGACGCCCCAGGCCCAGGACGTCACGTTCGCTGACCTCGGCATCCGCTTCGTCCTGATCGAGCCCGTGACCGCCACCTCGGGACCGGCGGCGGCACTGCGCGCTCAGGCCGTGGCGGCGTTCGACCGCAGCCCCGCTTTCACCGCTGTGGGGGAGACCGGCAAGGGGGCCCTGTGGGGAGTGACCGGCGAGGTGGCGCCTCGCCCGGCGATCACCCCTGATGACCGTTCGGTCAGCGCGATCGTGATCATCGCGGCCCTGGTGTCGCTGGTGATCGCGGTGCTGCTGGCCATCCCCACCCGTGCATCGGTGCGCGCGGCTCGCGTGCGACCGCGCATGATCGGCGCGTCGAAGGAGCAGGAATGACGAAGCAAGGATCCCGGGGCCGCCTCGCTCGCGCAGGAGCCGGCATCGTCGCTGTCGCCGTCACAGCCGTCGCGGTCGCGGCAGCGGTGGTGTCGCCGCTGCCTCAGGTGTCGGCAGCCGTCCCCGCGACGGTTCGCGAGCCCGCTCCCGGGGATGTCACCCTGGTGTGCACGGGCTCGGCTCTGGCCCTCGGGCGCGTCACCGACTCCGCTCAGACGGTGTCGGAGGCAGCTCGTCTCACGCCTGTCCTGGCCGATGCCGGAGCAGCATCCAGCGAACTGCCCGTCCTGGGAGTCGACGGCGCCGTGTTCAGTGCCATCAGCGCCCCGCCCGTGGACGGCAAGCGTGCCGCCGTGGCCGGTGCGGTTTCCTTCACGTCCGCGGCCGATGACCTCTCCGGGTATGCCGCTTCCTCGTGCCGACCGCCGCTCACCGAGTCCTGGCTGGTCGGCATCGACGGACGCACCGGCTCGTCCGGCATCATCACGATCGCCAACCCGTTCGGTGTCACGGCCACCGTGTCCTTCACCGTCTATGGCCTTGCCGGGCCCACCACGCCTGCGGGCGGATCGCTCTCGGTGGCTCCGGGCACCGTGGCGACGGTCCCGGTCGCCTCGTTGTCCGGTGGCGACAGCTCGCCCGTGATCAACGTGCACGCCGACGGCGCGCCCGTGCAGGCGTCCCTGCAGTCCTCGCTGGTGCGCGGACTCGTCCCGGCCGGCATCGACTTCCAGGATGCCGTTCGCCAGGCTGCGGCGCGTCAGATCATCCCCGGGGTGACGGTCACCGCTGCGGGCCCCGCCCTCACCTCCGTCCGCGTCCTCATGCCGGACGCTTCTGGTCCGGTCACGGTGACAGCGCAGCCCGTCGACGCCGCGGCGGCACCGATCCAGCTCAGCATGGATGCGGTGGCGGGCATCCCCTTGGACATCCCGCTGGACGGCCTGGCCGTCGGGGCGTACGACGTCGCGGTGGAGGGCGCATCACCCGTGGTGGCGGCCGTCTGGCAGGCGACCGGCGCGGGCGAGGGCGATGACGACGCCTGGTACCCGGCAGCGCCGGAGGTCACGGCACCCACGACCTTCGCGGTCGCCGGGGGAGCGGCGGCCGTGCTGGCGCTGTGGAACGACGGAGATGAGGACGTCTCTGCCACTCTCACCATCGGAGGGCGCGAGAGCGCCGTGAGCGTTCCGGCACACGGCGGCGCGCAGGTCCCCGTCGCCGGCACCGCCGACGCAGTGCTGGATCCGGGCGAGGGCGCGCTGCACGCGTCGGTCTCCTACGCCGACGGTCAGAGACTCGCCGCAGCCGCGGTGTGGCCCGCGGACGCGGACAGCGCGGCGATCACGATCACGCGCTGAGACGCGTCAGCTGCGCCAGCGCTGGGTGCCGAGGTCCCACGGATCGCGATCGAGGTACTCCGCCGCCGCGCGGAAGACCGCACCCTCCATCGACATCTTGGCGCCGAGATCGTCCATCCGGTTCGCGCGATCGAGCCGCTCGATCGGCAGCCGGAAGATCACGATGCGTCGTGCCTCCCGATCCACGAACCACCGCGGCATTCCCTCGGCGTCGGCTCGGGTGGGCATGATGCCCACTTCGAAGGACACCTCGCGCAGATCCTCCCACGCGTCCCGCAGGAACTGCGCGGTGTCGTGGACCACGAGCTCGAAGCGGTCCTGACGCGACTCGAGCGGCGGAAGTGGCGGCGGTACGACGGGGCTGCGGCCCGTGCGGCCGTGGCGGCCATGGCGGGCGGGGCGCGGACGAGCCGGCGGGGCGGGACGTCGCGGCCAGATCATTCCTCCATCCTAGGTCGCCTCCCGCTCCCGCGGTTCTGCTCGTCGCGGCGCGATGTCGGTGATCGGGCATAGGGTGGGAGGGCTATGTTCACCAGGCTCTGCTCGAAGGTCGGCTGCTCTCGCGAGGCGGTCTCCACGCTCACATACGACTACGCGGATCAGATGGCTGCCATCGGACCGCTGGGAGCCGCCGGCGATCCGCACGCTCACGATCTGTGTGCCATGCACACCGAGCGACTCTCCGTGCCGAAGGGCTGGGTCGTCATCCGACACGAGACGCTCCAGTCCTGAGCCGGATGACGTCGGGTCACCGCACCGAGCCGAGCAGCGTGTTCACGCGTTCGCTCTGAATGTCCAGGGCGCGTGCCTCGCGCTCTCGCCGGATCACGGCTACGCCCCGCAGGAACGTCTCCGCATCCACGGGCGGCACCGGCGACACCCACGCCGCAGCCTCGGCTGCGAGCTGTTGGGCGATGCGAACGCGCGCTCCCGGCATCAGGTTGGGCGACTGCGCGAGGAACTGGGTGATCCGGCGGGACAGACGTACCGGAAGCCGGCCGGCATCCGCGAGCTGAGCCCAGCCGGTGAGCGCCGGCGGCAGCACGAGCACGTTCTCCGGTACACGCGGGGTGCGCGTGCGTTCGCAGTAGGCGCCGGAGACCAGATCTCCCAGCCGCTGTGACCGAGGGGTGAATGCACCCACGAGGAAGGCGAGACCCCCGAAGGTCATGTAGATCTCGAGCACACCGATGAGTGCGCGGATGAAGGCGTGCCGGAAGCCGGTCGTCCCTCCGTCTGCGCGCACGATCCGCCCGCCCACCACCAGCTTCCCCACGCTCCGCCCGCGCGTGATGGTCTCCACAGCAGTCGGGATGACCACGAAGGCGAGCACGATCACGCTGATCTGGACGATGGCGAACACGGACGCGTCGACGCCGGAGGCAAAGAGTGCGGCGAAAGCGCCGATGATCACGGCGTAGCCGATGAGCATGTCGATCACGGCGCCGAGGGCTCGCATCATGAGACCCAGCGGCTGCACGTCGAGGGCGACGGCCTCACCGGTGAGGATCTCATCCTGATGGATCGAACCGACGACAGCAGACATGGGTACAGTAAACACCAATGGATCTGGACGCATTGCGAAGCAGACGCCGGGGGGAGTGGGATCGCCTCGACGAGCTGTCGCGATCGCGCACGCTGTCCGGCGCCGACGTGGACGAGCTGGTGGTGCGCTACCGGGCGGCATCGGCGGATCTGTCTGACATCAAGACGTCGGCCGGTCGAACGCAGCTCGGGGATTCGCTCTCGGTCACCATCGCCCGCGCCCGGCACCGGTTGACCGGCGCGGGGGAGAACATCGCGCGGCAGGTCCCGCGCTTCTTCGCACTGCAGCTCCCCGCTGCGCTGTACCGGCTGCGCTGGACGACGCTGGCCATCGCCGTCGCCACGATCGGCATCGCCGCGCTGGCGGCGCTGTGGATCTCGGCCGATCCGGCCCTCATCGCCACCCTCGGCTCTGAGGCGCAGCTGCAGCAGTACGCCGAGAACGACTTCACCGACTACTACGAGCCGGGAGCGGCGTTCGCCGGTCAGGTGTGGACCAACAACGCCTGGATCGCTGCGCAGTGCGTCATGTTCGGGGTGACCGGCATCTTTCCCGTGTACGTGATCATGTCGAATGCCATCAACCTCGGCGTCGCCGCAGCGGTGATGCTGGCCTTCGATCGCGGCGACGTGCTGATCCTCAGCCTGCTGCCGCATGGCCTTCTGGAACTGACCAGCATCTTCGTCGCGGCAGCCGCTGGTCTTCACGTGTTCTGGGCGTGGGTCGCACCGGGGCGCCGCACCCGCGGCGAGTCACTCGCATCTGCCGGGCGCGCCCTCGCGACCACCGTGATCGGGCTGATCCTGTCGCTGGCACTCTCCGGGCTGGTGGAGGGATTCGTCACGGGGCAGCCCTGGCCCCCCGCAGTGAAGATCACCATCGGAGCGCTGGCGCTCGCGATCTTCCTCTTCTACATGCTCGTCGTCGGTCGCTGGGCCACGCGGCGCGGGGAGACCGGAGACCTCACCGAGTACGAGGCCGGGACCCCCACGCTGTACGCCGGGTGAGCGATGAGAACGACGAGGGGGCGGGACCGATCCGGTCCCGCCCCCTCGTGCGTGAGCTCAGCGCTTCTGGACGTTGTCGAACAGGGCGCGGTAGGAGAAGCCGGCCAGCAGACCACCGACAATGGGGAACACGATGAAGACCCACAGCATGGAAAGCGCGTCGCCGCCGCCGTAGATGGCGGTGGCCAGCGAGCGAGCCGGGTTCACCGATGCGTTGTCCACCGGGACGGCGACGAGCAGGATGAGCGTCAGCGAGAGGCCGATCACCAGGCCGCCGAACTGCGTACCGCGCTTGGCGTGCGTGACCCCGAGGATGACGAAGAGGAACAGCGCGGTCAGGATCACCTCGATGATGATCGCGGCGGGCATGTCGAAGCCGCCGGGGGAGAGCTTGCCCCAGCCGTTGCTGGCGAAGCCGCTGTCCTGCGCAGACGTGAGCCACCCGGCGGGACCGAACAGGCCGATCAGAACCAGCGCGCTGCTGGCCACCACGCCACCGACCACCTGGGCGATGATGTAGGGCAGCGTGTCCTTCCACGCGAAGCGCCCCGCGGCGGCGAGGCCGAGGGTGACGGCGGGGTTGAAATGGCCACCCGAGATGGGGCCGAACGCGTAGGCGCCCATGATGACGCTCAGGCCCACCGCCACGGCGGCGACGACGGGGACGATTCCGGGGGCGGGGGCATTCTGGACGTCTGCGAGGTGAGAGCTGAACAGCGCCGCACCGATCAGGCCGAACACCAGCAGGAAGGTGCCGAGAGCCTCGGCCGCCAGTCGCGAGCCCATGGTGGGCTCGGCGCTGGCCGATGCAGCAGACGCTGGGCTCTTGCCCGTGCGCGGATCACGACTCATTTGATACTCCGTTCGAACGACTGTTGTGGGGGCACCGCTGGTTCGTCGCTGATCGTATCGGCCTCGTGCTTTCCCGACGACCACGACGCACATGTTCCCGCAAAGCTGTGTCATATGATCCGCACAACACAGCGGGGCCGGACCGAGTGGTCCGACCCCGCTGACAGGCTCCGCGCTCAGGCACCGACGCGCTCGCGAATGGTCGCGCCGAGGGTGGCGTCCACGTTCGTCCAGTACTGGATGAAGCGCTCCTTGATACGGTCCTGCGTGAGTGCGGCGTACTGACCGAGCAGCACCTGCAGGAAACGGGCCTTCTGCGCGTCGTCGTACACGTCGCGGTACAGGGTGCCCGCCTGACCGAAGTCGTCGTCCTCAGCGTGCAGCGTGTAGGCGGAACGCACGAGCTCGCCGTCGTTCTCCCAGCTGCCCTCGACACCGCGCTCCGCGTCGGCCGAGGGACCGCCGTAGGAGTTCGGGGTGTAGACGCGTGCATCGGCCGGGTTGAACAGGAACTGCATGTTGCCCTCGTGCATGTAGTTGTTCACGGGGGCCGCGTGCGGCTGGTTGACCGGCAGCTGGTTGTAGTTGGTGCCGATGCGGTGGCGCTGCGCGTCCGGGTATGCGAACACGCGTGCCATGAGCATCTTGTCCGGCGAGATGCCGGTTCCGGGAACCTGGTTGCCCGGGGAGAAAGCCGCCTGCTCGATCTCCGCGAAGAAGTTCTGCGGGTTGCGGTTCAGCGTGAAGTGACCCACCGGGATGAGCGGGTAGTCCGCGTGCGACCACGTCTTGGTGAGGTCGAACGGGTTGAAGCGGTAGGTCTTCGCCTCCTCATACGGCATGATCTGCACGGAGACGTCCCACGTGGGGAAGTCGCCGTTCTCGATCGCCGTGAAGAGGTCGCGGCGGTAGTAGTCCGCATCCTCACCGGCAATGCGCTCGGCATCTTCCGGGGACATGGCCACGACGCCCTGGCGGGTGTGGAAGTGGTACTTCACCCAGAACCGCTCGCCGGCGGCGTTGATCCACTGGTACGTGTGCGAGCCGTAGCCGTTGAGGTGACGCCACGACTTGGACAGACCGCGATCTCCCATGAGGTAGGTCACCTGGTGTGCGCTCTCGGGAGAGAGGGTCCAGAAGTCCCACTGCATGTCCGCATCGCGCAGACCCGACTGACCGAGACGCTTCTGCGAGTGGATGAAGTCCGGGAACTTGATGCCGTCGCGGATGAAGAAGGTGGGGGTGTTGTTGCCGACAATGTCGAGGTTTCCCTCGGTCGTGTAGAAGCGCAGCGAGAAGCCGCGCACGTCACGCCAGGTGTCGGGGGAGCCCTGCTCACCGGCGACGGAGCTGAAACGGATGAGCGTCTCGCTGGTGGTTCCCTTCTGGAACACGGCGGCGCGCGTGTACTGCGACACGTCCTCGGTGATGACGAGTTCACCGAAAGCCCCGGCACCCTTGGCGTGCGGGTTGCGCTCCGGCACGCGCTCGCGGTTGAAGGAGGCGAGCTTCTCGACCAGGTAGCGGTCGTGAAGGGCGGTGACGCCGTCCGCACCGACGGTCAGCGAGAACTGATCGCTGGCGACGGGCGTGCCGGTCTGGGTGGTGGTGAAGTTAGCTTCAGCCATGTCCATTCCTTTCGCAGTCTGAACAGATGGCACGGAATGTGACGGTTGCTTCCAGCACCCGCATTCCGTGGTCTTGAGAGGGAATCAAGCAGGGGGCGTGCCCGACGGTGCACTCCACGTCCTCCACCCGCCCGCAGGCGACGCACTGCAGGTGGTGGTGGTTGTCGACGAACTCGAGTTCGTAGAGGGCGCGATCGGCATCGGGCAGACTCACGCGGCGCACGATGCCGGCGTCTGTGAGATCGCCCACCACGCCGTGCACGGTCGGCAGCGCGATGCCGGGGACCGCGTCGCGGATCGCGCCGTGGATGGCGTCGACCGAGGCATGGGGGTGGGCGGCGAGCGCGGTGTACACGGCGACGCGCTGTGCGGTGACGCGGAGTCCGGCGCCGCGCAGCACGTTCGCCACGTGCTCCGTCGTCGGTGCCTCCGGGGTCGTCATGCCGTCGAGTCTACGCCTTTTCCTGACTCATTCGTAAATACGACTCGCGCGTGATTGCGCCCCTCACCCGGCTCCGGGAGACGGTGGCGATGTCTCTCGGCGACGAGAGGCGCCGGGTCTAGAGGCGGCCCTGGGCCTTGAGCTCGAGATATCGGTCGGCGATGCGAGGCGGCAGGTCCTCGGGCGTATCGGCGATCGCGTCACCGCCCGATCGCTCCACGGCGTAGGCGACGAGCGCCGCCTCATGCGCGGTCTGCTCCGCCGCCGCTGCGCGATAGACGGCATCCGCGTCGCCGCGCTCGGCGGCGATCTCGTCGAGGGCGGTGTCGGTGGCCGATCCGACCACCAGCCGCACTCCGCGCGGGACCAGCGCGAGCGACGTGAGAAAGGCTCGCGAGCTCAGCGGCTCATCCTGTGCCGTCAGGATCACGAGCAGGGACGGACGCACCCCGAGAGCGCGGGTCTGCGCGAGCGCCGCGTCCCAGTCCGTGTCGATGAGCTGCGCGTCGACGCCCGCCATCGCGTCCGTCAACGCGGGCAGCAGCCCCGGCCCGTCCACTCCGGTCACCCTGGCGCGAATGACACGGTCGAACATCAGCAGGTGAACATGGTCCCCGGCGCGCTGCGCGAGCGCGGCCAGCAGCAGCGTCGCCTCCATCGCGGCGTCGAGCCGGGTGGCATCGCCCACGCGGGTGGCCGCTGTGCGTCCGGTGTCGATGATCACCACGACGTGCCGATCGCGCTCGGGGCGCCAGGTGCGGAGCATCGTCGTCCCGGCACGCGCGGTGGCGCGCCAGTCGATCGAGCGGACATCGTCGCCGCGGACGTACTCACGCAGGGAATCGAACTCCGTGCCCTGACCGCGCACCTGGATCGAGGTGTTGCCGTCGAGTTCTTTGAGCCGCGCCACGCGGGAGGCGAGGTGCCTACGCGACGAGAACGCCGGGAGCACGCGGATGCGTCCCTCGCTCTGCAGGCTCGCCTGGCGGCCCGCAATACCCAGGGGGCCGCCGGAGCGTACGGTGACGAAGGCACTTCGCAGCTCGCCCCGGCGCCGGGGCAGGAGCGCAATGATGATCGAGCGCCGCTCTCCCGCGGGGATGACGACGTGCTCGCGGCGTTGTGGTGCGCCGGCGGTGGGCTGCCAGGCGTCGCGGACCACCAGCACGGCGCGTCGAGCACCGCGGTTGGTGAGGAGGAGCTCGGTGCGCACCGGCTCCCCGAGACGCGAGCGGCTGGGGATGTCCCGGTCCACGGTGAGCCGTCGGGGATCTGCGGCGAGAGCCGTATCCGCGACGACGAGGGCGAGCACCAGTGCCAGCCACAGCAACAGCATCATCCACGGCGCGATGCCCATGCTCGCGGAGAGCACGACGGGCACCACGCCGAGGGCGAGGATGATGGGGGCGCGGCCGGTCAGATACACGTCAGATCGGGACCCGGGTCTGGGCGAGCACGCTGGTGAGCACCGAGTCGGCCGACACTCCCTCGATCTCCGCCTCGGGGCGCAGCTGCAGCCGATGCCGCCAGACGGGGACCACCATGGCCTGCACGTGATCCGGCGTGATGGCAGGGAAACCACCCAGCCACGCCCAGGCCTTCGCTGCCGCCAGCAGAGCCGTGGACGCGCGCGGGCTCACGCCCACCTGCACGGACGGGCTCGTGCGCGTGGCGCGCGCGAGATCCACGATGTACGCGAGCACGTCGTCCGTCACAGCGACACGAGCCACGGCGTCCTGCGCGGCACTGATCTCCGCGGGTGTCACCACCGTCTGCAGGCCGGCGGACTCCAGCGAACGCGGAGTGAAACCGGCGGCGTGGCGGCGGAGCACATCCACCTCGGCGTCACGACCGGGAACCTCGACGATGAGCTTGAGCAGGAAACGGTCCAGCTGAGCCTCGGGCAGCGTGTAGGTGCCCTCCTGCTCGATCGGGTTCTGGGTGGCGGCGACCAGGAACGGCTCGGGGAGATGGCGGCTCACGCCGTCGCTGGAGACCTGGCGCTCCTCCATGGCCTCCAGCAGAGCGGACTGGGTCTTCGGGGGCGTGCGGTTGATTTCGTCCGCCAGCAGCACGTTGGTGAAGACGGGGCCCTCGCGGAACTCGAACTCCCCGGAGCGTGCGTCATAGATGAGCGAGCCGGAGACGTCACCGGGCATCAGGTCCGGCGTGAACTGGATCCGCTTGGTGTCCAGCCCGATCGCCCGGGCGAACGAGCGCACGAGCAGTGTCTTCGCCACCCCGGGCACGCCCTCCAGCAGCACGTGTCCGCGGGCCAGGAGCGCGATCAGCAGACCGGTGACCGTCCCGTCCTGACCGACCACTGCCTTGCCCACCTCCCAGCGGACGCGGTTGATCGCGTCGCGGGTGGGGTCCGGGGTGGAGTATCCGGGTGTGCTCACGAGCGCTTCCCTTCGGTTCGTACGGCGGCGCGGATCGCCGCTTCCCATTGTGCGAGTCGGTCACTCAGCTCGACGAGTTCGGCGTCGGTGGCTGGCTCGGGGCCGGTGAGGAGGGTGCGAAGCGCATCTCGCGGACCGGCAACGGCGGCCGCGGCTGCCTCGATCACGGCGTCGGTCGTGGCAGCACGGCCCATCCCGAGCAGACGGCCGAGCTCGGCGGCGCTGCGACGACGGAGGATGCGCGCCGCGTGGCCGGTGTCGCGGGCATGGGCATAGAGGCGTGCGCGCCCCTCGAGTGTCTCCGACGCCCGGACTGTGACCGGCAGTCGCTCCGCGACCAGGGGCCCGAAACGCCGGCCTCTCCAGATCGCCGCCGCTGCCGCGGTGAGCGCGAGGAGCACCAGGGCGGGCGTCACCCATCCGGGGGTGAGATCGGCAAGGGTGGCATCCGAGGTGCGCTGCGCGTCGCTGTCGTTCCAGCTGGGGACGTACCAGACGAGCGAATCATGCTCGCCCAGGAGAGCCAGCGCCAGCGCCGCGTTGCCGTTCTCGGTGACGTGCGCGTTGGTGAACAGCAGTGACGCATCCAGCGCCGACACCGTTCGTCCGTCGCGCGTCTGCGAGATCAGGGCTGCGCCCTCATCCGCCGGGAAGCAGGCGAGATCTCCACCCGTCATCAGTGCTCCCGGTCGGATGGCGCCGGCGTTATCGGCGGCGGTGAGGTCGCACTGCGCCGTGACCTTCTTCGTCGCATACCCGACGATCTCCGCGCCCGGGATGGCCAGATCCAGCACCGCCGAGCTCGGGCTCAGCAGCACTGTGGTCGGTGCTGCGTCGATCATCGTCCGGATCGTTTCATCCCCCAGCGAGAAGGGATCGGGCAGCACGAGCGTGTCCAATCCGCCGTTGAGCAGTTGTGTGGCCTCGTCATGGCTTCGGACGACGTCGACGCGGACACCGTGATCGCGCAGCACTTCGACTAGAGCTCGATAGCCGTCGGGCCCATGGCTCTCGGGGTCCGTGCGTCCCTTCTCCGACACGGTGAACGCGGTGCCCGCCCACAACAGCAGGCCGGAGGCGACGGCGACGATGATCACCACGACGAGCCACCCGCGCCATCCGCGGGGTCGTCGGGCGACCAGCGGCGTACTGTCCGGCGCCGCCACCCGGGTCATGAGGGCGCCCCTGCGAGCTCGGGCAGCGCGGTGGGACGGGTGCGCTCCAGACGCTCGTCGGTGCGGCTGACACGATCGAACGCCTCGGCTGTGCCGGGCTGTCGGAGGTAACGGACGGCATCGAAGAGGTCTGCGGCGGTGTTGAGTTCGGTGACCTCGGCGGGGAATGCGGCGGCGGCCTGCGCGGCGAAGGCGTGGACGGTGGCCCCGGGCTCGAGCCGTACGGCGCCGCGCTCGGACAGGCCGCGCGCCAGAGCGCGGAAGCGCAGGATCACGGCCTGGTCATAGTCGCCCGCCGCGGCTGCCTGCTGCGCCGCGTGTCGCAGTTCCGCGGCCGTTCGGGTCTCTTCCTCCCCGAAGAGCAGGTCGTCGGCGGTGAGGCGTGACGAGGCTCGCGCCCGCGGCACACCCCACACGATGACGGCGGCGACGATGACGGCCACGATGAGCACACCGATGACCGCAGCGACGACCATGCCGCCGCCCGGACCGAGCTGCGGATTGAGGATGCTCGAGATGAAGTCGCTGATCGCCTTTGCCATCTGGTCGAACCAGGTGGGCTTGGCCTCGGCGTACGCGGGTTTGGCCAGCTCGTCCTCGAGCCAGGAACGGGCCTCGTCCGGGTCCGGAACCAGGGGGATCTCGGAGAATCCGATCACGTCAGCGTGATTCTGCTTCGGGGGACGAACTGCTGGGTGGGGTGGACGGCTCGCCGGGAGCCATCGACGCACCGCCCGGACCTGACGACGTGGTGCCCGGCTGTGCTCCGTCGGCTGCCGGTGCCGGCGCGTAGCCCGCGTCAGCGGGACGGTATCCGTACTCTGGCGCCTGTGCGCCCACCGGCGGCTGCGGGTATCCCTGCGTGTGCGGGTAGCCCTGCGCCTGATCGTTCGTCGTCGCCTGCGCGTATCCCGGAGCTCGCTGATACGTCGGTGCCTGCCCGTATGTCGGTGCCTGCCCGTAGGTCGGTGCCTGGCCGTATGTCGGTGCCTGCTGCGGGTACTGCGCGTATCCGGGCGCAGTGGGTGCTTGCCCGTACCCGGGCGCCTGCCCGTACGCAGCGCCCGGACCGTACCCGGGCGCCGTCGGATACGGCATCCCAGCCGGGTAACCGGGCACACTCCCGGCCGGCGACGGCATGTACACCCGTGCCGGGTCGTAGGCGAAGGGATCAGCGGTGGGCTCGCCGAGATCGCGCTTCTCCACGTACGCCAGCAGGTCAGCGTCCAGACCCTCACGCCGCATGCGCGCATCGGTGTAGCAGAGCGCGAGGGCGGTCGCGTTGACCACGAGGCCCACCGACTGGATCACCACCTGCACGATCAGAGACGGCAGCGTGGCGATGAACATCGTGGTCACCATCGACGAGACATCACTCGGGGTGCCTGTGGGGGAGAAGACGACGGCGCCGAGGCCGGTGATCATCTGCACAACGGAACCCACGATTCCCGCGATCGTTCCAAAGGCGAGGTTGATGAGGATGCTCACACCGAACACCACCCAGAAGCGGCCCCGGGTCAGCGTCCAGGAGCGGCGGATCGCCGAACGGATGGTGGCGCGCTCCAGCACGATGGCGGATGTGGCGAGCGAGAGCTTGGTGTTGAGCCAGAGGAAGAGGACGAAAACGCCCAGGATCAAGAGGATGACGAGGATGACCGTGATCGCCACGCCGCTGCGGCCGAGGCTCATCGACGCCCCGACGGTCACCACGATGATCACGACGGCCGGCACGGCGACGACGACGGCCATCGCCAGGCCGATGAGGAACGTGTAACCGATCAGCCGTCCGAGGACGGGGGTGACCCGCCGCCACAGCTGCCCGAGGTTCTGACGCTCGGCGACCACCCCTCCGGCGACGTCGGCGGCGACGACGGCCTGCACCACGATGGTGACGCATTGCATCACCAGACCGATCACCAGCGTGCCCAGGAAGACCAGAAGGCCGTTGCCCGCCACGATCGTGCCGTAGTCATCGGACGCGAGGGACGCGGTCTCCAGGCGCGGCATGGTGAGCAGCAGCAGACCGGTGATGCCGAGCGTCCCGAGGACGCTCACGCCCACCTGGAAGCACACCGCGAACCCGAAGAGCACCTTGGGGTTGTGGCGCAGAGCGCTGAAGGAGCGACCGAGGATCTGGCCGAAACTGAGCGGGTGCAGCGGGATGATCCCCGGTTGGGGCGCAGGAGTCCACGCGGGATATGTGCCCGGATTCAGTGTCACGGTGAGCCCCCTCGATGCGTGTGACCCCCATCGTGTCACATGCGCAGGGACGCCCGAAATCTCTCCACGGGGCAGCGACCGACCGATCCTGCGCCGCTTCCCACCGTTCTGCAGGCGTGTCGATTACGCTGGAGCTGAGCCGACACCCGTCCGGCATGCTCGAAACGAAGGACCACCCGTCGCTATGACGTCTCGCATCCTCGTCGTCGATGACGACACCGCGCTCGCGGAGATGATCGGAATCGTGCTGCGCACCGAAGGCTTCGACACGGTGTTCTGCGCGGACGGATCCGAAGCGGTGCAGGCGTTTCGCGATGAGAAGCCGGACCTGATCCTGCTGGATCTCATGCTTCCCGGGATGGACGGCATCGAGGTCTGTCGCCGCATCCGCACGGAGTCGGGGATCCCCGTCATCATGCTGACGGCACGCGCCGACACAGCGGACGTGGTCACGGGACTGGAAGCGGGCGCGGACGACTACATGGTCAAGCCCTTCAACCCGAAGGAGCTGGTAGCGCGCATTCGCACCCGGCTGCGTCCGACCACGGCGGGAGATTCCGAGGTGCTGCGCGTCGGTGATCTCACCATCGACGTGGCCGCACACGAGGTGCGTCGTGCCAACGAGGTGATCGCCCTCACGCCGCTGGAGTTCGAACTGCTGGTCGCGCTGGCCTCCAAGCCGCAGCAGGTGTTCTCCCGCGAGATGCTCCTGGAACAGGTGTGGGGCTATCACTACAAGGCGGACACGCGGCTGGTGAACGTGCACGTGCAGCGACTGCGCGCGAAGGTCGAGCTCGACCCGGACAACCCGCGGATCGTGACCACGGTGCGTGGCGTCGGCTATCGCGCTGGCGCGGTGGAATGAACTCATGAGCCTCGAGGCACGCCTCGCGGCGGAAGGCGGCATCCGCGGCTGGGCCGCGCGCATCGGCCGTTCCTGGAACTCCTCCTTGCGGTTTCGCACCACCGCGACGGCGGTGTCGCTGACGGCCATCGCCGTGCTGGTGTCGTTCGTGGTGATGAGCTTCGTCATTCAGAACTATCTGTTCACCTCGCGCTACGAACAGGTGGCATCCGATGCCCGTCGCTCATCCGAGGCGGCGCAGGATCTGCTCAACCGCGCCGACCTCGCGGGCGGGCGTTCCACCCTGCTCTCGACACTGCAGACGATGAATCAGGATCTGATCGAACGCTCCGCGAGTGATCAGGGAGCGATGGTGCGCATCGACACCGACGTGCCGGTGGACAACGTGTGGCAGGACCGGCTCTGGGGAGATCTGGATCGCGACATCATCACCGCGGATCTGCGTGCTCAGGTGCAGGACAAGCCCGACGGCATGTGGTGGCAGTCGACGCAGATCATCCAGGACGGTCAGCCGGTGGCCGCGATCATCATCGGACGCCAGCTGGACCTCCCCGAGTACGGGGCCTACGCGCTGTACCTGGTCTACGACCTCAGCGCCGCATCGCAGACCCTGGGATTCCTCCAGCTCATGCTGTGGATCGCCGGCCTGCTGCTGCTCGTCGTGGTGGGTCTGATCTCCTGGTTCGTCGTGCGGCAGGTCGCCGCTCCCGTGGCGCAGACCGCGCTCACCAGCGTCCGCTTCGCCGGGGGCGATCTCGGCGTTCGCGTCCAGGTGCGCGGTGATGATGAGATCGCAGCTCTCGGCCGCTCCTTCAATGCGATGGCCGACAGCCTGGAGGCTCAGATCAAGGAGCTCGCCGATCTGTCATTGGTGCAGCAGCGCTTCGTCTCGGACGTCTCGCACGAGCTGCGCACGCCGTTGACCACCATCAAGCTCGCCGCCGACATGCTCAACATGCAGCGCGAGGACTTCGATCCGGTCACGGCGCGGTCGGCGGAACTGCTCCAGACGCAGGTGGAGCGATTCGAGGTGCTGCTCACCGACCTGCTGGAGATCAGCCGATACGATGCGGGCTCCGTGCAGCTGGAACTCGAGCCGACGAGCATCGCACAGCTCGCCGAGGACTGCATCGAGGGCATGCAGCAGCTCGCCGAGCAGCGCGGCTCGGATCTTCGCCTGGTCGCCCCCGGCGGATACTCGCCGATCGACATCGATCCCCGTCGTATTCGGCGGATCGTCCGCAACCTCCTCGGCAACGCCATCGAGCACGGTGAGGGGCGCCCCGTCGTGGTCACCGTCGACAGCGATCAGCACGTGGTCGCCCTCGGCGTGCGCGACTATGGAATCGGGATGAGCCCGGAAGACGCCGAGCGGGTGTTTGACCGGTTCTGGCGGGCTGATCCGTCCCGGAAGCGCACGATCGGGGGAACGGGCCTCGGGCTGTCCATCGCGCTGGGCGACGCGAAGCTCCACCACGGCACGCTGGAGGTATGGTCGCGCCCCGGTGAGGGCACCAACTTCGTCCTCGTGCTGCCGCGAGACGGAGAGACGCTCTCCACGTTGTCTCCGGTGCCTCTGGAGCCGAGCGATGCCGGCGCCGCGCTCGAGCAGCTCGGCATCACCCAGCCGATCCTCGTGGCGGGTCTGACCAGTGCCGTCGCCAAGAAGAGCACAGCGCAGGAGGAGCCCTCATCATGACCGGGAACATCCGTCGCCGCAGCGGCGTCGCCGCGGCGCTCGTGCTCGCGCTCGTACTCTCCGGCTGCGGGGCCATGCCCACGTCGTCCTCGGTGCAGGCCGTCGTCCTCGACCAGCCGCTCGGCGGTGAGGAGCAGATCGAGGTGCAGGCATCCGATCCGGTCAAGGGTTCCGATCCCGACCGGATCGTCCGCGACTTCATTCAGGCCGCGAACAGTCCGCGCGGTGACTTCGCGACAGCGCGGAAGTTCCTGGCACCGACCGTCTCCTGGCAGCCCAACCAGAGCGTCACGATCGACTCCTTCAGCGAACGTGAGCTCTCAGAGGTCGCGGAGGACGGCACGGTCACCATGACGGTGAAGCCGGTCGCGGTGGTGGATGAGGAGGGGGTGTACCGGCAGGCTGCCCCGCAGCCGATCGTCCTGCCCTTCCAGCTCGAGAAGCAGCCCGCAGGCAGCGCGGACGCGGGGGAGTGGCGCATCACTTCCGCACCCGACGGCATCGTGATGGAGTCGAACCTCTTCTACGACTCCTATCAGTCCACTTCCCTCATGTTCTTCGATCCCACGTTCCACTACCTCGTCCCGGATCAGCGGTACTTCCCCAAGCTGGGCGCGGCCGAACGCACGGTGGCTGCGCTGCTGCGCGGTCCGAGCGCGGACATCGCCCCCGCCGTGCGCACGGCCGTTCCGGATGGCACGACGCTCCAGGACGGCTCCGTGGTCCAGTCCGACAGCGCCACGATGGTCTCGTTCGCGGAGCTTCCCACCGACGACTCGCGAACCCTGGGGCTCATGAGACTGCAGCTCGAGCGCAGCCTCGGCGCCTCGTCGGTCACCATGAGCGTCGGGGCGACGGCGCTGTCGCCTGCGCCGCAGACCGTCGATGCGGGAACCGTCGACAGCACACTCTTCGCGCTCACGGCCAACGGCGCCGTCACCGTGAGCGGCAACAGCCAGACACCGAGCCAGCTCCTGGCCGTCGACATCCGCGAGACCTCGCCCAACGCACTCGTGCTGATCAGCGGGACGGGAACCTCCGCGGCCCCGGCCGTCGCGGTCGGACGGGGCCAGGACGGCACGGTCTACCGCTACACCGATGACGCCGATCGCGTGGTGCTGGACAATCGCCCGGGGCTGATCGAACCCACCGTGGACCCCGAGGGGTTCGTCTGGACGAGCACCGCCGATCCGTCGACGCTCAAGGTCAGTTCTCCGCAGGATCAGGAGATCGCATTGACCACCGGCGTCACCGAGCTCACGTCGGTGCAGGCGATGCAGGTGTCCCGTGACGGCACGCGGCTCGCGGTGCTGGGAACGGAGGGCTCGTCCGCGATCCTCGGCTGGTTCCCGGTGCTGCGCGGAGCGGACGGCAAGCCCACGGGCCTCGGGGAGTTCAAGCGCCTGCGTGATCTGAGCGGCACCGGTCTGGATGTCGCGTGGTTGGACTCCCTCACCGTCGGCGTGCTCAGCCGAGAGGGAACGGACACCTGGTTCGGGTCGGATTCCATCGGCGGTGTTCGCGATGGCTTCCGTGCTCCCGAGGGGGCCGCCCACCTTGCCGGAGTGAACCGAACAGCGAACGTCAGATTGCTGAGCGCGGACGGCACGCTCTACTCCCGACGCAACTCCGTCTTCCAAAAGGTCGCCGACGGCATCACAGTGCTGGCGAACGTGCAGACGGTGATTCGCTGAGCAACCCGTCCTCCCCAGCTCCCTTCGCCCGACGGATTCGCGCGAAGGTGTGACAGCAGGGGGTCCGCGCCGGTGCAGAGATGACACGGTGGGCGGATGCGACAACTGATCAGCGAACTCATCGATCTCGTGGTCCCCTCGGCCTGCGTGCGCTGCGATAGCGACGGACCGGCGCTGTGCGATGCCTGTATCCGCGTTCTGGACCACGACGGCGTCGTGCGGCGCGGAACGGCCGGCGGGACGGCCGTGGTCAGCAGCTGGCGCTGGGAGGATGCAGCACCGGTGATGCGGGCGTACAAGGCCGGTCAGACGCCGTGCGCCCGCGCGCTGGGTGGCGCGCTGCGCCGGGCCGTTGACGCCCTCGTCGCTGAGGAAGGCGAACGGCACGACCTCGGCGCGCAGCCGATCGGGCTGGTGCCGATCCCGTCATCGGCGCGGTCCTTTCGGCGGCGCGGGTTTCACCCGGTGGAGCTCATGGCCCGACGAGGCGGGCTGCCCGTCCTCCGCGTGCTGCGTCACTCCCGTCGGGTCGCCGACCAACGCGCCCTCGGCAGGCGCGATCGGGCCGCCAACATGGCCGGCGCGTTCGCCATGCGCGGCGTGCTGAAACCCGGGTGTCCGCTCGTGCTCATCGACGACGTGGTCACCACCGGCGCAACACTGGACGCCGCGGCCGCGACTCTTCGCGCGAGCGGTGCGCGTGTTCTCGGTGCGGCCACCGCTGTCAGCGCGGACCGAGATGACACACCGGCAAATGACAGGTGACATGTCGGCGTCCGAGGGCTACGGTGGACGACAACTAAGCGGCTGGGTCCGCCCGCCCCGTGGGCGGACCGGACAAGGAGGTCAGAGATGGAAATCAACTTCGCTGGTGTCGGCGTGGGGATCTCGGACCGGTTTCGCGAGGTGGCCGAAGAGAAGGCCGCCCGCGTCGGGACGCTCGCGCCGAAGGCGCAGCGCCTCGATGTGAAGGTCACCCATCACGCCTACAAGCAGGGCCGGATGGATGACGAGACCGTTGAGCTCACCCTGGTGGGCAAGGGCCCGATCGTACGGGCAGAGGCGACGGATGCCGATAAGTTCGTCGCACTCGATCTCGCGCTGGACAAGCTCGCCGAGCAGATCCGACGCGTGAAGGGCAAGCGCATCGAGGCGCGGGATCATCCGCGCGGCGCGCATTTCCAGAAGGGCGAGGGCCTCACCGGCATCGACCTGCAGCCGGCCTCGGCCGAGGTGCTCCGATCCGTGGCCACGGGTGAGATTCCGATCATCACCGGCAACGAGGACGAGCCCGACTACACCCCGGTCGTCATCCGCACGAAGCGGTTCGATGCGGAGTGGATGAGCGTGGAGGATGCGGTGGATCGCATGGAACTCGTCGGCCACGACTTCTTCCTCTTCGTGGACGCTCGCACCGACCATCCGTCCGTCGTCTACCGCCGTAAGGGCTGGGACTACGGCGTGATCTCGCTCACGACACTCGCCCAGCCCGCCGTGGCGGCCCAGGCGTCCTGATCCCATCACACGAAGGGGCTGTGCAGGATCTGCTGCACAGCCCCTTCGGCGTGTGTGATCCGGCGTCAGTCGAAGATGTCGCCGATGATTCCGCCGAGGATCGCACCGCCGATGAGACCGCCGAGCATATCGCCGCCGGACATGCCACGCCCGCCACCGCGCGGGCCGTCCCAGCGGTCGTCGGGACGGGAGGAATCGATGTCCCGCTGCGCGAGCTGCAGCGCCTGAGCGGCCAGGCTGCCGGTGCGCCGGGCGAGCATGAGAGCCTGCTCGCGGGTGTCCTCCGCCTCGATGAGCTGGTCGATGTCCTGGCGCAGCCGCTCGGCCTCCGCCAGACGTGTCCGGGCGTCTGCGCCGATCCAGCCGCGATGTCCCGAGATGACGTTCTGCGCGACGGCGAGCTGACGGTCGGCGTCGTCCACGGCATGGCGGACGGTGGCGACGGGAGGCACAGGACGAGCCGCGCGCTCCACCGCCTTCGCGATGGCATCATCCAGCGCGCTGTTCGCCTCGCGCAGCACGGAGAGCTCGGTGAAGGGATCGGTGCGAGAGCCCGGTGCGGGGAGCGCTCGAAGCGCGGCGTCGAGCTGGGCGGCGGCTGCGGTGACGGCGGGTGAGCGCGGCGCGGTCCGGGCGCGGATGAGATCCCCGCGAGAGTCGGCGATGACATCCGCCAGCGTGGATTCGGCGCGCAGGGCCTCGAGTTCGAAGTCGTCGATGCCGTCGAGGATGGTGGTGGCGCGGCGCACAGCCTCCGTCGCGGTCTCCAGAGCGAGGTTGGCTTCCTCGTTGCGACCGGCCTCACGCCGACGAGCGGACACGTTGGCGCTGTGCGAGGCGAAGGCGAGCAGATTCTCGATCTCGTCGGCTCCGTTGCGGATCTGACGCATGGCATCGTCGTTGTAGCGCAGCTCCAGGCGGGCGATGACCTCCGTGGCACCGGGGACGCGCTCGCTGAGCGCGGCGGTGTCGCGGCGAACGCCTTCGAGGATCTGCGGCGCACGGCGTACCAGCTCGATGCGGTCCTGGAGAGCGGATGTCCGTTCGTCGAGAACTGATTCCGCCCACTCGCAGAGCTGGATGATGCGTGCGTTACGGGTGCGGGTCTCCTCGACGGTGTCGGGGATCTCGTCATGGTTCAGCTGATTGAGCTGATAGGCCTCGCGAAGGTGCGTGCGCACGGCGGCGAGTGCCTCGGCGAGCGGGCCGACCGCCTTCTCACCGAGCTCGGCGCGAGCGAACTCCAGTTCGTCGGTGGTCACACGGATGCGCTCATCCGCGGACACCAGGGACGCTCCCGCGCGTCGGGCGAGATCCGCATCCGCCGCGTCCTGAGCTTCCTGTTCCTCGCGCCTGCGCTTGCCCCAGAAACCTGCCATGGGTCGATCCTAGGCGGCGGACAGGGCCCCGGGCTGCGGGTTCGCTCAGCGCGCACTCGCCCGGGACGCGTTCAGCGTTCGAGCTCGGCGCGGATGAGCTCGGTGATGTCGATCGGCTCCGTCGGCGGCAGCGTGAGTGCTGCGGGGTCGATGGCGGCCGACAGGGTGAGGGTGGGGGGAACCTTGCTGGGCATCGTGTCCGTGCTCCTTCGATACGTCATCGTCTGATGTCGGATGAGGACTGCTTCATAGAGGTATGTCCGCTCACGCTCGAAAGGTCTCAGATACCGGGAACTTATTTCGGAATCAGCCCCCGTGACGGATCCGGACCGGCCTCGCGGCCGTCAGGTCCGCGACTTCGCGGGTCGCCCGCGCCGGGGACGGTCGGTCGACAGTTCCAGCTCCAGTGCGTGCTGCGGGTGAAGGCGCAGCCGCTGCTCGGTGTGATCCAGCCATCGCGCCTCGGCCTCGGCCTGGAAGATCATGGAGTCGACGACGAGGGACCATGCCAGCTGTTCGGGGGAGTCCGGCGCCGCTCCGGCGTACGTGGTGCGGGTGAGTTCCGCGAGTTGCGCGAGGGTGGCCGCCCGTTGCGCCCGGATCAGGGCGGCGACGTCGACGCCCGGAAGGGTGGCGGCCACGGCCAGCTTGATGGCGAGCTCATCGCGGGTGCCGCTGCCGCGCTCCACCGGGGACGAGAGCCAGCCGGCGACCTCCGTGCGTCCGGCGTCGGTGATCTCCCAGAACACATGGCCTGCGTCGTCCGCTTCGCCGCGGCGCACCAGCCCGTCCCGCTCCAGACGTTCGAGGGTGTTGTAGATCTGACCGACGTTCAGCGGCCAGGTCGAACCGGTGCGCCGGTCGAACTCGGAACGCAGTTGGTATCCGTAGCACGGCCCCTGATCGAGGATGGCGAGAAGGCTCTGGCGGACCGACATGTGACTCCACAACTCTTCCGGTATCTCATTTCCGCGTATATGTATATCGAGAAATCACATACTGTGCAATTACTTTCCACGCGCAATAGCCTGGAGTCATGCGCCTCACCCGGACCACCGCCTGGACGGCGGCGGGAATCCTTCTCCTTGGGATCGGACTGGTGTCCGCGCTCTCCGCGCTTCTGGTGCCGGCGGGCACCGACACGCTGTCCGCGCTCGTGATCTGCGTCGCCGCAGCGCTCGCGGTGCTGGCCGTCGCCGCCGGGCCGGGAGCGCTCATCCACGGTACTGCCGGTGTGGTGGGGGCCTTCGCCGTCACGGTGACGCCGCTGACCGGCGCGATCCTCCAGATCGCCGGCGTGCGGCTGCTGCCGCTCGCACTCGCCGTGCAGGTCGTCATCGTCATCGGTGGACTGCTGCTGGTTGCGGACCTCACTCGTGGACGACCCGTTCGGGCGTTCACGGCGAGCGTCGGCGCGGTATGGGTTCTCGCCCTCGCCCTCGTTGCCGCAGGGCCGATGTGGACGAGTCCGGCACCCACGGCGCTCGCCGTCGGTGCCGTGGCTGCCGCGTCGTGGGCTCTCGCACTCACCTCCGTCCTGCTCGGAGTTGTGCTCCTGGGCGCGGTTCGGCTGATCGCCGTCAGCGAGCAGAGCGCATATCCAGCCGCCTCCGAGGTCACGGACCGATAACATGGGCGAATGTGTCGTCGAAAGGCGGCAGCGGCGCGAGCATGCGCACGACCCGATGGATGGAGACGACTCCCGTGGTGAACCCGATCGAGAAGCTGCTTCGTGCGGGTGAAGGACGCATCCTTCGCCAGCTGAAGCGAGTGGTCAACGCCGTCAACGCACTCGAGGATGAGTACAGCAAGCTCACCGACGAGGACCTGCGTGGCGAGACTGCACAGCTGCGCGCTCGCTACCAGAAGGGCGAGACGCTCGACAGCCTGATGCCGGAGGCCTTCGCCGCCGTTCGTGAGGCTTCCAAGCGCACGCTCGGCCAGCGCCACTACGACGTCCAGATCATGGGCGGCGCGGCCCTTCACCTGGGCAACATCGCCGAGATGAAGACCGGTGAGGGAAAGACCCTCGTCGCCACGCTTCCCGCGTACCTCAACGCGATCGCGGGCGAGGGTGTTCACGTGATCACCGTCAACGACTTCCTCGCTACCTACCAGTCCGAGCTCATGGGGCGTGTGTTCCGCGCCCTGGGCATGACGACGGGCGTCATCGTCTCCGGACAGACCCCCGCGGTGCGCCGCGAGCAGTACAACGCCGACATCACGTACGGCACGAACAACGAGTTCGGCTTCGACTACCTGCGCGACAACATGGCGTGGCAGAAGGAGGACCTCGTCCAGCGCGGTCACTTCTACGCGATCGTGGACGAGGTGGACTCCATCCTGATCGATGAGGCGCGCACCCCGCTCATCATCTCCGGCCCGTCCTCCGGTGAAGCGAACCGGTGGTTCACCGAGTTCGCGCGCATCGCCCGCACGCTGGAGCCCGAGGTCGACTACGAAGTCGACGAGAAGAAGCGCACTGTGGGCGTCCTGGAGCCCGGAATCGAGAAGGTCGAGGACTACCTCGGCATCGACAACCTGTACGAGTCCGCCAACACGCCGCTCATCTCGTTCCTCAACAACTCGATCAAGGCTCTCGCGCTGTTCAAGCGCGACACCGATTACGTCGTGATGAACGACGAGGTCATGATCGTCGATGAGCACACCGGACGCATCCTCGTGGGGCGTCGCTACAACGAAGGCATCCACCAGGCCATCGAGGCGAAGGAGGGTGTGCCCGTCAAGGCCGAGAACCAGACCCTCGCCACGGTGACCCTGCAGAACTACTTCCGTCTGTACGACAAGCTCGCAGGCATGACCGGTACCGCCGACACCGAGGCGGCGGAGTTCATGTCCACCTACCAGCTGGGTGTGGTGCCGATCCCGACCAACCGTCCGATGGTGCGCAAGGACCAGCCGGATGTGGTGTACAAGAACGAGCAGGCGAAGTTCGCGCAGATCGTCGAGGACATCGCGGCTCGCTACGAGAAGAAGCAGCCGGTGCTGGTGGGCACGGTCTCCGTCGACAAGAGCGAGTACCTGTCGCGGCTGCTCGCGAAGAAGGGCATCAAGCACGAGGTCCTCAACGCGAAGAACCACGCGCGCGAGGCCGAGATCGTCGCCCGTGCCGGACGCCTGGGCGCCGTCACCGTCGCCACCAACATGGCCGGTCGTGGAACCGACATCATGCTCGGTGGCAACGCCGAGTTCCTCGCTGTGCAGGAGCTCAAGTCGCGGGGTCTGGACCCGGTGGAGACTCCGGAGGAGTACGAGGCCGCGTGGGATGACGCGTACGCCGCGATGAAGAAGCAGGTCGAGGAGGATGCGGCGGCCGTCCGGGACGCGGGTGGTCTCTACGTCCTCGGCACCGAACGCCACGAATCGCGTCGCATCGACAACCAGCTGCGCGGTCGTGCCGGACGTCAGGGCGATCCCGGTGAGTCCCGGTTCTACCTCAGCCTCACCGACGACCTCATGCGCCTGTTCCAGAGCGGGTTCGCCGAGTCGATGCTCCAGCGATCCAACCTCCCGGACGACACAGCGATCGAGATGGGCGTGGTCACCCGCGCCATCAAGTCGGCCCAGTCCCAGATCGAGGCGCGCAACGCCGAGATCCGCAAGAACGTGCTGAAGTACGACGACGTCCTCAACCGTCAGCGTGAGGCGATCTACGCCGACCGCCGTCACATGCTCGAGGGCGATGACATCAAGGATCGTGTGGCGCACTTCGTCGAGGACGCCATCGGCGGCATCGTCGACGAGCACACCCAGGCCGGTCACACGGAGAGCTGGGACTTCGACGCGCTGTGGACCGAGCTGAAGACGCTCTACCCCGTCAACGTGACGATCGACGAGGTCGTCGCCGAGGCCGGCGGCTCCAAGGGGCGCATCAGCCAGGACGGGCTGAAGCGCGAGCTGCTGAGCGACGCGCAGATCGCCTATCAGCAGCGCGAGGAGAAGCTCGGCGAAGCCGCGATGCGCGAGCTGGAGCGCCGGGTGGTGCTGCAGGTGCTGGATCGTCGCTGGCGTGACCACCTCTACGAGATGGACTACCTCAAGGACGGTATCGGCCTCCGAGCCATGGCCCAGCGTGATCCGCTGATCGAGTATCAGCGCGAGGGTTACGCGATGTTCCAGTCGATGATGGGCTCCATCAAGGAGGAGGCCGTCGGCTTCCTGTTCAACCTTGAGGTCGAGGTGCGTCCCGCTGAGGACGGCGAGGTCACCCAGGTGCAGGCGAAGGGTCTGCAGAACCCCGATGACAACAGCGCGAAGCTGGAGTATTCGGCTCCCGGCGAAGCCGGTGACGTCGAGGTGCGCAACGACAAGGGGCAGGTCCAGCAGGCGGCCACCGATCGGGTGCGCCGTGCGGCTGCTGCGGCTGCTGCGGCGGACGCGCCCGAGGCGGAGAAGCCGGCTGAGCGCGGTGCGTTCGGCCAGAAGGTGGAACCCGGTCAGGGCGGTGCTTCCAACCGCGCCGAGCGTCGGGCGCAGGGCAAGAAGCGCTGAGCCTGTCTCCCAGAACGAGTGACAGTGAGGGCCCCGGATCGATCCGGGGCCCTCACTGGTTTCAGCTGGTCGGCGCGTTCACGAACGCCATCTCCGGGTCGGGGTTCCACGCGACCTCCCACCGGAAGTCATCGGGGTCGGAGAAGCGGCCGGAGTACCCGCCCCACGCGCGATGTTCGCCCGGGACCACAGTGGCGCCGGCGCGCTGAGCGTCCGCGAGCACGGCATCGACCGCTGCGGGGGAGGAGACGTTGTGTGCCAGGGTGAGCGGGGCGGCGCCCGGTCCGCGCCTGATCGGACCCACCTCCGCTTCGAAACCGGCCTCCGTCCACAGCGAGAGCATGAGCGCCGGCCCGACGCGGAACATCAGGACGTCTTCACCGCGAAAAGCCGGAGTCCATCCGAGTCCGTCGACGTAGAAGGCCGCCGCGCGATCCAGAGCTGCGCTGGCGAGGGTGATGAAGCTGACGTGCTGATGTATGGCGTCATCCTGCCACGTGCCTCCGACATCGGCAGGCCACCGAGACACGAGTGGCCGGTCAGGACCACCCCGCGCGGGGGACTACCCTTGGGACATGAACCCACTCCGTCCGCTGGATCAGTCCGCCAAGCTCAAGAACGTCCTCTACGAAATCCGGGGGAACGCACTGATCGAGGCGGCGCGGCTGGAAGCAGCAGGGCACCCGGTTCTCAAGCTGAACACGGGAAACCCGGCGGTGTTCGGATTCGAGGCTCCCTACCAGATCGTCCGCGACATGATCGCGGCCATTCCCACCGCCCACGGCTACACCGAGAGCCGCGGCATCCTGTCGGCCCGGCGGGCGATCGTCAGCCGGTACGAGCAGGTCCCGGGCTTCCCCCATGTGGATCCGGATGACGTCTTCCTGGGAAACGGCGTCTCCGAGCTCATCACCATGGTGATGCAGGCGCTCCTGAACGAGGGGGACGAGGTGCTCATCCCGGCGCCGGACTACCCGCTGTGGACCGCGATGACCTCGCTGTCGGGTGGCACTCCGGTGCACTACATCTGCGATGAGCAGAACGAATGGAACCCCGACCTCGAAGACATCCGCTCGAAGATCACGCCGAACACCAAGGCGATCGTGATCATCAACCCCAACAACCCCACGGGGGCCGTCTACAGCCGGGAGACGCTGGAGGGCATCATCCAGATCGCGCGGGAGCACTCGCTCCTGCTGCTCAGCGATGAGATCTACGACCGCATCCTCTTCGATGATGCAGAGCACATTCCGACGGCCACGCTGGCGCCGGATCTTCTCTGCCTGACGTTCAACGGTCTGTCCAAGACCTATCGCGTTGCGGGCTACCGCTCGGGGTGGATGGTGATCACCGGGCCGAAGAAGCACGCAGCGGGATTCCTCGAGGGAGTCAACCTGCTGGCGTCCACCCGCCTGTGCCCGAACGCCCCCGCGCAGCACGCCGTGCAGGCCGCTCTGGACGGTGTGCAGACCATCGACGCTCTCATCGCTCCCTCAGGGCGACTGCACGAGCAGCGCGACGTCACCTGGGAGGGGCTCAACGCCATCCCCGGCGTGTCTTGCGTGAAGCCGCGTGGTGCCCTGTACGCATTCCCTCGACTGGACCCGGAGGTCCACGAGATCCATGACGACGCGCGGCTGGTCTACGACCTGCTCGTGGCGGAGCACATCTTGCTGGTTCAGGGCACCGGCTTCAACTGGGCGACGCCGGATCACTTCCGCGTCGTCACCCTGCCCGAGGCGCGTGTGCTCGGAGACGCCATCGAGCGCATCGGCAACTTCCTGTCCAGCTACCGCCAGTGACTCCTCGGTCGTCCTGATGTTTTGAGGGCCGGTCTCGAGAACGGAGACCGGCCCTCTGGACTCAGAACGAGCCCATGATGCACCGGAACGGATTGGGAGCGCTCCGGCACGGGTGCGGGTTCGCGGCCCGCGTCTTCTCAGGGGGAGAAGTTCAGAGAAGGGCCAGAGACACGGCGCGCCAGCGCCGGTCGTACCCCTCAAGTCGAATGGCGACCGCACGAGTCCGGGTGGGGGTGGCCACCACGACGACACCTTCCACGACGCCGTCAGCGGGGCTGGAGTGTCTGACGCACAGAACGCGCTGGTGCGGACGTGCGGCGGCGACGCCACGCGCGCTGCGCGCCCGAGTGGCAAGTCCCACGCGAGTGACGACAGACAGGAACGCCTCCTGCGACAGCCAACGCGCCAGCTGGTCGACGTCACGCACACCGGCGAGTGACTCCAGAACGCCCACGGTGAGATTTCGCAGCAGCACGGCAGGGTCGGGTAGGTCGACGGTGCTGGTTCGCTGCGGTGCGAAGAATTCAGCGATCTCTACTGTGCTCGCGCGTTGCAGCGCGCGCACAGCTCCGGTGGCCGTAGCCATGATTGTCCCCTTACAGCGCGGGGACTCTGTGGTTGAGTTCAGCTTGCCATGCGTGCGCCGTCGGATACGAGAATGACCTCAGAACTGGGGTCAGAAATAGGCTGTTCTGCGCGGATTTCCGCCCCAGCGGCGTCGCGAACGGGGAACGGACGGTGAGTGCAGCGGTGGCCGGGCCCTGGGGACAGGGCGCGGGAGGCGTTGCACTCTCGCGTTAGAGTCGCGCGGTGCGATGGGATGACTTCTTCGAGGACCTGGAATCGCAGCTCGACGCCGAATGGGAGTCCGAGCGTGCGGCGCTGAACACCGAGACCGAGCGGCTGCGGGTCGCGCGGCTGGCGCTGCGGACGCGCTTGATGTCACTCGTCGCCGACGGTGTCGTCATCACGGTGCGCGCTGCCGGCGTGAGCGGTTCGGGTCGGGCTGTGGGAGTCGGGGCGGACTGGCTGGCCATCGTGGCGGACGATGGCGGGGAGGGATCCTCTCTCTCGGGCGGCGGATCCGCGCGACGAAGCGTCGACCTGTGGGACGCGACCGCGAACGGCGATGGGCTGGCGCTGTATCCGCTGGCAGCCATCCGCACCGTGCAGACCGAGCATGCGGCGATTCTGCGCTCGGCACTGCCAGCCACGGAGGACGACCTGAGCGGACGGGTGGTGTTCGGGTTCCTCATGCGAGACCTCGCCCGCCGGCGCCGTCCGGTGACCATTCGACTGGTCGATGGCGAGATCCTGCACGGCACGATCGATCGGGCGGGGGCGGATCATCTCGACCTCGCCGTGCACGAATCCGGTCGCCCCCGGCGAGCCAGCGAGGTCCGTGCCCACATCGTGATCCCGTACGCGGCCATCGGACAGGTACGCACGGTCGGCACGGCGGTGTGACAGCGGGCGGACGCTTCAATCGCGTCTGACCACGCCCCACATCTCCGGGAAGCTGGCTGTGTCGGACTGACGCCACAGCGCCATGCGCCGCGCTTCCTCCCGCTGCTCGTCGAGGTAGTCGACGATGGATGCCTCTTCGATGCGCCACTGGTGAGTTGCCCCGACGCGCGCCCCTCGCAGGCGACCCTCGTGAACGAGCGCGAGGACATCGTCCACCGTGAGATCCAGGAGCTCTGCGACCTGCGCCGGCGAGACGTGGCGTCCGGGAGCGCTGATGTCGGGCATGAGTCGATTATGACGCGTGGGGGAACATGTTCTGGAGGCGATCCGGCGAGTGTGGATAATCGCCGATCCGTGCACCGCGTGATCGATCGCCCGCTGTGGATAGTCGTCGCCGCCGCATGCCGACCCTCTGACAGCATCGCCCCCATGTCCAGCCGCCGTAACCGCTTCTTCTCCGATGCCCGATTCTTCATCGGCGTCGCCTTGGTCGCCGTCTCCGTGACAGCGGTGTGGGGCGTCGTCTCGGCCGCGAGGACGACCGTCGGCGTTGCGACCGCCGCCGGCACGTTGCTTCCCGGGCAGACGGTGCAGCCCGGGGATCTGCAGAGCACGGAGGTGATGCTGGGCGCCGTGGCTGAGCACTATCTGCTGTCCTCGGAGGTGCTGCCGGGCAGCGTGGTCACGCGCGTGATCGCTCAGGGCGAGCTGGTGCCACGCGACGCACTGGCGCCGGAGGGGTCGGCCGACCTCACGACGGTCGTGATCCGCAGCGCGGTCGATGTGGCGTCGGGAGTCCGGAAGGGAAGCACCGTCGACGTGTGGGTGGACGGCGCTGGGGAGGACGAAGCCCCGTCGCCTCGGGTGCTCGTCTCGGGGGCCGTAGTCGTCTCCGTGCGTGCCGATGACTCGATGGTGCGCACGGCATCCGCGGTGATCGAACTCGTCGTCCCGAGGGAGGCGGTACCGGATGTCCTCTCCGCGGCCTCGTCGGGCAGCGCGTTGTCGGTGATCGTCGCGGGCGGCGGATCATGAGCACCATCGCCGTGTGCCTTCCGCCTTCCATCGCGCGACCGCTCTGCGAGGAGCTGGAAGCCGTCGGGGAGCGGGTGATCGTGCTGGGTCCTCTGCAGCTCGGTCAGCCGGATGCCTTGGGTGGTGCGGATGCCCTGGTGATCCTGGCAGATCCCCGTCAGCTGGACGGTGCGCTGCTGGCCCGCTGCGATGCCGCCCGTGTCCGCGTGGTCCCGGTGGCGATGGACGAGGCGGGGGCCAATCTCGCGGCACGACTGGGGGTGGTGCCGGTGCGTGAGCCCGCCGCTCGGGCCGTCCTCGCATCCGTCGCGGCCATTCCCGGACCCCTGACCTCTCGCCGCAGCGATGTGATCGCGGTGTGGGGTCCGCACGGAGCGCCCGGGCGTTCCACTCTCGCGGTCGCGCTGGCGGCCGAGCGGTCGCGCAGCGGTGGTGAGGTTGCGCTCATCGACGCCGACAGCCACGCGCCGGCGGTGGCTGCGATGCTGGGACTCGCGGAGGAGGCGCCGGGACTCGCGGGCGCGTGCCGCCAGGCGGGGCGGCGGTCCTTCGACGAGGCGGAGTACGCCCGCATCCGCGAACTCGTTCCGATCGAGGCGAGTGCGCTCGCCGTGCTGTCCGGGATCAATCGCCCGTCCCGGTGGCCGGAGCTGCCCGCGGATCGGATGCGGGCCGTGATCGATGCCGTCGCGCGGTGGAGCGATCAGGTCTTCATCGACACGTCGGCGCTGATCGAGCAGGACGAGCAGATCGTCAGTGACATCGACGGCGGGCCACGTCGCAACGCCGCCACGATCGCCGCGCTGCAGCGGGCGGATCGGATCGTCGCCGTGTGCGCGGCGGACCCGATCGGTGTCTCCCGGTTCGTCCGCGCCATCATGGAGGTGCGCGAGCTGGCGCCGGCCACGCCCATCACCGTGGTGGTCAATCGGGTGCGATCGCGCGCCATCGGACTCGATGCCCGAGGCCAGCTGCGCCGCGCCTTGGAGCGATACGCCGCGGCCACCGACGTGCACTTCATCCCCGAGGACGGCTCCGCGGCAGATCGTGCGGTGCTCCACGCCCAGCCTGTCATCCTCGCCGCGCCGCGCTCGGCTCTCACCGCCGCCGTTCGCCGGATCGCGGGGATGCTGGACACCGCCGGCGCAGCCGGTGCCCTCGCGCTTCCGGCGAACGGGCCACGACGTGCCCGGGGGGCTCGAAGAAGTGCGCGCGGGAGCCAATAGGCTTGCGGGGTGTCGACACTCAGTGATCTCGTCTACCTGCAGGGCCGCGCCGACGAAGCGGACGTGGAATGGCTCCATCGCCTCGCCGGTGATGGACAGCTTCTCGCCGACCTCGCGTCGGCGGACATCGTGATGTGGGTGCCCACGCCCGAGGACTCGTTCGTCGCGGTCGCGCACACCAGGCCGGGCGGCGCGGCCACGCTGTTCTACCGCGACATCGTGGGCGACAGCGTGCGTCCCCAGTGGTACGCGCAGATCAAGGAGAGCTTCCAGACCGCCACCATCGTCGACTCGTCCTCGCCGGAGTGGTTCGAGGAGGTGCCGACGCGGGTGCGGGCGGTGCCGATCGTGCGCACCCGTCCGGTGGTGGGGGAGAAGCCCAATGTCATCGGCATCCTGACCCGTCACACGAACCTCGGCGAGGCGCGAACGCCCTCACGCCAGCAGATCACGTTCAACGAGTGCGCCGACGATCTGTTCTCGATGATCTCGACCGGCGACTTCCCCGACCTGGACGCTCCGACGGCGCCGCGACGCGGTGCCCCGCGCGCTTCCGACGGCCTGGTCCGCCTCGACGTGGACGGCACCGTGACATTCGCGAGCCCGAACGCGCTGTCCGCGTTCAACCGCATGGGATTCGACGATGAGCTCGAAGGCGAGAGCCTCGTCGAGGTGGTCGCCGAGATCCTTCCCGCCGGGCGCGAGGTCGACGAATCCCTCCCCGTCGTCATGACCGGGCGGGCGCCGTGGCGCTCGGACATCGAGGCGCGCGGGGTGACCGTGTCGATGCGCGCGGTGCCGCTGAAGAACAACGGCAAGCGGATCGGCGCGATCATCCTGTGCCGGGACGTGTCTGAGCTTCGTCATCAGGAGCAGGAGCTGATCACCAAGGACGCCACGATCCGCGAGATCCATCACCGGGTGAAGAACAATCTGCAGACCGTTTCCTCGCTGCTGCGCATCCAGGCGCGACGGACCCACTCCGAGGAGGCGCGCGACGCGCTGACCCAGGCCATGCGACGGGTGGCCTCGATCGCCATCGTCCATGACACGCTGGCCAGCGGCCTGACGCAGAACGTGAACTTCGACGAGGTCTTCACCCGTGTGCTCAAGCTCGTCGCGGAAGTGGCCGCCGGTGCCGGAACCCGGGCACGCACGCACGTCACGGGCAAGTTCGGCAGCCTCCCCAGCGAGTACGCGACCCCGCTCGCGCTGGCGCTCACGGAGCTGGTCACGAACGCCGTGGAGCATGGTCTGGCGGAGCAGGACGAGGGCGTGGTCGAGATCATCGCCGAGCGCGACGAGGAGCACCTCGAGGTACGCGTGCGCGACGACGGCAGCGGCCTGCCGGAAGGGCAGGTCGGACAGGGGCTCGGCACACAGATCGTGCGCACGCTGATTCAGGGCGAGCTGTCCGGGTCCATCGACTGGCACACGCTCACCGGATCGGGCACCGAGGTGACCATCGACATCCCGCTGAAGTGGATCCGCGCTGACAGCTGATCCACGCAACGGCTAACGCCCCCGGTCCGTACCGGGGGCGTTATGCGTTCAGGTGGCTGGCGTGCCTCAGGAAGCGCGACGAGCGCGTGCGGCGCGACGCTTGAGGGCGCGACGCTCGTCCTCGGAGAGGCCTCCCCAGACGCCCGAGTCCTGGCCGGTCTCGAGGGCGTACTGCAGGCAGATCTCCGTGACGGTGCAGCGAGCGCACACCGCCTTGGCCTTCTCGATCTGATCCACGGCGGGACCGGTGTTCCCGACGGGGAAGAAAAGCTCAGGGTCGACCGTCAGGCAGGCGGACTTATCGCGCCAATCCATTCTTCGTGCTCCTTGTAGGTGGGGGTGTGGGGTGTGGGGCGACACACGGATTCGGTGTTTACCCCGGGTGGGTTGGATACCCTGTGTATATACGAGCAGAGCGCTCGTCCCACGCCGCTGTGGGAGCACACGGCACTGATAATGCTTCCACGGATCCCCGGGTGAATCAAGGGTTAATTGATTCTCACAGGCAGGTATCCGGGACCGGCGAGCGCCGCGGCAGCCCACACGCCCCTGGCGCACGGGCGAATCCCACGCGATGCACGACACGATGAGAAGGACGCGCAGCACCCATGACGATCACCGAGCAGGTCTCGCCGCGTCCATTGCCCGCGACGATCGCGGCAGCCATCATCGTCGCCCTTGAGGCAGTCGTGACGCTCGTCCTGGCCGTCGCAGAGATCGGTGCGATCATCGCTGGAGACACGGCGGACCTGGTGAGCGCGCTGGCGCTGCTGGTGCTCACGATCGTGCTGGGGATCGGCATCCTGGCCTTCGCCATCGGTATCCTCCGCGGACGCACGTGGGGCCGTTCCGGAGGCATCGTGACACAGGTGCTCGTCTTCGCGGTGGGGCTCGGCGCGAGCACCGGACCGTCGCCGCACCCGCTGGTGGGCGCGTGGCTGATCATTCCGGCGGTGATCGGATTCGCACTGATCATCGTTGCCGCGCGCCGCAGCCCGGATCGCAGTCATGATCCGATCGAGGACGAGGGGCCGGAGGACTCGGCGGACACCGCCCGCTGAGGTCCCGAGCTCAGTCGGCGAGGCCGAGGATGCGCATGATGCGCGCGACGTGCCCAGTGGCGCGGACGTTGTACAGCGCGTCCTGGACGACGCCGTCGGCATCGATGATGAAGGTGGAGCGGATCACGCCCTCGTACGTGCGACCGTAGTTCTTCTTCTCACCCCACGTGCCGTACTGATCCATCACAGCGTGGTCGGGGTCGGCGAGCAGATCGAAGGGCAGGTGATCGCGCTCGTGGAAGCGCTCGAGCTTGGCCACGTCGTCGGGAGAGACTCCGAGCACGGTGTACCCGGCTGACTGCAACGGGGCGAAGGAATCGCGGAAGTCGCACGCCTGTGCGGTGCACGCCGGCGTCATGGCCGCCGGATAGAAGTAGAGCACCACGGGGCCGCCGCGCAGCGCACTCAGGGTGACCGATTCGCCGTTCTGAGCGGTCAGGGTGAAGTCGGGGGCGAGGGTTCCGGGTTCCAGGCGCGTCGTCATGCTCTCAGCCTAGGCGCGAGCACCGACACGACGCGAAAGGAGGTGTCAGGTCTCGAAAGTGGCGAGCAGCCGCTGCAGGGAGTCGAGTCGTGCGCTTCCGGCGGGACCCAGCTCGCCGTCCGCTTCCGCCTCGTTCAGCGCGCAGTCCGGAGCGTCGGGGAGATGAGTGCATCCGCGCGGGCAGTCCTCGGCGATGTCGGCGAGATCGGTGAACGCGGCGAGGATGTTCGCGGTGTCCACGTGCCCGAGGCCGAACGAGCGCACACCCGGGGTGTCGATCACCCAGCCCGTGCCCTCCGGTCCTCGGAAACGCAACTCCACGGTGGACGACGATGTGTGGCGGCCGCGTCCGGTGACGTCGTTGACGTGTCCGGTGGCACGACCGGCGCTGGGAACGAGCGCGTTGATGAGCGTCGACTTGCCGACGCCGGAGTGCCCAACGAATACGGTGGCGTGTCCCACGAGTGCCGCACCGATCTCGTCCAGCGGCACCTCGCCGCGGGCGCTGCGGAAGACACGCAGATCCGAGAGGGTCTCGAAATGCTGGAGGAAAGCGGTGGGGTCTGCAAGGTCGGTCTTGGTGACGACGAGCAGCGGGCGCACGCCGGCGTCGAGGGCCGCGACCAGGTAGCGGTCGACGAGTCGCTCGCGCGGTTCCGGGTCCGCCGCAGCCACCACGATGAGCATCTGATCGGCGTTGGCCACGATGACCCGCTCCACCTGATCGGTGTCATCGGCACTTCGTCGCAGCAGCGAGGTGCGATCCACGATCCCGACGATCCGTGCGAGAGTGCCGGCTTCGCCGGTGCGATCGCCGACCACGCGGGCGCGATCGTTGGTCACGATCGGCGTCTTGCGCAGCTCGCGCGCTCGCGTCGCCGTCACCGTGCGCTCGTCATCGGTGTCCTCGTCCAGCAGCACGCTGTAACGACCGCGGTCAACTCCGAGGACGCGACCGATCGTCGCATCCTCGTGTGCCGGCCGACGCTTGGTCCGCGGCCGATTGGCCTTGGGGTTCGGACGGACGCGGATGTCGCTCTCGTCGAACTCGTCCTCGTCGTCGTCGAAGTCTCCGAGCCAGCTCACGCGGCGGCATCCTCCGGGCATTCCTCGCGCGGGGCGAGCATGAGCTCCCACAGCGCGGTGAACTGCGGCAGCGTCTTGGCCGTGGTGCCGATGTCGTCTATCACGATCCCGGGGACGGCCAGTCCGAGCAGCGCGCCCGTGGTCGCCATGCGGTGGTCGTGGTAGGCCTTCCACGTGGCGCCGTGCAGTGGAGCCGGGGTGACGACGATGCCGTCGGGAGTCTCCTCGGCACCGCAGCCGATGGCCCGCAGCTCGGCGACGAGCGCCGCGATGCGATCCGTCTCGTGGTCGCGGATGTGGCCGATGCCGCGGAACGTGCTGACACCGTCGGCGAGAGCTGCGAGACCCACCAACGTGGGGGCGAGCTCGCCCGCCGCGGTGAGATCGAGGTCGACGGCACGGATCGGGCCCGTACTGGTCACCGTCAGAGCACCACCCCGACGCGTCGCACGGGCACCGAACTGGGGGAGGATCTCGGTGAGCAGGGCGCCGGGCTGCGTGGAGCGGGCAGGCCAGCCGGTGACGGTCACCGAGCCGCCGGTGACGAGAGCAGCGGCCAGGAACGGCGCCGCATTGGAGAGGTCGGGCTCGATCGCGACATCCTTGCCGCGGATGGAGCCTGCCGGGACCACCCAGTCGGTGGGCGAAGTGCGCTCGACGTGCACCCCTCGGTGCGCGAGCACGTCGATCGTCATCTCGATGTGGGGGATCGACGGCAGCCGCTGGCCGGAATGGCGCAGCTGGAGCCCGACGTCGAACCGCGCCGCCGCGAGGAGGAGACCGGAGACGAACTGGCTCGACCGCGATGCATCGATCACGATCTCGCCACCGCGGATGTGGCCATGACCCACCACGGTGAACGGCAGCGACCAGCGTCCGGCGTCGTCGATGTCGACACCGACATCGCGCAGCGCGCTGATCATCTCGCCCATCGGACGATGCAACGCGGATTCGTGAGCGGTCACGGTGACCTCTCCCGTTGCGAGCCCGGCCAGTGGCGTGAGAAAGCGCATGACGGTGCCTGCCTGGCCGCAGTCCACCTCGGTCCCGGCGGAGAAGGTGCGAGGCGGGGTGATCTGCAGATCCGGCCCGAACGGCCCGCTCGCCTCGGTCTCCTCGATCTCTACCCCGAGCGCGCGCAAACCCTCGATCATGCGGGCGGAGTCATCGGAGTGCAGCGGCGAGCGCAGCCGGCTGGGGCTCTCGGCCAGAGCCGACAGGATCAGCTCCCGATTGGTGAGGGACTTCGATCCTGGCACGCTGATCGTCGCGTGCACCGGCGCGTCTGCGACCGGTGCCGCGTAGGCGCCCTGGGGTGCTGTTGCGGTGGCGAGATCGATCTGTGCACTCATCGGCTCCACCCTACTTGGCCCCACCGGATCGGACGAATATGCCAGGTGCACATTGACAACCGGGGGGACGGGGGAATAGTGATCCCCGCGAGCCGGTTGCACCGGATGTGAGAAGCGGACGATACGGACGAGGAGGCGCATGAACGCGACGCTGGAGCGTTCACGGGAGCTCGAACAGGTCGACGATCTAGACTGGCTCGCGATGGATCAGTCAGATCAGACCGAAACGAGCACGGGCGATGCCCGTACGCAGTTCGAGGAGCAGGCTCTCCCGTTCATGGATCAGCTCTACGGTGCGGCGATGCGCATGACGCGCAACCCGGCCGATGCCGCTGACCTGGTGCAGGAGACCTTCGTCAAGGCCTACTCGTCGTGGGCGTCGTTCACGCAGGGCACCAACCTCAAGGCGTGGCTGTACCGCATTCTCACCAACACCTACATCAATACGTACCGCAAGAAGCAGCGCGAGCCTTTCCAGGGCACGATCGATGACCTGGAGGACTGGCAGCTGGGCGGTGCTGAGTCGACCACGGCGATGAGCTCGCGGTCGGCTGAGGCTGAGGCGATCGACCGGATGCCGGCATCGGTCGTGAAGGATGCGCTGCAGGCGATCCCCGAGGATTTCCGCCTTGCGGTGTATCTGGCAGATGTCGAAGGCTTCGCCTATCAGGAGATCGCCGACATCATGAAGACCCCCATCGGAACGGTCATGAGCAGGTTGCACCGCGGTCGGCGGATGCTGAGAGACCTGCTGGCCGACTACGCGGCGGAGCGAGGAATCCGTCCCACCGCATCGAGGAGCAAGAAATGACCGACTGCGGTTGCGAGAAAGCGCGGCAGGACCTGGAGGAGTACCTCCGCAACGAGGTGTGCCGGACGAAGGAATCCGACATCCGAGCCCACCTCGACACCTGCGACAGCTGCCGCGAAGAAGCGGTGGTGTCCAAGACGCTGACCGAGGTAGTCGCGCGCGCCTGCAAGGAGGACGCGCCGGAGGAACTGCGTCTGCTGGTGCTCGAGCGCATCCGCGCCGCCCAGGCATCGCACGCCTGAGCGGGAGTCCACGCCACCGGTGAGGTGAGGGCGGAGGGCTGACAGAGCCTCCGGTGAGATCTATGCGTCGGCTGTGACGTTGTCGTGAGTCGCCCGTGACGTCGACATTCCCGTCGTGGCGGGGCCGGCTGCGGGTGCACGATCATGAAGTGCCTCAGGTTCCCCCTTCCGCTGAGACCTCGCCCGCACCGGCCGATGATCGTGTTCAGCGTGCGCGCGAGGCGGTGGCGTCGCTGCGCCGCATCGTCTCGGCCTCCCCGATAGCGGCCGTCTTCGGCGCCTGGATGCTGCTCGCCACGGTGTTCCACGGTCCGTGGCGACCCCTCATGGCCGCGGGAGCGGACGCCACGCTGAGCCAGCTGCGGTGGTGGACGGCGTTCACGGCCGTGCTGGTGCCGGACAGCGTTGTCACGGGAACGGTCGCGATCGTCATCGGGGTTCCCCTGCTCATCTTCGCGGAACGTCATCTTCGTCCGCGACGTCTGCTGCTGGCCCTCCTGGGCGGCGGTGTCGTGGTGGTCCTCCTCGGAGTCTTCATCCAGTCCGGCATCGCGCGTATCCCGGACTTCCAGAACGTGGCGGGACTGAGCGTCGCGGATCCGAGCATCGGCGTGATCTGCGCCGTGAGTGCGGCTGCGGGCGTCGCCCCGACGCTGTGGCGGCGTCGCAGCCGCCTCATCATCGGCCTCGGGGCTCTCGCGGCCGCTCTCTATGCCGGCGATCTGTCATCCTGGCTCAGCCTGCTCGCGTTCGTGGTCGGCACGATCATCGGTGAGTTGTGGGCCGCGCGCACCCCGCAGACGACGTGGTGGCGTGGGAGCCAGCATGAGCGGCGCACGCTGATCGCGGGGGCGGTGGCGGTGCTGGGCATCGGTCCGATCGCCGCGCTGGTCAACGGGGGAGGGCGCGGGCCGCTCTCCGTCGTGCTGGGTGCGTACTCGGACTTCGACCAGCGGATCTCCGCCCGCTGCGCCTCGCACTACCTGCCCGTCTGCGACCACCAGAACATGCTGTTCGTGACGCGGGGGCTTGGCCCCGCCCTGCTGGCTGTCGTACCGCTGGTGCTGCTGGTCGTCGCGGCGATCGGTCTCCTGGCGGGGCGACGCTCGGCGTGGGTTCTCGCCATCGCCACCAACGGCGTCTTGTTCATCGCGGCGTTCGGATCTGCGCTGGCCGGCACTGTCGTGGTCGCGGGAGAGGGCTCCCAGCAGGTGGTGGAGGCCGTGCTCTGGGGCATCGGGGCGCTCGCCCTGCCCGCAGCGACGATTCTCGTGCTCGTGCTGGCCCGGTCGGTGTTCGCCGTTCGGAGCACGCGCGCGGCCGCACACCGGTTCGCTCTGACGGTGACGATCTGCTTCGCGGTGTTCGCCGTGGTCTTCTTCCTCGGCGAGTGGATGCTGCGCGGAGCGTGGAACCAGGCACCCACACCGGGCGAGCTGCTCGGCGATGCACTGCGGCGGTTCCTGCCGCCGGGGCTGGTGCCGCTGCCGGGGGGAACCCGGTTCCCGCATCACGGGCCCGGGCTCTTCCTCTGGCAGTGGGTGGGCGTCGTCTTCTGGGCGTTCTTCGTATCGGCGGTGCTGCGCCTCTTCTCGCGCACGCGCACCGAGCAGGTTGCGGCGTCCGATCCATACCGCGCACTGGTCACGACGACCGATGCCGGCACACTCGGATGGCTGGGGACATGGGAGGGTGCACGTCACTGGTTCTCCGAGGACGGCTCATCCGCGGTGGCGTACCGGCTCCAGGGCGGCGTCGCCATCGCCATCTCCGATCCTGCGGCCGATGACGAGCACCGCGAGGAGGCGATCCGCGGTTTCGTGGAGTTCTCTTCAGCGCACGGGTGGACCCCGGTGTTCTACAGCGTCCACGACGACACCCGCCGGATCCTCGAATCACTGGGCTGGAGCAGCATGCCGGTGGCGGAGGAGACGGTGCTGCATCCACGCACCTTCACCATGGCGGGCAAGGCAGGAGAGAAGGTCCGCCACCCCGTGACCCGCATGCGCCGCGAGGGGGTCTTGCCGCTGTGGACCAGCTGGTCAGAGCTCTCGCGCGCTCACGCACGGCAGATCCGCGAGATCAGCGAGCACTGGGCTTCCGAGAAGGCGCTGCCGGAGATGGGGTTCACGCTCGGGTCGGTGCCGGAGATGCAGGATCCGGCGGTGCGGCTCATGCTTGCGGTCGCGGCGGACGACACCGTGCTGGGTGTGACCAGCTGGGTTCCCGTTCACCGTGGTGGAGCGCTCGTGGGCTGGACCCTGGATGTCATGCGCCGCGCACCGGAATCGCCGAATGGAGTGATGGAGTTTCTCATCGCCTCCGCCGCGCTGCAGATGCAGGCGGATGGGGCGGAGATCCTCAGCCTCTCCGGAGCTCCGCTCGTGCAGTCGGACGAGGCATCCGCGCGCCGCGGGAGCATCGATGGACTGCTCGCGAGTCTGTCAGCCGCCCTGGAACCGCTGTACGGATTCGCGTCGCTGTTCCGGTTCAAGAAGAAGTTCCGTCCCGAGTACGCGACGCTGAGCATGGTGTACCCGGACCCGGTGGAACTGCCCGCCATCGGGTATGCGCTGGTGCGCACCTATCTGCCCACGGCGAGCGGTCGTCACCTCGTGGAGTTCGCCCGCGGGCTCTTTGAGCGGCGATCCTGATGGGCACCTGGCTCCTCACCCTGGAGCTCATCGATTCGCCGGTGCGGACAATGGTGGGTCTCCTGGAGCTCGTACTGGCGATGGCGGTCCTGGTGCGCGGGCGACGTCCCATCCGCCATCTCATCGGCGCGGTGGTCGGGGCCGGCGCTGTGGGCACCGCGGTGCTCTCCGCCCAGTCGGCGAACGTCTTCGCGGGACAGCTGCCGGCCGGAACCGCGCCATGGGTGCTCGTGACCGGCGCACTGGCGGGCGTCGGCGTGATCGCGCTGACCACCGGCGGCTGGTGGCGCCGCGCGGCGGCGGTTCTCCTGGTCGTGACGAGCGCGCTGTCGCTGGGGCTCGCCGTGAACGCGCTGTACGGCGTCACGCACACGCCGGCATCCATCATCGGGATCGACGTCGGGCCGGCGGCGGACCTGCCGCCCCTTTCCATCGGCGAGCAGCGGCCGACGATCGCGGAGTGGAAGCCTCCCGTGGACCTGCCCGCGCAGGGGCGCACGGGCGTCCTGCGCGGTGATGAGCGAATCGTGCCATCGCGGGCATACGCGCCCCGCGATGCATCGGTGTACCTGCCTCCTGCGGCGCTCGTGGCAGATGCGCCGAAGCTCCCCGTGATCGTGATGATGATGGGGCAGCCCGGCTCGCCCGACATCACGCCCATCGCGACGGCGGCCGACGCCTATGCCGCGGCGCATCAGGGACTCGCACCGATCGTGGTGGTGGTCGATCAGCTTGCGGGGGATCCGCAGAACGACCCGGTGTGCACGGACTCTGCCACCTACGGCGCCGTTGCGACCTATGTGAATGTGGACGTGCCCGCCTACATCCGGTCGCACTTCGCGGTGCTGCCGGACGTGTCCGCGTGGACGATCGCGGGATACTCCAACGGGGGAGCCTGCGCCTTCTCGTGGGGGGTGGCGCACCCCGATACCTGGGGAGTCATCGGCGACGTCTCCGGAAACGAGTATCCCGGTTCGGAGAACCCCCAGGCCGCGGTCGCAACCGCCTGGGCGGGGGATGAGCCGGCATACCGGGCCTCGCTGCCGGCGGCGGTGCTCGCCTCGGCGAAGCCGGGAACGTACGATGACCGTCACGCGATCTTCACGCACGGCGATCAGGACACGGTGTTCGGACCCGGACAGGTCAGAAATGCGGCCCTCGCGCAGCAGGCGGGATTCCGCGTGAACGCGCTGACGATCCCCGGCGAGGGACATGTGCGCGGCGCGCTCACCCGAGGTCTGGACTACCTGGTGGCCACGGTCGGCACGGATGCCGGCTTCGACGTCCACGCGACGACGGGAGGGTAGTCACACCGCCGTGCCGGCAACGACGAAGGCCCTGCACACGTGAGTGCAGGGCCTTCGTCGGTGAGACGGTGCGGCGTCAGTTCAGCGCACGACGGAGCAGGTCGGCCTGCTCCAGGGCGTGGATCTTCGACGAACCGGTGGAGGGGGACGCTGCCGAGGCACGCGTGACGTGTCCGAGCGGGCGACCCTTCAGCAGCGGGGCGACCTCCAGAGCCATGAACGGCCAGGCACCCTGGTTCTCCGGCTCGTCCTGCACCCAGACCAGCTCGGCGTCCGGGTAGCGGGCGAGGATCTCGTTCAGTTCGTCGACCGGAGCCGGGTAGAGCTGCTCGACCCGCACCAGGGCGATGGCCTCGTTCGGCGTCTTCTCCAGCTCCGACACCAGATCCCAGTGGATCTTGCCGGAGTGCAGCAGGACACGAGTGACCTTCGACGCATCGATGCCGCGCTCGTCATCCAGGACCGTCCGGAACGTTCCGGACAGGAAGGCCTCGACGGGGCTGGACGCACTGCGCAGACGCAGCATGCCCTTCGGGGTGAACTCGATGAGCGGACGACGGGGCTTGGCGTAGGCCTGACGACGCAGCAGGTGGAAGTGCTGGGCCGGCGTGGAGGGACGGGCCACGGTCATGTTGTCCTGGGCGCACAGCTGCAGGTAGCGCTCGATGCGTGCCGACGAGTGGTCGGGTCCCTGGCCCTCGTAGCCGTGCGGCAGCATCAGCACGACGCTGGACTGCTGGCCCCACTTCTGATCGGCCGAGGAGATGTACTCGTCGATGACCGACTGCGCACCGTTGGCGAAGTCGCCGAACTGCGCCTCCCACAGCACCAGCGCCTCGGGCGCTGCCACCGAGTAGCCGTACTCGAACGCCATCGCCGCGTACTCGCTCAGCAGCGAGTCGTAGACCCAGAAACGTGCCTGCGCGTCGGAGAGGTTGCCCAGCGGCAGCCATTCCTGACCGTTGGCGCGGTCGTGCAGCACAGCGTGGCGCGAAGCGAAGGTGCCGCGACGGGCGTCCTGACCGGTGAGGCGCACCGGGGTGCCCTCCAGCAGCAGGGAGCCGAACGCGAGCAGCTCGCCGAAGCCCCAGTCGATGCCGCCGTTGCGCGACATGTCGGCACGCTTGTTCAGCAACTGCTCCAGCTTGGGGTGCACCGTGAAGCCGGCCGGCTTGTTGGTGAACGCGTCGCCGATGATCTGCATGGTCTCGGACGAGATGCCGGTGTTGTCGGGAGCACCGGCAACGGCCGGGGCGCCCTGCTCGTTGACAACCGGGATCGCGCCGGTCTGTGCCGCATGCGTCTCAGCGAAGGCGACTTCGAGGCGATCCTGGAAGTCCGCCTTGGTCTGCTCGTACTCAGCCTCGGTGATGTCGCCGCGACCGACGAGCGCCTCGGTGTAGAGCTTGCGGACCGAGCGCTTGGCCTCGATGAGGTTGGTCATCAGGGGCTGCGTCATCGAGGGGTCATCACCCTCGTTGTGGCCACGACGGCGGTAGGAGACGAGGTCGATGACGACATCACGGTGGAACTTCTCGCGGTACTCGAACGCGAGCTGGGCCACGTGCACGACGGCCTCGGGGTCATCGCCGTTCACGTGGAAGATGGGTGCCTGCGTGGTCTTGGCCACATCGGTCGCGTACACCGAGCTGCGCGAGTCGCCGGGGACGGTGGTGAAGCCCACCTGGTTGTTCACGACGACGTGGATGGTGCCGCCGGTGCGGAACGCGCGCAGCTGCGACATCTGCAGCGTCTCGACGACCACGCCCTGACCGGCGAAGGCAGCGTCGCCGTGGATCAGGATGGGCAGCCATGTGAACGAGCCGATCGGGTGACGGTCCTGCTTCGCGCGGACGATGCCCTCCAGCACGCCGTCCACGGTCTCCAGGTGCGACGGGTTGGCGGCCAGCTGGATCGGCAGCTCGCTGCCGTCCTCGGCGACGAAGGTGCCCTCGGTGCCGAGGTGGTACTTGACGTCACCCGAGCCGAGCTTGTTGCCCGGAAGCGTGGAGCCCTCGAACTCGCGGAAGACCTGACCATAGGTCTTCCCCGCGATGTTGGTGAGCATGTTGAGGCGGCCGCGGTGGGCCATGCCGATGGCGGCGCCGTCGAGGCCGGAGCGTGCGGCGCCCTGCAGGATCTCGTCCATCAGCGGAACGAGGGATTCGGAGCCCTCAAGGGAGAAGCGCTTCTGTCCGACGTACTTGGTCTGCAGGAACGTCTCGAACGCCTCCGCCTCGTTCAGCTTGCTGAGGATGCGCAGCTGCTCGTCGTGGCCGGGCTTCTGGTACTTGACCTCGATCTTCTCCTGGAACCACGCACGCTGGCCGGGATCCTGGATGTGCATGTACTCGACGCCGATGGTGCGGCAGTACGAGTCGCGCAGCACCCCGAGGACCTCGCGCAGCTTCATGGTGCGCCGGCCGCCGAAGCCACCCACGACGAACTCGCGGTCCAGATCCCAGAAGGTGAGGCCGTGGGTCTCGATCTCGAGGTCGGGGTGCGAGCGCTGGACGTACTCCAGCGGGTCGATGTCCGCCATCAGGTGACCACGCACGCGGTACGAGTTGATGAGCTCCTGCACGCGGGCCTGCTTGTCCACGCGCTCGGCGATGTCGACCTTGATGTCGCCGGCCCAGTGGATGGGTGCGTAGGGGATGCGCAGCGCGGCGAAGATGCCCTCGTAGAACTCGCGCTGGCCGATGAGCAGCTCGTGCACCTTCTTGAGGTACTCGCCCGAGCCCGCGCCCTGGATGACGCGGTGGTCGTAGGTGCTGGTGAGGGTGATGACCTTGCCGATGGCCAGCTCGTTCAGCACACGCTCGCTGGCGCCGGCGAACTCCGCCGGGTACTCCAGTGCGCCGGCGCCGATGATCGATCCCTGGCCCTTGCTGAGGCGGGGGACGGAGTGCACCGTGCCGATGCCGCCCGGGTTCGTGAGCGAGATCGTGGTGCCGGCGTAGTCGGCGGCCGTCAGCTTGTTGACGCGGGCACGCTGGACGAGGTCCTCGTACGCGGCCAGGAACTCGGTGAAGCTCAGTGTCTCGGCGCGCTTGATGGAGGGAACCACCAGGGCGCGGGTGCCGTCCGGGCGGGGGAGGTCGATGGCGATGCCGAGGCCGATGTGGGCCGGTGCGATGACGGAGGGCTTGCCGTCGATCTCGTCGTAGTAGACGTTCTGGCTCGGGAACTCCTTCAGCGCCTGGATCATGGCCCAGCCGATGAGGTGGGTGAAGCTGATCTTGCCGCCGCGGGTGCGCGCCATGTGGTTGTTGATGACGATGCGGTTGTCGATCATCAGCTTCGCCGGGATGGTGCGAACGCTGGTGGCCGTGGGGATCGTCAGCGAGACGTCCATGTTGGCGGCGATGGTCTTGAAGATGCCCTTGAGCGGTGTGACGACATCTTCCTGCGCCTCGCCGTCGTCCGCCGCGGGAGCGGTGGCCTTGGGTGCCTGAGCGGGGATCGGCTGCGGGGCTGCCGGCTTCGCAGTGGTGCGCGCCACCGGTTGACCGGTGTTCTGCGCCGGCGCCTCAGCGGCGGGAGCCGCCGGGGTTGCGGCGGGGATCGGTGCGGACTCCGGCGTCGCTGCCGGGGCGCCGGGGGTGGCCGGAGCGGAACCGGTGGCCTTCTGGTGGTAGGACTCGAGAACCGGCCACCACTCCTTGTCCACGGAGTTCTTATCGCTCTTGTACTGCTCGTAGAGCTCTTCGACGAGCCACTCGTTGGCCCCGAATTCTCCCTCGCTCGAAGCCCCGCCAACGCTCGAGTTGCTCGACACGCTTGATCGCCCACTTTCGTCGTGTGATCTCGTCACGCACGCGGAGATCTCCCGCGTGCTTTCGACAGACAAGCCTAGTCCAGAACGACAGGCCTCCGGGAGTTTCCCCACCGACGCGACACGCCGGGAATCGCGGATGTTGCGGGATCGAGCCGGGCGCGTTCCCAGCAGCGTCCGTTAGACTCATGCGCACCATGGACGACCCTCCGAGTTGCAGACCTTCGCCCGTCACTGATCCGCCCGCGGATCACCGCATCCGCCGGGGCGCACCGGCATCCGGCAGTCGCATCGGTGGTGAGATCCGCTGATGCAGCCGATGGATTACGTCCTCTTGGGCGTCGGAATCCTCCTCACCGTCGGAACCGGGCTGTTCGTCGCGAGCGAGTTCGCGCTCGTCAACCTCGATCGAGCGGACCTCGAAGCCCGCCGCGAGCGAGGCGAGTCACGTCTGTCGATGACGATCGCGGCCCTCAAGATCACCTCGACGCACCTCTCCAGCGCACAGCTCGGTATCACGCTGACCACGCTGCTGACGGGTGTGACGCTGGAGCCCGCTCTGGCGAAGCTGCTCGAGCCCGCGCTCGAACTGCTGTCGCTTCCCGCATCGATCGCCGCTCCGGTGGGCACCGTGATCGGCATGACCATCGCGACCGTGCTGTCGATGATCATCGGCGAGCTGGTGCCCAAGAACTTCGCGCTCGCGCTGCCGCGTCAGACGGCGCAGCTGGTGATCCCGTTCCAGACCGTGTTCACCACGGTGTTCCGCCCGGCGGTGGCCGTGCTGAACGGATCCGCGAACGGGATCCTGCGGGCGATGGGCATCGAGCCCAAGGAAGAGCTGAGCGGCGCTCGATCCGCCGAGGAGCTCTCCAGCCTGGTGCGCCGTTCGGCGATGGCCGGCGTGCTGGAGGCGGACACCGCCTCCCTCCTCGATCGCTCGCTCACCTTCGCCCGCCTCACCGCGGGCGATGTGATGACTCCGCGCCCGAGCGTGGAGGCCCTCGCCGGCGACGCCACCGCGGACGACGTCATCGACGCGGCCCGGCGCACCGGCCTCAGCCGCTTCCCGGTGTACGACGACGATCTGGACGACGTCACCGGCATCGTCCACCTCAAGGCCGCGGTCTCCGTGCCCCGCAGCAAGCGGATTCACGTTCCGGTGGGCGCACTCGCCGAGGACGCGCTGCGCGTCCCCGAGACGCTCCATCTGGATGCGCTGATCGGCGAGCTCCGTTCGCGGGGGTACCAGATGGCCGTGGTCGTCGACGAGTACGGCGGAACCGCGGGCGTGGTCACGCTCGAGGACCTGGTGGAGGAAATCGTGGGCGACGTGCTCGACGAGCACGACCGCCGGCGCGTGGGCATCACCCGCCGGGGCCAGAGCATCGTGTTCCCGGCCGAGCTACGTCCCGATGAACTCCGCGACCGTGCCGGGGTGCATGTCCCGGAGGGCGAGGTCTACGACACCGTCGGCGGCTTCCTCATGAGCCGTCTGGAGCGGATCCCGGCGGTGGGCGATGAAGTGGAGATCGACGAGGGGACGCTGCGCGTGGTGCGCATGGACGGACGACGTGTGGACCGTGTGGAGTTCATCGCGCACCCGGTCACGATCGATGGGGAGGCGAGCCGATGAGCGATTGGGCAGGCCTCGCATGGCTGGTCGTGCTGCTGCTCGGCAACGCCTTCTTCGTCGGCGCGGAGTTCGCCGTCGTCTCGGCGCGCCGATCGCAGATCGAACCGCTCGCTGAGCGCGGCTCGCGTGCCGCGCGCACCGCGCTGTTCGCGATGGAGCACGCGACTCTGATGCTTGCGACCTCGCAGCTCGGCATCACGATCTGCTCGCTGCTGATCCTGAACGTGTCGGAGCCGGCGCTTCACCACCTGCTGGCGGGGCCGCTGGGACTCACGGGGCTGAGCGAGGACGCGGTCAAGACGGTCGCGTTCATCATCGCGCTCCTGGTGGTGTCCTACCTGCACGTCGTGTTCGGTGAGATGGTCCCGAAGAACCTGGCGTTCTCGGTGCCGGACCGGGCCGTTCTTCTCCTCGCCCCGCCGCTGGTATGGGTGTCGAAGGTGTTCCACCCGGTCATCTGGACGTTGAACTGGCTCGCCAACGGGGTGGTCCGCCTCTTCCGCGTGGAGCCGAAGAACGAAGCCGGATCCACCTTCACGCTGGAAGAGGTGGCGACGATCGTCGCGACCTCCCGCGCCGAGGGTGTCCTCGACGATGCCGCCGGCACGGCGCTGGCGGTGGTGGAGTTCACCGACAAGAAGGTGCGCGACATCGCGGTGCCTCGAGAGAAGCTGGTCACGCTGCCGCGCACGGCGACCCCCGAGGACCTCGAAGCCGCGGTGAAGCAGTACGGCTTCTCGCGGTACGTGGTGGTCGACGAGGATGGCGAGCCGACCGGTTACGTGCACATCAAGGACGCGCTGCGGGTCTCCTCCGACGCGCCGGAGGCGAGCGCCCACCCGATCCCCGCCAAGCGGATCCACGCGCTCGCACCGGTGCAGGACACCACCGATCTGGAGGACGCGCTCGCGATCATGCGGGACGCGCATCAGCACGTCGCGCGGGTCCGCGACAATGCCGGCGCCACCATCGGCGCGCTGTTCCTGGAGGACATCATCGAGGAACTCGTGGGAGAGGTGCAGGACGCCACACGGCGTCTGCGCTGAGCCCGCGGTAGCGTTTCCTCATGACGAAGCTCTGGCAGGCGGACGACGCCGCACGCATCGTCCGCCCGCCGAGCATCGACGACGACAAGTATCGCCGTGGCGTCGTCGGTGTCCACACGGGCTCTCCCGCCTATCCCGGTGCCGCCGTTCTCGGCGTCGAGGGGGCCTGGCGCGCGGGGGCCGGACTGGTTCGCTACAGCGGACCCGCGCCTGCCGGGCTGATCCTGCAGCGCCGCCCGGAGACGGTCATCGGCTCGGGCCGTGCAGGGGCGTGGGTCATCGGGTCGGGCACGGATCGCGACACGCGAACCGAGGCCGACACCTCCGAGCTCCGCGCGCTGCTGTCGGACTCCACCCCGGTGGTGGTCGATGCGGGCGCCCTCGACCTCGTGCCCGGCGCTCGCGCGCCGCTGGTGCTCACCCCGCACGCGGGGGAGTTCTCGCGACTTGCCGCCTCGCTGTCGCTGGAGGTGAGCGGCGATCGCGAAGCCGACTCCCGTGCGCTGGCCGGCCGCCTGCAGGCGGTGGTGCTCCTGAAGGGACACGACACGATCGTGGCGGATCCCTCCGGCGACCTCGTCCATGTCCGAGCCGCCACGGCGTGGCTGGCTACCGCAGGGGCCGGTGACGTGCTCGCCGGGGTGATCGGGGCGGTGATCGCACAGAACCCGGACGCGCCGCTGCGCGACGCGGCGGCAACAGCCGCCTGGCTTCATGGCCGAGCCGCGACGATCGCGGCGCACGCCGACGCGGGCACTGGCCATCCGATCGTCGCCCTGGATGTGGCGCAGGCGCTGCCTGCTGCCGTTGCGGAGGTATTGGCGTGAAGCGCTTCGTCCGTTCCTTGATCACTCCGGAGCGCCTGCGTGTGCTGGGACTGCCCGTGCCCTGGATCGCGTTCGCCGTGGTGCAGCTGTTCGTGCTGTGGGAGGGGTGGGTCCTGCCCAATCAGCCGATGGGCGATGTCTACAACGTGTATGGACCGTGGTCGTCCGAGGCTCTGCAGGGGCGCGTGGTCGGTGTCACCGAGCCCTGGGTCTACCCGCCGGTGGCGCTGGTGCCGATGCTGCTGCCGCGGCTTCTGGTGCTCATCACGGACTACACGATGGCCTGGGCGGTCATGGTGGTGATCCTCAACGCCATCGGCTTCGGCATGCTCCTCGGTCGAGGGACGAGCCGCGCCCGTGTTCTCGCCGCATCGTTCTGGGTGCTGTTCGCCCTCGCGCTCGGCCCCATCGGCCTGTACCGCATCGATGCCGTGACGGTGCCGCTCGCGGTGATCGCCGTCCTGATCCTCGCTCGCCACCCCCGCATCGCGGGCGTGCTGTTCGCCATCGGAGCCTGGATCAAGATCTGGCCGGGAGCGATGCTCGTGGCTGCCGTGGTGGCGCTGCGCTCGCGGTGGCGGGTGCTCGTGCCCGCGATCGTCTTCAGCTGTGCCGTGATGCTCATCGTCGTCCTCGGCGGCGGCGCCGGCCACCTGTTCGGCTTCCTCACCACCCAGTCCGATCGCGGGCTGCAGGTGGAGGCGCCGGTGAGCACCCCGTACGCCTGGGCAGCGATGCTGCGGCTGCCCGGCGCCGCGGTGGTCTACAACCAGGACATCGTCACCTTCCAAGTGACCGGCGCCGGGGCCGATGTCGTCTCGGCTCTCACCACCCCGCTGCTGGTGCTGGTGGCCGCCGCCATTGCGATCATCGGAGCGGTGAAGGCTCGTGCCGGGGTCTCACAGCGGCGGCTGCTGCCACCGCTGGCGCTCGCGCTCGTGCTCGCCTTCATCGTCTGCAACAAGGTGGGCTCGCCCCAGTTCCAGATCTGGCTGATCGCTCCCGTGGTGCTGTGGATCCTCTGGGACCGTCGCGATGTGCTGCCCTACGCGCTGCTGGCGATCGCCGCGGCGCTGCTCACGCAGTTCATCTATCCGATCATGTACGACCGGGTCCTCACCGCTCACTTCTCCGCCGTGCTGCTGCTCACGGCACGCAACGCCATCCTGGTGGGCATGCTGGTCGCCCTCATCGTGCGCCTCGTCCGGCTCCCCGTGGTGCGCCCGATGGTGCAGGCTGGAACCACGGTCCCGGCAGCCGGTACCGATGAACCGACTTTCGCGGCAGGCGCGGGAGCTTTCGCCGCAGGCGAGGAAGAGAGACAGCCATGATCGTCGCATTCTCCGTGGCACCGAGCGGGACGGGTCGCGAAGACGGCTCGGTGCACGATGCGGTCGCCGCAGCCGTACGCGTGGTACGCGAGTCCGGTCTCGCGCACTCCACCTCCAGCATGTTCACCGAGATCGAGGGGGAGTGGGACGAGGTCATGGATGTCGTCAAGCGCGCCACCGAAGCGGTGCTGCCCTTCGGATCCCGCGTATCGCTGGTGCTGAAGGCCGACATCCGGCCCGGCTACACGGGCGAGCTCTCGGGCAAGCTGGAGCGCCTGGAGCGAGCGCTGGAGGAGACCGCGGACTGAGATGCCGGCACCGGCGGCTGGCGCCGTCCCACCGGCCATCGGCGAAGGGACCTCAGCTGCGAGAGAATCGAGCATGACCTCGATCGCGGATGACGACCTGCCCTGGGCTGCCACGGTACTGCTGCTGCGCTCGCCGGCGGACGGCGGTGTCGAGGTGCTGATGATGCAGCGCCCTGATCGGGGATCCTTCGCGTCGGCGTGGGTGTTCCCCGGTGGGCGGGTGGAGAACGCGGACATGTCGGACGACGCCGACACGACGCTGCGTCGTGCTGCGGTCCGGGAGGTCGCAGAGGAGACCGGCCTGCAGGTGGAGCCCGATGTCCTGGTGCCGGTCTCGGAGTGGATTCCCCCGGTGACCGAGCCCAAGCGCATCCACACGTGGTTCTTCGCGGCTCCCGATCCCGGCGGACGGATCCGCGTGCAGGCGTCGGAGGTGGTGCGTGCAGAGTGGTTCCGGCCCGCCGACATGCTCGCCCTGCACGCGGCGGGGGACGCACGGCTCTACCCGCCGACATTCGTGACGCTGCTGAACCTGCGCGACGCGGTGGACGCCGAATCCGCGCTTGCTCGGCTGGACGGGGCGAGGGTGCGCAGGTACGCCACGCTGGCGAGCGTGATCGACGGCGCACGGATGTTCAGCTGGGACGGTGATGACGCAACAGCCGCCACGCCCGAGGAGCAGCGTCACCGCCTGGATACGTCCGAGCTGCCCTGGCGGTACGTGCCGCCGCGGGATGACTCTCGATCGTAACGATTCGACGCCTGTGTTCATGCGGGTCCGCGGCGGCGCTAGAGTGGTGCGGTGACCTCATCGACATCCTCGAGGGGGATGGCGACGATGGCACTCCTCTCCCTCGCCGTGGGCAGTTTCGGAATCGGCATGACCGAGTTCGTGATCATGGGCCTGCTGCCCGAGATCGCACAGTCGACACTCTCCCCGCTGTGGAGCACCGACTCCGAACAGGCCATCGCCCAGGCCGGCTGGTTGATCAGCCTCTACGCGCTGGGAGTGGTGGTGGGCGCGCCCACGATCTCGGGCTTCCTTGCCCGGTACCCGCGTCATCGCGTGATGATCGGTCTCGCGGCAGCACTCGCCGTGTTCAACGCGGCCATCCTCATCGCGCCCACCTTCGAGTGGGTGGCCCTGACACGGTTCCTCGCGGGGCTCCCGCACGGCGCCTACTTCGGCATGGGTGCACTGGTCGCCGCCGATCTGCTGGGCCCCGGCAAGCGCGCACAGGGCGTGGCGTTCGTGCTCACCGGTCTCACGGTGGCGAATGTCGTCGGAGTGCCGGCGGGAACCTTCATCGGGCAGAACCTGGGCTGGCACGCGGCCTTCGCCATCGTGGCGGCCATCTTCGCCCTGGCCACCGTGATGATCGCGATCTTCGTCCCCGCGCACGCTGGTGATCCGTCGCGCACGATCCGTGCGGAACTCGGCGTGTTCCGCATCGGGCAGGTGTGGGCGACGCTCGCGGTGGGTGCCATCGGGTTCGGCGGATTCTTCGCCGTCTACAGCTATGTGTCGCCGCTGGTCACCGAGGTGGCCGGTTCCCCCGCGTGGGCGGTTCCGATCGTCCTCGTCGTGATGGGCCTCGGCATGACGATCGGAAACCTCCTCGGCGGTCGGCTGGCCGACTGGGATCTCCCGCGATCTCTGCTGGGTTCGTTCGCGGCTCTCATCATCTCGCTGATCCTGCTCGCTCTCACGAGCGGATGGATCGTGACCCTGGTGATCTTCATCTTCGCGGTCGGCGTGTCGTCGTCCATCGCGTCACCGACGATTCAGACCCGGCTGATGGATGTGGCAGGGGACAATCAGTCGATCGCGGCGGCGATGAACCATTCGGCTCTCAACATCGGCAACAGCCTGGGTGCTGCCCTCGGCGGCGCGGTGATCGCCGCGGGGTGGGGCTTCCAGGCCCCGTCGTGGGTGGGCGCCGCTCTGGCAGTGTTGGGCCTGTTCCTGGCCGCGCTCTCGTTGCGCGCCGACGCGAACATCAGCCTGCGCGCGACCCTCCGTCGCTGACGCCGCTGACGCCGCTGAGGTCGCTGGTCTCAGGAAGTGCACTGGGACATCCTGAGATGTGCCGGATCTGAGACCACAGGTGCTGGTGGTCTCAGAAGGTGTATCGCTACGTCCGGCGATGCGCCGGAACGGAGCCGCTACGCCGGAGCGTCCAGCAGGCGGCGCAGATTCGCGCCGACGGCGCTGGTCTCGATGAGGAAACCGTCGTGGCCGAAGTCGCTGGTGAGCACCACCGCACGGTCGCCGTCGAGGGTGTTGCGGATGCCTCGCGCGATACGGTGCTGTCCATCGATGGGGAACAGGCGGTCACTGTCGATGCCGAGAACCAGGGTGGTCGCGGTCACCCGTGCCAGCGCGTCCTCCACACCACCCCGATCGCGCCCCACGTCATGCGAGTCCATCGCGCCGACCAGGATGCGGTAGCTGTTCGCGTCGAAACGGCGGGTGAACTTGTTGCCGTGAAAGTCGAGGTAGCTCTCCACGGCGAAGCGCCCGTCGTCACCGATGGGGCTCACCGAGGACTGCCAGGACCGTCCGAAGCGCTGGTTGAGTTCGGACGGACTGCGGTAGTTCAGCAGCGCCATCCGTCGCGCCAGCGCCAGGCCGCGGTGGGGCCCCTCGCCGGCTCCGGAATCGTAGTAGTCGCCGCCCTGGAAGGCCGGGTCGATGGCGATGGCCTCCAGCTGCACGGAGTTCAGCGCGATCTGGTCCGCCGTGTTCACCGGGGGAGAGGAGAGCACGGCGAGGCGGGCCACCCGCTCGGGCGTCTCGACCGCCCACTCCAGAGCATGCATGCCGCCCATGGACCCGCCGACCACCGCTGCGAAGCGATCGATGCCGAGCCGGTCGGCGAGCCGGCGCTGTGCACGCACCTGGTCTCGCACGGTGAGGTACGGGAAGCGGGAACCCCATTCGCGACCGTCGGGGCCGATGCTGGAGGGGCCGGTGGAGCCCTGGCAGCCGCCCAGGATGTTGGGTGCGATGACGAACCACTGATCGGTGTCGATCGCGGCACCCGGGCCCACGATCTCCTCCCACCATCCCGCGGTGGGGTGACCCGGTCCCGCGTCCCCGCGCAGATGGCTGTCGCCGGTGAGAGCGTGCAGGATGAGCACGGCGTTGTCGCGCGCCTCGTTCAGCTCACCCCAGCTCTCATACGCCAGGCGGAATGCGGGCAGTCGTCCACCGGCATCCGTGCGGAACTCGTCGAACGCGGCGAAGCTGCGATTGCCGACCGGGTCGCCGTCGCGCCAGGCTCCGGTGACCGGCGGGCGGCCGAGAAGGGATCGCGCATCGGCCTCCGTCACCGGTGATGACGGAACGGTGTCCTCGGAGATCTGCCAATCCACGCCACCATTCTTCCGTGTTCGCCGCCTCGGAGGCCAACTGTGACGCCGCGCGCGTCGGATCAGCGCGCGGTGATCAGTCCCAGGACGAGGGATACCGTCATCGCCACCACGAGCGCGTTGAACACGAACGCGAACACCCCGTGGGTGCGCACGGCCACGAGTCCGGCCCTCGTGCGGGCAGTGCCACCGGATGCCGCACCGATGGCGGACATCAGCATGGCCATCGACACGAAGTCACTGAACTGACTGGTCTCGTCGATGTCGAACTCGATGCGCTCGCCGCCGGAATCCAGCCGGAGGTAGCGCAGCGCGAAGGAGTAGACCATCGCACCCCACGACGCGGCGACCGCTGCCACCACCAGCAGGATCCGCCACTCCTCGCCGGGACCCACACCGAGCACCGCCGTTCCGAGGGCGACCACGAGCGCGATCAGCGAGGCACTCACCGTTCCCGTGCCATCGGCGCCCACCCCGAGCGCGGCCGCGGTCGTACCGGGGCGACGATGATGCTGGATGTCGGCGATACGACGTAGCTCCTCACGCGGCGTGCGCGAGAACAGCAGGTGCGTCCACGCCAGATAGATGATCGAGTAGAAGATCCAGAAGACGCACCCGGTGGTGAGGACGGCGGCGATGAACTCCTCACGCCCGGGCGCGAAGGTGAGGGGCCACAGTGTGCCGGTGCCCTGCGACAGCTGCAGGACGGCGACCCCGATCAGGACGAGGACGGCGCCGATCGCCGACGCCGTGCCGGCCCGGTGGTCGTCGTCGAAGGCTCGGGGATACTGCCGATGGGAGCGCCGGGATGCCATCTCGCCACCCTATCGATCCACCACGCCACGGCATGACGAAAGGCGCCCCGCGAGCGGGACGCCTTTCGTCATGCCGTCGGCAGATCAGACGCGGGCGGCCTCCGCCTGCGCGCGAGCCGCGGCCAGTCCGATCTCGAGGTCGGCCTTGAGGTCTTCGATGTTCTCCAGGCCCACCGACAGGCGGATGAGCCCCGGGGTCACACCGCTGGTGAGTTGCTGCTCCGGCGTCAGCTGGGAGTGCGTGGTCGAAGCCGGATGGATCACCAGCGAGCGTACGTCGCCGATGTTGGCCAGGTGGCTGAACAGGCTGAGGTTGTTCACGAACGCGCGACCGGCGTCGACGCCGCCCTTGAGCTCGAACGAGAACACCGCGCCGGCGCCCTTCGGCGCATAGGTGTTGGCGCTGGCGTACCAGGGGGACGACGGGAGTCCTGCGTAGTTGACAGAGGCGATGTCGGGGTGGTTCTCCAGCCACTCGGCCAGGTCCTGGGCGTTCTGCACGTGGCGCTCGATGCGCAGCGACAGCGTCTCGATGCCCTGGATCAGCTGCCAGGCCGAGGCAGGAGCGATCGCGGAGCCCAGGTCGCGCAGCAGCTGCACGCGGGCCTTGATGATGTAGGCGAGAGCGTCGCCCACCGCGGTGGTGTAGCTGGCACCGTGGTAGGAGGGGTCCGGCTCCGTGAGGCCCGGGAACTTCTCGACGTTCTGCGACCACGCGAACTTGCCACCGTCGACGATGGCACCACCGAGGACGGTGCCGTGTCCGCCGAGGAACTTGGTGGCCGAGTGGATGACGATGTCGGCGCCGTGCTCGAACGGGCGGATGAGGTAGGGCGTGGCGATGGTGTTGTCGACGATCAGGGGGATGCCGGACTCGTGTGCGACGTCGGCGACCCGGCGGATGTCGAGCACGTTGACCTTCGGGTTGCCGATGGTCTCTGCGAAGAAGAGCTTGGTGTTCGGGCGAACCGCACGGCGCCATTCCTCGGCGTCGTCCTGGTCCTCGACGAACGTGACCTCGATGCCGAGCTTGCCCAGCGTGTACTTGAAGAGGTTGTAGGTTCCGCCGTAGATCGCAGAGGAGGAGACGATGTGGTCTCCCGCCTGCGCGATGTTCAGAACGGCGAAGGTGGACGCGGCCTGACCCGATGCCAGCAGCAGTGCACCCGTACCGCCCTCGAGCGCGGCGATCCGCTGCTCCGCGACGTCCTGTGTGGGGTTCTGAATGCGCGTGTAGATGTTGCCGAACTCGGCCAGCGCGAAGAGATTCGCCGCGTGGTCGGTGTCCTTGAACACGTACGCGGTGGTCTGGTAGATCGGCGTCGCCCGTGCACCGGTGACGGGGTCCGGCTGAGCGCCGGAGTGGATCTGCTTGGTCTCGAAACGCCAGTTGTCGGACATGAGTGCTCCTTCGGGTCGGCGGCCCGATTCGACCGCGTCCCCCGAGATTAGGAAGCCGCCACCTCCTACACCAATGTGCCGGAAATGTTACGTAACCTCGTCCCGCTCAACGCGCGGGAATTGCTCCCGCATCGGTCGCTGTGCCGCGAATCGCGCACGATGAAACGGGCGGTAGCGTGGATTCCATGACGACACGCACCGCAGTGGTGACAGGGGCGAGCTCCGGGATCGGCCGGGCGACGGCGATCGCGCTGGCGAAGACGGGCTGGGACGTGGTGGGCGTTGCCCGCCGAGCGGAACGCCTCCAGGAAGTCGCCGACGCGCACGGCATCGCGGTGTTCGCGGCGGATCTCACCAACCCCACCGACGTGGCCGCGCTCGCCGAGTGGCTTCAGCAGCGCGGGGCCGTGCACTCTGTCGTGCAGGTCGCCGGAGGCGCCGCCGGCACCGAACGCGTGGAGGACGGCCGCCCGGAGGACTGGGAGTGGATGTTCCAGGCGAATGTGCTGGCGACGCAGCGGCTCGTCGCTGCGCTCCTTCCGCAGCTGCGGGCGGCGAGTGCGGCGGGCTCCCACGCCGACCTGGTGTTCGTCACCTCGACGGCGGCACAGACGGCCTATCCGGGTGGAGGAGGCTACAACGCGGCCAAGGCGGGCGAGTCGATGCTCGTGCAGGCACTGCGTCTGGAGCTCAACGGCGAGCCGATCCGCGTGGTCGAGATCGCCCCGGGCCTGGTGCACACGGAGGAGTTCACGCTCAACCGCCTGCGCGGCGACGACGCGGCGGCCCAGAAGGTCTACCAGGACGTGGAGGCTCCCCTGGTGGCTGATGATGTGGCCGATGTGATCGCGTACGCACTCAACGCGCCGGCGCACGTGAACCTGGACCTGGTGACGATGCGTCCGGTGGCGCAGGCCGCAGCGCATCTGCTGGCGCGCGGGCCGCTTCGCCCCCGCGGGGACGAGTCCTGATGGCGAAGTCGCTGTCGGAGCTCGCCGACGCGGGACTGATGGATGCGGGCTGGGCCGAGGCACTGCAGCCCGTCGCCGGTGACATTGCCGCCCTCGGGGAGCGTCTGCGCGGTGTCGTGGCGGAGGGCGGTCACTATCTGCCGGCCGGCGATGCGGTGCTCCGGGCCTTCCGCGCCCCTCTCGATGACGTCCGTGTCCTGATCGTGGGACAGGACCCTTATCCCACCCCTGGTCACCCGATCGGGCTCTCGTTCGCCGTGGACCGGCATGTTCGGCCGTTGCCGCGGAGCCTCAGCAACATCTACCGCGAGCTGAACGATGATCTCGGCATCGCACCGGCGCCGCACGGGGATCTGACGGCCTGGACCGAGCAGGGCGTGATGCTGCTGAACCGTGTGCTGACCGTGGCGCCTGGCGCACCCGCCTCGCATCGAGGCTGGGGATGGGAGAAGGTCACCGATCACGCGATCCGCACCCTCGTCGCCCGTGAGCGTCCGCTGGTCGCGATCCTGTGGGGCCGGGATGCGCAATCGCTCGCGCCGATGCTGGGCAGCACTCCGATCGTCCAGTCCGCCCACCCCTCGCCGCTGTCCGCCAGCCGGGGCTTCTTCGGGTCACGCCCGTTCTCCGCGGTGAATGAGCTCCTGCGGCAGCAGGGTGCGGTCGAGGTCGACTGGAGCATTCCGCATGAATGATGAGACCCCTATCCGGCTCGGCGAGGAAGGACACCTGGAGACGGTCTACGGCGTGCGCCCGGCCGAGGTCTCAGACCTCGCGGAGATCGCCGAGATCTACGCACACTTCGTCCGTCGCTCGGTGGCCACCTTCGATGAGACGGCGCGGTCACTGGACGAATGGCGCGAGAAGTTCGACGCGCTCGCGGCCGTGGATCTGCCGTTCCTGGTCGCTCACTCACCGCGTGACGGCGTGCTCGGATACGCTCTGCTGCAGCCATGGTCGGCGAAGTCCGCGTACCGGTTCACCACGGAGAACTCGATCTACCTCGCCCCCGGCACGGAAGGGCAGGGGATCGGCCGGGCGCTCCTCACCGCACTGCTGACGGCGGGATCCCAGGCCGGCGTGCGCCAGGTGGTCGCGGTGATCGTCGAGGGCGGAGACGCCTCGATCGCCCTGCACCGCAGGCTCGGCTTCACCGAAGTGGGGCATCTCGCGAAGGTCGGGCGCAAGTTCGACCGGTGGCTGGGCATCGTGCAGCTGCAGCTGGAACTGCCGCGGCCCGAGCAGCCCCTGCCGCCGGATCACTACCGGTACTGACGCCGTCCCGACTCAGTCGCGCTCCGGCGAGATGGTCGGGATCGCCGCGAGCAGCTTGCGGGTGTACTCCTGCGCGGGGTGGTGGAGGACGTCGGTGGTCGCACCGCGTTCCACGATGCGTCCCTCACTCATCACGGCGACCGAATCGCACAGCGACTGCACCACCCCGATGTCATGGGACACCAGTACCAGCGTCAGTCCGTCGCGCTTGCGGAGCTCGGCGAGCTTGTGCAGGATCTGCGCGCGCACCGTGACGTCCAGCGCGGAGAGCGGCTCGTCGCCGATGAGGATCGACGGGCGGTGCACCAGCGCGCGAGCAAGGGCGATGCGCTGCCGCTGCCCGCCGGAGAACTCGTGCGGATAGCGCTCGGCCATCGCCGCGTCCAGCCCGACGTCCTCCAGCACCTCCCGTACGCGTGCGCGGCGGTCTCCGGGGATGTCCAGCGCCCACAGCGGTTCCCCGATGATGCGTCCGATGCTCATCCGCGGATCCAGCGATGCGTATGGGTCCTGGAACACCAGTCCCGTGCGGCGGCGCAGCCAGTGCAGCGAGGCGGCGGAGCCGGTGAAGTCGACGTCGGTGCCGTCGACGGCGACCGTTCCCGTCGTGGGGGCGTCGAGGGCGAGAAGCAGCCGGATCAGGGTGGATTTCCCTGATCCGGATTCGCCGATGATTCCGATCGATTCGCCATCGGCGATGTCGAGATCCGTGGGATGCAGCGCGACGGTGCGACTCGGCGGACCGAACAGGGAGGCGCGGGGACCGCGGTGAACGCGAGACAGCTGGCGGGCCGTGATGCTCATGAACTCTCCTCGCCGCGCCACAGCGTCGCGGTCGCATCGCGCAGGAGAGCCTGCGTCACGGTCGACTGGGGTGCCGTCAGGAGGCTGCTGAGCGGACCCGTCTCCACCACGCGTCCGTGCTCGAGAACGACCGCTTCGGACGCGATCTCGCTCAGCACGGCCAGGTCGTGGGTGATGAAGACCAGCGACATGCCGTCCTCCGCGACGAGGCGACGCAGCAGCGCGAGGATCTCCGCCTGGATCGTGACGTCGAGTGCCGTGGTCGGCTCATCGGCGATGAGCAGCTTGGGGCGGCAAGCCAGAGCCATCGCGATCGCCACGCGCTGACGCTGACCTCCAGAGAGCTGGTGCGGGTAGCGCGTGACGATCGATTCCGGATCGGGGAGCCGCACGCGTGCGGCTTCGGCGAGCACACGATCGCGCAGCGCGGCACCGCGCAGCCCCTCGTGGATGCGGATGGAACGGCCGATCTGCGCACCCACCGTGCGGATCGGGTTGAGCGCGGTGCGGGGTTCCTGGAAGACGATGCCGATGTCGTCGCCGCGCAGCTGCGCGAGCTCTGCGTCGGGCAGGCCCACCAGTTCGCGGCCATTCCAGCGGATCGATCCGGACACCTCGGCACCCGCCGGAAGAAGTCCGAGCAGCGCCAGCGCCGTCATCGACTTCCCGGAGCCGGATTCGCCGATCAGCCCGACGCGTGCGCCGTCCGCGACGGTGACGTCGACGCCGTCCACCACCCGTGTGCCGTCGATGTCGACGACCAGGTCGCTGACCTCCAGTCTCATGCGATCACCGTGCTTCCGGGCTGAGAGGGGGCGTTGCGCGCGCCCCGCGGGACGCGTCGTCTCCGCGAGAGCGTAGGGTCGGTGGCTTCGCGAAGGGCATCGCCGAGCAGGTTGAGCGCCAGCACGGAGATGCTGATCATGAGGCCGGGCCAGACCACCGCCAGCGGGTGCACCAGGATGTACTGTTGCGTCTCGCTGAGCAACAGACCCCAGGACGGCTCGCCGACAGAGGCGCCGAGTCCGAGATAGCTGAGTCCCGCCTCGGCGAGGAGCGCCACGCCCATCGACCACGACAGCTGCACGATGAACACGGGCGCCACGTTCGGCAGCAGGTGACGTACGACCACCTGCCCGGGAGTCAGTCCCGATGCGCGCGCGGCGAGTACGAAGTCGCTCGCCAGCACGCGGCGCAGCTCGGGGCGGGTGACCCGGGCGATGTTCACGCCGAAGCCGATGCCCACCGCGATCACGACCACCCATAGCGATCCGCCCCACACCGAGGAGATCATCATCGCGATGATCAGGACGGGGAAGGCGATGAGGATGTCGATGAAGGTGGCAACACCCTCGCGCACCAGACGAGGCGTGAGCGAGCCGAGACAGGCCAGTACCACGCCGATCACCGTGGCGATGATGGCGGAGCCGACGGCGACGAACACGGCCGTGCGAGCACCGGTCATCAGCTGCGTGAGCATGTCGCGACCCGTGCCGTCGGTTCCGAGCAGGTGGGGCCAGCCGGGACCGGTCCACCGTGCGGCCACGTCGACGTCCTTCGGGTCGAACGGCGTCCACACCAGTGACACCGCTGCGAGGAGGGCGACGAGCGCCACCACGATCAGTCCGAAGCGGCCGGTGCCGATGCTCCACAGCCGGGTGAAGGTGTTGGCGCGCATCAGGACGCCTCCCGCAGTCGCGGGTCGATGAGGCGATGCACGATGTCCATGACCACTCCGATCACCAGGACCACCACCGTGAGGGTGAGCATCTCACCCTGCACCATCGGGAGGTCACGGTTGCCCACGTCGGTCACCAGCATGCGTCCGATGCCGGGGAGGTTGAAGAGCTTCTCCACCACGACCGCCCCGACCACGATGCCGGCGAACTGCAGGCCCAGGATGGAGATGATCGAGATGGCCACGTTCGGAAGCCCGTCGCGCAGCAGAGCACGCGTGCGGGTGAGGCCCTGGGCTGCCGCCGTGCGGACGTAGTCCTCCGTCATCGCCTGCAGCGTGGCACTGCGGACGAAGCGCAACAGGACGGCACCCTCCACCACGCCGATGGTCAACGCGGGAAGCACGAGTGACGCGAAGGCCTGCGGTGTGTGATTCCACCCGCCGCGAGGGAAACCCTGTGCGGGGAGCCACTGCAGCCAGAGGGCGAAGACGATCACCAGCAGCATGCCCGCCCAGATCACCGGAACGGAGGCGAGCGCCTGTGCGATGAAGCTGATCGCGCTGCCGGAGCGCTTCCCGCGGCCGAGAGCGGAGAGCACACCGAACGGCACGCCGACCAGCAGCGCCACCAGCATCGACATCAGCGCGAGCGGCACGGTGACCTGCGCCTTCTCCGCCAGCTGCTCGGTAACGGACGATCCGGTCAGGAGAGAGGTGCCGAGATCGCCGCGGAAGACACCACCGATCCAATCGACGTACTGCGTCCAGAGCGGTTCGTTGAGACCGAGCTGCTCCCGCAGCTGGGCGACCTGCGCCGGCGTGCCCTTGGATCCGGCGATGAGTTGTGCGACATCACCGGGGAAGACGCGCAGCGCGAGGAAGATGAGGATGCTCGCGACGAGTGGCCCTGCGATCAGCAGGGCCACTCGTGTCAGCAGGAAGCGTGTCATCGATGCGTCAGTCGGAGACCATCACTCCGTGACGGTGATCTGCGACAGATCGATGCGCGAGTTGATCGAGTCGGTGGGGAAGCCCTGCACGATCGGGGAGACCGCGGTGAGCGTCTCGCCCACGTACAGCCAGTCCGCCGCGTTGTCCTGCGACACGATCTTCGCGGCCTCGGCGAGGAGCTTCGCGGACTCGTCGGCGTCCACGGTGCGCAGCGACTTCTCGTACAGGTCGCTCACCTGGGCGTTGGTGTAGCCGAAGTAGTAGTCCGGGTTCGCCCAGGTGCTGCCGAAGTCACGCGGCTCCACGTGCAGCACGAAGCTGAGCTGGTAGTCGTGGTTCTGGTAGACGTCAGTCAGCCAGGTGGGGAACTCGACCGAGTTGACGGTCAGCTTGACGCCGACCTTGTTGAACGCGGACACCAGGTACGTGGCAACGGTGGTGCCGTAGAAGCTCGGGATCGTGAGGGTGAGGCTGAGGCTGCTCTTACCGGCTTCCGCGAGAAGGGACTTCGCCTTCTCCGGGTCATACGAGACGAGAGACGACAGGTCCTCGTAGCCCGGGTCGAGCTCGGGGATCGGGCCGTACAACGGCTGACCGGCGCCCACGGCCTCGACGAGTGCCTTGTGATCGATCGCGAGACGCAGTGCCTCGCGCACCTTCGGGTCATCGAGCGGGGCCGCGGCGTTGTTGAACGCCAGCACGGCCTTGTCCGTGGTCTTGCCGCGGGTGATGGTGAAGTCGGTACCCTCGAAGCGCGACGCGAGGTTGGGATCGACGGCGGTGAGCACGTCGACGCTGTCATCCAGCGCTGCGTTCACACCGGAGCTGAAGTCGGGGATGTAGCTGAACACCACTTCCTTCACGCCGGCCTTCTCGCCCCAGTAGGAGTCGTTGCGCGCGAACGTGATGCTGTCGCCCTGCTTCCAGTCCTCCAGCGTGAAGGGCCCTGTGCCATTGGCGGCCGTCTTGAGGTCCGTGGTGTCGTCCTTCGCGAACACGAGCCCCGCGGGCGTGGTGAGGGAGAACAGGAAGTTCTGGTTCGGCTGCGTGAGCGTGATCACCACGGTGCTCTCATCGGGAGCGGTGATCGAGGCGACATCCGCGAAGTCGCTGTGTCCGACGATGGTCTCGTCATCCTTCACCTGCGTGTAGGCCGCTACGACATCCGCCGACGTCAGAGGCTGGCCGCCGCTGAAGGTGACACCCTCCTGCAGAGTGAACGTGTAGGTGAGACCGTCTGCCGAGATCTCGTGCTTGCTGGCGAGCGCGTCGACGATCTCGTTGTCCTGCGTGCGGGTGACGAGCCCCTGGTAGATGTTGTCGACCAAGATCTGCTCGAGGGCGGCACCGGACGTGTGACGGATGTCGAGGTTGGTGGGCTCGAGCACGAGCCCGACGCGCAGCGTTGCGTCCGCATCGGCGGCCGCGGACGTGGTCGGGTCGGGTGCGGCGCTGCCGCCCGCACATGCGCCCAGGGTGAGGGCGAGTGCGGCAATCGTCGCGATGACGGCGGTTCGGCGGAACATGTCGGTCCTTTCGGAACGGTGTGGGTTCAGACTTGCAGAATCTGGGTGAGCCCGGGCGGTTCGAGCGAATCGCCGCGGAATGGAGCGAGCTTAGGAACAGGAACCGGTGCGGACGCAATCCGCCTGGAATGCGGCGTCACAGGCGGTCACGCGGCGACCTCGCGGAGGATGTCGGCAAGCTCGGGGGCATTCGTCTCCTGCGGGTTGTGACCCGAATCGATGGCGATGATCTTCGCCGCGGGCACGCGCTCGCGGAAGGTGGCCAGTGCCGCGTCGTTGATGTAGCCCGTGGCGCCGCGCAGGAGCGTGATGGGTGCGGTGACCTCGGCGAGGTCGTCCCAGCCGGAGTCGAGCCGGAGCGCCGGTGCGGCATCCTGCTCGGCGCCACCGGGCAGGATGAGTCGCGCGAGCTCGGCGAAGTGGTGCTTCCACACCACGCTGCCGTCCTCGCGCACCCGGGTGTTGAAGAAGACTCCCCGCTCGGTGTCCGCGCGTTCGCCTCCCATGCCGAAGGACAGCGCCCAGTCCACCACCGCATCGCGCGAGGGGAACTCGGCCTTTTCGTAGAAGTCACGAAGCTGAGCGGGACCCGGGCCGCCCTCGATCCCGGGTGTGATGTCCACGAGGACGAGGGAGCTGACCAGGTCCGGCCGGTGCGCCGCGATCCAGGCGGCGGTCATGCCGCCGAGCGAGTGGCCGACGAGGACGATGGGCTCCTCGGTGAGTTCGCTGATGACGTCTGCGACGGCGGGACCCATGCGGGCAGGGGAGTAGTCCGCATCGCTTCGCCAGGCGGAATCACCGTGACCGGGCAGATCGATGGCGATCGCGGGGAGGCCGAGCGCGAGGAGCGTCGTGTCCCAGGTGTGGGCATTGAGACCGGCTCCGTGAAGAAGGACGATGACGGGCGCCTCCACCCCGAACGTCAGTGCACTGATCGACCCCGCCGTCGTGTCCAGCGAAACGCGCGTCACCCGGGGCACCGCAACCTCAGCTCGCCCGGAGCGGGAGTTCAGTGCGTCGACCTGGCCGGGGAGGTAGGCGAACTCGTCGGTGTCGTTCGACGGTGCCTGATTCGCATCGATGATCACGAGGGATCCTTCAGTCGAGGGATGCGCGGTTTCGCGCAGGCCCCATTCTGGACCGTCACCGCAGCATCCGGGAAACTCGCGGACATATTGCGTAGTCGATTGCCCTCTAAGCTTCGCGAAATGATCAGCCAAGACTCATTCTGATTGTCACTGTGCATTTCGGCCGTTCCCAGACGCAGACGACCTAGCATGGTGGCATGGCTGAGAAGCGCGTGCATCTGTCCCGGACCGAACCAGAAGCGTACAAGGCGCTCGCGGCATTCTCGGACACCGTCGCCCGGATCTGCACGGACAACGGCATCGATGACCGGCTGAAGGAGATCGTCATGCTGCGCTCATCCCAGCTGAACGGCTGCGCCTACTGCGTGCGGGTGCACACCGACCGCGCGGTGGCGGCTGGTCTCACGACCGACGAGATGATGCAGATCGGCGCCTGGCGCGAGTCCGGCGTGTTCACCGATCGTGAGCGCGCGGGACTCGAACTCGCCGAGGCCTTCGTGAACATCGGCGACGGTGGCGTGTCAGACGAGGTGTACGACAGTGTCGGATCTGTGCTCACCGAGAAGGAATACGCCGCGCTGAGCTGGGCCTGCGTCTCCATCAACGCGTTCAACAGGGTCGCGGTGGCGGGTCGGTATCCCGTGCCCCCGCGCGCGCAGTGACCATCCCTGCCGCCCCCTCCGCCGATGGCACACGCGGGGCCGGCGTCGATGTGCCGGGTGATTCGCTGATCCGGGGCGTCCTCAACTTCCGTGACGTCGGCGGGCTCCCTGCCGGTGCCGGGGTGACGCGCTCGGGCGTGCTGTTCCGGTCGGGAAACCTGGCGCAGCTGGACGATCGTGCGGCCTTCGAAGCACTGGGCCTGCGCGCCATCGTCGATCTCCGCGACGACGAGGAAGTGCAGCGCGATCCGTCCCGTGCCGGGCAGATCCCGATCCGGCGGATGCCCGTCTTCCTCGGATCAGTGGCGTCGTTCTTCGCTGAAGATCAGAGTCTCGACGACATGTACCGCGCGATGACCGAGGACGCCGCGACGCGCGTGGTCGATGCCGTACGCACCGTGCTGGAGGTCCAGCCCGTGCTCGTCCACTGCACGGTGGGCAAGGATCGTACGGGAGTCACCGTCGCACTGGCGTTGTCGGCTGCGGGGGTCGATCGCGATGCCGTCGTTGCTGACTATGCCCGCACGGAGGCCCTGCTTCCGGAGGAGCGCAATCGCCAGGTGCTGTCGTTCCTCGGGCGGATGTATCCGGACATGGTGCACCTGGAGGAGCTCACCACGCGCTCGCCGGCGCATGTCATGCACGGGCTTCTCGGCACTCTCGACGCGCAGTACGGCTCTCCGGCCGACTATCTGCGCGCGCACGGCATGACGGACGACGAGATCGCCGGGCTCGCAGACGTGCTCATCGTCCGCTGATCCTCGCGGGCTGGGCAAATTCCGAATGTGAGGTAAGGCATGCCTATCCTCGCGTTATGATGGACGCATCATGACCGCACGCCCGTCCCGCCCCGTCTCCGCGCGCCGTGCCGCACGCAACCCGAAGGCCCCGCATCTCATCGCGGCCGACGAGACGTGCTTCGCCGAGCTGGAGGCGCTGATTGCGACCCTGCCGCTGTGTGCAACCGGGCGCGTGTTCATCGAGGTTCCTGATGCTTCTTGGGTGTCTGACCTGCAGGCGCCGCCGCGGATGACGGTCACCTGGCTCGACCGCTCGCGTCGCCTCGGTCCCGCAGGCCGTGAGTGCGGTGTGGGGCATGCTCTCACGCGGGCTGTCACCGCCTGGGCCGACGAGATGCTGTGCGAGGACGATGACGACACCACGCGCGTCTTCCTGCTGGGAGACCCGCTGGCCGCGTCCGACATCGCCACCCACCTCACGCGCTCGCTCGAGGTCCCCGCCTCGCGGGTGTTCGCGCTGGCGCGCTTCACCGCCTGAGCCACGTCGGTCTCGTAGCGCGCGGTCTCGTCGCGCGCGACTCGCTCCTGTCGCGCGGAATGGGATCACGTCCCGCGATGATTCAGAGGACGCCTCACCTGACCCGCGGGACGTAGTTGCCGTCGATGAGACCGGCTTCGATCTCGAAGCGATTACGGAGTGGGTTACGGCCCGACAGTGCGTACAGGAACGGCATCAGGAAGCCGTAGCGCCGCCATTGCACCGCGTGTACGGCCTCGTGGCGGAGGACCGCATCGGTTGGATCAGCGTCGCCGGTGAGGAAACAGTTGCCCACGCACACGCCACCGCGGGCGTGCGTCCAGTTCGGCATCCCGCGAAAGACCCACAGCCCATTGCGGTGCTCCACCCGGCCGCGGCTCCACAGTCCGCCCCAGACCCAGCCGACGGCGCAGCCCCACCAGAAGCCGACGCGACTGATGGGGGAATCCAGCAGCACCGGGGGGATGAGCCGATCCCACCGGGTGCCGCGGCGGACGATGCGCTCGGCGCGCTCCTCCCAATCCGCAGGGATGCGCCGGCTCATGCGAGCGCGCCGACGATGCGCAGGATCGTGCCGAGGTCCTCGACAGCGGCGATCGGCGAGGACGGAGCGAAGCCGGCGATCGTGGCGCCGGCGAGCGGAAGGCGCTCGCGGATCGCGCGGATCGCATCCACCAGCTGTACGCGGGTGAGCCCGAACGGCACGGCATCTCCGACCCCTGTGATCTCGGCTGGGTCGAGGACATCGAGATCGATGTGCAGGTACACCCGCGTGGCCCCGGTCGCGACGATCGCCTCGGCGAGATCAGCGGCGTCGTGGCCTGCGTGGGTCGCTACCCCCGACGATGCGATGTAGTCCGCCTCCGCGTCGTCGAGGGAGCGGGCGCCGACCAGAGTCGTGTGCTCCGCGGAGACGCCCCCGCGCGTGAGCGGCTCCGCTCCGTCGCCGATGGCGGTTCGCAGCGCCATGCCGGCGAAGGATCCCGACGGGCTGGAGGCGGGAGTGTTGAGGTCGCCGTGCGCGTCGAACCACACAACGGCGAGGGCCTCGCCGTCGGTCGCTCGCCGGTGGTGCTCCGCATGGTGAGCGATGGCGGGCACGGAGATGCTGCAGTCGCCGCCGATCAGGACGGCGTGCTCGTCCGGTGCCACCTTGCCCAGCGCCTCGACGATGGCTTCCTGCACGCGCAGCAAAGAACTGGCCCGCAGGACGTCGGTCTGGATGGGCTCGCCCGCCTCCAGCGGCACGGGCACGGTGATCACGGCGCTGTGCGGCAGGTCACCGGCGATGGCTTCGGCGCCATCGGCGAGGGACATGGCACGAGCGGACGGTGAGCCCTGCCACTGCGGCACGATCAGGAAGCGGGTCATGCCCACAATCTTCCCACCGTCGTGAGCAGCTGTGCCCCCGACTTCGCCCTCAGCGCACGACCTCCTGGCAACATCAGCGGGCGCCGGTCCGAAGACCGGCGCCCGCTGATGTGAGGGGCGATTACTGCTCGATCGCCTGCGGCGGCTGGCCGGCCTTGAGCGCGGCGAGGCGAGCCTCGACCTCGGTCAGCTCGCCCATGTCGTCGAGGCTGTTGAACTGCGCATCCAGCGAGGACGCGGCGATCTCCGCCTTGCCCTGCGCGAGTGCCTCCTGGCGGCGAACCTTGTCCTCGAAGCGGCTGAGGTCGCTGGTGGGGTCCATGACGTCGATGGACTTGACAGCGTCGTGCACGCGGTTCTGAGCCTCGGCGGTCTTGGCGCGGGCCACCAGCTCGCTGCGCTTGTTCTTCAGCTCCTCGAGCTTGGTCTTCATCCCGGTGAGACCGCTCTTGAGCTTGTCGACCACCTCGGTCTGCGACGCGATGGTCGGCTCTGCCTGGCGGGCCTCGCCCTCGGCGGAGATCTGGCGCTGCAGCGCGACCTTGGCGAGATTGTCGAACTTGTCGGCGTCGGCGGTGTTGCCGGCCGTGCGGAACTCGTCGGCCTTGCGGCTTGCGGCGAGAGCCTTCTGGCCCCACTCGTTGGCGGCCTGGATGTCCTCAGCGTGGTCGCGCTCGAGCATGCGCAGGTTGCCGATCGTCTCCGCGATCGCCGACTCCGCGTCTGCGATGTTGTTGCTGTAGTCGCGGACGAGCTGGTCGATCATCTTCTGCGGGTCCTCAGCCGCGTCGATCATCGCGTTGACGTTCGCCCGGATGAGGGTGGAGATGCGACCGAAGATGGACTGCTTTGCCATCGGGTTTCCTTTCCTTGGAAGGTTCGTGCTGGTGCGGGCCGGCGGCCCGGGTATGAGTTCAGGGTGTGGACTGTGAGGTTCTCAGAAGCGGCCTCCACTGTGTCCTGAGGAGCCGCCTCCGCCGCCGAAGCCGCCGCCGCCTCCTCCTCCGAAGCCGCCGACGGAGAACCCGCCGCCGCCACCGCCGCCGAAGAAGCCGCCGCTGTGGCCGCTGCTGCTTCCGCCGCCGCCGAAGATGCCGCCGCCTCCGCCACCCCAGCCGCCGCCACCCCAGCCTCCGCCGCGGCGGTTGTTGTTCATGGAGTTGCCGATGAGGATGCCACCCAGGAGGGCGCCGAGGCTGTCGTCGTTTCCGCCGCCGCCGCCTCCGCCGCCCCACATGCCCATGTCGTTCTGCGCGAGTCTCAGCGCTTCCGAGGCGAGGCGGTCAGCGGATTGCGCGAGACTGAGGGCCTGGACCGGATCGGTGCTGGCGAGCGCGCGGGCCTGGCTGGCGTTCTGCTGGGCCTGCGAGAGGCGCGTGCGAGCGGTGCTACTGATGGCGCCGCGCCGGTTCAGGATGAAGCTCTCCGCGGACGAGATCTGTGTGTCCGCTCGCTGCAGCGCGCTGCCGAGCATGGACTGAGCGCGCTGGATCTTGGCTTGCTCATCGCGCCCGCGCGCGATCACGGCGTCGATGGCGGTGTTGGCGGCGTCGAGCATCCGCAGCGCTTCGATCGGGTCGCGATTCGCGTTGCCCAGGAGAGACTGCGCCTGGCGCAATTGCTGTGCGGCCGTCGCCGCGGTCTGGGCGATCGTTCCCGATGAATCCGGCAGTCCCTGCGCCCCCTGGATGTCGTTCTGGATCTCTCGGACCAGCTCGCCGCCGCGCTGCTCGGCGGCGGTCAGGTTCGTCGCCAGCGCCTCGACGGCGTCCTCCAGCTGGGTCGCCTGCTGGATGGCCCCCTCGGCTGCGCGGATCGACATGGCGGCGTCGCCCGTCTGACCTGCGGTGATGGCTGATTGCGCGGCCTCGATCTGCTGGTCCGTGAACGTGATGCGCGAGCGGGCTTGGGTGGTGTTGTCCACGACCGCGGAGATCGCGCCCGCTGCATACGTCTGCGCGAGCCGCGCGAGGATCTGATCGGCTCGCTCGATCTCGGAGAATGCTGCCGCCCGCAGGCGCCGGACGTTCTCCAGAGCTGCCGGCGCGTTCTGCTCCAGCTTGCGCAGCTGATCGAAGTCCGCCTTCTTGCTCTCCAGCTGCGTGGTCGTCTCGGAGCACAGCTGGATGATGCGCTGATTCCACTCGATCTTCTGCTGATCGGTGTCGGGGATCTCGTCATCGAGCTTCTGCTTCAGCCCGAACGCCTCGTCGAGGTTCTTCGACGCGGCCTGGAGCGCGGCGGTGAACTCGCCGATCGCCTCGTCGCCGAACTGCGCCCGCGCGTAGTCCATCTCCTGCTCGCTCGCCTTCACCACGTCATCCGTGCGCACCAGGGCGATGCCGGCCTCCTGAGCCAGTTGCTCGATCTGGGCCTGCCGCTGGGCGCGCTCGGCGGCAGCCTTGCGGGCGCGCCTGACCAGCAGAATCACGATGGTCGCGAGTACCGCGATGACCACGACGACTCCGAACAGCATCCACGCCGTCGCGGCGCGCTTCGGGCCATCCACCAGGATGTCCTGGATCTTCGCTGCGCCATCTGACACCGCTCCGGCCCAGTCGCTGTTCTGCAAGGCCGGCAGCATCGCGTCCGTGACATCGACCTGCTGGGATGCGCTCAGCGGGCCGCCGCTGTCCGGACCGGCCATCGCGAAGTTCCGGTCCACGGTGGCGATGGAGATCAGGTACTGGCGGTCGCTGAAGTTGTTGCCGGTGCGAGTGCGCTCGGTCCACTCGACGTCACCCGTGGGGTTCGTGTAGGAGTCGATGAACACGACGAACAACTCCGCGCCGCTGTCGGCGCTGAGCTGAGACAGCTGTTCGTTGAGCGCCTTTTCCTGGTCGGCAGTGAGCGCGTCACTGGAGTCGGTGACGTGGCCGGTGCCGGTCAACGGCCCGGGATCGGTCGCGTACGCCGCCCCCATGCCGAGTCCGGCCAGCAGCACTCCTGCCACCGCACCGAGCGTCAGTACTCGTCTCAGACCCCGCATGCCACCCCCTGTTGAGCTCGAGGTTCCGGTTCTGCGACAACTCTATTCATCCCGGCGGGCGAGGTCATCACCGACTTCCCAGCTGGGGAACGCCCACAGCGAAATCACACGTGGCGCCTGCGGCGCCGATGCACGCGCGTCGCCCGGGTGCCGGCCCGGGCCCCGCCTAGGCTGAGACCTTCAGGAGGTCAGGATGGACGATCGGTACGGCGCGGATGTGCTCGCACCCGGATGGCGCGACGCGGGCCGCAAGCTCGTCAAGAAGGTGCCGGCGGAGCTGGACCTGGTGGTCGAGGTAGCCGCGGACGGCTTCTGTGGCGCAGTGACGAAGGCGACCCACGCCGAGGTGGAGCTGGAGGACTGGAAGGGACGCAAGCGGCTGTTCCCGCTGGGTCACGGCTTCCTGATCGAGGGGGAGGTCGTCGAACTCGTTCCCGCCGCGCCGAAGGCATCGAGCACAGGCAAGACGCGCACGGCGTCCGGATCCTTCGCCGTGGCGGATGCGCGAGCCCGCACTGCGCGTCCCAGCCGGATCCTGGTCGAAGGGCGACACGACGCCGAGCTCGTCGAGAAGGTCTGGGGCGCCGATCTGCGCATCGAGGGCGTGGTCGTCGAGTACCTCCAGGGCGTCGACAATCTGGCCGATCTGCTGGAGACCGAGCCCCCCACCGCGGAACGGCGCTACGGGGTCCTGGTGGATCATCTGGTGCCGGGCTCGAAGGAGACCCGCATCGTGGAGAAGCTCCTGAAGGGCCCTCACGGCAAGCACATGAAGATCGTGGGTCATCCCTACATCGATGTGTGGCAGGCCGTCACACCGCAGGCGATGGGGATCACCGCCTGGCCGGTGATCCCACGAGGCGTGGAGTGGAAGGCGGGTATCTGCGCGGCGTTCCGCTGGCCGCACGAGGATCAGGCCGACATCGCGCGGGCATGGCAGCGGATCCTGTCGCGGGTGACCACCTTCCGCGACCTGGAGCCCGCGCTCATCGGCCGGGTCGAGGAGCTCATCGACTTCGTCACGGAGTGAGGCGCGGTGGCGGAATGGCCGTGCGGCGGAGTGACCTACCCTTGAGGGGTGAGTGATTCCGGCGCCCCCGCGAGCCCTGAAGCCCCGTTCCGCAAGAAGACGGTGTCCTTCGTGCGCCGTTCGGGCCGCATGTCCGATGCTCAGGAACGCGCGTACGCGGACCTCGCAGACACCTACCTCCTCGACATCCCGCGCGACGTCGCATCGATGTCGGTGCATCCCGATGCCCAGTTCATTCCGGCAGTGGCATATGGGCGCGAGGCGCCGCTCACGGTGGAGATCGGGTCCGGCCAGGGGCACGCCATCGTGCACGCCGCCCAGCAGAACCCCGATGCGGACTTCCTGGCCGTCGAGGTGTTCCGGGCGGGCCTGGCCCGCACCATGCTGGATGCCGACAAAGCAGGCGTGACCAACCTCCGCCTCGCGGAGGCCAATGCACCCGAGGTGCTCGCCAAGCTTCTGCCGCCGGCGAGCGTCGCAGAGGTGTGGGTGTTCTTCCCCGACCCCTGGCACAAGGTCCGCCACAACAAGCGGCGCCTCATCCAGCCCGAGTTCACCCCGGTGATCGCCGCGGCGCTCCGCGACGGCGGCGTGCTGCGCATGGCGACGGACTGGGAGGAGTACGCGCTCCAGATGCGTGACGTCCTCGACGCATCGGACCAGTTCGAGCGCGCATTCGACGGGGAGTGGGCCGAGCGCTTCGACGGCCGTGTGCTCACGGCTTTCGAGCGCAAGGGCCAACGGGCGGGACGCGACATCCGCGACCTCGCCTACCGTCGCCGACCCCGCGCCTGAGTCGCGCCGCGCCCGGGCGTCACGCGCGTCGGGAGCCATCGCGCCACGATGATAGGCTCGTGCGGTACGCCTCTGTAGCTCAGTGGATAGAGCGCCGGTTTCCGGTACCGTAGGTCGCAGGTTCGACTCCTGTCAGGGGCACAACGACAAGACCCCGGGACTCTGATGAGAGTTCCGGGGTTCGTCGTTTCACGGCGAAGGGGACACATGGATTCTCGGGCGTCGGCGCGCACACGGAGCGCGCTGGTCGTGCAGGCGCTGCCGGGTATCGCTCTTCACCTCATCCTGTCGGTGGTGGGAGGCGTCCTCGTGTTCCTCATGCGACTTGCAGCCGCGGGATGCGGGGAGAGCGGCCGGGAGTGCAACTTCGCCGCCATCGGGATCGGCCAGAACTCCCTGGTCTTCGTCGTCCCGGCCATCTGGATACTCACCGCCGCCGTGGCAGTCGTCTGTGCGGCATCGAGGGGCAGACCGGCGAACCGTGTGATCGCCGGGGGCGCTGTGGCTACCGCGGCCTATCTGCTGGGCGTCGCCGGTCTGACGCTTCTCGGCGCGTACGTGTCTTGAACTGCGTCGCGGTCTCCGCGCAGCACGACATCCCCCTCACGGGGGAGGCGCCCGAGCCAGCGACCTCGTAGGGTCGAGGCACGGTCGATGAGGGGAGAACGGTGATGAGCACAGCGGGAAAGGGACGTCAGGAGACTTCGGTCTGGTACTTCGTGGGAGCCGTGTTCATCTTCGCGGTGCCCAACCTGCTCTTCCGAGATATCGAACTGTGGGCGCGCATCGGGGTCATTGCGCTGGGGTTCGCTGTGATGATCGCGGGATTCGTGCAGCTGCGCCGGGAGATGACCGCCAGGCGCGATCGGAATTCCGGCACCGCGGAGGAATGATCGAGCGGCTGGGCCGGACGCGGGGGAGAATGGTCCTGATGGAACCGAACACCACCCGCCTCGCGCTCGTGCGCCATGGGCAGACCGATTGGAACCTGCACGATCTGCTGCAGGGCTCCAGCGACATTCCACTGAACGACACGGGCCGCGCACAGGCTCGGGAGGCGGCGCACCTGCTGTCGGACGCGCACTGGGACCGCATCGTGACCTCGCCGCTCGTGCGGGCAGTGGAGACCGCGCGGATCATCGCGGGGGAGTGCGGTATCCGCGATGTCGAGCTCGATGCGGCGCTGGTCGAGCGGGACTACGGTGGCGCGGAAGGGATCACCCGCGAAGAGGCGACCTCGCGGTGGGGGCAGGATTGGCCCGGCGAGGAGTCATATGCGGACCTCACCATCCGGGCGGTTCTCGCAGTCGACGCCGTCGCCCAGCGCTACGCGGGCGAGAACCTCATACTCGCGACCCACGGTACATTCATCCGAGCCTTCACGGACGCCGTGGTGGGCGTTGCCACCATCAAGCCGGACAACGCGCACTCGGTACGCTTCCGGGGAGCGCCGGGGGCGTGGCAGGTGACGGCAGGCCTGAACCTGCTGTGACGGAGGGCCGGCATGACCGTGCTCAGCGCTCCGCTCGGTGACTCGTGAAGCCAGGGCCGGAGCGTGGATCGTGACGGAGGCACTGCACCTGGTCCGAGGTGTTAATCAGTGTCGGGCAGGTAAGCCACGATCGTGAGATCCGGGGCATCCTGCGGGGTGATCTTCACCTGCTCGAACACCCGCTCACCATCGACCGGGTGCACGAAAGCGCGACGTCGGGAAGTGAAACGGTCGATCTCGTGCTCGTCCCAGGCCGCCGCGAAGTCCGGGCTCGCTTCTCGCAGGAATCCCACGAGGCGTACGTGATCGGGCCCGCCGATCCGCCCCCCGGCCTCGGCCCGGTACTCCGCGAGGAACTGTCGCGACGTGACGTCCCAGTCGGGCAGCATCGCGCGCACATACGGATCGGTGAACACGAAGACCAGCAGGTTCCGCTCCTCGGCGGGGGCGGTCGCCACGCCGGGGAAGAGATGCGCATAGGCGGGATTCCACGCCGCGATGTCCCAGTGCGGCGTGACGGCGAAGGCGGGTGCCGGGTCGAGGGCGTCGAGGAGGTGCTGCACGTGCGCGGGCACCGGAGCCGGAGCGAGCGGCTCGGGTCGAGGCGAGGGTGTGAAGCCCGCAAGGCCGAGGAGATAGTCGTGCTCCGCGTGGGTCAGGCGGAGATTCACCGCGATCGCATCGATCACCTGCCGAGACGGGTTGATGTCGCGGCCCTGCTCGAGCCAGGTGTACCAGGTCACCGAGACGCCTGACAGGAAGGCGATCTCCTCCCGGCGCAGACCGGTCGTTCGCGCGCGGCCGACCGGTGGGAGGTCGTACTCCGCGCGGTTCACGCCCGTGCGACGACGACGCAGGAACTCACCGAGTTCACGCCGTGAATCATCGATCGCGGTCATGAGCGCATCCTCTCTGTTAAGAGTCGGCACGAAGGGTCCGAACCTAGCAGTCTCACTACTAGTATCAACGCCGTTCGGCTCCGGTGCCGACAATGGCCGAGGGCGCATCCATACTGGATCCATGCCGATGCTTCGCTCTCGTACCGTGACCCATGGCCGCAATATGGCCGGTGCCCGCGCACTGATGCGCGCTTCCGGTGTTGCCGATTCGGACATCGGCAAGCCGATCATCGCCGTGGCGAACTCCTTCACCGAGTTCGTCCCCGGCCACACCCACCTCCAGCCCGTCGGGCGCATCGTCTCGCAGGCGATCCATGACGCCGGCGCCGTCGCACGCGAGTTCAACACGATCGCCGTGGACGACGGCATCGCGATGGGCCACGGCGGCATGCTCTACTCGCTCCCGTCGCGCGACCTGATCGCCGATTCGGTGGAGTACATGGTGAACGCGCACTGCGCCGACGCCCTGGTCTGCATCTCCAACTGCGACAAGATCACCCCCGGCATGCTGATGGCCGCGCTCCGCCTCAACATCCCCACCGTGTTCGTGTCCGGCGGGCCGATGGAGGCAGGACGCGTCACCCTGACCGACGGCTCCGTGCGCTCACTCGACCTGGTCAACGCGATCTCCGACGCCGTCGACGAGTCGATCTCCGACGCCGACATCAACCTCATCGAGGAGAACGCCTGCCCGACCTGCGGTTCGTGCTCCGGGATGTTCACCGCCAACTCGATGAACTGCCTCACGGAGGCCATCGGCCTCTCGCTGCCGGGCAACGGTTCGGTGCTGGCCACGCACACCGCTCGTCGCACGCTCTACGAGAAGGCCGGCGCCACGGTCGTGGACCTCGCCAAGCGCTACTACGAGAAGGACGACGAGTCGGTGCTGCCGCGCTCCATCGCGACGCACGAGGCGTTCGACAACGCCATGGCGCTCGACGTCGCCATGGGCGGATCGACCAACACGATCCTGCACCTGCTGGCCGCGGCCCGTGAGGCCGGGGTCGACTACGACCTGCACGACATCGATGCGCGGTCGCGCCAGGTGCCCTGCCTCGCCAAGGTGGCCCCCAACCCGGCCTACGGAAAGATGTACTACATGGAGGACGTCCACCGTGCCGGTGGCATCCCCGCACTGCTGGCGGAACTGCACCGCGGCGGTCTGCTGCACACGAACGTCAAGACCGTGCACTCCGACTCCCTGCAGCAGTGGATGGACGACTGGGACATCCGAGGCGGCAAGGCCACCGACGAGGCCACGGCACTGTGGCACGCTGCACCGGGCGGACAGCGCTCCTCGACCGCCTTCTCCCAGTCCAACGAGTGGACCTCCCTCGACACGGACGCCGCCGAGGGATGCATCCGCTCGGTCGAGCACGCCTACTCGAAGGACGGCGGACTCGCGGTGCTGCACGGCAACATCGCCCGTCACGGCTCGGTCGTCAAGACCGCCGGCGTCGACGAGTCGATCTGGGTGTTCGAGGGGCCCGCCGTGGTCTGCGAGTCGCAGGAGGAGGCCGTCCAGAAGATCCTGGACAAGACCGTGAAGGAAGGCGACGTCGTCGTCATCCGCTACGAGGGTCCGAAGGGAGGCCCGGGCATGCAGGAGATGCTGTACCCGACCTCGTTCCTCAAGGGCCGCGGCCTCGGCAAGAAGTGCGCGCTCATCACCGATGGCCGCTTCTCGGGAGGAACCTCGGGCCTGTCGATCGGGCACATCTCGCCCGAGGCGGCGTCCGGCGGCGAGATCGCGCTGATCGAGGACGGCGACCTCATCCACATCGACATCCCCAACCGTGCCATCCGTGTTCTCGTCGATGACGCCGAACTGGACGCTCGTCGCGAGAAGCTGGAGGAGAACGGCGGCTACCACCCGAAGAGCCGCGAACGTCACGTCTCGGCGGCGCTGCGTGCCTACGCCGCGATGGCCACCTCCGCCGACAAGGGCGCGGTGCGCGACGTGGACGCGCTCTACCGCATGACCAGCCCGCAGCCGGCCTGATCACACGGACAGAGGAGACGAAGGCACCCGCGATCCGCGGGTGCCTTCGTCGTCGCCGGTGCCGTGCCCGGCTTCGTGTGCCGCTCCGCCGTCATGCCTCGACCTGCCCGGATCCGCGAGACGCCGTGCGGGAGCCCCGCGAAGGACGCGCCGATGCCTGAACGCCGCTCGGGTGCGCGAGTGACGCAAGATGGTGCCATGGCACGACTTCGTCCCCAGCGGATCATCGACATCCCGGCGCGGAACGCCCTCTTCCTCGTCCTCACGATCGACGCGGGCCGTGAAGCGGATGTGGTCGATGTGCTCAGCGACATCGGAGGGGTGATCCGCGGGGTCGCCTTCCGTGAGCCCGAGGACGGGCTGACGTGCGTGGTCGGGATCGGAGCAGACGCGTGGGATCGCCTGTACTCGGCGCCCCGGCCGCCGGGTCTGCACCCGTTCGTCGCACTCGATGGCACCGCGCAGCACGCGCCGTCGACACCGGGCGATCTGCTGTTCCATATCCGCGCTCGGCGGGCAGACCTCTGCTTCGAGCTGGGCCGGCGGATCCTGGAGCGCCTGGCGGGGATGGTGAGCGTCACCGACGAGGTGCACGGCTTCCGGTACTTCGACGAGCGCGACTTCCTCGGCTTCGTCGACGGCACCGAGAACCCGCCGAACGGGATCGAGGCGGAGGATGCGGCCCTCGTCGCGGAGGGCCCGTGGGCGGGGACGTCGACCGTGATCGTGCAGCGCTACACGCACCAGCTGGCCGACTGGGCGAAGCTGACCACCGAGCACCAGGAGGCCGTCATCGGTCGCACGAAGCTCTCCGACGTCGAGTTCGCCGACGAGGACAAGGCCCCCGACTCGCATCTGGTGATGAACACGATCGAGGACGAGTCCGGAGTGCAGCGCAAGATCGTCCGCGACAACATGCCGTTCGGCACTCTCTCCACCGGCGAGTTCGGAACGTACTTCATCGGCTACAGCGCGGACGTCGCGGTCACGGAGCAGATGCTGCGCAACATGTTCACGGGGAAGGGCGCCGCGACCCACGACGCGATCCTCGACTTCTCGACGGCGCATACGGGATGCAACTTCTTCGTGCCGACGGAGAACTTCCTGGAGGACCCGGAGGCGTTCCTCGCCGCGCCGGCCTGACCGCGAGGCACCGGCGGACGAGCACAGCGGTCGCGGTCCGCGCATTCCGGGAACCGGCGCATATGCGAGTCCTGCGCGATCATCCCCTCCCTGCCCGCCGCACCCCGGTTGCTACCGTATGCCCATGACAGCAGCGGATACCGCGGTGCACGTTCCGGACTCCCGGGCACGACAGCGAGAGCACGGCCGAGACCTTCGCCGGGGGACACCGCGGTCTGCGCTCGCGGACATCGGGGACGACGCCGCTCGCGACCCGATCGGGATCTTGCGGGCGCAGAACGCTGACCGGCTGGCGGAACTGGTTCCGCTGCGCCGAGAGCGGATGAGCGAGTCGCCGTTCGCGTTCTACCGCGGTGCCGCAGCCGTCATGGCCGCCGATCTCGCCCGTACCCCGCGTACCGGCGTGGAGGTGCAGCTGTGCGGTGACGCACACCTGTCGAACTTCGGGCTGTTCGCCGCTCGCGACCGCGACCTCATCTTCGACCTCAACGACTTCGACGAGACGGCTCCCGGTCCGTGGGAGTTCGATCTGAAGCGCCTGGTCGCGAGCGTCGCGATCCTCGCCCGACAGCTCGGCCTCGGTGATGTCGAGGGGGCCGAGGCGGCCGCACGCACATCTCTCGCGTACCGGATCGCGCTGTCGCGCTTCGCGGACATGGAGGCCACCGAGCGCTTCTTCACCAGGATCTCGGCGAAGCGGATCCTGAAGCTGCTGAGCAGCGCCGGACTCGACGACGACGCGACCAGCGCCGTGAACAAGACCATGCGCAAGGCCGAGCGCAACACATCCGAGCGCGCGCTCGGCAAGCTCACCGTCGTCCGGGCGGACGGTGTGCGGCACATCGTCGACCAGCCGCCGCTGACCACTCGCATCCCGGGATGGGAGGGCGACGCGGCCGATGATCTGTTCCGTGGGTACGCGGACACGCTCGACGCCGATGCCGGAGCGCTGCTGTCACAGTTCCGTGTGGCCGATGCCGTGGTGAAGGTGGTCGGCGTCGGAAGCGTGGGTACCCGGTGCCTGCTGGTCCTGACGACGAACGCCGACGACGAAGCCCTGTTCCTGCAGATCAAGGAAGCCTCCGCGTCCGTGCTGGAGACCTATGCGGGATCCGTCGCCGGCCCCGAGCCGGGGAACCGCGTGGTGCGCGGCCAGCGCATCATGCAGGCCTCCGGCGATCCCTTTCTCGGATCCCTGGGCGCCGGCAACGGCCGATCGTTCTACGTCAGGCAGTTCCGCGACAAGAAGGGTGGCGTGGATCCGATGCGCCTGCAGGGCGGCGAGCAGATAGCCGCCTATGCCGGGCTCTGCGCCGTCGCGCTCGCGCGTGCGCACGCACAGTCCGGGGTCGCGGCCACGATCTCGGGCTATCTCGGAAGCGGACGCGCGCTCGGTGCGGCCGATCGCTCCCTCGCCCGGTTCGCGCTCTCATACGCGGATCGCAATGAGGCGGATCATGCCGCCCTGCTCGCCGCTCGTGAGGCGGACTGGTACCTGCCGGTCGGGGCGTAGCCCGCGCCCCCGCCCGCACGAGGGCGGGGGAGGGGCCGCATAGAATGGAGGGATCATGAATCCCGATTCGCTCGCCTCCGCCCTGTTCGACGTCGTCGCCCCCATCCTCGCGGAGCGACGCCCCGGCGAGGACCTCGGGGTGAGTGCGGCCGACATCACGCTGGAGCGCCCGAAGAACCGCGACCATGGCGACTGGGCCACCAACATCGCGATGAAGCTCGCGAAGAAGGTGGGCACCAACCCGCGGGAGCTGGCTCAGCAGATCGCCGATGCCGCATCGACGATCGACGGCATCGATTCCGTCGAGATCGCCGGTCCCGGATTCATCAACATCCGCCTGGAGGCCGGCGCCGCGGGCGAGCTCGCCCGGACCATCGTGACGGCGGGCGACGCCTACGGTCATGCCGACACCCGCTCGCACGAGAACATCAACTTGGAGTTCGTCTCCGCGAACCCCACGGGGCCCATCCATCTCGGTGGCACACGGTGGGCCGCTGTCGGCGACTCGCTGGCGCGCATCCTGCAGTCTCAGGGCGCCTCGGTCACCCGTGAGTACTACTTCAACGACCATGGTGGGCAGATCGACCGGTTCGCCCGTAGCCTCCTCGCCGCCCATCTGGGAGAGCCCACTCCGGAAGACGGCTACGGCGGTGCGTACATCGGCGAGATCGCCGCACGTGTCGCGCCGCTCTACGACGGTGACCTCGCCGCCCTGTCCCGCGACGAGCAGCAGGAGGTGTTCCGCAGCATCGGCGTGGAGCTGATGTTCGCCGAGATCAAGCAGAGCCTGCACGACTTCGGCGTCGACTTCGACGTCTACTTCCACGAGAACTCGCTGCACGAGTCGGGCGCCGTCGAGCGCGCGGTGGCACGCCTGCGGGAGCTCGGCCACATGTACGAGAAGGACGGCGCGCTGTGGCTGCGCACGACCGACTTCGGCGACGACAAGGATCGCGTCGTCATCAAATCGGACGGCGAGGCGGCGTACATCTCGGGTGATATCGCCTACTACCTCGACAAGCGCGAGCGGGGCTTCAACCGCGAAGTGATGATGCTCGGCGCAGACCACCACGGCTACGTCAAGCGTCTGATGGCTGTCGTCGCCGCCTTCGGCGACGAGCCGTATGTGAACCTCCAGGTGCTCATCGGGCAGATGGTGAACCTCGTGCAGGACGGGAAGCCGGTTCGCATGTCCAAGCGGGCGGGCACGGTCGTCACGATGGAGGATCTGGTCGGTATCGTCGGCGTCGACGCGGCACGCTATGCCCTGACCCGCAGCTCCACCGACTCGAACCTCGACATCGACCTGGACGTTCTGCGCAAGCGCACGAACGACAACCCGGTCTTCTACGTTCAGTACGCCCACGCTCGCACGTTCAACGCGGCCCGCAACGCCGAAGCCGCGGGGGTCGACCGCTCGGTGTTTGCGCCCGAGACACTGACGCACGAGACGGAGTCGGCGCTGCTGGGCGCCCTCCAGGAGTTCCCGCGACTGGTTGCGTTCGCCGCCGACGTGCGCGAGCCCCACCGCATCGCCCGCTATCTGGAAGAGGTCGCGGGCCTCTACCACCGCTGGTACGACAACTGCCGCATCGTTCCGCTCGGCGATGCACCCGTCGAGCCGGTGCACCACAGCCGCCGCTGGCTGAACGACGCCACCGGACAGGTCCTGCGAAACGGGCTCCAGCTGCTCGGCGTCAGCGCCCCCGAGCGGATGTGACATGACCGCAGACGCGACCCTGACCGGCGCACGCCCGAAGCGGCGGCGCTGGCCCTGGGCGCTCGCTGCGGTGGTGGTGATCATCGTCGCCATCGTGGTGGCGGCCGAGCTGATCGCTCGGGCCATCGTGCCCGGGATCGTCGCCGACAAGCTCCGCACCGCGCTGGCCCTCCCCGCTGATCACCCGGTTCAGGTCGAGGTGGACGGCTGGGCGCTACCCCAGGTGATCGCACAGCGCCTCGATCACGTCGCCGCGTCGTCGGACGGCGTCACCCTCGGTTCTCTCACCGCGGACGTCTCGGGCACGGCGGAAGGCGTGCAGTTCGACGGCGCGATGGAGTCGGCGCGGATCCGTGCCGACATCTCGGCTGATCAGATCCTCGGCCTGGTGGCCGCAGCGGGCGTGCCGCTGGAGGAGGTGTCCTTCGGAGACGGTGTCGTGACCGGCACCGGCGCGGTGTCATTGTTCGGCCAGCGCGTTCCGCTCTCCGTCACCCTCGCCCCCGCCGTGGCGGACGGCGACCTGCAGCTCACCGCCGAAAGCGTGGACGTGGGCGGGCTCACCCTCACCGCCGACGGAGTGCGTGAGAGGTTCGGAGCCCTTGCCGACGCCGTCACCGGTCCCTGGCCCGTGTGCTTGCGCGGTCAGCTCCCCGCCGGAGTGCACCTCACCGCGGTCGCGGTGAGCCCCGACATACTCGTGGCCACCGCCGACCTCGACGGCCGCATCGCGCTGGATCCGTCCCTGCAAGCGATGGGCACCTGCGACTGACCAGGTAGGGTCACGCCCGAGCGCAATCGCGCCCGGGAGGGACAGGCGGTCGAGCGAACCCGATCCTGCCGGACGGCTCGCGGATGCCGCCCGCGACGCGGAAGGTCACCTGGACAGGGCCGGCATGCCGGTTGCCCTAGACTTTTGGGACGATCCGACCCGCTTTCAGCGCGGCGACCGCACCCGTCCAGATTGGCCCCTCATGTCTTCCGCTCTGCCCGACAGCCTTGCTCCCGGGTGGCTTCACGAGCCCGCCGACGCCAACGCGCTGGCGAGGGGCGTCTGGCCGGCCCGCTCCGGTCGCGATGAGCTCGGACGTCTGGTGCTGAACGGCCTTCCCGCCACCCGCCTGGCGGAGACCTACGGCACGCCGGTGCTCGTGCTCGACGAGGACGAAGTCCGCGAGCGTGCGCGCGGTGCGGCGGAGGCCTTCGCCGCTGCCGCACGGCGACACGGCACCACGGCGCGGGTGTACTACGCGGGCAAGGCCTTCCTCTCCACCCAGATCGCCCGCTGGGTGACGGAGGAGGGGCTGAAGGTGGACGTCTGCAGCCCCGGCGAGCTGGCGGTGGCACTGCGCGCGGGCGTCGCTGCAGCCGACATCGGCTACCACGGCAACAACAAGAGCAGCGCAGCCCTCGCTGAGGCGCTGGAGGCCGGGCTCGGCACGATCGTGGTCGACAACATCGATGAGCTGCGCCGCCTCGATGCCGTCGCGCGTGCTGCGGGCACCCGAGTGCGCGTGGTGCTGCGCGTTCAGAGCGGGGTGCATGCCGAGACGCACGACTTCCTGGCCACGGCGCACGAAGATCAGAAGTTCGGCCTCTCCGCCGCCGACGCCGAGGCCGCCGCCGCCCTGATCCACCAGACGGACGCGCTCGACCTCGTCGGCGTGCACTGCCACATCGGCTCGCAGATCTTCGGTGTCGCAGGCTTCCGCGAATCGGCCTCGCGTGTCATCGACCTCTCCATCCGGCTCGGGGGCGGTGAACCGCTGCCGATCCTCAACCTCGGCGGCGGATTCGGCATCGCCTATACCTCCGCCGATGACCCCACGCCGTTGCCGGTGCTTGCGGATGCGATCATCGAGGCCGTCGCCGAGGTGGCCGCAGAGCGCGGCGTCGCGCTGCCGGAACTCGCCTTCGAACCGGGCCGGGCGATCGTCGGGACCGCCGGAGTGACGCTTTACCGGGTGGGGTCCGTGAAGGACGTCACGGTGGAGACCACTCACGGCACAGGACAGCGCACGTACGTGGCCGTGGACGGCGGGATGAGCGACAACGCCCGTCCTGCACTGTACGGGGCTCAGTACTCGGCGCGCCTGGCGGACCGCATCAGCGCAGCGGCGCCGGCCCTCAGCAGGGTCGTGGGCATGCACTGCGAATCCGGTGACATCGTGGTGGACCACGAGTACCTTCCCGGGGACGTCGCCGATGGCGATCTTCTGGCCGTTCCGGTCACGGGCGCCTACTGTGCCTCCCTCGCCAGCAACTACAACCACGTTCCGCGCCCGCCCGTCGTCGCCGTCTCCGGCGGCACCGCGCGGGTGATCGTCCGTGGGGAGACCATCGCCGACCTGCTCGCACGCGACGCGGGCGTGGACGGCGCGAATGAGCCGGTCATCGGCTCGGAGGAGAACGCATGATCGACTACCGACGCCTCCGCATCGCCCTGCTCGGAGCCGGCTCCGTCGGCTCACAGGTGGCCAGGCTCCTGCTGGAGCACCGCGCAGAACTGGCCGACCGTGCCGGCGCCGATCTGGAGCTCGTCGGCATCGCGGTGCGCGATGTCAACGCACCCCGCGACACGGAACTGCCGCGTGAGCTGTTCACCACGGATGCCGCAGCCCTCATCCACGGCGCCGACATCGTGATCGAGCTCATGGGCGGGCTGGAGCCCGCGCGTGAGCTCATTCTGGAGGCCATCAACTCCGGTGCCGACGTGGTCACCGGCAACAAGGCGCTCTTGGCCACGAGTGGTCCCGAGATCTTCGAGTCCGCAGAGCAGGTCGGGGCGTCGGTCTACTACGAGGCCGCCGTCGCGGGGGCCATCCCGATCATCCGTCCGCTGCGTGACTCCCTCGCCGGAGATCGCGTCAAGCGGATCATGGGTATCGTCAACGGCACCACCAACTACATCCTGGACCGGATGGACACCGAGGGCGCCGACTTCGATGCGGTGCTCGCGGATGCCCAGCGTCTGGGCTACGCCGAGGCCGACCCCACGGGAGACGTTGAGGGATTCGATGCGGCCCAGAAGGCGGCGATCCTCGCGAGCCTCGCCTTCCACACCACGGTTCCCCTGGAGTCGGTGCACCGGGAGGGGATCACCACCGTCACCGCGTCGATGATCGAGGCCGCACGTCACGCCGGATTCGTGATCAAGCTGCTGGCCGTCGCCGAGCGCATGGACACCGACGGCCAGGAGAGCATCTCCGTGCGGGTCTATCCGGCGCTGGTGCCGCGTGAGCACCCGCTGGCCAGCGTTCACGGCGCCAACAACGCCGTCTTCGTCGAGGCCGAGGCCGCAGGCCCCCTCATGTTCTACGGTGCAGGCGCGGGTGGCGTGCAGACGGCCTCTGCCGTGCTCGGAGACGTGGTCTCCGCCGCCCGCCGCCACATCGCCGGCGGCGTCGGCGTGGGAGAATCCACGCGCGCCAACCTGCCGATCCTCCCGATCGGCGCTGTGACCACCCGCTACCAGATCACCCTGGAAGTGACGGATCAACCCGGTGTGCTCGCGACCGTCGCAAGCATCCTCAGCGACGGCGGCGTGTCCGTTGCGACGGTCGAACAGACCGTCGTCGACGGCGCTGGCACGGCCCGCATCGTGATCGGCACGCACACCGCACGCGAAGAAGACCTGAGCAGCACTGTTCAGCGGCTGTCGGCCAGCGACGTCGTCCGCGCCGTGAGCAGCGTGCTGCGCGTTGAAGGAGAGTGACGTGGCACGTTCCACGAGCGGACGAGTCCGCAATGTCGTCAACCCCTGTCCCGTCAGGCCGCGCCTCGCATGAACGCTCGCACGGTGGCGGTGCGCGTCCCCGCGACGAGTGCCAATCTGGGCCCGGGGTTCGACACGCTCGGCCTCGCGCTGAGCGTGTATGACGACCTGACGGTGACAGAGCTGCCCGCCGGTGAACTCGAGATCGAGGTCACCGGGTCCGGCGCCGAGGACATCCCGCGCGATGAGTCCCACCTGGTGGTCCGCACCATCCGGCACGTGTTCGACGAGTACGCGGTCCCGCACCCCGGTCTCCGCCTCGTCGCGCACAACGTGATCCCTCACGGCCGGGGGATGGGATCATCGGGCGCTGCGGTCGTGGCGGGTATCCTCGCCGCCAAGGGGCTGCTGGAGGGTCGCATCGAGCTCAGCGATGCGGACCTGCTGCGCATCGCGACGCAGATCGAGGGACACCCGGACAATGTGGCACCGGCGCTGTTCGGCGGTCTCACCATCGCCTGGATGACTCCCGAGGGCCCCGCCCACAAGAAGCTGCTGGTGCATCGCGGTGTCTCCCCGGTGGTGTTCGTTCCCGACTTCACGATGTCGACGTCCCTCGCCCGGAGCCTGCAGCCCACGCAGGTGCCGCGTGAGGACGCCGTGTTCAACGTGTCGCGTTCGGCGCTCCTGATCGCCGCGCTCATCCAGAGCCCGGAGCTGCTGTTGTCCGCAACCGAGGACAAGCTGCACCAGGACTACCGGGCACAGGCGATGCCGGCCACCATCGAACTGGTGAGGGCCTTGCGCGCCGAAGGATTCCCCGCGGTCGTGTCGGGAGCAGGCCCCTCGGTGCTCGTGCTGGCCGACGGGCCGGGCGCGCGTGCCGCTGCCGTCGATCTCGCCGCCGGCGTGCCGGGTGCGACATGGGATGCGCGCATGCTCGCCGTCGATTTCAAAGGTGCTACAGTGAGGAACATATCGGGGGATTCCACGCCCGGAGCGTGATCTGACCTCCGATCGCAATTCTGCGAAAACCTCTGCATCATCCCATCGGGAGAACGCAACTCCTCTCCCGATGGTCGTGCTCGTCCGAGTGACGAATGCAGAGATGTCTGACACTTCCCATATTCAGAGGAGCCCTCGTGGAGTCGAACTCCGACATCGAGAACACCCCTGCCGCCGAGACGGCACCCGCCGCCGAGGCAGCACCCGCCCGCAAGCGCGCACCGCGACGTGCGACGACAGCGTCGGCGGCCAAGGCAGCAGCCGACGCTTCCGCCGACGCTGCGCCCGCCGCGGACGCGGCCCCGGCAACGGAGGAGGCACCGGCCAAGGCACCGCGCAAGCGCGCTCCGCGCCGGACCGCCGGTGCCGACGCGGCCGAGGCGCCCGCAGCCGAGGCAGCCACGCCTGAAGCGCCGAGCGCCGAGGTCGCGAGCACGGAGGAAGCGCCGAAGAAGCGTCCGTCGCGTGCTCGCAAGCCGAAGGCCGACGCCGAGGCCCCCGCTGAGGCTGCCGCCGATGCCGCCCCGGTCGCCGACGCTGAGGCGCAGACCGAGGCGCCCGCCAAGCCGAAGCGCACCCGCACCACGAAGGCCGCTGCCGCGAAGGCCGCAGCGGAAGCGGAGAGTGCCGCACCCGCTGCCGATGCCGGGGCCGCCACCGAGTCCTCGCGCTCGGAGTCCTCGGACAAGGCCGCCGCGTCACCCGCCGCTGATGCCGCACAGACGCAGGACAACGCTGAGCAGGCCGAGGGAGGCGAGCAGGCCGAGGGCGGCCGTCGCACCCGTAACCGTAACCGCAACCGCAACCGCAACGGCGGAGATGGTTCGCAGAACGGCAACGGTCAGCAGAACAACGGTGGCCAGAACAACGGTGAGCGCCAGAACAACGGTGAGCGCCAGCAGAACGCCAACGGCCGCAACAACCAGAACCAGAACCAGAACCACGGGGACGACGAGGGCGGTTCGCGCGGACGCAAGCGCACCAACCGCCGCGGCACCGTGCAGCCGCAGGACGAGTTCGAGCCCGAGATCGGCGAGGACGACGTCCTGATCCCGATCGCCGGCATCCTGGACGTTCTCGACAACTACGCGTTCGTTCGCACCACCGGCTACCTCGCCGGCCCGAGCGACGTGTACGTCTCGCTCGGCCAGGTGAAGAAGTACAACCTGCGCAAGGGTGACGCCGTCGTCGGCGCGATCAAGCAGCCCCGCGAGGGCGAGCAGAGCGGTCGCCAGAAGTACAACGCCCTGGTGAAGGTGGACTCGATCAACGGCCTGTCGGTCGATGATGCCGCCGCACGCGTGGAGTTCGGCAAGCTGACGCCGCTGTACCCGCAGGACCGCCTCCGTCTCGAGACCGCGCCGGAGAAGCTGACCCAGCGCATCATCGATCTGGTGGCGCCCATCGGCAAGGGCCAGCGCGGCCTCATCGTCGCGCCCCCCAAGGCCGGCAAGACCATCGTGCTCCAGCAGATCGCCGATGCCATCGCGCAGAACAACCCCGAGGTGCACCTCATGGTCGTTCTCGTCGACGAGCGTCCGGAAGAGGTCACCGACATGCAGCGCCGGGTGAAGGGTGAGGTCATCGCCTCGACCTTCGACCGTCCCGCCGAGGATCACACCACGGTGGCGGAGCTGGCCATCGAGCGCGCCAAGCGTCTCGTGGAGCTCGGACGCGATGTGGTCGTCCTGCTCGACTCCATCACCCGTCTCGGCCGCGCCTACAACATCTCGGCCCCCACCTCCGGTCGCGTGCTGACCGGTGGCGTGGACGCCTCGGCGCTCTACCCGCCGAAGCGTTTCTTCGGTGCTGCGCGCAACATCGAGAACGGCGGATCGCTCACGATCCTCGCCACGGCGCTCGTGGAGACCGGATCCAAGATGGACGAGGTCATCTTCGAGGAGTTCAAGGGCACCGGCAACTCGGAACTGCGTCTCAGCCGTCAGCTGGCGGACAAGCGCATCTTCCCGGCGGTCGACGTCAACGCGTCGTCCACGCGCCGCGAGGAGATGCTGCTGAGCCCCGACGAGGTCAAGATCACCTGGAAGCTGCGTCGTGCCCTCGCGGGCCTGGACCCGCAGCAGGCGGTGGAGGTCATCCTGGGCAAGCTCAAGGAGACGTCCTCCAACGTGGAGTTCCTCGTGCAGATGCAGAAGTCCATCCCGGCCCCGGTCGGCGGTTCCTCGCACGCACACGAGAACAACATCCGCTGAGCCGCGATCAGACGCTGATGTTCGAGTCCGTCCAGGCTCTGATCGACGAGCACCGCGAGGTCGAGCGCGAGCTCGCCGATCCGGAGGTCCATGCCGACGCAGCTCGCGCCAAGCGGGTGAACCGGCGCTACGCCGAACTCAGCAGGATCGTCAAGGCTCATGAGGACTGGGTGGCGGCGGGGGATGACCTCGCCGCCGCCCGGGACCTCGCCAAAGAGGACGACGCTTTCGCCGCTGAGGTGCCGGCCCTCGAGGAGCATCTGGCCCTCGCCCAGGAGAAGCTGCGTCGCCTCCTGATCCCGCGCGATCCCGATGACGCTCGCGACGTGATCATGGAGATCAAGGCCGGGGAGGGCGGCGCGGAGAGCGCGCTGTTCGCCGCCGACCTGCTGCGCATGTACTCGCAGTACGCCGCCCATCAGGGATGGAAGGTCGAGCTGCTGGAGCGCAACGAAAGCGACCTGGGCGGATACAAGGACGTGCAGGTGGCCATCAAGGGCTCCTCCTCGGACCCGTCGCAGGGAGTGTGGGCACACCTCAAGTACGAGGGCGGTGTGCACCGCGTGCAGCGAGTGCCCGCCACGGAGTCGCAGGGGCGTATTCACACCTCCACGACCGGCGTGCTGGTGTTCCCCGAGGTCGACGAGCCCGAGGAACTGCACATCGACCCGAACGATCTGAAGATCGACGTCTACCGCTCCTCGGGCCCCGGCGGACAGTCCGTCAACACCACCGACTCGGCCGTTCGCATCACGCACGTCCCGTCGGGCATCGTCGTCTCGATGCAGAACGAGAAGAGCCAGCTGCAGAACCGCGAGGCCGGCATGCGCGTGCTGCGCGCCCGCCTTCTCGCCAAGCAGCAGGAGGAGCTGGCCGCTGCCGCATCGGATGCGCGCAAGTCCCAGATCCGCGGTATGGATCGCTCCGAGCGGATCCGCACGTACAACTTCCCGGAGAACCGCATCGCGGATCACCGCACGGGGTACAAGGCCTACAACCTCGACGCCGTGCTCGACGGGGCCCTGGAGCCGGTGATCGCCTCGTGCATCGAGACCGACGAGCAGGAGCGGCTTTCCGCTCTCGGGGACCAGTCCTGACGTCGGATCAAGTGAGAGCCATGAACGCGGAGGGATCCGCGAGAGGCTCGAAGCCGTACGATGCGTAGAGCCCGTGGGCATCTGCGGTGGTGAGCATGACGCGCCGCAGATTCAGCGGCTCCAGCTCGGCCGTGATCCCCGACATGAGGAGCTTCCCGATGCCCTCGCCGCGCCGGCCGGCGTCCACGAACACGTCGCACAGCCACGCGAAGGTGATCCCGTCCGTGATGATGCGGGCGTACCCCACCTGATCGCCGGACTCGCTGTCATACACCCCGTAGGCACGGGAGTTCGCGATCGCCGCCGCATGACGCTCGCGCGCTCGGCCCTGACCCCAGTACGATTCCTCCGCGATCCACCGATGCGTGCGGTCGATGTCGATGCGAGCGGGGTCGGCGGAGAACTCGTAGGTGGTCATGTGGCAACGCTAAGACCTGCCGGATCGGCGGGGACCAGTCCAGCGTGACAGTCGTGGCCGGTCCTCGGAGAGAGGCGTCCAGGCGACCGCGACGTGGTCTGGTCCCGCGGGCGCGTCAGCGGAAAGCCTCGGTGATCGCGTGCGCCGTGCTTCGCGCGCCCTGGCTCGTCGCCCACCGGGTGACCGGGCGGAGCAGCCTGCCCACGATGGGACGCCTTGCAACGGTGCGGTGCCACTCGACGGTGACATGAAGGCGCGTCTCTCCGGCCGACGGCGCCAGGTCGAGAAGCAGGTGCTGGCGGTTGGCGCGGGGAAGGTCGGGGTAGGTCACCGCCCACACCACCCGCGTCGGCTCGTCGGCGTCGAGGAGTCTCCAACGCTGCCGGCGGACGCCATCGCGCACGCGCAGCGGGCGACCGTCGGGGGCGGTGTCGGGGGCCGTCGTCAACCAGGTGCCGTCCTCGTCGTTCCGTGCCGGTTCCCCCACGGCGGGAGCCCATTCATGCAGACGGTTCGGGTCGGAGACCAACGACCATACGGCGCCGATCGCAGCCGCGACGTGGGTGCCCGCGCTGCCGGTCAGCACACCGGTGCCGGACGGCCGCGACGGTGGGGGAGCGGCGGCTGCGGCGTCGAGGACCCGCTCGAGTTCGGCACGGTCCAGGGCGGTGCGGGCGAGGACCTCGGTGACATGGCCACTCGGCTCATCCAGCACCGCGCGCAGGATGGTGGCCGAGAAGTCGTGGCTTGCGGGGACGGACTGGAACATCTGCAGCACGCGCGGACTCCACGTGCACCGGGCCGTGCGCCGGGACGGGGAGTCGTCGGGCGCGGGCGAATCCGCGATCACCCCCAGGGCTGACAGCCGTTGGGCGTGGGTGGCCGCGATCGCCGCGCGCACACCGTTGCGCTCCAGCCCGCCCGCCCGCAGCGCCTGTCCGCCGAGCCCGCCATCCATGGTGAGGGCGACCAGCAGATCGTCCAGGTCCGCGACCGATCGATGATGTCGTGCCGCCTCGGCGAAGCCGCTCATCGAGAGTGTCTGCGAGGTGCCGAGGGTGGCGGCGATGCGGCTCATGACGACCTCCGCGGCAGGACGATCGTCGGGTCCACGCGGCGGCTGTACTTCTTGTGGACGGCCTGCCGTGTCACACCGAGTGATGCGGCGATCTCCGTCCAGCTCATCCCCGCGCGCAGGGCCGCCTCGACCTGTCGCAGCTCGAGCGATTCGGTCAGCTCGCGCAGGGAGACGACGGCCCGGAGCCCGGCGCGTGGATCGGAGGTGTCGGTGGCGACGTCCACCATCGTGGTCTGGGTCATAGTGTCAACCTAGGTTGCTTCCGGAGGATTGTCAACCAAGGTTGCTTAGTCATTCGAAACGAGGTGGCCGGGGGAGCGCTCCGCGTTCGGCCTCCAGTCGTGCCGCGAGGGCGAGAATCGCCCGCTCACCGCCCGGCCGTCCTACCAGCTGGACGCTCCAGGGGCGCCCGTCCGGCCCGGGGAGCACGGGAACCGTGATCGCCGGAAGGCCCGCCACATTCACCCAGCTGGTGTGCGGGGCGTACTCCACCTGCTGATCGAAGGTGCGTTCCGCGTCCTGCGTCCGATACCAGCCGACAGGTCGTGGATCGAGGGCGAGCGCGGGAGTGAGGACGGCGTCGTAGTGCGCGAACGCCTCGATCGTGCGACGTTCGAACAGGCGCGCGGCAGCGTATGCCGACACGAGCCGGCGAGCATCGAGCCGGCGGCCCTCGCGCGCGAGCCATGCCGTGATGGGCTCCACCTGTCCGAGCGCGTCGTCGTCGAGGGGGAGCGTGGCGGCGCTGGCCCGCCAGAGCGTACCGAACAGCTCCGGGTAGCCGGTCGGCCGCCAATCGGCGCCCTCCACCTCGGCACCGGCATGGGCAAGGACTGTTGCGGCGTGCTCGTAGGCCGCTCGTGCGGAGGGATCGAGCGTGATGTGCATGGCTTCGTCCCATGGCGTCGTCAGCGTCATGCCCACGCGCATCCTGCTGATCTCCGCCCGCGGAGCATGGGCGAACGGACCCGTGCCCGGAGCCGTGACCGATCGGTGCGACGGTGCCATTGTGGTGAGCACATCCAGGAGCAGAGCGGCGTCGGTGACCGTGCGGGTGATCGGGCCGTTCACCGCCAGGCCGTCGTAGGAGTCGAGACCGGCGCCGATCGGCAGCCGTCCCCGGGAGGGCTTGAGGCCGACCACGGCGCACGTGGCCGAGGGAATGCGGATCGACCCGCCGCCGTCGGAGGCGGGCGCCCAGGGGAGCAGACCCGCCGAGACGGCGACGGCGGCGCCACCGCTGGAGCCGCCTGCCCCGGTGGAAGGGTCCCACGGATTGCGGGCTGCCGGCCCCACGCGCGGCTCGGTGAATCCGGTGAGCCCGAACTCCGGGGTGGTGGTCTTGCCCAGGCTGATCGCGCCGGTGGCGTCCAGCGCATCGGCGAGAGGATCGGACGCTGCGGGAACGTGATCGGCGAAGGCGCGCGAGCCGTAGCGCGTGGGCACACCGGCGCGGGCGACGAGATCCTTGTCGCCGAACGGGACGCCTTGCAGGGGGCCCGGGGGCAGATCACCGGCAGCCCGCCGCAGCGCCGCGTCCGCTGTGACCTCCACGAAGGCCCCGACTTCTGCGCCGAGTCGATCGATCCGCTCCAGGTAGTGCGTGACGACCTCGGTCGGACTCAGCTCACCGCGGGAGATCTGGGCGGTGAGTTCGACGACGGTGAGGTCATGGATCCGGGTCACGGTTCGAGCCTAGGCGCTGTGCGATCCGCCGCGAGCTCGCGCTCAGATCATGTACTCGGGGGCGGTGAGCACCGCTCGGGTGTCGTCGCCGGGGACGCGGGGTCGCGCCTTCGCCGGAATCCCGATGAGCACGGAGTCGGCGGGAGCATCGCGGGTGACCACGGCATTCGCGCCGATGGCGGAGCGGGCCCCGATGGTGATGTCGCCGAGCACCTTGGCGCCGGCTCCGATGGCGACGCCGTTCTCGATGGTGGGGTGCCGCTTGCCCGCGGCGTGCGTGCGTCCGCCGAGTGTGACGCCGTGGTACATCATGACGTCATCGCCCACGATCGCGGTCTCGCCGATCACGACTCCGGCACCATGATCGATGAAGAATCGTCGCCCGATGGTGGCGCCCGGATGGATCTCGATACCGGTGAGGAACCGAGCGAACTGCGATCCGGCCCGCGCGATGAAGCGCAGGTTCCGGCGCCACAGCCAGTGATTGACGCGGTGCGCCCACAGCGCATGCAGCCCGGGGTACAGCAGGGCGATCTCGACGGAGGTGCGCGCGGCCGGATCCCGCAGGCGCGCGGCGGCCAGATCCTCGCGCAGACGGGACAGAGCGGTCATGATCCCATCCTGCCGTCTCCGAGACGACATCGGCCGAGTATGACGGCAGGTCCGGGAACGTCGAACGGGCCGGATCGATCCGACCCGGCCCGTTCGACGCCTGCGGGACTCAGCCCTCGCGAAGGTCCTCGAAGAGCGCCGTCGTGATGTAACGCTCGCCGGTGTCGGGGATCACGACCACGATGCGCTTGCCCGCGGCTTCCGGCCGCTTGGCGATCTCCAGCGCCGCCCACACCGCCGCGCCGGCGGAGATGCCTGCGAGGATTCCCTCGTTCGAGGCGAGGGCGCGGGCGGAGGCGATGGAGTCCTCGAAGGTGACGTCGAACACCTCGTCGATGACATCCTGGTTCAGGATCGGCGGGATGAAGTTCGGGCCGATGCCCTGGATCTTGTGAGGCCCCGGGGCTCCCTGCGTCAGCAGCGGCGAGTCCTTCGGCTCCACGGCGACGATCGTGATGCCGGGGACCTTCTCCTTCAGCACCTCGCCGACACCGGTGATGGTGCCGCCGGTGCCGATCCCGGCCACGAAGTAGTCGACCGCGCCGTCGGTGTCGCGCAGGATCTCCTCCGCGGTGGTGCGGCGATGGATGGCGGGGTTCGCCTCGTTCGCGAACTGGCTCGCCAGGATCGCGCCGGGGGTCTCGGCGACGATGCGCTCCGCCTCGGCGACAGCCCCCTTCATCCCGCCAGCGGGGTCGGTGAGGACGAGCTCAGCGCCGAACGCCTTCAGCAGCACGCGGCGCTCGATGGACATCGATGCGGGCATCGTGAGGATCACCTTGTAGCCGCGCGCGGCTCCCACCAGGGCGAGGCCGATACCGGTGTTACCGCTGGTGGCCTCGACGATCGTGCCTCCGGTGGGCAGCGTGCCCGACTCCTCCGCGGCGTCGACCAGCGCGACGGCGAGGCGGTCCTTCACCGACGAGCCCGGGTTGAAGTACTCGAGCTTGGCCACGACTTCGGCGCCGGTGCCTTCGGTGAGGCGATTCAGGCGCACCAGCGGGGTGTCGCCGAACGTGGAGGTGATGTCTTCGTGAATACCAGCCATGTGCGGGGCCTTTCGGGTTGTGCGAGCAGCGTTGCCGTCCTGGCACGATACGACGCCCGGGTGACCGACATCCGTAATGTGACGCCGCTTGACGAGGAGATCATCGCAATAGGCTGGGGGAGCGTCGCCCGGACGCTCCCGAGGAAGAGGACCGATGACGACGGATTCGCCGCTCACCCTGCGCGCCGCCCTGGAGGCGGGGACGACCACGCTCTCGGAGGCCGGCATCGTCGATGCAGCCGTGGATGCGGAGCTTCTCGCGGCGCATGTCCTCGATCTGTCCCGCGGCGCACTTCAGGCCGCCGCCGTCACCGGGAGGGAACTGACCCCGCAGGAGGCCGCCGCCCTCGATGACGTACTCGCGCGGCGGGCCGAGCGCGTGCCGTTGCAGCACATCACGGGGCTTGCGCCGTTTCGCCATCTCGAACTCGCCGTCGGACCGGGTGTGTTCGTCCCGCGTCCCGAGACGGAGATCCTCGCCGAGTTCGCCATCGACGCGCTGTTCGCCTCGCCCTCGCCGCACCCGCTCGCCGTCGATCTCGGGACCGGTTCCGGTGCGATCGCGATTGCCATGGCCACCGAAGTGCCCCATGCGCGCGTGGTAGCGGTGGAGCGCAGCGCCGACGCACACCGGTGGGCCGCGCGCAACGTCGCCCGTCTCACCGACGGCAACCTCGACCTTCGACACGGTAGTTTCGCGGACGCGCTCGATGACCTGAACGGCACGGTATCGGTGGTGGCCTCCAATCCGCCCTACGTCCCGGCCGGTGCGATTCCCCGCGACCCCGAGGTGCGCCTGCACGATCCGCGGGAAGCGTTGTACAGCGGCGAAGACGGCCTCGATGACATCCGCACGATCTCCCAGGTGGGACTGCGCCTCGCCCACTCCGGCGGCATGATCGTGCTCGAGCACGGCGAGTGGCAGGGCCAGGGCGTTCGCGACATCCTCATCGCCGACGGGTGGGTGGCGGCGGCGACCCACCCCGACCTCACCCACCGCGATCGTGTGACCACCGCCGTTCGCCCCTGATCGGGTGGGACTTCCGGCCGTGGACGCGAATCCATGCCACGCGACGTTTCTCGCCGGCAGACGGAAGTTTCACGGGAAGCGCGGAACCTGCGCCGTAGACTGGGGCTGCCATGTCTCCTGTCTTCGACTGCTCTGATGAAACGCAGCTGCTCAGCGGCATGCGTCACGCCCGCCAGGCCATCGCCCGGGGCGAGCTGATCGTCCTTCCCACCGACACCGTGTACGGCGTCGGCGCCGACGCGTTCAGCCCCGCCGCCGTGCAGCGGCTGCTGGATGGAAAGGGACGCGGTCGCGATCAGCCACCGCCCGTGCTGGTCGGCAGCGTCGCCGCGATGACCGCACTGGTCAGCGAGGTCCCCGACGCGGTCAACGATCTGATCGAGGCATTCTGGCCGGGAGGGCTCACCATCGTGCTTCCCGCGCAGGAGAGTCTGGTGTGGGACCTCGGGGAGACGCGCGGCACGGTCGCCGTGCGCATGCCCGATCACCGCATCGCCCAAGAACTGCTGATGGAGACCGGCCCGCTGGCCGTCTCCAGCGCCAACCTCACCGGTCGGCCCGCGGCTCGCAACGCCGCTGAGGCACAGGACATGCTCGGCGACGCCGTGGCCGTCTACCTCGACGGGGGAGAGGTGGCCGAGGGCGTCGCGTCCACGATCGTCGATGCCACGACACTGGTCCGCGGCACCGATCTTCCCGAGGGGCAGGAGCCGGTCGTGCGCGTGCTCCGCGAGGGCGCGATCTCCCGCGACCGGCTGCGCGACGTGCTCGGCGACCTCCTCGAAGCCGACCCGGTGGCGGTCTCCATCTCCCTCACCTCCGACGCGGATGCGCCCGCCTCCGATGACGCCGCGAGCGTGGAAGGCCCTCCCGGCGGCGAGAACGCGTGAAGCAGTATCTCTTCGCCATCATCCTCACGGGAGCCATGTCGCTCATGCTCTCGTGGGGAGTGTGGCAGTTGAGCATGCGCTTCAAGCTCTACCCCGGCATCCGCGAACGGGACGTGCACACCACGCCCACCCCGCGTCTGGGCGGTATCGCGATCTTCCTCGCGATCGCGCTGATGGCACTCATCTCCCGGGCCAATCCGTACTTCGCACCCTTCTGGGCGGATCCGGCCCCCATCATCTCCGTGCTCATCGCCTCCGCGCTGATCGTCGGTGTCGGCGCCGCAGACGACATCTGGGATCTGGACTGGATGATCAAGCTCGGCGCGCAGTTCATCGCTGCCGGCATCATCACCATCGGCGGGGGACTCCAGATCATCGCGCTGCCCATCGGCGGCATCATGGTCGGCTCCAGCTGGATCAGCATCGTCGCCACGATGCTCGTCATCGTGGTGGTGATGAACGCCGTCAACTTCATCGACGGACTGGACGGTCTCCTCACCGGAACGGTGCTCATCGCCGCGGGGGTTCTCTTCGCCTACTCCTACATGCTGGTGCGCGACACCGGCGGCGACAACAACTTCAACCTCGCCACCTTCCTCGCCGCGGTCATCGTCGGCGCCTGCGCCGGGTTCCTGCCGCTGAACTGGCGGCCCGCGAAACTCTTCATGGGCGATTCCGGCGCGCTGCTGCTCGGTCTCCTGCTGGGTACCTGCACGATCGCGATCCTCAGCCGCATCACCCCCGAGATGCTCGATCCGGACACGTTCGGTCAGTCCATGCTGCTCGGAGCTTTCATCCCGATCCTGCTGCTGCCGATCATCATCGTGATATTCCCGCTCACCGACTTCGTCCTCGCCGTGCTTCGTCGCATGGGGGCGGGCAAGAGCCCGTTCGCGCCCGATCGTAAGCACCTGCACCACCGCATGCTCGACCTCGGCCACTCCGATCGCGACTCCACGCTCATCTTCTACGCCTGGACCGCCGTGCTGTCCCTGTCCGTACTTCTGATGTACGTGGCGGTGCGCGAGCGGTGGCCCGGCGGCTACTGGCTCGGCATCGTCTTCGCAGCGGTCGGCCTCGCCGCGTGTGCCGTGGTGACCTTCATCCCACCCGAAAACGCGCGCCGTACACGACGGCGTGCCCTCCAGGAGGCCTCGAAATGACCCCCGCAGCTCCCGTCGCCAGCAATCCCGTTCTTCGACGGGTCCTCACCATCGCGGCGATCGTCACCGCCGTCCTCGCCGTCGCCGGCGCGGTCATCGGCTTCACCGTCTCCGGGACCTCCGGGCTCTTCAGCGCGCTCGTCGGTGTGGTGCTGGCCGCGCTGTTCCTCGGCATCACCGGTGCCAGCATCCTGATCGCAAACCGCTGGAACGGCGATCCGCTGTACCCCACGCTGTTCTTCTCGATCGTGCTCGGCGGCTGGGTGATCAAGTTCGTGATCTTCATCGTCGCCCTGTTCCTGCTGCGGGGTGCTCCGTGGCTGGACTCGATGGTCTTCTTCGTCGCGCTGGTGGTCAGCATCCTGGCGACCCTCGTGGTCGACGTCATCGTGATGATGAAGATGCGCATCCCGTACGTGTCGGATGTCGACCTGCCCGAGTCGTTCGAGGACGAAGAAGCGGCGGCGCAGCCGGTGGCGGGGGAGGATACGCCCGCCGACGCGGAGGAGTCCTCCCGCAACGCGGAGAAGCCGTCGGATCACGTGTGATTCGATTCGTGACATCCCGGAAATCTTGATAGGCTGAAGAAGTTCCCCTGGCCTGTGGTGCGCCTCTTGTGCGCGAAGGTCGGGATGACGCCGTCTCACCCATCGTCGTATCGGCTCGCCCGGTGCCCCGAAGTTGGAGCCGCAACCTGTGATCCACGCCGCGAGCATTATCGCCGCTGCCGCCTCGTCTGATGACGAGAACGGCTTCCACGCCCCCTCCATCTGGGAGTTCTTCCCCGATATCGTTCTGTTCGAGGGCACGCCGTTCGCGATCAACCGGATCCACCTGATCCAGATCCTGGTCACCGTCGTGCTCGTGCTGATCCTCTGGCTCGGCACCCGCAAGATGAAGCTGATCCCCGGACGCGGTCAGTCGATCGTCGAGATGGGCTTCGACTTCGTGCGCGTCAACATCGCGCACGACCTTCTCGGACGCAAGGACGGCAACCGCTTCCTTCCGATCCTCACCACGCTGTTCTTCATGATCCTGTTCATGAACCTCACCGGTGTCATCCCCGGCCTGAACCTCGCCGGCACGTCGATCATCGCGATGCCGTTGCTGCTGGCCGTGGTCGCCTACGTGACCTTCATCTACGCGGGTCTCAAGAAGAGCCCCAAGGGCTTCATCAAGAACTCGCTGTTCCCCTCGGGTGTTCCGTGGCCGATCTACTTCCTGGTCACGCCGCTGGAGTTCATCTCGACCTTCATCATCCGCCCCGTCACCCTGACGCTGCGACTGCTGATGAACATGATGGTCGGACACCTCATGCTGGTCCTGTTCTTCTCGGCCACGTGGTTCTTCTTCTTCCACGCGGGCGGATTCTTCCCGATCCTCGGTGTCGGCACGCTCGCAGCGGGCTTCGCCTACACCATCTTCGAGCTCCTGGTGGCCTTCCTCCAGGCGTATGTCTTCACCATCCTGACTGCGGTCTACATCCAGCTCGCAGTCGCAGACGAGCACTGAGCGGGTCGGCACAAGCCGTACCCACCCAACGAAAGGAAAAACCGTGGACGCTACCACGATTCTCGCCGAGGTCTCCGGAAACGTCGGAACGATCGGCTACGGCCTCGCGGCCATCGGTCCCGCCATCGGTGTGGGCATCGTCGTCGGCAAGACGATCGAGGGTGTCGCCCGCCAGCCCGAGCTGCAGGGTCGCCTCCAGGTCATGATGTGGATCGGTATCGCCTTCACCGAGGCCCTCGCCTTCATCGGCATCGCGACCTACTTCATCTTCCAGGGCTGATTCACCCCACTGACACGTAAGGAGACAGGATGCTGAACGCTCTTGTCACTGCCGCAGGCGGCGGGGAGGAGACTCCGAACCCGCTGGTCCCGGCGATCTACGACATCGTCTGGTCCGCGGTCTGCTTCGTGGTCATCCTGCTGGTTGTGTGGAAGGTCGCCCTTCCGAAGGTCACGAAGATGCTCGACGAGCGCTCCGCAGCCATCGAGGGCAACATCGCCAAGGCTGACGAGGCCCAGAAGCAGGCCGAGGCCGCTCTCGCGGAGTACACCGCGCAGCTGGCCGAGGCACGCAAGGAAGCCGGCACGATCCGCGACGCCGCCCGCGAGGACGGCAAGAAGATCGTCGCCGAGGCCAAGGAGGCTGCGACCACGGAGGCCGCACGCATCCAGACCGCTGCCTCCACGCAGATCGAGGCCGAGCGTCAGGCCGCCTTCGTCTCCCTGCGCGGAGAGGTCGGCACGCTGGCCCTCAGCCTCGCAGGCAACGTGATCGGCGAGTCGCTGAACGACGACAAGAAGGCCACGGCCGTCGTCGACCGCTTCCTCGCGGACCTTGAGGCTTCCGAGAAGGCGAACCACTGATGGGCAGCGCGACCACTCAGGCACTCGCGGCGTCGGTGAAGGCGCTCGACGCGCACACGCTCGACCTCGCCACCGCACGCGATCTGTTCGCAGCCGCGCGTGCGGTGAGCGAGTCGACGCAGCTCGCCGGTGCGCTGTCCGATTCCGCAGCCCCCGTGGCCGCGCGTGAACAGGTCGTGAAGGCCGTCTTCGGCTCGGCGCTCGGCGCCGTGGCCGTGGACGTCCTCACCACCGTCGCCGCACAGCGCTGGTCCGATTCCGCCGGTCTCGCCGACGGCATCGAGGAGCTCGCGATCCGCGCCGCCTCGGCCGCGGATGCGAACGCCGACATCGAGGGGGAGCTGTTCGGCTTCTCTCGCACCATCGCGCAGAACCCGGACTTGGAGCTCGCCCTCGGCAGCCGACTGGGTCAGTCTGCGGCGAAGGGCGCCCTCGTCGAGAAGCTGATCGGCGCCGCGGCGGCACCCGCCACGACGCTCATCGTCTCCTCGCTCGTGCAGCTCCCGCGGGAGCGGCGCGTTCGTCAGCTGCTGAACCGGGCGATGGACATCGTCTCGGCACAGCGCGGCCGCACGGTCGCAACGGTGGTTTCGGCCGCCCCGCTGAACGACGAGCAGAGCAAGCGCCTCACCGCGGCGCTGGCAGCCAAGTACGGCTCCGGCGTCACGCTCAACACGGTCATCGACCCCACGGTCGTCGGCGGGCTGCGCGTGCAGATCGCCGATGACGTGATCGACGGATCCATCTCGTCGCGTCTGGCCGACGTGCGCTACAAGCTGATCGGCTGACACCAGACTTTCCCGCACCAGCGGAGAACTTCGGGGCAGGGCCCCACTGAACGAAGGAACACAATGGCAGATCTCTCTATCAGCCCCGATGTCATCCGTGACGCGCTGAAGGACTTCGTCGCCGCTTACGAGACCCCTGGCGCTTCCGCGACCGAGGTCGGCACCGTCATCGACGCTGCTGACGGCATCGCGCACGTCGAGGGCCTCCCGGGCGTGATGGCCAACGAGCTCGTCCGCTTCGCCGACGGCACCCTGGGCCTCGCCCAGAACCTCGACGAGCACGAGATCGGCGTCGTCGTCCTGGGCGAGTTCTCGGGCATCGAGGCCGGTCAGGAAGTCACCCGCACGGGCGAAGTCCTCTCGGTCCCGGTGGGCGACGGCTACCTCGGTCGCGTCGTGGACGCGCTCGGCAACCCGATCGACGGTCTCGGCGAGATCGGCTCGATCGAGGGTCGCCGCGCTCTTGAGCTCCAGGCCCCGGGCGTCATGCAGCGCAAGTCGGTGCACGAGCCCATGCAGACCGGTATGAAGGCCATCGACGCGATGATCCCCGTCGGCCGTGGTCAGCGTCAGCTGATCATCGGTGACCGCCAGACCGGTAAGACGGCCATCGCGATCGACACGATCATCAACCAGAAGGCCAACTGGGAGTCGGGCGACGTCAACAAGCAGGTCCGCTGCATCTACGTCGCCATCGGCCAGAAGGGCTCGACCATCGCTTCGGTGAAGGGCGCGCTCGAAGAGGCCGGCGCGCTGGAGTACACGACGATCGTCGCTGCTCCCGCTTCGGACCCCGCAGGCTTCAAGTACCTCGCGCCCTACACCGGCTCGGCCATCGGTCAGCACTGGATGTACGGCGGCAAGCACGTCCTCATCGTGTTCGACGACCTGTCGAAGCAGGCTGAGGCCTACCGTGCGGTTTCCCTGCTGCTTCGTCGTCCGCCGGGACGTGAGGCCTACCCGGGCGACGTCTTCTACCTGCACTCGCGTCTGCTCGAGCGGTGCGCGAAGCTCTCCGACGAGCTGGGTGCCGGATCGATGACGGGTCTGCCCATCATCGAGACCAAGGCCAACGACGTCTCCGCGTACATTCCGACCAACGTGATCTCCATCACCGATGGCCAGATCTTCCTGCAGTCGGACCTGTTCAACGCCAACCAGCGTCCGGCCGTCGATGTGGGTATCTCGGTCTCGCGAGTCGGTGGTGACGCTCAGGTCAAGTCCATCAAGAAGGTCTCCGGTACCTTGAAGCTGGAGCTGGCCCAGTACCGCTCGCTCGAGGCGTTCGCGATGTTCGCATCCGACCTCGATCAGGCGTCGCGTCGTCAGCTCGACCGCGGTGCCCGCCTCACCGAGCTGCTCAAGCAGCCGCAGTACTCGCCGTACCCGGTGGAGGAGCAGGTCGTCTCGATCTGGGCCGGCACCAACGGCAAGCTCGACACGATCGCCGTCGAGGACGTGCTTCCGTTCGAGCGCGAGCTGCTGGACTACGTCGGTCGCAACACCGAGATCCTGACGCGTCTGCGCGAGAGCAACGTGCTGGATGACGACACCATCGCGGAGCTGAACGACGTCACCGACAAGTTCATCCTCGAGTTCAACGGCGGCAAGGGCCGCGCGATCGACGCCCTCGGCAACGAGAGCGTGGACGCAGCCGCTGCCGATGACGTCACGCAGGAGAAGATCGTCAAGGGTCGTCGGGCGTAATCGCCTGACAGAGAGACACTCATGGGCGCACAACTCCGGGTCTACAAGCAGAAGATTCAGTCTGCTCAGACCACCAAGAAGATCACGAAGGCGATGGAACTCATCGCGGCTTCGCGCATCCAGAAGGCCATGACGCGTGTCCACGCGGCAGCCCCCTTCTCGCGTGCCGTGACGCGTGCCGTTTCCGCCGTCGCGACGTACTCCAATGTCGATCACCCGCTCACCACCGAGCCCGAGCAGATCCGCCGTTCCGCGGTTGTGATCTTCGCTGCGGACCGTGGCCTCGCGGGTGCCTTCAACTCCCAGATCCTCCGCGAGGGTCTGGAAGTTGCTGAGCTGCTGCGCAGCGAAGGCAAGGAGGTCGTCTTCTACCTCGTCGGGCGCAAGGCGGTGGGCTACTTCCAGTTCCGGAAGCTGGCCGCCGCCGGCGAGTGGATCGGGGACACCGATTCGCCCGCGTTCTCGACGGCTGAGGACATCGCCAACACGCTGCTGGACGCGTTCCGCACGGACTACGCGGACGGTGGCGTGGAGGAGATCCACCTCGTCTACAACCGGTTCGTCAGCATGATGACCCAGGAACCCGAGAGCGTTCGCCTGCTCCCGCTGGAGATCACCGAGGCGGATACCGCCGACGTGTCCTCCTCGCAGGTGTACCCGCTCTACGAGTTCGAGCCGGACGCCGAGACGGTGCTGGACGCGATCCTGCCGGTGTACATCCAGTCCCGCATCTTCAACGCCCTGCTGCAGTCGGCTGCCTCCAAGCACGCCGCCACGCAGAAGGCCATGAAGTCGGCCTCGGACAACGCCGACAAGCTCATCACCGACTACACGCGCCTGCGCAACAACGCGCGCCAGGCCGAGATCACGCAGCAGATCGCCGAGATCGTCGGCGGCGCGGACGCTCTGGCGTCCTAAGACCTCATCACGAAAGAGAAGACCATGACTGACACCGCCACGGCAGCTCAGACTGCGGTCGTCGGGCGCGTCGCACGCGTCACGGGGCCCGTCGTCGACATCGAGTTCCCGCACGACGCGATTCCGGACATCTACAACGCACTGAAGACGACCATCGTCATCGGTGACGAGTCGACCGAGATCACCCTCGAGGTCGCACAGCACCTGGGCGACGACCTCGTTCGCGCCATCTCGCTGAAGCCCACCGACGGCATGATCCGCGGCCAGGAGGTGCGCGACACCGGTGAGCCGATCATGGTTCCCGTCGGTGACGTCACCAAGGGCAAGGTCTTCAACGCCACCGGTGACGTGCTCAACCTCGAGCCCGGCGAGACCATCGAGGTCACCGAGCGCTGGCCCATCCACCGCAAGGCCCCCAACTTCGACCAGCTCGAGTCGAAGACCACCATGTTCGAGACGGGCATCAAGGTCATCGACCTGCTCACCCCGTACGTGCAGGGTGGAAAGATCGGTCTGTTCGGTGGTGCCGGCGTCGGCAAGACCGTTCTGATCCAGGAGATGATCCAGCGCGTTGCGCAGGACCACGGTGGTGTGTCGGTGTTCGCCGGTGTCGGCGAGCGCACGCGTGAGGGCAACGACCTGATCCACGAGATGGAAGAAGCAGGCGTCTTCGACAAGACCGCCCTTGTCTTCGGCCAGATGGACGAGCCGCCGGGGACGCGTCTTCGCGTCGCGCTGTCCGCTCTGACCATGGCGGAGTACTTCCGCGATGTTCAGAACCAGGATGTGCTGCTCTTCATCGACAACATCTTCCGCTTCACGCAGGCCGGTTCCGAGGTGTCGACCCTGCTGGGTCGTATGCCTTCGGCCGTGGGTTACCAGCCGAACCTCGCCGACGAGATGGGTGTGCTCCAGGAGCGCATCACCTCGACGCGTGGTCACTCGATTACCTCGCTGCAGGCGATCTACGTGCCGGCCGATGACTACACCGACCCGGCTCCGGCGACCACCTTCGCCCACCTCGACGCCACCACCGAGCTTTCGCGTGAGATCGCGTCGAAGGGTCTGTACCCGGCCGTGGACCCGCTGACCTCGACGTCGCGCATCCTCGACCCGCGTTACATCGGTGCCGACCACTACCGTGTGGCCAACGCCGTCAAGCAGATCCTGCAGAAGAACAAGGAACTCCAGGAGATCATCGCCATCCTCGGTGTCGACGAGCTCTCGGAAGAGGACAAGATCGTCGTCGCACGTGCGCGTCGTATCCAGCAGTTCCTCTCGCAGAACACCTACATGGCGAAGAAGTTCACCGGTGTGGAGGGCTCGACGGTTCCGATCAAGGAGACCATCGAGTCGTTCGACGCCATCGTCAAGGGCGACTTCGACCACGTGGCCGAGCAGGCCTTCTTCAACGTCGGTGGCATCTCCGACGTCGAAGAGCAGTGGGCGAAGATCCAGAAGGAGAACGCCTGATCATGGCGCTGCACGTGACCCTCGTCTCCGCAGAGTCGGAGATCTGGACGGGAGACGCCTCGCTGGTCGTGGCCAAGACCGTCGAAGGCGAGATCGGTTTCATGTCCGGTCACGAGCCGGTGCTGGCCATCCTCGCGGAGGGTCAGGTGCGCATCACCACCACCGACGGCAGCAAGGTCATCGCTTCGGCGAAGGACGGCTTCCTGTCGATGGAGGGATCGGACCTCACCATCGTGGCGGGCAACGCCGCACTGGTCGCCTGATCGGCTCTCGCTGAATCGACCATTCGCAGCGCGCCGGCAGCCCTCGGGTTGCCGGCGCGCTGCGTTGTGTGATGACCTCAGCGTCATCGGGAAAGGACATCGTGCTGGTTCTTCTGCCGCCGTCCGAGACGAAGCGTCCGGGTGGGACGGACGCCCCGCTGAATCTCGCGGCTCTCGCGCTTCCTGGCCTTCTGCCGCAGCGCGAGCGGGCCGTCGACGCCCTCGTCGCACTGTCGGCGGACGCGGACGAGGCTGCGCGGGTCCTGAAGCTCAGCGAACGCCAGCGTGGGGACATCGCCGTCAACGCGGCACTGCGGGAGGCCCCGACGCTGCCCGCGGTGGATCGCTACACCGGCGTGCTCTTCGATGCGCTGGCGCCGGACGATCTTGATCGTGCTGCGCGTCGCTGGCTCGGTGCGCACGTGATGATCCACAGCGCGCCGTTCGGTCCGGTGGGAGCGCTGGACGCGATCCCTGCGTACCGGCTCGCCGCCGGCGCATCGATTCCCGCTCTCGGCCCGCTCAAGCGTCTGTGGGCATCGGCGGTGTCCGACGCCGTCGCCGCTCATGCTCCCGCGTTCGTGCTGGATCTGCGGTCGGAGGCGTATGCGGGCTTGGGGCCGATTCCGCCCGAGGTACCGCACGCCTATGTGCGGGTGGTGACCGCGGGGGAGGACGGCACGGTCCGTGCCCTGAACCACTTCAACAAGCATGCGAAGGGCGAGCTGGTGCGCCGCTTGGCGGAGGAACGGCCGCGGGTGCGGTCGCGTGACGGCCTGCTGCGATGGGCAGCTGGGGCTGGCGTGGTCCTGCGGGAGCGCAACACCGAGCTGGAGCTCGTGGTCTGAGACCCGGGGACGAAGAAGGGGCCGGAGCAGATGCTCCGGCCCCTTCTTCTCTTCACGCCTACTTGATGAAGCGGAAGTTGACGGGGTAGCGGTAGCTGCCGCCGCTGTTGACCTTGAGCGCGGCGATGATGCAGAACACCACGTTCGCGACCCAGAGGAGCCAGGGCAGATTGCTGACCAGGCTTGCGACGCCCCAGGCGCCGGTCGACCAGAGGATCGCCGACAGGATGGCGGCGACGATGGCGACCGCGACCTGGCCGATGATGACGGTGATCTGCCAGTTCACCGCCTCCTTGCCCTCCACGCTCGTGCGGGGACCACGGTCCTTGCCGATCAGCCAGATGATGAGCGGCGGGATGATGGACAGGATGCCACCGAGGTGCGCCCACATCGCCATGGTCTGATCCTGCTGCGGGGTGTAGGGCGCGTTGCCTCCGGCCGGGTACGGGGGCTGGCCGTAGCCGGGCTGCGGTGCGCCGTACTGGGGTGCCTGCGGCGCCCCGTACTGCGGTGCTCCGTGCTGAGGTGCTCCCTGCGGAGCTCCGTACTGGGGAGTCTGGGGTGCTCCGTACTGGGGCGCCTGCGGTGCCCCGTACTGCGGTGCGCCGTACTGCGGGGCCTGCGGTGCACCGTACTGGGGCGCGCCCTGCGGCGGCGCCTGGGGAGCTCCGTACTGCGGAGCTGCGGGCGCATCGTACTGCGGGGGCTGGGGCTGACCGGCGTTCGGGTCGTGGGCGCCGGGCTGCGGCTGGCCCGCTGCGGGGTCCTGAGCCGGCGGCTGCGGAGCGCCGTAGGGCTCCTGGGGCTGCTGCGGCTGGGAGCCGTTCGGATCGCTCATGTGGGGCCTTCCTTCTGTTTCGTTCCGCGCAGAAAATCAGGCGGGGCGCGGAATGCGAGGTCCGCAAGCAATAACGGTAGTATGCACATCCCTGTGAGGCAACGAGGGACACCATCATGAGCTCGTCACATTCTTCACCGTTGTGCCCGCAGCGACCGATCCGATTCCCGGAGACCCGTGGTGCGCGTGGGATGAGGGCGTGCTCGTCTACTAGGATGAATGACAGCCTCGACGCGAGGCATCAGAACCTGAGGGAGGCCCGGCGTGACGGAGCGCGGCACGACCGAATCCCTCGTGGTCGCGTTGCCGAGTGGTGATGACGTCACGCTTCGCTGGTACGGCGCCACGGACACCGGCCGGCGACGCGAGGTCAATCAGGACGCGTTCCTCACGGACTATCCGTTGTTCGTCGTCGCTGACGGTATGGGTGGGCACATCGGCGGCGAGATCGCGAGCGCCAGCACGGTGGAGCGTCTGCGTGCGATGGTGGAAAAGGGCAAGGTCACCTCGAAGGCCATCGAGCGATCGCTTACGCGTGCCGTGGCCGACATCATGTCGCACCCGGAGACCACCGATGAAGGAACGGGCACGACGCTCACCGGTGTCTACCTCGACACGGACGCCGCGCGTGAGTCCTGGGTGACGCTCAACATCGGCGACTCCCGCGTGTACCTGCTGCGCGACGGCCAGCTCGACCAGCTCACCACGGATCACTCGGTTGTTCAGGAGCTCATCGCTGCCGGGCGACTCAGTCCGGAGGAGGCGGAGAACCACCCCTACGGCAACGTCATCACCCGGGCGGTCGGGCCGAGCGACAAGGTCGTTCCCGACTACGTCCGCGTGGAGATCTGCGACGGCGACCGCTTCGTCGTGTGTTCGGACGGTCTCACCAAAGAACTCACCGACTACGGGATTCAGCACTTCCTGAACGCCAACCCCGACCCGCGTGACGCCGTCGACGCGATGATGCAGGCGGCGCTGGAGAATGGTGGTCGCGACAACGTGACCATCATCGTGCTGGACGTCGCCCGCACGCCGGCCTCGCGCTGACGCAGAGCTCCTGCGCCTGCCGACCTGATGTAGCTCGGCCCACCCTGGCGTGACGCTGCGCGCTTCCTCCCCAGCGCCCGTGCCGGGGGAGGGTTGTTCTGGTCATGGGGACTCAACCCCTCTCGGCGGCACTGATCCGGCATCGTCGGGGGATGAGCTTTCTCCTCGCTGCGCAGACACCCTCCGGGGATGAACCGCTCGCTCTGCCGCCCGCTCCCTCCCCGCAGCCGGGCCCGTCCCTGCCCCTGGTGGCTGCGGTGGTCCCGGTGGTGGGAGCGATGGGCATGTTCGCGATGACGGGCTCCGCCCTCATGCTGTGGTTCGCGGCGCTCGGTCCGCTGATGCTCGCGGCCGGTCTCGCCGATCGGGCTCGAGGGCGCCGGCGAGAGAGTCGCCGCGAGCGTGTGGCCTTCCTCGCGGCTGTGGACGCCGCCACGATCAGCATCGCGGAACGTCATGCGCAGGCGCGCCGCGCGCGGTGGGCGGTCCATCCGAGCACCGCCGATCTTCTCGCTACACCGGAGGCGGTGTGGCGCGCACACTCTCAGCGGGAAGGAACGGTGACGCTCGGCAGCGGCACCGTTGCTGTCGCGACCAGCATCGGCCGCGGCGATGACCGGCCCGAGGTGCGGGAGCTGCGCGCACTCGCGCAGTCGCTGACACAATCGCCGATCGCGGTGGCCCTGGACGGGGACATCTGTGTGCGGGGCAACCCGGTCGCGGCGGCGGCGGTGGCGCGTGCCATCGTTCTGCACGCCTGCCTGCTCCATCCGCCCGGGCAATGGCAGGTGCTGGCGCGGGGTGAGACCTGGCCGGTCTACCTTCCCCACGCGCGGGGTGGGCCGGGCGCGCGCACTCTCGCGCTCGTCGCGCCGACGGATCCTCGCCCTCCTGCGGACGTGACCGTGAGCTGGGTGGATCGCCGGGGCAGCGTGCCCGCCGGTGCTCCCACGGTGATTGAACTGGAGGATGCTCTGACAGCCGTTGTCGGTCGCGGGGCCGTGACTGCCCCTCTGCGCTGCGAAGCGGTGTCCGAGGCGCAGGCCGTGAGCACCGCGCGGGCGCTGGTGGGCCGCGTGCACAGCGAGGCATCTTCCGAGGACGCACTCGTACATTTCGCGGACCTCGGTGATGCCGAGGGCGAGCTGGCGACCTGCATCGGAAGCTCCGGGGGACAGGACGCGGCCGTGGACATCGTGACGGACGGCCCCCACGCGGTCGTGGTGGGGACCACGGGCGCAGGCAAGAGTGAGTTCCTCATCACGTGGGTCGCAGCGCTGTGCCGTTCGTTTCCGCCGGAGGCGGTGCAACTGCTGCTGGCAGACTTCAAGGGCGGGACCGCATTCGAGCCGCTTGCGGCCCTGCCGCACGTTGTCGGTGTGCTGACGGATCTCGACGGGGATCTCGCCGAGCGCGCAGTGCGTTCGCTCGCGGCGGAGATCCGACGCCGCGAAGGTGTGATCGCCGCGGCCGGGGCGCGCGATATCCGTGACAGCCGCGTGGATCTGCCTCGCCTCGTCATCGTGGTGGACGAGTTTCCCGCACTCATCTCGCAGCATCCGGAGGTGGAACCCGTCTTCACCGACATTGCCGCGCGCGGTCGAGCGCTCGGCATGCATCTCGTGATCGGCGCTCAGCGGGTTGCGGGAGCGGTGCGCGATGCCACGCTGGCCAACTGCCCGCTCCGGATCGCGCTGCGCGTGTCCAGCGAGCAGGACAGCCGCGCCGTGATCGGTGGTGACAGCGCCGCAGACATATCCGGCGGCCCGGACGGGCGCGGCATAGCGTACATCCGTCGCAGCGGTGATGCCGTGCCGGTACGGACCCGCATCGCGCTGACCTCGGGCGCGGACATCGATCGACTCGCCGCTGGCCCCCATGCGAAGCTCCCGCTCGTACGACCGTGGCTGCCTCCGCTTCCCGACCGCATCAGCGTCGGCGAGGCAGCGGACTTCGTTAGTCCGAGGGACTCCGACGACGACGCACGACATATCCTCATCGGCGTGGCGGATGACCCCGATCATCAGCGGCGGCTGCCGGTGCGGGTGCGCCTCGGGGAGCGGGGGCTGGTCCTACTGGGCAGGGCGAAGTCCGGAAAGACCGCCTTCATCGATCTCCTGGGTGCGGAAGTGGCACACGCCCTTCGGCTCCCACCGGAGCCCGAGGCGGCATGGGATGCGCTCGCGCTCTGGGAGGCGGCCTCGCCCGAGCTCGTTCTCGTGGATGACCTGGACGTGCTTCTCACGATGTGGCCCGAGCCGTGGGCGACTGACGCAGCGAGCCGGTTGGAGAGCCTCGTGCGGCGGGCCGGAATGACCGGCACGACGGTGGTCGTCACGGTGCAACGTGCGTCAGGACCGTGCGCACGCATCGTCGAGCTCCTTCCCCGGCGGGCGGTGCTCGCCCAGGCGAGCCGTGCCGACCATCTGCTTGCCGGAGGGGACTCGGTGGGCTTTCGTGGTACTCGTCCACCCGGTCGGGCCACCCTCGACGGGAAGGAAGTCCAGTTGCTGTGGCGTGACGGCGAATCTTCTTCTCCTCGTGACGGTGCACCTGTGGCGCCATCGGGGCGGGGTGAGGAGATCGGTGGTCGCAGACCCAGCCCGTCGCGGCGGCCGACGAGAATCGCGCTCCGGCGAGACGGGGTTGGGGACATCCGCGTCTGGGGAGGGAGACCAAACGACTCCGCGGCTCAATCCCCGGGCCTTGCACGCTGGCGTCCCGGCGGCGCCGCCGCCCTCACCGGGGTGGTGCTCCGGGGATCATCTCAGCGTCACCGCCACCTCGAGCGGATCTGGGGGGCGACGCTGCTCTCCGTCTCGGACGTCCCTGCCACAGAGCTCGATCCGCCGCGTGGCGTCGTTCTGGTGGGAGACCCCGAGCAATGGCAGCGTGCGTGGCGGCTGCTCGAATCGGTGCGGCGAGAGGGGGAGCTGGTGATCGCAGCGGAGTGCTCCGGCGATGTACGAACCCTCACCGGTGACCGTGCGCTGCCGCCGTTCGCGCTACCGGGTCGAGCGTGGCTGTGCCGCATGGGCACCGCATTGACGCGGGTGTCGTGGGAATGAGGGCAATGACAGGGCCCGGCTGCGGCCGGTGCCGGAAGTGAGATCAGAGGTGAACCGTCGAGCGGATCCGGCCCACTGGGCGACCGCCACCGCGCACATCCAGGCCGAGGAGCGCATCAGCCTCCGCGACCTGTGCCGCGGAGAGGGCCCCGGCCTGGCCGAGCAGATGCACGGCGACGGTGTGACCGGCGCGGGTGGAGCCGTCCAGCGTCTTCACCACGACGGTCGTGCCATCTGCGGCGACCATGGTCTGCACGCCTTCGGCACCGAACTTGGAGTAGACGCCGAGCCGCTCTACGAGCAGACTGTCGGGGCGTCCGGGGCCTTCGATGGTCCACGGATTCTCGCGCACCGCACGCATCAGCTCTCCGGCCAGGCGGTACAGCGCGAACGGCGATCGTTCCGAGGCGGTGCCGACGCGCTGGATCGCACGCGCGAGACCGGCCAGCGTCATCGCGTACACGGGGGCACCGCACCCGTCGATGGTCGTGATCTGCATCTTCTCGCCGACGAAGCGCTCGATGACGTCTCGTGTGTGTGCCTGCAGCGGGTGTGCGGGATCGGTATAGCCGGCGGTCTCCCACCCCGACGCCCGGCACGCGAGCAGCATCGCGGCATGCTTTCCGGAGCAAGCCATCCGCAGCGGGGACATCTCCTCGCCCCGCCGGATCATATTGTCCCGCGTGGCGCTATCCGCGGGCCAGGAAGCAGGGCACTCCAGAGCAGAAGGGCGAAGCCCGGCACCGCGCAGCATCTCGGTGACCACCTCGACGTGGAGATCGGTGCCGACGTGGCTGGCTGTGGAGATGGCGAGTTGTTCGCCCGCCAGCTGGGCACCTGCGGTGAGAGATCCGAGGGCCTGCAGAGGCTTCATCGTCGAGCGCGGGAGGATCAGGGCGTCGGGGCGTCCGAACGACGCCCGTACTTCACCATCAGGGCTGAGTACGATGGCTGCGCCGGCGTGCCGGGATTCCACGAAGCCGTTGCGATCCACCACTGCCAGCTCGATCGCATCCTGCACACCGAAGGTTTCCATCACCGTCACCGTCCCAGCCTAGCGGCGCACGAGAGCGCTTCCGCGGACCGCCGGCCTGCCGCCGTGAGAGACTGCCAGCATGAGCGAGCACGAGTACCGTCAGAACGCCGAGTGGACGGGGAACACCGGCGCGGGAACGACCGGCTACCGGGACTACGAACGCTCGGTGACCGTGCGCGTCGACGGGAAAGCCGATCTGCTGGCGTCCGCGGACAAGCCCTTCCGCGGCGATCCGCAGCGCTGGAACCCCGAGGACCTGCTGCTGTCCTCGCTGGTGTCCTGCCACCTGCTCAGCTACCTGCACGCGTGTGTACTGGCCGGCGTGGTCGTCGTCGCGTACTCAGACGATGCGTCGGGGACGATGATCACCGAGGGCAACGGCGGACGGTTCACCGAGGTCGTGCTCCGCCCTCGCGTGACCGTGCGGGATGCCGACATGATCGAGCGCGCCGTGGCGGCACACCACGATGCGCACGAGTGGTGCTTCATCGCGAACTCGGTCAACTTCCCCGTTCGGATCGAACCGGACGTCTCCGCCGCGTGACGCAGGGCTGCTCGGGAGGCCGCGCTGCTCGTGGGGTCAGCGCTGCTCGTGGGGTCAGCGCCGCTCGTGGGGTCAGCGCCGCTCGTGGGGGAGGACCTGCTTGATGCGCTCGATCGGGTTCTGCGCCGGGGCCTCGTTGTACACGCCCGCCAGCTCCTGACCGGACAGCGCATGAATCGCCGCCATGATCTCATCGGTGGCGAGGCGACGCGCCCGTCCGGAATCGGCGGAGCCATGACGGGTGACATCGATCGGCTCGCCGAAGCGCACCGTGATGCGCTCCTTGCGAGAGGGGAACTTCGCCCCCTTGGGCAGCGCCTTGTCCGTGCCGATGAGGCCGACGGGCACCACCGGTGCACCGGTCTGCAGGGCGAGGAACGCGACGCCGGTGCGTCCCTTGTACAGCCGACCGTCCAGTGAGCGAGTGCCTTCCGGGTACAGTGCGACGGCCCGGCCCTGGTCGAGGATCTGACGCTGCTGGTCCAGCGCGTCCAGCGCAGCCTGACCGGCGCCACGTCGCACCGGGATCGCCCCGATGGAGGTGAAGAACGTGCGCGATGCCCAGCCGCCGAATCCCGTGCCGTCGAAGTAGCTCGACTTCGCCAGGAAGTGCACGGGACGCGGCGCAGCGACCGGGATCGCGATCGAATCGATGAACGAGAGGTGATTGCTCGCCAGGATCACGCCGCCGGAGCGTGGGATGTTCTCACTCCCCTCGATACGAGGCCGGTAGATCAGACGGGCGATCGAGCCGATCGCCAGCCGGCCGAGGGAGTACGCACCCCGGTTCATGGTGCCGGCGGAGTCCGTACGGGTGTCGACTTCGGGCTCGTCGGCGTTCTCGGACTCGTGAGAGGTCATTGGGAGATTTTAACGCGCAGCGCATTCCTTACCCGGCATGCCCCGTCATCCGCGCGCGTCCCCTCCCGTGGCTGAGGCTCATCGTTCTCAGCAGATCCGTATGGGGATGCGGGACAATGAGGAACTCGTCCGAACAAGAGAGGTGCCTTCGTGCGCTCACGCCGTCTGTTCCCCCTGATCGCCCTCGGCCTCGCGGCCCTCGCGCTGACGTCCTGTGCGGGAGTATCCACGCCTGACGCCAGTTCGTCGGCGACGGCGTCATCGTCGACCTCTGCCGGAGCCGCCGCCGCCACCGACGTGTGCGAGCAGCCTGCAGCCGAAGGCGACATCTCGAAGTCGATCACCGTCACCGGTGATGACCTCGCCGCGGCACCCGCCATCTCGATCGGCGACGCCGCGGTTCCCACCGAGATCCAGCGCACCGTGGCCGTTGACGGCAGCGGAGACAAGCTCGCAGACGGCGACTACGTGAACTACGCCGTCACGATGTTCGATGCCACGGGGAAGCAGACGTCGGACCAGGGCCACGACGGCACCGGGCTCAACGAGCAGCTGACCTCCACGACCGGTATCGGTCAGATCTTCGGCTGCGCCACCGTGGGAAGCCGCATCGTGATCGCTGCGCCGCAGCAGGACGGCTCCGCCGGATACTGGGTGTTCGATGTGCTCGGTGCCACCCCCGGTGCGCAGTGGTGCACGGTCTCGGACGAGCCCGGAAAGCTCCCCGAGGTGGCCTTCGACACGGCGGGCAAGCCCACCATCACCATTCCCGCTGGTACCGCTGCCCCCGCCGAGGTGGAACTGAGCGTGCTCACCGAGGGCGACGGTGCCGTGGTCGGCGAGGGCGACAACGTGACGGTCGACTACACCGGTGTGAAGTGGTCGGACGGCACCGTCTTCGACAGCAGCTGGGACCGCGGTGAGCCCGCGACCTTCGCCACCACCGGTGTGGTCACCGGCTTCAAGCGCGCACTCGAGGATCAGAAGGTCGGCTCCACAGTGCTCGTCGCCATGCCGCCGAAGTGCGGCTATGCCGGGACCGGCAACGAGCTCGCGAACGAGACCCTCGTGTTCGTCGTCAAGATCGAGTCGTCCACACCCGCGGCGGGCTGACCGTCATCATCCGAGAAACGCGCCGACCCAGCCGGGGCGGCGCGTTTCTCGTCGGGCCGGTGACGTGTCTCATTAGGCTGAGGGAATGCGTCGCATACTCATTCTCGGCTCCACCGGCTCGATCGGAACGCAGGCACTGGATGTGATCCGTGCCAATCCCGGGCGGTTCGAGGTCGCGGGACTTGCTGCCGGGACCAATCGCGACGCCGTGGCCGCGCAGGCGGCCGAGTTCCACGTCGAGCACACCGCGATGGGCGCCGTTGAGGCCGAACAGCTCGTGCGTGACGTCGAGGCCGACGTCGTGCTCAACGGCATCACGGGCTCGGTGGGCCTGGGGCCCACGCTCGCGGCGCTGGAGAGCGGTCGCACCCTCGCGCTCGCGAACAAGGAATCGCTCATCGTCGGCGGGGAACTGGTCACCTCGCTCGCACAGCCGGGGCAGATCGTTCCGGTCGACTCCGAGCACTCCGCGCTGGCGCAGGCGCTGCGCTCCGGGACGTCCGCAGAGGTGAGGCGCCTGGTCGTCACGGCATCCGGCGGCCCGTTCCGCGGACGGGACCGCTCTTCCCTCACCACGGTCACCCCCGCCCAGGCGCTGGCTCACCCCACCTGGGACATGGGCCGTATGGTCACGACGAACTCCGCGACGCTCGTGAACAAGGGCCTGGAGGTGATCGAGGCGCATCTTCTCTTCGACATCCCCTTCGACCGCATCGACGTGGTCGTTCACCCCCAGTCGATCGTCCACTCCATGGTGGAGTTCATCGATGGATCCACGATCGCGCAGGCGTCGCCCCCCGACATGCGCCTGCCGATCTCACTCGGTATGGACTGGCCGCACCGCATCGGAGGCGTCGGACAGCCGCTGGATTGGACCACGGCCACGAGCTGGACGTTCGAGCCCCTCGACGACGACGCGTTCCCTGCGGTGCGCTTGGCCAAGCGGGTCGGCCGCGCCGGCGGTACATTCCCCGCCGTCTTCAACGCCGCCAACGAGCAGGCCGTCGACGCGTTCCACGAGGGACGCCTGTCGTTCCTCGGCATCGTCGAACTCATCGAGCGCGTGGTGGATGCTCACGAAGCCCCGGCGTCGCTGACGCGTGAGTCGCTCGCGGAGGCCGAGGACTGGGCCCGTCGCACCGCGGACGCGCTCATCGCGAACGCATAAGCAGACTCCTGTCGCGCGTTCCCGGATCGGAACCCGGGAGCGCGCGATGAGACGGATCAGTCGGCGTACGGCACCGGCCACCGCGGCTCGGGGACCGGCCAGCCGGCATCACGCAGCGCGCGGCGCGCGAGCTCACGCGCGGAGTAGGGCGTGCGAACCCCACGGATATCCCGGTAGTCCTGGTGGCCCGGACCCGCCCACAGGATCGCATCGCCCTCGCCGACCAGGTTTACGGCCTCCACGATCGCCGTCTCCGGCGGTGAGAACTCCAGGATCTCGGCATCCGGCTGCGCAAGGCGGGCACCCTCGATCAGAGTGCGGCGAATGCCGCTCGCCTCCTCGAAGCGCGGGTGGTGGTCGGTGATCACGAGGATGTCGCTGCCGAGCACGCCAGCGCGACCCATGTCGTGACGCTTGGTGGCGTCGCGGTCGCCGTCGGCGCCGAACAGCATCAGCACCTTTCCCGGCGTCACGCGCCGGACAGCGGCGAGGGTCTTCTCGAAGGCGTCGGGGGAGTGCCCGAAGTCGACGTACACGGCCGGTCCCCGCTCTCCGGAGACGAGCTCGGTGCGGCCCGGCAGATACGCGGTGACACCGCCGTCGCGGTCCAGGGCCGCGACGATGCGGTCCCAGTCGTAGCCGCCCTCCAGCAGCATCACGATCGCCAGGCCTGCGTTGGCGGCCATATGGGGGCCGATCACCGGCACGACGGTGGTAAGACTGCGGCCATCGCGCGCGGTGAGCCGGAAGCGCGTTCCGGACTGGCGTTCCTCGACGATGTCCACCACCCAGTCGGCGGCGCGCGCTGCCTCAGCATCGGGGGCGATCAACGGAGTGCCGATGGTGACCACCGGGATCCCGGCACGCTCCACCACTCGTGCGCCTGCGGCGGAGTCCAGGCTCACCACGCCGCGGCGGGAACGCTCGGGCGTGAACAGCGGCAGCTTCGCCTCGAAGTACTCGGTCATGTCCGCGTAATCGTCGAGGTGGTCGTGGGTGAGGTTCGTGAACCCGGCGACGTCGAACATCAGCCCGTCGACGCGATGGCGACTCAGCGCCTGCGCGCTGACCTCCACGGCGACGGCCTCGACATGACGCTCACGCATCAGCGCCAGGAGCGCGTGGAACTCGCTGGCCTCGGGAGTCGTGAGGCGAGAGACGATGACCTGCCCGGCGATGTGCCGTTCGGCCGTGGAGGACAGGCCCGTGGTGACACCGATCTGGCGGAGGATCCCCTCCAGCAGGTGCGACACACTCGTCTTGCCGTTCGTCCCGGTGGTCCCGAACAGCAGCGGGAGCTCGTCGTCGGCACCGGTGGAGTACACCCACGCCGACAGCGCGCCGAGCGTGCCGCGGGGATCGTCGACGACCACGACGGGAAGGCCCGCGTCGGCGGCGATCGCCGCACCCTCCTCGTCGGTGATGATCGCGACGGCGCCCTTCTCGGCCGCGATGGGAGCGAACTCCGCACCGTGCCGGTTGACGCCGCGAATCGCCACGAACGCCTCGCCGGAGCGGAGATCGGCTGTGGCGAGGGTGATGCCGGTGAGGACCACATCCGCGACGTCTCCGCGAGTGCCGACGCCGAAGCGATCGGCGAGCTCGCGCAGGGAGCGGTGCGGCGGGTTCTCCGGGCGGAGGACCGGCGGAAGGTTCGGGGTGGAAATGTCGCTGCTCATGGCTCATCCATCATTCCACGCGGGCGCGTTTCGCGAGGCGGCTCGCCCGACACCACGCGCATCCATCGCCGGGTGCCGGCGTCCTGCAGATCTGCCCCGCGAACGGCAGGACCCGGTCTGATTCGTGAGCCAACTCAAAGGCGACGGGAGGTAGCCTCCACATGTGACCGTCGTCTTCTTCATCATCGGCATGGCCGTGATCCTCGTGGGGCTGGCCGTGTCGATCGCGCTGCACGAGATCGGCCACCTTGCGCCCGCGAAGCTCTTCAAGGTGCGCGTTGGCCAGTACATGATCGGATTCGGTCCGACGATCTGGTCACGCCGATTCGGGGAGACCGAGTACGGCTTCAAGCTCCTGCCGCTGGGCGGCTACATCTCCATGGCCGGCATGTATCCACAATCCCCGAAGGGAAGCGGGACGGGGCGCGCCGGTGCGGGCTTCTTCGCCACGATGGTGCAGGACGCCCGGGCTGCAAACGACGAGACGCTCGACGGCTCCGAGGAACGCACTTTCTATGCGCTCGCGACGTGGAAGCGGATCATCGTGATGCTCGGTGGTCCGGTGATGAACCTCATCCTGGCGATCGTGCTGTTCACCATTGTGTTCAGCGGCTTCGGTGTGCAGACAGCCACCACGACGCTGGCGAGCGTCAGTCAGTGCGTTCAGCAGTCCGACGTCGCGGGAAACACCTGCGCGCCCAGCGATCCGGTCGCCCCGGCGGCGCAAGCCGGTCTCCAGCCGGGCGACACGATCCTGTCCATCGGCGGGACCGCCGTGCACGAGTTCTCGGACGTGTCTGCGATCATCGCCGCGTCAGCGGGCAAGCAGCTCGACGTCGAGATCCGCCGGGGTGGCGCCGAGCAGACGGTCCACCTCACGCCGCTGCTCACGGAGCGGCCCGTGGTGGGATCCGACGGCAACGTCGAAACCAACAGCGATGGCACCGCCAAGACCCAGCCTGCGGGCTTCATCGGTGTGGTCGCCCAGACCGCGATGGTGCCGCAGCCGCTGTGGGCTGGCCCGCAGCAGGCGTTCAACAACGTCGGCGCCGTCGCGGGCGTCATGGTCCAGCTTCCGCAGAAGCTCTACGGCACGGCGGTGTCTCTCTTCACGGGCGCTGAGCGTGACCCGGACGGGCCGATCTCGCCCGTGGGGGTCGGCGTCATCGCCGGCGAAGTGGCCGCCTCCGACGCGCCGCTGGCCAGTCGTGTGGCCGGCATGCTGAGTCTGGTCGCCTCGCTCAACGTCGCGCTGTTCGTCTTCAACCTCATCCCCCTGCTCCCGCTCGACGGTGGGCACGTGGCCGTGGCCCTCTGGGACGGTCTGAAGCGAACCTGGGCGAAGCTGCTGCGCCGCCCGGCGCCGAAGCCGGTCGATGCCACCAAGCTCGTCCCCGTCACCTTCGTCGTCGTGGTGTTCCTCATCGCGATGGGAGCGCTGCTGGTGGTCACCGATGTGGTGAACCCGATCAGCATCCTCGGAGGCTGACCCACACACCCACTCGGCTCCTGGTGCGTGCCCGGGGCGCGGCCACGGCGGTGTGCGACGTGGCCGACCAGCCGCGAGCGTCAGCGGCGGCGAGAGCGTGCGATGGGGCTGAACGCGACCGCGGCGGCGATGAGTCCTGCGCCGATGACCAGCAGGATGATCGACCCGCCCCAGTCCGCACCACCGCCACCGCTCTCACCCGTGAGCGACACGCGTCGAGGATCCGCCGTGTCGTACGTCACGGTCAGGGTCTCGCCGACCTGCGGTTCGCTGTTGCGGTGGTTCGCAGTGCCTTCCTCATAGCGGGTTCCGTCCACGGTGTACTCGACGGTGGGGAAGTACCGCTTGCCCATTCCGGTGCCCGACGCGTAGTCCACCTGCGTGACGGTCGCCTCGATCGGGGAGGAGGCACGCGAGGCCCCGACGGCGTCGGCGCCGAGCTGAACCCCACCGAACACCAGAGCCGCCAGGCCGATCGCGAGGGAGAGCACCGACCAGGGCCAGCCCCATCCCCGCGAGCCCTCCCGGGGCATCAGGCGAGGGCCTGAGCGACGAGCCGCTCCAGCGTGTGCAGACCGTCCCTGGACAGGATGGACTCGAGGTGGCCCTGCACCGACGCGGTCCGGGGGCCGCGGAGCGCGTACACGTCCCCGCGGTCGTCGGCGGAGACCTCGAGGTCCGCGACACGGGTGGTACCGGGGGAGACACGGGCGGTGAAGGTGTTGTAGAAGCCCACCGACGCCGGCTCACCGAAGACGTCGACGGTCTTCTGCACACCCTGATGCGGCGAGTCGAGCGGGCCGAGGCCGATGCCCACCGAGTCGGCGAGGATCTGATGGCTGAGGCAGACCGCGACCAGGGGCTGACGTGCCGACCGGCGGGCGGTGACGACGTCGCGCATGCGACGGATGCGCGCGCTCGTGCCGTCGCGCGGGTCACCGGGACCGGGGCCGGCGACGACGATGTCGGCCGCAGCGACCTGCTCGTCGGTGACCTCGTTCCAGGGCACGATCGTGGCGTTCAAGCCGAGGTGACGCAACTGATGCGCGAGCATGGTGGTGAAGCGGTCCTCGGCGTCCACCACGAGGGCCGTGGAACCGGAGAACGGACCGTCGAACGCATCGTCTGTGCCGTCCTGCGGGTTCATCCAGAAGGGCGCGAGGCGGCTGTTGCGTGAGGCGAGGAGCGCGGCGATCTCCGGGTCTGCGGCGAGGGAGATCGGCTCGGGCTGCGGTGCGTCGGGGTCCTCGTCGGCTGCAGCGGTGGGCACATCCCGGGGGATCGCACCAATCGCCCCGAGCACTCCGGCCGCCTTGCCGTGCGTCTCACCGACCTCTCCGGCCGGGTCCGAGTGGCGTACGAGCGTCGCCCCGACGGGGACACGCAGTCTGCCCTCGGCGAGGTACGCGGTGCGGATGAGGATCGGCGCGTCGAGGTCGTGGCCACCGTCGGCGTTCGGTGTGAACAGCGCGGCGACGCCGGAGTAATACCCGCGGGGCGTGCGCTCGTGGCGCTGGATCACCGTGCATGCGTTCTGCATGGGGGAGCCGGTGACAGTCGGGGCGAACATCGTCTCGCGCAGGATCTCGCGCGGATCCATCCGGCTCGTGCCCCGGAGCATGTACTCCGTGTGCGTGAGCCGCGACATCTCCTTGAGGTGCGGTCCCGTGATGCGTCCTCCGTCGCTGCAGACGGCCGACATCATCTTGAGCTCCTCGTCCACCACCATGAAGAGTTCCTCGGTCTCCTTCGTGGAGCGCAGGAACTCGCTGAGGGACTCCTTGGTGGCGCCGCCCGCCGGGTGGCGGAACGTTCCCGAGATGGGGTTCATCGTCACCACGCCGCCCTGCGCAGACACGTGCGCTTCCGGGCTTGCGCCGACGGCGACATGACCCTCGGTGATGACGGCGAAGGTCCAGTAGGCGCCGCGCTCGTGCTCGAGGAGGGCGCGGAACCAGGTGAGGGCGGCGACACGAGGGTCGGTGTCGACGCCGGCGACGTAGTCGCGGCGGATCACGAAGTTGGCGCCCTCGCCGCGGCCGATCTCGTCGCGGATGACGGTGCGCACGATCTCGGCGTACTCGTCGTCCGTGATGTCGAAGCCGGCGTCGGTGAGCGGGACGGGGGACGTCGGAAGCTCGGCGACGAGTTCGGCCCGGGGGACGCGGACGTGGTGATCGACGACGAGGGTGCGAAGCGGTGCATCGTCGTTGTGAGCGGAGAATCCGCGCTCGCGCACCTGGCGGTAGGGCACCAGCGCGAACACCTCTCGGGGGACGTCGTTCACGATCAGCGGGATGTCCGAGAGCAGATCGACATCGGACACCTCGCCGGTGAGGATCTCCACATCCGGCGAGCCCTGCCGCGCGAGCAGCACGAAGGGGCCGGAGGCCGGGATCGCCGACTCGTGCTCGGCTTCCACGGACGGATTGGTCTCGGGCGTCAGCGACCCGGTCATGTGTTCTCCTGTTCGGGGCGGAGTCTGATTCGAGGGCTCGAAACAAGAAAGACCGCCCATTGCGGGGCGGTCTGGAATCGTGGCTACGCGAAACACCGCCTCAGGAGGCGGGCCACCAGGACAGGTTCGCGTGCATGCGCCGAACCTATCACAGCGCGCGCCCGGCGCTCATGCGGATGACGACGGCGGCCCAGCCCGGATGCGCGATGACAGACGTGTGGTCGTTGTGCACAGGACACGGCCGTCGTGCAGGCGCCAGGCCGTAGGCTTGAGGGGTGCCCGCTGTGAATCTCGGTATGCCCGCCGCCCGCGAAGTCCTTGCCCCTCGCCGCAAGAGTCGACAGATCCGTGTCGGCAAGGTGCTGGTGGGTGGAGATGCGCCCGTCTCGGTGCAGTCGATGACGACCACCAAGACCACTGACATTAACGCCACGCTGCAGCAGATCGCGGAGCTCACCGCGTCCGGCTGTGAGATCGTGCGCGTCGCCGTGCCCAGCCAGGACGATGCCGATGCCCTTCCTGCGATCGCGCAGAAGAGCCAGATCCCGGTGATCGCCGACATCCACTTCCAGCCGCGCTACATCTACGCCGCCATCGATGCCGGGTGCGCCGCGGTTCGGGTGAACCCGGGCAACATCCGCGAGTTCGACGGAAACGTGGGAGAGATCGCCGCCGCAGCCAAGGCGGCGGGGGTGTCGCTGCGCATCGGTGTCAACGCCGGGTCGCTCGACAAGCGCCTGCTGCAGAAGTACGGCAAGCCCACGGCGGAGGCTCTCGTCGAGAGCGCGGTGTGGGAGGCCAGCCTCTTTGAGGAGCACGACTTCCACGACTTCAAGATCTCGGTCAAGCACAATGACCCGATCGTCATGGTCAAGGCCTACCGCCAGCTGGCGGAGCGAGGCGACTGGCCGCTGCATCTCGGCGTCACCGAGGCAGGACCGGCGTTCCAGGGCACCATCAAGTCCGCGACGGCGTTCGGCATCCTGTTGTCGGAGGGCATCGGCGACACCATCCGCGTCTCGCTGTCGGCCCCGCCCGCCGAGGAGGTCAAGGTGGGGCATCAGATCCTGCAGTCGCTGAACCTGCGCGAGCGCAAGCTGGAGATCGTTTCCTGCCCGTCCTGCGGGCGCGCTCAGGTGGACGTCTACACGCTGGCGGACAACGTCACCGAAGGTCTCAAGGACATGACCGTGCCGCTGCGCGTGGCCGTCATGGGGTGTGTCGTCAACGGCCCGGGTGAGGCACGAGAAGCCGACCTCGGCGTCGCGAGCGGCAACGGTAAGGGGCAGATCTTCGTGAAGGGACAGGTCGTCAAGACCGTTCCCGAGGCTGACATCGTGGCCACGCTCATCGAGGAGGCGAACCGCATCGCCGCCGAAATGGGCCCGGATGCCCCCCTCGGCACCGCGCAGGTCATCACCAGCTGACGCGCGGTCCTCCAGTGCGGCGCACGCGAGGACTCGTGAAAGCCGCCATGAGAGCGGCTGTCTGCCTTGTCTGCACGGCGCGGACGCGCTAGCGTGAACGAGTTGCGACAGGCGCGACCCGGCTGGCCGGCACGAGGGAGAGGAGTGATGACCGATGAACACGATCACGGTGTCATCCGTACCCTCTCACCTCATTGAGGCCGCATACTGACGTTCCGCATCGACTGAGCGGCGGCCTCCTGTCCGGAGATCTCCCTCATGTCTTTCGAGTCCTTCATCGACTCCGCATCGTCATCTTCTTCTCACGCGCGCGCGGCTGCCGAGCCCGCGCCCGACGTCATCATGGACATCGACGCCGTCCTCGACGGCCAGTCCTTCGATCAGCGCGAGCCGGGCCGCGATCAGCGGTGGAGTACCTGGCCGTCTGCGTCGCCCACCGAGCGCGGGCCGCGCCCGCATCCCGCATGGCTGGTGACCAGCGCTGCGGCATTCGACACCGAACTCGGCGTCGTCAAGACCGGCAAGGAGGCCGATGTCCACCTGATCGAGCGTGCCGTGCCCGATCAGGAGGGGTGCCTGCTGGCGGCGAAACGCTATCGGGGCAACGACACCAGTGACTTTCACCGGTCCGGGCAGTACGAGGAGGGGCGACGGCTGCGGCGATCCCGGGATGTACGTGCCGTGGAGAAGAAATCCGCCTACGGCCGGTCCGTCTCCGCGGGCCACTGGGCGGGATCCGAGTTCGCCGCGCTCTGCGCTGCATACGAAGCCGGAATCCCGGTGCCATACCCCGTGCAGGTGTCCGGCACGGAGGTCCTGCTGGAGTTCATCGGGAAAGGACGGGAGGCGGCGCCTCGCCTCGCTCAGACGCGGCTGCGCGGCGCCGAACTGGCCGATCCGTTCGATCAGGTGCGCTCGCTGCTGATCGCCTTCGCTCGGGCGGGCTTGGCCCACGGCGACCTCTCCGCGTACAACCTGCTGCTGCATCGCGGACGTGTGGTGGTGATCGATCTCCCGCAGATCGTGGATCTTGCGGCGAACCCCGCCGGTGCGGACTTCCTCCATCGGGACGTGCTGAACGTGTGCACCTGGTTCGGGCGCCGCGGTCTGGAGGTGGATGCAGAGGAGGTGTTCGCCGACGTGATCGCCCAGCTGTGGTGAGCGTGAGGGTGTAGCCGAATCGTTGCGGCTCCCGGTGCGGGCCTTCCCTATGATCGAAGGATGCGCTCTCCGCTCGCTCGATTCCTCACCGCCGTGGCGGCGACGCTGGTGCTCACCGGGTGCACGATGACGGATCCGGGGTCCGGGGCCACGAGCGCGCCGCCGACGCCAACGCCGTCCGCGTCGGCGGAGCCCACGACGGAATCGAGCGTCACGGATGACGCCGAAGCCGAGCCGATCACGCCGGAAACGGCGTTTGCCGGGGATTGCGCTCAGGTGCTCACGGACGAGGACCTGGGCGCGATCGCGCCCGCGACGTGGACGTTGACAGACCTGCATGGTGCAGACCCGGCGTCTGACCTCGCCGGCGCACTCAGCTGCCGCTGGGACGGGGCCGGAGCCGGTGCGGTTTCGGTGGACATCCTGCCGCTGTCCCTGGTGTCCGACGAGGCGCTCGCCACGCCGGACATCGTCGCCTGCCCAGAGACCGAAGGTCCCGAGCTCTGCATGGCTGAACTCGCCGTGGGCGACTCCTGGCTCATCGCCGGCGCGGGCAGCGAAGACGCCCTGTCCGCCGTCGTGGGTCGCGTGGGTGCCCGCCTCATCGGGCAGCACCCCGTGGCCGCCCCGCTGCCGGCGGGCTCCTGGGCCGTGCCCGACTGCTCGGTGATTGTCGACGCGGCGCGTGACGGCGGCATGCCGGATGCGGAGCCCGGCGTGCAGAACGACTCGCAGCCCTATGGGCCCCTGTGGGACGTGCTCGTGGCGGACGGGCGAGCGGGATGGTGCGCAGCTCATCAGCCGGAGGAGGACGGCATCGCCGTGACCTTCTATCCCGGGGGAGCGGACCGCGGGCGGCAGCCGAGCGGTGAGGACTTCGAGGTCGAGGGTGCCGACCGGGGGTGGATCACCGTCGACGATGCCGGTCTCATCACCGGCGTGCTGGATGCCGGAGTCAACCGCCTGACGTTCGCCGGCTACGGCTACATCGACATGCAGGAAGATCTGCTCGGCTCGATCCTGTCGGCGCTCGCTGAGCGAACGGATCTCTGAGCCCGCCCGCGTGCTCAGCTCTCACCGTGGTGCGCCGTGAGAGAGTTGCCTGCGTGAATGAGACGCTCGTGACATTCCCCTCCGGTGCGATCGCGGGGGACGCCATCGTGACAGCCGTGCGGCCTCACCCGGGCGGTGCCGTGGTCATCCTGGACACCACGCCGTTCCATCCGGTCGATCACACCTGGCCGGATCAGCCGGGCGACACCGGAAGGATCGTCGCCGGAGGTGAGGAGGTGCGCGTGGTCGACACCGTGATGGCTGCGACCGAGAACGGTGCCGACCTGCTGATCGGCACCGACATCCCCGTCAAGCGCGGTACCGAGGGCTGGACGTGGCTGGTCGCGCACGTCACGGACACCGGCGCCTCCCTTGTGGAGGGCACTGCCGTTCGCGCGCTCGTCGATGGTGACCGACGCTTGGACCTGAGCCGAGGACACACCGCCTGCCACCTGGCCTCCCTCGCCCTCGATGCCGCGCTCGCGGACCTCTGGCGCAAGGAGGTGCGTCCCGACCCGCTCGGCAATCCCGACTTCGAGGGCCGGGCCAACGAGACCAGCCTGATCCACCCCAACGGCAGCGTCGACCGGTATCGCCTCGGCAAGAGCCTGCGAAAGGCCGGATTCGACACCGAGACCTTCGCGGCGTCGCTGGCCGAGCGCGAGCAGCGCGCCAACGCCCTCCTGGCCGCCTGGGTGGCGGCGGGATCGGCGAGCCGTATCGACACAGCGGGACCCGCGATCACCGACATGCGCACGTGGCACTGCACGCTGCCGGAGGGCGAGGCGTCGTTTCCGTGCGGCGGCACCCATGTCGCATCGCTCGCGGACTTCCGCTCCATCACGGTGCAGCTCACTCAGCCCGATGCCCAGACACTGGTGATGACGACCACCGCCACCGCGGTCTGAACCGGCACGCGCACCCGTTCAGGCGCCGTTCTCCGGGGCATGGGAGGGTGGAGGCATGACCGAAGCCACCGTGACCCCCGGACCCGACGAGACTCTGCGCGCGGAGATGGATCGGATGCTGCACGACGCCGGCATCACGGCGAACCGCGAGCTCATCCGCCGCATCATCGGCACGGCGATCGAGCTGGGCCGTGACGGCACGGAACGTCTGGATCTGAAGATCACGGCTTCTGCGGTGGCGGAGATGCGCCGCGCGTTTCGCATCTTCGCGCCATATGCGGGGGTTCCGAAGGTCACTATCTTCGGCTCCGCGCGCACGCGGTCGGATGACCCGCTCTACGAGCAGGCGCACGACATCGCCGAGCGTCTCGCCGAACGCGGCTGGATGGTCGTGACGGGCGCCGGCCCCGGCATCATGCAGGCAGCCGCGGAGGGCGCGGGACCCGACCGGGCGATCGGCGTCTCCATCCGGCTACCGTTCGAGGAGCGTCCGAACGCGATCTTCGCCGACCGCGACAACGTGGTGGCGATGAAGTACTTCTTCACCCGCAAGCTCATGCTGATGAAGGAATCCAGCGGCTTCGTGTGCGTGCCCGGCGGTTTCGGCACGATGGACGAGATGTTCGAGCTGCTGACCCTCCAGCAGACCGGAAAGGCCGAGCCGATGCCGATCGTCCTGCTCGACGAGCCAGGAGGGCAGTTCTGGTCGGGGCTGCGACGTTTCGTCGAAGAGCAGATGATTCCGGCAGGTGTGGTCTCCGGCGATGACCTTGAGCGCGTTCTCATCACGGACTCCGTGGCGGAGGCCGAGGCGGAGATCACCGGGTTCTGGCGCAACTACGATTCGCTTCGGTGGATCGACGAACTGCTCGTGCTCCGCATCCGGGCGACCCCCACGCCGCAGGAACTGGAATCGCTCAACGAACGCTTCGGGCACCTGCTGGTCTCGGGCCGGATCGAGAGCATGGCAGCGCTGCCGGTGGAGATCGCCGACGACGATGTCCCGGAGCTGCCGCGGCTCACGATGGTTCTCAACCCGTTCAAGGTGGGTCATCTGTTCCATCTGATCCGGGCCATCAACGATCTGGAGTCCGCTCCCGACCGGGTGCCCGCGGGAACGAAGAACCCCTCGGAGTAGCAGGCGTCTCAGCGGCCCCGTGTATCGGTCGGGGTTCGGTCATCGCCCGCGCTGCGCAGCGCATCGCGGGCCTCGGCACGCCAGTTCGAGCGGTAGGGCAGTGCAGCATCCACAGCGTCGATGCGGCGCACCTCGGCCGTCGCTGGTGCCAGCGTCTCGATGTCCTCGGCAGGCACGCGCCACGCCAGCGGATAACTGTGCCAGTCGCGGAAGTGCTCGATCCAGACCGCGATGAGAACCTGATCGTCGGGTACCGCCTTCTCCTCCCGCCCGCCGCGTTCATGGCGGGTGATGCGCCAGCCGGCGCCGGCCGGCTCCGCCAGGAAGTCGGGGTCGGTGAACCAGTGCCACCGCCCGCTGTGGCGACTCGGTGCGTCCCGGCCGAGATGGCGGCTGAGCTCCGTGGCCAGCGACTCCAGCGTCCACGCGACGGGGAACCACGAGGTCAACGTCGCGGTGAGCTCGAGCGCGCTGAGCCCCGCGGGAAACGACCGCCCGTCGCGGCGTCCCGCCTCCAGCGCCGCGGACAGGGCGATGGTCCCGAGCGCGGGGCCGCCGTCGTCGAGCAGAGCCAGGTGGAGCTGCAGCATGCGGAGATAGCGATCATGGTCCTCGCGTGTCGCGAACGGAGGAACAGGTATGCCGGCTGCGGTCGGCAGGGCCGCCATTCGTCGAGAGATCATCCATCCTCCTCGGTGTCGTTCCTCCGAGCTTCCCATGGCGACGGGCGATCGCGGTGGGACACCGATGTGCCACCGGATCGCATCGAGCGAGTATCCTGAAGAGGATGCCCGTTCGCGGGTGAAGAGCTGAATAGGGAGGCCCACCGTGGAGATCGATCTCGGACTGCTGCGCAACATCGAGCGAGAGAAGGAGATCCCCTTCGACGAACTCGTTCGCATCATCGAGCAGGCGGTGCTCACGGCCTACGCCAAGCACACCTCGCCGGAGGGATCGCTGCCCGTCGGCGCCCGCGCCTCGCTGGACCGCAAGACCGGCCACGTCGCCGTCTACATCCCGGTTCTCGATGACGAGGACGCGGTCATCGGCGAAGAGGAGCACATGCCCGCGGACTTCGGGCGGATCGCGGCCTTCGCCGCCAAGCAGGTCATCAGCCAGCGGCTGCGCGACATCGCCGACGACGCGGTGCTCGGGGAGTTCCGCGGCAAGGAAGGCGACATCGTCGCCGGTGTGATCCAGCAGGGCCCCAACCCGAAGATGATCCACGTCGACCTCGGCTCGGTCGAGGCCATCCTCCCGCCCGAGGAGCAGGTCCCGGGCGAGGAGTACACGCACGGCTCGCGCATCCGCGTGTATGTGACCACGGTGGCCAAGGGCAATAAGGGCCCCCAGATCACCGTCTCGCGCACGCACCCGGGCCTGGTCCGCAAGCTCTTCGCGCTGGAGGTCCCGGAGATCGCGAACGGCCTGGTGACCATCGAGTCCCTCGCTCGCGAGGCGGGGCACCGCACCAAGATCGCCGTCATCGCGAACGACCCTCAGGTCAACGCCAAGGGCGCCTGCATCGGAGAGATGGGCCGCCGGGTTCGCGCGGTCACCGAGGAGCTCTCGGGCGAGAAGATCGACATCGTCGACTACAGCCCTGACCTTCCCACGTTCGTCGCCAATGCGCTCTCGCCCGCGAAGGTGAGCTCCAGCTTCGTGCTGGATGCCACCACCAAGGCCGTCCGCGCGCTGGTGCCCGACTACCAGTTGTCGCTCGCGATCGGCAAGGAGGGGCAGAACGCCCGCCTGGCCGCCAAGCTCACCGGGGCCAAGATCGACATCCAGCCGGATTCGATCCTCGACGACAAGTGATCCGTAGCGGCGGCGGAGCCGACGGCGAAACGCCGCAGCGGTCCGCCGCCGGCAGGGCGGGACGATGACGCGGGATTCCGCTCCAGCACCGCGATCCCGCGCCAGGACGGCCCCGTCGGTCGATCCTGATGAGAGCGAACAGGCACCCGGGAGGTGTAATATGGAACCCGTACGGACGTGCGTCGGATGTCGCAGCCGTGCATCTCGCTCCGCTCTTCTGCGGGTAGTGGCCTCCGAAACCTCCCTCGTCTTCGACGAGCGGGCTTCGATGCCCGGGCGGGGTGCGTGGGTGCACGACGATGCGCAGTGCCTCGAGAAGGCGCTGCAGCGGCGGGCGTTCATACGAGCACTCCGTGTGTCGGGGCCACTTGACACGCAGACCATCGAGAAACGGCTGAACGGCTATGGAAACAAAGTGAACGGCTCGAAATGAGACCCGTCCGCTGATACGGTCTGCCCTGCCTGGGTGGACCCAGACAGGAGAAATGTGGCTGCCAAACCACGCGTACACGAGATCGCATCCGAACTCGGTGTCGACAGCAAGGTCGCCCTTGCGAAACTGAAGGAACTCGGCGAGTTCGTCAAGAGCCCGTCGTCCACGATCGAGCCCCCGGTTGCGCGCAAGCTGCGCGCCGCCCTGGAGTCCGAGCGCGCTGCCGGCGGTGCCTCCGCCGCGGCGCCCGCCAAGGCTGCCCCGGCCAAGCCGGCTGCCACCCCCGGCCCCAAGCCCGGCCCGAAGCCGGGCCCCAAGCCGAGCGCGCCCGCAGCCGAGAAGGCTCCCGAGCCCGCCGCGCCTGCCGCTCCCGCCGCTGAGAAGCCGGCCGGCGACAAGCCCGCCGGTGGTGCGCCGAAGCCCGGCGCTCCCACGCCCGGACCCCGTCCCGGCGGTCCGCGCCCGGGCAACAACCCGTTCGCGTCCTCGCAGGGCATGGGACAGCGTCCCGCCGGCCCTCGTCCCGGCAATAACCCCTTCGCATCCGCGCAGGGCATGGGACAGCGCCCGACGCCCGGGAACATCCCGCGTCCGCAGGCTCCCCGTCCGGGTTCGCCCCGTCCGGGTGCCCCGCGTCCGCAGCGTCCCGGCGGCGGCGGCCGTCCCGGTGGTGCCCCGTTCCAGCAGCGTCCGGGTGGACCCGGTCGTCCCGGTGGTGCCGGTGCCGGCGCCGGTGGCGGCTTCCAGCGTCCCGCCGGTGGCGGCGGCTTCGCCGGTCGTCCCGGCCCCGGTGGTCGTGGTCGTGGCGGCACAGCCGGTGCATTCGGTAAGGGCGGCGGCAAGTCGAAGCAGCGCAAGTCGCGTCGGGCCAAGCGCCAGGAATTCGAGATGCGCGATGCCCCGATGGTGGGCGGTGTCAACGTCTCGCGCGGTAACGGCGAGACCATTCGCCTGCGTCGCGGCTCCTCCATCGCCGACTTCGCCGACAAGATCGAGGCCATCACCGGTTACACGGTGCAGCCCGGCACGCTGGTGACGATCCTCTTCAACCTCGGCGAGATGGCCACGGCCACCGAGTCGCTGGACGAGTCGACCTTCGAGGTCCTCGGCGCCGAGCTGGGCTACAAGATCCAGATGGTCTCGCCCGAGGACGAGGACAAGGAGCTCCTCGAGGGCTTCGGTCTGGACCTGGACGCCGAGCTCGCCGATGAGGATGACGACGACCTGGAGATCCGCCCGCCGGTGGTGACCGTCATGGGTCACGTCGACCACGGTAAGACGCGACTGCTCGACGCCATCCGTCAGACCAACGTGGTCGCGGGCGAGGCCGGTGGCATCACCCAGCACATCGGTGCTTACCAGATCTGGACCGAGCACGAGGGCATCGAGCGCGCCATCACCTTTATCGACACCCCGGGTCACGAGGCGTTCACCGCCATGCGTGCCCGTGGTGCGCAGGTGACGGACATCGCGATCCTTGTGGTGGCCGCCGACGACGGCATCATGCCGCAGACGGTGGAGGCCCTCAACCACGCACAGGCGGCCAATGTGCCGATCGTCGTGGCGGTCAACAAGGTCGACAAGCCCGAGGCGAACCCGGCGAAGGTGCGTCAGCAGCTGACCGAGTACGGCCTCGTGGCCGAGGAGTACGGCGGCGACGTGATGTTCGTCGACGTGTCGGCTCGTCAGAACATGGGCATCCAGGACCTCCTGGACGCCGTGCTGCTGACGGCGGACGCCGGACTCGACCTGCGCGCGAACCCGAACAAGGCTGCTCGCGGTGTCGCCATCGAGGCGAAGCTCGACAAGGGCCGCGGTTCGGTCGCCACCGTGCTCATCCAGTCCGGAACGCTGCGCGTCGGAGACGCGATCGTCGCCGGCACCGCGTACGGACGTGTCCGTGCGATGCTCGACGAGAACGGCGACGCGGTCGAAGAGGCGTACCCGTCTCGTCCGGTCCAGGTGCAGGGTCTGAACTCCGTGCCCCGCGCCGGCGACACCTTCATCGTCACCGATGAGGACCGCACGGCACGCCAGATCGCTGAGAAGCGCGAGGCGGCCGAGCGCAACGCCCAGCTGGCGAAGGCCCGCAAGCGCATCTCGCTCGAGGACTTCACCCGTGCTCTCGAAGAGGGCAAGGTCGAATCGCTCAACCTCATCATCAAGGGTGACGTCTCCGGTGCCGTCGAGGCACTCGAGGAGTCGCTGCTCAAGATCGAGGTGGACGACTCGGTCCAGCTGCGCATCCTCCACCGTGGCGTCGGTGCCATCACCGCCTCCGACGTGGATCTTGCGACGATCGACAACGCGATCATCGTGGGCTTCAACGTCCGTCCCGACCAGAAGGCGCGCGAGCGTGCTCAGCGCGAGGGCGTGGACATCCGGTTCTACTCGGTCATCTACGCGGCGATCGAGGACATCGAGAGTTCCCTCAAGGGAATGCTCAAGCCGGAGTACGAAGAGGTCCAGTCGGGTGTCGCCGAGATCCGCGAGGTGTTCCGCTCCTCGAAGTTCGGCAACATCGCCGGTGTCATCGTGCGCTCGGGAACCATCACCCGCAACGCGAAGGCGCGCGTCATCCGCGACGGCATCGTCATCGCCGATGGCCTGGCCATCGAGTCGCTGCGCCGGTTCAAGGACGACGTCACCGAGGTGCGTACCGACTACGAAGCCGGTATCGGCCTCGGCAAGTACAACGACATCCAGATCGGCGACGAGATCGAGACCACGGAGATGGTCGAGAAGCCTCGCTCCTGATCGGCGCGCTCCCTCGGGAGCAGCGTCATCGCGGAACCGCCCGCCTCACCTCGTGGGGCGGGCGGTGCCCGTTCGGAGCGGGCTTGCGGCCGGGAACCCATCGTGCCGCAGCTCGCGGTCCGTCCGTGACGGCTCGGTCCGTTTCGATAACTACCATGGGGAGAGTGCACCTGCCGCACCCCCGAGCAAGGAGGCAATCATGGCCGGAGAACGACAGGGTCGCCTGTCCGATCGCATCCGCGTGATCATCGCGGAGCGACTGGACAAGGGATTGCGCGACCCGCGCCTCGGTTTCGTCACCATCACCGATGTCCGCATGACGGGCGACCTGCAGAATGCGTCCGTCTTCTACACCGTGTACGGCAGCGACCAGGAGCGAGAAGACAGCGCCGCGGCGCTCAAGGCTGCGACCGGAATGCTCCGCTCCGAGGTGGGCAAGCGACTGGGCGTGCGCCTGGTGCCCACGCTGGAGTTCATTCCTGACGCGCTTCCGGAGAACGCCGACCACATCTCGGCTCTGCTGCGCGAGGCTCACCAGCGCGACGCCGAAGTGGCACAGACCGCTTCGGGCGCGTCCTATGCCGGCGAGGCGGACCCGTACGTGAAGCCGCGCGAGGATGACGACGACGAGGACTGAGCGATCGTCCCGTGAGCGCTGATCACGGACGAGCGCGAGACCCCCCTGGCCCACCGCGACGGCTTGAGTTCTATCGGTCGTTGCAACACCTGATCTATTCGGGAGTTGCAGATGGAGTTCGAGATTCGTGCTGTTCGGTCGCCGCAGGGGCGGAAGAAGTTGGTGGCCGAGCGTCAGCGCTACTTTGAGCTGATGCAGCAGGGATACTCCAGTAGGACGTCGTAAGCCGCGCCGGCAGGCCCAGCAGCGCCAGCCCCGCTACCGCGACCCTATGGTGATGATCAGCGACCGGCCTGCGGAGATCGAAGAACGCGCCATCCCCGGACACTGGGAGGGCGACCTCATCGTCGGGCGAAACCAGCGCTCCGCGATCGGCACGCTCGTTGAGCGCTCCACCCGCTACGTGATGCTCGTCCACCTGCCCGGCGACCACGGCGCCGAAGCCATGCGCGACGCGCTTACCACGACGATCGCGCATCTCCCGGCCCACCTGATGAGATCACTTACCTGGGACCAAGGCTCAGAGATGGGACAACATAAAGCATTCACCGTGGCGACCGGCGTCCCGGTCTACTTCTGCGATCCCGCGTCCCCTTGGCAGCGCGGCTCGAACGAGAACACCAACGGGCTCCTCCGCCAGTACTTCCCCAAGGGAACCGACCTCGCTCAACACGACGTCGCCGAGCTCGAGCGCGTCGCCCACGAACTCAACACCCGACCCCGCAAGACGCTCGACTGGGACACCCCAGCCGACCGTCTTGCGAAGCTCCTCGCATGACCTCGTGCGACGATGGGCGTCATGACCGATCAGTGCAGCGTCGTAATCGCACGGTGGAACCGGAACAGCCTAAGAGAATCCACAGAGCTGACGGCCTTGCTGACGGACTACCACCTGCAGACAGAAGCCGAGAAGGGAGTCCCGCTCAGATCCGTCGATGCCCTTCCAGAGAAGTACTTTGCGGAAGTAACTGATCCTCAAACAGCGTTTGCGTCAGACGAAGTCTTGTTCGCGCGCCACGCGGGACATGCCGCAGGCTGTCTCGTGCTCACGACGCCAGCCAACCGACAGCTCGAGATCAAACGCCTGTGGACAGATCCGAAGTATCGGGGCCGACACGTTGCCACGTCCTTGCTCGAAGCCGCGCGTGATCACGCGGCGCGCACCGAAGCCGAAACGATCCGACTGTCGGTATGGGACTGGCGCGCAGGCGCGATCGCCCTCTACAAGAAGACCGGGTACATCGAGACCACGACATGGGACGACCGGGACCATCTGATATGCATGGTCCAAGCCGTGTAAAGCGACGTCGACGCAACGCGGTCAAGTCGCCGTGTTGCGACGACCACCAGAATTCGCCCGGTGGCGACAGGGGGTCTTCTCTGTCACCCGGCGGACGGGCGCTGCTGGCTGACGGGCGCCTCGACGCCCATCGGCGGGAGCCCCACCACGGTGGAACAGGGGTGTATTCGCCGGTGTTCATCTCGGTCCGGCCACGTTCGTCGCAGAAACGGCGGGGCCCGGCGTGGCGTGTCGGGGGTCTGCCGTAGTGTGGGCGATCCGGGCCATCACAGCCCGGACGAGAAAGGGGAGATGATGCGCTCAACGGCCATCGCACGCACTCGCACCGCCGCGGCTCTGGCGGCGCTGATGCTCGGAGGGGCTCTCGCGCTCTCCGGTTGCGCGACATCATCCGGCGGGGATGGCGGTGCTTCCTCTGCCGCGCCCGAGCCCACGACAACCGCCACGACGACGCCCACCGAGACCACGCCGCCGGAAACCACAGCGCCGGTCCCGGAACCGTCGCCGACCTCGACCGCCTCGGCCGACGACCCGGCCGGATGGGTGGTGAGCGGCGCCGGCATCGGCCCGCTCGAACTCGGGGCAGATTTCGCCACGCTGGCCGGAGTGGTCGGCGCCGATGGGTGGACCATCGGCTGCGGCCCGGACGCCCCATCGCCCGACGCACCGGTCATCAGCTACGCGGGCGCCGATCAGCTCTCGATCTTCGCCGCGGCAGGGTATTCGGTGTCCGGGGAGCCGAACACGACGCTGAACCAGGTCTCGGTCACCGGGTCAGCGGGAAGCAGCCCGAAGACGGCCGAAGGCATCGGAATCGGCTCGACGCTCGCGGAGGCCCAGGCGGCCTATCCCGAGGGACAGAACGCGATGCTCGCCAACTATGCCATGGCGCTTCGCGTGCCGGCTGCCGGCGGAACGATGTACTTCGGTGCGGGGGGCGACGACGTCATCAGCGGCGTCACGGTCACGCTTCTGGAGAGGCCGCTGCCGGAGTTCTGCGGCTGACACGGGTTTCTCGCTCGTGCGCAAGGATCCGGCGTTCCTCACCGGGGGAGCCGAGCCCCTTCGCCATCGATCTCGATCAGACCATCGGCGATCAAGGAGTCGATGGCACGGTCTCGTTGCCGCGCGTCCGGCCAATCGGGGATCAACGCGCTCAGCGGAACGATGTGCTCGGCGTCGCGCAGCACCCGCATGACAGCGCCGCGGGCCTGTCGATCGCTGCCTTCGTACTTCGCCTGCTTCGGGCGTTCGTCGCCCGTATCGGGATAGCCCGCCGCGCGCCAGGCGCACAGCGCGCGCAGCGGACACTCCTCACACCGCGGAATGCGTGCAGTGCATACCAGGGCGCCCAGCTCCATGGCGGCCGCATTCACCACCGCGGCGGCCGCATCGTCTTCGGGAAGCAGCGCCGACATGTCGGCGAGGTCTCGTTTGGCGGCGGCGCCGGGCTGTGAGCGGCCGTGCACGGCACGAGCGATGACGCGCCGGGTGTTGGTATCGACCACCGGCGCGCGCCGGCCGTATGCGAACACCGCCACCGCACGCGCGGTGTAGTCCCCGATACCGGTGAGGGCGAGCAGAGCGTCGACGTCGTCCGGGACAACCCCCCGGTGGCGCTCGGTGATCTCCACCGCTGCCCGATGCAGCCACAGCGCACGGCGCGGGTAGCCGAGGTTCGCCCACTGCTTCACAGCCTCTGCGGGCGGGGCGTCGGCCAGCGCCGCGGGGGAGGGCCAACGCTCCAGCCAGGCTTCCAGTAGCGGTATCACGCGGTTCACCGGCGTCTGCTGCAGCATGAATTCGCTCACCAGAATGCCCCACGCGCCGAAGCCGGCACGACGCCACGGCAGATCGCGCGCGGTTCGGAGGTACCACGGCTGCAGGGCATCGGCGATCTCGGACACGAGGCACCAGCCTATCCGCCCTCACCCGTAGGCTGGAGGCATGCGGCTCCCGATCACCCCCGTCACCACGCTGCAGCGTGAGCTGCGCGAGCAACTGCGGCACAACAGTCCCGCGGGGCGCGTGGTGGTGCTCGTCGACGGGCTCGACCCCGAGAGCACACGCCCCTTTGCCGACTCCTTCGCCGAGATCATCGGGGAGGACGGATCTGCTGTGCTGCGCGCGTCCCTCACGGACTTCGTGCGCCCCCGCGCCGAGCGCGCCGAGGAGCCCGCCCCGGGCGACATCGATGTGGAGACGCTGCGACGCGTGCTCTTGGACCCCTTCCGTGAGGGGGCTCAGGCCTCCGCCACGGCGGGCGTGCAACTGCGCGTGTGGGATGAACGACGCGATCAGCCGGTCGAGGCGCGGTGGGTCACGGCACCCGAGGACGCCGTCCTGGTGCTGGACGGCGTGTTCGCCCAGCAGGAGGGAATTCGCGGCACGGCGGCGTTCGGGCTCTGGCTGGAGACGCCGGAGAGCCGTCTCGCCGAGCGCCCCGGTCGTTCGGCCGACGCGCCCTACAGCGAAGCCGAGTTCCGCTATCTGCGCGATGCCCGTCCACGCGCAGCCGCGTCGGCACTCATCGACATCTCCCGGTCGGATCGTCCGGTCGAGTTCTTCCAGGACTCCTGCTGATGGCCCGCGCGAACGGACCCCGCCCCGCGGCGGGGCTGCTGCTGGTGGACAAGCCGCAGGGAATCACGAGCCACGACGTCGTCGCCCGAGTGCGGCGAGGGTTCGGCACGCGAAAGGTGGGCCACGCCGGAACGCTGGATCCGATGGCCACCGGTCTGCTGCTCATCGGTATCGAGGGGGCCACCCGCCTTCTCACGTTCCTGGTGGGTCTGGACAAGACATACACCGCCACCATCCGGCTGGGTGTCAGCACCGATTCGGACGACGCCGACGGAACGGTCACCGCGACCGCAACGGCTGATGGCGTCACCGACGCGGCCATCTCCGCGGGGATCGCCGCGCTCACGGGCGACATCCTCCAGGTGCCGAGCACCGTGTCCGCGATCAAGGTGGACGGCAAGCGCGCATACGACCTGGCTCGCGCTGGTGAGAGCGTCGAACTGAAGTCACGTCCGGTCACCGTCTCTCGTTTCGAGGTGCTGGCCGCCCGACGCGGCGACGATGTCATCGACCTCGACGTCGTGGTCGACTGCACGAGCGGCACCTACATCCGGGCGCTTGCCCGGGACCTCGGCGCTGCGCTCGGCGTCGGCGGACACCTGACGGCGCTGCGGCGGAGCGCCATCGGTCCGTTCCTCGTGTCGGACGCCGTGGCTCTGACCGACGACATCGGCGCGGCCCCGGTGCTCACACCCGCCCGGGTCGCCACCGACGTGCTCGGAGCTCTCACCGTGACCGAGCAGGAGGCCACCGATCTTCGCCACGGCAAGAAGCTGGCCGGTGCGGCCGAACGCGTCGCGTCCCTTCCCGTGGCCGCGATTGCCCCGGACGGCTCGCTGATCGGCGTTCTGGAACGGCGCGGCGCCGACCTCAAGAGCGCCATGAACATGCCGGAGGAGCAGCCATGAGCACCCGCACGATGAACCGGACGCCGAGGACCAGCGCATGATCCTCGGGTTCACGATCGCCGCGGTGGCGGTGGCGGTGGCCGCCGCGCTCCTGTGCATTGTGCTGGGCCTCATCGGACGTGTGCCCGGTGACTGGAGCGTCGGGGCGCTCGCGGTGCTGGAGCTGCTGCTGATCGCGCAGATCGTGATCGCCATCGCTGCTCCGTTCGCCGGCAACCCGCCGTCGGGCAGCCTGCTGGAGTTCTGGACCTACCTCATCTCCGCAGCGCTCATCCCCGTCGGTGTCGTCGTGTGGGCGTTCGTCGACCGCTCGCGATGGGCGACGGTGGTGATGGGCGTCGGTGCGCTGGCCGTCGCGATCATGGTGTGGCGCATGGAGGTCATCTGGACGGTTCAGGTGGCCTGAGCGCCGGTCCGCACCCGCGCCGCAGGTAGAATCGTCCGAGTGATGACACAGGCTCAGACCGGGCAGAACCCCCGGGGATCCGAGACCCCGCGCCGCGCGAAGAACCCGCGCCGGATGAGCGGCATCGGTCAGGTGCTGGTGGCGGTGTACGCGGTGCTCGCCCTCGGTGCCACCGCTCGTTCGTTCGTGCAGATCGTGGAGAAGTTCGGCGAGGCGCCGCTGGCCTACTCGCTGTCCGCAGCATCCGCCGCGGTGTACATCGTCGCCACTCTGGCACTGATCTTCTCGCGTCGACCCGGTTGGTACACGGTCGCATGGATCGCGATCTGCTTCGAGCTGGCGGGTGTGCTGGTGATCGGAACGTTGAGCCTCGTCCTGCCCGACCTGTTCGCACACCCGACGGTGTGGAGCGTGTTCGGGCAGGGATACGTTTTCATCCCGCTCCTGCTGCCGTTCGTCGGTCTGTGGTATCTGATCACCCACAAGCCCGGCGTCTCATCGGAGGTCACGTCGTGATCGTGTTCTCCGATCCCGCGGACATCCCTGACGACTTCGGGCCGTCGGTGATCGCCATCGGCAAGTTCGACGGTGTGCACACCGGCCACCGGCAGGTGCTGGAGCGTGCTCGCGCCGATGCCGAGCGTCTCGGGGCGAAGGTGGTCGCGGTGACATTCGACCGCAACCCGCTCGCCACGATCCGTCCAGAGCTGTGCCCGAACGAGCTGGTGAGCCTCGGGCAGAAGATCGATCTTCTCGCCGGCACCGGCCTCGATGCCGCTGTGGTGCTGCGCTTCGACGAGGAGATGTCCCACCTCTCAGCGGAGGACTTCGTCCGCGAGATTCTGGTGGGCGACCTCGGGGCGGTGGTCGTCCTGCTCGGCACCGACTTCCGCTTCGGCTATCGCGGCGCGGGCGATGCGCAGCTGCTGGAGCGGATGGGCGCGGAACTCGGCTTCACCACGGACGTGGTCGACGACGTCGTGGTCGCCGGCGAGGAGCGCCGGGTATCGTCCAGCTGGATCCGCGAGCTGCTGTCGACGGGCGATGTCGCACGTGCTGCCCAGCTCCTGGGGCGCCCGCACCGCGTGGAGGGCGAAGTGGTTCACGGGCTGAAGCGCGGGCGTGAGCTCGGCTTCCCGACGGCCAACCTCTCCCCGCAGTCGCAGGGGGACGTGCCTGCCGACGGCGTTTACGCCGGATGGCTCGTGACACCGGACGGCGTCCACCACAAGTCGGCGATCTCGGTGGGCGTGAACCCCACGTTCGACGATGTGGAGTTCCGCCAGGTGGAGGCGTACGTCCTCGATGAGACGGGCCTGGACCTCTACGGACAGCACGTGGTGGTCGAATTCGTCGATCGTATCCGCGGCATGGTCGCGTTCCAGGGGATTCCCGCTCTCATCGAGCAGATGACCGATGACGTCGCGCGCACGCGGTTGATCCTGTCCTGACCCGGGCGCGGTGCGGTCGATGCGCATCAGCGCAGAGGCTCTTGCTCATATGAGCAGAGTGGGGCGCAGATGTTGTCAGAGCCTGGAGGCGGCGGTACCGTCGAGGAGTGGATGACGAACTGCTCGCGGTCCGCGTCGCGGAACTCTATTACGAGGAGAACAAGACGCAGGACGAGATCGGCGCGCTCCTCGGGATCTCCCGCTGGAAGGCCGGCCGACTGCTCACGCAGGCGCGTGAGCGCGGCATCGTGCGTATTGAGATCGTGCACCCTCGCGCTCGCCGCCTCGCCCTGGAGCGCGAGCTCTGCGCCCGCTTCGGCCTGAGCGATGCGATCGTGGTCCCGGTCCCGGATGAGATCGGTTCCGTCACCTCCGTCGTCACCCAGGCTGCGGCTGACTTCCTCACCGCGCTGCGTCCGGTTCCGAAGACGCTCGGCGTGAGCTGGGGCCACACGCTGACCGAGGTGGCGGACAAACTTCCCGACGGCTGGGCGACGGGCGTCACGGTGGTGCAGATCAACGGGGGAGTGAGCCTGAACCGGCGAGCATCCACAGCGGCGACGCTGGCCTCCACCATCGCCAACCGCGGACGTGGCCAGGTCGTCCTGCTGCCCTCACCGGCCGTGCTCGAGCGTCGCGAGACGAAGGATGCCATCGCCTCGGACCGCACCGTCGCCGCTGTCCTGGATCTCGCGCTGCGCGCCGATGCCTACCTCTACAGCGCCGGCCTGGGGGACAAGAACTCGGCGCTCGTGGATTCCGGATATCTGCGGGCGAGCGACCTGGAGGAGCTGGCCATGAAGGGCGCCGTCGGCGATGTCCTCGGTCGCTACATCGATGCCAACGGGAACATCGTCGATCCCGAACTCGACGGCCGCACCGTGGGCGTCGAGCTGAGCACCCTGCGCGCCGCCAAGACCGCGATCTTCGTGGTGGCGGGCGAGGACAAGCACGACATCGCCCGAGCGGTGGTCGTGAACGGACTGTGTTCCATCCTGATCACCGACGAGGGCACTGCCCGAGACCTGCTGGAGGACGAATGACCGCTGTGGCGGACACCGCAGAGCGCGCCGCACGAGCGCGCGAGATGATCGGCGGTGAGCCCGACGACCTCACCCTGGCCCGCTTCCTGCACGGCCTGCCCGGAGTGGATGCCGTGGGCCTGGAGCAGCGCGCAGCCGATCTGGGCACGCGCTCGATCAAGACCACCTCGAAGAAGTGGGCCCTGGACCGGGTCATCGAGCTGATCGACCTCACCACGCTCGAAGGCGCGGACACGCCCGGCAAGGTGCGATCCCTCGTCGCCAAGGCCGTGCATCCCGACGCCTCTGACCCGACCTGCCCGCGCGTGGCCGCCGTGTGCGTGTACGGCGACATGGTGCCGTACGCCGTCGAGGCGCTCGGAGCGCTGCACGGCGATCCCGATGACGGGCTGATCTCGGTCGCCGCCGTGGCCACCGCGTTCCCCTCCGGCCGCTCCTCGCTGGCGATCAAGCTGGCCGATACCCGCGAGGCCGTCGCCGCGGGCGCCGATGAGATCGACATGGTCATCGACCGCGGTGCGTTCCTGTCAGGCCGCTACTCGGTGGTGTTCGACCAGATCGTCCAGGTGAAGGAGGCGTGCCGCCGCGCGGACGGAACCTCCGCGTCGCTCAAGGTGATCCTGGAGACCGGCGAGCTGAACACGTATGACAACGTCAAGCGCGCCTCGTGGCTCGCCATCCTCGCGGGCGGCGACTTCATCAAGACGTCCACGGGCAAGGTGACCCCGGCAGCCACGCTCCCCGTCACCCTCCTGATGCTGGAGGTCGTCCGGGACTGGTACCGCCTCACCGGTGAGAAGATCGGCGTGAAGCCCGCGGGTGGCATCCGAACCTCGAAGGATGCCATCAAGTACGTCGTCACCGTCGCCGAGACCGTGGGCGAAGAGTGGCTCCAGCCGCATCTGTTCCGCTTCGGCGCATCGAGTCTTCTCAACGATGTTCTGCTGCAGCGCCAGAAGATGACCACCGGACACTACTCCGGCCCCGACTACGTGACCATCGACTGACGATGAGCTCCCCCGACTACTTCGCGTCCCCCGTGGATGCGAGCCCGGATCTGAAGGACGAAGCACGATGAGCTTTCTCGAGTACGCCGACGCGCCGGAATCCCGCGCGATCCTGAACCTGAAGGACGAGTACGGCCTCTTCATCGACGGCGAGTTCGTCGAAGGCAACGGTGCGTCGTTTCGAACCATCAACCCCGCCGACGAGTCGACGATCGCGATGATCTCGACCGCGGACGAGAGCGACGTCGACCGTGCGGTCGCCGCTGCCCGCCGCGCCTACGACCGGGTGTGGTCGAAGATGAGCGGACGCGATCGCGGGAAGTACCTGTTCCGCATCGCTCGTCTGGTCCAGGAGCGTGCCCGCGAGCTGGCCGTGGCCGAATCCCTGGACAACGGCAAGCCGATCAAGGAGAGCCGCGACGTGGACGTGCCGCTCGTGGCCGCGTGGTTCTTCTACTACGCGGGCTGGGCGGACAAGCTCGACTACGCCGGACTCGGAGCGAACCCGCGTGCCCTCGGGGTGGCGGGCCAGGTGATCCCGTGGAACTTCCCGCTGCTGATGCTGGCGTGGAAGGTCGCTCCGGCGCTGGCCGCCGGAAACACCGTCGTGCTCAAGCCCGCCGAGACCACCTCTCTCACCGCCCTGCTGTTCGCCGAGATCGTGCAGCAGGCGGGTCTTCCCGCCGGTGTGCTGAACATCGTCACGGGTGCGGGCGCCACCGGCTCCGCGGTGGTCAACCACCCCGACGTCAACAAGGTGGCCTTCACCGGATCCACCGCGGTGGGCCGATCGATCGCGCAGTCCGTTGCCGGAACGGGCAAGAGCCTCACGCTCGAGCTCGGCGGCAAGGCAGCCAACATCGTGTTCGACGATGCGCCGATCGACCAGGCTGTCGAAGGCGTCGTCAACGGCATCTTCTTCAATCAGGGCCACGTCTGCTGCGCAGGAAGCCGCCTGCTCGTCCAGGAGTCGATCGCCGAGGACTTCGTCGATCGCCTGAAGTCGCGCCTGTCGACGTTCCGCCTCGGTGACCCGCTGGATAAGAACACCGACATCGGCGCGATCAACTCCGCGGCCCAGCTGGAGCGCATCCGTGCGCTCAGCGACATCGGCGAGTCGGAGGGGGCCGAGCGCTGGAGCGCGGACTGCGACATGCCGGACAACGGCTTCTGGTTCGCCCCGACGATCTTCACAAACGTGCAGGCGAGCCACCGCATCGCTCGCGAGGAGGTGTTCGGGCCGGTGCTGTCCGTGCTCACCTTCCGCACGCCCGCGGAGGCGATCGAGAAGGCGAACAACACGCCCTACGGCCTGTCCGCCGGCATCTGGAGCGAGAAGGGTTCGCGCATCCTCGCCGTGGCCGACCGCCTGCGTGCGGGTGTGGTGTGGGCGAACACGTTCAACAAGTTCGATCCGTCGAGCCCGTTCGGCGGCTACAAGGAGTCCGGCTACGGACGCGAGGGCGGCCGTCACGGCCTCCTCGCCTACCTGAAGGGTGGAGCGGCGTGAGCAAGCGACTGACCGTGCCCAAGACGTACAAGCTGGCCATCGGCGGCGCGTTCCCGCGCAGCGAGTCCGGTCGCACCTATGCCGTCAGCTCGCCGTCGGGCGATTTCCTCGCCAACGCGGCTCAGGCATCGCGCAAGGATGCCCGCGACGCGGTGAAGGCCGCGCGGGCAGCGGTGAAGGGCTGGTCGGGCGCCACCGCGTACAACCGCGGCCAGGTGCTGTACCGGATCGCCGAAGTGCTGGAGGGCCGCCGCGCGCAGTTCGTCGAGGAGATCACCGCACAGCAGGGCGTGCCGGCGGCGGCCGCCGCTGCCCAGGTGGATGAAGCGATCGATCGCTGGGTCTGGTACGCCGGCTGGTGCGACAAGTTCTCGCAGGTCTCGGGTGCCGCGAACCCGGTGGCGGGCCCGTACTTCAACATCTCGGTTCCCGAGCCCACCGGCGTCGTGGTGATCATCGCCCCGCAGGACAACGCTCTGCTGGGGCTCGTGTCGGCGGTCGCCCCCGCCCTCGTGGCCGGAAACGCCGTCGTCGTGATCGCGAGTGAGGCCTTCCCGCTGTCCTCGATCTCCTTTGCCGAGGTCCTCGCCACCAGCGACGTCCCCGCGGGCGTCGTGAACGTGCTCACCGGTTCCCCGGCCGAGATCGCGCCCTGGCTGGCATCGCACGACGACGTCAACGCCCTTGATCTGGTGGGTGCCGGTGCGCTGGACTGGATCTCCCTGCAGCAGTCCGCGGCGGGCACGCTGAAGCGCGTGCTCACGCCCGAAGACGGCACGGACGCCGCAAGTCCATCGCTGCAGCGCATCACCGCCTTCACGGAGACCAAGACGGTCTGGCACACGAAGTCGATGATCTGACAGGTTCTGACGTGGGCCGGCTTCCCCTGGGAAGCCGGCCCACGGCGTTTCCCCTCAGAGGCGGCTGTGCTTGTCGGGGTTCGCGATCTGGCGGATCCCGGCGATGCGCCCGGCCGCGCCGATCTGGAGCGTCACCACGTCGCGGCGGATTCGACGTCGGAAGTCGATGGCGGGCTCGCCGTTGACGTCGAGCCACCCGACGCTGATCTCGTCATCCGCGCGCCGGGCCTTCTCGAAGACTCCGATGACGAAGCGCGCGATGGCCGCGGCGCCGAAGATCGGGTTCAGCGCCGCGCTCACCACGCCGCCGCCATCGGTCCAGAGGATCGCGTCGTCGTCCAGCATCGAGGTGACCAGGGCGATGTCTCCCGATTCGATCGCGCCGATCAGCAGATCCAGCGATGCGGCGTCGACCCGTGTCGACACCGGCTGATCGGGGCGGATGTCCAGACGGCGCTCGCCGCGAGAGATCAGCTGGCGAACCGCCGCCGGCGTGGTCTCCAGGATGTCCGCGATCTCCGGGGCGGACATGGCGAAGGCTCGGTGCAGCACGATGGCGGCGCGCTGGCGCGGCGGAAGTTGCTCGGCCAGGTGCAGGAGTGCGATCGAGAGCATCTCGCGGGTGGCGACGACCTCGTCCGGCAGCCGGTCCGTCGCCACCGGTTCCGGCAGCCAGGGGCCGGGGTAGCTCTCGCGCCGGGCCGCGATCATGCGAACGCGGTCGATGGATCGACGCACGCACACCGTGGTGAGCCAGGCGGGCCAGGACCGGATCTCTGATCTGCCGCGCTCGGCCTGAACGGCAAGCTCGGCCACATCGGAGACGACGTCCTCCGCTTCGGAGTAGTCGCCGAGCATCCGGTAGGCGATGCCGAGCAGGCGCCCCTGTTCCTGCTGCCACGCGGTTGCCGCCGGGGAGAGCATCGTCATCCGCGCTCCTTCCTGCGCTCCATCCTCATGCCACGGGATGCGCGGCGTCCACCGGAGGCGTCATCCGCGTGGCGATCGCGATCCGGTTCCAGACGTTGATCGTGGCGATGGCGAGCACCAGCGCGCCGAGCTCGCCCTCGTCGAAGAACGCGGCGGCTCGATTCCAGACGGTGTCGTCCACGGCGTTCTCGCCGAGGTGGGTGACCGCATCGGTCAGGGCGAGAACTGCTTTCTCCCGTTCATCCAGCAGGTCGCCGGCGTGCTCCCACGCGGTGGCGGCGGTGAGCACACGCTGCGGGATCCCGGCCTTCAGCCCGTCCGTCATGTGCATGTCCACGCAGAAGGTGCACCCGTTGAGGACGGAGGCGCGGATCTTCAGCAGTTCGAACAGGCGCTTGTCCACGTTGGTGCGCGCGTAGGCCTCCATCCCGATGACGGCCGTGTAGCCGAGCCGGTTGGTGCGGTTGATGTCGATGCGAGTCATGCTTCGTCCTGTTCTGGGAGTGGCCCTGCGGCGACCTCCGGTGCGGGGGAGAACTGCCGTGTTGCGCAGATTCGCCCGTAGACGGAAGCCTCACGGGGACGGAGGTCGATGAGGTTGTCAGAGAGGTGTCGTTGCAGCCGGCGAAAGTGTGACATCGACTCGCGCTCGTCGGCGATGGCGGGGGAGGAGGCGATGCGGTAAAATGCATCTGCGGGCGTTTTCGCCCCGAGTCGCTGGCCGCTGAAGCGGAATCTGCGGCGCGGGCAGCGAGAATCTCCGCGAGATCGCACCGGTGCACACCGGCCCCCCGGGAGGAATCCCGGACGTTCGCTCAGGAGGAGCATGCCGACCACGGCAACCGCCGCTTCACGGCGCAGGAAGTCCTCGTCTTCCCGTCGTGATGACGAGGCCCCGATCATCCCCATCCTCGCCCGCAAGGTGCGTGAGGTGGAGGCCAAGGCGCAAAAGGGCAAGCTCGGCCCGACCAACCGCGTCAAGTTCCAGGTCATCGCCTTCCTGGTGCGCGAAGAGCGCACCCGTGTGAAGGCCGATCCGAACCTCACCGATTCCGCCCGCGCCGAGCTGCTCAAGCGTCTCGAAGGCGTCGCGCAGATCCTCGCGAAGACCGCGGCCCGCGACACCTCGATCATCCCGCTGCTCGAGGCGGACCAGGCCACGAGCCCGGTCGCCAAGCGCATGCGCCGTGACTGGCTGCTCGAGTCCGGCGCCGAGCTGGCGCCGGATGAGCTGATCATCACGGACGTGGTGCCCGTTGCTGCCACACCGGTGATCTCCGCCGCCATCGCCGAGCGTCAGGTGACTCCGCCCATGGTGGAGTCGCGCCTGGAGTCCAACCCGTTCCTGGCGCCCGACACCTCTGTCGTCATCCCGAAGGAGACGCCGCGTCGTCGCCTCGACGGCTGGGACCTCATGGGCCCGCTGTACAAGGCGTTCGAGACCGGCGCCGGAGGCGGGGCCGCCACGATGGAGCTGCCGCCGGTCCCGGAGTTCGATCACATCTCGCCCAAGGGGCTGGAAGTGATGCCGCACCAGATGCGCTTCGTGGAAGCCGTCCGCACCGGCAAGCGCAGCTTCCTGCTGGCCGACGAGCCGGGCCTCGGAAAAACCGCGCAGTCGGTGCTCGCCGCCTCGGTGGCCGGCGCTTACCCGCTGCTTGTCGTGGTTCCCAACGTCGTCAAGATGAACTGGGCTCGCGAAGTGGAGCGGTGGACCCCGCAGCGCCGCGCCACCGTCATCCAGGGCGACGGCGAGAACATCGACGCCTTCGCCGACGTGTTCATCGTGAACTATGAGATCCTCGACCGCCACCTCGAGTGGCTGAGCAAGGTGGGTCTGCGAGGCCTGGTGGTGGATGAGGCCCACTTCATCAAGAACCTCAGCTCGCAGCGCTCGCAGAACGTGCTGGCGCTCGCTTCCCGTGTCCGCGAGACGACCCCGGGCGGCAACCCGCTGCTCATGGCCCTCACCGGTACCCCGCTGATCAACGACGTCGAGGACTTCGACGCGATCTGGCGCTTCCTGGGCTGGACCAACGGAGAACGCCCCGGCCCCGTGCTGGCGGACAAGCTCGATGCCACCGGCCTCACTCCGGCCGACAAGGCGTTCTACCCGGAGGCTCGTGACGCCGTCATCTCCATGGGCATCGTCCGTCGCAAGAAGAAGGACGTGGCAGCGGACCTTCCCGACAAGCTGATCGCCGACATGCCGGTGCAGCTGGACGACGAGTTCGGCCGCTCCATCCGTCAGGCCGAGCGTGAGCTCGGCGAGCGCATGGCGGCCAAGTACCGCCGCATCATCGAAGCTCGCGGTCGCGTCACCGACGGCATCGACGAGGACATCGTGCGTCTCGTCGCCCAGCACGAGTTCGACGATGCGAAGAACGCCGACGCGGGCGGCGACAACGTCTTCACGATGGTGCGCCGCATCGGTCAGGCGAAGGCCGGCCTTGCCGCCGACTACGCCGTGCAGCTGCAGCGTTCCGTGGGCAAGGTGGTCTTCTTCGCCAAGCACATTGACGTCATGAACCAGGCGGAGGCGCTGTTCGCAGCCAACGGCCTGCAGGCGGTGTCCATTCGTGGAGACCAGACGTCCACGGCGCGGCAGGAGGCGATCGACGCCTTCAACAACGATCCCGCCGTCTCGATCGCGGTGTGCTCGCTCACCGCTGCGGGCGTCGGCGTCAACCTGCAGGCCGCATCCAACGTGGTGCTGGCCGAGCTCAGCTGGACCGCCGCCGAGCAGACCCAGGCCATCGACCGCGTGCACCGCATCGGACAGGACGAGCCGGTCACCGCCTGGCGCATCATCGCCGCGCACACGCTGGATTCGAAGATCGCCGAGCTCATCGATCAGAAGCAGGGTCTGTCGCTGCGTGCCCTGGACGGCGTATCCGTCGAGCCGGGCTCGCAGGACTCCGTGCAGTTGGCGGCGCTCATGCACCTGCTGCGCGAGGCGCTCGGCGCCTGAGGCCCCTCCAGACGCAACCCCCGCGCCCGGTGTGCGGGGGTTGCGTTATTTTCGGAGTGCCCGATGTAAGGAATGACGGTTCTTGACGCCCGAGGCGCGCATGGTCGGCACGGCCGGGCAAATTCAACAGGATTTGCGTCAAGAACACCTGTTCTCATCGTCCTGAATGGCGCTGGAGGGTGGGGGACCGCTAGATTCGATTCAGGCACCGTCGCCTCGTTCCCCCTCCTTTCCAACGCGCGAAGGCAGCATTCACCATGAAGATCGGTATCCTCACCAGCGGCGGCGACTGCCCCGGACTGAACGCCGTGATCCGCGGCATCGTGCTCAAGGGCACCACGACCTACGACCTCGAGTTCGTGGGCATCCGGGACGGCTGGCGCGGCGTGGTCGAGGGCGATTTCATGCCGCTCACCCGTCATGAGGTGAAGGGACTGTCCAAGACCGGCGGAACGATCCTCGGCACCAGCCGCACCAACCCCTACGAGGGAGACCGCGGCGGCGCAGAGAACATCGCCAAGACGCTGTACGGGCACAAGATCGACGGCATCATCGCCATCGGCGGCGAGGGGACGCTGGCGGCGGCCGATCGTCTGTCCAAGGACGGCATCAAGGTCATCGGCGTGCCGAAGACCATCGACAACGACCTGCAGGCGACCGACTACTCGTTCGGCTTCGACACCGCCGTCAACATCGCCACGGACGCGATGGATCGCCTGCGCACCACCGGCGACTCCCACCAGCGCTGCATGGTGGCCGAGGTCATGGGCCGCCACGTCGGCTGGATCGCGCTGCACGCCGGCATGGCCGCAGGAGCGCACGCCATCCTCATTCCGGAGCACCCGATGACTCTTGACGAGATCGCAGCGCTCGTCACCTCTGCGCATGATCGTGGTCGTGCGCCGCTCGTCGTGGTCTCCGAGGGCTTCACCCTCAAGGGCATGGACGAGGCATACAGCGACAAGGGCCTCGACGCGTTCAACCGTCCGCGCCTGGGCGGCATCGGCGATCTGCTTGCTCCCGAGATCGAGCGCATCACGGGGATCGAGACCCGCGCCACGATCCTCGGTCACATCCAGCGCGGCGGTGCGCCCAGCGCCTTTGACCGCGTGCTCGCCACGCGTCTCGGTCTGCACGCCGCCGACGCGATCGTCGACGGCGCGTGGGGACAGATGGTGGCGTTGCAGGGTACCGACATCGTTCGCGTTCCGTTCGCCGATGCGCTCGGTGAGCTGAACACCGTGCCCAAGCACCGCTACGACGAGGCTGCCGCGCTCTTCGGCTGATTCTCCACACGCAGCAGGGCCGGACGCGGAATCTCCGCATCCGGCCCTGCTGCATCTGCGCCGCCCGGTGACCGTGGCTCAGGCGTCGGTCGGCGCCGGTCCGTAGGCCGCGACCACGCACCGCATCAGTTCCTGTTCCATGGCCTCGGTGAGCTGCGCTTCCAGCTCGTCGAACCGGGAGACCGGATCGGGCGGAGCTGCGGCGGCGATGAGGCGGTAGACGTCGTCGATGGACGAGACATCGTCACGTTCGATGAGGGGTGACAGCAGCTCCTGGAGGGAGACGACCGCTCGATGGGTGCGCCGAGCCCCGATCAGTCCGGCGGCATCACGCGCGATCGCGAGGTCCTGCTGGCCCCAGTTGCCGAGGAACTGCAGGAACCCGCCGTTGTAGACGTCTGCCTCGAGCCGCCAGAGTGCCACCAGCTCCCGATCGCGTGCGCTGAGCGTCCCGGTGTCCCAGCCGGCGCGCTGGAGCACGCCGAGCGCGCCCTCGTAGAGCCGGTCCTGCTCGATGGTCCACAGCGACAGCGCCCCCTCCGGATCCTCCTGACCGAGGGCCGGCCAGTTGACGCCACGACCATGGTCGACGAGCACCCACCGCCGCTGCTGCGACTGCGGCAGCTGCGCCGCGCGCGAGGCCCAGGAGAGCGGTGCACCGAGGGTGCGCCCGTCGTCGAGCTGCAGGAGCACGCGATGGGCGTCGAAGCGGACATCGACGATGCGGGCGCGGACGTGGCCGGCGGAATGGGGTGTCACAGACCCATGATGCAGCACACGGGACGGGAAGGATCGCCCTTCCCGTCCCGTGCGCTGCGGCGGGTTTCAGGCGGCCGGTTCGATCTCTGCCACGCCGAGCACCTCGAACAGCCAGGCCAGTTCGTAGGCGCGCTCCTGCCACGAGTTGTAGCGGCCGGTGACGCCGCCGTGACCTGCCACCATCTCGCACTTCAGCAGTGCGTCTGCGCCCACGTCGCGCAGCCGCGCGACCCACTTGGCCGGTTCGACGTACAGCACGCGGGTGTCGTTCAGCGAGGTGACGGCAAGGATCCGCGGGTAGTCGACGTCCTCGCGGACGTTTTCGTACGGCGTGTAGGACCGCATGTACTCGTAGACGTCGGCGTCAGCGAGGGGATTGCCCCATTCGTCCCACTCGATGACGGTGAGCGGCAGGGAGGGGTCGAGGATGGACGTGAGGGCGTCCACGAACGGCACCGACGCGAGGACACCGGCGAACAGCTCGGGGGCAAGGTTGGCGACGGCTCCCATCAGGAGCCCGCCTGCCGATCCGCCTTCGGCGACCATGCGCTCGGGGGTGGTGTAACCCTCGGCGACGAGGTGACGGGCGACCGCGACAAAATCGGAGAAGCTGTTCTTCTTGTTGCGGATCTTGCCGTCCTCGTACCAGGCACGACCCATCTCGCCGCCGCCGCGCACGTGGGCGACCGCGAAGACCACGCCGCGATCCAGCGCCGACAGCCGGATCGAGGAGAATCCGGGGTCGATCGAGTGCTCGTACGATCCGTAGCCGTACAGGTGCAGCGGACGGGCGGGTGCGCCGGCGCCCACCGCCCCGAAGGAGCGTCGCCACACCAGCGAGACCGGGATCTGCGTACCGTCATCGGCGGTGGCCCAGACCCGGGCCTGCTCGTAGTCGGCGGGATCGTAGCCGCCGAGCACCGGCTGCTGCTTGCGCAGGTGCAGCTCGCCGGTGGACACCTCCCAGTCGTAGACGCTGGAGGGCGTCACGAACGAGCCGTAGCCGAGCCGGACCTGGGGTGGTGCCCATTCGGAGTTGCCCGAGACGCCGACGCTGTACAGGGGCTCCTCGAAACTCAGCTCGTCGATGGCGCCGCTCGCGTAGTCGAGTCGTCCGACGCGGACGAGTCCCGCGCGGCGGTACTCCACCACGGCGAAGTCACGGAAGCACTCGATGCCCAGCACACGCCGACCCTGCTCGTGGGGGAGCACGGCGGTGCGCTCGCCGCGAGGGTCAGCTGCACTCACCCGGACCAGTTCGAAGTCCAGTGCGCCGGCGTTGTGGGTGATGAAGAGGACGTCTTCGCCGTCGATCACGGCGTGGTCGACGCCATACTCGACGCCCTCCTGCGCGGGCCACACCACGGCGGGAGCGGAGGTGAGGTCGGACGCCGGCACGAGGGCCACCTCACTGGTGATCGAGGAACCCTTCTCGATGACGAGATAGGCATCGCTTCGGGTGAAACCGGCGCCCACCCAGAACCGCTCGTCGCCCTCGTGGAACAGCTGCACATCCTCGTCACGCGTGGTGCCGATCCGGTGCAGCCACACGGTGTCGGGGCGCCACGCGTCATCGACCGTGGTGTAGATGAAGCCGCTGCCGTCGGGGACGAACTCGGCGCCTCCCGCGGTGCCTTCGATCACATCGTCGTAGGTGACACCGTCCACCAGGTTGCGCACCCGGATGGTGTACCGCTCGTCGCCCTCCACATCGATGCCCCACAGCATGTGGGTGCCGTCGCGTGAGATGTCCATGCTCCCGACCGAGAAGAATTCGTGTCCCTCGGCCTCCACGTTGCCGTCGAACAGCACCTCCTCACCCTCGACGGGTGCATCCGCGGTGAGCTGCGGAGGAGTCCAGTCATCCGGCGAGGACAGAGGCGCGCGGCACTGCACGCCGTACTGCTTCCCCTCGATCGTGCGGCCGTAGTACCACCACTCGCCGCGGCGATTGGGAACGGACAGGTCGCTCTCCAGCGTGCGGGCCTTGACCTCGTCGAAGATGCGCTGGCGAAGCGGGGCGAGATGCTCGGTTCGTGCGTCGGTGTACGCGTTCTCGGCCTCGAGATGTGCGATGACCTCGGGGTCGTCCTTGGCCCGGAGCCACTCGTACGGATCGGAGAAGGTGTCGCCGTGGTGGACACGGTCGATCGGGCGCTGCTCGGCCCGGGGAGCCTGAATCTCGGTCACCCCTCCACGCTATCGCGCTCGGGGGACACGGCGCGGGCGTGGCACATCCGGCTCGTGTGCGCCGGCCCGCCGGTCGGGCGAGGCGCAGCGGGCCGGTTTGTCGCAGACCTGCGACAGGTTCGCGACACGCGCGCCACCGCCGGCCCATCTCCTCCCCATAGGGTCGAATCATGAACGCAGATCGGACAGCACGCGCCTGGGGCGCGCTGCTCCTCGCCACGTCTCTCACCCTTCCGCTCGCCGCATGCGCGGCCGAGGTCCAGCAGCCCGCGAGCACCACGTCGCCGAGCGCCGACAAGCCGGCGACGGATGCGCCCTCGCCGAGTGCCTCCGCGTCCGCGGATGCCGCGGCCGCCATCGCCGGGTACGCCCCCGGTGAGATCCCGCCGATCCCGGCGCTGGTGATCCCCTCCATCGCGATGGCGGATGAAGCCCTGGCCGGGGTCGCGACCCGGTTCGCCTCCGACATCCCGCAGATCCCCGGTATCCGCATCGCCCCCGCCGCCTGCGGCGATGCCGTCGCCCGTGCCACGGCGGGCGGCGTCATGGTGCTCAACGGTGACGGCTCGGGTTCGGTCTCCGGCGACGGCGGTACGACGGTCAACAACGGTGACGGCTCCGGCTCGTTCACGGTCGGGGACGGCGTGGGCGTGGTGAACGGCGACGGCTCCGGCTCGTTCAGCGGAGGCGACATCACCATCGTCAGCAACGGCGATGGTTCCGGCTCCTACAGCGATGCGAACCTCACCGTCGTGGTCAACGGTGACGGGTCGGGCTCCTCGTCGGATGCGAAGCTCGGCACGACGCTGGTCAACAACGGCGACGGCTCCGGCTCGTTCTCCACCGAGACCACGACGATCGTCAACAACGGTGATGGCTCGGGGTCCTACGGCGACGGCGAGCACACTGTGGTCAACCACGGCGACGGCACCGGCATCTTCGACGGAGCCACCATCGACATGGAGCCGCTCGCGAAGGCCGCACCCGTGGGCCTGTTCCCCTCGATGGGCGCACTTGCGCCGATCGAGTACTGCGGCACCACGATCACCCTCGAGGACGGCGTGCTGTTCGACTTCGACCGCTCCGACATCCGCCCGGATGCGGCGACCACCATGGATGCGCTGGCCAGTGCACTCACCACGCTCAGCGTTCCCGCGGCCGAGGTCGGCGGCCACACCGATGCGATCGGCGAAGACGCGTACAACCTCACGCTGTCCGATGCACGAGCGCAGTCCGTGGTCGCAGCCCTCCAGCAGCGCGGGGTCGCGACCTCTTTCACCGCCGTGGGCTACGGCGAGAGCGCACCGGTCGCACCGAACGAGATCAACGGTGCGGACAACCCGGAGGGGCGTCAGCTGAACCGTCGCGTGGAGATCTTCGTCCCCGCGTTCTGAGCCGGTCGCGCCTCCCGCACCGCCGCCCCCGTCGCTTCGTCTCGACAGGGCGGCGGTGCGTCATGACGGCACCGCTGCGTTTCATACGCCCCCGGGGCCGCGTGTAGGATTCTGAATGGCCGGTTGCCGGTTCTTGAAAACGAGGTGAACTCTTCGCTCACCAGGTCGATCACGTCGACGCCTTTCCTCGTACATCCATCTGAAAGCGGCCGGTGGAACTCGCAGCCCTCATCGTCGTCCTGGTCATTCTCCTGGCGCTGTTCTTCGACTTCACGAACGGCTTCCACGACACCGCGAACGCGATGGCAACGCCCATCGCCACGGGTGCGCTGAAGCCGAAGACCGCGGTCCTCCTGGCGGCCGTGCTCAATCTGGTGGGCGCGTTCTTGTCCACCGAGGTGTCCAAGACCATCTCCGGCGGCATCATCAACGAGGCCGACATCCTCGCGGCCGACGATAGCCACACACTCTTTCCCTCGCTGATCTTCGCCGCTCTCATCGGCGCGATCACCTGGAACATGCTCACCTGGCTGCTCGGTCTTCCCTCCAGCTCCTCGCACGCGCTGTTCGGCGGCCTGATCGGCGCCACGATCGTCGGCGTCAACATGTCGGCGATCAACTTCGGCGCGGTGATGTCCAAGATCATCCTCCCGGCCCTGATCGCGCCGTTCACCGCGGCCATCATCGCCTTCGTCGCCACCAAGATCGCGTACGGCGTCACCCGCCGCTATGACGGCAAGCCCGATGGGCGCGACGGGTTCCGGTGGGGCCAGATCGTCACCAGCTCCATGGTGGCGCTCGCCCACGGCACCAACGATGCCCAGAAGACCATGGGTGTGATCACCCTGGCTCTGCTGACGGTCGGCTGGCAGTCTCAGCACGAGCCCCAGTTCTGGGTGATCCTGCTCTGCGCGCTGACGATCGCCGCGGGGACCTATATCGGCGGATGGCGGATCATCCGTACCCTCGGCAAGGGCCTCACCGACGTCAAGCCGGCTCAGGGATTCTCCGCCGAGGCGTCGACCGCGGCCACCATTCTCGCCTCGTCCGCGTTCGGTTTCGCCCTGTCCACCACCCAGGTGGCGTCGGGTTCTGTCATCGGCTCCGGCCTGGGCCGCCGCGGATCGAAGGTTCGCTGGGGGACAGCCGGAAAGATCATGATCGGCTGGCTGCTGACACTGCCGGCCGCGGGACTCGTCGGCGCTCTCGCCGCCCTGGTCGTGGTGGCTTTCGGTCACTGGGGTGTGCTCGTCGATGCCGTGATCGCGCTTGTGGTCATCGTCGGTCTGTTCATGTACTCGCGTCGCAATATGGTGCACGCCGGCAACGCGATGAGCGATGTGGCGGCGTCCGGCGTGGCCGTCGCGGTCGAGGACAACCCGCCGCCCACTCGCACTCAGCGCATGATCATGCGCGCCGAGGAGCGCGCCCAGGCTCAGGCTCAGCGACAGATCGACGACGTCGAGCGTCAGGCCCGCGCCGCCGAGCGGCGTGCCGTGGAAGCGGAGGAGTGGGCCCAGGAGGTCGAGCAGCGTCTGCGCAAGGCGGAGCGCAAGGCCAAGGCGGCCAAGGAGCAGGCAGCCGCCGCAAAGGTGAAGGCGAAGGACGTTCGCGACAAGTCCGAGAAGTCCCGCGACGCCAAGACGCGCTCCAAGGCCGCTGACGGCGACACGGTGGCAAGCGGCGAACACGAGGGCGCGCGCGAGAAGAAGGAGTCGGGACGATGAGCATCGAGTGGAGTGCCTTCCTCAACGTCTTCGTCGGCGCACTCATCGGTGCGTCCGCCGTCGTGCTGTTCTACGCGTGCGGCGTGCGCCTGCTGGTGCGCGCCGGTCGCGCGCCGGTGGTGGGGCCCGCGGAGTTCACCGACGCCATCACCGTCATCTCGGAGAAGGAGGCGCAGCGTGCTCAGAAGGCCGCAGCCAAAGCCGCGCGCAAGAGCCCGCTGACGTTCTCGCAGAAGCGTCTCGCGCTCTACGGTGCATACGCGTGCTTCACCCTGTGCGGCGCGGCTCTGCTGAGTGGCGTGCTCATGATCGTGTTCAAGAACGCGCTGTTCGGCTGACGAGGGCGTTCCTTCGTCACGGGGTGGCGCCCGCCAGCGGTGTACGGCCCCGGCTCCTCGGCGTGTGTCGGCGGCGGTTCCTAGACTGTGGACATGAACGAGATCCGCTTCGGGGCGCACGGCCCTGCCCGGCGCACGCTGCTGCACCTCAGCGACACGCATCTGCTCGAGGGTGCGCGCCTCGGCGGTCGCTACGACACCGTGGCCAATCTCGAGCGCACGCTGGCGCGCATCCGGGCCATGCAGCCTCATCCCGACGCGATCATCGTCACAGGGGATCTGACCGAACGGGGGGAGCCGGCGTCGTATCGGCGGTTGCGCGGCATGCTGGAGCCGCTTGCCCGAGAGATCGGCGCCACGCTCATCTGGGTGGCGGGAAACCACGACGAGAGGCCCGCGCTGCGGGAGCATCTCCTCGACGGTGCCGCCACGCAAGATCCCGTCACATCGGTGCACGACCTGGACGGCCTGCGCGTGATCGCACTCGATTCGACAGTGCCCGGCTGGCATCACGGCGAACTCGACCGGCCGCAGCTGGAATGGCTGCGAGCGGAGCTGGCGACGCCGGCACCGCTGGGAACGATCCTCGCGATGCACCACCCGCCCCTGCCCAGCCACATCCCCTTCTTCGACATCCTGGAGCTCCGGGATCAGCCGGCGCTCGCCGCCGTGATCCAGGGCACTGACGTGCGCGCGATCCTCGCCGGTCACCTGCACTACTCCACGAGCGGCACCTTCCAGGGCATTCCGGTGAGCGTGGCATCGGCCACGTGCTACACCATGGACCTCGCCCTTCCCGATGATCGGGTGAACGGTATGGATGCCGGTCAGTCGTTCCACCTCGTCCACGTGTGGGAGGACACCATCACCCACGCCGTCGTTCCCGTGGCGTCAGCGGAGCCTGCCGAGACCTTCACGCCGGCGTGGTACGCAATGCTCTCGGCGATGAACGAACAGGAACGGCTGGAGTACTTCAGCCGCAAGCGCTGACGCGTCCCCCTCGGTGTCTGGTCGCCCAGACGGTTCACTCACAGGGCGCCGTCGCCGATCCGTCCGCCGACTAAGCTGGAGGCATCCCACTCGTTCACACACGACCCACGAGGCCGTACGAAGGAACTGACATATGGACGCAATGACGCGCACCCGCACCGAGACCGATTCGCTCGGCTCCCTCGACATTCCCGCCGACGCCTACTGGGGCATCCACACCGCCCGCGCACTGGAGAACTTCCCGATCACCACGCGGCCCATTTCGGTGTATCCCGACCTCGTGATCGCCCTGGCTATGGTCAAGCAGGCCAGCGCCCGTGCCAACGCTGAGATCGGCGTGCTGAGCCAGGAGAAGGCAGACCTCATCGACCATGCCGCCCAGCGGGTGATCGACGGCGAGTTCCACGACCAGTTCATCGTCGGCGTCATCCAGGGTGGTGCGGGAACGTCCACCAACATGAACGCGAACGAGGTCATCACCAACATCGCGCTGGAGATGGCCGGGCGTGAGAAGGGGGACTACGCGTTCCTCTCGCCGATCGACCACACCAACCGCAGCCAGTCCACCAACGACGTGTACCCGACGTCGATCAAGATCGGGCTGTCGCTCACCCTGCGGAGCCTCCTCGTCGAGCTCGACCTGCTGCGTTCCTCATTCCTCACCAAGGCGGGGGAGTTCCACGACATCCTCAAGGTGGGACGCACCCAGCTGCAGGACGCGGTGCCGATGACACTCGGGCAGGAGTTCCACGGGTTCGCCACCACGCTGGGCGAGGACTACAGCCGCCTGAAGGAGAACGCCTTCCTCCTGACCGAGATCAACATGGGCGCAACCGCCATCGGGACGGGCATCACCACCCACCCCGGCTACGCCAACGCGGTATGCACCCATCTGCGCGACATCTCCGGCATCCCGGTGACGACCGCGACCGACCTCGTCGAATCGACGAGCGACACCGGCGCGTTCATGTCGTTCTCTTCGACGCTCAAGCGCAACGCCATCAAGCTCTCGAAGATCTGCAACGACCTGCGTCTGCTGTCCTCCGGTCCTCAGGCCGGTCTCGGCGAGATCAACCTTCCGGCGCGTCAGGCGGGCTCCTCGATCATGCCGGGCAAGGTCAATCCCGTCATTCCGGAGGTCGTCAACCAGGTCGCGTTCGCCGTCGCGGGCTCCGATCTCACCGTGACCATGGCGGTGGAGGGCGGACAGCTCCAGCTCAACGCGTTCGAGCCGGTGATCGCCCACTCGATCTTCCAGTCCATCACCTGGATGCGCCAGGCCATGTGGACGCTGCGGGTGAACTGCGTGGATGGCATCACCGCCAACACTGAGCGGCTGGGGGCGATGGTCGGCGCATCGGTGGGTGTGGTGACGGCGCTCACGCCGTTCATTGGATACGCCTCGGCGGCCGCTCTCGCCAAGACCGCGCTGATGACGGGCCACAACATCGCCGACCTCGTGGTCGAGGCCGGTCTCATGACCCGCGAAGAGGTCATGAAGCAGATCTCACCCGCACGCCTCACCGGTCTGGAGGTCGTCACCGGGACGATTCCCGTTGTGCAGCCTGCGGAGAACGTCGTCACCGTGGAGGACGCCGCCAAAGCCTGATCACGACGACGACGGCCGGTACCTGCGGGTGCCGGCCGTCGTCGTCTTCACGCGCCGTGCCGTTCGAGGATCTGCGCGATCTCGCCGTAGCCGCGCTCGCGAGCGAGGTCTGCGGGGGTTGCGCCCCACGGATCGGGCATCTCGGGGTGAGCGCCATGCTGGAGCAGCAGGGCGACGATCTCCCGTCGCACGGGGCCGCCGTCGCCCAGGATGATCGTCTCGATCAACGCGGTCCAGCCCAGGTTGTTGGTGTGGTTCACGTTGATGCGGGTGTTTTCCAGCAGATACCGCACGACCTCGCGGTGCCCCTTCTCCGCTGCCGGGGTGAGTCCGTTCCCGCCCATGCGCGTGTGGCGGGTGATGTCCGCTCCGGCATCCACCATCATCCGCACCAGCGCGAGGTCGCCGGTGATGCAGCCGAACAGGAAGGGGTTGGAGCAGGTCTGATCCTGTGCGTCGATGTCGACACCGGCCGCGATGAGCGCGCGCACGACGGCGTGATGGCCGCCTCGGGCCGCGAGCAGGATCGCGCTGGCCTCCTCCCGGTCCGTGGCGTCACGGTTCGCTCCGCCCGCAAGGGCCTCCCGGGCTCCCGCGAGATCACCCGCGGCGGCCGCCGCCAGATAGTTCCGGTCGATGTCACGGAGCACGGGGGTGAGAGGCATGGGCGAGACTCCTTTTAGGCGGGTGGTGGGTGCGGATAATGGTATACCATTCAGATCTTCGGGATCGATCCGTGTCAGCGAGCCTCGACCGGGCGTGAGGGCGTCTGGGAGAATGGCGGGGTGAGCACTGCGAACAAGCGCGAACCCGAATCCGTGCGGGTGACCACCTGGCTGCGAGACGCGATCCTGGATGGCGAACGCCCGCCGGGCAGCCGTTTGATCGAGCGTGACCTCGCTGCCGAGTTCGGCGTCAGCCGCATTCCCGTGCGTGATGCGCTGAAGCAGCTCGTCACCGAGGGGCTGGTGGAGCCGCGCCCCAACACCTGGGCCATCGTGCGCGAGTTCACCGACGCCGATCTCGCCGACCTCGACGAGGTGCGCGCCGTGCTGGATCCGCTCGCGTTCCGGCTGGCCGCCGAACGCCACCGCCGCGATGGGCTGGAGCGGCTCGAGGCCGCACTGGCGCAGGAGCAGGAAGGCGCGCGCACCGGGGAGCCCGTCGCCTCGCGTCGTGCTGCGGCCGACTTCCACGAGATCGTCACGGAGCTCAGCGAGAACCGTCTGCTCGGGGAGATGATGCGAGGCATCCGCAGCCGCGTGCGCTGGGCGCTCACCCAGCACGACGACCTGCAGCACATCAGTGGTGAGCACGTCGCTCTGTTCGAGGCCATCCGTGATCGCGAGGGCGACCGTGCGGCACGCCTGGCCACCGAGCACCTGGAGAGCAGCCGCCGAGAGCGCGTCGCTCACACCGAAGCCCGGCGCACCGGCGTCATCCGCACCGTCCGGTGACGTGCTCCGCCCCTGTCGCACCGCCGTCGCAGTCCGAACAGGAGCGTGCCCCGGCAGGTGGGTCAGTCCCGGATACGGCAGTGAGTGACGAGTTCTCCGATGCCGTCGATGCCGACGGTGACAGTGGAACGATCACGAAGGAAGATCTGCGGGTCCCGCGAGTAGCCGGCGCCCCCGGGGCTTCCGGTGGAGATGAGCGTGCCCGGAAGCAGTGTCACCGATGAGGACAGGTGCGAGACCAGCTGGGACACCGGCCGGATCATCTGGCCGGTCGAGCCGTCCTGCACCATGTGGCCGTCGACGATGGTCCAGATGTGCAGATCCTGGGGGTCGTCGATCTCATCGGCCGTGACCAGGAACGGGCCGGTGGGGGTGAAGCCGTCGAATGACTTGCACCGGCACCACTGCGCCTCGGAGAACTGGATGTTGCGTGCCGTGATGTCGTTGACGACCGTGTAACCCCACACGTGATGCAGTGCCTCGTCCGGGGCAACGTCCTTGGCCGTGCGGCCGATGATCACACCGAGCTCGGCCTCGTAGTCGACGTTCTCGCTCAGCTCGCGGGGCCAGCTCGTCGTGTTGTGATGGCCGGTGAGGGAGTTGGGCCACAGCGTGAACACCGTCGGCGCTGCATCGGCCTTCAGCCCGAGCTCACCCGCGTGGGCCGCGTAGTTGAGGCCGATCGCAAGGATCACCGGGGGCCGCTGCACGGCGGATGCGAATTCCTGCCCCGCCCACGGGAAGCGTTGCGCCCCCGGCAGTGCTTCGCGGATGCGGGCGAGGGCGTCGTCACCGCCCTCGATGAGGCGGGTCAGATCGGTCGGCGCGCCGGAGTAGAGCTCGGAGAGGATGATCGCGTCGTCCTCGTCGATGACGCACAGCGTCGGTTCGGGGCTCGCCGGCAGCTGAAGGTGGGCGAAGCGCATGTCTCCACGTTACCGGCCGGTTCGCCAACCCGGGTGGATTCCACATGTCATCCGCTCTGCCGCGCCGATGAGTACCGGGTACAGGTGGATGCTGCCGCGCGGCAGTAACGCCGCTCCGGTGCGACGCCCTAGGCTGTCAGCCATGACGTTCGGCCCTGGTTCTCACCAGTCGCCGATGGGGGCGCCTCAGCAGTACCCGTCGACGGCTTCGCACGCGTACAGTGCACCTACATCACTCACCCCGCCCGGATACGGCGCTCCTGTCGGATACGGCGCGCTTCCGGCGTATGCCGCGCCTGCGCCCCAGTCGGCGGTGCCGCAACTGCCCGTGCCGACGGTGAAAGGGCGCCACACAGCGGTCTGGTTGTGGGTGATCCTCGGATTCCTCCTTCTCCTGGTTGCCGCCTACATGCTGCTCGGCATCGGCTCCACGGGCGCGGTGGTGGGGATGATCCTCGCTCTCGTGCCGCTCGCCATCGTGGTCACGGCCGCGCTCCTCATCGACCGGTGGGAGCCGGAGCCCCGCTCTCTCGTGCTCTTCGCTCTCGGCTGGGGAGGCATCGCGGCCGTCGCCATCTCGCTGATCGTCGGCATCGCCGTCGCGTTCGCGCTTCCGCCCACGGCGGAGGCCGATGCGCTGATGACGGTCATCGAGGCTCCCATCGTCGAGGAGCTTGCCAAGGGCCTCGGTCTGCTGATCCTCGTGGTGATGGGAAAGCGCGCGTTCGACGGCCCCGTTGACGGGATCGTCTATGCCATGCTGATCGCCGCGGGCTTCGCCTTCACCGAGAACATCCAATACTTCGGCCAGGCTCTCGCCGACGGCGTCGACTCGCTGACGCTCACCTTCTTCCTCCGCGGGATCATGTCGCCGTTCGCGCACGCGATGTTCACCGCCGTGACTGGTTTCTGCGTCGGGCTGGCGGTGCGCCAAGGCAACCGGGGCAACGTGGTGGGGATGTTCCTCCTGGGCTGGGTGGGTGCTGCGTGCCTGCACGCACTGTGGAACGGCTCCGCCGTTTTCGGTGACCTCCTCGCGCTGTACTTCGCCATTCAGGTCCCGCTGTTCATCCTGTTCATCGTCGGCATCATCCTGCTGCTGCGCGAGGAGTCGAAACTCACCCGCATGCGTCTCAGCGACTACGCCGCCGCGGGGTGGTTCACGCCGCAGGAGGTCAACATGCTGGCAACGCGTCCGGGGCGGCGCGCTGCGCTCGCGTGGGCCGGCAGCCTCGGCGGCGGTCGCGGGCGCGAGATGAAGCAGTTCATCGTGGATGCCACCGAACTCGCCGCCGTGCGTCAGCGAGCGATCTCGGGCCGTGATCCACAGGCCGGCGCAGATGAATGGGTGCTGCTCAACCGCACGGTCGCCGATCGCCAGGCGCTGCTCGCGCGGTGAGTCCGGACAGACTCAACGCCCGGGGTCGGGGCACTGCCTCCGAAACCTTCCGGGCGTTGAGTTGGCGTGCAGCCATGATGCGCTCATGGCGAACGGGTGTCAAGAGGCTTTGACCGCGCCCCGTCCTCCCCGCGAAGATGGAGACATGACTGCAGACCGCACGAAGCCTGAATTCGACGCTCCCTCCGGCCCCGCGCCCAGCGAGCTCGTCATCCGCGACATCATCGTGGGCGACGGCGCCGAGGCGAAGCCCGGCGACAACGTCACCGTCCACTACGCCGGCGTGGAGTTCGAGTCCGGCGAGGAGTTCGACTCGTCCTGGGGTCGTGGAGAGTCCATCCAGTTCCCGCTGCGCGGCCTGATCCAGGGATGGCAGGACGGCATCCCGGGTATGCGCGTCGGCGGTCGCCGTGAGCTGGTCATCCCGCCGCACCTGGCTTACGGTCCCGCGGGTGGCCACTTCCTCGGCGGCAAGACCCTCATCTTCATCATCGATCTGCTCGCCGTCGGCTAAGACGAATGGCGAAGCGCAGGGCCCGGGGGATGACCCTCGGGCCCTGCGGCGTTGGTGGGCGCGGCTCAGGAGGGCAAGACATCCCGCGGTAGGCGGGGAAGGGGTGTGCTCGCCGCGCCGGCGGCATGGCGGACGAGGTCCGTCACCAGCGTCCGAGGATCGGGCCCGTACAGCGGCTCGGCACGCCATCGCGCATCGAACGTTCCCGCTTCCCGGTCTGCGACGATCCGGAAGCGGTGCGGGGTCGATGGCAGCACGACATCGCAGATCACCGATGTCTGCGTGAGGACCGCTCGCGCCGTCACGGGCACGGCTCCGCGTCGATCGGTCGGGTCGACCGGCAGATCGCCGCCGCCGAGACCGGGGATGGCGCCGGCGATCCAGCGTCCGATGCCCGCGGAAACGGTCACCGACTCTCCATCGGAGAAGGTCAGCCCGAAGCGCAGCTCGTCCGCCCCACCGTCGACCCGGAGTGCGGTGAGGGCAATCCCGGCAGGCCCGAACCCCGCCCAGACGTCGCCGGCCTCCCGGGAGTTCGTCGGCGTGTACGTCCCCGACGCGTCGAGGTGCCCCGTGTCTTCGCCGGGGAGGGCATTGCCCACGGGGAGGGGCAGGTCGATCTCGCGCCGCACGGTGCGATCGACCGGTGTGTCGAGGACGGGCATGAGGTGCTGCCACACCCGCTCCAGCAGGACCTGGCTGAGCCCATCGGTCTGCTCACCGGTGAGCGCGATCACCGCGTCCTGGTCGGGGAGCACCAGCACGAACTGGCCGTACGCGCCGTCGGCGCGGAATCCGTGGCGCGAGCGCCACAACTGCAGACCATAGCCTGCGCTCCAGTCGGGTGCTGCGGGATCATGGTTGTCGATCTGTGAGCGGGTGAGCTCGGCCACCATCTCGGCCGACACAACGCGAGCGCCCGCCGCCGTGCCGCCGTCTCGAAGCAGCATCCCGATGCGCGCGATGTCCTCGATCGTCAGATGCAGACCGCTGAAGCCCTCGTCATCCCCGGCGGCGCGGAACCACGCGAACTCGCCGATCCCGATCGGGGCCAGGACACGGGTGCGGGCGCGGTCGGCCAGCGATTCTCCCGTGACATGCCGCACCAGCGCGCCGAGCACGTAGGTTGCTCCGCTGTCGTAGCTGAAGGTCGATCCCGGCTCCGTGTCGAGGGGAAGACGGAACCAAGCGTCGACGAGCGGGATACCCTCTCGCACCGCCAGCTCCTCCATCGGACCCAGCGACTCCGAACTGTGGCCCGAGGACATCCGGGCCAGGTGGCGGACGGTGAGGCGTGCGGCCGCGGGGTCGGCGTGCGCCATGCCGAGCACGTCGGCTGCGACGTCGTCGAGACCGAGGAGTCCGTCGTCGATGGCCGTCGCGAGCGCCAGCATCGTCACCGTCTTGCTCACGGAGTACAGCAGGCGCCGATCGGTCAGCGCCCGCGGGGCGGCCGCAGCCTCCGCGAGGACGATGTCGCCGCGCACGATGAGCAGACCGTGCAGTTCCAGGTGGTCGGCGCCGACACCGGCGAGGAAGTCATCGAGTGCGGATTCGAAGTGCGCGGTCGCAGGCATGCGCCACAGTCTACGAGCGCCTCACGACACCGGCTCGACCGATGCGAGGACGTCTGCCTCCACGAGCGGCGAGTCTGCGCGATCAGGGCTCGGGATGCTCAGCGTCGTAGGCGCGGAAGCGGGGGGTGAACCGGCCCAGCACGGCGATGAGCACCACGATGATCATCCCGCCGAGCAGGGGCGGGAACCACTCGGCCAGCACGGTGGCGAGAAGGCCGCACCAGAGCGCGCCCAGACGCGGGCCGCCGGTCACCACCACGGTGAAGATGCCCTGCAGGCGCCCGCGCATCGTGTCGGGCACCGCCGCCTGCATCATGGTGCTCCGGAAGATCGAGCTGATGTTGTCTGCAGCGCCGGACACCGCCAGCGCCACGCAGGCGAGCACGATCAGCGCCACGTTGGCGTGAGAGGCATCGACCTGCGAGGGAGCGAACACACCGAGCCAGCCTGCCAGCACGATCGCGCCGAACAGTGTGATCATGGCGCCGTAGACGATGATCGAGCGCTCGATGCCGCGCCCGTGCCAGCGATACCGGCTGACCGGCCCAGAGAACAGGCTGGACAGGAACGCCCCGACCGCCACGGCCGCCGTCAGGATTCCCGTGGTGATCGGGCCGCCGCCGAGGATGGTCGCGCCGATGGCCGGGAGCAGAGCCATGGGCTGGCCGAACGTCATGGCGATGATGTCCATCAGGTACTGCAGCCGGATGTTGCCGGCCCTGCGGAGGAAGCGGACGCCGTCGCGCAGGGAGTCCAGTCCGGGGCGGACGATCTCACCCTCCGGTTTCAGCGAGGGCAGTGTCCACAGCCCGAGAAACAGGCCCAGCATGAGGACGACATCGATCGAGTACGTCCAGGCGTACCCCGTGGTGGCCACCAGGACACCGGCGAGGGCAGGCCCGACCATCACCATGATGCCGATGGTGATGCCGCCGAGCGCGGACGCCGCTGGCAGCAGTTCGCGCGGCAGCAGCCGCGGGGTGATGGCGCTGCGGGTGGCCATCACGATGGAGTTCGCGGAGGCGTTCACGATCGACAGGCCATACAGCCACCACTGGGTCTCCTGTCCGCTCCAGGCGAGGACGGCCAGGAGCAGGGTGGAGCAGAAGGTGACGGAGGCTGCGAGCAGCGCCACCAGGCGCCGATCGAACGCGTCGGCGAGCATCCCGCCATAGAGTCCCGCGATCACCATGGGCGCGAGGCCGGCAACGGCGATCATCGACACCGCGAAGGTGGAGCCGGTGAGCGCGAACATGTGCAGCATGATCGCGGCGATCGTCAGCTGGCCGCCGAGGCCGCTGAGCGTGGAGCCGATCCACATGCGCGCGAACGCCGGAGAGGCGCGGAACGGCGACAGGTCGATGAAGGCGCTGCGGCTCATGCGCGGTGGGCCGACGGGGACGGATCACGAGTGGCAGGCGGCATGAGAACCAGCGTATCCGCGCACACGGACACGGGATCCGCGCGGGCGGATGGCTCAGCCGTGGGTATCGCGAGCCGCCGCGGAGCGTCGTGCACGGGTCAGGTGAGACCGAGCGCCGCGGGGGCCTGTGCCGCAGAGTCGACCAGGTGGATGCGCTCGCTCAGCATCCGCCCGGCGCCGAGCGCCTGCAGGAGCTGCCATGCGGGCGCGTCCTTCGTCCACTGCCGGTCACCGACCAGGACCATCGGTGCCACGTCACGCGCATCGGCGTAGTAGTTCTCACACGCATCCGCGAAGATCTCCGACACGGTTCCCGCCGCTCCGGGCAGGAACACGATGCCGCCATCGCAGCGGGCGAGCAGTGTCGCCTCGCGAATGGGGTTGGCGAAGTACTTCGCGATCGCCGTGGCGAACTGACCGGGCGGTTCGTGCCCGTAGAACCAGGTGGGAATGCCGATCGAGCGGGTGCCGTCGGGCCAGCGCGTGCGCACCTCGCGCGCCGTGCGCACCCAGCCGTCGATGTCGGTCGAGAAATCGGGGACCTGCGCCAGCACCGCGATGGCGGCGTCGAGCGTGTCGTCCTCCTCGCCGGCGAGGTAGGCGCCCAGATTGGCGGCCTCCATCGCCCCCGGACCGCCGCCGGTGAGAACGGTGCGTCCGCGCCGCGTGAGATCTCGACCGAGGCCGGCAGCGGCGCGGTACTGCGCATCGCCGCGGCGTACCCCGTGTCCGCCCATCACGCCGACGACGCTGCCCCGCGCATTCCCGGCGAGCTCTGCATCCAGCGCCGCGGAGATCGAGTGGTCGTGGAGCGCGACCGCGAGGGATGCGGACACCGTGGAGTGCGGGGTGTGCGTGCGCGACCAGGCGTAGACGATGCCGTCGAGGCTTGCCGCGTAGCCGTCCCCGCCGTACAGCTCATCCGCCGTGTACAGCTCGCCGCGGTAGGGGTCGAAGGGCACATGGGGGATCCGGGGGAACACCAGAGCTCCCGCGCCGCGAAGCCGTTCATCCACCTCGTCCGTGAGGCGGCAGCCGAGGAACACCGCGCCGGAGACGGTCGCAGAGAGGAGTTCCTCGCTCCGCTCGCGAAGATCGAGGGATTCGATGACGCTGCCACGCAGTGACGGCCGCCCGGCCACATCGGTGAACTCCGCGTCGAAGTCCGACAGGGAATCGATGCGTCGCACGTGCCGGGTCATGCCAGCACCCTAGCCGTTGACTGAGCGCTGGCTGCCAGGGGGATGCTCGGGCGCAGCGCGTGTCCTTCGCGGTGCTCACCGTGGGGTAAGCTGTTGTGGTTGCCGTTTGATCGGCCGCGGATAAGAGAGCTCACGGATTCACCGATGGGCACCGCGCAACGAGAGAGAGGGGATCGTTCTATGGCACTGGAAGCAGACGTCAAGAAGGCGATCATCGAAGAGTACGCGACGCACCCCGGTGACACCGGATCCCCCGAGGTGCAGGTCGCGATGCTGACGCAGCGCATCAAGGACCTCACCGAGCACCTCAAGGAGCACAAGCACGACCACCACTCGCGTCGTGGTCTGTTCCTGCTCGTCGGTCAGCGCCGTCGCCTGCTGGGTTACCTGCAGGATGTGGACATCAACCGTTACCGCTCGCTCATCGAGCGTCTCGGTCTTCGCCGCTAAGCAGCGCAGCCGCGTACAATCGCGCAAAACATTCTTGGAAGGCCGCCCCACGGTGTGGGGCGGCCTTCGTCATGTTCTCAGGTGAGACGTGAACCGGCCCCCGCTCCAGGTTCACAGGAGGGAGCGGGGGCCGGGATCTGACCCGGGATCAGCCGCCCGACACGGCACCCGGACGAAACAGCGCCACGGGGGAGCGGCGCACCGTCGCAGCGGTGACGACGGCGAGCACCAGCGCGAGCGCCGCCATCACGGAGAGCGCCAGCGGCCAGGAGCCGGTGAGGTCGTGGAGCACCCCGATGAGGAAGGACCCGATTCCAGCGAGGGCGTAGCCCACGCCCTGCGCGATCGCCGAGAGCGCACCGGCGGATTCCTCGTCTGCGGCGAGCTGCACGATGAGGGCGAGAGCGAGACCGAACGCACCGCTCTGCACGGCACCGAGCACCCCGGCGATCGCGGCATAGGGCCCGTCGGCGAGGCTCAGCCACACCATGCCTGCTGCCGTGAGCACACCGATCGCGGGTGCGCACCACAGCAACAGGGAGCGGCGCCGGGCAATCATCGGCATCGCGAGCGTGGGCAGCAGACCCGCGATGCTGAACCAGGCGAGCAGCCACCCCGCCTCGGCGGCATCGACGCCGCGCTCGGCCAGGATCTTCGGCAGGTAAGCGGTCATCGCGAAGTAGAGCAGAGCCTGCAGGCCGAACATGGCGGTCACCAGCAGCACCGTGGTCGTGGTCGACCGCGTGCGCGGCGCGCGAGGGGGAGCACTGATGACCGGGGTGCCACCGCCACGCAGCGAGAGGAGCATGCCCGCGCATGCGATCACCGCGGGGACGGCCCACGCCCCCAATGCGATCGGGGCGCTCTGTCCGGACACACGGTACAGCGGCACGACCAGACTGGCCCCGATGGCGGCACCCACGCCGAACGACATGCCGCTGAGCCCGACCCACAACCCCGACGCGGCGATCGCCTTCAGGTACTGCGGCAGCAGCGTGCCCGCGGCCATGATCGCCGCTCCGGCGAGGAAGGTCCCGGGAAGCAGGGCGGCTGGCGCGAGGACTCGGAGCACGAGCGCGAGCGCCAGCACTCCCATCGATGCGGCGAGCGCACCGGTCGTGCCGATGCGCCGTGCGAGCAGGGGGCCGAGGGGCGCCGTGAGACCGAACGCGATCACCGGAAGGGTCGCGAGGGCGGATGACCACCCGGATGACAACCCGAACTGGGTCGTCGTCTCGTGCAAGAGCGCCGCGACCGAGGTGATCGCCGGGCGCAGGTTGATGCCCACGAGGAGCGCGACCGTGAGGAGGAGGGCGGGGGATGCCCCCGCCCTCCGGTATGCAGCGGTCTGAGGACGCTCAGAGACCCGTGACACGAAGTCCCTCGGCCACCACACGGCCGTCGTGGATGACCGTGCGGTCGCTGCCGCGGTCCATCACCGCGCTGGTCGGGGTCTCACCATCGACCAGCAGGAGATCGGCCCGATCGCCGACGCCCGTGCCGGGGTGCTCACCCACACGGGTCAGCCGCGGGGCGTCGGGGGACATGATCGCCGCGCCTCCGGTGGTGGCGACCCCGAGAGCGAGCTCCACCAGATCGTCGCGGCGGAAGCCGTTCACGAACGCCAGCTGCCAGGTGCGATCGAGCATGTCGCCGTTGCCGTAGGGGCTCCAGTAGTCGCGCTGACCGTCCTCACCGAGCCCCACGCGAACGCCGGCCTCAGTGAGCGCGGCGAGTGAGAGGTGCTTCGTGGTGGACGGGGCCACGGTCGCCATCGAGATGTCGAGCTCTGCGAAGGTGTCGATCAGACGACGGCTGGTGGCCTCGCTGACTCCGCCGAGTTCATAGGCGTGGGACATCGTCACCTTGCCCTGCATGCCGAGCGCACGGGTCCGCTCGATCACCAGCTCGGTGCTGAACACCCCGAGCTCACCCGGTTCATGCAGGTGGATGTCGACCTCCACCTGGTACTTCTCCGCCAGGCCGAACACGATGTCCAGGTGCCGGGCGGGGTCGCGGTCCAGCTGCGAGGGATCGATGCCTCCCATCACGTCCGCGCCCTGTCGAAGGGACTCCTCGAGCCATTCGACCGTGCCCTCTTCTCGGAGGATCCCGGCCTGCGGGAAGGTCATCACCTGGACGTCGGCGTGGGCGGCGAAGCGCTCCTTCGCGGCCATCACCGCATCGAACTTCTCCAGCTTGCAGTCCACGTCCACCTGGGCGTAGGAGCGTACGCGCGTGGTGCCGTGCGCGATCATCCTCTCCAGGGTTCCGGCGACGCGGGTCGGCAGATCGATCTCGGCATCGCGCCAGTTGCGCCGGTCGTTCATCATCATCCCCCACACGCCGGGAGCGCCCGTGTGCGGGCGGAACGGCAGGCCGATCCGGGTGGAGTCGAGGTGCACGTGCACGTCGCTGAACGATGGCAGCAGCAGCCGCCCCCGGCCGTCGACGTCGCCGGTCCCGAGGGGAGCGGAGGGGTCGTGCGGGTGGACGGCGCTGATGCGCCCGTCCTCGATCGCGACGTCGGCGGACTCGGCACCCCAGGGGCGGGCGTTACGGATGATCATGGGTCTCCTTTCAGCCGCGGCGAACAGCGCCGCGACGGCGGTGAGGTGTGAACGCCGTCCGTGCATCGGGGATGCGGCGAACGGGCTCGGAACGATGTCAGGCCGCGGCGAACTGGGCTGCCGCGGCGGGAAGGTGGTGACAGGCGACATCGCCACGCGGTCGCTCGTCGATGCACACCTGTTGTTCGGCGGGCGACAGCCCCGCGAGCACGGGGCACCGCGTGCGGAACACGCACCCGCTCGGTGGGCTTGACGGATGGGGAAGATCGCCCGTCAGCCGGATGCGGCCGCTGCGATCCGCGTCGGGGTCCGGGCTCGGCACGGAGGACAGCAGCGCCCGCGTGTACGGGTGCTGGGGAGCGTCGAACACCTCATCGCGTGTGCCGTGCTCCAGGATCCGCCCGAGGTACATGACCGCGACGTCGTCGGCGATGTGCTTCACGACCGAGAGATCATGCGCGATGAACACATAGGAGATCCCGAGATCGGCCTGGATGTCCTCCAGCAGATTGATCACCTGCGCCTGCACCGAGACGTCCAGCGCCGACACCGGCTCGTCGCAGATCACCACGTCGGGCTCGAGCGCGAGCGCCCGGGCGATGCCGACGCGCTGCTTCTGACCGCCCGAGAACTCGTGGGGGAACCGGTTCACGTGCTCGGGACGAAGACCCACCCGGTCCATGAGGGTCATCACGCGCATCTTCATCCCCTCCTTCGGCTCGATCCGCTGCGCGCGCAGCGGTGCTGCGATGGCAGACCCGACGCTCTGACGCGGATTGAGGGAGGAGGACGGATTCTGGAACACCATCTGCACCCGACGACGGAAGGCATGCAGATCGGCGCCGCGAAGCTCCGAGACGTCGGTGCCGTCCAACAGGATGCGCCCGGCGGTGGGATCGAGCAGTCGCATGAGCAAGCGCCCGGTGGTCGACTTCCCGCAGCCGGACTCGCCGACCAGCCCGAGCGTCTTGCCGCGCTCCAGCGTGAAGGAGACGCCGTCGACCGCTTTCACGGTGGCTGATCCCTTCAGGAAGCCGCGCCGGACGGCGAAGTGCTTCGCGAGGTCGTCGACCTGCAGCAGCGGAGCGTTCATGCAGTCTCTCCTGACGTGATGGCGGTGGTGCGGGCGCCGACGGCGGCGGCGCGGCGTGAACGGCTCATGCGTGCGGCCCGGATGCGGCGAGCACGGATGCCGGAACGAAGCATCGCGACCGGTGCGTTTCATCGCCGGCGGATGTGAGGCGGGGACGCTCCGTGCGGCAGCGGTCGTCGGGGACCAGGTGCGACACGGGGCAGCGGTCGGCGAACAGGCAGCCCTGGGGCAGATCCAGCAGCGACGGCGGGAAGCCGGGAATGGGCGTCAGCCGGCCTGCCGTGTCCGCCATGGAGGGCATCGAGGCCAGCAGCCCGCGGGTGTACGGATGGGCGGGTGATCGGAAGGCGTCGCGCACCGCCGCTTCCTCCACGCACTGCCCGCCATACATCACGACGACGCGCTCGCAGACTTCTGCCACCACACCCAGATCGTGGGTGACGTAGATCACGGAGGAACCGGTCTCCGCCTGCAACGAGGCGATCAGGTCGAGGATCTGCGCCTGCACCGTGACGTCGAGCGCGGTGGTGGGCTCATCGGCGATCAGCAGCTCCGGCTCGCAGATGAGGGCCATCGCGATCATCGCGCGCTGGCGCATGCCGCCGGAGAACTCGTGCGGGTAGGCGTCGAAGCGGGCGACGGGGTCCGGGATGCCGACGCGGGCGAGCATGTCGATGCTCTGAGCCCGCGCTGCCTTCGCGCTCACGGCGTTGTGAACCCGGTAGGCCTCGGCGATCTGCTTGCCCACGGTGTAGAACGGGTGCATCGCCGAGAGCGGATCCTGGAAGATCATCCCGATGCGCTTGCCGCGATACGGGCGCATCTCGTTCTCGCTGAGGGGCACCAGATCCGTCCCGTCGAAGAGGATCTGGCCGCCGACCTGTGCCCGGGTGCCCTTGAGCAGGCCCATCAGCGCCTGGCTGGTCACGGTCTTGCCGGAACCGGATTCGCCGACGATTCCCACCGTCTCACCGCGGCCCAGCGCGAGGTCCATGCCGTTGACCGCGTGGACGAGACCGTCGTCGGTGGGGAAGATGACGCGTAGGTCGCGGACGTCGAGGAACGCAGCGGTCATCAGTTGACCCTCACTCTCGGGTCGATGCCGGCGTAGGCGAGGTCGACGACCACGTTCGCCGTGATGATGAAGAAGGCGGCCAGCATGGTGATGGCCATCGTGACCGGAAGGTCGCCGGCGATCGCGGCGTGAACGGCGGTGAAGCCGAGGCCGGGGACGGAGAAGATCTGCTCGGTGAGCACGGCGCCGCCGAGCAGACCGCCGAGGTCCAATCCCAGCATCGTGACGATCGGGGTGATGCCCGCCCGGACACCGTGATGGAACACGATCCGCTGCGGTGCCAGGCCCTTTGCGCGTGCCGTCCGCATGAAGTCCTCGCCGAAGGTCTCGATCATGTTGTTGCGCGTGATGCGGATGTACTGCGCGCTGAACAGGATGGCCAGAGCGACCCACGGCAGCAGGTAGTTGAGCATCCAGGCCGCAGGCCCCGCCGGGCCGAACGGCGAGGTGATCTGGTTGCTGGTGAACGGCAGGACGTGCAGGGTGCTGACGAAGATGAGCAGGAGCAGCAGACCCGTCACCGGCACCGGGAGGGAGACGCCGACCGACGCTGCGCCGACGATGATCTTGTCGGTGGCCCTGCCCTTGCGAAGTGCGGCGAGGAGGCCGAGACCCACGCCCACGACGGTCCAGAGGATGACGGCGCCAACAGCGATGGAGAGCGTGTAGGGGAGGGCGCGCGCGAGGATGTCCGTGACGTTCTCGTTGGTCTGGAAGGACTTGCCCAGGCACGGCCAGGCGCACAGCTGTTCGGCACCCGGGGCACCCACCATGCGCGAGCCGAAGAACCCGGAGAGGTAGATCAGGTACTGCTCGAGGAACGGCTTGTCCATGCCGAGCGCGATGCGCGCCTGCTCGATGCGATCGGGCGTGCACTCCTGGCCGCAGGCAGCCGCCGCGGGATCGGCGGGGCCGATCTGGAACAGGGTGAACGTGACGAAGCTGACCACCAGCAGCAGCAGGAGCAGTCCGGTCACGCGACGGACGAGGAAGGAGAGCATGGTGTCCCGTACGGGGCCGGCCGGGCGGCCGGCCCCGTCCTTTCAGATGAGCGGGGGCGTCAGTTCTCGACGCCGACGGTGGACAGATCGATGCTTCCGAAGAAGTAGCCGACCTGGGCGTTGCGGATCTTCGAGCCGACGACGCTGTTGGTGAACGAGCGCATCAGCGGGACGATCGGGTATGACTCCATCGCGGTGTTGTACAGCTCGCTCCACTGGGTGTTCAGCTCCTCGGAGCTTCCGTTCGTGTTGCGCAGGGCGTACATCTCGCCCGACAGCTTCGCGTCGTAGTAGCGGGAGATGTTGCTGAAGCCGTACGTGGTGCCGTCCAGGCTCGGGCCGAGCTGCGGGTCGACGGTCGTGCGGGTCGAGCCCGACGCCGCGCCACCGCACCAGCCGGAGCGGGCGATGTCGGGCATCTGGTCACCGGCGAGCGTGGTGTAGTAGTTCGCCGACGGGATGGCGACCAGCTGCAGGTCGATGCCCAGCGACTTGAGGTTCTGCTGCAGCACGGTGCCGAGGTTCTTGTAGCGCTCGGTGGCGTTCGCGTAGCCGTAGGTCAGGGTCTTCGGCACGTCCTTGCCCTCGAGCAGCTTCTGCGCTTCCTCGAGCTTTGCGGCACCGGAGGGGTCGAGGTCGATCGTCGGCTCGATCCAGCCCACCTGGGCATCGTTCAGATACGAGTTGGTGATCTTGCCGAAGCGCGGCCCGCCGTACTGCACCTGGATGGCCGACCGGTCGATGGCGAGGGCGAGTGCGTGGCGCACGTCCGGATCGGTGATCGTCGTGGTGTTGAAGTTCAGGATGTCGGTGCAGCCGAGCAGGCCCGCCGCGGTGCGCGATGCGATGCTCGGGTCGGTCAGGCGGCCCGTGTCCGAAGCCTGCAGGGCCCCGTTGGAATCCAGGGTGATGGCCGTGGGGTCGGAATCGCTCAGCAGCTGCTGGCTGATCGTGGCCTGCGCGGTGGAGAGCGAGAACGTGAACGTGTCGGGCAGCGCGGTGCGGTTCGGGTCGGTCTTCGGGTCCCAGTGGGGGTTGCGCACCAGCTTCAGCTCGCGGCCGCGGTCGTAGGACTCGATCATGTACGGACCCGATGCGATGGGGTGGTTCGTGTAGTCGAGCTGCGTGTCCTTCGCCTGCGGGACCGGAGCGCTGTTGGAGCGCGACGCGAGCGCCGGGAAGTCCGGGTAGGGCTGCTTGAGGTGGAAGATGATCGTCTTCTCGTCCGGGGTCTCCACCGCGGCGAGATCGCCGCCGGTGTACGGGCCGGTGTAGGTGTCGGCATCGAGCACCGCGTTCAGCTCCTGCGGTGCCTGAGTGAACACGTCGCGGGCGAACGTTCGCTCGATGCCGTACTTCACGTCCGCGGAGGTGATCGGGGTGCCGTCTTCGTACTGGAGGCCGTCCTTCAGCGTGTAGGTCCAGGTGAGGCCGTCCTCGGAGACCTGTCCGAGGTCGGTGGCGAGATCCGGAACGATCTCCGGCGGCTGACCCGCGGTCTCCTTGGCCATGGTGAGCGTGCGGTAGTACAGCTGGGCGACGTTGGCGGTCTGCACGTAGTTGTTGTTTCCGGGGTCGAGCGTCATGAAGTCCGCGGACATCAGGACGTTGACGTTCCCGCCGGGAGTGGTGAACCCGGATTCGACGATCTTGGCGGCATAGGGGTCGTTCGTCGACGAGGCGGTGGAGCCGGCGCCGTTGCCGGTGGCCGCGCCGGTGCTGGCTCCGGCGGTGCAACCCGTGATGGCGAGAGCCATCGTGAGGGCGGACGCCGCGAGCAGGGAACTGCGGTGCTTCATGGACTTCTCTTTCGTGTGGTGGTGAGGGAGGGGAAAACGGAGACGGTCAGCCGCGCGATGCTTTGGGATCCAGTGCGTCGCGTACGGCATCGCCGAGGAGGTTGAACGCCAGCACGGTGATGACCAGGGCCGTGCCGGGGACGATGAGGAACCACGGGTCGGACAGGTACCAGTTGCCGGCCTGTGCAGCATTGAGCATCTGACCCCAGGAGGGGGTGGGATCCTTCACGCCGACGCCGAGGAAGGAGAGCGCGGCTTCGGCGGAGATGTTGGTGGGGATCATCATCGTGGCGTAGACGAGGACCACACCCGAGACGTTCGGGATGACCTGCGTGAAGATGATCGACCAGCGGGACGCGCCGTACGAGCGCGCCGCCTCGATGAACTCCTGCTCGCGGATGCTGAGCACCTGTCCGCGCACCACGCGGGCGAGGTAGGCCCAGCCGAAGAATCCCAGGATGATCACCAGCGAGGCGATCGGTACGAAGCTGCCCTGGCCGAGCGGGGTGTCGCGCAGCCGTGACTGGAGGATCGGGGTGAGGGAGAGCACGAGGAGCAGGTGGGGGAATGCGAGGAACAGGTCGATCAGCCGGCTGATGACCGTGTCCACCTTGCCTCCGAAGTACCCCGCTGCGGCGCCCAGCACCGTGCCGAGTACCACGGACACGAGGGTGGACAGCAGGGCAATGAGCAGCGAGACCTGCGCCCCGTATGCCAGCCGGGCGAAGATGTCGCGCCCGAGGCCGGGTTCGACGCCCAGCCAGTGCTGAGCGGAGGGATACATGAACTCCGGGAGGGGGAGTCCGGGAGTCATGAAGTTGTCGAGGACATCGGGGCCCGTGTTGGTGGTGTCGGGGTCCTGCCCCTCGATGGCCGTCAGCACGGGCGCCAGCAGGGCGAACAGCACGATGAGGATGACCACGGCCAGGGAGCCCATGGCGATCTTGCTGCGCTTGATTCGCAGCCAGGCCGTCGCCAGCAGCGAGCGCCCGGTGGCCACCTTCGGTGTGTTGATCACCTCGGTGCGTGGTGCCGTCGTCGTTGTCTCGGTCACGATCGTCCTCTGTGTCGGGGAGCGGATGGACGAAACGGTATACCAATCTGGTCATGGATGTATACCAAAAGTTCAGAATGTGCCGAAAAGTTGCATCCTGGGCCGCACAATGCCAGGTTTGGGATACCACGCCATGCCGAAGGAGACCCATGCGCACACTGCTCACCGCTGACTACGTCCTCGTCCACGCCGACGGCGGACACCGCGAACTGCGTGACGGAGCCGTGGTCGTGGAGGATGGCCGAATCACGTTCGTGGGGCGTCCTGCCGACGCGCCTGGCCCGTTCGATGAGGAGATCCCCCTCGGTGAGAGTCTGCTGATGCCGGGCCTGATCGACCTCGACGCGCTCACCGACATCGATCACCTGATCCTGGACTCGTTCACGACGCCGGAACGAGCTCGTCGTCTGCAGTGGTCCGAGGAGCACTTCGCGCATCGTGAGCACGTGTTCTCCGCCGAGGAGCGACGTCGGGTGCGGGAGATCGGTCTCGTGCAGCTCGCGCTTCACGGCATCACCTCCTACATGCCCATCGCCAGCGAAGTCCACTCGGCGTGGGCGGAAGAGGCCGACGACTTCTTCGCGATGACCACGTTCTCCCGCACGATCGGGCTGCGCGCTTTCCTGGGGCCGTCCTATCGCTCCGGCGTCAACGTCGTCGACGCCGCGGGCGGGCGTGCGATCCGCTTCGATCCCGCGGAGGGCGAGGCGGGACTGCGAGACGCGATCCGCTTCTTCGATGAGGTCACCGGCTGGCACGACGAACTCGTCACACCCGTGTTCCTGCCGTGCCGGGTGGAGACTCTGACGCCGGAACTGCTCCGCGCCACCGCAGTGGCCGCGGACGAGCGCGGTGCGCTGGTGCGCCTGCACGCTCTGCAGGGAGACTTCGAGCGCGACTACATCATGGCCGAGCATGGGTGCACGCCGCTTGAGCTGATCGAGCGCTCCGGGCTGCTCGGCGACCGCCTGATCATCCCGCACGGCGTCTTCCTCGACGTCAACCCGCGCGTGCACGGCGAGGACCGCGGAGATCTGGCCACCCTGGTGGACGCGGGGGTGTCGATCGTGCACTGCCCGCTGACGAATGCGCGGTACGGCTCGGAGCTGGAGACTTTCGCCCGCTATCGGGCGGCGGGGCTCAACATCTCCCTGGGTACCGACTCCTTCCCGCCCGATCTCATCCGCGGCATCGACGCCGGAGTCTCGGTGGCGAAGGTGCAGAATCGCGACCTGTCGGCCGGAGACATCGCCGGCTACGTCGAGGCGGCGACCCTCGGTGGTGCGACGGCGCTGAAGCGCCCCGACCTCGGCCGCATCGAGGTGGGAGCCACGGCGGATCTGACCGCGTTCGGCCTCGACGACGTGCGGTTCGGGCCGATCGAGGACCCCCTTCGCAACCTCGTGCTCGCGGGCTCCGCGCGCGACGCGCGACTGACCATGGTGGCCGGGCGCGTCGTCATGCGCGATGGCGAGATCCCCGGAATCGACCTGGAGGAGATTCGCCGCGACGCGCAGGTGCTGTTCACGCGGATGCGTGACGCCTATGCGAGTCGCGACCACCGCGGCGGGCCCACCGCGGAGCTGTTCCCGCCGGTGTTCCCCTCGGCGGGTGAAGGAGGGGCCCGTGACGCGAACTGACGCCGCTGCGGACGGGAGCGCGCTGGCCGACCACGTCTACCGTTCCCTGCTTCGAGGCATCGTCGACGGTACCTATCCGTCCCGTGCCCGCTTGAAAGAGCGCGAGATCTCGGACCGGTACGAAGTGTCGCGTATCCCGGTGAGAGAGGCGCTGCAGCGCTTGGAGTCGGAGGGCTTCGTCCAGTCGGTGCCCAACCGTGGGGTCACGGTGGCGCCGGTGACGCGCGCGGATCTCGAGCACGTGTTCGAACTGCGGCTGTGCATCGAGCCGTTCGCTGCCGGGCGCGCGGCTGAACGGATCGCGAACGGAGAGGTCGACCCCGCGCCGCTCGTCCAGGTGATGGGGGAGCTGTCCGCGATGCACGGGGATGAGGCCGACATCCCGAGCCTCGACTTCCACGAGGAGGTCGTGCGGCTCAGTGGCAACGCGCGCCTGGTGCGGAGCCTGGCGCCGCTGCGCGGCCGGATGGAATGGCAGTTCCGCCTCACCCAGGACGCGCGTGCCGCCGAGCACGCGATCGAGCACCAGCAGATCTTCGAGGCGGTGATGGCAGGCCGCGCGGCCGCCGCATCGGCGCTCTCCTATGCTCACATCGATCTGGCTCGCGGGCCGATGATCGCCGCCCTCGCCCCGCTCCTCGACGGCTGAGGCCGCAGCGGAGCCGGAGCGACGCGGGTCAGTCGCGGTCGTCGTAGCTGCGCAGCACCCGGGCGCGGTACTCCTGGAAACCGGTGAATCCGTCACGCAACGCGGCGGAGAGCTCCTCCGGGCTGTCGATGAGCACGGCGTGCTCGGCGTCCGGGAACACTCCCGGGTCGTGGATGCCCTCGATGCCGATGTACATCGGCGAGCCCTGGGCGTTGATGATCATGAGCCGCCCAGCCCGGCACAGGCCGAAGACGAAGGCGCACTCCGCAGCAGTCAGCGTGGCGTGCCCCAGGGAGCCTGTCACGGGTCCGTCCTGATCGAGGGGATCCAGCGTGAGATCGCTCCACGACCCATCGAATGCCAGCGCTTCGCCGTCGCTTCGGCGATACAGGCCGGAACCGTCCTCGCGGACGGCCAGGCCTGCGGCTTCCAGGTAGGCGGCGAGCCCGGCACGATCCGGCTCGACGAGCCGGTCGCGCTCGACCGGCATGAAGTGCAACGAGAAGCCCATGCGCCGACTTTAGCGGTGCGGATGCCGAGAGCCGCCCGTCGTACTGTCGGCTCAGATGTCGAGCGGACGAGACGAAGGACGGCTCTCGGAGGCGGATAGCGGTCGGTCCTCCGGACCGGGTCAGGCGCGGGCGGCCACCAGATCGGCGTGGTGGCGTGCGGCGACATCCGGGTGAGCGCGCAGGCGTGACTTCAGCGCGTTCTCGCCGTAGAGCGCGTGGATCGGGTTGGTGGGGTCTTCGGTGACACCGCGAGCCTCGGCCGCGAGTTCGGCCGGCAGATCGATGATCGGCAGCCGTGCGTCGAGTGCGGGGTTGAAGAAGAACGGGATCGAGATCCGGTCGTCGGGAAGTCGCGGCGAGACCACGCGGTGGTTCGTGGCGATGAGGTAGCCCTGTGTGGCGTACTCGAGGAGCTCGCCGATGTTCACCACGAATGCACCCGGCACGGAGGGCGCGTCCACCCACTCACCGTCGCGGTGCACCTGCAGCCCGCCCTTGCCCGGTTCCACCCACAGCAGCGTGAGAACGCCCGAGTCCTTGTGAGCGCCCACTCCCTGCTGCGGCTCGGGAGCATCGGTGCCGGGGTAGCGGACGATCTTCAGCAGTGTCGATGGCTCACCGAAGTGCTTGTCGAAGTAGCTCTCCTCGGCTCCGAGGGCCAGCGCCCACGCGCGCAGCAGCTTGCGTGCGACACCGGTGAGGTGGTCCTGCCAGAGGGTGACGACCTCACGCAGCTCGGGCTGAGCAGCCGGCCACAGGTTCGGTCCGATCAGGCGCGCGTAGCCGGGCGCCGCTTCGTCGGTGATGACGTCGCGCTCGGGACCGATGTCGATCTGCTCACGCCAGTCCACCCGGCCCTGCGTGCGCTCGCCGCCCACGCGCGTGTAGCCGCGGAACTGCGGGCTGTTGACATTCTCGATTGCGAGCTTGTCCTCGTCGGGGAGTTCGAAGAACTCTCGCGCCGTGCGGTGCAGGCGCGCCTCCAGCTCCGCCGGGATGCCGGTGCCGGTGAGGTAGAAGAAGCCGACGTCGTGCGTTGCGGCACGCAGCTGATCACGGAATGCGGCGGCGGATTCCGGGCCGCCGTCCAGCAGCGAGAGGTCAAGGACGGGGAGCGAGAGATCGGTCATGGCATGACCATAGGCCGCTCGGCCGTGCGGTTCACGCGGTGACGACAGATGGGTTCATCTGGCGTCATGCGGCGTTATCTCACCCGGATTCGGCGCCTCCGACGACGGCGGACACTGCCGATCGCGTGCATTGATCTTTACCTCAGCTTGTCATCAGATGAAAGTAAGGCGTACCTTAGTTAAGCCCGATTCGGGTGCAGGCGTGCCCGTGCCGTCTGCCTGATCGACGGAAGTTTCTGCTGTGCTCGGCTCTCTGCTCATCGGCCTTCGCGAAGGCCTGGAAGCTGCCCTCATCGTCGGCATCCTCGTCGCCTACCTCAGCCGGCTCGGCAGGCGTGACGTTCTGCCTCGCCTGTGGGCGGGTGTCGGGCTGGCTCTGGCCATCTCCCTCGGCATCGGCGCCGTCCTGACGTTCGGCGCATACGAGCTCACCTTCCAGGCTCAGGAGATCATCGGCGGCACCCTGTCGCTTGTCGCTGTCGGCTTCGTCACGTGGATGATCTTCTGGATGCAGAAGACCGCACGCTCCATGAAGAAGTCGCTGGAGGGCGGGGTGGACCGCGCCCTCGCCAGCGGTGGCCTGTGGGGCATCGTCGTGCTCGGGTTCGTCTCCGTCATCCGGGAGGGCGTGGAGACCACGCTCATGCTCTGGTCGGTGGTGCAGTCCGCGGGCAATGCGCCCGCCAGCCTGCTCGGGGCGCTGATCGGCTTCGCGATCTCCATCACCGCGGGTGCTCTCCTGTCCCGCGGCATGCTGCGCCTGAACCTGGGTACGTTCTTCACCTGGACCGGTGGGATCCTCGTCGTCGTCGCTGCGGGTGTCCTCGCCTACGCTCTGCATGACCTGCAGGAGTCCGGGGTGCTCCCGGGTCCGTGGGGCGCGCTGGCCCCCCTCGCCGTGGCGGGCGCAGCTTCGGTCGGCGGAGTGGCCGTCGGACCCGCCGGGTTCCCGTTCGGCTATGCCTTTGATGTGTCTGCCGTCGTGCACCCGGGGGAGTGGCTGGCCGTCCTCGGTCAGGCCACGGTGGGATTCATGCCCACCATGACCTGGCTGCAGGTGATCGCCTGGATCCTGTACGTCGCGATCGTCGGCATGATGTTCGCGCGCCGCGTGATGCGACGTTCGCCGCGACCGCAGGCCGCCGCCGTCCCGGGGTCGTCGCCGGTTCCCGCGTGAGCGCGCCGTCCCGTCTGTGTCGCCCATCGCCGTGAAGCCCATCCGCATGGGTGAAGTCTTGCGCCCTGTCGAGCGCGTCTCCTGTCGTCCCTCACCACTCGCCTGATCTGTCACACACACACCACCCCGGCACTGCCGGATCGGAAGGAACCCGATGTCCTCGCTGCGCCCCCGTGCCCTTGCCGCCACTGCCGGCATCGCGCTGTCCGCTTTCGCCCTCGCCGGCTGCGTCGCCAAGGCGGACACCGCCGCCGGCGGCAGTCTCTCCGTGACGGCCGACGACTCGTCGTGCGCCGTGTCGGCCGATTCCGCGGTCAGCGGCACCGTCACCTTCGCCGTGGAGAACTCCTCCTCGAAGGTGAACGAGTTCTACCTGCTCGCCTCCGACGGGCTCCGAATCATCGGTGAGGTGGAGAACATCGCGCCCGGTTCCTCGCGCACCCTTACCATCGTGGCGCAGCCCGGTGACTACTTCACCGTGTGCAAGCCGGGCATGATCGGCGACGGCGTCGGCAAGTCGGCCTTCACGGTCACCGGTGACGTGGTTGCTGCCACCGGTGATGACGCCGAGCAGATGACCCAGGCGGTCGACCTCTACGCGGCGTTCGTGAAGGAGCAGGTCTCGCAGCTCGTTCCGCAGGTGCAGGCGCTCGTCGACGCGTACGAATCCGGTGATGACGAGACCGCTCGCTCGCTGTTCGCCTCGACGCGGGTCTCGTACGAGCGCATCGAACCTATCGCTGAGGCGCTCGGTGACCTGGACCCGCGCATTGACTACCGCGAGGTGGACGCCGTGGCCGAGGGGCTGGACTGGACGGGCTTCCACCGCATCGAGAAGGACCTCTGGGTTCCCGCGAAGGATGCTCTGAACTCCGATGACGTGACGCCCGCGTGGCAGGACTGGAACCCGTCGACCACCGAGGAGCGCAAGTCCTTCGGCGACCAGCTGGTGACGGATGTCCAGGAGCTGTTCGACTACGTGCACTCCGACGATTTCTCCACGACGCTCGAAGCGCAGGGGGTGGCCTCGCTGTCCAACGGCGCGATCGCCCTGCTGGACGAGGTGGCCAAGGGCAAGATCACGGGCGAGGAGGACTGGTGGAGCCACACCGACCTCTCCGACTTCGCCGCCAACGTGGAGGGATCCAAGATGGCCTTCTCCCTGGTGGAGGACTTCGCCGTCACCAAGGGCGACGACGCCAAGAAGCTGGTCGGCGAGATCGCCGACGGCTATGCCAATCTGGAGGCCGCCCTCGCCAGCTACGGTTCACTGGACACGGGCTTCGTGTCCTACCTTGAGCTCACCGATGCTGATCGCAAGACGCTGACCGACGAGGTCAACGCGCTCGCCGAGCCGCTGTCGCAGCTCACCTCGACCATTCTGGAGTGATGTGACCACCATTCCGTCTGCCGCATCGCCCGACGCCTCCGAGGCGCCGGGCGATGCGGGGTCCTCGCCATCCGCCTCGCGGGGTCTGTCCCGTCGTGCGCTGCTGGGTCTCGCAGCCGGTGCCGCCGGGCTGGTGGTGGGCGCCGGTGGCGGTGCCGCCATCGCCACCGCCACCGCCGCAGCACAGAGGTCTGGGGCGGCGGGCGACATGCACGCGTTCTTCGGCGCACATCAGGCGGGCATCGCCACTCCCGTGCAGGACCACATGCACTTCGCTGCGTTCGACATGATGGCCCGTACCTCCCGCGACGATCTGATCGAGCTGCTGACCGACTGGACCTATGCGGCGTCGCGCATGACGCAGGGGCTCGACGTGTCCGCCACGGGCGCCGTCGGCGGATCCCCGGAAGCGCCGCCGGACGACACGGGGGAGGCGCTCGGACTCGCGGCCAGCAACCTCACCATCACCTTCGGATTCGGACCGGGGCTCTTCGAGCGCGACGGAGTCGATCGCTACGGCATCGCCGACCGCAAGCCGACGTCGCTGGAGCGCCTTCCCGCGTTCCTGAACGACGAGCTGGTGCCGCAGCTGAGCGATGGCGACCTGTGCATCCAGGCCTGCGCCGATGATCCGCAGGTGGCCGTGCACGCCATCCGCAACCTCAGTCGCATCGCCTTCGGGCGGGCGACCATCCGATGGTCGCAGCTGGGGTTCGGGCGCACATCCAAGACGACCTCCGATCAGAGCACGCCGCGTAACCTCTTCGGCTTCAAAGACGGCACCGCCAACATCCTCGCCACCGATGCGGCAGCGCTGGACCAGCACGTCTGGGTCGGCGACGACGATGTCGCCTGGATGGCGGGAGGCTCCTACCTCGTCGCACGAAAGATCGCCATGACGATCGAGACCTGGGACCGGGTGCGCCTCGCCGAGCAGGACCGCATCATCGGGCGGGACAAGGCGATGGGTGCGCCGCTCTCCTCGCCCGGCGGCGCGGAGACCGCGGAACCCGACTTCAGCGCCGCTGATGCCGCGGGTAAGCCGCACATCGATCCGGTGAGTCACGTCCGCCTGGCTCACCCGACGTTCAACGACGGCATCCGCATCCTCCGTCGCGGGTACAACTACGTCGACGGCAACGACGCGCTGGGCAAGCTCAGTGCGGGACTGTTCTTCCTCTCCTATCAGCGCACGCCAGAGCATTTCATCACCCTGCAGCGCGCGCTCGCGAAGGACGCGATGTCGGAGTACATCCGCCATGTGGGTTCGGGTCTGTGGGCGATTCCGGCAGGTGCGACCGAGGGATCGTTCGTGGGATCCGCGCTCTTCTCGTAGACCTCCGAATCCTCGGGAATACTTCTGAAGGACATGCGTTACAGTCGATGTATTCACACGCATGGAAAATCGAGGAGCGATCGTGAACGAGAGCACGACTCAGGCAGCCCAGACCGCGGGATCCTGGCCCGGTATGCAGTTCGGCCTGATGTCGGTGTCCGACATCACCCAGGACCCGATCACCGGGCGCACGCCGTCCGAGGGTGAGCGCATCCAGGCCGCGGTGACCATCGCCAAGCACGCCGACGAGGCGGGGCTCGACGTCTTCGCCATCGGCGAGCACCACAACCCGCCCTTCTTCTCGTCGTCGCCGACGACTCTGCTGGCTGCGATCGCCGCGCAGACCGAGCGTCTGATCGTGTCCACCTCCACCACGCTGATCACCACCAACGATCCGGTGCGCATCGCCGAGGAGTACGCGATGCTTCAGCACCTGTCCGGCGGGCGCATGGACCTGATGATGGGTCGCGGCAACACCGGCCCCGTCTACCCGTGGTTCGGGCAGGACATCCGCCAGGGACTGCCGCTGGCGATCGAGAACTACGCCCTGCTGCACGAGCTGTGGACCAAGGACGTCGTCGACTGGGAGGGCAAGTTCCGCACGCCGCTGCAGGGCTTCACGTCCACGCCGCGCCCGCTCGATTTCGTGCCGCCGTTCGTGTGGCACGGATCGATCCGCACGCCCGAGATCGCCGAGCAGGCGGCGTACTACGGCGACGGGTTCTTCGCCAACAACATCTTCTGGCCCGCCGAGCACTACCAGCGCCTGATCAACCTCTACCGCCAGCGCTGGGAGCACTACGGCCACGGTGCGCCGGAGACCGCCATCGTCGGCCTCGGCGGGCAGGCGTTCATCCGCAAGAACTCGCAGGACGCCAAGAACGAGTTCCGCCCGTACTTCGACAACGCGCCCGTCTACGGTCACGGCCCGTCGATGGAGGACTTCACGCGCATGACCCCGCTCACGGTGGGATCGCCCCAGGAGGTCATCGACCGCTACGCCGGGATGCGCGACCTGTTCGGCGATTACCAGCGCCAGCTGTTCCTCGTGGACCACGCGGGCCTGCCGTTGAAGGTCGTGCTCGAGCAGATCGACCTGCTCGCGGAGGAGGTCGTCCCGGTGCTGCGCAAGGAGCTCCAGGTGAACCGTCCCGCCGCAACCCCGGATGCGCCCACGCACGCCGCTCGTCGTTTCGCCAAGTACGGCGACGACAAGCCCCGCGAGGCCGTTCCCAACCCCAACCGCGGCGACAACCTCACGGTCGGATCTCCTTACCAGGACACCGACGCCGTGAACAACGCCAAGCCCGGTGCCGCCTTCGGCGCCGCAGCCGTCAAGTGAACGAGGGGACTCGGATCATGACCGACCGTCGAATCGTCGTCGTCGCCGCGGGGCTCTCCAACCCCTCCTCGACCCGGATGCTGGCCGACCGTATGGCCGCAGCAGCGGTGGCGCAGCTGCGGGAGCGGGACATCACCGCCTCCGTCGAGATCTTCGAACTGCGCGACTACGCCCATCAGATCATCGACAACATGCTCACCGGCTTTGCGCAGAAGGAGCTGGAGTCGATGATCGAGAAGGTGGTGGCGGCGGATGCGCTCATCGTGGTGACGCCCGTCTTCTCCACGAGCTACTCGGGCCTGTTCAAGTCGTGGATCGACGTGCTCGATCCCGACTCGCTCTCGGGCAAGCCGGTGTGGATCGGGGCGAACGCCGGTACCGCGCGCCATTCGCTGGCCATCGACTACGCGGTGCGGCCGCTGTTCGCCTACCTCCACGCGGACACGATCTCCTCGGGAGTCTTCGCCGCCTCCAGCGACTGGGGCGCCAATGCCGACGAGGTCGCGCCGCTGTCGAAGCGGGTGGAGAAGGGGGCGCGCGAACTTGCGGAGGCGATCGCCGCACGTGAGCCCGTCACCGACCTCGATCCGTTCGACCCGGCCAGCTACCTGGGCGAGGGCAAGAGCTTCGGACATCTGCTCGGAGGCCTCGCGGGGGAGTGACGCCCGCGGGCGACCCGCGCCGGAACACGGACGCCGCCGGCTCGCGCCGGCGGCGTCCGTGTTCCGTTCAGAGGCCGGAGACGGCGGCGGAGCGCTCGCGTCGCCGGCTCACCGCGGTGACGGTGACGTCGGCGATCGCACCGAGGGCGAGGGCGACGGCGATCGATGCGAGGACCCCGATGATCGGCTCGCCGGGGATGAGTTGCGCCACAACCGCTCCCACCACGGCCTGGTAGGCGCCCCACGCCACGGCGGCTATGGCGACCACGGGAAGGAACCGCCGCGCCCGCACACCCGTCGCACCGGCGGCGACGTTCACAGCGAGGCGGGCGAAGGGGATGAACCGGGCCGTGAACACCACGGTGGCCGTCCCCGCCTGCAACCGCACGCGTGCCCACTCCAGGGCTGCGCGGATCCGGCGATGCCTCATCCAGCGTCGTTCGGTGCTTCCGACGGTGCGGCCCACCCAGAAGCAGCAGGCGTCACCGGCGAAGGCGGCCACTGCTGCACACACGATGACGGACCACAGCGGGGGCGTTCCGGTCACCGCCGACACCGCCCCGATCGCGGTGACCGCGATCTCACCGGGAATCACCACGAGGAACGCATCGGCGAACACGAGCAGGACCATCAGCGACAGCCCCCAGGGGCCGCCCAGGAGATCGAGGATCTGCGGCACACCTCACGGTCGCACCCCGCCATCATCGACACGGAGACGCGGGGGTGGCCGGTCGGCAGAGATCTGGTGAACACACGGGGTGCATGCCGGGGGAGCGAAGGTGACGGCCAGGCGGAGATTGGATGAACACCGTGTGAGGGGGCGCGGATCCGCTCCGGCCCGTCGTTCGCATGCGCCACCCTGGTCGCGTGAGAGTCGCGATTGTCGCCGAGTCCTTCCTCCCGCACATGAACGGTGTGACCCGCTCCGTCATGGAGATCACCGCGCACCTGCAGCGCCACGGCCACGAGGCGCTGATCATCGCCCCTGCAGCGATGGGCATGCCCGATGTTCTGCACGGTGCCCCGGTCGTGGGTGTTGCCAGCGTCCCGCTGCCCGGGTACGCGGACGTCCGCGTCGCCGCGGCAGGGGCCGCCGTGATCGGCCGCATCCTCGACCGGTTCGCACCCGACGTGATCCACCTCGCATCGCCGTTCGCGCTGGGATCCCGCGCCGTGGCGGCGGCGCGCCGCCGCGACATCCCCGTTGTGGCGGCCTACCAGACCGACGTCATCGCCTATGCGGCCCGCTACGGCGTCGGCGTGACCACCGCGGCCGCCGAACGGCACGTGGCGCGCCTTCACCGGCGATCCACGCTCACGCTCGTCCCGTCGCAGTCCTCGGAGGACCAGCTGACCGCCCTCGGCATCGACCGGCTGCGCCGCTGGGGTCGCGGCGTGGACACCTCGCGCTTCTCGCCCGCTCAGCGCTCCGACGCCTGGCGGGAACGTGTCGCTCCCGGCCGCGTCGTCGTCGGGTACGTCGGCCGCCTCGCCGCGGAGAAGCAGGTCCATGACCTGGCGGTGCTCAGTGATCTGCCGGGCGCCCGCGTGGTGATCGTCGGTGACGGCCCCGAACGCGCCGCACTGGAGAAGCGATTGCCGGGGGCGGTCTTCCTCGGCCACCTCGACGGCACGGACCTCACGGAGGCGGTCGCTTCATTCGACGTCTTCGTGCACCCGGGGGAGAGCGAGACGTTCGGGCAGACGCTGCAGGAGGCGCACGCCAGTGGGGTTCCCGTCGTTGCGGTGGGTCGCGGCGGTCCCCGGGACCTCGTGCGCTCCAGCGTGGACGGCTGGTTGTACCGTCCGGGTGACCTCGCCGACCTGCGCAGCCGCGTCGCGGACCTGGTCGGCGACGCGCGCAAACGGCGCGCGTTCGGTGCCGCCGGTGTCGAGGCCGTCCGTGGACGCACCTGGGGGGCGCTGTGCGATCAGCTGCTCACACACTTCGCGGAGGCGATCGAGCTGGGGCTCGTAGACGGTGCCGCCCGCGTTCGCCGCGCGGTCCGGGCCGAACCGGTGCCGCCGAGCGTGCACACGCGCTGGCGCCGGGTCGTGGCGCTCGGCGACTCGCTCACGGAGGGGCTCTGCGATCCCGACCCCGACGGCGCGCTTCGAGGCTGGGGAGATCGTCTGGCTCTGCTCCTGGCGGGTTCGGGCACCCTGTCGTACGCGAACCTCGCTGTTCGCTCCCGCCGCGTTCGCGATGTCGCAGACCGGCAGCTCGCGCATGCGCGACGGCTCCGGCCGGAGCTGGTGACCATCCTCATCGGATCGAACGATCTGGTGAAGCTGCACCCCGACATCACCCGTCTGGCGGCGCGCGTGGAGCAAGCCGTGCTGCGGTTGCGCGCGGACGGGGCCGACGTGCTGCTGGTGACGCCATTCCTCCCGTGCCGGCCGGAATCGCGTCCCTTCGCCCGTTCGTTCGCTTCGTTCGCGACGGCGCTCGCGGGGGTCGCGTCTCGCACCGGCGCGCTGCTGCTGGACACCGATCTCATCCCGGAGCTCGGGCGGCGTGAGTACTGGGCCGACGACCTCGTGCACCTCGCCCCGGCGGGGCACCGTCTGCTGGCCTACCGGGCGGCGTCCCTGCTGGGTGTCGCGCACGCCGACGAGCTCGCCGGGCTGGATGAGACCTTCCACGCCGCGCCGCATCAGCTGCCGCGTCGGGAGTGGTGGCGACGGCATGCGCTGCCCTGGCTGTGGCGGCGGCTGCGCGGACGATCGGCAGGGGACGGACTCGGCCCGAAGCACGAGGAGTACGTCCTCATGGGCGCGCGGGGCTCCGGATCGCGTCGTCACCAGGGGGCCTGAGGGACTTCCACACGGAAAACGAGAACGTCGTCCGGAGCGGTGTCCGGACGACGTTCTGGGTGAGGTGGATGAGTGGACTCAGCCGGACTTGCGACGGAACTCGCGCTTGTGACCGGCAGCACCGTGGGTCTGGCCCACGGCACCCTTGCCGTCCAGGTGCGACTCGCCCGTGCGGCTGTGCGCGTTCTTCTTGTCGAGGGCCTCGCGGAACTTCCGCTTCAGGTCGTCCTCGGGTGCATTCTGCTCGGACATGGCGCCAGTCTAGGGCGCGGAGCGTGCGATGTGTGGGATCGGAGTGTCGATCCTGATACGCAACCGGCGAATGTCGGAGGCCTGGAGCATGATGGTGCTGCGCTGGTAACGATGCCGGCAAGGAGGAAGAGATGGACATCAAGATCGAGGTCATTTTCGTTCCGGTCACAGACGTGGATCGCGCGAAGGAGTTCTACGTCGACAAGCTGGGCTTCAACCCGGATCATGATCAGCGCGTGAACGAGGGCCTGCGCTTCGTGCAGCTGACCCCTCCCGGATCCGCCTGCTCGATCGCTATCGGGGAAGGTCTCGGACACACCATCGAGCCGGGCGGTCTGGACGCGATCATGGCGGTCATCCCGGACGCGGACGCGTTCCTCGCCGAGATGCGTGAGAAGGGCGTCGAGGCCGACGGCGTCGACGAGCAGGCTTGGGGGCGCTTCGTCACCGTGAAGGATCCAGACGGCAACACCTGGACCTTCCAGCAGCTGCCCTCCTGGTCCTGACCCGGGCTGCGAGTCGCGCCACGGTCGAGAGCGGGGACGTCACCGACGCGTTCCTGCTCTCGCGCCTGACCGAAGTTCCGCGCACGGCACACATGACGCGTTCGTACACGCCTGATAGGATCGGCGCGGTGGCACCCATGCGCCACCGGACAACTGAACACAGACTGGAGCAGGCTCGGCAGGAAGCTGGTCCCCTGAAGTGGATTCCCCGCGGTGAACACGGGTGATCTTCTCCTGGTGGCCAGCGCAGGCGAGTGAACATATGCGCGCGCCCATATCTGCCTGCTCTGCTCCTTCGAGGAAACTCGCCCGTCACACGGACGGACGAGTCAAAACAAAGAAGGAGAGACCTCTTGGAAGGTCCTGAAATCACCGCAGCCGAGGCCGTTCTCGACAACGGACGCTTCGGCAAGCGCACGATCCGCTTCGAGACGGGTCGTCTGGCGCAGCAGGCACAGGGTGCCGTTGCTGCGTACCTCGACGACGAGACCATGCTTCTGTCGGCCACCAGCGCGAGCAAGCAGCCGCGCGACGGGTTCGACTTCTTCCCCCTGACCGTGGACGTCGAGGAGCGCTCGTACGCTGCCGGCAAGATCCCCGGTTCGTTCTTCCGCCGTGAGGGCCGCCCCTCCACCGAGGCGATCCTGGTGTGCCGTCTGATCGACCGCCCGCTGCGCCCGTCGTTCGTCGACGGCCTGCGCAACGAGGTTCAGATCGTCGTCACCGTGCTGTCCATCGCCCCGGGCGAGTACTACGACGCCCTGGCGATCAACGCCGCGTCGGCGTCCACGCAGATCTCCGGTCTGCCGTTCTCCGGCCCGATCGCCGGTGTGCGCCTCGCGCTCATCCCGGGCTATGGTCAGCACGAGGACCAGTGGGTCGCGTTCCCCAACGTCGAGCAGGTCTCCGAGGCAGTCTTCGACCTCATGGTCGCGGGCCGTGTCGTGAAGAACGCCGACGGCACCGAGGACGTCGCCATCATGATGGTCGAGGCCGAGGCGACCGAGGGCAGCTGGGACCACATCCGCGGCGGCGCCGTGAAGCCCAGCGAGGAGATCGTCGCTGGTGGCCTGGAGGCGGCGAAGCCGTTCATCAAGCAGCTCGTCGAGGCTCAGGCTGACATGGCGCAGCACTCGTCGAAGGAGCCGGGCGTCTACCCGGTCTTCCTGCCCTACGCGCAGGAGACCTACGACTTCGTCTCGAACAGCGCGTACGCGGACCTCGAGAAGGTCTACGTGATCGCCGACAAGCAGGAGCGCCAGAGCGCCGACGACGAGGTCAAGGATCGCGTCAAGGCCGAGGTCGCCGCCGCGGTCGAGGCAGGCACGCTGCCCGCCTCCGCTCTCGGCGAGGTCTCCGCCGCCTACAAGTCGGTCACCAAGGCCATCGTCCGTGGCCGCATCCTCACCGAGGGTGTGCGCATGGACGGCCGCGGCCTGGCGGACATCCGTCCGCTGGATGCCGAGGTCCAGGTGATCCCGCGCGTGCACGGCTCCGCCATCTTCCAGCGCGGCGAGACCCAGATCCTGGGCGTCACCACGCTGAACATGCTGAAGATGGAGCAGCAGATCGACTCGCTGTCGCCCACGACCAGCAAGCGCTACATGCACCACTACAACTTCCCGCCCTACTCGACCGGTGAGACCGGCCGTGTCGGCAGCCCGAAGCGTCGCGAGATCGGTCACGGCTTCCTGGCCGAGCGCGCGCTCGTTCCCGTGCTGCCCAGCCGCGAGGAGTTCCCGTACGCCATCCGTCAGGTCTCCGAGGCACTCGGGTCCAACGGATCGACGTCGATGGGCTCGGTCTGCGCGTCCACCCTGTCGCTGCTGAACGCGGGTGTGCCGCTGCGCGCTCCCGTCGCCGGTATCGCCATGGGTCTGGTTTCGGACACCGTCGACGGGGAGACCCGCTACGCCGCCCTCACCGACATCCTCGGTGCCGAGGACGCGCTGGGCGACATGGACTTCAAGGTCGCCGGTACCAGCGAGTTCATCACGGCCATCCAGCTCGACACGAAGCTCGACGGCATCCCGTCGTCGGTGCTGTCGGCTGCGCTGCAGCAGGCGCACGACGCCCGCACCACGATCCTCGGCGTGCTCAACGCCGCGATCGACGGTCCGGACGAGATGGCGCCCACCGCTCCGCGCGTGATCTCGGTGCAGATCCCGGTCGACAAGATCGGTGAGCTCATCGGCCCGAAGGGCAAGACGATCAACGCCATCCAGGATGAGACCGGCGCGCAGATCTCCATCGAGGAGGACGGCACCGTCTACATCGGCGCCGTCGACGGCCCGTCTGCTGAGGCAGCGCGTGCGCAGGTGAACGCGATCGCCAACCCCACCAACCCGGAGGTCGGCGAGCAGTTCCTGGGCACCGTCGTGAACCTGCGCGATGGTCTGGGCGCGTTCGTCTCCCTGCTGCCCGGCAAGGACGGACTCCTCCACATCAGCGAGGTCCGCAAGCTCAACGGCAACAAGCGTGTCGAGGAGCTCGGCTCGGTGCTGTCGGTGGGCCAGAAGATCCTGGTGCGCATCACGAAGATCGACGACCGCGGCAAGCTGTCGCTGGAGCCGGTCCTCGAAGAGGCCGCCGAGTCGGCTGAGGCTCCCGCCGAGGCCTGATCGATTCGACCGACGGCCCGTCCCGCCTCGCGGGGCGGGCCGTCGGCATGGGTACGACCGTTACGGAAATGTCATCGGGAACCGGCGGAATGCCGCGGTGCGCGACACGGAAGCCCGTACTGTAGCAACAACACGGCCCGTCGTGCTTGCGGGTCGCCTCTCTGCGGGGGCAACGGGGAACGCATTCGGATCCTCGGGAACGGGGGAACGATGGACGCGTCAGCGGTAGGTGCAGTGCCGCCGGCCTCCGTCGAGGGCTCCGCCCATCCGTCGCACCTCATCGACGTTCAGGCGCCGAGCGTGGGCGCTGCCATGCGGGTGCCCCTCGGAGAGTCAGGTCTGCGCGTCTTCCCGCTGATGCTCGGCGGGGCCGAGTTCGGCTGGACCATCGACCGGGACCACGCCTTCGAGGTGCTCGATCGGTACCGCGAGCTCGGCGGCAACGCCCTGCACACCGCGGATGGGTTCGCGAGCGGTCGCAGTGAGTACATCATCGGCCAATGGCTGGCAGCCCGATCCTGCCGCGACGAGATGGCCGTCACCGTGCGGATCGGTTCGCATCCCGACAACCCCGGTCTCGGCTCGGTGAACCTGGTGCGCGCGGTCGAAGCCTCGCTGACACGGCTGGGAGTGGATCACCTCGACGTCATGTACCTCGACGGCACCGATTCCCGTGCGAACCTCGAAGATGTCCTGGCCACCTCCGAGTGGCTCGTGGAGAGCGGGAAGGTGCGCTCGATCGGGGCGTACGCGTTCTCGGCCGAGCGCCTCGTGGAGGCCCGGATCCTGGTTTCGGCGGGGTACCCGCGGATTCACGTGCTGGATGTCGCCTACAACGCGCTGCGGCGCGCCGATTACGAGGGCGACATCCGTCTGATTGTGGGCGCCCAGGGGCTCGCGGTGACGCCGTCGCACGCGCTCGAGCACGGCTTCCTCTCCGGCGTCCACCGCTCTCGCTCGCGCCTGCAGGGCACACGCGGCATGCAGCTGCTGAACAACCTCAACCGGCGGGGCACGAAGCTGCTGCGCGTCTTCGACGCGATCGGAGCGGAACTGGGGGTCGCTGATGCGGCCGTGGCATTGGCCTGGTTGCGTGCTCAGCGCGGAATCGTCGCTCCCATCGTGAACGCCTATGCTCCCGCCCAGGTCGATGAGCTGGTGCAGAGCGCCGGCGTCTCGCTGGGCCGGGGACATCTGGCGGAGATCGCCCGCGCCGTCGCCTGACGCATCCCGGGCTCCGGCATCGCAGGCAGCACTGCACATGTCAACGGTTGTGCGCAAGGGCCGACCCGCGACGGAGGGCATCGGTTAGGGTGGAGGAGAACCTGCCTGACAACGAAGCGAGCGCTGACTGTGACCCACTGGATCTACATGGTGCGGCACGGCGAGCAGCAAGACGCCGAGTACGGCCTCGATGACGGCCCCTTGTCCGCGCGCGGTCGTCGCCAGGCCGAACTCATCGCCGAACGGCTCTCCGGGGTACCCTTCGACGCGGTCTCCCACTCCCCGCTGGTGCGGGCGGCGGAGACGGCGCGGGTGATCGCCGACCGGATGCCCGCGATCGATCCGCAGCCCAACGCGCTGCTGTTCGACTGCGTTCCCACCGGCATGACGGAGGACACCCCCGCGTCGTACGAGTCCTTCTTCGGCTCCATCACCGACGCCGAGACGGAGGCCGGCCACGCGCAGATGTCGGACGCCGTGGGGGAGTTCCTCGTTCGCAAGCCGGGCGACGTCCACGAGCTGCTGATCACGCACAACTTCGTGATCGCGTGGTTCGTCCGTGAGGTGCTCGGAGCGCCGGAGTGGCGATGGATGACCCTGAACCAGGCCAACTGCGGTCTCACGGTCCTCGCGCAGAAGCCCGGGCGGCCCTGGACGCTGGTGTCGCACAATGATCTGTCGCATCTGCCGTTCGAGTTGCGGACCGGGCTTCCGGAGAACGCCCTGGTCTGAGCGGTTCGCAGTGCCCGGGCTGAAGCGATATCGGCGGGTTACGGGGCGAGCGATGCGTGGTGTTCTGCCGCCTAGGATTGAACCATGGCCACGCGCGTCGCCCTCGTGGGCGCATCCGGAAAGCTCGGCACCGTGATCGGCGGAGTGCTCGCCGATCTGCCCGACTTTGACATCGTTCACGCTCTCGGCTCGAGAGACGACCTGGACGTCATCGCCGATGCGGACCTCGTCGTAGACGCCACCACCCCGACGGTGAGCGCCGAGGTGGTTCGACGAGCGGCCGATGCCGGTGTCAACGTGCTCGTGGCGACATCGGGATGGTCCGAGTCACGCCTGGCGGAGATCCGCCCGCGCATCGAGGCGTCCGGGATCGGTGTCGTGGTCATCCCGAACTTCTCGCTCGGCTCGGTGCTGGGCACCGCCATTGCGACGGTCGCTGGACGCTTCTTCGACTCGATCGAGATCATCGAATCCCATCGCGACACCAAGATCGACTCGCCGAGTGGCACGGCTGTGCGCACGGCCGAGCTGATCCAGGCGGTGCGCACGCTGCCCGTCGATGCCCCGCACGTCGATCAGCAGGCACGCGGAGAGCAGGTGGCAGGAATCCCGATTCACTCGCTGCGCCGTCCGGGGGTCATCGCCCGCCAGGACGTGGTGCTGTCGGGGCCGGGGGAGAGCCTCACCATCACGCACGACACCGTCGACTCGGCCGCGGCGTATGCGCCGGGTATCCGCATCGCCGCACGCGCTGCCGTGTCGGCGCGCGGCATCATCGTCGGCCTGGATTCGTTCATCGACCTCGGGATCACCGAACCCGGGGCTGCGGAGGGCGCGGAATGAGTGCACGCATCGGTGTGATCGTGATGACGGTCGCCCTGGTGCTGTACTTCATCCTGGCGGGTCAGCGGGCATGGCTGTGGCTGGTGTCGGGTGAGCCGATCGCCGTGGCGATGGGTGTCGCGATGCTGTTCTTCCCCGTTCTGGCAGCCTGGGGGATCGGCCGGGAACTGCTGTTCGGCGTCAGCGCGCAACGCCTGGGTCGTCAGCTGGAGGCCGAAGGCGCGCTCCCGGAAGAGGAGGTCGCCACCTACGTGTCGGGCCGTGTGCACCGAGATGAAGGCGATGCGCTCTTCCCGAAATACCGCGCGGCCGTGGAGGCGGCTCCGGAGGACTGGCGTGCCTGGTATCGGATGGGCCTGGTCTACGACGCCGCCGGAGACCGCCGTCGTGCCCGACAAGCGGTGCGACAGGCGATCGCGCTGGAGCGACGAGGACACCGCGCCGCCTGATCGCACGCCGTACGATACGGGACCGCCGCGGTCAGTCCCCGTCCGCGCGGGTGATCGCGTCGATGATGCGCTCGCGACCGTAGCGGTAGGCAGCCTCCAGATCGCCGCCGAGCGCGAACCCGTCGGCGCGCGCGCGACTGATGAACCCGAACAGCCACGAGGTGAGCGTTCGCGCCGCGTGCAGCGCGTCCTCCTCACCGGCCAGCTCCGCACACGCGCTCAGCAGGGGAGCGGCGGTGGAAGCCGTGGCCGGGTGCGGGGCGTCGCCGGAGACGGCAGGATCTACGAGCGGACGGAAGATCAGGTCATAGGCGTGGGGGTTCTCATCCGCAAACGCGCGCGTCGCGTCGGCGAATCCTGCGATGCGGCGTCGCGGGTCCGGCTCCACGATGGCGAGCAGCGCCTCGCTCAGCGCACTGAAGGCCCGAGAGCGGACGAGCGCGATGAGGCCGTCGCGGTCTCGCACGTGCTTGTACAGCGACGGGGCGCGCACACCCAGCCGGCTGGCGACAGCGGCCATGGTCAAAGACGGCAGGCCACCTTCCTCCAGCTGGGCGCTGGCGGCGGCGATCAGATCGTCGGGGCGGACCTTCGTCGGTGCAGGCATCATTCCTCCGCGATCAGTATAGCTATTGACAGTAGCCATGAAAGCTACGTATCGTAGCTTTCATGGAGATCGCACCTGGATTGCACCGCATCGGTGATGACGTCATCGCCGCCTACCTCATGGTCGACGCCACCGGCGTGACGGTGGTCGACGCCGCGCTGCCCGGCTATCGCCGCGAGCTGCGCCGAGAACTCGGCGTCATCGGAAAGACGGAGGATGACATCAAGGCCATCGTCCTCACCCATGCGGACCCCGACCATGTCGGCTTCGCTGAGGCGGTCCGTGGCGATACCGGAGCGACGGTGTACGCGTCCGCCGCTGATGCCGAACGCGCCACCGGGCGAGAGCGTGCGCCGAAGACGGCGACGCCGCGGATGAAGCTCGTGCCCACGCTCCGCTTCGTGTGGACCGGGCTCACCCATGCCGGCCGCGCGCGGCCGATCGCCGCGGTGACGACAGCGGCAGACGGGGAGACGCTCGCCGTGCCCGGCCGTCCACGCGCTCTCGCTGTCCCCGGGCACACACCGGGCAGCCTGTGCTGGGTGAGCGAGAGCATCGGCGCTGTGTTCGTGGGCGATGCCCTGACCACACGTCATGTGCTCACCGGCCGCGTCGGTGCGCAGGATGCCCCGTTCTCGGAGGATGAAGCGGGTGCCCGGGCTTCCCTTGAGCGTCTGCGTGCTCTCGACGTCCGCTATGTGCTTCCGGGCCACGGGCCGGTGTGGTCGGCAGGCGTGCCGCAGCTCCTGGCCGAGATCGGAGCGGGACGCGGCGACGACATCTCCTCGTGAGAGCTGATTTGTCCGCCATACGGCCGGTCGCGATCCGGGCGGGGATCTGCGACCATGTCGGCATGCCGATCCCCCGCCGCGTTGTCGCCGCTGCTTCTCACCATGTTCGCCGCCGTGGCTCTCGTCGGGTGTGCACCCGTGGCCTCCGCTCCGGCGCCGGCTGGTGAGACGTCATCGGTGATCGGCGGCGGAGCGACGGAGAGTCCGGTATCCGCCCCGACGGCGACACCGGCTCCGACCCCAGATCCGACGCACATCACCGAGCTGCCGGACTCGGCCGCGGGAAACGTGCCGTGGTTCATCTACCCCGACGGGTTCGAATGCTGGGGTACGGAAGGCTGCCCGAACGACTTCCGTTCCGTATTCGGTGATCCCGGACCGGTGCTGCCCGAGGGAGTCGAGTATTACGACCCCGCGAAGCACGAGTGCGTGTACGTCCGTCCGGCCGACGTCACCTGCTGATCACGGTCCGCCGCAACCGGGCTCGCGAATCCGGAGATCGCCCCACTGTGTGCGCGACCCGCTGAGAGTCCTACGACGGCACACCGGCGGCCAGCGCGGCGCGCACCGCGGATTCCGCGGTGCGATGGCGCCATTCGAAGCCGGTGTCTGCTAGAACTCCGGGCGCGACATCGCAGTCCACCAGGAGCAGGTCATCCGCCGCCGCTCCCAGGGCGAGTCGCAGCGCGAACGCCGGGGCGGGGATCAGGTACGGGCGGTTCAGCTCGCGCGCGATGGCGAACCCGACGTCGTTTTCGGATGCCCGTTCCGGGCCGACCACGTTCACCGGACCGGTGAGTTCGTGCTCGATGACGTGCCGAAGCGCTCCGACCGTGTCATCCAGAGATGCCCACGGCCAGCTCTGGCGTCCGGAGCCGAGAGGGCCGGCGACGCCCAGGCGAGTGAGGATCACGAGCGGCTTCAGCACTCCGTCGGCATGGATCACGGGCGAGAACCGGACGTGCGCGACGCGCTCACCCGCCAGGTCGGCTGCGGCCTCCCACTCCGCGCACACGTCGGCGAGAAAGCCATCGCCCCGTCCCTGACCTTCGTCGATGCGTCGCCCCGGTCGGCTGCCGTAGAAGCCGGACGCTGAGGCCGCCACGAACAGCGGCGGCGCGTCGAGCCTGCGCAGCGCGTCGGCCAGCGTGCGGGTCGGGGTGACGCGTGACCAGAGCAACTCCGAGCGATACCGGCGGGTCCACGGCAACCTGCCGATGGATGCGCCGTTCAACCCGACCACCGCGCGGGCGCCGTCGAACACAGCGGGATCCAGCGGCCCCGCTGGATCCCAGTGCACCTCCTCGCTGGTAGCCGCCTCGCGCCGCACCAGCTGGGTGACGGTGACGCCGGATTCGCGCAGCGATGCGACGAGGGCGCGCCCGATGAGACCGGACGCGCCCGCGACGACGACCCGATCGCCCGGGCCCAACGACTGATCAGCCAAGCGTGGCTTCCAGCGTGATCTCGATGCCGGACAGTGCCTGAGACACCGGGCAGCCGGCCTTCGCCTCGGCGGCGAGCCGCTGGAAATCAGCATCGGAGAGGCCGGGCACCGACGCGTGGAGGTTCAGGTGGCTGCCGGTGATCCCGGTGCCGGGCTGGAACGTGACGGATGCCGTCACGTTGAGCTTCTCGGGCGGCGTGCCGTTGCCGGAGAGTGCGTGGGAGAGGGCCATGGCGAAGCAGGACGCGTGCGCGGCAGCGATGAGCTCCTCCGGGGTGGTGGTGCTGTCGGAGCCCTCGCTGCGAGCCTTCCAGTTCACATCGAAGCTGCCGATGCGCGAGCTGTCGAAGGTCACGGTTCCCGACCCCTCCGTGAGGGATCCGCTCCAGACAGTGGTCGCTTCGCTCGTGACGGACATGGTGTCTCCTCCCGATGGGTGTTCGAACGCCAGCCTAGTGTCCGAGCCGACTCGACGCGACGGGTCAGGCGACTCGTGGTTGACGCACCCGAGCCAGCGCGAGGTAGAGCATGCAGCCGAGGCACACGCCGAAGACGGCGTTCAGGAACGCGGCGGCGAACGCCGCCGCGGCGGCGATCGGCAGCGCCCACGGCACCCCGGCCAGGTGCAGCACGATTCCGACCGTCACCACGAAAAGCCCCACGCCCTGCGCGAACCGGGGCGGTCGTGGATCCTCGAGATCCGTGGGCGGTGTCAGACGGGGGGCGACAGCCTTTCGGAAGAGCAGACCCCAGGGCGCGGTGGCAGGTGACAGCACTCCCCATAGGAAGAGCGCGGCGATGAGGATCAGGAGCAGGGCAGCCGGATCGAGCAGGCGCGTGAGGACCGGCACCTGCTGGATGGTCCAGACATCGGGCGAGAACGTGGCGCCGGCGGCGGGCTGGAACGCGTACCAGCCGGCACTGCCGCGCTGCGTCGAGATCCCGAGAAGGGAGAGGACGACGGCGGCGGCGAGGAGTACCGCGGTGATCCCGGCTGCGAAGCGTGGCCCCCGCGGATCGATCGGTCGCGGAATCGGGGAGGAATCGGACATGAGACTCTCGTTTCTTCGCGCGGCTGGATCAGGAGGGAAGGGAGGAAGCCGACGGACCAGGCTCCAGCACGCGCGAGAGCTCTCGGAGGTACGCCGAGCGAGGAGCGGCCCCGGTGAAGCGGGAGAGGGGGACGCCGTCGTGATCGAGCAGCAGCACGGTGGGGGTCTGCAGGATGTGCAGGCGGGTGGCCACCTCCGCACGATCTGTGATGTCGACCTCGACGTGGGCCACACCCGGACGGTCCTCGGCGAGCGAGCGAAGATTCCGGGCCACCCCGGGGCACGAGCCGCAGAACCGCGTGCTGAACTGGACCAGTGTCGCCGCCTCGCCGAGCGCATCCGCCGGCACGATGTCCTCGCCGATCGCATCCGCTCGCGCAGCTCGTGGTGCTGCGGATCGCGCGCGACCGATCAGGCCGGCAGCCGTGACGACGCCGACGAGGCCGGCGAGGAGGAGGATCGCGACGAGCGGGGACATGACTACACGGTAGGCGCGTGCGAGCGTATCGGTCGCGCCTGCGCAATGCGCTGTCACAATCCCGGTCGATCCGGTCACGCGCGTGATCGGATCGGATGTGATCACGATCGGCACACACCTGTTGAGACGCTCCGGTCGTTTCGGCACGGCGATGGCACGATGGGATGATGGCGAACCCGCACCGATCTCTCCGCATGTTCGCCGTTGCGGCCGCGGGCGCACTCCTGGCGTCCGTGACGGCGTGCACTGCCACCGATGCCGCCTTGGAGGCGACCCCGAGCAGCTCGGCCTCCTCCACCCCCACCCCGACGCCCGAACCGCAGCCGACCAGCCTCCCGCAGCCCACGCTGGCCGCGTTCCAGCCGCCCACCGCGTTCTCCGAGTCCGGATCGCTGTTGTTACTGCCGAGCGATTTCACCCCCAACACCCGGGGCACCGTCACCGACGCGCCGGTCGCGCTGGCGGGGACCAGTCTCTTCGTCAGCGGCACCACCGTGACCCGCATCGATACCGAATCCGGGCGGGCCCTGTGGCAGGACGATCTCACCGACCTCCGGGGCGAGTCGCAGGCGATGCCGACGAAGCCGGTGGTCACGGCGGACGGCACCACGGTATGGGTGGCGATGGCGGTCGCTTCCGTGTCGGCGGCCGAGCAGACCGAGGGCGACGCCGCGCACGCCCCCGCTGTGGTCGTTCCCGGATCCGATGCCACGGCTGCGCTCACCGAGCAGACCCCGGATCCGGCCGCCTCCGCTGCCGCCGATGACCCCGGGCTCGTGCTCATCGGATACAACGCGGTGACCGGCGAGCGGCGCACGGTCGCCACGGCTGTCCCCTCTGCTTCGGCCACCTCCGTGCTGGATCAGCGGGTGAGCCTCGATCAGCTCTCCGACGGATCCCTGGTGATCGGGCTGAGCCCGCGCGGCGGCGGAGTGGCCTGGACCTGGTCCGCCGATCAGGACGGCGCGACGCGGTGGACTCAGGACGGCAAGTTCGCCGGTGAGGCCGGCGACGTCGTGATCATGCGCCTCTCGGGTCTCGCGGGCGAGCCGTACCCGCAGGTCGGCGGTCTGGACCGTGTGACCGGCAAGATCTTGTGGAACCATGTCGGCGAGGACCAGGCATCCACCGATGCCTGGGCCTTCCCCGTCGGCACCGGGACCGCCCTCACCACCGTGTCGTACTCCACCACCCGCACCGTCACCCGGATGATCGACCCACGCACGGGCGAAGACCTGGGTGGTGCGGCGAGCACGGTCGAGCGGCCGCTGGCCCAGGGCGGCCGACTGTATGACGTGCAGTCCGGATTCCGCTCCCTGGATCCCGCCACGCTGAGCACGGAGTGGACACGCCGGACATCCGGATATGGATCGGTGCGCGGCGTGGTCCTCGCCGAGGGCCTCGTCTACGGAGTCGACTCCGCCGATCAGGGCATCATCCTCGATCCGGAGTCCGGGGAACGCATCGCCGACGAACTCGCCTGGGAATGGCTCGTCGTCAACGAGTACGGTGCCGTCGTGGTCAACACGGCGGGAACGGTGAGCGCGGCTGACGACACGTACTGGTTCCACCCGGCCGTGGCTGCGCCGGCCGCCTGAGGGGAGTCAGCTCCCGAAGCTGAACTCCACCATGAGGTCCTTGGCGAGATCCTCCAGCGCGGTGCGCAACGCGCTTCCATCACCATCGATGCGAACCACGGCCGTCGCGGTGAACAGAAGACCGCCGGCCATCGGGGCCTCGGTGATGCCGGTGGTGAGGGTTTCGATGCTTCCGCCGCCACGCTGGATCGCATCGGTCACCTGATGCACGATGCCGGGGTGGTCGTCACCGACCAGATCGATCTCCAACCGCTCGCCGCGGGCGGTGGCGTCATCGCGGCCCGGCTGCGCCGTGATCTCCAGCAACCCGGACAGCGGCTGCAGGGCACGGGTCAGATCGTCGACGCGCGACGCATCCACCTCCACAAGAACGATGCCCGCGAACTTCCCGGCGAGCTCACTCATGCGCGAGGTCGTCCAGTTGCCCTCGTGGGCCGCGATCACCTCAGACAGGGAGCTGACCAGACCGGAACGGTCGTCACCGATGACTGTGAGAACGAGAGTCGTCATGTCGGTGATCTTACGGGCAGAATCGCCGGACGCGAGGGGTGTAGGTGCGTGGGCGAGCCGATCCGGACGGGAGCGGGTGCATGATCGACGGGGTGGTCCGTCGTCGCAGTTGCAGCCGGCACGTATCCTCACTCCACGACGTATCCACACTGAGGAGACACCGATGAGCAAGATTGCAGTGATCACCGGAGCGAGCTCCGGACTCGGGGCCGAGTACGCACGCCAGATCTCCGCCGCGGGTGGCGATCTGGTGCTCGTCGCGCGCGACAAGGACGCGCTCGGTGAACTGGCCGAGGAGCTGCGCGCTCGCGGCAGCGAGGTGGAGATCATCGTCGCGGACCTCCTCAAGCCTCGTCAGCGCGCCCGCGTGGAGGACAGGCTGGGCGACCGGTCCCGTCCCGTCGATGTCCTCATCAACAACGCGGGCTTCGGGCTGCCGCTGTCGTTCGCGGACGTCGACATCGAACGTGAAGTTGACCATCTGCGGCTGCACGTGGAGGTCTCCATGCGCCTGATGCACGCAGTGCTGCCCGTGATGCGCGAGCGTGGCGGCCGCATCCTCAACGTGGCATCGGTGGCGGCCTTCATCCCGCGCTCCACCTACGGCGCCGCGAAAGCCTGGCTGCTCAGCTTCAGCCGCTGGGCGAACGGCTACTATCCGGGGGTGACCGTGACAGCGGTGTGCCCCGGGTACACGCACACGAACTTCCACGAGCGGCTGGGCCTCCCGCCCGGGCAGGAGGGTGTCGCGGGGTGGATGTGGCTCACCCCGCAGCGGGTGGTGCGGGAATCCCTTCGAGATCTGGCGCGAGGACGATCCGTCTCGGTGCCGTCGTGGCGCTATCGGGCACTCACAGCGCTGACGAAGGTGGTCCCGGATTCGGTCCTCGCCCGCATCGGCTCGCGGGGGCGCTGAGCGACACGTCCGCGCTCCGCGATCTGGAAGGATAGGGGAGTGGCAGCTGTGAACCCTCCGCGCGGAATGCGCGATTTCCTCCCGTCTGAGAAGACTCGTCGCGAGCGCGTGCTCGCCGTGATCCGCGGCCGCTACCGCGCGCACGGCTTCGACGAGATCGAGACTCCCGTGATGGAGGATCACGCGCGATTGCACGCCGGGATCGGCGGGGACAACGAGAAGCTCGCCTTCAACATCCTCAAGCGCGGTCTGGACGCCGACGCCGTTCGTGACGCCGCGGAAGACCAGGGCGCCCTGAGCGACCTTGGTCTGCGCTACGACCTCACCGTCCCGCTCGCACGTTTCTATGCGACGCACCGCGCGCAGCTGCCCACGGTGTTCCGTTCACTGCAGATGGCACCGGTGTGGCGGGCCGAGCGTCCGCAGAAGGGCCGCTACCGCCAGTTCGTGCAGAGCGACATCGACGTGATCGGCGACGCGACCTTCCGCGCCGAAGCCGAGCTCATCACGGCGACTCTGGATGCGATCGACGCCCTGGGCCTTCCCGGGGTGACGGTGCGGATCAACGACCGCCGGATCCTGGACAGTCTGCTGGATCACTTCGGGTTCGCCGTTGAGGAGCGGCCGGGTGTGCTCATCACTATCGACAAGCTCGACAAGATCGGTCCGGCGGGTGTCGCCGCCGAGTTGCGGGACCGCGGCGTGACCCCGGCGGCAGTGGACGGCTTCGAGGCATACCTCTCGGCCCTCACTCCTGCGGCCGACTTCACCGGCGAGGCGATCCGTGCCGTGCTCCCCGAGGGCGTCGGCGCCGAGGGCGTGGAGAACCTGCTCGCCATCGCCGAGGCAGTGCGTGCCGGCCGTGACACTGCACCGTTCGAGTTCGACCCGTTCCTCGTGCGCGGCATGGGCTACTACACGGGCACGATCTTCGAGCTCGCCCACCCGAGCGTCGGCTATTCGCTGGGCGGCGGCGGCCGCTACGACGGAATGATCGGTCGCTTCCTCGGACAGGACGTTGCGGCCGTCGGATTCTCGATCGGCTTCGAGCGCATCGTCGACCTGCTGGAGGAGAGCGATGCGGACGCCGGGCCGGCCGTCGTGCTGGTGCATGACAAGGACGTTCCGGTCGCCGCGCTGGTCGCCCTGAAGACTGCTCTGGTGAGCGAGGGGACGCGCGTTCGGCTGGAACAGCGCACCAAGAACCTGAAGGCCCTGCTGGAGCGCGCGGCGGCTGACGGATACACGTCCTTCGCCACGGTCTCCGCGGAGCAGCGTCGCGAAGACCTGGAGCTCAAGCCGCTCGGCTGAGCTGGGCCGCGGGCGTGTCAGCCCCGAGCGTCGGTGACGCGCCGCTTCTCCCGGATGTACACCTCGCGGCGAACACGGGCGACGACGTCTCCCGATCGATCCGTGATGACGGCATCGAACCACTCGAGGACCTTCGCGCCACCCTCGGCCCGGCGCCGGATCTCCTCGACGCGCTCGCGGGGTACCTCGAATCGCGCGGTGAGCACCCCGCGTCCGGGTTTGACGAACTCGATCTCGCCCCGGGTGTCCCACACCACGTAGTCCCTGCCCAGCTGGTGCATGACCAGCATGAAGAAGTAGGGATCGGTCATCGCCGACATGGACCCGCCGAACGCCGTCTTCACGTAGTTGCGGGTCAGTAGGTTGACGTGGAGTTCCACGACGGCGACCGTCCAGTCCGTGCTGAAACTGCGGACGCGGATGCCGCTGCAGAGGTTGGGAAGCCAGAGACTCATGCCCCAAGCGAGGCGACGGGGAGTGATGCGCACCCTGCGAGTGTCGGCGAGTCCCGGAGATGAGGCGAATCGGTTGTAGGAAGACAACAATCGCGCGCGCACTGGTGGAGACTTAATTCTAATAGAACTAGAATAAGAGCATGTTGGTGACCATCGATCCCGGGAGCGAAGAGCCGCTGTTCGAGCAGCTCGCTGCCGGCATCCGCCGGGAAGCGGCGACGGGACAGCTGCGTCCGGGGGAGCGTCTGCCGACCGCGCGCGAGCTTGCGGCGTCGTTGGGCATGAACCTGCACACCGTGCTGCGTGCATACCAGGACCTCCGTGAGGAGGGGCTGATCGACATGCGGCGTGGCCGCGGCGCGGTCGTGACCGATGCGGCAGCGCACTGGCAGTCCCTGAGCCGCGAGATCGACGACCTGGTCGAGCGCGCTCGCGCCCTCGGTATGTCCGCCGACACCCTCGGCTCGCTCGTGAAGGAGGCCTTTCGATGACCGACCGACAGCCCGGAGAAGACGGCAAGCAAGCAGTGAGCCGCGGCGATGTCGCGCTCGCCGTCGAGGCGGCGATGCGACGCTATGTCGTGGTCGGAGTGGTGCTGCCCACCGTGATCGCACTGGTCAGCGGGATCCTCATGCTGCAGTGGCTCGGCCGGCTTCCGGTGCCCGCGGCCACGCACTGGGGGTTCTCGGGGGTCCCCGACGGCTCGGGCGCCGGGTGGCCGCTGCCCGTCTTCGCGCTGGTGTTCCCCATCGGCTTCGCGCTGCTGCTGTGGATGTTCGTGGCGAACTCTGCGCGCGACGGCGCCTGGAGCTACAACTCCCGCGGATCGGCGGCCATGGCCCTGGGCCTCTCCGTGCTCCTTGCGGTCGTGGCGCTGCGCTCTACCGCGGTCCAGCTGGACGTCTCCGATTGGCGCGAGGCCGTCCTCACACCGTGGGATGTTCCCGCCGCCTTCGGGGCCGGGCTGCTGGCCGGAGTGGTGGGGTGGTTCCTGCAGCCGGCGCTGGTCGTCCGCGCCGAAGCCGACGCGCCCGCGATCGCCACGCCCCTTCCGGAGAACAGCCGGACGCTCTGGACGCAGCGGGCCCGGGTCTCACGCGGCACCGCGGTGGCCCTGATGGTGCTGCTCGGGGTGACGCTCGCACTGTCGGTGCTCATTGCCGCCGCCGGGTCCGCGTTGGCCTGGGTGGTGCTCGGCGTCATGGCGCTCGCGGCCTCCTTCGTGGCTGTGGCCACCGACTTCCGTGTCCGGGTGGACGGCACCGGCCTCACCGTGCGCGCGGTGGCCGGGTGGCCGCGGGTGCACATTCCGCTGACAGAGATCGCCGCCGTCGATGTGGCGCAGATCAACCCGCTCTCGGACTTCGGCGGTTGGGGTCTGCGCTATGTCCCCGGCGGCCGGTTCGGCGTCGTGGTGCGCCGGGGCGGCGCCATCGCCGTCACCAGGCATGACGGGCGCGAGTTCGTGGTGACGGTGCCTGATGCCGAACGGGGCGCAGGCGTTCTCGCTGCTCTCGCCGATCGGGCGCGAGAGGACAACGACCATGGGAAAGAGGAATGAGATCATGACCGACACCAACCATGCGCCCGTGCCGGGTCAGTCCGAGATCCTTCCCCGTCGTGTGCCCTGGCGCGCGGTGATCGTGTTCGTCCTCGTCGCGTGCGGACTGGCCTGGGCGGTGGTGTTGCCGCTCTGGCTCGACGGGGGGCTGGCCAACCCGATCTCCGGGCTGCTGCTGCCCGTGATGATGTTCACGCCGACTGTCGCGATGCTCGTGGTCGTGCTGATGCTGCGGACGCCTGCGCAGCATCGCCTGCGCTTCCTCGGTATGTGGCCGCTTCGCCCGGCGGGTCGCACCATCCTCTTCCTCGCGATCGGTCTGTTCGGGCCCTGGGTGCTGTCACTGCTGATCGCCGGCCTTGCGGCGCTGTGCGGCTGGGCCATCCTCGATCCCGAGCAGTCCGTCATCGCGCAGCAACTCGCCGCCACGCTGCCGGGAGACGTCGACCGCGAGCTGATCATGACCGTGATCATCGTGCAGATCGTGGCGACTCCGTTCAACGCGATCCTCTCGTCGATGCTGGCCGTGGGGGAGGAGCTGGGCTGGCGCGGTTGGCTGACTCCGGCGCTGCGCCCGCTGGGCACGTGGGCCACGCTGCTGATCACCGGAGTGGTCTGGGGACTCTGGCACGCGCCGATCATTCTGCTCGGCTACAACTTCGCCCGGCCCGACGTCTCGGGAGTCCTGCTGATGGTGGCGGGATGTGTGGCCTGGGGGATCCTCCTCGGCTGGATGCGGTTGCGAAGTGCCTCGGTGTGGCCGGCGGTGCTGGCCCATGGCTCGCTGAACGCGTCCGCGGCGGTCTTCCTCGCCCTCTTCGATGCCCGACGCCTCGATCTCGCCCTTGCCGGTCCGCTCGGAGTCGCGGCCTGGATCGTGCTCGCCATCGTGATCGCGATCCTGCTGTTCACCGGTCAGTTCCGCCGCCAGCCGGTGCCGCCGCCTCCGGCCACGGCGACCCCCGTACCGGTCTGGGCGCCTGCCCCGCAGCAAGCGCGGCAGAGGTCTCACGATGAGGTTGCGGACACCGGAGGCAACGGATCGGACACGGACGGTCGCGCTGGATAGACTGGCGACGGACCGACGTCGCTCCACCCAACCTTTTTCCACGAGCAAGGAGCATCCAACGTGGCATTGATCGAGGCTGTAGGCGCCCGCGAGATCCTGGATTCGCGCGGCAACCCGACCGTCGAGGTGGAGGTGCTCCTCGATGACGGCATCGTGCAGCGCGCTGCCGTCCCCTCCGGCGCATCCACCGGCGCTTTCGAAGCGTACGAGCTGCGTGATGGCGACAAGTCGCGCTACGGCGGCAAGGGCGTCCTCAAGGCCGTCGACGCCGTGCTGGACGAGCTCGGCCCGGCCATCGAGGGCATCGACGCCAGTGAGCAGCGCGTCATCGACGAGGTGCTCATCCGCACGGACGGCACGGACAACAAGCAGCGCACCGGCGCCAACGCCATCCTCGGCGTGAGCCTCGCCGTCGCGAAGGCCGCCGCCGACTCGGCCGATCTGCCGCTGTTCCGCTACCTGGGCGGCCCGAACGCGCACGTCCTGCCCGTTCCGCTGCTGAACGTCATCAACGGTGGCGCCCACGCGGACACCGGTGTCGACATGCAGGAGTTCTTCCTCGTTCCCCACGGTGCCGACTCCTTCGCCGAGGCACTGCGCTGGGGTGCCGAGACCTACCACGTGCTCAAGAGTGAGCTGAAGGCGGGCGGCTACGCCACCGGCCTCGGCGACGAGGGCGGGTTCGCCCCCGACCTCCCCAGCAACAAGGGCGCGCTCGAGTTCCTGATGGCGGCGATCGAGAAGGCCGGCTTCAAGCCGGGTGTCGACATCGCCGTGGGACTGGATGTCGCATCGACCGAGTTCTTCGCCGACGGCAAGTACGCCTTCGAGGGCAAGCAGCTCTCCAGCGACGAGCTCATCGCCTACTACGCCGACCTGGTCGCGAACTTCCCGCTGGTCTCGATCGAGGACGGCCTGGCTGAGGACGACTGGGAGGGCTGGAAGGCGCTCACCGACGCCCTCGGCAGCAAGGTGCAGCTGGTTGGTGACGACCTGTTCGTCACCAACCCGACGCGTCTCGCCGACGGCATCGCCAAGGGCGTGGGCAACTCGCTGCTGGTCAAGGTCAACCAGATCGGCACGCTCACCGAGACGCTCGACGCCGTCTCGCTGGCGCAGCGCTCGGGCTACACCGCGATGCTGTCGCACCGTTCGGGCGAGACCGAGGACACCACGATCGCCGACCTGGCCGTGGCCACGAACAGCGGTCAGATCAAGTCGGGCGCGCCGGCTCGTTCGGACCGCGTCGCGAAGTACAATCAGCTTCTGCGCATCGAAGAGGAGCTGGGCGAGGCCGCTGTCTTCGCCGGGCGCTCCGCCTTCCCGCGTTACCAGGGCTGAGCTCTGACACGCTGACGCACGCATAAGCACGAGAGGGGAGATCATGGCCAAACGACCGGATCTCCCCTCTCCGCGTTCCCGTTCCGCCCGCGCGACCCCTCCGGCGCACTCCACAGCCCAGAAGAAGGGGTCCAGCGGGTCGCCGCGGTCGTCACGAGGATCCGGTGCCGCCCAGCGCGTGGACGTCCGCGATTGGCTCGGCGGCGTCCGGCTGTCGGTTTTCATGATGATCATGTTCGGGCTCGTGATCTTCGCCGTGTTCATGCTGGTGCCCACGGTGGGCACCTACATCGGGCAGGTGCAGCGCATCGACGCACTGGAGCACTCCGTTCAGGTGGCTCAGGACAAGGTCGATGCGCTGGAGGCCGAGCGTGACCGATGGAACGATCCGAACTATGTGATCACCCAGGCACGCGAGCGGCTGTTCTACTACCGTCCCGGGGAGGTCGTCTACCTCGTCGTGGACGACCTTGACCCTGCCGCCCTCCCCGGTGAGCAGAAGCCGGTCAGCGACACCGTCGAGCAGGCGCCGAACGACTGGATGGGTGCGATGCTGCGATCGGTCACCGAGGCAGGGCTCACGCAGAGCGTCGCGGAGCAGCCCGCGGACGCACCCACCGACGCGCCGACGGACGGCGCGACCCCCGCGGGCTGAGGACGGGGCCCAGGAAGCCGCAGCCCGTTAGGCTGGACAGGTGACCACGCCCCCGTTCGAACCCCTCCGCCCCACCGACCTCGACGTGATGAGCTCCCAACTCGGTCGTCCGGTGCGCAACGTGGTGGGCGTCGCCGCGCGGTGCGTGTGCGGAAACCCCACCGTGGTCGCCACGGCTCCCCGGCTCGAAGACGGCTCTCCGTTCCCGACGTTCTACTACCTCACCCATCCCGCGGCGACCATCGCGATGTCCCAGCTGGAAGCGGAGGGCGTGATGGTCGAGTTCACGCAGCTGCTGGCCGAGGACGAGGAACTGCAGAATCGTTACCTCCGTGCGCACGAGGCGTTCCTCGCCGATCGCGCCCAGTTCGGTGAGGTCGAGGAGATCGCCGGCATCTCCTCGGGCGGCATGCCCACCCGCATCAAGTGCCTGCACGCGCTCGCGGGCCATGCGCTGGCGGCGGGGCCTGGCGTGAACCCCATCGGAGACCTCGCCCTCGAGCGCAGCACCTACTCGCCGGATCGCTGCCAGTGCGTCGAGCCCGGTTCGGCATGACCCGCTCGGCGGTCGGACTCGCGCTCGCGGCTGTCGTCGCGGCCGGTCTCACCGTCCTGCCCGCATCCGCCGTGGGCGCGGTCACTCTGGCGCCGGCGGTCACCACGGCCACCCCGTCACCGACTCCTTCGCCCACGCCCACCGTCGATCCGGTGCGCGCCGCGGAGTACTGGCTGCGCGACTACGGCATCGAGGAGGCCTGGAAGACCACCCGAGGTGCGGGAGTCACGATCGCTGTGATCGACACCGGGATCGCCCGTGTACCCGAACTCGATGGAGCGGTCGTCGATGGCACCGACGAGTCGGGCATGGGCAGCGATGACGGCCGCACCCCGGTGGGCGTCGTCGACAACAACCACGGCACCTGGGTGGCGTCGCTGGCGGCCGGTCGCGGAACCGGTGCGGACACCGGGATGATCGGCGTCGCCCCGGAAGCAGATCTGTTGTCCATCTCGGTCGGTTTCGGCGCCACCGCAACGGTGTCCGCTGTAGAGCAGATCGCCTCCGCGGTGCGGTGGGCCGTGGACCACGGCGCTGATGTCATCAACCTCTCGCTCACCACCAACACCCTCACCTGGGATGAGTCCTGGGACGAGGCGTTCCAGTATGCGTTCGACCACGACGTGGTGGTGGTCGTCGCGGCAGGTAACCGCGGCAACGGCACGGAGTCCGTCGGCGCTCCGGCCACCATCCCCGGCGTGCTGACGGTTGCGGGCGTCGACCCCGGCGGACGCGCGAGCGATCGCGCCTCGACGAGCGGCATCACCATCGCCGTTGCTGCACCCAGCGAGAAGCTGCTGGGTGTCTCGTCCGACGGGAAGGTGGTGGAGTGGGCCGGCACCAGTGGCGCCGCCCCGCTCGTCGCCGGCATCGCCGCGCTCGTGCGTGCCGCTCATCCCGACCTCAACGCGGACAACGTGATCAATCGCATCCTGACGACCGCTCAGCATCCGTCAGACGTCGACCAGGATCCCGACCCTCTGTATGGCTACGGCCTGGTCAACGCCGCAGCCGCCGTCACGGCGGACGTGCCGACCATCGACCACAGCCCGCTGGGGCTGACCCTCAAGGAGTGGGTGCGCCTGTACCGGCGGGGCGCGGACGCCGACCCCGAGGTGTCCTCATCGCTCGCGGCTCCGGTGGAGATCGAGCCGCTGCCGGCCGCGGACGTGCCGGTCAAGGCGAGTGCACCGTTTCTTCCCACCAGATCCACGATTCTGTACGGTACCCTGCCGCTCGTCGCCGCCACCGTCCCTGCTATTCTGGTAATGCTCGGCGTCAACGCAGCTGCCCGACGCATCCGATCGGCGCGTTCTCAACGCACGCCGAGACAGTGATCATCCAAGGAGTTTTCTTCTCGTGCCCAAAATCCTGATTGTCGGCGGTGGATACGCGGGCTTCTACACCGCGTGGAAGCTGGAAAAGCACCTTCGCAAGGGCGAAGCCGAGGTCACGCTGGTCGACCCGCTTCCCTACATGACGTACCTCCCCTTCCTTCCCGAGGTTGCTGCCGGGTCGATCGAGCCGCGTCACGCCGTGGTTGCGCACCGTCGTCACCTGAAGAAGACCAACGTCATCAACGCCAAGGTCACCAACGTCGACCACGCGAACAAGACCGCCACCATCACCCCCGCCGACGGCGAGCCGTACGAGATGACGTACGACCAGATCGTCGTGACGGCCGGATCGGTCTCGCGGACGTTCCCCATCGGCGGCATCGCCGACAACGCGATCGGCATGAAGTCGATCGAGGAGGCCGTCGCCGTGCGTGACCGCCTCATCCAGAACTTCGGTCGCGCGGCAGCCCTTCCCGCCGGTCCCGAGCGTGAGCGCCTGCTCACGGTCGTGGTGGTCGGCGGCGGCTTCGCCGGCATCGAGACGCTCGCGGAGCTGCGCTCGTTCGGCTCTGCCCTGCTGAAGGACTACCCGCAGCTGTCGTTCGACGAGACCCACTTCCACCTCATCGAGGCGATGGGTCGCATCATGCCCGAGGTGGCCCTGGCCACCAGCGAGTGGGTGCTCAAGGACCTCGCCAAGCGCGGCGCTTTCGTGCACTTGGACACCCAGGTCAAGGACGCCACCGACGGCAACGTGCTGCTGTCCACGGGTGAGGTCATCCCCTCCGACCTCATCATCTGGACCGCCGGCGTGATGGCCAACCCGCAGGTCGTGCGTTCCTCGGGCCTGCCCGCGGACGAGCGCGGCCGCATCACGGCCCAGGCCGACCTGCGTGTGATCGACGCCGACAAGAACGTCGTCGAGGGTGCGTGGACCGCCGGTGACGTCGCTGCCGTGCCCGACCTCACGGGCGGCGGCGTCGGTGGCTTCTGCGTTCCCAACGCTCAGCACGCCGTCCGTCAGGCCAAGCGTCTGGCCAAGAACCTCGTCGCCGTGCTTCGCGGGGACGCCCCCGTGGACTACATCCACAAGAACCTCGGTGCTGTCGCCGGTCTCGGTCTGTACGACGGCGTCTTCCAGTCCGGCAAGATCGCGATCAAGGGCTTCCTCGCCTGGGTGGCCCACCGCGGTTACCACGGCCTGGCCATGCCGACGTGGGAGCGCAAGTGGCGTGTGCTGTGGGGCTGGTGGAACAACCTCTGGCTGGGCCGCGACATCGCGCCGCTGTACAACCTGAGCGAGCCTCGCGCCTTCTTCGAGGAGTTCGCTTCGCGTCCGAAGCCGGCCCCCGCCGAGGCGCCCGCTCCCGTGGCCGAGGTCGCACCGGCGAAGGCTGAGAAGGTCGACGCCGGCAAGTGAGCCGATGACGAAACGGCGGCGGGTGATTCCCGCCGCCGTTTCGCATAGCCCCCATAGCCCAACGGCAGAGGCAGGCGACTTAAACTCGCTTCAGTCCGGGTTCGAATCCCGGTGGGGGCACCAGGAAATGAATCTTGACCAGGCATAAATCGCCCTCAACATCGCGCATTCCACGTGATTGTTGAGGGCGATTCGCTATTTACTCGCTGTTTTCATCGAATCGCGTGAGCGCCGACGTGGCGTCCGGCCCCAGATTGTGCGGCTGAATGTAGTGCTTCCGGGTCACCACATCGGACGCGTGGCCGAGCTGGTCTCGCGCGATCTCCACGCCGAGCTCGTCGCGCACAAGGGTGGCCACGGCCTTCCGGAGCGCGCGGGGCGAAACCTCGGCGTACGGGGTGTTGGCGAGAGCCTCGCGCCAGTTGCGGCGGAGGTTGTGCGGCCACCTGAGCGTCCCGGTTCCAGAGGGGAACACCCACTCGTTCCGGGACTCGATACGACGTCGGAGGAGAGCGTCAGCGGCGAACGACGGCAGCACCAGCTCGCGGCGTGACGAGTCCGTCTTGGGATGGTCCTGGACGAACACCTTCCCGTCGTCGCCGATCGCCACGGTGCCGTTGATCTGCACCCGCGCGGGGTTAGCGTCAAGGTTCACGTCTGACCATCGCAGTGCGAGCACTTCGGCCGTCCGCGCCCCTGTCCCGCAGAAGACGTCGAAGAGGTCTCCGAGATCCGCAACCCTCTTAGCCCCGCGCTTGTCAGGGGTGGAGTCGTAAGCGCGCATGAGCGTGCGGATCTCCATGATGTCGCTGACGGTTGGCGCGGTGACTGCTCGCTTCGGCTGGACAATCTGTGCGGTGTCGCGGACCGGGTTCGAGGGGATCGCGCCGTGACGGACGGCGAGCGCGAACACGTTGTGGAGGAGCGTGCGCGCGGTCTTCGCCTGGCCTGCACCGTTGCGTTCTACGACGCCCTTCAGGAAGCGGTCGACGCGGGGCACCGTTGCCTCAGAGAGGCGCACACTCCCAAACCCGGCTTTCACGATCGTGTCGAGGATCCCCGAGTACCGGCGGCGTGTGGACACGGCGAGCTTGTCGCGCTCGGGCTCTGCGAACCAGCGGTCCGCGGTGTGCTTGATCGTGCTGTTACCCGTCAGGTCTTCGCCGGCGGGTGCGAGGCGCTCCTTCATGGCCTCGATCAATTTGCGCTCCGCATCGGCGCCGGTGCGTCCCTGTCGTTGCATCTTGCGTGTGACGCCGTCGCTATCGCGGTAGTAGGCGACGGCAGTCGGCTTGCCGCCGACCGTCGTGCGCCGGATCTTGCCCCACGTCTCAAGGACCAGGGGAGGGCGGGCCATCACGCCACCCCGACGCGCAGCTGCAGGATCTCCTCAGCGGCCGACTGGATGTGGCGGTGCGTCCACTGGCCGACACCTTCGCGTGCCTCGGCATAGGTGACTCCGCGGACCTTCGTGAGGAGGTCTTCCTCGTAGATCCGGATGAGCTTGACCGGAACGCGCAGCTCGTCGGCGAGGTGGTGCTGATCTGGGTTGATGGCTTCGTGTCGCGCGTAGGTAGGGGAGTCGATCAGCATTCGTGCCGCAAGGCGGTCTGCCTGGCGCTCGCGGTCGAGCTCCTGCGGCGTAGTGGGGTGCGTGCAGCAGGGGTGGCCGAGGTGGACGTGTGACAGTTCGTGTGCGAGGTGATAGTGCTGCTCGTCGTCGGTCAGACGAACCTCGACGAAGATGCGCCGCATGGACGGCACCCAACAGGCGAGGAGATTGTCGCGGAGCTTGCTGAAGAACACCACGATGTCGTACTGATGCGCGATCGCGAGAAGTCGCTCCAGTCGGTCCACGTGATCTCCCTTACTCGGCCCAGGGCTCTTCGTCGGCCTTGCGCGTGCCGCGCGACGCCGCATAGTCGAGGTTCTCCAAATCAGGCGTCTCGACGTAGTCGATAGTGTCCGCCGGGGTTACGACATTGGCTTCCCTGCCGAACGGGGCTCGCACCACATGTCCGAGTGCGACGCTCTCGGCGCGCGCGACCAACTCGACCTCGGAGAGGCCAAGCGCCTTCGCGATGGACGAGATGTCCCAGACGTTGAGGATGACCCGGCGTCCGGTCTTGACATTGCCGCCGTCGAGACGGTCGGACATGTACTGCGACGACTTGCCGATCAGGCGACCGAGTGCACGCGACGAAAGTGACTGACGGCCCATCTCGGCCTTGATCTCGGAGACGAGGGCATCGGAGAACCGCTCGGCGAACTCTGTTTCGGTCATGAGTACATCATGGCATCTGCATGAATATTGAACAAGATGCATGGCAAGGTTGACACTGCATGAACTTCCATGCGAGCCTCTGTGCATGGAACTTCATGCATCCCAAGTCGATGACTCACTCATCGTGCGGCGCTTCGCGGACGAGGTGCGCGTCGAGATGGTGCGGAAGCGCGTCACCGCAACAGACCTCGCTCACGAACTCAAAGTGTCAGCGCACACAATCGGCAGTCGGCTGAGCGGACGGCGTCCATTCAACGCGATCGAAATGATCCGCGTGGCTCGTCTGCTCGGCATCGAGGTGACAGTGCTCTGGGAGCGTGCTGCAGCGGCTCCGGCGACGGTCGAGGCGGTGGCGTCGTGAGCCGGGGGAGGGTTTACTCAACCCGGACGGCAGCTGCGTACTGCGGAATGGCGTACCAGACGTTCCGCAATCGTCTCGCTGCCAAGACCGGTCCGCTGATGCACAAGGACGGTGCGTCGAACGCGTTCTATGAGGACGACCTCGACGCGTGGAATCAGGCGCGACTCAAGCCGGTGTTGTCCGAGGGCGGCGACTCCTCCGACGCTGCGAGCGAGTCGCGGACTGCGAGCTGGTACAACGCTTCGGCGGCGATCTCGCCGAACCGCTTCCAGGCCGCGTCGGACGGTTCTGACGGTGTCGTTTCGGTCATGGGCGAGAGCGTATCGGCGGTGGCATCGTGAGTGCTCCGTCGATCTTCTGCGCAGAGCACCCCGAGGGATCTTTCAAGCCGTGCGCTCAATGCGGCGTTGCTCGTCGTATCCGTGACGAGTGGGTAGCGCGGGCAAGGTATGTCGCCGCCGTCGAGAGCTTCCGCGATCGTCGCGAGGTGCCTACGCGTCAGTTCTGGGACTCGACGCGGCGTGAGTGGGTGGATGCTCCACCGAAGTCACCGGTTGAAGATCGCGATGCCGGTGTCGTTGAGCGTCCAGGGTGCCGCTTCCTGCGGGCACACGAGCACGAGCGGCGCACCGGGCAGCAGAGGGATCACGGCGGACTTGCCTCCGGCGAGTCGCACGTGGAGGATGCGCCGCTCACGATCCATCTGGATGTCGGTGGCCTCGTCGTGAAGCTTGACCCATTCTTCATCCGGAATCTCCGGGTCGAGGTCAAAGACGGATCCGTAGTAGTGGAGCTGCACTGTCATGGCGCTGAGCCTACCGGTGGGCCGGTGGAGTCGTGACCGGCCTGGAGGTGTTCCGTTTCGACGGTGCTGAGGTGCGCACGGTTGTGATCGATGGTGAGCCGTGGTTCGTGCTCGCCGATGTGGTCGCCGCGTTGGGCCTCGTGCGCTCCGCGTCTGCGGTCGCTGACCGTCTGGACGATGGGGTACGCCAGACGTACCCCATCCTCGACAGCCTCGGCCGGACGCAGCGCGCCACGGTGATCAGTGAGCCGGGCGTGTACGAGGTTGCGATCCGCTCGGATGCCCCGTCGGCTCGCACGTTCCGCACCTGGCTGACCCGTGAGGTCATCCCGGCCATCCGTCGCACGGGCCAGTACGTCGCGCCCCGCACGGTCGAGGATCAGCTCGCCGATGCGGTGATGCTCGCGCAGGGCATCATCGCGAAGCGTGACGAGGCGATCGCTGAGCTGACGCCGCGTGCTGAGGCGTGGGACGCGCTCGCCGACGCGGAGGGCGACTACTCCGTGGGTGATGCTGCGAAGATGCTGGCTCGTGCGGGCATCGAGACCGGGCCGCAGCGTCTGTTCGAGTATCTCGCCGGTATCCGGTGGATCTTCCGGCGCGACGGTCACTGGTGCGCGTACGCCGATGTCGTGGACCGGGGCATGCTCACGCACCGCCCGCAGTCGCACCGCCACCCGCGCACCGGCGCCGTGGTCCTCGACGCGCCGCAGATCCGCGTGACGGTGAAGGGCCTGAACCGTCTGCGTGAGCGCATCGGCGGCCGGAGGGTGGCCCTCGCATGAGCATCCCGCGGTTCATCACCGTCGCGACGTCGTTCCTCGTCGCGATCCTGCTGATCCCCGCCGCATGGGCGCCGGGCATCAACGCCGCCGACATCCTCCTCGTCGCAGCACTGGTGTTCGCCTGCTTCGTGCTGGTCACCGCACCCGCCGCCGTCGAGCGCATCGGCCCGGACCATCCCGACGGGCAGGGCTCCCTCGACATCCGCGACGCCGACCGCGTCGACCACTCCATCCACTGACCACACCAATCCAGTCATCGAAGGGCACATCGTGACTCATTTCATCGCCGCTGTTGCGGTCCCGTCCAACATCCCCGCCGAGTTCACCACGACACCGACGAGGTGGCCCGAGCTCTACGGCGCTGACCATCGCGAGAACGAGCCGAGCGAAGCGCTCGCCAACTATCTGAGTCGAGCGCTTGCACGATTCGATGAGAACCGCGAGGTGGAGCGATGGACTGCGAAGGCGGACATCATTGCCGAGGGCCGCGCGGGCATCGAGCGTTACCGCGACACCACCTATGCGGAGTGGCTGAAGCTCGGCGAAGCCGCCTACCGAACTGCTCATCCGCACGCCGTGGACGCTCACTTCGACTACCTCCGCGAGGGCTTCCCGAAGAAGCTCGAATGGACCGACGAAGAGATCTACGCCGACGCCATCAACGAGTGGGACGAGGTCAACGACGACGGCGACCGTCGCGACACGGACAACCCCGACGCACGCTGGGACTGGTGGGTCATCGGCGGGCGCTGGGAGGAGGACTACCGCGACCGTCAGGGTGAAAGCGCGGCTGACGTCCTCGCATCCCTCATCGAGACGCACGCGCTCATCGCCGCTGGTGGCACCACCCGCCCCACCCCGCCCGACGGCAAGCAGCTCGAGAACCCCGAGCGCCGTCTCGCATGGTGGTTCCCCCGCGGCCTCGTCGTGGAGCAGGGCGACACCTTCGAGTGGATCGCGCAGGGCGAGGAGGGATGGTTCGGCATGGCGACCGACGTCATGACAGAGGACGAGTGGATCGCCCACCTCATCGCCACGGTCGAGAAGCTCGATCCCGCGACCCGCTTCGTCTACATCGACTTCCACATCTGAGCGGCGGCCGTGTCATGACTACCAACCCGATCGGCGACCGTCTCGCCGCCCAGACTCGCCTCCAGCACGTCCGCGCCGCCGCGGCGTCCGCGCAGTTCACCGTCTTCATGGGCGGCCTCGACCAGGTCGCATCGCACCTGACCACACGTGAGCTTGCGGAGCACGCGTTCGCGGCATGGCGCGAGTTCGTGGAGACACCGTGCCGGATCTCGAAGCCGCTGATCCTCGACGGCTTCCTCCGCGCGGCCCCGTACCTCACCCCGCAGGACGCCGTGACGTTCTTCGCCGAGCAGTTCCCCGACGAGGTGACGCTGCAGCACGCCGGCCACGTCATCACCTGGCTTCCCGACGACGACATGCTCGTCATCACCCACCCGGAGCCCGCGGACGGTTCCCCGGCCGTCCCGCCGACGGTGATTCGTGGTGGCACGTACGCGCAGATGCTCGCTCACCGGGTCGCGTGATGCCGGTCCTCATCGTCGCCGCCGCGATGGCGGCGCTGCTCGCGCTGATCTGCACCATCCTCGCCGTGGCCCTCATCCTCGAGGCCCGCAACCGCCCCCGCCGCACCGACGGCTGAAAGGACCACCATGGCCACCACCACGGAGCCCCTCACCGGCGCTGCCGCCACGATCGTCGATCGCGCCCGCGTCCTCGGCGAGGACTGGCGCACCCCACGCGCACCCCGCGACAACGACGTGCGCCTCACGATCCCGCCCCGCTCGAAGTCCCAGACCTGGCAGCTCGGGGACATCTACCTCGACAACGGAATCCGCTGGGTCATCCGTGTCATCGACGGCGAGCACGTCGAACTCGCGTCCTCGAACTCGGTGAACGCCGACATCTGGTGGACCACCACCCTCACGAACCTCCGGAGCAAGCCATGACCGAACCGATCCTCATCGTCCCCGAAGACGCACCCCGGGAGGTATGGCACGCGGAGCGGGGCGTCGGGTTCACCGCCTCCCGTGCCTACGCGATCGCCCGCGGCGGAACCTCGACGTGGCGGCGCGAGCTGGAAACGCAGATGAACGGCACCGGCGGCCGCGGCACCGCCGCGATGCAAGCCGGCACCCACCGGGAGGCCGCGCTGCTGGATCTCGCCCGCGGCGTCGACCCCACGATCCGCCCGAACTCGGCGCTGTGGGCCGCTGGCAAGAACCGCCTGATCCGCGCGACCCCGGACGGCATCGGCGCCGACTGCGTCGTCGAGGTGAAGTCCCACGACCACAAATGGAACCAGACGAGCATCCCGCCGGAGCACCTCGCGCAGATGCTCATCCAGGGCTACGTCATGCACAAGCGGTACGCCCTGTACGGCTTCGAGGTCCGCGACGAAGACGACCAGCCACCCCTCGACGGGCCGACCTGGATCCGCGTCGACCTGACCGATCACCTCTCGATGCTCTCCTGGCTGCTCTACCGGGGGAAGCAGTACATCGCGTGGCGCGAGGCGGGATGCCCGGTCGTGTCGGACATGCGCCCCGAGCTCGCCGAAGCGACCGCGGCATGGGTGGCCGCGAAGCTCGCCGCCGACGCCGCGACCGCCGCGGAGAAGAAGGCCGCCGCCGACCTCAAGCGCGCCGCGAAGGATGAGCCGTTCGCTGCCGAGTTCGGCGCGATCGCGATGGGTGAGACCGGCGGCTTCCAGCTCACCGTCACCCACCGCACCACCCTCGACCTCGCCGACTGGGAAGCCAACGACCCGTTCGGCTTCGACCGCCGCGAACGCCTCCGCGAGATGCTCGCCGGCCTCGACGCCGACGCCCTCACCCGCTACCCGAAGACCACCACCACCGACACCCTGCGCTTCCAGGAGGCTCCCCGTGACTGACCAGATCACCGAGGTCAAGACCATCGGCGAAGTCGAGATCCTCGTCCACGGCTCCGGCCAGTGGGATGGCACCGAACCGGTCGAGTTCTCCAACGACGGCGCGCACTTCGCCGAGACCTGGACCCCCACCGAGGAGCACCCGCACCCGCAGTTCGCGCGCGTCACCGTGCACCGCAAGGACGTGAAGATCCCGACCCGCAAGACGATCCGCTGGGACGAGCAGTACCCCGCCGCGTCCGAGGAGTGGGCCGGGAAGTGGGACCGCTCACCGATGCGTCACTTCGGCCGTACCGTGCGCATGGTCGCGTTCCGCGAGACGTTCCGCGACATCGTCGGCAACATCGCCATCGAAGACGAAGCCCGCGACACGACCCGGCCCACGCCCCCGGCGCCGGCGGAGGAGCGGGACTGGGCTGCCGAGTTCGCCGCGGCCGTCACGATCGACGCCCTCGATGCGGTCGTGCTCGCCGCCCGCCGCGCGAAGGCGTTCAAGGCGACCGCCGCTGGGACCGCGCTCGACATCGCCCAGCGCGCCCGGTACGCCGAGCTGCGCGCTGCAGCGGAAGTGTCGGCGCCCGAACCTGCGGCGCAGCGTCCCGCGACGCACGATCACCTCCCGCCGACCAACCGCGCCGGCCGCCGCGCCCAGGCGCGCCGCAAGAAGGGTGGACGGCGATGAACGCAGACCCCACTACCGGCGCGCTCGTCGAGTCGCCCGCGGGGTTCGACATCCTGACGCTGGACATCGCGGCGCTCGATGAGGATTGGCTCGCCCAGTGGGCGCCGACGCCGCGCCAGGTCGCGGGCGCGCTCGTGATCGCGCGGGCGAAGAACCTCGCGGCGCCGAAGGCGCTCGAACGCTATCGGCGGGCGCTGAAGGCGGCGGAGCGGAAGAAGGCGATCGCTCTGGGCCTCGCCGTCAGAGATCTCCGCAAGGAGTTCGGGCCCCGGTTCTCGATGACCGAGCTGAAAGAGCTCGCGATCGGCACCGACGAGCGCCTCATCGCGGCGATGGACGCCTACGACGAGGCGTGGCTGATGTTCGAGTACGCGAAGGACTTCGCGGACGCGATCAAGACCGACGTCACCCTTATTCAATCGATCGCCAAGTCACAGAAGGGTGAAGGCGAATGACCGTTATCGATATGGCCGATCACCTCGTGCGTCACGAGGTGACGATCAGCAGCGCCGACATGGGTTGGCTCGCGACCGCGCTGCTCGCCGCCGCCGCCGACAACGAGATCTACGGCCCGCAGTACCACGCCCGCGTCTGGACCGACGGGACGTCGCTCGACGCGATCGCCATGGACCCGTACCACGTCCACCACCTGCACATCGAACTCGACGAGGAGGTGGACACGGTCGACGTCGTTGTACCCCGCGATGCGCTCGAGTGGGCGAAGAAGAATGCCCGCCTGTTCCGGGCGAAGAAGGACTCCCTGATCCACCCGGTCGCCCGGTTCGTGTTCCTGCTGCCGATGGACCCCGACTCGGACCTGAAGTCCTGGGTAAGCATCGTCTACCAGGAGTGGGACGACGAGAACGCGCCCTCGGCACGCTTCGACGCGCCCCTCTACGCGGAGGCGTACCCGCCGGCCGCGCGCATCATTGACGCCGCGCGTACCGCTGAGCCGTCCGGCCCCGTCCCGCTGTCCCTGGACCACCTCTCCGACGCCCGCACGATCGCCACCGCATTCTCGGCCGTCCCGGTGATCCAGTACACCCGCCGTGAGTCCGGCAAGCCCGGCCCCGCCATCCTCGACTTCTGGGAGGGGCAGGTGCTTCGCGGCACTGCCCTGATCAGCCCGATCTCCGGCGGAGACGGGGGCGACTCATGAGCATGGTGCTGTTCGAGCTTGACAGCGACGAGATGCTCACGCCCGCCGCCGTCGTGTCAGAGGTTGTCCTCGACGCCGTCCGCGGGCACATCGGCCTCGTCCACGACGGCGACGAGCGTCCCGTGTACTTCGTGGACCTCGGTGACGCTCTCCACATGTGGATGGGCCAGTCCGTGAGCTTCACACCGGCGATGGCCCGCAACCTCGGGACCGCGCTGATCGCGTGGGCAGCGATGCGTGAACCCGCCGAGCAGGGCGGTGACTCGTGACCACTGCACTGAAGCCGCCGATCGCGTACTTCGGCGGGAAGACGTCTGTCGCTGAGCGCATCGTGGCGCTGATGCCGGCGCACGAGGGATACGTGGAGCCGTTCGCGGGTTCACTGTCGGTGCTGCTCGCGAAGCCCGCGATCGCACCGGTCGAGGTCGCGAACGACATCGACGGGAAACTGATGACGTTCTGGCGCGTTCTCCGAGACCGCCCGCTCGAGTTGGCCAGAGCGGCCGCTCTGACCCCGCACTCTCGCGCCGAGCTTGAAGCCGCGATGCTCATGCGGGAAGACCTGGACGAGTTGGAGATCGCACGCCAGGTGTGGGTGCTCCTCACACAGGGACGGTCCCGCACCCTGCAACGCACGGGGTGGCGGTTCTTCGCCGACCCTGCAGGTCGTTCGACCGGTGCCTCGTTCGCCACCTACATGGCGGCATACCGTGACCGCATCCTGCCCGCCGCCGCGCGGATCGCGGACCTCACGCTTGAGAACCGCGACGCGCTCGACGTCATCGACCAGTACGGCCGCCACCCCGGCAACCTGCTGTACGTCGATCCGCCCTACCTCGCCACCACCCGACGCGGTGGCCGCTACGCGCACGAGATGAGCGGCTCCCTCGAACACCTCGCGATGCTCGACGCCCTCGTGCGCTGCGACTCGATCGTCATGGTGTCCGGCTACGCCTCCGACCTCTACGACGACGCGTTCACCGGATGGCAGCGCGTCGAGATCGCTGCCACCACCGGCAACGGCGTCGAGAAGTCGCGGACCGAAGTCATTTGGGTGAACCGGGCGCTCCCGGACACGCTCGATCTCTGGGGAAGCGAGGCCACATCATGACTGAGCAGCTGCGAGTCGGTTCCCTGTTCTCGGGGATCGGTGGCCTCGACATGGCCGTAGAGGCGTTCTTCGGAGCGAAGACCGCATGGCAGTGCGAGTTCGATCCGGAGCCGTCGAAGGTGCTCGCGGCCCGCTGGCCCGATGCCCCGAACTTCGGGGACGTGACCAAGGTGAAGTGGACGCCCGACTGCCCGGTGTGTGGTGAGCCGACCGCCCTGTACTGGAGTGACCAGGCAGCCCGCGCCGCCGACGAACGCGAGTACCACTGCCCCGTGGATGGGTGGTTCCCGCTGAGCATCCGCCTCAGCGACCCGGACGCCGCGCGCATCCCGGAACCTGTCGAGATCATGTGCGGCGGGTTCCCCTGCCAGGATCTCAGCCTCGCCGGACGCCGCGCCGGCATGCGCCCCGGCACCCGGTCCGGCCTGTGGGCGGACTTCCTGCGAGGGATCGCCGCGCTGCGACCCTCCGTCGTCGTCATCGAGAACGTGAAAGGACTGCTCAGTGGATGCGCAGAGTCAGAGGCCGATAGCGAGATGGGACAGTGCCCGCGATGTGCTGATCCGGATTCCGGAGTGGGACATGCTCCCAATGTTCGAGCCCTCGGACGTGTTCTCGGAGACCTTGCCAACCTCGGGTTCGATGCGGAATGGCACGGTCTACTCGCGTCCGACGTCGGCGCCCCGCACGGCCGCTTCCGAGTCTTCGTTCTTGCCTACGCCCGCGGCCTACGACTCGACGCGCGGTGGAGCACAGTCACCAGAGAAGCGCCGAGCGGGTGGGCATCAGCCCTCGTTGGAGGACGTGCTGACGCACCTGTAGGTCGCCGTCTGTTGCGGACACCGTTGACGACGTCGGCAGACGGGGTGCAGGAGCTTGAGCGGCGACTCCCCGGCGGTCGCGGAAGTGGGCTACTCCCGACCCCCTCGGCGAGCAATACGAACGATGGTGAAGACCCGGCCTCCTGGCTGGCGCGCCGAGACCGCGTGAAGGCGACAGGCGTCAACGGCAACGGCATGGGCATGCCGCTCGCTATCGCCGTGCAACTGCTCCCGACACCAACGACTACAGACGCAGGTTCGAACAGCCCGGGTGACCAAGCTCGCCGATCGCCCGGTCTCCGCACGCTCCCCAAGCTCCTCCCAACGCCGACCGCGCGCGATGAGGCGGGTTCGGGCGGGTCCAATGCGAGCAATGTCACGTTGACGGATGCGGTGGTGCGGACAGACTTCGGACGCCAGCCGAACGCCCGACTCCTGCCGACACCTCGGGCGGCGCGTGGTGCGTCCGGCACTGAGACGATGTACCGCCTCGGCGCTGAGCGTGACGACACGGGCGACCGTCAGGGAAACGTAGTCGGCATGGTCGAGTGGGGCGAGTACGCCCCCGCGATCCACCTGTGGGAGTCGCTGACGCGCCCCGCGCCGGCTCCGACGCTCCCGGATGGGAAGAACGGTCGCCACCGTCTCGCGGCGGTGTTCCCAGAGTGGATGATGGGCTACCCCGCGGGGCACGTGACCGACATCCTGGCCCGGAACCCGGCGATCAAGGCGTGCGGTAACGGCGTCGTCCCGCAGCAGTGCATCGCCGCGCTCGACATCCTCTGGGACCGCGCGTCCGAGTTCATCGGATCGGTGGTGGCGGCATGACCGTGTCACGTCAGCGCAAGGACCGCATCATCACCCGAGACGGTGGCCGCTGCCAGCTGCGCCTCCCGATCTGCCAGATCGAAGCGACCACCGCGGACCACCGGGCGAACCGTGGCCGTGGTGGGTCGCAGATGCTCGATCACCCGTCGAACCTGATCGCCGCGTGCGGTCTCTGCAATGAGGCGAAGGAGCGCGCCGACAAGAAGACGCGCGCCGAGCTGATCGCGTGCGGGCACCGCGTCGAGGCGCATGCGACGAACGAGAAGACCCTCGCCCGGGTGCAGCAGACCCCATACCTGGGCCACGACGGCGCCTGGTACGTGAACGCGTCGGATGATGTGCGGCGGCGGGTAGCGGGGCCGCCCGCGGTCGCGTTCGCCGAGGCCGCCGGCCTCGACCTCACCGACTGGCAGCGCGTCGTGCTGGCGATGTTCCCGATGGAGGTTCCGTCGTGAGCGCGCTGCGGGTTGTCCCGGTGACAAAGGCTCAGGCGTGCGAGTTCATCGATGCTCACCATCGGCACCACTTCGCGCCTGAGATCCACATCTTCAGCCTTGGCGTCGCCGACGGTGACGTGCTGGTGGGTGTCGCGACGGTGGAGCGTCCGAAGGCGCGCGCGATCGCGTCGGGCGAGGCGTACACGGTGGAGCTCACTCGCACGGCGACGGACGGCACCCGCAACGCCAACTCGATGCTCATCCGTGCCGCGTGGCGCGCTGCGCGCGAGCTCGGGTGGGAGCGGTTGATCACGTACACGCAGGAGGGTGAGACGGGCGCTTCGCTCCGTGCCGCCGGCATGCGTGTCGTGGGCGAGCGTCCGGCCCGCGGTGGCTGGGACATGCCGTCCCGGCCGCGGCGTCCGCGCCTGTGCGCGAGCTGCGGTGAACCGGTTTCGGCCGCGGGCGTTGCCCGCACGCTGTGGGAGCTGATCGCATGAGCCTTCCGACGTATGCGATGACGTATGTCGTCTACTGGCCGCACGCCGGGGTACTGAAGGTGGGGCGGGCGTGGCGGTTTGAGCGGGTGCAGATGATGGTGCATTCCGGCGGCCAGGTGCTGGTCCTTGCACGTGGCACGGATGCGACGTGGGAGCGGGAGGCGCTGACCATTCTGCGGCGCTGGTTCCCGGCCGCGTTCACGAACGCCGGTGAGGCCGAGGGGTTGCTGTTCCTCGGCCGGGGATGGACGGAGTGCTTCCGGGTCGACGAGCAGCACCTGCAGCTTGCGGTCGACCTGTGTTTCGACGGATTCGCGAGAGGGAACGACCAGGGTGTCAACGAAGAGCGTGCTACGGAAGATCGGCGCCGAGGATCTGCGGTTCCCGGGGTTCCTGCGGGCGCCGCGGGAAGCGAAGTACACGGCGTTCAGCCTGTGGACGTTCACGGATCCGCTGGGGCGGCGGGAGATGGTGCCGGAGCTGATCGCGGCGGACATCTTCCCGGGCGAGGCGGCGACGGATCTCGTGCTCACGCATCTGCTGATGCTGTCGGAGTGCGGGTTCCTGGATCTGTACGAGGACGAGGGTCGGGAGTGGATTGCGCTGCGGCACCCGCTGCGGGTGGATGCGCGGGTGGCGTTCTCGGATTGTCCTCCGCCGCCGGTTCGCGAACGTTCGCGAACCTTCGCGGCTATGGGGGGCGGGCGGGAGCGGGCGGAGGTGCGGGCGCGGGAGCGTGTGCGGGCCGAGCAGGAGGCGAGTGCGTCGCTGTGGGCCGAGTGGGCCGAGCGCATCGAGCAACCGCCGGCACCGCCGGAACGTCCCCTGCTGCTCAACGCCCCGCCCATCGGGTGCCCGGATCACCCGCACGGTGCTTTCAAGGACTGCGGTCCCTGCGGCACAGCCCGCCGCCGCCACGACAGGTGGGTAGCGGAAGCCAGGTACGGCCGACAGGTCACGGACTACGAGGAAGCGATCGGTGATGACGATGACGACGACACCCCGTTCTGACCGCTCGACCGCATCCGATCTGGAGTTCTCCCAGTTCCTCGCCGAGCTGCAAACCCGCGTGACGATCGCGGAGGGCGCCCGCCGGTCCCTGCTCGCCGAGCGCCGCAACATCGTCCCGATGGGCGACCGGATCGCCCGCGAGTTCATGAGTCAGACCGAGGTGCAGCGCGTCGCGCTCCGCCGAAACCAGAGCCAGCCGCCCCACGCGGCATGAATCGAAGGAGACCAGACATGGCCAAGAACACCCAGATCCCCGTTTCGGAGTTCATGCAGATCCGCGACGCCGTCGCCGACGAGCTGCGCAAGGGCACGTCGAGCGGCACGCAGCGTGCGACGCTCGTGCGTCAGTCGGAGGCGCTCATCGTGAGCGGCTTCATCGACATCGACGCCGTGCGGGAATCGCTCACCCCGAAGCCGTCCGCCGCGGGGCGCCCGGACGCGATCGAGAAGGCGAAGCGCTGATGGCCGGCGAAACGACCATCACCGTCGTGGGGAACCTGACCGCGGACCCGGAGCTGCGGTACACGCAGAACGGTCTTCCGGTGGCGAACTTCACGATCGCGTCCACGCCGCGCACCTTCGACCGTCAGGCGAACGAGTGGAAGGACGGCGAGCCCCTGTTCCTGCGCTGCAGCGTGTGGCGGGAATTCGCCGAGCACGTCGCCGGATCGCTCACGAAGGGCTCCCGCGTCATCGCGACGGGCCGCCTGAAGCAGCGCACATACCAGGACCGCGAGGGCCAGAACCGGACCGCGATCGAGCTGGAGATCGACGAGATCGGCCCCTCGCTGCGCTACGCGACAGCGTCGGTCACGCGTGCCGCGTCGAACGGCGCCCAGCGGCCGCAGGTGAGCGGGTACACGCCGGAGCCGACGGACGCCGAGGGCTGGGCTGTCCCGGGCGGAGAGGGAGGGTTCGGCGATGACACGCCCTTCTGAGCGCTCAGCCTTCCGCGTCAACTCGGATGTACTCGATAGCCGTGTCCGGGTAAAGCAGGATCTCCTCGCTGCCGAAGTTCATGGGGACGCTGAGCGGTGGATTGGCGGCGGCAATCCTCAGGTTGACTTCAAGGTCGCGACGTTCGTCGTCGGTGAGGTGCCGCTCACGGTCGTCGACACGGATGATCCAGCTCGCTTCTGCCATGCGATCACCATAACGCTGGCAGGGGCTCGCGCAATTGGCGGTGTCTCATGACGGATCGGGTATGTGTTCGCGGTTGCATGGTCCGTGGTGTGCATTTCGCGGCATGCCCTGACTTCGGTGACGACGGCCCGGGCACCTGCAGCGGGTGCGTGCCTGCGGAGGCTCGCGACGGGGCGATGCTGTGCTCGCGCTGCTACTTCCGCCTGCAGCGGCTGTTGTCGGATGCTCCGGACATCGTGGGGCTGCTGCGTTCGAAAGCGGATCCGACGAAGGCGCAGGTCTACGACCGGGTGTTGGTGTCGTCGTCGAAGCCGATCGCCCCGGCCCCGGTGGAGGCGATGCTGATCGATGCGTCGGCGGATGTGATCCGGGTGCTGCGGGATTGGGCGGACCTGATCGATGGGACGACGTCGGGGTACAGGCTCGCGCCGGGCGCCGGCGCGGACACCGCGCACGACGTCGCCCGCGGGTTCGTGGCCGTGATCATGTCCGGGTTCGATGAGCTCGCGAACGGTGAGGACGTCCAGGCGTTCGCTGACGCGTTCCTGTCCCGTCACCCGGGCGACCCGGCCGACTGGGACACCGACGGGTATTGGTCCCTCGCGGACGTCGCGGCGCGATGGCCGTTCGATGATCAGCCTCGGTGGGCGACGGTCCCGTGCCCGGAGTGTGACACGAAGTCGATCCGGGTTCACCCGCCTCGCCGCCGTGGTGGCCCGTTCCATTACGAGTGCGTCGAGGAGGAGTGCGGGTGGGAAGCTGACTCGCAGGCCGATGACGGGCTCTGGGGGGACGTGTACGCGATCACCCCGGCCGAAGACTGGCCCGTGACGGTGCGGGCGCTCTGCTCGCCCTGTGTCGCCGGCCGTCATGACGAATGCACCGGGTGCGAGTGCCGTGAGCACGCACCCGACGCCGGCGGCACATCGGCCGTCGTGTCAACCCCCATTCCGGAAATGACCCCAGCGTTGGGGTCACCTATCGCAGGAGGAAGCGATGAGCACTGAGCGTGAGCTGAGCGAAAGTGTGCTGGCTGCAATCGAAGAACTCGCACGGAACGCGACACCGGGTCCGTGGGAAGCGGGAGATGTCTGGGTATACACCGGTCCGATCTACGCGGATGATCGCCGCCTGGCAGATGTCCTAGGAATGAAGTTCGAGGATGAGGATCGTCAAGACGCAGAGCGAGAGCGTGGCCTCGCGAACGCCGCGCACATTGCGGCGGCTGACCCGTCGATGGTTCTCGCTCTGATCAGCGAGATTCGCCGGCTCCGCGCTGTGTTCGAGAAGGCGCACACCCCGACCGGGCTCCCCGCGTTCTTCGCTCCGAGAGCCCCATCGACCACGACACACATCGAGGTGCACGCCCCGACCACGGAAGACAATCCGGCGGGCGTTCAGTCCTCGCGTGCCTCGTTTTGTTCGGAGGAGTGCTTGCGGAGGGCGGATAGCACTGCCCCTCGAATCACGAGCCAGGACAGTGCTGAGCCGATTCCGAGGGTGAGGACGAGGAAGGGCAGGTTTCTCATGAACGCGTCGAATTCGGTCATGCCCTGCACACTACCCAACGCGGTTCCGACCGACGACGAGCGGGAAGCGCTGGAGCAGGTCGTTGCCCCGATTCTGGACGCGGCGATGGGCGGCTACAGCAGCGGGACGTACGACGACTACGCGATCACCGATGCCGTCCTCGCTGCTGGTTTCCGTCGTACCGTACAGGGCGAACCGTCCCCCGACGCGCAGGCGCTTCTCGCAGATGCAGACGCGCTCGTGGCGTCCTGGGATCGGAAGGGGTCATGGTCCGCGGACTCGCCGGTGGGGATGGTGATGCAGCTTGCTCGCGCTCTGCGTGCTGCTGTCGTATCCGTACAGGGCAAAGCGCCCGGTGTTGAGGCGCTCGAAGCCTTCCTGAGCAAGCTCGCCGGCAGCGGCGCGTACACGCTGAACTTCGGCTCAGCGAACGAGCTGTTCGAGGATATCGTGCGCGCGCTCCGGCGCGACATCGAGGCGCTGCGTGCCGCTGCGTCGTCGCCGGTTCAGGCCCCGGAAGGCGAGGTCAAGTGATGGATGCCGCGAAGTTGTGGGAGGAGCCGACACAGGCTCGTCCTGAGGAAGACGCTGCACGCGCTGTGCATGCCGCGGCTGACGCGTTGCAGGCGGATCTCGACAACCTGACAATCACGCTCCGGGGTGGCGGCTCGTTCCGCCAGATGCAGGCTGCTGTGGCTGCGTACTCGGTGCATGTGGAAACGATGCTCGCACTCCGGGCTACGGCTCAGCGGTTGGCGGTTCAGGCACCGGATCAGCCGATTGGTGGTGGGTGCGTTCCCGATGGTGACGATCCCGAGTTCTGTTCGACTCATGAAGACGGGATGTTCGAAGTGGAGGGCCGTGTGTGTGACTCGGCCCCAGATCAGCCGATTGGAGGACGTGATGAGTGAGCGGAAGCCACGCCTGTTCAGCTACACGAAGTGGAGCGGGCGCGAGCGGAACGTGACCGCGGACCGGATCACGTTCGAGCCATCCGGGCACGTCGCGTTCTGGCTCGGCTCGCGTCTGGTGGTTGCTGAGAAGCGGGAGGACTGCGGCAACATCTTCGAGCACGTCCCGGACCCGCCGGAAGCAGGTGCCTGATGGCGGATCGTTGGTTGACGTTGAGCGAAGCCGCTGCCCGGGTGGACCGTGATGAGCGCACGATCCGACGGTGGCTCGTAACTCCGGTTGGGCTACGAACTGTGGCTGGTCGGTTCAGGGAGTCCGATGTCTTGCGTGTGGATCGGTTGATGCGCTCGCGCAAGGGCGGACGGCCACGGAGAGATGTGTGAGTCGGCCATACTGGGTCGGTGGAGATCGCTGAGCTCGTGCTGGAGTACGTGAAAGTCGTCGCGTGGCCGCTCGTCGTTGTGGCAGGGCTGTTCATGTTCCGTCGCACGATCAGATCCGTCTTGAAGCGGATCACTGAGGCGAGCGGTTTCGGTGCAACTCTGAAACTCGTTACCGAATCGATCGAGGTAGCAGAGAGGTCGGAAGACATCCCGGCGGTCGAAGGTGCCGACGAGAACGGTGCCTATGATGGCGGAAGGGTGCCACTCCATCCCATCTATGTGTCCAATCTGGACGAGGTGCAGCGGATCTATGGGGAACTGCTAATTTCGGCGGCGGCGGCGATAGAGCGCAGCGGCGCGGAGGTGGGTGCGTTGCCGACGCTCGAAAAGGCGGCGAAGCGACTGCACAGCATGGATTTGATTGACGATGTGTCCGCAGAGGTTGCAGTGCGTCTAGAACGTCTCCGGCGTGACGTCACGTCCAGCCCAGGCCTGACGTTGACCCGCGAGGTGTTGGACAACTACCGCAAAGCTGCGGCTGCACTCGGGCCGGTGCTTAACAACGTGGGCAGGAACGGATAACCGTGTCAACTGTGTCCGCATGACGTGATACGCTCAGCGTGCGACAGAATTGTGATTTGAGGGCCTCACCTACGGGTGGGGCCCTCAGTCGTTCCCGCGATCGTTTCCGGTCGGTGCCCCGGCCGGATCTTCTTCGCCCCTCCCGCCACACGCTCACGACATTCGGCGACGACCATTCCGCATGCGGATGTTGATGCGCGGATGGGGCGAATCTTCGTCTCAAAGCCGGTAGGCTTCGACCACTCAGGCTTCGGAAGCACGAAATGTGATCGCACCGTCGTCGTTCTCGTCATCCGGATGCATGTCCACCACGACGGCGACCCCTGCTGGTTCGATCGACACGAGTTCCCAGTTCTGGTTCCATTCAGTGATCACGACGACGTCGATGTGGGCCATGGATGCTCGGAAGCTCGAGGGGACCGTACGGACTTCTCCGTCAGGTTCATAGCTGTCGAGCAGTAGGGTCAGCGCGATGTCACCAAAGATTCTGAGTTCGGCACGTCCATATCGGTGATCACCATCCACGGAAGTCTCGAATTCGTAGATCTCAACTATGTCGACATGCCGAAGCTGTGTGGATGACAGCCTCGGCATAGAGGTCTGATCCAGACGAATCGGTCCGGAGACGTACTCGAAGCCAAAGGCATCGAAAGGCATGGCCTCGCCGAACCTACTAATGCGTTCGTTGAGAAAATCGGTCAGGCGCTCGGCTGTGCGAACCGCTAGCTGATCGGGAGCAGGGGTGAACGTCCAAAACTGTGCGAGTAGCTCGCCAGAACCACTCGCAACTCGAGCTTCGGAGAACTGCTTCAAAACCTCGCTTCGGAGCTTGTTGTCGCTGGACAGTAGTACCACAGCACCCTCGGCGACCTCGAGCTGTGCGCCGACGCATGACAACACGATCGCGTCTGCCGCACCAGTCTTCACCTCCTGCTTGCGTTCACCGTTGCCTGTCTGAAGGACTTGCTGCCGTACAGCGCTTCGCCACTCTCCCGGAGGCGGAGACCAGATCTTAGCTCGCCACTGAATCGCGGATTCGATTGATTCGACGAGCTCTTCGACTGATGGAACATCAGGAACTGAAAGTCTCGGGGCCAGCAACTGATCGACTCGATGGTGCTTCAGTTGCTCTGCGAGGGTGCGTAGAGCACTGTGCGCGTGCTCAGCCCACTCCCAGATGACTACTTCGGGAACCACCAGAATCGCCCCATGCCCCGCGACATCAAGGATTTGTTGGAAGAAACGTTCGTTGTAGTGCCCGTGAGGAAGTGCGTTGGTGTCGAGAATCACGATGGTCATCGTGGATGAGCATAACGGTGGACGTCGCACAGGCAACATGCCGCTGAAAACCGGAGGTGTGTGATGTTTGGAGTTAGACGCAAGCGGGTGGCCACAACAGCACTTCAGTTCGCTACGGCTCTTGGCGAGGTAGCAGACCAGTTCGCCGGCACCGTTTCCGTTTCTGAGAATGGCGAGACGCTGCATCTCTTCGCGTCGATCCCGTCGACCACATTGGCACAGGTGCTCGCCAAGATACCTCGCTCGAAAGTGGATGGCGACGATGTCTGATTCGAAGTCGATCCGTAACGGGAAGGGCCACCGCGCGTACCGCCGTGAGCAGGCAGCGCTGAAGCGGCGCACGAAGGTGCATCGCTTGCCGTGTGGCTACGCCTCGCCGTCGGGCTGGGGTTGTGGCGAGCAGATCGACACCGACCTGCCGGCGACGCATCGCCTCTCGTTCACCGCTGACCACGACGAGGCGATCGACAACGGCGGGAAGCTCGTGGGCCAGGTACTCGTGCCGATGCACAAGTCCTGCAACTCGCGGAAGTCGAATCACGCGGTCGCTGAGATCTGGCCAGCCACGTAAGCGTCAGTGCTCGGCGTATGTGACTCTGTCGCTACGGCGGAAGACCTCATGCGCCGACTCGAAGCGGTGCCAGCCGATCCCGTCCCAGAACTTCGCGGACTCCGCATCATCGTTCAGTGCGGTCATCCGTGGCCCCGGGTAGGTGGATCGGACGAGGGCTATCGTGTCGCGCCCGATGCCTTGGCGTCGCATCGAACGAGCTACCTCGAGGCCGAGGATGTCAAGCTGGCCCTCCGGCATCGGTCCGAGCAATGGGTGTGGATCCGGGTACCCCAGCGTGAACTTGACTCGCGCGACTTCGATGTCTCCCATGCCCACGGTGATCCAATGGATGCCTTCATTGTGGCCCTTCCACCACACAGCGACGAACTCCTGGGAGTCCGTGAAGGCGTTGCCCCCGCGTTTCGGAGGGTCGAGCTCAACGAGGGTCAGTGCATCGGTCGTCATGAGACTCGACCCTACCGATCTGCCGCGCCCTGGGGCCCCTCGGAAAATCCAGAGGGGCCCCAGGGCTGCCAGCTTCCCGCGCGGTCGTGGCGCTTCTCTCCGTGTGTGAATTCGCGGTGTGGGTGAATTCAGGAGGTGGGCGAAATGGCACGGCCCCGGGCGGCCTGTGGGACCGAAGCGGCCTACCGGCGTCACCTCCGAAACCGCGAGCCCGTCGATGATGCCTGCCGCGATGCGCACGCCAACGAGCGGCGCGGTGATCGACGGTCGCCCACCGCGAAGACACCGCACGTAGCCGCGCCCGCGACGCCGCCGGCCGATCAGTCCGACATGGAGTTGATCGTCTCGACGTTGCGGACGGCGTTCGTGACGGTTGCGGCGGCGGATCCGACGAAGCTCGCACCGATCGCGCGCGAGTTCCGCACCGCGGTTCAGGCGACGTCGGGGGCGGTGGAGCAGCCGAAGGAGGGGAGCCTTGCCGACCAACTCGCCGAAGCTCGAGCTGCTCGGGCTGCAAGAGCCGCGGGTTCGGACGCTACCGGGTAGCCGCGTCGACACACTGCTGGACGATGTCCTTGACATCTCGGATCTCGCCGGCATCGTTTGCGACCCGTGGCAGGAGGGCGCGCTCGAAGCGATCGCGTCGATCGACGCGGACGGGCTGTGGGCGGCGACCGAGTTCGGCGTGCTCGTTTCTCGCCAGCAAGGCAAGGGCAACATCCTGCTGCCGTACGAGCTCTCTCATCTGTTCCTGTGGCCGCGTGCGGACGGCGCGCCGAAGCTGATCGGGCACACCGCCCACGAGGGCGCGACCGCTCGCGAGGCGTTCCGTCGCGCCCGCCGTACGATCCTTGCCGCCCCGGCGCTGCGAGCCGAGCTCGTCGGCGGGGGTAAGCAGACTGCGCAGGGCGTCACTGGCATCTCGACCGGGAACGGCAACTGGGCGATCGAGCTGAAGAACGGTAACCGCGTCGTCTTCTTCACCCGCACGGGCGCCGCGGGCGTTGGTGTCTCGTTCGACGTGCTGATCGTGGACGAGGCGCAGCATTCGCCGCTGGTGGTGCTGGAAGGTCTCCTCCCGGCGTCGTCGGCGAGTCCGAATCTGCAGGTGCTGTTCACCGGCACGGTCCCGAAGGAAGACCAGGATGGCGAGTACTTCGAGGGGCTCCGCGATCGCGGCCGCAAGGGCGGCCTGGAGCGCACGGGCTGGATCGAGCACACCCCGGTGGGATCGGACGATCCGAAGACGGCCGGGCTGATCGACCTCGGCGATCCGCAGACGTGGCGCGAGGGGAACCCGGGGCTCGGGATCCGACTGCCGTGGACGACGGTTGAGGATGAGTGGAACCGTATGGGGCAGACCAGCCCCGAGGCGTTCGCTCGTCAGCGCTGCTCGATCTGGCCGAACCGCGCGGAGGTCGAGGATGAAGCGCTGTCCGAGTTGGACCTCGCGGTCTGGAAGCACACCGCTGATCCTGACGCATCGGTCACCGGCGACGGCATCGTTCTCGCGCTCGCGCTTGGCCGTGGTGGCGGGTACGGCACGATCAGCAAAGCCGCGCGGTTCGACACCGATTCGATCGCCGTTGAGCACCATCGCACCGATGCCGGGACGATGTGGATCGCGCCCGAGCTGAAGAAGCTCAAGGCTGAGCTCGGTAATCCGTTGATCGTCCTTGACCCGAAGAACGCGGCCGCTGTTATCTCGGCGCTCGAACGTGTCGGGCTGAAGTGGCTGGCGATGAACCTCGACGAGATCGCCGCCTCTCACACCCAGTTCATCGAGCACGTCAACGCGGGTCTCGTTCCGCACCGCGACCAGCCCGAGGTCACCGAGTCGCTCCGGCTCGCCACGACCCGCAACATCGGCCGCGCCGGCGTCACCTGGGAGCAGTCCGACCCGACCAAGCCGGTGTCGCAGGCACAGTCCGTGACCTGGGCGCTGTGGGGAGTCCTCAAATCCGAGGCAACACCGAAGAAGCGCGCCGCGCCGCCACCGCCAGCTCCGCGTGTCGTCCGCCGCACTGATGTAGCTGCCGACGAGCACGACTTGCGCACGATGCGCTTCTGACCGAAGGAGGTCCGCCGTTGGCTGAGATCGGATATCAGGCGGACCCGAACCTGGTCGGATGGGGAACGCTGTTTGCCTGGGCGGCGGAGAAGAACCCGGACCTGCAGTGGCCGAAAAACATCGAGGTCTATGACCGGATGCGGCGCGAGGATCCGCAGGTGAAGAGCGTGATCCGCGCCGTGACGCTGCCGATCCTGCGCACCGAGTGGGTCATCGACGGTGCAGGATGTCGCGACGAGGTCACCGAGCACGTCGCGAAGGATCTCGGCCTGCCCGTGAAGGGGAAGCCTTTCGTCGCGCCGCTGCGATCGAAGGGGCGGTTCTCGTTCAAGGAGTTCCTGCGCCTCGCGTCGCTGGAACTCGTGTACGGGCACAGCTTCTTCGAGCAGGTCTACAGCGTGGATGCGTTCGGGCTCTTCCACATCGGCAAGATCGCGTGGCGTCCACCGCTCACGATCGCGGATATCGAGGTCGCGCGTGACGGCGGTCTCGTCGCCATCAAGCAGAAGGGCACCTCGGTCGGACTGTGGAGCCCGACATTCCAGGCGTACACCTTCGGCGACATCCGCATCCCCGTCGACCGGCTCGTCGCGTTCGTCAACGAACGCGAGGGTGCCGACTGGCTCGGCGAGTCGCTGCTGCGCGCGGCGTACAAGATGTTCGTGCTGAAGGATCGTGTCCTGCGGGTGCAGGCGCTGACCGCTGAGCGCAACGGTCTCGGCCTTCCTGTGTACACCGCTCCTGATCTGCCCGAGCTGGCGTCTGAGTGGTCGTTCGACGAAGCGACCCAGTGGCTGGACGAGCAGATCGCCAAGGGTGAGGAGATGGCCCGCCAAGCCCGCGCCGGCGACACTGCGGGGGTGGGCATCGCGCACGGCGCGAGCATGAAGTTCATCGGCGTGGAAGGGCGCCTGCCGGACACTGACAAGGCGATCCGCTACTACGACGAGCAGATCGCTGGTGCGGTGCTGGCGAACTTCCTCAGTCTCGGCGGTGACAACGCCACGGGCTCCTACGCGCTTGGCGAGACGTTCGCGAGCTTCTTCACTGACAGCCTCAACGCGGTCGCTCAGCACTTCGCTGAGGTGATCCAGCAGCACGTCATCGAGGATCTCGTTGACCTGAACTGGGGTGAGTCGGAGCCCGCGCCGCGCATCGTCCCGGCAGCGATCGGTGAGCAGCAGCATGTCACCGCTGAGGTTCTCCGTGCGCTGATCGAGTGCGGCGCGCTCGTCGTGGATGACGCCCTGCGTGCGTACGTCCGCGACCGATGGGGTCTTCCCATCGAAGCATTCCTCGCCGAGGGGACGCCCGACGGGCAGCCGTCAGCAGCGGAGGCGGCGCGCAACGCCGCCGAGGTCGCACAGAAGGTGTATCTCGCGACGGACAAGGTGCCGCTGCGACAGGACGAAGCCCGTGAACTGATTCGGCTCGCGGGTGCTGATCTGACAGGGCAGGGGCCCGATGTGTCCCGCATGCCTGCTGACGAGCCGGAGGAGGCCGTATGAGTACGACTCAGCCGCGCGCGGATCGCGCGCCCGAGCAGAGCTGGCAGACGCGCCGATATTGGGGTTCGGTCGAACCGCCGAAGGCGAAGGCCGAGTTCTTCAGCGCCGTCACCACGCCGGGGATCGACGACGCAGACGCGTCCGTCGCGACGATCCGCATGTACGGGCCGATCGACTCGTGGGGCGGATGGTGGGGAATCTCGACGGAGGATGTCGCCCGCGTGCTCGATGCGCTCCCGGCGTCCGTGGAGCAGATCGTCCTGCGCATCAACTCGCCCGGCGGTGAGGTGTGGGAAGCGATGGCGATCCTCAACATGCTCGGCGCACACCGCGCGAACGTGACCGCCGTTGTCGACGGAATCGCCGCGTCCGCGGCGAGCTTCATCGCCGCGAGCTGCCCGGAAACGGTCATGTCGCCGGGCAGCCAGATGATGATCCACTCGCCGTCCTCGATCGTGTGGGGCAATGCCCGCAGCATGCGCAAGACCGCCGACTTCCTCGACACCCTCGAGCGGTCGATGATCGAGGTCTACACCGACAAGGCAGGTGAGAAGAACTGGGCCGCGCTCCTCGCGGAGGAGACGTGGCTCACCGCGTCCGATGCCGTCGAGCTCGGCCTCGCCGACCGCGTGGCCATCGTCCCTGACGCAGGCACCGCAGCAACCGTCGGCACCGCCGAGGATCCCGCCGTCGAGACCACGACGCTCGCGGTCGACGACGCCGCGGAGGACCGCATCAACGCCGCTGCCGCATCTGCGCGCGCTTCGGCACTCAAGCCCCCGAGCTCGTCCGAGCCGGGTATCCCCAACCGAAAGGAGAACGTCGTGGCAAACGACGAGTCCCAGGCTGGTGTCAACGAGCGGCTCGGCACGACCGATGCCGAGGTGACGGCGGAGGCGGCTACGGCTGCGCCCGCCGCGGTGACCCAGGTCAACAACTTCAGTTCCCCGAGCGCACTGCCGGAGGGGGTCGTCGCCATCGACGCGACCGTCCTCGCCGACCTGCAGCGCAACGCTCAGATGGGCGCCGAGGCGCGCATCGAGCAGGACCGCACACGTCGCGACGGCATCGTGTCGACCGCTCTGCAGGAGGGCCGCATCACGGCCGCCTCGCGCGACCACTTCCGTGCGCTGCTCGACAGCGACGAGGCTGGCACCACGGCCACGCTCGCGTCCCTCGCGAAGAACACCGTCCCCGTCGAGGAGATCGGCCACCAGGCCGTGGCCTCCGACGCGGACGCCTACCCCGCGCACTGGAAGCGCTGAGAGGAGCCAGGATCATGGCCAACGAATCCATCCCCGTCTACCGCCCCGGCGGCGACGTCACGGCGAAGGCCGGCGCGGCGATCGTCGGGAAGACGTTCGTCAACATCTCCGCCGCGCTCGACGTGGCCGCGGGCACGCCGATCACGGTGATCACCGCATCGGCTGCCGGCCTGTCGGTCGGCATCGCGTCGCGCGACACCGCGGCCGGTGCCGTGCTGCACGTCCTCCGCAACCCCGGCGAGGTGCTGCCCGTCACCGCTGGCGGCACGATCGCTGTCGGCGACGAGGTCGAGGTCGGCGCCAACGGTCGAGCGGTTGCGCTCGCCAGCGGCAAGGCCCGCGGCCGCGCATGGTCGGCCGGCGCCGCCGGCAACGACGTCTTCATCGAGCTCTACTGAGAAAGGAGCGCACACAGACATGAGTGCCAACTCTGCCGCGTACCCGTTCGCGGCTCCCACGGTCAACGGCTCCACCATCACGGTGGAGACGATGCTCAACCAGCCGACCCGTATCACCCGATACCTGTCGGACATCACCCTCCGCAACTACATCAGCCCCCTGTTCTTCTCCACCCCGGGCGGGGTCTCGGGCGGTGCGGTCATTTACGACCAGCTCACGCTCAACGACCTGTTCCCGACGCGAGACGTTCAGGAAGTCGCTCCCGGTGCCGAGTTCCCGAACCTCACGTCCGAGAACCCGGAGCCGAAGGTCGCGGCCGTCGAGAAGCACGGTGGCAAGTTCTTCGTCACCGACGAGGCTCGCGACCGTAACGACCAGGGCGTCATCCAGCGCGAGGGCCGCAAGATCATGAACGCCGTGGTGCGCCGCCAGGACGCCCGCGGAATCGCGATCGTCGATGCCGCGCTCGCCGCGACACCGTCGCAGATCGTGGTCGGCTCCAACTGGAACAACGTCGTGACCGGAGGCTCCGGACAGACGAACGCCGCCCAGTGGCCCGGTGCCGACATCGCGCGCGCCCAGACCCTCGCTGACAAGCAGGAATTGGGCGTCGAGATCGACACCCTCATCGTCAACCCGGACCAGGCGCTGCAACTGCGTGTCGTGTACGGCGACGACCTGTCCGACCTGCTGAGCACCTACGGCATCGACAACTTCCGCGCCTCGAACCGCGTCGCGCCCGGCACAGCGTACGCCCTCGCGGCCGGACAGCCCGGCGAGATGCGACCGGAGAAGGCACTGTCCACGGAAACGTGGCGTGAGCCCGGGACGCAGCGCACCTGGGTGCAGACCGACGCCCGCTTCGTCTCCTACATCACCGACCCGTACTCGGTGTTCAAGCTGACGGGACTGGCCGGCTGATGGCTGAGCGCAAGGTCCGCTGCGGGTTCATCGTCTACACCGACGTCGATGGTAAGCCAGCGACCGGCTACTTCGGAGACACCGTCGACGTCCACAAGGACGACCTCGACCGCTTCGACAAGCTGAACCCGGAAGAGGCCGACGTCCCGGACACCGAGATCGCTGAGGCCACGGCGACGTTCTCGCAGGAGGACATCGACGTGGCCGTGCTCGCAGCGCAGGACGCGAAAGATGCCGAGCTCGCAGAGGCAACGAAGGCGCTCGCCGACGAACGTGAGGCGTTCGAGGCAGAGAAGGCCGAGTTCGAGCGCGTCAAGGCTGAGGCCGAGAAGAAGACGACCGCTGTGAAGCGGTCCTGACCCCAGGGGGCGATGTGGCGATCACACACGAACAGCTCGGAGACGACGAGGATCTCGCGCGCGAGATCCTCGTCGTCGCTCGCGACATCGCCCCCTGCCTCGGCTCGCTCACCGATGAGGCCGAGAAAGACGCGCTCTCGATTCTGAAGCGCGTGTACAAGTACTCGGCGGCGCGCGGTTCCCGGGACGTGAAGGCGCAGTCGATCGGCCCTGCATCAGTGAGCTACGCCGACATCGAATCCGCATTCGATGGCCAGCCACGCCGAGCGCTGCGCTCCCTGTGCGGCGCAGCTGCGGGTGGCGGCATGCCGCGCGGATCGTTCCCGGCCGAGCGGCCGATCAGTCGGCTCTGGCCGGAGAGCTGAGCCGTGGAGCTCCCATTCGGTGAGACGGTCCATCGCCTGCGCCCAGCGTCGAAGGTAGATCCGTACTCGAAAAAGCCGATCCCCGCTGACTGGGCGACCGCAGTGGAGACGGAGATCCCCGGCGCATTCGTCGCATCGTCCTCCACATCCCGCAACGTCACGGCGTCGCGTACGCAGATCGTGACCGAGAAGTCGCTCTACTGCGACCCGAGTTTCGACGTGCAACCGACGGACCGGATCCGAGCCGGCGGGGTCGTCTACACGATAGACGGCATCGCTTCAGCGGACACGAACCCGTTCACAGGGTGGCAGCCGATCCGAGAGGTGCTGCTCACGCGCTTCACGGGGTGAACCGAGAGGAGCCGATCATGGCACGCAACGGCGACACCCGCATCGAGTGGGACGAGAACTTCTTCCAGACCGCGATGCGCGATCCCCGCGTCGAGCGGCTGCAGGACAACGCTGGCGAAACCGTCCAGGCGAAGGCCCGCGCGTCCGCCCCCGTCGATTCGGGCGACTATCGCGACGGCATCGTGATCGAGCACGTCGACGCCGAGTACCGGCGCGTTACCCGTGTGGTCGGCACCGACGAGAAGACGCTGCTGATCGAGGCGAAGACGGGCAACCTGGCCCGTGCGTTGAAGGCGGCGAAGAAGTGAGGGTCACGCCCCCGGATCTCGTCCTGTGGCTCACCGGGTACGTGCGCGACCTCGCCGCCATCGAGGGCGTCGACGCGGATATCTCGAACAAGGAGCCACCGGAGTTGGCGCTCCCGATGGATCGTCCGCTGATCATCTTGCGGGATGACTCCGGCAACCGTACCGGCCCGACCACGTTCGACCGTTCCATCGGCGCGAGCGTGCTTGCCGGATCCCGACTGGACGATCAGCCGGCCAGCGATCTGGCCCGGTGGCTCGCCGGCGTGTTGTTTGACATGGATCTCCCGCTGGTCGACGGCACGCCGATTGCGTCGGTCGAGCCGGAGGGCTGTAACGGCCCGTACTCGGTGAAAGAGGAGATGGACGTGACGCGCTGCTATCTGACGGCGCAGTACGTCGTGACCGGCTCGTGGTGAGCCAGGAAGGAGCCCATCGTGGCCATCAGCCACCGCATCGACGTCACCTTTGGTGACCCGATTCCGACCGCGAATATCGATCCGCCCACAGATTCCACCGAGGACGCTCCGGCGGCCCCGGTCCCAGATCCTCCGCGCCGGACGTCGGCGCGGACCAAGACGCGCCCCGATGGCGGGTCTTCCACCGTCAAGCCCGCTCAGCGGGAGAAGGAGTGATTCCTCATGGCTGCTGACGAGCAGGGAAACGACCTCGACGCTGTCGGCGTCCCGATTACCGGTCTGGCCGCGTTCGCGAAGCTGGAGACCACGAACGTGATCGCGAAGGACAAGATGGGCGCGAAGCCTCTCGCCCTCGGCGCTGCGTTCCAGATGATTGGCCTCTACAAGCAGGACGGCGGCCCCGCTGCCGCGCGCGACGCCGGTGAAGCGATCGAGTTCTTCCAGAAGGGGTACTCGATCGCCGGTGACGGCACCCGCACCGTCGCGATCACCGCGGCCGAGATGAACGCCGCCGTGCTCGAACTCACCGAGGGCGTCGAGCCAGACACGAACGGCGTCGTCGCGGTCTCGTCCTCGCTGCCCAACAACCGCTTCATCCTCTTCACCGTGACGCGCTACCGCGGCGGTTGGGAGAAGCGTCGCCAGGGTGTCGCGTTCGTGTCCCAGGTCGAGCCCGACCAGGAGGAGCGCGGTGCGGTCGAGGGTCAGAAGATCACGTTCACGTGGGTCGAGCACGACCTGTTCGGCGGCTCCCCGTACTGGGAGTGGCAGGGCATTCCCGGCCCGGTCGCCCCGTGAGACCAGCTGGCCGGGGTGTCTGTCGGGTTCGCCCCGGCCAGCTGACCATCCCCACCCGACAACCCCAACCCGATTGGAGGGCCTACTGTGGCCGAGAAGACGAAGACCGAGGTCGTGGAGTACGACTTCGACAACTGGAGCCAGGAAGCCGAAGACGCCGCGCTGCTCGCGCTGAGCGATGTGAAGCACATCATCGTCGAGGGCGATTTCGTGGGCCGGTTCGCGGACGGCGCGATCATGCGGATCCCCCTGAAGCTGAGCCTGGCGCAGATCGACGAGCTGCAGGAGAAGTTCGACAACCCCATCGATCAGTTCCGTCACCTCGTGAACACGTTCGCGGGTGACGCGGTCGCGGAGACGCTCAACGACCGGAACCTGATCTCGGTGTCGGTCATGACGGAGAAGTACTTCCGTGCGCTGAAGCGTGCGCAGGAGCTGTCCTTCCCGGAATCCTGAGCGCCACCCAGTTCATCCGGCAGCACCGGCGCGCCGTCGCGGTCTCGCTGCGAGGCTTGGGCGTCGGGCTGTCGGATCTGGGCGGCGCGGTCACCTGGGGCGAGGGGTGGACGCTCATCGAGCATGCCGCCGCAGACACCGCCAGCGAGTTGCACGCTGAGCTCGCCGGGTGGGGCTACGCGGCCTCGTTTGTCGACTTGCTGACCCTTGCGGGGGCGGTCGGGGAGAAGGCGTTCCGCAAGGTCGCGCCGTGGGTGCTGAAGCGTGCCAAGCCGGAGGACGCCCCGACGGCTGATGAGGTCGCGACCGTGCAGGCGGAGCTCGAGGAGAGCATCCTGTTCGGCTGATTCACCGGGGAGGTGTGATGTCCAGCGAGGTTGGTTCCGGCCACATCAGCATCTTCCCGGTGATGGCCGGGTTCAAGTCCGCGGTCTCGAAGGAGACGAAGGCCGCCGGCACCGACGGCGCCCGCTCGTTCGATCGCGGCTTCAAGGGCGTCGGCACCAGCATGGGCCGCACGCTTGGCCGCGACCTGAAGGCCGCGCTGTCGCAGTCCGCGAAGGACATCGCCACGGCGCAGGTCACCAAGTTCAAGGGTGAGGTCGCGTCTGCAGCGCAGACACTGTCCAAGGCCCGCGCCAAGCAGCTCGATGACGCGGGCCGGGCGCGGGCTGCGGAGGCTCGCCTCACCGAGGTGGTCGCGAAGTCGGGTGCCGAGTCCTCGGCCGCGATCGCCGCGTCTGAGCGGCTCGCGTCGCTGCGTCGTACCGAGGCTGCGTCCACGGAGGCCGTCACTGCTGCGACCGCACGCCTGAAGGGCGCTCAACAGGATCTGTCGTCCGCTTCCGGAGCTCTCACCGCGCTGTCGGACAAGGCGGCCGGGCGGGTCCGGCAGACGATGCGGAACCTGCGCGACGGGTTCACGGATGCGAACGCCGCTCGCTCCTCGTTCACCGGCCTCGCCGGGTCAGTCGGTGGGCTCATGCGCGCCGTCTCCGACGTGTCCGGGCTGACGAAGCTCGGCGGTCTCGCGAAGCTCGCGGCGCAGCGCGCGTCGACGGCGTTCACGTCGCTGGCCACGATGGTCGGCGGCAAGGTCGCCCTCATGTCCACGGCCGTGAAGACGTGGGCGGGTGGCGTCGGATCCACGATCCGGGGCGCTTTCGGTCCCGCGATCCAGTACGTCGGCGCGGCGGGCACGCTCATGGCGGCCCCGTTCGTCCGGCTCGGGTCGAAGATCTCGGGATGGCTGAGCCCCGTCACCTCCCAGATCGGCGGGCTGTTCCGCAAGCTCGGGCAGAACGTCGGGGCCGCCTTCAGCGGCATCGCCGGGCACGTGCGCGCGACCGCCGGCCCGTTGCTGTCGGCCGCGGGGACAGCGTTCCAGGGCATTGTCGGTGCCGCTGGCCGTGCCGCCTCCGCAGCGGGGCGGGCGCTCGGCTCCGGCATCCAGTCGGCGGCGACCGGTGCTGTCACCGTCGCGGCTGCCGCGATCGGCACCGCGTTCGGTAAGGGCTTCTCCCGGCTGACCGCGATCGACACCGCTCAGGCAAAGCTCCGCGGCCTCGGGAACGACGCCCAGTCCGTCACCGCGATCATGTCGGATGCGACAGCCTCGGTGAAGGGCACGGCGTTCGGGCTCGGTGAGGCCGCCGGGGTGGCCGCATCCGCGGTCGCAGCGCAGATCAAGCCGGGCGAGGAGCTCCAGACCCACCTGAAGCGGATCGCGAACAGCGCCGCCGCCGCGGGCACCTCCATGACTGACATGGGGTCGATCTTCAACAAGGCCGCCACCCAGGCGAACGGCGTCCAGAACGACATCATCGGCATGCTCGCCGACAAGGGCATCCCCATCTACCAGGCGCTCGCCGACCAGATGGGGGTCACCGCGGGCGAGGTCTTCAAGATGGCCTCCGAGGGCAAGGTCGACTTCGCCACGTTCTCAACGGCCGCGGAGAAGGCCGCCGGCACGGTCGCGAAGGAGATGGGCACCACCGTCCCCGGTGCAGCGAAGAACTTCTTCGCCTCCATGGGCCGGATCGGTGCGAACGCGCTCGGCGGGATCTACACCAAGATCGCCCCACTCATCACGGCGGCGACGTCGGCGCTGGGCCCGATCGAGGAGAAGGCGAAGGTCTTCGGAGACGTTCTGCTGAAGCGGCTCGGCCCCGCCCTCGACTGGATCACGAACCTGCTGAACCAGGTCGGCTCCGGTGCGAGCTTCCTCGACGGGAAGCTCGACGGGCTGAAAGGCATCCTCGGACCCCTCGGCGGCGCGTTCCTCGCACTCGGCGCGGGCGGGCTCGGTGGACTGCTGGCACGCCTCGGCCCGCTCGGCGCGATGCTGCCCGGCCTGAGCCGGGGGCTCGCGCTCCTCGGCGGACCGGTCGGGACCCTCGCCGCGGCGTTCGCAGGGCTCGCGCTCAGCGGATCCGGCGTCGACGGGCTCGTGTCGAGCCTGACCGGCATCGTCACTCAGGTCGTCGCCGCGCTCCCGGGTGTGATCTCGGCAGTGGTCGAGATCGTCCCGCAGATCGTGACAGCGCTCCTGTCGGCGCTCCCCGGGCTGCTGTCGGCGGGCGCCCAGATCGTGCAGGTCCTCCTCGGCGGGATCATCCAGTCGATCCCGCTGCTCGTCACGGGTGCGCTCACGCTGATCGACGGACTCGTTGCGGCGCTCATCGCGAACCTGCCGGCGATCATCGAGGGCGCGATCCAGCTCGTGACCGCGCTGCTCGACGGCATCGTGCTCGCGCTGCCGCTGCTCATCACCGGCGCCCTGAAGCTCGTGACCGGGCTACTGGGCGGGATCGTCGCGCTGCTGCCGACGATCATCCAGGGTGGCGTGCAGCTGCTCATGGCGATCGTCATGGGGCTGGTGCAAGCGCTGCCGATGCTGGTGCAGTCCGCGGTTGGTCTCGTAATGGGGCTGCTGCAGGCCATCATCGACAACCTGCCGTTGATCATCCAGGCCGGTGTGCAGCTACTCCTCGCGCTCGTGAACGGGCTGATCGCTGCCCTGCCGGATCTGATCACCGCGGCAATCGATCTCGTGCTGCAGCTCATCGTTGGGCTCGTCACGATGCTCCCGCAGCTGATCACCGCCGGCATCACGATGGTCATCGCGATCGCGCAGGGACTGATCGAAGCGATCCCGCAGCTGATCGAGAAGCTGCCCGAGATCGTGAACGCGATCTGGACCGCGCTGACCGAGGTCGACTGGCTCAGCCTCGGGGCGCAGATCATCCAGGGCATCATCGACGGCTTCGGGTCCATGCTCGGCGCAGTCGGTGAAGCGGTCGGCGGCATCGTCGGCACGATCACCGACTTCTTCCCGCACTCACCCGCCAAGCGCGGACCGCTCTCCGGGGCAGGCTGGGGGCGGCTGAAGTCGTCGGGTAAGTCGATGCTCGACCAGTTCAACGACGGTGCCATGGACGCGGCCCCCGGCTTCGGGGACGCCGTCGAGCAGATGGCACGCGACGCGTCCGCACGGGCGCAGGTGACGATGTCGACCGCATCCGCGGCCATGCCTGCCAGTGCCGCGACAGCGGCCTCCGCGGACGGTCGCGGTGGGGTGTCGGTGAAGGTCGATGCGCACTTCGATCACGAGGATCCGGAGGTTGGTGTGTCTCTCATGGCAGGCAAGATCAGCCAGGCGATCGGACAGTTCGGATGACGTACTACGCCTCGAACATCGACCGATACGTGATCGACGGTGTCACCTTCCGGGGGCGGCCCAGTGAGTATGGGCCGCTCCCGGCGGGCGCGTTCCTGCTGCCCGATGGGGTGAAGCGGTGGCGCGGCGGTGTGACTGTGCGCGCCGAGGACGTGCCCCGGATCTCGGCAGATGGTTCGTTCGCGACGCCGGGGTCGCTCAGCGCTCGCACTTCCGAGTGGAAAGCGCTGGTCCTCGCGCACAACGACAACGAGCTCGGCGAGTGGGAAGACATCATCACCGGCATCGGTGTCGGCCGTCTTTTCCCCGCGACGGGGCAGGCCCTCGGGCGCGTGTTGTCGTCCACGGCACGAGCAGCTGAGACGCCAACATTCGACCGGCGTCGAGGCCGTGTCGGTGGGATGGTCGCCGCGGAAACGGCGTTCCAGCTGGTGCACCCGGATCCGTTCCTCTACGCGGAGGAGATCACGGCCGGGCCGGCCGCCTCGGTGCCGATCGAGGCGCGGGGCGTGGCGGAATCGTGGCCCACGCTCACCGTCCGCAACGCCGGCGGCGCGTACACCGTGACCGGTGGAGGAGCCACCTTCACCATGACGACGCCGCTTCCCGGCGGTGCGGTCGACGTCATCGAGTCGGCGTCCATGACGGTGCGCCGTAACGGTGTGCTGGTCGAGTCCGGGTTCTCGGGCTGGGTGGCGCCGATTCCGAAGCGAGGCCTCGTGAGCTACACGGCGTCTGCGGGGACGGTCGAGGTTCTCACCCGGCCGCGGCTGCTGTGAACGGAGGTTGTCATGCCTGATGTCATCCCGAACCACCAGTGGTTCGTCTGGCTGCACGACTCCGTGACCGGTGACTTCCGCCACGACCTGTCCCACCTTCTCGCAGGCGGGTCCGCGGACGACGCCCTCGCAGGTACCGGTAGCGGCACTGTCACGCTGCAGGGTAACGCCGTGCTCCCGGCCGGGGTCATGACCGGCGCACAGGCATACGCCGCGATCAAGGATGACGGCGCCTCCGAGATCGTGATCGGGATGCGAGACGCATCCGGCGTGGTCGTATCGATCGGATTCGCCGCGTACGTGATGAAGAAGTGGGTCTCCAACGGGCAGATCACCCTCACGGTCGACCAGGCACCGCGACGGTTCATGACGGAGCGGTTCACGTTCTGCATGTCGGACTTCGCTTCCGGTGACTTCCAGATCATCGGGAAGTCGATCGAGGCCGCCGTCGCGTCGGTGATCGCACGGTCCATGCTGTGCGGGCCGCTGCCGATCGACATCGGCCCCACCACCGGGTCCGGGGGCTTCACCGCGGACGTGTCGCGGTGGGAGATCACGACGATGGAAGACCTCCTCGTTCGCATCGAGAAGTACGGCGCCGAGATCCGTTTCGAGCCGTACCTCACCCCAACGCGTCAGCTGCGGTTCAACGTGCGGGTGGCAACGAAAATCACTGGCCCCGTCCGGGTGATCTCCGTCACCGCGGCGGCGACGCCGATCGTGGACTACGAAGCCGGTACCGACAGCCGCCGACAGCTCACCGGGACGTTCGTGTCCGGGAAGGGCATGGGCTCACGCCTGCCATACGGGTGGGCGGGAACCGGTGCTGACCCTGGGGCACCGATCCGTGACGCCTACCGCTCGGGCGCCGACACCGACAACACGAACGTGCTCATGGCGGCGGCAGCATCGGACCTAAACAACAACCGTCACGCGCGGGAGATGGCGACCTTCAGCGTCATCCCGTCACAGGACTTCCCGCTGAGCAACTTCGCCGTCACCCGACGGCTCACCGTCGAACGCCGCGGCCACCCGATCCTGCCCGACAGTGATCAGACGTACCGGATCACTGGCAACCACATCGACCTGTCGACGCGGAAGATCACCCCGACCTTGGAGCTGATGTGAACCCGCTTGACCTGCTCCGCGAGCTCGCCCGACGCGTCCGCGTGCTGGAAGTTCGAAACCCTCTCGAGAACGCCGCCGTCGACCGCGGTGGCCTGTACATCAACTCCAATGAGGGCCTCGTCGTCAACGGGTCCGCGAAGGTCACCGGTTGGCTCGTCGTCACCGGCACGCAGCGGATCACGGGCCAGCTTGAAGGATCCGGCACCATCGACTGGACCGGCCCCACGTTCTGGCGCGGCGCGTCCACCGTGATCGGTGCGATGGAGATTCAGGGCCCGCTGACGATCAAGGGAACGACGGTCGTCGAGGGTGACCTCGCGGTCAAGAAGACTCTGGACGTCACCGCGACCACCCGGCTGCGGGCGAAGACGACTGTCGAGGCGGACCTCCAAGTCACGACAGGTGGCCGTGTTCTCGTCGGCACGGCCATGGTCCTCACACCGGCGAACGACGGTGGCGCGATGGTCTTCAACGGTGCCGCCAAAGTATCGGGAGCGGGCGGCGGTGTGGGGCTGTTCGGAAACGGCACCGTCGTCGGCCCGTCCGTCATCGCGGCCAGCAACGGAGTCTCCGCCAGCGCAGGATCGGCACAGCTCGCGCTGTCGAGCGGCGGTGCGACCCTTGCAGGCGCGTCGAGCGGACCCACGCTCTCGCTCTCATCTCAGATGCGCGTGAGTGGCCTTCCTACAATTCCTCGCGCGGACGCGAACAACGCCGTGATTGGATCCCCGTGGATCGACCCGAACACCGGCAACTGGTACCGAGTGGTTGCCTAATTCCCGTAGTTCGGCGTCACGTCAGGGCAGAGGTGCCGGTTGGCGGCATCTGCCATGACTCCGCTGTCGCGGAGGTTGTTAGTGCTCGGATTGGGCGTTTCGCCATCGATGAGTTGGATCTCGCTCATCACGGTTCCTGCGCGCATCAGCTCGCATGCTTTGTCGGCCGCCGCGAGCAGTTGGTCGTCGGTCGCGTCCTTCGGGATCTGCGAGATCGGCTGCTCCATCTGGGCGCGCACTTCTCGGAGGTATTCGCTCTCCGGAGTCTTCGCCGTCTCGTCCGTCCCTGCCGCGGGTGACTCCGCCACGAGCGGGGGTGCCGGCGAGCTGGCCAGCGTCTCGACAGGCTCGGGGTCGCTCTCCACGACGTAGCCCGACTGCGGCTCCGCGGCTGCGCTGCATCCGGTCAGTGCGAGCAGAAGTACTGCCGCTGCGGCGGCGATCAGTCGGGGGCGCATGGCCCCCACGATATCGGTTCCCCTGTGCGGGGGTGAAGGGACGGTCGTCGTGGCTGTTGTGACGGTGTTCGGTACCGCGTGGGATCACGCCGCGAAGGTGATCCCTGCGGTGAAGCGGCCCGAGCTCTGGTTCCGCCCGAACCAGAGCAACGTCCGGGTCGGCGCGCTGCTCGCGGGCGTCGAGGTGAAGGCCACCCTCACGGTCTCGACGGGCGCGTTCACAGTCGGTCTCGACAACACGGCCGATTGCCGCTACCGGCCGATCCTCCGATGGGTGAACAACCCCTCCGAACCGGACCCCGAGCTGTGGTCGTGGGGCTACCTGGAGTGGCCGTTCGAGTTCTGGCCCGGGGCGAACGGTGGCGAGATCGGCACCCTGATCAACGCCGGCGGCAACAGTCCGCTGGCTTACTACTTCGGGCCGCTCAGCGACCCGCCCCCGCCCGGGTTCCGTGGCGAGTGGGAAGTGCAGGCCGAACCAGGCCGCGAGGACTCCGATGACCCGTTCATCGGCGATGTGAGGAGGGTCTACGGTGGGTGAGCTCGTCTACGAGAAGGAAGGCAACCGGCGCGGACCGAAGGGCAAGAAGGGTGACCGTGGCTTCCCCGGGGCGAGTGATGTTCCGACGGATCCGGCGGTCGCTGAGATCGCCGGAGCACCCGACAGTGAGACGCACGCGGCGATCGATTCGATCTGGTTGGACCGGGCGTCGTATCAGACCATGATGACGGCGCAGGGCGCGAGCTTCCGCCCGCAACCGGCGCTGTGGTGCTACGGCCACAGTTTTCTCGCGAACCAGGGTCTGCAGCCGGGCGACTACTACAACGAGAAGGTGGCGAAGGCGTTCGGCATGGCGCTCACGAACCGGGCGCAGGGTGGCCGGGTCGCGGAGCAGATCGCATGGCGCATGTGGGGTGGCGCTGCTGCCTGGACGGTCGGTCATACGGCTGTGGTGATGCTGCAGCTCATGATGAATACGATGCGCCTCAACGGCAACGACACGCCCACGAAGCGCGGCGCGGAGTGGTGCTGGCGTACGTGCGCGACGATGGCCAGCGCGAAGAACATCGTCCCGTACAACGACCCGCGCCTGGCCTACGTAGGCACGTGGGGCGGCGGCGCCGATGCAGCCTACCCCGGTGGCGGCTACCGCAACACCGGTGCAGCGAACGCCTACGTGGAGTTCACCACGCAGACCCCCGCGAAGGGCACAGCGATCCTCACCCTCGCCCGCAAGGCAGGCATGTCGCTCGCTCAGATCGAGATCCGCAACGTGACCGCGGGCACGGTGATCCAGGTGTGGAACAACGTCGACCAGGCCGCCGCCAACCTCCCCAACGATGAAGGCGGAAACCCCATCAACTACGCCCCAGCGTCGATCCTTCTCGACGTCCCCGCGGGCACGGTGATCCGCTTCACCGTTCTCAACGGCCAGGGTGCGTTCGTCGGGCTCGCTGAGCTCGAGCAGATCAACCCGCGGCAAATCCTCGCCGTCAAGGAACCCAAGCTCGCGGACTGGTCGGCGAGCACGTCGTTCCCGAACGGCTCCGACGCCGCCTGCGACGCGTTCAACGCGATTGTGGACACGGTCGCAGCGGACTTCCCGAACATGATCGTGATCTCGCCAGAGCCGTACTGGACGAAGGACAACGCCGCAAGCCTGGTCCAGGCCGACAAAGTCCACCCGAACGTGGCCGGCAGCGACCGGCTCGCGCTCGCCGTCATCCAGGCGGCATCCCGTTATGCCGCGGCGAAGCGCGCGAGCGTGGCGGCATCGGGCACCATCACGGCTGGGGCGGGTGTCTTCGCCCCTGCTGCGGGTGTGACCGTCTCGTCGATCAACGTCAGCCGCACCGGCCAGGGCGTTGTCCTGTCGCTGACCGTCACGGGCAACTTCCCGGCCGGATGGGCGACCGAGCACACGCTCGGCACCCTCGATCCGGCGTGGCGGCCCGTCGCGTTCGTGACGGACGGCGGGGCGACAGGCGGTGCAACCACATCGTCCTCTGCGGTGCGTCCTGGTGTCGCCGCCATGATCACCTCGTCCACCGGTGCCATCACCGCCCGGCACGACATCGGCGCGACGTCCACCGTGTTCCGGATGTCGTTCGCGTACAACCTGCCCGCGTCGCTCTGACCCGAACACACCATTCACGCCTCCACCCGTCGGTGGGAGCGTTCGTCATGAAAGGGGGAGTCATGCAGACGACCCAACTCACCGGGGGCCGTGGCTGGCTCGACGCGCCAGCAGCCGCCTCCGTGCACCGCATCGATCGGCAGCTCGGGCGGCCTGCCGATGTCAACGACGCGGGCCGCAGCCCGGAACAGGCGAACGCGAACCGGGCCGCGTGGGAGGCGTGGCGAGATGGGCGCGGCCCGTGGGCGCCGTACGCGCTCGGCGCTGATGAGTCCGTGCACTGCAAGGGCCTCGCTGTCGATTCGGACGACTGGTACAACCCTGAGGCCGCTGCGGTCTGGCGTGCGAACGGGTGGCGTCAGACCGCCCGCTATGACGACGACCGCGACGAGCCATGGCACGGCGAGTACTTCGCCGAGCATGACCAGCACATCAACGATGCGCCGCCCGCACCGCCTGCAGCAGCCGCTGCCGAAACCCCTATGGAGGATGACGTGACCGTGACCTACTGCGCCGGCACCAAGCAGAAGTACCAGATGATCCTCGCCAACGCCGGCCTGTTCTGGATCGTCCCGAACGGCTCTGTCGAGACCGGACCCGTGGTGTGGCTGACGGAGACCGTGCTGGCCGCGCTCATTCAGGACGCCCGAGGCTCGAAGTCGAAGGGTGCCGCCCCGGTGCTCATCTACGACACCACCGCCAAGCACTGGCTCTACGCCGCACACGGCGGCGTGGTCATCCTGCGCGGCGATGAGGAGCGTCGCAACATCATCGAGCAGCTCAACCCTCCCCGCCTGAAGGTGCCCGGCTCCTACGCCGCTCTCATCGTGAACAACATCCGCGAGGGGAAGGACGGGTGACCGCACCCGAGCCGCCCACCAACACGGAAGCCGTCCGAACTCACCGTGCGAAGGTCACCGTCTGGTGGTCGGCGTTCGGGGTGTGCGTGCTCGTCGTCGTGATCTGCGTCGGGATCCTCATCGCCGGGATGATCCTCCGTGACGACGGCGACCCGCTCATCGATGACCCGGGTGCGGTGCTCGTCGGCTTCATGGCGATGGTGGGCGCCGTGCTCGCATTCGTCGCACCCAAGCTCGAAACGATCCGCCACCAGGTGCAGAACAGTCACAAGACGAACCTCCGCGACGATCTGGACGACAAGTTCGATCGTGTGCTCACCGAGCTCGGTGGCGTGCGCAAAGACATCGGCCGTGTCGACGACCGAGTCGGCCGCCTCGACGACCGCCAGTCACGCACCGAGCGTCGCCTCGATCGCGTGTTCGACCGCGTCGACGACCTCGAAGACACCATGAACCCGAAAGGACACCCCTGATGGACAAGATCTGGTTCCCCATGCAGCGGGCACTGCGCACCGCGGCGGCCGTGCTCGTCACCCTCACCAGCGCGCTCGCCGTCGCGGTCGTCGTGGCCCCGCAGATCCTCACCGCAGTGCAGGACGTGCTGCCCGGCCCCGTGGTCGCGTGGGCGTCGGGCGCGATCGCCGCCGTCGCGGCACTCAGTGCCGCGCTCTCGCGCCTTATGGCCGTGCCGTGGGTGAACGAGCAGCTCACGAAGATCGGACTCGGCACAACGCCACGTACCGCCGTCGCCGTCACGTTCGAATCCGGTGAAGCCGTCGGCATGACCCGCCGGCAGCTGCGCGCGCACCTCGGCACGAATCACACACCACCCGACCGCATCGTCAAGATCACCGAAGGCGACACCACGGTAAGCTGATCACCCACACACGAGACCCCCTCGTCTGGACTCCGGTCCGGGCGAGGGGGTATTTCGCTGTGTGGGGTGCTTTCTGGCATACTCGCGTCTGTGGAGAACAGCGAGCCCGTCGGGTTGAACATGCAGCTTCAGTGGGTTGGAGACCTCGCGTCGCCGCCTACGCCCGTCAACCAGATGATGATCCTGCCCGATGCGCCCGTCCAGCCGAACGCGGATTCCGGCGGCCACGTTCTGATGCTCGGCAACGTGACGCTGCCTGTCGTCGTCGGGGAAATCACTCCGCAGATCGCAGCCGAGCTGAGTTCACAGCCGCTCCCTGTCATGCCGGTGGCGCGGGTGTTTCTGACGACCGCGCGGTTGCGAGAGTTCCACGAGGTGATCGGTCGACACCTGGCGCAGTTGGACTGACATGTCTAGGCCGTGGAGGGGCAGCGTAGCTGCAGTAGCGATCCCTATTCTCGTGGGCACCGTGATGCCCGTTACTATGCCAGCCATCCGGACTGAAGCAAACGAGATCCGCGTTCACGCATCGAACGGCAGCGGGTGGGGAACCCCTATCTTGCGCTCAGGGACATCGGGTACATTGTCGGGCATGACTTCCATCGTCGCCACCGCGATCCGCGATGCCGACGTGCCCGTGGGAATCACGGCTCGGAAGCTTGCGATGGGCGCAGCCGTCACCCTGCAGATCCCCCGGGTGCTGCCGCCCACCGTCGTGGACAACGAACTTGGTGGGCTCGTGATGTACTGGCGAGGCAAGCTTCGCGAGATTCAGATTGAGATCGACCCGGACGGATCCCACTTCGTGCGGGTAAGGGATAGCGCCGGCAACGTCACGTTCGAGGATGAAGGCTTTGGCGACGTGCCGACGCGTGAGGTGTCGGCGGCCCTGGCTGCGTGGGCGGCAGAGCGAGCCTCGACGCCCGCGGCGCGCGCATGACTCCAGTTCCTGTGATCGAGCATCTGCCTGATGCCGATCCGACCAAGAGCTATGTCCGGCGGATGCTCCGAAAGTGCATTACTCGCGACCTGGACACTGGTGAGATCGTGTTCTTGCCGCAGGTCGCATTCAAGTTCGACCCGGACCTTTCGATCCATCAGAAAGAGATGATTATCGACGCCGGGGCAACTCTCGAAGACGCGTACGAGATGCCGCCAAACGGGGCAGTATCGATCCCAGTGCTCGAACTGATGGACACTGGGGCCCACCTAAAGCACACTCCGGTGCGCGAACTCGGACCTGTGCTTGGTGCATCCCACCACTCGATCTTTGGACGGACGCTGACCCCTCACAAATCGGAGAAGGCGGCGCTTCGTGACATGCTCGAGAAGTCGGTGCGATGGATCGGGCAGATTCCGGAGCCAGCGTAGCTGGAACCATTCCCGTGGCCCCCACCTTCCTTCGGGGGATGGGGGCTTTCAGCATGTCGGGGACACTACTCGCGCGCATTCGGGCGGATTGAAACCTTCTGAGATCGACCGGACATGACCTAGTGAGGCCTGCGATGTGGCAGGCCCCTAGAGAGAAACGAGAAACCATGGCTCAAACCCGGAAGTTCGTCTCGCTGTCAGCTCTGGCAGTGCTTGTGTGCGCACCGTTGCTGGTCGGTGCCGCAGTCGATCCAAGTAGTGCTGCCCCCAACGGGGATGAAGCTGCGGTCGCGGAGAGCGTCCGCGTCATCGACCGATCTGATCAGACGTTGTACACGGAGGAGACTCGTGGGCTGCCAGCGGAGGAAGCGATGCGGGAGTCGGCTGGTAGCGCTGCGAAGATGCTCGCGGTGGACGAGGCGCCCGCGGTGGGTGAGACGGTGAAGATCGTCTACAGCGACGTGGTGGTCGTGAATCAGCGGCTGGCCGCGGGATGTTCGGTCTCGGCGGACGCGGCCGTGCCCTACAGGGTGGGCATGACGGTGTACTCGTACAGTCACTACAAGCAGACGGGATGCAGTGGTATCCAGTCGACCTCCGGCACGCTGCAGAAGTACGAGCCGTGGTTCTCGTGGAATACGAAGGGCGAGGACAAGAAGAACTCGCCGGCGAGTGGCACGCAGTACTCGTTCGTGACGACGTTCACCTGCTCGAACTCGAACAACACGCTGTACCGGACCACACAGTTCCACATGAAGGGTGGAATCGACTATGATGTCGCGATGAGCAACGAGATCACCCTCGCCTGCGGAAACTAGCCATTTCTAACCCCGCCGAAGATTTCATCTTTGCTCTGGTGAGCTAGACGGCCCCCACTCTCCTTCGGGAGGGTGGGGGCGTTTTCGTTGGTCGGTTCGGGTGCGCTTCGCTGCGCTACGGTGGCTGCATATTGGTGCCCGCTCAAGGAGGAGACCCACTGTGCCCAAGCAGCCCATCGACCGACGTTCCGCTATCAGAGCTGCTGCGACGGGAGGTATCGTTCTGGCCGCGGGTACGCTCGCTGCGACGGTGCCAGTGACGTCGGCTTCTGCGGCGGTGACGGCTGCGGATGATCCGGCGATCGCGGGTCTGATTGGGACAGCGACGTCTCAGACGCGTGGTGCGTTGAACGCCCTGTACCCGGTGTATCGAGTGTGGGATGCGACGGCGAACGCGTATCCCGCTCGTGTTGCCGGCGCGGCGAACATCTTCATCGGGCCGAGCGATCCGGGCTTGGCGATGGATGCCGTGGTGGATGTTTGGGCGGATCCGCGGAACACGACCATTGATGACGTGGTCGCGCAGTTGCGTGCGCCGGGGTCTGAGGCGTGGAAGGCGGCACGTTCTACGCAGACGGAGGTGTCGTTCTCGTTGGACCGTCGCGGGGCGGAGTCGAGCGTCCACTTCGGCACGTCACCGAACGATGTGCAGGCGCTGGCGTTGGATGCGACGAACATCTCGAGTGTGCAGTTCAGCGGCCGCTTCCCGTCTGATTGGGAGGTCGCGACGGTGAGCGCGTATTGGCTGCACGATTCGGGTGCAGGCTCTGCCCGGATGGAGTTTGCGTTCCGTGTCCTGACGTCGACGGGGATCGCGAACACGTACACGACGAAGCAGACATACACATCCGCGGGAACGATGCGCGCGAATCAGGTGGTGTTCACGTCTCGCAACGTTGCCGGCGGTGGTCTCGTCAACGGTTGGTTGACGCGGCTTCCGGGGTCGCTGGATACGATCGCGGCGCCGATCGGGGTGCTCGCCGTGGTTGCGGAGCGTGTGGCATGAGCTTGCTCGGTGCGGAGCGGGTGCGGACGATGTCGCACCCCTCGAAGCTGCCTGAGATGCCTTTCTGGACTGCTGGCCGCAAGCAGACTCTGCTCGACATGCTGGGGCCGTTGAACACGGATGGCACGAGCAATGTGGCCATCCCGCGGGTGCGTGTCGAGTGGAACCGTGTCGCGAAGGCGAACACGTCCTATGCGATCAAGGGGCCGATCTCGCCGTTCAAGATCCCGTCCACGTACCGGGAGCCAGAAGAAGAGAAGGCTGCCGTCGCGATCGTCGACGGCGATACGAACGCCTGCGCTGATCTCGCGATGCGATGGTTCTTCCTCGGTGATTCGGCGGCGGCCGCGAAGGCGGTGTCGATCCTGACGGCATGGTCGTCGATCACGGTGTGGGACAACTCCAGCGGCGCGACAACGCCGCTCGTGTGGGCGTCACGGATGACGAGACTTATCCAGGCATCGTTCCTGCTGCGGAACTACAGCGGGTACACAACGGCGGTGCACAACGCATTCCGCGCGCTGATCCTTCGGGGGATCGACGGCGGTGCGTCGCCGACGAGTGGGTACACCAATAACGTCGGTGCATGGGGCGTCGCCTACGACATCGCCTGTGCCAAGTTTCTCAACGATCGGCCCTTGCTGCTGCGGTCTCTGAACACGTGGCGTCGGTATTTCGACATCAACGTGGTCGGCAACGTCCCGATCCACGAGATTCACCGGCAGGGCGGCATCATTAACGGCGACGGGTCCACCGGCCTCTGGTACTCGAACTTCCTCGTCTACGCGCTGGCGGTCGGAGCGGAGTGGGCGCGGTTCTCTGGTGAATGGTTGTATGACCACGAGGGGCCTGACGGATCCACGTTCAAGGAGCTCGCGCTGCTGGTGCGGTACTGGACCCGGAACCCAGCTCTGTTCCCGTACAACACGTCAGGGACACCATCCGAGACAGTGCGCAGTCTCCCGCATGACGAGATCCTCCACGCCCTATGGCCCAACGCAGACTCCGAATGGATACTCGCCAACTTCCCTAACGGTTCCGACCGAGACAGCCACGGCGTCCGCGGCTCCGTGCTCATCTATCGAGGACGTCCGCTCTACGGCTAGCCAGATAGCACCCTCACTGCTTCTCGGGTGGGTTGGGTGCCTCTCTGTCGTTGTTGTCGGTGGCCGCGTCTACCGTGGCGGGCATGACCTGGCATCCGATCCTCAGTGCCACCGAGGTCGAGCCCGCGCACTGGGTGATGATCGATTCACTCGACCATGAGTACGGGGACGTGCAGCTGCGGCGCACCGCTGATGGGCTCCGCTACCGGGCTGAGTATCGGGGGAAGCTGATCGGGTGGGGGGTCACCCTCGCGGACACCTGCTCACGGATCCACCAGGCCTACCTCGATTCGCACGGGCCCCAGGGTGGCGCGTACACGTCTGCCGAGGACTGGAAACGTTGGCCTCAGTCGACCAGGACGTAGAGCAGCAGGTGCGTGTCCGGCACCTGGGCTTGCAGGGCAGCGTACGCGATGTCGTAGTCCGGGCCCTCAGCGGTGATCGGGGTGGACTCACCGGGTGTCTCATCGGGGGTGGTGCGCGGTCGGATCGCGCCTCTCAGAGTGGTCATGGAATCGTGGGGAGTAGTTCGATCGCGGCCCGGGACAGTGCAGGCTTGGCGTCAAGCTTGCGAACCATGAACGCGGCCTGCAGCGGAGTGGGCTGTTCGGCTTCGGGTCCGCGGATCAGAGTCGCGTAGTACTGGACTCGTGAGCTCGTGATCTGGATCGAGTGGAGGCTCTTGAGAGCGTCCCTGCCGAGGATGGCATCGGTGCACGCCATGACCTCGGCGAGTCGGAGCTGGCGGGTGGGGGAGCCGGTACGGGAAAAAGACAGGACGACAAGGTCTTGGTCGAACAGGGTGGTGTCGAAGTACTCGGCGGCGCTCTCGCGGTTGCCGCCGACGATGATGTCATGATCGGGGTCGTCGATGGACTGGGCGAGCAGGTGCGAGACGGTGGGGCTGGGGGCGCTGTGGAGCAGTTGGTGCTGCATCTGCTCGATGGTGACGGGTCTGGTGGTCATGCGCGAGACGCTACGCTCTGCCTCGGACATGGGTATCGCGCTCGCTATTTACTCGCTGTTTTGAGAACGATTCGGACGTGTACGAGCGTGTCCTACCTTGTACCTGCTTCGGCATCCACCGTGAAATTTCGGGCGCAGATCGACATGGGACAACATGGGACAGGCCGCTCTGATTCGCTTCAGTCCGGGTTCGAATCCCGGTGGGGGCACGGAACAGGGACGGCGGCGGCCCGGAGGCGTGACGCCGGCCTGTGAGCCGTCGATGAGTCCGATAGGATCTTCCTGCCGTGCACGCAAGCGCGGCTTCATCTGAGGGGGAAACATGCGTCGTTCCATCACGCTGTCCATGCTCGCCGCCACCGTCGCACTCGCAGCGACGGGGCTCGTCGGTTGTTCCGGTGGTGCCGCGAACGCCAACCAGTCCGTCGAAGACGCCTGCAAGGTCGTCCAGACCGAGATGACGTCGTTCCAGACCGAGATGGCGAGCCTGTCGGGCGAGCTCACCTCGGGCGACACGGACGCCGCCAAGAAGGCCTTCAGCGCCGTCACCACCAAGCTGGACGACATCGCCGGCAAGGTCGGCAACACCGAGGTCAAGGACGCCGTCTCCGGCATGTCCCAGGCCTTCGGCACGGTCGTCGAGGGTATCTCCGGCTCCACTCCGGATCCGTCGCTGCTCACCGAGCTGTCGGACTCCGCCAGCAAGCTGCAGACGCTCTGCCCCGGCCTGAAGTGATCGGTGCGTGCCCCGGGCACGCACCGAAGGCCCCCGTCGTTGTCGGCGGGGGCCTTCCGCGTTCACGCCGGGCGTTCGGCCGTGATCGCCTCCCACCCGGCGGGGGAGAGGACCTAGGCTGATCCCGTGATCCCGCTCACCACCGCATCCCCCGACCCCCGTGCCTGGCAGGCGTCCGACGCCTGGTGGCCCGCACTGTCGCAGGCCACCGCAGGCATTCCCGCCCCTGTCGCCGTCGTGTCGCACGAGGCGCTCGCGTACAACACGACCGATCTCCTGGTCCGCTCAGGGGGCGTGCCTATCCGTGTCGCGAGCAAGTCCATCCGTGTGCGCTCCGTGCTCGACGCGGTGCTTGCCATGCCGGGCTATCGCGGAATCCTCGCGTTCACCCTCGCCGAGGCGCTCTGGCTCGCCGAGGACCACGATGACGTGGTGCTGGGATATCCCACCGCAGACCGCGAGGCCATCGCTCGTCTCGCCGCCGATGAGCGTCTCGCCTCACGGGTCACGCTGATGGTTGACGATGAGGCGCAGCTGGATCTTGTGGACTCCGTCGTCGCCCCCTCCGCTCGACCGCTCATCCGCGTGGCGATCGACGTGGACGCCTCATGGGAGGCGCCGGCGCTCGGTCATCTCGGCGTGTTCCGCTCGCCGTTGTTCACCGCCGGCGACGCCGCCTCGTTCGCCCGCCGGATCGTGGCGCGCAGTGGGTTCCGGCTGGTGGGGCTGATGATGTACGAGGCCCAGATCGCCGGACAGGGCGACAAGACCGGCTCCGGCGACGGCGTCATCCGCTGGATGCAGCGACGCTCCGGCCAGGAGCTGCGGGTACGTCGCGGCGCGATCGTCGATGCCGTGAGCGCCATCACTCCGTTGGAATTCGTCAACGGCGGTGGCACCGGCTCCCTCGAGTACACGTCAGACGACGAGGCCGTCACCGAGGTCACGGCGGGGTCGGGGCTCTTCGGGGGGCACTTGTTCGACGGTTACCGAGCTTTCACCCCGGCTCCCGCCGCAGCGTTCGCGTTCGACGTGGTTCGCCGCCCTCGACCGGACATCGCGACGGTGCTGGGCGGTGGCTGGATCGCCTCCGGACCGCCGCTCGCGTCCCGTCAGCCGCTCCCGGTCTGGCCGAGCGGACTGCGTACGCAGCCGCGCGAGGGGGCCGGAGAGGTGCAGACTCCGCTACAGGGGGACGGTGCCCGGGAGCTGCGCATCGGCGATCGCGTCTGGTTCCGCCACGCGAAGAGCGGGGAGGGCTCGGAGCGCGTCCTCCGATACCATCTGGTTCACGACGGGAAGGTCATCGACGAGCTTCCCACCTATCGCGGCGAGGGAAAGGCGTTCCTGTGACACGACTCGGCGGGAGCTGGCAGAACTGGGGTCGCAGCGCGAGCATCACGCCGCAGCGGGTGGAACGGCCCCGTACGCCGGAGGCCGTGCAGCGCGCGGTCCTCGCCGCCGCCCAGCGCGGGTTGGAGATCAAGGCTGTCGGTGCCGGACATTCGTTCACGGGCATCGCGGTGGCACCCGGTGTCCTTCTCGACCTCAGCGACCTGACGGGTGTGGTCAGTGCTGACACCGCCCGCGGACGCGTCACTCTCCTGGCCGGCACACGTCTCCATCAGATTCCGCGGTTGCTGGCTCGGTACGGCCTGGCGATGGAGAATCTGGGCGACATCGATCGGCAATCGATCTCCGGCGCCATCTCCACGGGAACACACGGCACCGGTGCGGGTTTCGGCGGCCTGGCGACCCAGGTCGTCGGAGTCACCGTGATCACCGCGTCCGGAGAGTTCCTCCGCATCGACGAGGAGAACCAGCCCGAGCTCCTCGGTGCCTTCGCGCTGGGACTCGGCGCACTCGGGATCCTCGTGGAGGTCACCCTGCAGTGCGTTCCCGCCTTCGTCCTGCACGCGCTTGAGCGGCCGGAGCCGCTGGAGGAGGTTCTCGACGCGCTGCCCGAGCGGGTGGCGGCGGCCGACCATTTCGAGTTCTACTGGTTTCCGCACACGGACACCGCCCTCACCAAGACCGACACCCGCCTGCCGGAGTCGGCGGTGCGGCACCCGCTCCCGGCCGTGGGCAAGTGGCTGGATGAGACCGTGCTGTCCAACGGCGTGTACCGCGTGGCATGCGCTACCGGTACCGCGGTTCCGGCGGTCATCCCGCCCTTCAGCCGCCTCGCGACGAAGCTCACCGGGAACCGCGAGTACACGGACCTTTCCCACCGCGTCCTGACGCAGAGCCGCACGGTTCGCTTCCGCGAGATGGAGTACGCCCTGCCCGCAGCCGAGGTGGTCCCCGCGTTCCGCGAGCTCACAGAGCTCATAGAACGTCGGGGATGGCGAATCTCGTTCCCGGTGGAGGTGCGATTCGCGGCGGCGGATGACCGGTGGCTGTCTACCGCGCACGACCGGGCGACGGCGTACATCGCCGTGCACCGGTACTGGCGTGAAGATCCCAGCGCCTACTTCACGGCGATCGAGGAGATCATGCGCGCGCACGATGGCAGACCGCACTGGGGCAAGATGCACACCCGCACGGCCGAGGACCTTCGCGATGCCTATCCTCGTTTCGACGACTTCGTCGCGCTTCGTGATCGCCTCGACCCCGACCGGCTCTTCCGTAATCGATATCTGGATCGCGTCCTCGGGGTGTGAGGAGCATGCGGGCATCGCGCCTGCCTCGGGCGCGGATTCCGCGCGTGGAGCGTGATCGCGCTGTGGGCGCGAGCCCGCTGTCTTCGAGACCTCTCCGAGAAATCACTCACGCGCGGCAGGGGCGCGATGCGTCGGTAGAATGACTGTGACCTAAGGGGGTTCAGCAAACATGGACATGCTGGCTTGGCTCGTTCCGGTGCTGGTGATCGTTCTGATCGCCGTCATCGTCGGCATCTATCTGTGGGCGACGTACAACTCGCTCGTGCAGCTCAACGTGCGCGTCGACGAGGCGTGGAGCGACATCACGGTTCAGTTGAAGCGTCGAGCCGACATGATCCCCGCGCTCATCGAGACGGTGAAGGGTTACGCCGCGCACGAACGCGCGGTGTTCGAGAACGTCACCCAGGCGCGAGCCGAGACGCTTTCCGCACAGTCGCCGGGTGCGGCCGGCGTGGCCGAGGGACACCTGCAGAACGCGCTCAAGAGCCTGTTCGCGGTGGCCGAGGCGTATCCGCAGCTCCAGGCCAGCCAGAACTTCCTGCAGTTGCAGCGCGCGATCGTCGACACCGAGGACAAGATCCAGGCGTCGCGCCGGTTCTACAACGGTGGCGTCCGCGAGCTCAACACCAAGATCAAGGTGTTCCCGAACAACCTGTTCGCCCGCAACCTCGGCTTCTCCGAGCGGGAGTTCTTCGAGGTGATCGATGGCGCCGGCATCGCCGAGCCGCCACGTATCCAGTTCTGACGCGTGAGGAAACGCCCGCCTGATGGCGGGCGTTTCCTGCGTTTCGGGTGTTCCGCCCGGGCGCTCGGAGGCGTTGCTTCCCAGCGTGCGGAGATGTTCCTGTCGCGGCTCAGCGGCTCAGCGGCTCGCGCGGTCGTGACGTCCGCGGTGGTCCGGGTGCACGGCGAGAACATCAGCCACGGCATCGGCGGCGTCCCCCCACCGGCCGACGCTGATGCGCTCCAGCCCCTTCCACATCGCGGCGCGGCGCAACTCCTCGGCGACGCGCTCGAGCTCCGCTGGCCGCGGTCGGCCATCCCACCACGCCGATTGCACCAGCAGTTCCGAGCGTGCGCGATCCGCCTTCAGGTCGACGCGCGCCACAAGCTCGTCGTCGATCAGGACGGGCAGCGAGTAGTAGCCGTACCGGCGCTGCGGCTCGGGAGTGTAGATCTCGATGCGGTACTCCACGCCGAGGAGCCGTTCCGTGCGATCGCGGAACCACACCACGGGATCGAACGGTGTCAACAGGGCGGCGGTGGTCATTCGCCGGGGCACACGCGCATCGCGATGTATCCAGGCAGGGATCGGACGGCCGCCCCGTTCCCAGCCCTGGACCCGGACGGGCAGAGCCACTCCCGCGTCTTCCAGGTCGCGCAGCGCGGCCAGCACCTCGGTGCGGCTGAGCCGGTGGTAGTCGGCGATGTCCGCGGCTGTGGCGACACCGTGGAATGCCAGTCCGCGGGCGGTGAGCTCCCGAATGGCATCCTCGCGGGGCACGGGGCTGGAGAGCACGGCGGCCGGGATCACATCGGCGGCAAGCGCATAGCGCCGTTCGAAGCCCCGCCGACCCGCGATCGCGACTTCACCGGCCAGGAACAGCCGCTCCAGGGCTCGCTTGGTTGCGCTCCAGTCCCACCACGGGCCTCGGGGGCCGGTGGCAGCGTCCTGTTCGATCTCCGCAGGGCGGGAAGGGCCCCGCTGGGCCAGTTCTGAGCGCACCCAGTCCAGCGTCTGCTGATTGGCCTGAGCCCACGGGTCCGTGGCTGAGAGACGGGCGGCGTACTCATCCATCCGGAAGCGCCAGAGTCCCCAGTCGGCGGTGGGAATGACGGTGGCGACGTGCGCCCAGTACTCCGTATAGGAGGCATGGGAGCCGAAGGCGAGTCGGTCCAGCATGGCGGTGTCGTAGGTGCCGAGCCGGGAGAAGAAGGGCATGTAATGACTTCGTGAGAAGACGTTGACCGAGTCGATCTGCAGCACACCCACCCGTCGCATGACGGCGTGCAGCGACGCCGGCGACACCCGCTCCGGGCGCGCGGCACCGAAGCCCTGTGCGGCGAGAGCGGTGCGTCGGGCAGCAGCAAGCGACAGTGTTTCAGACACGGCGCTCAGCGTAACGCCAGCCTCCGACACCCATAGAATCTATTCATGAGCGATCCGAATCCTCGTCCCGGCTTCTTCGAATCGCTGCGCACTCGTGTGGAGACGCCATCAGATGGTGCCCTCGTTCCCAGCGCGCTGCGTGTGACCACGGCATACGCCTGGCGGATCCTGGTGATCGCCGGGGCTGTCGCGCTCGTGATCTGGCTGGTCATGCAGCTGAAGCTGCTCGTGATTCCGATTCTCGTCGCGCTACTGATCACGGCGCTGCTGTGGCCGGCGTTCACGTGGCTGATCAAGCGCGGCCTGCCGCGCTGGCTGGCCATCGTCATCTCGGTGCTGGGCACGCTCGTGATCGTGGCTGGTCTGCTCACCCTCGCCATCTGGCAGATATCTCAGCAGGCATCGGCTGTGAAGGACCGGGCCATCGAAGGCTGGGAGATGCTGCGCGAGTGGCTCATCACCGGCCCATTCACGCTCAGCCCGGAGCAGATCGACGCTTTCATGAAGCAGGCGCAGGAGACGCTCGCTGAGCAGCAGGAACTGCTTCTCAACGGCGCTCTCGCTGTCGGCTCAACCGCTGCTCACATCGGCACCGGAGCGGTCCTCGCCCTCTTCGTGCTGCTCTGCCTGCTGGCCGACGGCGGCGGCATCTGGAAGTGGGTCGTGCGCCTCTTCCCCCGCACCGCTCGCGCCGCCGCGGACGGCTCCGGGCGGCTGGGCTGGCGCACCGTGGTCAACTACGCCCGCACGCAGCTGCTGGTCGCCGTGATCGACGCGGTGGGCATCGGTCTGTCGGCCTTCTTCCTCGGCGTCCCGCTCGCAGTTCCGATCGGCATCCTCGTCTTCCTGGGATCCTTCGTCCCGATCGTCGGTGCGGTCGTCACCGGTTTCATCGCGGTGCTCATCGCCCTGGTCTACAACGGGTGGGTGATCGCGGTGATCATGCTCGCCGCAGTGCTGGCGGTGCAGCAGCTCGAGGGCCACGTTCTGCAGCCGTTCCTCATGGGCTCCGCCGTCAAGGTGCATCCGCTGGCCGTGGTGCTCGTGGTGGCCGGTGGCACGATGATCGCCGGCATCCCCGGTGCTCTCTTCGCCGTGCCGCTCGCGGCGTTCATCAACGTGGTCGCGGTGTCGCTCTCCAGCGGAGCGTGGCGCAGCGGCACTCTCAGCCAGGATCAGCTGATCTGGCGTCAGGTTCCCACAGAAAGGCGGGCCCGATGACGTACGGACCCTTGCTGTCCGACATCGAGTCCGCGGCCGAGAGCCTGAAGCCTCATATCGGCCACACCCCGCTCGAGTACAGCCAGCATCTGTCCGATCTGCTCGGATCGCGCGTGATGCTCAAGATGGAGAATCTGCAGCGGACGGGCTCCTTCAAGGTGCGCGGTGCCACCTACCGCCTCTCCCGGCTGTCTGCAGAGGAGCGCTCACACGGCGTCGTGGCCGCTTCCGCAGGCAACCACGCGCAGGGCGTGGCGCTGGCTGCACGTGAGCTCGGTATTCCGGCCACCATCTTCATGCCGCTCGGGGTTCCGGTGCCGAAGCTGCTGTCCACACGAGGCTACGGCGCCGAGGTGATCCTCGAAGGCGAGACCGTGGAGACCCCGCTGCGACTGGCCAAGGAGTTCGCCGAGCGCACGGGCGCCATCTTCATCCCTCCCTACGATCACCGCGACGTCATCGTGGGGCAGGGGACGCTGGGGCTGGAGATCATGGCGGACGCGCCGGATGTCGAGACCGTCATCATGGGCATCGGAGGCGGTGGCCTCATCGCCGGTGTGGCCGCGGCGATCAAGGAGAAGGCGGCTGCGGAAGGCCGCACCGTCCGCATCGTCGGCGTGCAGGCGGAGAACGCTGCACCGTTCCCGCTGTCGCTGGAGGCAGGGACGCCCGTCGAGGTGATCACCCGGCCGACCATCGCGGACGGCATCTACGTGGCCCGCCCCGGCGACATCCCGTTCGAGATCATCCGCGAGCTCGTCGACGAGGTCGTGACCGTCTCGGATGACGACATCGCGCGGGCCATCGTCGCGCTCCTCGAACGAGCCAAAGTGGTTGTGGAGCCGGCCGGCGCGGTGGGAGTCGCCGCCATCATGGCGGGGAAGATCCAGGCATCCGGCACCGCGGTCGTGGTCCTCTCGGGAGGCAACATCGACCCGATGCTGCTGCAGCGCGTCGTCTCCCACGGTCTCGCCGCCTCGGGCCGGTACATGACCATCCGCATCCCGCTGCCTGATCGGCCCGGTCAGCTCTCCCGCGTGTCGGAGATCGTCTCGCAAGCAGGCGCCAACGTGGTGGAGGTGCAGCACACCCGCCACGGCCAGGGGCTGCAGATCAGTCAGGTCAGCCTGCAGATCAGTGTCGAGACGCGCGGAGAGGAGCACAAGGAACTCACCCTTCGTGCCCTCCGCGATGGGGGTTTCGCGCCCGTCGTCATCAACGAGTGACAACAGCGAAGGGCCCCGCACACCCGCGATCTTGCGGAGTGCGGGGCCCTTCCTCGTGGGTCACTGACCGTTGTAGGTCTCGACCTTGACGATCTCCACGGGGATCTCGCGGCCGTTGGGGGCGGTGTAGCTGCCCTTCTCGCCCTCCTTGAGGCCGAGGATCGCGGCGCCGAGGGGGCTGACTTCGCTGTAGACGTCGAGCTCGCTGCCTGCGGCGATCTCGCGGTTGCCCAGCAGGAAGACCTCCTCGTCGCCCATGATGAGGGCGGTGATGACCGTTCCGGGCTCCACGATGCCGCGACTGGCCGGAGCCTCGCCGACGCGGGCGTTCTTCAGCAGTGACTGTAGCGTGCGGATGCGCGCCTCCTGCTTGCCCTGCTCGTCCTTGGCGGCGTGGTAACCGCCGTTCTCCTTGAGATCGCCTTCTTCGCGGGCGATCTCGATGCGCTTGGCGATCTCGTCGCGTCCCACCGTGGAGAGGTGTTCCAGCTCGGACACGAGCCGATCGTAGGCGTCCTGCGTGAGGAACGTGACCTGTGCGTCATCAGACATGGCGATCCTTCCCAGGGGGAGGTATATGGAAAAAGACGCCCAGCGTGGCAGGGCGTCGGTCCGGTCAGTCTACGAACTCCGTCGCCGACGGCCAAACCGGCTGGGTCAGGCTATGAGGTCCAGCAGCCTTCGACGAGGCCCGTCGTGGCCTCATCAACGGTGCGGATGACCTCGGTGTGGCGTTGCTGGTGCGATTCGCCCGACTCGTAACGGATCACGCGGAAGCCGACGATGCCCTGCTCCGGATCGAGCGCCTGCAGCGCACACGTGACATCCGTTCCCGGTGTCGTTGAGAACTGGAAGTCCACCGACACGGCGTGAGGATCCGTCACCTGGTAGCCGAGGTTGTCGACCGTGACCGAGTACAGCGATCCGCGCACCGTCATCCAGCCGAGCGCGCCCACGATGATCGCACCCACGGCGGCCACAGCGATCCACCACGCGCGCCGGCGGGCGGGCGAGCGGGTGCGGCCGTACCGGTCATCGAGCATTGCGGTGGTCGTCATGGCGTCCGATCGAAGATTAGGCTGGAGTTCCAGGCTAACCTCCCGCGAAAGGGAAAGCAGACCCGATGCACGCATTCGAGGCAATCGTCCGAGCGACCTCAACCCCCGTCCCGACGCCCACGATGACGGTTCCCGCCGAGTCCGTGACGCCGGGGGTCGCCGGGTTCCTCGTGATCGCCCTGCTGGTCATCGGCGTCTTCCTGCTGGTCTGGGACATGCAGCGTCGCATCCGCCGCGCGCGCTACCGCGACGAGGTCAACGAGCAGCTGGATCGCGAGGCGGCAGAAGCCGCGGGCGACGCCGAGAGCGGCTCCGACTCCGAGGCGAAGTAGATCGCGTCAGGCCGGGACCCCGAGTGAGGGGCGCAGCGGCTCCAGCGCGATGAGCAGGCAGGCCGTCCAGTGGCAGAGGAATGCCAGCACCGTGCACACATGGAAGATCTCGTGGAAGCCGAAGTGGCCCGGCCACGGGTTCGGCTTCTTCAGCGCGTAGACGACGGCGCCGCCCGAGTACAGCAGACCTCCCGCGACCACGAGCACCATCATCGCGACGTTGGCGTTGAGGAGGTCGACGATGTACATGATCGCGGCCCAGCCCAGCAGGAGGTAGATGGCAACGTACAGCCATCGCGGGGCATTGATCCAGAACACTCGGAACAGGATGCCGAGCACCGTTCCGGACCACACCAGGATCAGCAGGAGCGTTCCCTTTTCCGGCGGAAGCGCGAGCACCGCGAGGGGAGTGTAGGTGCCCGCAATCAGAAGCAGGATGTTGGCATGGTCGATCCGCTTCAGCACCATCTTGGTGCGGGGGCCCCAGTTGAAGCGGTGATAGAGCGCGGAGTTGCCGAACAGCAGCATCGAGGTGGCCATGAACACAGCGCTCGCCCACTTCGCGGGTGCCCCCTGAGCCAGGCAGATCAGCACGATTCCGGCCGCGATGGTGACCGGGAAGGTGCCCGCATGGATCCAGCCGCGCCAGCTGGGCTTGATCTCGACGGCGGCGTCTGTGGCCGCGGCTTCCAGCAACGGAAGCTTCGGCACCGGGGGCGGGGTGTTCTCGCGGGTCACGTTCTGAGCGTACGACCCGGAACATTCCCTCGGCTGTACATATCCACGGTGTTACGCGGGCGCCTCTCCACACGCCGCTCACGCCTGATCCATCCGGGGCGGTAGCGTAGGGGAGTGAGCACAACGGGTCGATCCGAGGGCGCCGGTTTCCTGTACCGGTTGTACAGCTCACGGCTGCGGCGGCAGATCGATCACGGCAAGGTGCCACGCCACGTCGCCATGATGATCGACGGCAACCGGCGATGGGCACGGCAACTCGGCTTTCCGAGCCCCGCACACGGCCACCGGGCGGGTGCGGCGAAGATGCAGGAGTTCCTGCGATGGTGTGACGACCTCGGAATCTCCGTCGTCTCGCTCTATCTGCTCTCGGCGGACAACCTCCGCAAGCGCGATTCCCAAGAGCTCGAGGATCTCATCCAGATCATCGCGGAACTCGCCGATGCGCTCTCCCGGGAGGCCGGCTGGCGGGTGCAGATCGTGGGCCGCCTGGAGTTGCTCCCCGAGGGTCTGCGTGCCGCGCTGACGGAGGTCGCCGAACGGACGGCGGCAAACACGGGCATGCACGTCAACCTGGCGGTCGGCTACGGCGGACGCAACGAGATCGTCGACGCAGTGCGCAAGATCATCGAGAAGCACGACGCGCGTGGCGCATCGATGGAGGAGCTGGCGGCCAACCTCACACCGGAGATGCTGGGGGAGCACATGTACACCGGTGGACAGCCGGATCCGGACCTGGTGATCCGCACGTCGGGTGAGCAGCGCCTGAGCGACTTCCTGCTGTGGCAGAGCGCCCACAGTGAGTTCTACTTCGTGGAGGCTCTCGGACCAGACCTCCGAGAGGTCGACTTCCTGCGTGCGATCCGTGACTACGGAGACCGCGACCGTCGCTTCGGCAGCTGAGGTTCGTCACCACTCGTTCACCCGCTGTCCTCCGACACGCCAGGGAGGGCGCTGGCTCCCGGCACGCAGGGGCGCTACCGTCTGAGCATCGGGCAAGGTGCTCGATCGGGTCGGCTGTGAAACAGGACTCGTGGCTCCCGGCCGACACGATTGATCCGGATGGATCCGGGTTGGGGGTCGGTTGTGACCAGTGCAACAGGACAGCGGCACCAGCAGCGGACGCGGCGCGTCAGCACGGATGCGAGCGAGGTGCGGCTGCGCACCTACGTCATCGACACCTCCGTGCTTCTCAGCGATCCACGTGCGTTGTTCCGTTTCGCGGAGCATTCGGTGGTGCTGCCGGTGACGGTGATCAGCGAACTCGAAGGCAAGCGCAACGACCCGGAGCTGGGGTACTTCGCCCGGCAGGCGCTGCGTCACCTCGATGACCTGCGCGTCGAACACGGCCGCCTCGACTTCCCGGTGGAGGTGGGCTCTGGCGGAACGCTGCGGGTGGAGCTTGCGAACACCGACACGAGCGTGCTGCCTGCGGGCATCCGGTTGAGCGACAACGACACGCGTATTCTCGCCGTGGCGATGCACCTGCAGGGGGCGGGCGAAGACGTGACCATCGTCTCCAAGGACCTCCCGATGCGTGTGAAGGCAGCCTCCCTCGGGCTCGAGGCGGAGGAATACCTTGCCGAGCAGGCCGCGCACTCGGGGTGGAGCGGGATGGCCACCATCCACGTCGGCTCGGATGACATCTCCGATCTCTACGATTCCGAGGTGGGTTCGCACCCCGATGCCGCCGGGCTGCCCGTGAACACCGGGCTGGTGCTGCACTCGGATCGCGGCTCGGCGCTCGCCCGCGTGACCGGTGAGGGGGAGTTCCGCCTCGTTCGAGGTGACCGGGAGGCCTTCGGACTCCACGGTCGTTCGGCCGAACAGCGCATCGCGCTGGACCTGCTGCTGGACCCTGAGGTCGGCATCGTCTCCCTCGGCGGTCGTGCCGGAACGGGAAAGTCGGCGCTGGCTTTGTGCGCCGGACTGGAGGCCGTGCTGGAGCGCCAGCAGCAGAAGAAGATCATCGTCTTCCGCCCCCTGTTCGCGGTGGGCGGGCAGGAGCTCGGCTACCTGCCCGGAGATCAGGGCGAGAAGATGTCGCCCTGGGGACAGGCGGTGTTCGACACGCTGGGTTCGGTGGTGAGCGGCAACGTGATGGAGGAGGTCCTCGAACGGGGACTGCTTGAGGTGCTGCCCTTGACGCACATTCGCGGCCGATCGCTGCACGATGCGTTCGTGATCGTGGATGAGGCGCAGTCGTTGGAGCGCAACGTCCTGCTGACGGTGCTGAGCCGCATCGGCCAGAATTCCCGCATCGTCCTCACGCACGATGTCGCCCAGCGCGACAATCTCCGCGTCGGACGCCACGACGGCGTTGCCTCGGTGATCGAGACGCTGACCGGACACGGGCTGTTCGCCCACGTCACGCTGACACGTTCCGAGCGCAGCGCCATTGCTGCTCTGGTGACGGAACTGCTGGAGGACGGCGAACTGGCCTGAGGCCTGATGAAGATGAGAACAGTCTCACGGTGTTGTCACCCTGTTTCTTCAGTGAAACAGCGAGAATAGACGTGTCGGCCTCAGCGCTGACATGTATCCCATCTCCCCGGGAGTAACAGAACACGAGGAACTCTCACTGCTTCGGGTGCGGTGAGCATAAACGAGCGGTTCGGGTCCGCTCACCTCGGCCCCCCGGCACCATGTGCCGGGGGTTTCTGTTTGTCCGGGCGGGTTGCGGGCGCCGTGTCCCGTCCGAGAACGCGGGGTGTCGGGCGGGTAAGAGTGTGTCGCGAAACGAGGAGATTGTCGCGAAACGAGGACGGTACGGCGGCGCCAGGGCCCGGTGGAGCGATATCTCCTCCGTTCGCGACATGCCGCATGCGACGGATGACGACCAGTCGCCGCCGTCATGTTCCCGCCGGTCGCCACCGGTCCGTTGTCAGCTTCGGCGTCGAGGCGTGCGCCGAAGCAGAGCATTGCGCCGCGGAGCCGGGCGGAGTCCGGCGCCGCGGCTTGTGCCTTCACCGAAGGCAAGGGTTGCGGGAAATGTCAGAGCCAGCGGTACCCGGCGCCGCGGACGGTCTCGATGTGCTCAGTGCCGAACTTTGTGCGCAGGTACCGCACGTACACGTCTACGACGTTGGAACCGGGGTCGAAGTCCAGTCCCCACACGCGGCTCAGCAGCTGCTCACGGCTGAGCACCAGCCCGGGGTTGCGCAGGAACTGCTCCGCGAGGGCGAACTCGCGGGCCGACAGCTCCACCTCGCGTCCGCCGACGGTCGCGCGGCGGGCGAGCATGTCGAGGGACACTTCGCGATGGCTGATCACCATCGAATTGGCGCTGGTGCCGCCTTCGCGAAGCCGGACGCGGACGCGGGCCAGCAGCTCATCGAACTTGAACGGCTTGGGGATGTAGTCATTGGCGCCGCTGTCGAGGCCCTCGACCATGTCGCGGGTCGAGGTTCGCGCCGTGAGGAGGATCACGGGCATCGTCGAGCCGCTGCCGCGGAGGTGGGCGAGCACGTCGAAGCCGTCCATCGACGGAAGGCCCACGTCCAGAAGCATGAGGGAGAACTCTCCGCTGAGCGCGGTCTGCAGCGCCTCGCTGCCGTCCTCGACGACGGCGGTGATGTATCCGGCCGCTTCCAGCCCCTTGCTGACGAACGACGAGATCCGGGGCTCGTCCTCGGCGATCAAGATGCGGGTCATGCGGTGTCCTCTCGTAGCGCCACTGTTCCGGCGCGAATCGGTTGGGGCAGGTTGGACCCCGGTCGCCCGAGGTGAGCGGGCACGCGGATCACGAAGGTCGCACCACCGCCGGGGGTGTCCGTAACGGTACAGGAGCCGCCGTGCGCGCGTGCGATCGCATCCACGATGGCCAGACCGAGGCCGGTGCCGCCGACATCGCGTCGGCCGCTGCCCCGGTCGAAGCGACGGAAGATCCGGTGTCGCATCGCGGGCGGGATCCCGATGCCGTGATCGCGGACCCACAGGTGCACTTCATCCGTGGTGAGTGTGCTGCCCAGCTCGATCGGGCTTCCCTGCGGGGTGTATTTGGCGGCGTTGTCGATCAGCGCCAGCCACGCCTGGAGAAGACGATCCGGGTTGCCGCGCACGATCGTATCGGCGCGATCCAGCACGCGCCAGGGATGACCCGGAATGGCGACGATCATCTCGCCGATGCGCGCCGTGAGGCGGCTGACGTCGACCATTCCCATCGTGTACTCGTCGTCTTCGACGGTGGCGAGCAGATCGATGTCCTCCACGAGGCGGGTCATACGATCCAGCTCGGAGATCCCGATCTCGCGCGCGGAGGCGACATCGGCGGGGTCGGCGGGATCCATCATCTCCAGATGGCCGCGCACGATGGTGATGGGCGTCTTCAGCTCATGACGCACGTCATCGAGCAGACGGCGCTGGACGTCAACGGAACCCTCCAGACGGTCGAGCATCGCATTGACGGAGCGACCGACATTGGCAAGGTCATCGGTGCCTCCCTCCGGAACACGTGCAGCGAGGTGGGAGAGCGAGATCTCACCCGTGGTGCGCTGCAGGTGCTGCATCGGCGAGAGCAGCCAGCGACCGAGTACCGCCCAGGTGATCAGCCCGACCGCGATGAGGATGACGATGGCTACCCCGCAGAACACGAGCGCAGCCAGATGCAGCGGATCGAGCGTGTCGTCGAGATTGATCGCGCGGATCGAGACACCGGTGGTGGCATCGCCCTCGACCGTCACCGGGACAGAGATCCAGCGAACCGTGGTTCCCCCGAGTTCTGCGGTCCCGAGCGCGGGGGAGTTGGAGCGCGTAGACGTTGCGGTTGCTGAAGCGACGAACTCCGTATCGTCAGCCATCGTCGCACTCAGCGGCCCCGCCGAGCGCAGTACGACCTCACCATCGATGATGCCGATGGCCGCCTCGCCATGACCCACGATGCGGCTCAGCTCGGCACGCAGAAGGGCGTCGACGCTGGAGTATGCGTGCGGATCGAGGGACCCCGGCACCACCTCAGCGGTCCCGTCCTGGCTCATATCGGTGTCCTCCATCGGAGCACCGAGAAGGGCATCGGCGTGGGAGCGGAGATGCTGATCCACGCCCGCCAGCGCCTGGTTGTACTGCATTGCGAACGCGACGCCGCCAGACGCGATCAGCGAGATCGCGGTGACCACGAGGATCACTGCGAGCATGCGGGCGCGGGTGGAGAGCATGGTGCGCCGTGGGCGCGAGGGGAATCCCCCCGCGCCCACGCTGCGTCTCACACCCGCGGTCACGCTGCTGTCAGCCGGCGTGCGTCATCGACAGCAGGTCGAGCTTCTCGTCCAGCTGCTCCTCGGTCAGCTCGCCACGGGCGACATAGCCGAGGTCGATCACGGCCTCGCGGACAGTGATGCCCTGCGCCACGGCGTGCTTGGCGATCTTCGCGGCTGCCTCGTATCCGATCAGCTTGTTCAGCGGCGTCACGATCGACGGCGACATACCGGCGAAAGCAGCGGCACGGTCGAGGTTGGCCTCCAGCCCGTCGATGGTCTTGTCGGCCAGCACGCGCATGGCGTTGGAGAGCAGACGGATCGACTCGAGCAGCGCGGTGCCCATGACCGGGATGGCCACGTTCAGCTCGAACGAGCCCGACGCACCGGCCCAGGCAACGGTGGCATCGTTGCCGATGACGCGGGCGCACACCATGAGCGTGGCCTCGGGGACGACCGGGTTCACCTTGCCGGGCATGATCGACGACCCCGGCTGCAGGTCGGGGATGTGCAGCTCGCCGAGACCGGTGTTGGGGCCAGAGCCCATCCAGCGCAGGTCGTTGTTGATCTTGGTGAGCGAGACGGCGATGGTGCGCAGCGCGCCCGACGTCTCCACGAGACCGTCGCGGTTGGCCTGAGCCTCGAAGTGATCCTTCGCCTCGACGATCGGCAACCCGGTCTCCTCTGCGAGCAGGGCGATGACCTGCTGCGGGAAGCCGAGCGGCGTGTTGATGCCGGTGCCCACGGCAGTGCCACCGAGGGGAACTTCGGCGACGCGCACGAGGGCTGCCTGCACCCGCTCCACACCGAGGCGGATCTGCCGCGCGTATCCGCCGAACTCCTGGCCCAGGGTGACGGGGGTGGCATCCATGAGGTGGGTGCGTCCCGACTTCACCGCGTCCTTCCACAGCACCGCCTTCTTCTCCAGCGCGGTGGCCAGGTACTCCAGGGCGGGGATGAGGTCCTCGATGAGGGCCTGCGTGACGGCGACGTGCACCGACGTGGGGAAGACGTCGTTCGATGACTGCGAGGCGTTGACGTGGTCGTTGGGGTGCACGGGCGAGCCCAGCTTGCCCGAAGCCAGCGTCGCCAGCACCTCGTTCATGTTCATGTTGGACGAGGTGCCCGAACCGGTCTGGTAGGTGTCGACCGGGAACTGCGCGTCGTACTCACCGGTGACGACCTGGTCGGCGGCCCAGGCGATCGCGTCGGCGACGTCGCCGTCGAGGGTGCCGAGCCCCTTGTTCGCCAGTGCGGCAGCCTTCTTGATGCGCGCGAGAGCGGCGATCTGGCGCGACTCCAGGCCGGAGCCCGAGATGGGGAAGTTCTCCACGGCGCGCTGGGTCTGCGCGCTGTAGAGCGCATCCTTGGGCACGCGGACTTCGCCCATCGTGTCGTGCTCGATGCGGTATTCGGTCTCAGCCACGTCTGTCTCCTTGTGGGTTCGTGTGATCAGGCAGCCGCGGCTGTTGCGGTGCCTACGGTGAAGTGAGCGTCGACGGTGCCGTCGGCAAGGCGGTAGTTGGCGGCCACGATGGCCAGGCGCCCGGCGGCCACGGCGTCGGAGATCACCTCGGACGAGTGCAGCAGCTCGGCGACGGTGGACTGCAGGTGCAGCTTTCCGACCAGCTCCGCCGAGACGTTGTCAGCCGTGGTGCCCGTCTCTGCCTCGATCTTGCGTGCCGACGGGACGATCGGCGCGATTAGTCGCCACACCGCCGGCGGAAGGACCGGTGCGTCCATGGCCGTGGAGTCGATCGCGGCGCGCACTGCACCGCAGGAGTCGTGCCCGAGCACCACGATGAGGGGAACCTGGAGGATCGCCACCGCGTACTCCAGCGATCCGATCACCGAAGGCGACGTGACCTGTCCCGCGTTGCGGATGACGAAGAGGTCGCCCAGACCCTGATCGAAGATGATCTCGGCCGCGAGGCGTGAGTCGGCGCAACCGAACAGCGCCGCGTGGGGGAACTGCGATCCCACCGTCTCGTGGCGGCGTTCGCTGTCCTGGTGCGGGTGGCCGGGCGTGCCGGTCACGAAGCGGTGGTTGCCCTCGAGCATCTGGGACCAGGCCTGCGTGGGGGTGAGCTGCTGGGTCACTGAGCGGTTTCCTTCTCGATCGTTGCGGTGAGCTTCGTGGCGAACTCACGGATGAACTCATCCGTGGTCTTCCCGTAGAGCAGCACATAGTCGTCGTCGACCTGCGTGCCCAGGGCCTGTGTCACATTCCCCGCCTTCTCGACGTCGGAGATGGTGAACACCGTCCATTCACGTCCGCCGATGGTCTCCGTTTCGCCGGGCAGCGCCCCCGGGATCCGCAGCTGAGCGTACTTCTCGTCGGCGTTGTACACATCGTTGAGACGGACGAAGCCGGTGAGTTTGCTCTCCTCGGTGGGCACATACGAGGCGGTGAAGAGCGCATATCCCGCGAATGAGTCCAGAATGGCGACGTTGGACCACCAGTTCTCCGGAGCATCGATCGCGTACGTGGACTTTCCGCTGGCGCTCGTCTGCGCCGCCGCGACCTTCACCGGATCTGCCGGGGTGATCTCCGGTGCGCTCCCACGCGGTACCACCCACACGATCACCAGCACGATCAGCATCGTGACGATGAGCGCGGCGATCAGGTTCCGGAAGGTCTGTGAGCCGCGGTAGGCGGCGGAGGACGCCGCCTTGCGGTCGGCGGTCTCCTGCGGCGTCTCGGGGCGGCCCAGCTCGGCGACGACGCGGGCCATCAGACGGCCTCTCCCGTGGGGCGGGCAGCGTCGAGACGGGCCTTCGCGCCGAGGAGCCATTCTTCGCACCGCTGGGCGAGGCGCTCGCCGCGCTCCCAGAGCGCGAGCGAACGTTCGAGCGTGGGTGCGCCCTGCTCCAGCTGGGCGACGACCTGCGTCAGTTCATCCCGGGCCTGCTCGAAGGAGAGCGCGGAGACGTCGACGGGCTCTGCGGTGGCGTCGGTCATGGTTCCATCCTAGTTCGGGCGGCGAGGCGTCATTCCGGCAGTGCACCGTCGGAGCGAGCGCCGATGGTGCCCTCAGCGAGGAGGACGACGAGGTCGGTTCCGGCGGGGGCCTCGGCGGGGGAGCGCACGATGCCGTCGCCGGCTCGCTGCACGATCGCGTATCCCCTCTCGAGGGTGTGCTGTGGGCTGAGAGCACGCAGCGTCGCATGCAGTCGGGCCATGGCGGTGTGTTCCCGCTCGATGCGCAGCGAGGTGGTTGCGCTCGCTCGCGACCGCAACTGCTCGATATGGAGCTGACGCTCCTGAAGCATGCGGTGCGGGTCGCGCAGAACGGGTCGGGAGCGCAGATGCTCCAAGCTCGTGAGGTCGTGCTGGATGCGTGTGGAGACGCGCCCGATGATGCGAGCACGTGCTTCGCGCACCTGAGCCAACTGCTCGAGTACGTCCGGCACCACGCGCTTGGCTGCGTCGGTGGGCGTCGAGGCGCGGAGATCGGCGACCTCGTCCAGGAGCGGACGATCGTTCTCGTGCCCGATGGCACTCACCACCGGGGTGCGGGCGGCGGCGACGGCGCGGACGAGCTTTTCGTCGGAGAAGGTCAGCAGATCCTGGAAGTCACCGCCACCGCGCGCGAAGATGATGACGTCCACGGACGGATCCGCATCGAGACGCTGCAACGCTGCGAGGAGCTGGGGGAGCGCCTGATCGCCCTGCACGGCTGCGTGCTCGACGCGGAACTCCACCTGCGGCCAGCGCAGTTGGGCGTTTCGCAGGACGTCCTTCTCGGCGTCCGTCCCCTTGCCGGTGATGAGCCCGATTCGCTGCGGCAGGAACGGTAGCGCCTTCTTGCGCGACGGGTCGAGCAGGCCCTCGGAACGCAGCTGACGACGCAGCACCTCAAGACGCTCGAGCAGGTCTCCGAGCCCGACGTGACGGATCGAGGACACTACGAACGAGAGCTCGCCGCGCTGAACGCGGTACTCGGGTTTCGCGCACACGATGACGCGATCCCCGGTCTTGAGGTCCTGCGGGATCCGCGCGCGGATACTCGACCAGACGACCAGCCGGATGGCGGCGTCGCCGGACAGGTCCCGCAGCGTGGCGAAGGTGCCGACGGCCCGGACGTTCCACTCGGTGAGCTCGCCCTCGATCCACGGGGACCCGAGGCGTGCGACATAGTCCCGCATGTCACGGGCGAGATCGCCCACCTGGGTGGGCGAGTCCGGGGTGGAGTCGCGGGGGCGTACGGGCCCGGCGAACGCCGGCTTGGTGTGGGGGTCTGTCATGTGGCGTTTCTCAGCTCAGCGGGAGGGGCCATCGGGTGCGGCGGTCGGCCGAAGGCGCGTCGTGGTCTCACGTCGGCCATGTCGTCCTCTCTTACCCGTCTCGTCTTCATTCGCGTCGTCTTGACCCGCGTCGCAGCGGTGCGTGGCGGTGTCCGTATCGTCCGTGCATCGTTCGGCGCCGTCACAGGCCGATCACCCTAGACTCAAAGGGTGAGTTCCCCTGCCGTCCACCTTCCCGTTCCCCGGATTCCCGGCCGTCGCGGACGCCTTCAGGATATCCCCGTCGACGGACACAAGCGGGTGCTGCTCGCGGCCCCGCGCGGCTACTGTGCAGGAGTCGACCGCGCCGTCGTGGCTGTGGAGAAGGCGCTGGAGCGCTATGGGGCTCCCGTCTACGTGCGCAAGCAGATCGTGCACAACATCCATGTCGTCACAGAACTCGAGAAGCAGGGAGCGATCTTCGTCGAGGAGGTCGACGAAGTTCCCGCGGGCGCTCACGTGGTCTTCAGCGCGCATGGCGTCTCCCCTGCAGTGGTCCAGGCAGCGGCCGATCGCGGGCTGCAGGCCATCGATGCGACCTGCCCGCTGGTGACGAAGGTCCACCGCGAGGCGGTGCGTTTCGCTCGTGACGACTTCGAGATCCTGTTGATCGGGCACACCGGTCACGAGGAGGTCGAGGGAACGGCAGGCGAGGCGCCCGATCACGTCACCATCGTCAACAGCCCCGCCGAGGCGGAGACCGTCCAGGTGAAGGACCCGTCCCGCGTCGTCTGGCTCTCACAGACGACGCTGTCGGTGGATGAGACCATGATGACCGTCGAGAAGCTGCGCGAGCGTTTCCCCGAGATGCACAATCCGCCCTCCGATGACATCTGCTACGCGACGCAGAACCGTCAGGTGGCCATCAAGAAGGTGGCGAAGGACGCCGACCTCGTGATCGTCGTGGGCTCGGCCAACTCCTCCAACAGCGTGCGACTGGTGGAGGTAGCGCTGGAGTACGGTGCCAAGGCCGCGTACCGCGTGGACTACGTGGACGAGGTCAAGCAGGAATGGCTGGAGGGCGTTCGCACCGTGGGCGTCACCAGCGGCGCTTCCGTCCCCGAGGTGCTGGTGCAAGAGGTGCTGGCGGAACTGGCCGGTGCCGGATACGGCGACGTCGAGGAAGTCCGTACCGCGGAGGAGGACCTGATGTTCTCCCTGCCGAAGGAGCTGCGCCAAGACGCATCCGGGCGTCAGGACGAGCGAGCCCGCGGCGGACGGACCCGAGCATGACCGAGCCCGATTCGCGCCCGCGCCCGCAGTACGGCGAATACGCGTCGCCGGAGGAGCAGCGTGCGCACATCCGCCAGCCTCTGCCGCAGACCTCGCACCCCGATCCCGCTGAGTTCTCCTGGCCCGAGGAGCGTCCCGCAGCCGTACCCGCTGCCAGCACGCCGGGACCGAACGTCGCGCCCACCGACCGCCTGATCACGATCGTGATGCTCGCGCTCGGCGCCATGCATGTGGTGATGAGCTCGGTGGCGCTGATGTCGTATTCGGCCACGATGACCGAGGCTCTGATGATGCTCGGCCTCACGCGCGAGCAGGCAGACGTGCCGCGCAGCGATGCGCCGGGCTACATCATGGCGGCCGTGCTCATCGTGGGGTATGTCGCAACGGTGTGGCTGGCTCTTCGACGCCTGCGCGCCCAGAAGCGAAGCTGGTGGGTTCCGCTGGTGGGCTGGGCCGTGGTGTGGTTGGTGGTCGTCATCGTTCAGACATCGACTCTCATGGGCGACCCGGCGTTCCAGGCCTATCTCGACCTCGCGATGAAGGGGCTTGAGACGCCGACGCCCTGATCACGGATCAGCAAGAAACGACGATGGCGCATCCCCGAAGGGATGCGCCATCGTCGTTTCGTCGATCAGCCCTGGGACTTGCCGAACGAGCCGAGCTGCTTGGTGGCCTCGATCACGCGAGCGGCCATGGCCGTCTCAGCGACCTTGCCCCAGGCGCGCGGGTCGTAGAGCTTCTTGTTGCCGACCTCGCCGTCGACCTTCAGGACACCGTCGTAGTTCTTGAACATGTAGTCGGCGATAGCGCGGGTGAACGCGTACTGCGTGTCGGTGTCGATGTTCATCTTGACCACGCCGTTCTTGACCGCGGTCGCGATCTCCTCATCCGTGGAACCGGAGCCGCCGTGGAAGACGAGGTCGAGCGGCTTGGCACCGGTACCGAACTTCTCCGCGATACCAGCCTGGATCTCGCCGAGCAGCTCGGGGCGCAGCTTCACGTTGCCGGGCTTGTACACACCGTGCACGTTGCCGAAGGTGAGGGCGGCGATCCAGCGACCCTGCTCGCCCAGTCCCAGTGCCTCGACGGCCTGGCTGACGTCGCCGACGGTGGTGTACAGAGCGTCGTTGGAACCCTCGTGCTGGACGCCGTCCTCCTCGCCGCCGACGACGCCGATCTCGACCTCGAGGATGGCATTGATCGCCTTCATGCGCGGCAGCAGCTCGCGCGCGATGTCGATGTTCTCTGCGAGCGGCACGGCCGAGCCGTCCCACATGTGCGACTGGAAGATGGGCTGTCCGCCCGCCTTGACCTGCTCTTCGCTGGCCTCGAGAAGCGGAAGCAGGAAGGACGGGAGCGCGTCCTTCGGGCAGTGGTCGGTGTGGACGGCGACGTTGATCGGGTAGTTCTTCGCAACCTCGGTGACGTAGCGCGCCATAGCGAGCGCACCGGTGGCGCGTGCCTTGACGGTGTGTCCGGCGAAGTAGTCCGCGCCTCCCGTGGTGACCTGCAGGATGCCGTCCGAACCGGCCTCCGTCAGGCCCTGGAGCACCGAGTTGATGGTCTGCGAACTGGACACGTTGAACGCCGGGTAGGCGAAGGCGCCGGCCTTCGCACGGGCGAGCATGTCGACGTACTGATCCGGGGTGACGACGGGCATGGGTGCTCCTTTGATGAAGATCACGAGGTCGATGCCACTCTACCGAAACGCGAGGGAAGCCCGCTTTCGCCCCTGTCATGGGCGAAAGCGTGGCCATCCTGATGGAAATCGTAAATAGCCGAGATCCTTCGTCTGGGGAGACGCAGAATTCCATAAATCCTGACCGGGGGAGTGCCATGCTGGCCCCATGGTGAGCCTGACTGACGACATGAGCCCTCTGCACCCTGATCGCAACCTGGCGCTGGAGTTGGTGCGAGCCACGGAGGCCGCTTCCATTCGCGCTGTCCCCTTCATCGGCCGGGGGCAGAAGGAACTCGCCGACGGCGCAGCCGTGGACGCGATGCGTGCGTTCCTTCGCACCGTGAACTTCGACGGACGCATCGTCATCGGTGAAGGGGAAAAGGACCACGCGCCCATGCTGTTCAACGGCGAGGCCGTGGGTGCCGGTCGTGGTCCCCAGTGTGATGTGGCGGTGGATCCCATCGACGGGACGTCGCTGACGGCGGCGGGCCGAAACAACGCGCTGTCCGTGATCGCCGTCGCTGATCGCGGGACGATGCTCGACGCGTCGAGCGTGTTCTACATGGACAAGCTGGTCACGGGTCCCGCCGGCGTCGGGGTGGTCGACATCCGGCTTCCCATCGGGGAGAACATCCGTCTGCTCGCGAAGGCGCTGGGCAAGCCGGTCGATGAGATCGTGGTCTCGGTGCTGCACCGTCCCCGTCACGAGCAGCTGATCGAGGAGATCCGAGCCGCCGGAGCCGGCACCCGTCTGATGAGCGACGGGGATGTGGCCGGCGGAATCAACGCGGCTCGTCACAACGCTCGTACCGACATGTGCGTGGGCATCGGGGGCAGCCCCGAGGGGATTGTCACCGCGTGCGCGATCAAGGCGCTCGGAGGCCACATCCAGGGGCGCCTCTGGCCGCAGACGGACGATGAGACGCAGCGCGGGCTGGATGCGGGACTCAAGTTCGACTACGTCTATGAAGCCGACGAACTCGTGACGAGCAACAACACGATCTTCGTCGCCACGGGCGTCACCGACGGACAGCTGGTGTCGGGCGTTCGCCGCGAGGGGGGCTACATCTACACCGAGTCGGTCGTGCTGCGCAGCGCGTCCGGAACGCTCCGTCGCATCACCTCGGAGCACCTCGCGTCGAAGTGGCTGTGACGGCACGGTGACCATTTCGTGACCGCGTTCGCCCTGTATCTCGCACGAGTCGGTGCGAGAATGGGACGCGGTGTGGGGGCGTCTGCCCTCACCGACACGAGATCGAGGCGGATGACATGACCACCAACACGACGAATCCCCGGACCGGCGCGCACGCTGTCATTGCGAGTGCAGCGGATCCCGCGCGTCGTGCTGACGTGTTCTTCCGCGTACGTCGTGAACCGGGTCAGGCGATGAGCTCGTGGATTCCTGTCGGCACGTTCGTGGTCGTCAGCCTGGTCGTCGTGGGCCTCATGCGTTTCATTCCCGGGGGTGCGTGACCTCCAACCGTGCGCGCAGCGCACCGATATCGGCGCTCGTGACCTGATCGGTCCCGGGCGCCGCTGACGTGTGGGGGGTGGCTTGCCCGCTTCCCTCGTCCTCCGCGTTGCCCGCCGGGCCTGTGCGGACGGGCGCCGATCCGACACCGGCATCGGTGGCGAACTCGGCTGCCAGGATGCGCCGAGGCGCCGCGTGAATCTCCGCCGGCTCTGCGAGAGCGGAGATCTTCATCGGGTCGATGCCCGGGAATCGGCGTGCCGTCACCAGAACGCGACTTTCGAGGGAGCCCGCGAAGCGGTTGTACGCGCCGACGGCACGCTCAAGGGCCCCTCGCAGATCATCGGTGTGCTGGGCGAGGGTGCCGAGCCGGTCGTAGAGCTGGTTGCCCAGCGCCAGCAACTCGTGCGCCTGTTCCGAGACATCCTGCTGTGTCCAGGTGTACGCCACGGTCTTGAGTACCGACCAGAGGCTGACGGGCGAGGCGAGGGCCACGCGCTGGGCGAACGCATGATCGAGGAGAGCGGGGTCGGCGTCCAGCGCCGCTGACAGCATCGCTTCGCTGGGGAGGAAGCAGATCACCAGCTCGGGGCTGGCGGACAGACCCTCCCAGTAGGCACGCTTGGCGAGGGCATCCACGTGGGAGCGCACCGCCTTCGCATGCTGGATCATGGCAGCAGCCTGGTCCGAGTCGTCCAGCGCGGTGGCGCGCAGGAACGCGTCGAGCGGCGCCTTGGCGTCGACGGCGAGAGCTTTGTCACCGGGCAGACGCACGAGCATGTCCGGGCGACCGGTGCGGCCGTCGTCGGTGGTGATACTCACCTGGAGCTCGAAGTCGACGTGGCGTGTGAGTCCCGCGGCCTCGACGATGCGCCGCAGCTGAGTTTCTCCCCAGGTGCCACGCGCCGTGGTGGAACGCAGGGCGCCGGCGAGCGATTCGGTGGCGTGCCTGAGGGACTCGTCGGTCTCCTGAGCGCGGCGCAGTTGCTCGGCGAGAGCGCCGAACTGGGCGTGCCTGTCGCGCTCCAATACGGTGACGCTCCGCTGCATGAGCTGGAGGGTCTCCTGGACGGGGGAGAGGGCCGTGAGCACGGCGGCATCCTGTCGTTCGCGTTCGCGTTGAGCGGTCACCTCGTCCCGGAGCCGTTGCTGCGCTTCGGCGGAGAGTTCAGCTTCACGGCCGAGTTGATCGCGCAGCGCAGCGACGGTCGATTCGCTCGCCGCCAGTCGAGCCCTGATCGCCGGGTCTCCCGCTTCGTTGCCGCTGCGCACCCGCCACCCGATGGCGAGTCCTGTCAGCAGGCTGACGATGCAGGCCAGTGCGATCCAGATTGCGTCCATGGCCCCAGTCTGCCGAGGGGGTCGGACATTGGTCCGGGAGGCTCAGACGAGTGCGCTGATCGCTGCCTCGTCGGGGATGCGCGAGATCCGTACGCCGGTGGCAGCGCTCAGCGCATCGAGGTCTCGGGCACGTGCGCGGCGGGCGGCATCGATGACGATGTGCGCGCAGGCGAGGGCGTCGGCTGACGCATCGTGGTGCTGGAAGTCGAGGAATCCCGCTGCCGCGGCGGCATAGGGAAGGCTGTGCGAAGGCAGCACATAGGTGCTGCGAGAGATTTGCACGCTGCACATGTAACGGTAGGGAGCCAGGTCATCGCCCGTGGCGGCGCACGCGCGTCGCATGACGCTCATGTCGAAACCGGCGTTGTGGGCGACGAGAACGTCGTCGCCGAGGAAATCGCGCAACTTCCCCAGCTGGTCCGACCAACCCGGCGCCGACGCCACGTCGGCCGGAGTGATGCCATGGATCTCGATGTTGCGCGGGTGAAACTCCTCGTGCCCGGGCGGCGGCCGCATGAGCCAGCCGTCCGTCGCGACCACGACGCCGTCGCGAACCCGGGCGAGGCCGACCGCACACGCGGATGCCGTAGACGAGTTCGCCGTCTCGAAGTCGATCGCGGTGAAGTCCACAGGCACTCATCCACCTTCTCGCCGATCCCGGACACCGTGGTCAGGCGCGCCGGGCGCACCGCGCCTGGACGGCGCGTCGTAGGGTCGTGGCATGGTGAGCAACGATGACATGTCCCGGTCCTTCGGCGTCGCAGCCGATCTCTATCAGGCAGGTCGGCCCGAGTATCCGGTCGAAGCGGTCGCCTGGATGCTGGAGCCAGCCGGAGCGAATGCGCGCGTGGTCGATGTGGGGGCCGGAACCGGCAAGCTGACTCGCGCCGTGCTGGCCACGAAGCCGGAATCCGTGACAGCGGTCGATCCCGATCCGCTGATGCTCGCGAAGCTCCACGCGGTTCTCCCGGACGTTCCTGTCCTCGAAGGCACTGCCGAGAGCCTGCCGCTGGACGACAACAGCGCCGATGCCGTTGTGCTGGGCCAGGCCTGGCACTGGGTGGACCCCGTGGCCGGATCACGGGAGATCGGCCGCGTGCTGCGTCCCGGGGGCGTGCTCGGCCTCATCTGGAACATCCGCGATGCCCGCGTGGACTGGGTCGCCCGGATGAGCGAGATCATGCACAACTCCAACGCAGAGGAGATGATCGCATCCGGCGGCCCGCACGTGGCGGCGCCCTTCACGCAGGTCGAATCCAGATCCTGGGAATGGACGCGGGAGATGACACGGGAGGATCTGCTGTCCATGGCGCGCTCGCGCAGCTACGTGATCACCGCTGAGCCTCACGAACGTGCGCGGATCGAAGCGGGACTGGCGGAGCTGTTCGACGAGGTGGGGGCGGTGGGAAGCGTCTCCGTCGCGCTGCCGTATGTGACGACTGCCTTCCGCGCGGTGTGAAATTCGCGTCCGCCGGGTGAGACGATCCGGCGTTCTGCGGACATCTCCTGACAAGACCCGATATCCGGGTCGGGAGGGGGAATCGGACATGGTCGTCATCGTGGTGGGAATCGTCATCGCCGGTCTTGCCGGTCTGGGGCTAGCGTTCGTTCTGGATCGTCGCATCGACGAGCAGGAGTTCACGGATTCGTCCCGAGGCTGAGCGCACGATCCAGACGACTGTGTGCTCGCCGCATCGGGCTCCGCGCGAGCCCGATGCGCGGTGTCGGCGGCCGTGCCTAGACTGATCGGCATGACCAGTCGGCAGGACAATGAGCTCTCGCCGTGCCACAGCGTCGTCCCTTCGCTCCGTCTCGCATGACGGCGCGCCTGGAAGTCCTCGGCCCGGTACGCCTGGATGGCGCTGATGTGCCCGGCCACCCCATGCGGTCGCTGCTCGTCTCACTCGCCATCGCGGGCACCGGGGCGCCGCGGAGCGTCTCATCGCTCGCCGAGGACGTGTGGGGGCCGGCGCAACCCCAGAACCCCCGGGCCGCTCTGCAGACCCTGATCTCGCGACTTCGCGCGCTCGGTGGTCCCGACATCGTCGCGAGCGGGCCGGGCGGGTACGCGCTGGGCGAAGTCACGAGTGATCTTGACGATGTGCGACAGAGCCTTGCCCGGCAACCGGGCTCGCCGGAGGACGCCGTCGCGGAGCTCCGCGCGGCAGCATCGCTGTGGCGGGAAGGTCTCGCCGCGGATCTCGGCGACAGCGCGCTCGCGGACACGGTCGCCGGGCTTGCCACGACGCTTCGCGAGGATCTGCTTCGCGCCCTCGCTGCCGCTCAGACAGCGGCTGGGTGCCCGCGCGATGCTGTCGATACCCTCCGCGAGCTGATCGAGCTGCGTCCGTTCGACGAGCCGGCCCACATCGCCCTTATGCAGGCGCTCGCGGACGACGACAGGACCGCCGAGTCGCTCGCCGTTTTCGCGCGGTTCCGCGAAGGCCTCCGCGAGGCGCTGGGTGCGACCGCGGGCGCCGCGATCACGGAACTCAACGCTCGTCTGCTGCGTGCCGAAGACCGTGGACCGCGAGTGCGGATCGGACTTCGCTCAGCACCGAACGAGCTGATCGGACGCGACGAGGAGCTGGTCCGCGCGCGTACGTTGCTTCGTGCATCGCGGCTCGTGACTGTGCTCGGCGCGGGCGGACTCGGCAAGACGCGGTTCGCGCAGGCGCTCGCCGCGGAGTCGGATGCACCTGTGGTCATCGTCGTGCCCCTCGCGGGCGTCCGTGCCGACGAGGGCGTTCCCCTGGCGATTGCCGCGGCGCTCGGAATCAGCGAGACCGCGGCGCACCGGCGGCTCGCCGAGCCGCTGCCGCGTCCCGACCTCGCCCAGCGCATCATCGGTGCACTCGGTGACCGGACGACGCTGCTCGTGCTCGACAACTGCGAGCAGGTGGTCGAGGGTGCCGCACGGTGGACCGCCGACCTGCTTGCCGCCGTCCCCGCGCTGCGGGTCCTCGCCACGAGCCGATCGCCCCTGGCCATCGCTGCAGAGAGCGTCCTCGCGCTGGAGCCGCTGGAGATCGATGCCGCGGAGGAAGCGCCGGCGGTGCGGCTGTTCCTGCAGCGTGCTCGTTCGGTGCGTCCCGGTGCGACGCTCCCGCTGGATGGCGTCGCGCGACTCTGCGCCCGTCTGGACGGACTTCCCCTCGCGATCGAACTGGCTGCCGCGCGGGTGCGCACGATGTCGTTGGCCCAGATCGAGGAACGCCTGGAGGATCGCTTCGCGCTGCTGACGACCGGCGACCGATCGGCACCCGAGCGTCACCGCACTCTCGAGGCCGTCATCGAGTGGAGCTGGGAGCTGCTCCCCGCCGATGCCCGAGAGGCGCTGGCGAGCCTCTCGGTGCTTCCCGGAGGGTTCTCGTCCGAGGCTGCCGCCGCGGTCCTCGCCGTCCCGTTCGCGGATGATCTGCTCGACGTGCTCGCCTCGCAGTCACTGCTCACCATCGTCGAGGATGCGGATTCAGGCTCGTTGCGTTTTCGCATGCTGGAGACGGTGCGCGAGTTCGGCCATGACCGGCTCGCAGAGGCCTCGCGCGCAGACGCGGCCTGGGAAGCGGTCATCGCCTGGGCGCTCGCATACGTGGCCGAGCACGGCGCTCCTGCTCGGCTCTTCCCCTCGGGACTGACCGCACACGGACATCGCGCCGTCACGGAGGAGCACGACAACCTCGTGCACGTGCTCCGACACCTCATCGAGGCTTCGCGCTCCGACGAGGCTGTTGCTCTGTTCGCGGTACTCGCACAGTCCTGGTTCATCCGCGGTTCCTTCACGGAGTTCCTCGGCTACGCGCCCGCGATGGCAGCGGCGGGGGAGCGCGCCGATGCCGACGATGATCGATCTGTCATCGCGCTCGCGCTGGCGGCGCTCGGGTGCATGATCGCCGGCGACTCCGAAGCCACGCGCGCCCTGGCTGTGGTGCGGGCTCGGGAGCAGAGCATCGGGACGCGGCTCTCGCCGGCCTGGCGGCTCGTCGTGCGCGCCCTGCTCGCGTCCGGCCGCGGGGCCGGTCCCGGCGTCCCGGAGCTCGTCGGACCCGGCGAGCCGCCGGCGGTCCAGCTCGTGGCGGACCTGCTGCGCTCACACGCCGCGGAGAACGACGGAGAGCCTGAGGATGCGATGACCGCTGCCCGCAGCGGCTGGGAGCGTGCCCGTTCGCTGGGGGAGCGGTGGGCTGAGGGCATGGCGGCGGATCTCGCCGCGCAGCTGGCCGCGCAGTCGGCCCGGGCCTCGGAAGCCCTGATCTGGCTCGAACGCGCAGACGCGGTGTTCCGCGAGTACGACGCGCAGGATCAGCTGAACCACCAGGAATGGGTGCGTGGCGGCGTGCTGCTCTGTCTCGGGCGGGCCGACGACGCACGGCGGCTGTTCCAGCACCTGATCGATGAGGGTGGCCTGAGCCAGGATGGCCTCGAACTCACCTCGATCGGCGCGTACGGGCTGGCGGAGGCCGACCTGCAGGACGGTGATCTCGTGTCCGCGGCGGCGTCGTTCGATCGCGCACTGGCATCGTTCACACAGCCCGAGACCCGCCGCTCACCGTGGTTCCTGATGGCGCTGTCCGGTTATCTGAGCGCTGCCGTCCGTGCGCTCGATCTGCCCCGAGAGGACCTGGCGGTGTGGGAGCGGCGACTTCGCACCCGCACCATCGCCGTCTGCCGGCAGCGACGCGAGGGAGTGGATCGCCCCGTTCTCGGTACCGCGCTGCTCGGATGGTCGGCGTGGGCACTGCGGGATCCGTCTCTCCGCGCTCGTGGCGTGGAGGCCATCGCCCTGGCCGAGGTTCTCGGCGGCCGGCAGAACATGCCCACGTTGAATCTCGCCGCGCATCTCGCGGATGCACAGGAGTACGCCGGTACGGACGTCGTGGCGGCCGCGCGGGAGCGCGCGCGGATGCTGAACCCGCAGGAGAGGGTCGAGCGCGGTCTGACCGTTCTCGGATACGCACGCTGACAGGGGGAGGGCACCGTGTCGACGGTGCCCTCCGTGTGTCAGGCCTTGCGCATGTAGGCGCGCACGGTGAGCGGGGCGAAGATCGCGACGATCACCGCGGCACCCAGCAGCGAGATCCAGGCGTCGCTGCCGAAGGCGCCTGCGTTGGTGAGGTCGCGAACCGCTGTCACGAGGTGGGAGACGGGGTTGATGTTCACGAACCACTGCAGCCAGCTCGGCATGGTGTCAACCGGCACGAAGGCGTTCGAGAGGAAGGTGAGCGGGAACAGGATGATCATCGAGATCCCCTGGACGCTCGAGGCGGTGCGGGCGATCACTCCGAAGAACGCGAAGATCCAGCTCATCGCCCACGAGCACACGATCACCAGCACACCCGCGGCGATCACAGCGAACAGACCGCCCGCCGGGCGAAAGCCCATGATGTAGCCCATCGTGAACGTGAGCGTGGTGGCAATCGCGTACCGGACCGTGTCGGCCAGCAGCGCCCCCGACAGCGGGGCGATGCGGGCGATCGGCAGTGAGCGGAATCGATCGAACACGCCCTTGTCCATGTCCTCGCGCAGCTGGACGCCGGTGACCACGGATGTCGTGATGACAGTCTGCACCAGGATGCCCGGAATGATGACCGGCAGGTACGACGCCACGTCGCCGGAGATCGCGCCGCCGAAGATGTAGGTGAACATCAGCGTGAACAGGATCGGCTGCAGCGTGACATCCATGAGCTGCTCGGGCGTGCGGCGGATCTTGATGAGGCCGCGCCCCGCCATCGTCAGCGTGTTGCGCAGGGCGAGACCCAGCCCCGCTCTGCTCTTCAGGGAACGCTGGGCGGCGGGGATGATCGGGGTGGATGCGACGAGAGCGCTCATGCGGAAACCTCTTCACGTGCGGCGGCGGACTCGGCGTCCTCCGCGGGATGACCGGTGATGGTGAGGAAGACCTCGTCGAGCGTCGGCTTCTGCACGCTCATCTCGGCGAGGTGAATGCCCGCCTCGCGCAGCGTGATGAGCAGATCGGCGATGCGATCGGCATCCGCCATCGGGGCGGTGACGCGCGAGGCCTCGGGGGAGAGGGCGCCGCGGACACCGAGTGCGTGTTCGATGATCCGGAGGGCGTCCTCGGTGTCGGCGCTGTCGCGGACGCGAAGCTGCAGCGAAGACGTTCCGACCGACGCCTTCAGCTCGTCGGCGGTGCCCTCGGCGACAACGCGCCCGCGATCGATCACCGCGATGCGGTCGGCGAGCTGATCCGCCTCGTCCAGGTACTGCGTGGTCAGCAGCACAGTGGACCCCGTCCGCACGAGCTCGCGGATGGTGTCCCACATCTGGCCGCGTGTCCGGGGGTCCAGGCCCGTGGTGGGCTCGTCCAGGAAGATGAGCGGCGGCTGCGCGATGAGGGAAGCAGCGAGGTCGAGTCGTCGCCGCATGCCTCCGGAGAAGTCCTTCAGCGGTCGGCGCGCGGCTTCCGTCAGCCCGAAACGGTCGAGCAGATCTGCGGCCTTGGTGCGGGCTTCGGCGCGGCTCAGCCCGAGCAGCCGGGAGAAGATCATGAGGTTTTCGTTTGCCGAGAGTGTTTCGTCGACCGAGGCGAACTGCCCCGTGACGCCGATGAGCTGGCGGACGATGTGGGGCTCGCGGACGACGTCGTGTCCGAAGATGCGACCTGTGCCGCTGTCGGGACGCAACAGGGTGGCGAGCATGTTGATGGTGGTGGTCTTGCCGGCGCCGTTGGGGCCGAGCACGCCATAGACGGTGCCGGCGCGGACCTGCAGGTCGACGCCGTCGACCGCCCGGTTCGTGCCGAACACCTTCACAAGGCCGTCGGCCTCCAGGGCCCAGTCGGTGGTGGGATTCGTCATGCCTTGATCGTGCGGCTGACCGCTTTCACCGCACTGTCGTCGCGCTTTCAGCCGCTTTCACGTGCGGACGCGGTCGGAACGTCCGCCCCGTAGACTGGTCTCTCGTGGCCCTGACTATCGGAATCGTGGGACTGCCCAATGTCGGCAAGTCCACCCTCTTCAACGCGCTGACCCGCAACAACGTGCTCGCGGCGAACTACCCGTTCGCGACCATCGAGCCCAACGTCGGCGTGGTGAACCTCCCGGATCCCCGCCTGGAGAAGCTCGCCGAGATCTTCGGTTCGGAGCGCATCCTGCCGGCGACCGTGTCGTTCGTCGACATCGCCGGCATCGTGCGCGGCGCGAGTGAGGGCGAGGGTCTCGGCAACCAGTTCCTCGCGAACATCCGCGAGGCCGACGCCATCGCCCAGGTCGTGCGCGGCTTCGAGGACGGCGACGTCGTCCACGTCGACGGCGAGGTGAACCCCCGCAACGACATGGAGACCATCAACGCCGAGCTCATGCTCGCCGACCTCCAGACCATCGAGAAGGCTCTCCCTCGGTACGAGAAGGAGGTCAAGCAGAAGAAGCTTGACGGTGCCGTGCTCGAGGCGGCGAACGCCGCGAAGGACGCGCTGGAGCGTGGTCAGCTGCTGTCGACCTCCGGGCTCGACCTCTCGCCGATCCGCGAGCTGGGTCTGCTGACGGCGAAGCCGTACATCTACGTGTTCAACGTGGACGAGGCGATCCTCACCAGTGAGGAGAAGAAGGCGGAGCTGTCCGCGCTCGTCGCCCCCGCCCAGGCAGTGTTCCTGGACGCGAAGATCGAGTCCGAGCTGATCGACCTCGACCCCGCCGACGCCCAGGAGCTGCTAGAGGCGACCGGACAGACCGAGTCGGGCCTGGACCAGCTGGCCCGCATCGGGTTCGCCACCCTGGGGCTGCAGACGTACCTGACCGCGGGTCCCAAGGAGTCGCGCGCGTGGACCATTCCGCAGGGCGCCAAGGCCCCGCAGGCCGCCGGTGTGATCCACACCGACTTCGAAAAGGGCTTCATCAAGGCCGAGGTCATCTCGTTCGAGGACCTCGTCGCCACCGGTTCCGTGGTGGAGGCACGCGCGAAGGGCAAGGCGCGGCTCGAGGGTAAGGACTACGTCATGCAGGACGGCGACGTGGTGGAGTTCCGCTTCAACGTCTGATGTTTTCCCTGACCCGGCCTTTTATGGTCGGGTCAGGATTGCGTCGGATTCAAGATTCGCGCGCAGGCTTCTCTTGTTGACATGAGGGCACCTCGGTGGTCGTGCCTGACTCCGCTGTCTGGCTCGGCAGAGAATGTTCTGGAGTGAGGGCCTCTCATCGAGTGGCCCTCCCATTCCTCTGCGAGGATGCGGAGCGGACTGAGGTTCCTGGTGGCTCCGCGAGCGCTGTTGTGGATCTCGGTCCTCAGCGACGTCCCGTCTGGATATCGTGTCTGGGATTGGAATCGGACGTCGATGGGAGATCCATGGAGTGGGGGAACCTCGCGGACTGGGTGAGCGCAATCGGTGGTGTCCTCGCCGTCGTTGCTGCGCTCGTGGCCTGGCGAGTCAGCCAGCGCCTTCTCGCAGTCGAGCAGGAGCGGGATGAACGGAGAAACGCGGAGGCTGTCCGTGAGCAAGCGGAGCTCGTGTACGTGCTTGGGGCGATGCTGCCTGACCGCAATGACGACGAGAGATGGGCCATCGCTCTATACAACGGTTCGACGAAGCCGGTCTTCGATGTGCGGGTCGAAAGCCAGAGGCTTGATGGGAGCGCGACGAACGCACCGTTGAAGCTCGGCGCTCTGCCGCCAGGGCGGTTCGTGGTCCCAAGCCACCCGAAGTACCACTGGGGGAACCTGCTGGATCTCGATCGCACTGATGAGCAAGTCGACTACTTGATCAAAGGCAAAGGGACCACCATGATCCAGCGGGTCCGCTTCTGCGACGCGGCTCGGCGCGAATGGGAGCTGGAGAATGGTACAAGGCTTATCTCGTCGGCGCCTGACGGGTCATGACGGCATCGCTGGCTGGTCGCGTGTAATCTGACGAGCCGGCATGGTGCTGACGAAACCCAGGGGGGCAAGCATGACCATCCAGGTCGATACATCCGTCGTGCGAGGCGGTGGCGAGGCGGCGGGGGAACTCGCGTCGGACGTAAATCGCGCGCTGAGCTACTTCGATGACCATATCGACAAGTCGCAGTCGTGGGCGGCGGGTCTGTTGATGGAGTGGCTTCTCGCGGAGCACAGTACTTTCGCCTCTCGTGTCGAGACGGGGCTCCTGCGCTCGAAAGCGCTGATGGTCGCCACGCACGGTGCGTTGGACGACGTGGCGAAGCTCTTCGACGACACGGAGAACGACGCGCAGGTAGACGTGTCCACGCTCTTCAAAGACCTCGACCCCGCCGCCGCGACTGCGCCGGTCACCGGGGGAACCACCCGCCAGCGCCTCACGTTCGATTCCCCGGTCGACGCGCTGGTCGCGCCCGAGTCTTCGTTGGCCGACCCGGCCTTCCAGATCGTGTGGAACGTCATCAACTGGCCGGACTACCTCTCGCTGTCCTACTGGGCTCGACAGATACTGAACGGGTTGGTCCAATTGATTGTGCCGACCCTCACGGGCGGCCAGGACATCTTCGAGTTCCTCGCTCAGAAGCTCAGCGGCGACTGGGACAAGGTCGCCCTCGCAGGCAGCGCTTTCGGCCACATCGGTGAGTTCTTCGATGAGCTCGCCGCAGCGGTGCAGAACGTGGCCGTCGACATCTTCGCGGCCTGGACGAGTGGGGATGGCGCCGATCGCGCAGGTGAGTACTTCGCGGAGCTGGTGGTGGCATTCGCTGCCCAGCCCGAGGCATATGGAGACCTGGGAACGAAGTACTCGGATGCAGCCTGGGCCGCATACGGAGCATGCCAGGCCATGCTGTCGGCGCTCGACGCGCTCGTGGATGCGATCATCGCTGCGGAGATGGGGGTGACCTCCCTTGCCGAGGCGGTGGGTGCGTTCTTCACTGCTGGTGGCCTCGCTCCCGCTGCCATCGTCACAGCGGTTGTCGCGGCAGCGGAGGCCTTCTCTGCTGCATGGGGCACCATGATGACTGCGCTTTCGCTGACCATCGCGGCCGGAGCTACTCTCGGTTCTGCGACCACCACCATCGAGTTCGTACAGATTCCGGAGGCCTGACATGGATCAGCCAGATGTGTCCGCTGCACTGCTGCGCATCGCGGGTGGTGACTTGGCGGACAACCTTCGGAAGCGTCTCCTCCAACTCGCTGAGGAGACGGATGACAGCGCGTACGCGAGCCGGTTGCGCCTCGTCGCGAGTGGCCAGCGGCCCCTCCGCACGCTGCTGGCCGACCCGCAGTGGCAGAAGGCGTTCAGCGACCGGGTGCCGGTCCCCGAAGAGCCCGTAGCGCTGGATGAGGAACAACGACGCGCGCTCGACGAAGCCGTCGAACGCGCCCGGAGGCAGGTCGCTCCGCCATCACCCGACCAGGCAGCTTCGGATGCCGCGGATGTGAAGCGCCGCGCCCAACTCACCGCTGACGCCGTTCGCCAAGACCAGCTCAGCGGCTGGACTCGTGTCTACGAGACCGATGACGGCCCGGAATCATCTGCAGGGGGTGCACGGTGACGTCCGACGAAGTCATGGTGGTTCGCTATCGGGAACCGGCCAGAACCACCACGGAGCAGACTCTTCAGCGCCTCGTGCGCAAGCAGGGCGTCCTGCAATTGATCCTCGCGATCTTGCTCGCACTCATGGGGCCCGGAGTGATCCTTGCCACCGCCATTCTGGTGGGTGATCTGTCAGCACGCGTCATTCTGCTCATCATCGCGCTGTTCGTCATTCCAATTGCGCTGTGCGTGTTGGCAGTGCGGCAGCTTCGGCGACGGGTGCGCCTCCCCGAGCTGGCAGTCACGATCACTCCCGACACGGTGCGCTTTCCTGCCATCGACCGGGCGTCGGCATTGTTTCCCCGTATCCGCGCCGAGGAATGGGTGCGCGAGGGAACGAGCGCAACGATCATTCCCGCATCCGGTCTGAACTCCACACGGGTGGAGTTTGCTCGGCAGGACGACGGCAAACGACGTCGGCGCACGATCGCCGCGGACAACATCGATGTCGACGCGCGCCTCATCGTCGCTGCCCTGAGCGGCTCGCGCAGTTCCTAGCGTCCCGTCCGATCCGTCGAGGACGATCGCCAAGGACGATCGCCGAGACCGATCCGCCGCCGCCGTAGCGTGCTCGAGCTGCGATTCTGACGTGATGGGTCGATCGAGCGAGGATTGACGTTGCGGGCTCAGGCCGAAGCCGGCTTCGTCCACTCGATGGTGTGACGGAATCCGAGGCGGCGCCGGATCACTGCTCCCGGCATGGTCTGGCGCACCGCGCTGCGGATCTGGGCGAGGGTGTACTCCGGGTCCTTGACCGGGAACGGCGGATCCGCACTGACCGGCTGTGCCACCCACGGGTGCTTCACGAACCCGATGACGGGGTTTGTGAACATCGAGGCCAGATCCCAGAGCTGATCGACTGTCGATGCCGGTCGTGCCAGACCGACGCAGAGGAAACGCCCACCGGGCTTCAGGATCCTGTCGACCTCCCTGAGCGCCGGAACGAGATCGAGGTGGTGCAGCACGGCGACCATCGTGACCACGTCTTTGCCGCCGGAAACCCGCTCCAGCGGTGTGGAGTCCACGGTCACGTTGGGAAGACCCGCGCACCGCGCAGCGCTCGCTTGCCGCATGTCGTGGTCCACATCGATGCCGTGAGCGGCGGCGAAGTGCGCTCCGAGCAGCGCGACCAGCTCACCCCGGCCGCAACCGACGTCCAGTGCCTCGTCGCGCCCCACGGGAAGCCGGGACGCGATCCATGAGTGGAACGCGTCATTGTGGCTCCAGGGGTGCCGGTCGTTGAGAGCCCGCATCGCGGTGGCCGCTCGGACTCCCAGCCCGGTTCGCAGAGCATTCCTCACCCGCATGCTCGCCAGTGTCGCATGACGTGCCCTGGGGAACCTGTTTGGCGTCAGGTCGAGTACCGCCACCCGTGCTCGGACGGCTGTGGAGATCGTGGGGCTCATGCGGGCGCGCTGGGGCTCGTGTCGCCTCCGCGCGGATCTTCGCCGCGCGAGGTGAACCGTGGAGGATGGACGGATGAAGGATCACTCGATCGTCGTCATCGCGCATGAGAATCTCACCAGTGATGAGCTCGGTGAACTGCGGCAGCTTTTCGACGGCGAGTACCGGGACGAATTCGGGGAGTGGCGACCGGAGCTCCCATACGGCTACGCCCCGCACGACGTGCACATCGTTGCGCGGGTAGACGGCCGCGCCGTCGGCCATGTGGGATGGGCGCGTCGTGAGATCGTCGTCGGCAGGGAGACCGTGGTGATCGCGGGGGTCGGTGGGGTGCTCATCGCCGAAGGGGCGCGGGGCAGGCATCTGGGTTTCGACCTCATGCGGGAAGCGGAACGAACCATGCGCGCTCACGGCCGCATCGACTTCGGCTATCTGGGGTGCCGAGAGGGCGTTGTCCCGTTCTACGCCGCATGCGGCTGGACCCGGGTTCACGCCGCCGAGCGATCGATCGGGCGTGCGGGTGAACTCGTGGCAGATCCTCCAGGGCAGCCGATCCTCATCCTTCCGATCTCTGTGCCTACAGCGTCCTGGCCGGAAGGCGACATCGATCTGCGCGGGCGCGCGTGGTAGGCGGAAAGTGATGGGGAATGCGTCCGCGCGCGCATGGCTCGACGGTGCCAGGATAGGCGCATGCCCGAATCTCCCGAGGTGCAGGCCCTTGTCGAGTTCCTCGACGAACGCGTCGCGGGGCGCGCGATCCGCGAGGTGGACGTCGCCGAGTTCCGCGCGGTGAAGTCGCGGGAACGGCCCCCGGGGACCCTCACCGGTGCGCGGATCACGGCGGTGAGGCGCTTCGGAAAGCACATCGGATTCGATACGAGCGTAGGCTGGCTGATGATCGGGTTCGGCAGGAACGGGTGGGTGCGGTGGCACGGTCCATGCGATCCAGCGGATGTTCCACCGGCACCCGAGGTGATGCGGATCGGTCTCGACGACGGGGCGGTGATGCAGATCATCGAGACGGGGGACTTCCTCGCCGTGACGGTTGCCGTGGTCGATGTGCCCTCGGAGATCGCGGGCATCGCTGCCCTGGGTCCTGACCCTCTCACGCCCGACTTCTCACCGGACGACCTGGAGCATGCGCTCGGCACACGGCGGAAGAAGATCAAAGCGCTCCTGCAGGAACAGACATCTCTTGCGGGGATCGGGAACGCATACTCGGACGAAATCCTGCACCGAGCGCGACTGTCACACGATGCGCACGCAGCAGCTTTGGGCGCCGAGACACGAGCGCGACTCTTCAGCGCCATCGTCGAGATCATGAGGGACGCGGCCGAGGCTCGTCGAGGAGTGGCTCCGGATCGCCTCAAACAGACGAAGGTGCTCGCCATGGCTGTCCATGGGCGCGGCGGGGAACCCTGCCCGGTGTGTGGCACGACGATCGTTGATGCGACCTTCGCCGGTGCGTCCGCGCAGTTCTGTCCTGGCTGTCAAGGCTGAACGGTGTGACGGCTTAGCTGCTCGCTCTGGCGAACGACGCATGACGTGGGCGTCGACACGGACGGTGCGAACGCCGGACACCGGAGGTCCCAGCGCCTCCGAGCGTGAACGCGTCGAGGCATCGCTGAGGCACCTGTTGCCCTGATAGAGGCCGAGAAGACGGCGAACGCCATACGAGCCGCAATCGCCGCGTCCCGAACTCAGCTTGCGGCACCGTCCGTTGTTCCCTGAGCAGCGGCCAGAGACGCCGCGCCCGACAACCTCAGCTCTTCTCGACCTCGACCTCGACGGACAACCCACCTCGCGCGTCATCCGGCAGCAGCGCCAGCGCGCTCTCGAGAGTGGCGACATCGCCTTCTTTCGCCACGCGGAACACCGCACGCGTGTCGGTGGTCCAGACCAGACGGATCAACGCGAGGGCCGGCGCATCGAGCTGCGCGAGCATGGCGCGCACCTCATCGCCTGTTCCGCCGAGTCCGAGCTGAACCAGCGGGCTGCCGAATCTGATCGGCATCGTGGGTGGGGGAGTGGCAGCGTGAATGAGTTCCTGCGCAGCCGCGACATCGGACTCGTTCGCGAGGATGAGCGAGATCTCCTCCTCGTCGCCGCGTACGCCGGTCACCGGGAAGGCCGCACTCACCCGAGCCCACGCGGAGTCCGTGTCATCGAGCCACTGACCGGGTGATCCCTCCAGTCGGATCGCCATACCGGAGTCACTCACCGAGACATACGCGCCGTTCGGCCCCCCGAGCCCGGCAAGCCGCTCAGGGGCCGAACGGGCGAGGGTGAACGCTGCCGCGAAGTCCGGCTCAACCAGCACGGCGACGCTGGTGACGAGCGTGTCCTGCGAATCGCCGTACAGCGACACCCGGGTGGAGACGGGATCCGCGGCGATGTCTGATGCCGCGCTCAGCGTTGCCGCGGTGACGGCGTCGTCGCCGAAGACGGGTATGGTGATCTTCTCGGTATGGACGGTGACCCTCACCGGCTCGTCCTCGTGGCCACGGATGAAGGCACCGAGGCGCGTCAGGAGGTCTGCGGTCTCGGGATGGTCGAGATCGTGGGACAGCGTGACCGTGGCTCGAACTCCGTCGGTGAACGGCATGTTGTCGCCGGTGGTGAGATCGAGCTCGGCGATGGCCGGGTCCCCGCGGAACTCCTGCGCGAAGTCGGAACGTGCGCCCGTGCAGCCCGTCAGAGCGAGTGCCGCTGCCACGATCGCGGCGAGGCCGACCCTTCGCCTCCGTCGCCGCTGTCCCATGGGATCAGCCTAGGACGATCTGCGCGATCAGTAGACGCGGCGGATCTGCTGGGGCCACCCGCACGCCTCGGCGAGCTTCGCACCCCACACCTGCGCATCTGCGTCATCGGCGACATCGATCACCGTGAATCCACCGATGTACTGCTCTGTCGGCGCGTACAGGCCGGGTGTGATGGTGGTCGTTCCACTGGTGGCATCCACGACCAGCGCTGCATCGGTGTCTTCTTCGACACCGGCGGCGAACACCAGCACTCCGGCATCGCGCATCTCGGACACGACGGCGTTCGCGAGCGGCCCGCGGGCGGCGAACCATTCTTCGCTGTGCTCGCCCACCCACTGCTGGTTGAAGTAGATGATGAACTGGCTCATGCCCTGAGAGTAGAACAACGTCACCGAGGACGACAGCCGCGTTCCCGACGAGCAGTACCGTGGACCCATGACGGACGCAGACATCTGCTTGACCCCTGAAGAGCGCGTGCAGAGGTTCATGGTGGACTACGAATCGCGGTGGCGGATCGCGGCACCGGAGTTCGAGTCGCGCGACCCTGCCGATCCGCGTCGGCCTTTCGCCGTCTGGGGAGATCTCATGGCGGAGACGAGGCGAAGTCACTTCACGGCGGATTCTCTCCTCGATCTGGCCGGCTCGTTCGGGCGGCCGGCGGAGTACGGCCCGGATGCGGAGGCGTTCGTGCGCGCCGACATCGATGGAGATACCGCCTATGTGATCACGCGGACCACCTCCGTGGTGGAGAGTCTCCACGAGTACGTCATGCATCGTGAAGGGCAGGACTGGCGCATCGCCTCGATCGCCGACCACTATGGCGATCCGACCGAACCATACGTGGAACAGTCCACGATCGACGCGAACCTGGCGAGCAGCGCAGTCGCGGCGCCGTTGACGGATCTGCCCACCGAACAGCGCGCGCTCGATGAGGCGCGGAACTTCACCGAGCGTGACGTGGTGCGGCCGAACGACGCGGAGACGGCACGCACGGAGGTCTCATCCGTCGGCACTCTCGTCACACGCAGCGGGGCGCTCGCGGTCATCGACTTCGGATACGACAATGACGATGCGCGCCCCCTGGCGCGGACGGTTCGCCCAGGCTCTTACCCGGTGGAGCGTGTCGTTGCGTTCGGCCGCAACGCCGCCGTCCGCGTTCGATTCAGTGATGCCGAACCTGTGGACTGGCACCCCGCGTCTCTTCCCGACAGCGGTCATGTCGTCGGCGTGGACGCCGGATGCGTATGCATCGTGGATTACGTCGGATACGCGTCGATGTCGCGGCGTCACAAGGCCGCAGCTGACAGCGCTTACATGGCCGAGTATCGACCGGCTGCGATGGTGTTTCCTCTGCCCTCAGGCGACGTCGGTGTCGTTGCGGATTCCGGCTACGGCGACGGCAGCTACCCGGCGTACTGGGGAGTGGACGCCCAGGGCGAGGTGGTGCAGCTCGTCGTCGACTTCCTGGTACTCGCCGACCAGCGCGAGGACGGTGTGCTGACGACGCTCTGATCCGACCGGATCGGTCCTCGGTTATCGGGCGGCAGGGCGCGGCTCACGCGAGAGTGGACATCGAAGGGAGCGACCGTGATCCACATCCTCAACCGCATCGTCGACGAGATCGAAGTGCACCTCGGTGACGACATCGACATCGATACACTCGCCATACGCGCGGGAACGACGGGCTATCACGCTCGCCGGATGTTCTCGTCGCTGGCGGGCATGCCGGTGTCGGAGTACGTTCGTCGACGTCGGATGACGGTGGCTGCGGCCGACCTCATCGGCGACGACGACCTGCTCGCCATCGCGGTGCGGTACGGATACGGTTCGACCGAGGCCTTCGGTCGTGCTTTCCGTGCCGTGCACGGTGTCAGTCACGGTGACGTGCGTCGTGACGGTGGCCCCCTTCGCAGCCAGCCACAGCTCAGGTTCCGCCTGACACTCGAAGGGAGCGTCCCCATGGATGCCCGAATCATCACCCGTCCCGCGTTCCGTCTCGTCGGTCACGCGGCGAGAGTCCCGCTCATCCACGAAGGAGCGAATCCTCACATCCAGGCTCACATCGCGCAGCTCCCGGTGGAGGAACACGCGCGGCTGAAGTCTCTGAGCGACACGGAGCCGAGCGGCCTGTTGCAGGTGAGTGACGACGTTGATCCCGACTACACCGAGGGGACGGAACTCACCTATCTGCACGGCGTCGCCGTCACGCGTGAGACATCAGTTCCCGATGATCTCGACACCATCGATGTGCCGGCTGGTGCGTGGGGTGTGTTTCGCTCCCACGGTCCCTATCCGGCGGCGCTGCAATCCGTCTGGGCTGCCACGGCCACCGAGTGGTTCCCGTCGAATCCGTGGCGCCTGCGCCCGGGGCCGTCGATCGTCGCCGTCGTGGACCGGTCTGAGGACTTCAGCACCGCGACCTGTGAGCTCTGGCTCCCGATCGAGCGGGCATGACGGAACCGGCCGCCCGGGCTGGCTCTGCCGCAGAAACCAGACATCCAGATATCCGAGGTGGAGGCGCCAGCGCCAGGGATCACCTCCCGAACGCAGGAATGCCTTCGCGGTTCTCCGGCGTCGCCGCGATCACGGCATCGCCGACGACCACCCGATGAGCTCCGCAGCGGCACCCCGCGTACCGGATCCAGCCCTCGCTGGTGATGTGCGCGGACCGGTTCAGCCATCGGTGTTCGTGCGCCTCGCTGTGCATCGGCTCCTCCTGATCGGAAACACGGCGCCACGGTGGCGTCGTGTTTCCGACTGTGATGCAATGAGTCAGTGCAGTTCAACCATGACAACATGACTGGTCCGGTCCTGGCTGCAGATCTGGCGACGCTGGCGGGGCGGGACTGGACGCGTGCGGGGGTCGAGGACCTCCTCGCCGTGCATGCTATTCGTCGCAGAGAACTGTCGGACGTGTCCTGTGAGCGATTGCGGTCGTGGTCGGTGGAGCTTCGCGATGTGTTCACGGCGAGGTCAACCGCTGGGCGAGTCGACGTGATCAACCGGCTTCTGAAGACCGGTACCTCGAACGCGTACCTGACCATGCACGATGAACTCCGCCCCCATCTGCACTTCGCCGCGGAGCACGATGATCTTGTTGCCCGCGTGCAGGCGGTCACCGCCGGTGGCCTGGCCATCTTCGCTGTCGAAGCCGAGGGCGGCCGGCTCGGCGCTTGTCGTCGAGCCGGATGTCCTGCGGTTTTCGTTGATACGAGTCGCAACGGTCGTCGCGCGTATTGCAGTACGACCTGCGGAAACTATGACGCGGTGCGCCGGCACCGCGGTGTCCGGAGCCCGTGAGCGGGCGGGATGGAGCGACCTCGCCGTCAGCGGATCCGTTCGGCGAGACCGAGGAGGATGGACTCGGGCCCGCGGACGTAGCAGAGACGATAGACGTTGGCGTAGGAAACGACGTCCCCCACCAGCTCCGCACCATGCTCGCGCAGGGTGGCGAGCACGCCGTCGAGGTCCTCCACCTCGAACATCACGCGGAGATATCCGAGCGCGTTCACCGGAGCACCGCGGTGATCCTCGACCACATCGGGTGCCCGGAAACGTGAGAGCTCCAGGCTGACCTCGCCGCCCGGAGTCTTCATCATCGCGATGTCCACCCGTTGATCCGCGAGACCGGTGACGCGGCCCGCCCAGGGGTCGTCAATCGCCGTGCGACCGTCCACAACGAGGCCCAGGGCCTCGAAGAAGGCGATCGTGGCGTCGAGGTCCTCCACGACGATCCCGATGTTGTCCATCCGCACAGTCATGGAGCCACGCTACGCCCCCGTCTCGGTGTGTCACAGGGGGCGAGTGAGCCTCCCGGGCGCTCGCTCCCTGGCATCCCGGGAACGGGCCCCTCGTTGTCACCCGGTCTCAGTTGATGATCTCACCGCGCTCGGCAGCGATCGTCGCGATCCGATCGCGCCAGTCCTGGAGAACTTCGGGGGCCAGCCGCGTCCAATCCTCCACCTCGGCCAGCACGCGCAGCGGTGATGCGGTGCGGTAGGACCGAGTCGGGTTGCCGGGGAACTTCTTGTCCGTGACATTGGGATCGTTCTCGAAGTCACCCGTCGGCTCGACCAGGTACACGCGCGGGGGAGCATCACCGGCAGCCAGCTCGGCGGCCAGCCCCGCTCCATCCTTCAGCGCCGTGAAGTAGACATGGTTCATGACGATCTCCGGCCGGTAATTGGAGCGGAACCCGGCGGTGAGGAGATCTCCGACTGAGAGGTCGGCCTTGGTCCCGTGGAAGAAGGGGCCGTCATCGAGAGCTACGTTCATCCCGCCAGCGTATGTCGCGAGATCAGTCGGCGGTCGGTCGACGACGATTCTGCTTGGTCTCGCTGCGACCCCTCTTCGCCTCCAACCGGCGGCGCTGCGAGGAGCGGGTCGGCCGTGTGGCCCGTCGCGGTGTCTCCGGGGCGAGCGCATCGCGGATGAGCTGGGAGACGCGCTCGCGCGCGCCTGCGCGGTTGCGCAGCTGAGATCGGTGCTCGGCGGCGGCGACGGTCAGCGTGGTGCCGGTCAGCTTGGCACTCAGCCTGGCCAGCACGCGGTCGCGCTGAGCGTCGGTGAGGGGGAGCAGGGCGAGGTCGACGGACAGCTGGACCCGTGAGTCCGCGGTGTTGACCCCCTGGCCGCCGGGGCCCGATGCGTGCGAGAACTGCTCTGTGAGCGCCGCGGCCGGAATGATGAACCCGCGGGGGATGCCAGGGCCGGGCATCACGCGCAGATCATCCATACGTTCAGTGTGCCGTACGGCGTCACTGAAGCGGTCGCGCGTCCTGCTCTTCGCGCAGGCGCGGCTCGACACGGTGCTCGGGGCGTAGGCCGGCCTTGTCCGCGTAGAAGTCGCGGATGCGATCCATGTCCGCGGTGACATCGCCGGTCAGCTCGAGAGTGGGGCCGAGGCCCGTCGTCATGGTGGTGCGGTCGACATATCCCAGCGTCACCGGCATGCCGGTCTCTCGCGCGATGCGGTAGAAGCCGCTCTTCCAGTGCGTGTGACCGCTGCGGGTTCCGTCCGGGGTGACCACGAGACTGAACACCTCGCCCAAGCGGATGCGGTTGACGACTTCTGCCACGACCCGGCTCGGGTCCGACCGGTCGACCGGGATTCCGCCCAGGCGACGCATGAGCCCTCCGCGCCAGCCCCGGAAGAGACTCTTCTTGCCCAACCAGCGCACGTCGATGCGGAGCGTCCAGGCGATGGCGAGCATGAGCACGAAGTCCCAGTTCGAGGTGTGCGGTGCGCCGATGAGGATGCTGGGGCGCTTCGGCGCCGGTTCGCTGACGAGGCGCCACCGGGACAGGGACCAGTACAGGCGCGCGATCAGCCGAGAGAGCATCATTCCACCGTAGGCGAGCGCATATGCCGGCACGCGTACGTCGGCTCCGATGTCGGTGCGTCCGCGTACGCTTCGACCATGCCCTCGATCGATGACGTGCGCCGCATCGCGGCCGAACTCCCCGGAAGCGAGGAGCGCGACACGACGGCCGGACCGGCGTGGTTCGTGCGGAACAAGGCGTTCGTCTGGGAATGCCGCGCGTGGCCGAGCATCCCTGCTGACCTGCGCGAGATCATCGAGCGGGAACTGGTCGTGGGGGTGAAGCTTGCGCAGCCCATCGACGCGCGTGCCCTGCGAGAGATGCAGCCTGAGGTCTTCCTGGAGCAGACCACGCGCTGGGGTGAGCCGAAGGTCGCGTTCCGGATGGCCGGGATCGATGCGGAGCACCTCGAAGAGCTCATCATCGAGTCCTGGCGAGTCCAGGCTCCCCGCTATCTCCGGCGAGAGCTGGACGATCGCCTGGGTTTCCGCAGCGACTTCTGAGACGAATGGCCGGGCACGCGCTCATTTCTTGCGGGAGATCCACCAGTCGGTGAACTCCACCGCGCGGCCGTCGGTGTCGAAACGCACCAGCCACAGATTGTCGTACACACCCTTCTTAGCGCCGGCGGGATAGCTGGTGACACCGCGGATGGCGGCGGCGTTCGCATCCTCGACGACAACGGTCCACTCGAACTCCCATGTCCCGGGCTCATCCCGTTCCTCAAGCCAGAACGCCGTGATCTCGTCAATGCCGGACGCGATCTGCGAGGCGTTCGGCCGGGGGTGATACACGGCCTCCGGCGCGAAGACCGCAGCAATGTCCACCGGCTCGTTCGAGGTCCATGCCGTGAGGTAGCGAGCGACGAAGTCCGTTGCGTTTGTCATGGGGCCAGTGTGGCGCGGACCACCGACACGCTGCCAGCCCCGACGTTCTCAGTCAGCCAGGGACAGTCGCTGAGCCAGGGCGAGGCCGGCGGCGGAGTTGACCGTCTCCAGCGGCAGTCGACCATCGGCGACCGCGGCTTCGAGACCGTCCAACAGAGCCGCGGGGGAGATCGGGTGTGGCCCGTCGGCAACGATCACGAGCATGGTGGTTCCGGAGGCGAGCGCCGCAACCGCGTTCGTCGCTCGGTCGGCGTAGGCGGGATCCCCCGAGCTCTCCAGCATCCCCAGGTCGTCCGACACGATCAGGCCGTCGAAGCCGAGTTCATCGCGAAGGATGTCGTGCCAGCGCGGGGACAGCGACGCCGGAAGCGCGTCGACCGAGGAGTACACGAGGTGTCCGAGCATCACCACCTCCGCGCCCGCGTCGATCCCGGCACGGAATGGGCGTGACTCGGCCTGCTGCCATCGAGCGAAATCGAGGTCTGTTCTCGGCAGTGAGGAGTGCGAATCACCCGGTGCTGCCCCGTGGCCGGGGAAGTGCTTGAGGGTGGAGAGCACGCCCGCTGATGCTTCGGCGCGAACCGCGGCGGCGACGCGATCGGACGCTGACACCGGATCGGTTCCGAGCACCCGGGTGAAGATGAAGGAGCCGGCGTCAGCCGTGATGTCTGCGACGATGCCGAAATTGGTGTTGAGGCCTGCCTCGTGCAGCAGCTTCGCCCGCTGAGAGAAGGCGTCGGTGGTGTTCTGCACCGGTGCCTGGGCGAGGTCTTGTCCCGCAGGCAGGACGTCTTCGGGCAAACGCGCAACGTCACCGCCTTCTTCGTCGATGGCGAGGATCAACGGAACGGGTTCGGATACGGCATCGGTGATAGCCGTGACATCAGTGATACCCGCACCGACGTTGTCTCCCATGAAGATGACTCCGCCGGGATGGTACGCGTCCACGAATGTCCTCATCGCCGCGGGATCGGTTCCCGCGGAGTGGAGGATGAGGAGCGAGGCCAGGCGATCCCGAATGCTCATCGCCGCCACCCGGTCAGCGATGCTCCGCGGTGTCGGTGAGGGCGTGACCGCAGGCGATGGGGTGTGCGTCCGAGAGGGAGCGGAGCTCGGCGAGATGCTCGGCGCGGCAGTCGGCTCGGCGGCGCAAGACGTCAGCGCCAGCACGAGAGCGGCGGCCATCACGCCGAACGCACGGCGGATGATGGGGCTACGGAACCTGAACGAGGACATCCCCTCCACCGTACGTCTCGTGTCCGACATCCGGCAGGGCGATCAGGTGGCCGCAACAGCGGGCCGCTGCTTCACATCGCCCTGCCACATCCAGATCAGCAGAGACGTGATGGTCCCGGCGCACAAGATGGTCGCCAGCACCACGATCTGGAATCGACCGGCTTCCACCGGCGAGATGCCCCCGAAGATCGCGCCGACGAAGGCGCCAGGGAGCACGACGAGCCCCGTGGTACGGGTCTGGTCCAACGAGGGGATGAGAGCCTCCCGCACGGCGAATCGCCCGATGTCGGCGGTTGCACGCCTCGGCGTGGCACCGAGCGCAAGCCACCCCTCCACCTGATCCCAGCGTTCATTGACCGCGTGCACGAAACTGCGTCCGGTGAGGGTAGCAATGCTCATCGTGTTGCCGATGACGATCGCGCCGATCGCCAGCGCGTACCGGGGCGAGAGCTCCAGGGCACCCGTCGCGAAGACGACGGTCGTCGCGGTGAGGATACCCGCGAACATCGCGCTGCCGCACACGAGCATGCCGTGCTGGCGATCGCCCCGAGCGAAGGTACGCCGGGCGGCAACTGTGATCGCCACGGCGAACATGAGCACCAGGACGAGCACGATCAAGACGGGGGAGGAGATCACCCCGCTCAGGATCACGCTGATCACGGCCAGCTGAACGACGCCGCGACTGATGGCGCCCACAGCAGAGCCGGGATGCGCGATGCCCGCGGCATACAGCGCACCGGTGGTGATGGCGGTGAGGACCACCACGGCGATGAGCGTCGGCAGCAACGCCGACAGACTCACCTCGCCCATGGTCATGCGGGATGGATCAGCGGGCGTTGCCCTCGGCCTCGACAGGATCGGGGTCGGCGACCTTCCGATCCTGACGGGGGAACACCACCTGCTGCAGGATGATGATCACGCTGGCGGCGACGGGGATGGCGACGAGGGCTCCGAGGATCCCGCCGATCGCCCCGCCGGCCACGGCGCCGATGACCACGACGGCGCCCGGGACAGAGACCGCCTTTGCCATGATGCGCGGGCTGATCACATAGGCCTCGATCTGCATGTACACGAGGTACCAGATGCCGACGACGATCGCCGGGACGTAGCTGTCGCCGCTCGCCAGAGCCCCGATGAGGACGATCGCGGTGTTGATCACCGACGCGGAGAGCGTACCGACGAGGGGGATGCAGGACCCGATGAACGCGATGAGGGCGAGAAGCGCGGGCAGGGGCGCCTGCACGATGAGCATCAGCGTCAGGGTCAGGATTCCGTTGATCGAGGCGAGGCTCGCTTGGCCGATCACGTAGCGGCCGACGGCCGCCGAGACGTCTTCCATCACATCGCTGAAGCCCGCGCGCTGGTAGGCGGGGACGAACCGGACGGCCACGCGCTTCATGCCACGAAGCGAGGCCATGAAGTACAGGGTCAGGATGAGGACGATGATCACGCCGGTGACGCCACTGGCGATACCGGAGCCGACCTGGACGATGCCGCCGCCCACCGAGAAGATGTTGTTCGGATCCTGGATGAAGGACAGGGCGCCGTTGAGCGCCTCCTGGATGTTGGATCCGTACCGTGTGGTGATGTCCTGATACCACTCGGATGCCTGCACATCCGTCACGAACTTCGGCAAGGTCTGCGTCAGATTCGCGACCTGCTCGATGATGACGGGCACGATGGCCCAGAGGATGCCCGCGAACACGATCAGCACCACGGCGACGACGATGGCAACGGCTGCGCCGCGGGGCATGTGCCGCTCCAGGAACGAGACGATCGGATCGAGGCCGAGCGCGAGGAACAAGGCCACGCCCACGTAGACGAGCACAGTCGCCATCTGACCGACGACCACGCCGATGCCGATGGCCACGAGCACGCCGAGACCACCCAGCAGGCCCCAGATGAATGGCTGTACCCGGAACGGGCTGGCGGCGACGGATCGCCTGGCGGAGACCGAGAACTCCAACGGTCGCTTCTTCATGTCCGCTCCCCTCTGCGCATGTGTCTTGACCAGAGTAGTGCGCAGTGCAGACAGTGCCGACGCGGTGGCCTCGACGCGCCGTAACGCGAGTAGCATGGCGGCATGACCACTCCTGAGACCACCGTTCAGCCCCTCACCCCCGTCCTCAACGGGCTCAACCTGCTGGGCGATGACGCCGCAGGCGCCTCGTGCTGCGGCGGATCCGCGTGCGGATCCGAGGGCTGAAACACAGGTTCTGAAACGGAGATGGCCCGGGCACATGCCCGGGCCATCTCCGTTTCTCGTGTCATCAGTGCGTCGGGGCGCCCTCTGGTGCATCCGCAGGCTTACGGACGAAGAAGGACATGACGAAGGTGACGACCGACAGCGACGCGGCGATCGTGAACGCCGCTCCGGTGCCCGCGGCCCCGGCGGCGCCCTCGACGGCACCGTTGGCTGCGGCAGACGCCTTGGCTGCCTCCAGGATCGTGATCATGAGAGCGATGCCGGCAGCACCCGCCACCTGCTGCACGGTGCCGAGCACCGCGCTGCCGTGCGAGTAGAGCTTCGGCTGCACGGATCCGAGCGAAGCGGTGAACAGCGGCGTGAAAGCCATGGCCAGACCGATCGACAGCAGGGTCTGAGCCACCCCGATCACCCAGACGTTGGTCTCCGCGGTGAGCGTGGTGTAGAACCACAGCACCGCAGCCGCGATGAACGAGCCCGGAATCAGCAGGACGCGCGGGCCGCGTGCATCGTAGATGCGCCCGATGAGCGGACCGAGCAGACCCATCGCGAGCGAGCCGGGCAGCAGAAGCAGACCGGACTCCAGCGCCGAGATGCCCAGCACGCTCTGGAGGTAAAGCGGCAAGACGGTGATGGCACCGAAGAACGACAGCGACAGGAACAGCATCATCAGGATCGACAGTGTGAAGTTGCGCGACAGGAAGACACGCAGATCCAGCAGCGCGTCGTCCTTTCGCTGGAGCACGAGCTGGCGCCAGATGAACAGCGCCAGACCGATCACGCCGATACCCAGAGATGCCGCCAGAGTGACCCCGGCGAGGGGGCCCGCACCGTCGGCGCTGGCGGCGGCCTTCTCCGCTCCGCCGATCTGGCTGAGCCCGAAGACAATTCCGCCGAAGCCGAGAGCGGACAGCACGATCGACAGCACGTCGAGGGGAGCCGTCGTGGGCTCTCCGACGTTCACCATCCACTTCGCCCCCGCGAGCATGGCGATGATGGCGATGGGCAGCACGATGCCGAAGATCCACCGCCAGCCGATCGAATCGAGGATGAGACCGGCCATCGTGGGGCCGATGGCGGGCGCGAGCGACATGACGATGCTCATTCGCCCCATGAAGCGGCCGCGCGAGGCCGGCGGCACCAGCTCCATGACGGTGGTCATCATGAGCGGCATCATCACGGCGGTTCCGGAGGCCTGCACGACACGGGCGACGAGGAGAACCTCGAAGCCCGGGGCGAGGAAGGCGATGAGAGTGCCGAGGCTGAACAGCGTGATGGCGGTGAGGAAGACCTGACGGGTGGTGAAGCGCTGCAGAAGGAAGCCCGTGGTCGGGATGATCACGGCCATGGTGAGCATGAACGCAGTGGTGAGCCACTGGGCGGCGCCGGCAGTGATGTGCAGGTCGTCGATGAGGTGCGGGATTGCCACGCCCATCGTCGTCTCGTTGAGGATGGCGACGAATGCCGCCGCGAGAAGGAGGGAGAGGAGTCTGTTGGCGTTCGCGGGCATCGCGCCGGAGCGAGTGGATACGGCGGCGGTGTCGGTCATGAGGTGCTTCCTGATTCAGATGCTCGACGGACGAGCGGGTGCGACGGGACGGGTGCGTCCCGAGGACTGCTGGATAAGCGTAACGAGGGGGTCGGACATTGCATTCCCGAGTTCCCACAACCGAAGCCGCATCACGTGCGACGATGGCGCCATGCGTTTTGTGCACATGCCGCTGGTGCGGATCATCACCGGCGCGATCGTCGGGGTCGTGGTCGGGCTGTCTGTGGGATCTGCGCTCGGCGCGGCAGCTGGGTCGCTCGCGGGCTGGGGTGCTGCCGCCCTCCTGGTGTCGGCATGGATCCTGCTGACCGTCTGGCCGATGGATCCGCAGCGCACCCGCGCTCACGCGGTGCGCGAGGATCCGGGCCGGGACCTCGCCCGCGTGCTGTCGCTGCTCGGCAGTATCGTTTCGCTCGGCGCGGTCGTCGTGGTCGTCCTGCAGAGCAACTCATCCGATCACGCACGTGCCGGTGTGCTCGCGGCGATCGCGGTGGGCAGCGTCGTGGCCACCTGGATCCTCATTCAGACCGATTACATGTTGCGGTATGCGCGGATCTACTACTCCGGACCGGAGGGCGGCATCGACTTCAACGAGGAGGAGCCGCCGCAGTACAGCGACTTCGCCTACTTCTCGGTCGGACTGGGCATGACGTATCAGGTGGCGGATACGAACGTGCGCACGAAGCAACTGCGCAAGGTCGTCACCGCTCAGACGATGCTGGCGTATCTCTTCGGCGCCGTGATCCTCGGCACCGTCATCAATCTGGTGACCGGTCTCGCCTGATCAGCGGAGGTTGCCGTTTCCCTCACCATGGACGAGATCGGTCGGTACGGCACGCGGCATGTAGTTCTTCAACAGAAGTTCCTCCGGTGCGTCCCGGTCATCGAGCTCGGCGTCGGTGGGACGGCGCGGTTCATTCGGAGTGCTCATGCCGCAACCATAGACCCGGGCATAGGGTGAAGGGATGAGTTTCGGCGGATTCGGCGGCGGCATGGGAGGCGGCGGTCCCTTCCGGGGAGTCGATGCCGAATCGCAGCGGAAGGCCAATGCGGCCGCTCCCCGAATCCCTGATCTCGGCCGGCGCGTGGTCGCGCTGTTCCGTCCCTATCGTGGACGCATCCTGATCACGGTGCTCCTGGTGATCGCGGGGGCCGCGGTCGCGGTGGTGCCGCCGCTGCTGGTGCAGCGGGTGTTCGACGATGCACTCTTCCCCGTCGACGCCGGCCCGCAACTCTCGCTCCTGATCGCACTGGTGTCGGGGATGATCGGGCTGTTCCTCCTGTCCGCGCTGCTGGGTGTCGCCCAGACGTGGTTCACCTCGACGGTGGGTAACGCCGTGACGGGGGATCTCCGCGTCAAGCTCTTCGAGCATCTTCAGGCGATGGAGCTCGGGTTCTTCACCCGAACGAAGACCGGCGTCATCCAGTCCCGCCTCCAGAACGATGTCGGCGCGGTCTCCAACGTCCTCACCTCCACCGTCACCAGCATCATCGGAAACACCGTCACGGTTGTGGCATCGATCGTCGCCATGGTTCTGATCGACTGGCGACTGACCATCCTCGCTGTGATCCTGATGCCGATCCTGGCCATCATCCAGCGCCGCGTCGGGCAGGTGCGTGCGCGCATCGCCGGACAGACCCAGGAGTCGCTCTCGGAGCTGAGCTCCATCACCCAGGAGACTCTGAGCGTCTCGGGGATTCTGCTGTCGAAGTCCTTCAACCGACAGCGCACCGAGTCCGCGCGATATGCGGCCGAGAACACGAATCAGGTCGGCCTTCAGGTGAAGCGGGCGATGAGCGGCCAGGGCTTCTTCGCCGTCGTCCAGGTGCTCATGGCCTCCGTTCCGGCGGTCGTCTACCTCGTGGCGGGCTACCTCATCACCGGCGGCGCGGACACGATCACCGCGGGGACGATCGTCGCGTTCACCACCGTGCAGGCGCGTCTGCTCCAGCCGCTGATGGGCCTGATGCGCGTGGCGCTCGACCTGCAGACCTCCGTGGCGGTCTTCAGCCGCATCTTCGAGTACCTCGACCTCACCCCGGCCATTCGAGACACACCGGGAGCCATCGCGGTCGCCGATGCGCCCGGACCACGCGGCCGGATCGAGTTCCGCGACGTGGTGTTCCGCTATCCCGACGCGGGCCCTGACGCACGCGCGACTCTGGACGGCGTCAGCTTCACGATCGAACCAGGGCAGAATGTGGCCTTCGTCGGGCCGTCCGGAGCCGGAAAGACGACGATCCTGTACCTCGCCCCTCGCTTCTACGAGGTCACCGGCGGCTCGGTGCTGTTCTCCGGTGCGGACGTCCGCGACCTCACGCAGGCATCCATCATCGACAACGTCGGCATCGTCTCCCAGGAGACCTATCTGTTCCACGCGACGATCCGCGAGAACCTGCGCTATGCCAAGCCGGATGCGACCGATGAAGAACTCGAGACCGCCTGCCGCGCTGCGAACATCCATCACGTCATCACCGGCTTCGAAAAGGGGTACGACACCGTTGTGGGGGAGCGCGGCTACCGGCTCTCCGGCGGTGAGAAGCAGCGCATCGCGATCGCTCGCGTGCTGCTCAAAGACCCGCCGGTGATCCTGCTCGATGAGGCGACGAGCGCGTTGGACACGGTCTCCGAGCGTGTGGTGCAGGAAGCTCTCGATGAAGCATCGAAGGGACGGACGACCCTGTCCATCGCACACCGGCTGTCCACGGTGATCGGGGCGGATGTGATCCACGTCGTCGAGGCGGGACGCATCGTCGAGTCCGGAACACACGCTGAACTCCTCGCCGACGGCGGACTGTACGCGCAGCTCGCGCAGCAGCAGATCGACGCCACGCGGGTGCTCCGCGAGGACTCGATCGAGACGCCGGTCCTCGCCGAGAGCGCGGTCGTCCTGGAGGTGGACGACGATCCCCACCTCGACACCGGAACGATCAGCACCCCGCCGCTGCGGTGACGCGTGGCCGCGGCGCTCCGCGACCGCTATGCTGGCCTCACAATCGAACACGACTCATGGTCGCCGCGGGAGAGTCCGTCACGGACACCGAAGGAGCAAGCCTCCCCGCCAATCTCTCAGGTCAACACACCGCGGAGACCCGGTCACTCTGAAAAGCGATCCACGCGGATCCGCCGACGGTGAAAGCACCCCTGGTGTGAAACTCTCAGGCCCATGACAGAGGGGGAGTTCCAGGCGCCGTCCGGCGTCCGGCTCGCCCTTTCGCCGGGAGAATCATGACGGAACCCCGCTACACCCCCCTCCGAGACCGCCACGAGGCACTCGGTGCCGCCTTCACCGATTTCGGCGGCTGGATGATGCCGGTGCGCTACACCTCGGATCTCGCCGAGCACAAGGCAGTCCGCGAGAGCGCCGGTCTGTTCGACATCTCCCATATGGCGGAGTTCCTCCTCGCCGGTGCAGACGCAGCCGCCTTCCTCGACTATGCGGTGGCCGGCCGGATCTCCACCATGAAGGTGGGCAAGGCCAAGTACTCCCTGCTGCTCGACGAGCGCGGCGGCATCATCGATGACCTCATCGTCTACCGGATGGCCGATGACCGGTTCTTGATCATCTCCAACGCGGGAAACCGTGAGGCGGTCGCGGCGGCGCTCACCGACCGCGCGCGGGACTGGGATTCCGGTGTGGCCGAGCGCCTCACGGGTTCTGCTCCCGAGCGCACGGACGCGCTGGTGGACGACGTGTCTGACGACATGGCTCTGATCGCGGTGCAGGGTCCGGCGGCCCGGTCGATCCTGGAGGCGTTGCCGCGCTTCACCGTGAGCGGTGTGCCCCTGGCGGAGCTCGCATACTACGCATGGAGCGAGGGGGACTTCGGCGAGGCTCCGGTCTTCATCGCGCGCACGGGCTACACCGGAGAAGACGGCTTCGAGCTGCTGGTCCCCAACTCCGCCGCGGGTGAGCTGTGGGACGCGCTGCTGGCCTCTGGCGCTGATGCGCTGGTCCCCGCAGGTCTCGCGGCACGCGACACCCTGCGCCTCGAAGCCGGGATGCCCCTCTACGGACACGAGCTCTCGCTTGAGACGGCACCGGCCCAGGCGGGCCTCGGCCGCGTCGTCGCCCTGGACAAGGAAGACTTCGTCGGCAAGGACGGACTGACCGCGCGCGATCTCACCGACGCTCCCGTGCTGGTCGGCCTGGTCGCCGAGGGCAAGCGCGCCGGCCGCGCCGGATACGACGTCTACCGGGGCGAGGAGAAGGTCGGGGAGATCACCTCCGGCGCCCTCAGCCCAACGCTGGGTCACCCCATCGCGATGGCCCTCGTCCACCCCTCGGCTGCTGCCGAGGGAACCGAACTCCAGCTGGATGTGCGGGGCACCCGCATTCCGGCCACCGTGACCACCCTGCCTTTCTACCGGAGGAACCAGTGACCGATCTCAACTCCCTCAAGTACACGTCCGAGCACGAGTGGATCGCCGTTGACGGCGATATCGCGACGATCGGCATCACCTCCTATGCCGCCGCGCAGCTCGGTGACATCGTCTACCTTGATCTGCCCGCCGTCGGCACGCAGATCGCCATCTCCTCGGTGGTGGGCGAGATCGAGTCGACCAAGTCGGTCGGTGAGCTCTACGCACCGCTGAACGGCGAGGTCGTGGAGACCAACGAGACCGCGGCAGCTGAGCCGTCGCTCGTCAACTCCGAGCCGTTCGACGGCGGTTGGCTGATCAAGGTGCGCGTCTCGGGCGATCTGCCCGGCGACCTCCTCGACCACGCCGCCTACCAGGCGCTGGTGGGCGAGGCGTGACCCGCTTCCAGGACCGCCACATCGGAACGGACGGCGCGGCGCAGGACGTCATGCTGGACGCGCTCGGCGTCACCAGCGAGGACGGCGACCGTCTCGGAGCGCTCGTCGAGCGCGCGCTGCCGGCGGTCATCCGCGGCGCGCGTCCGGATTCCGTGCTGCCGGCGGCGGCGTCCGAGGCCGAGGCCATCGCCGAGTTGCGCGCGCTGGCGTCGCGCAACCGCGTCACGCGCCCGATGATCGGCCTCGGCTACTACGGCACACTCACGCCGTCCGTGATCCAGCGCAACGTCCTGGAGAACCCGTCCTGGTACACGGCTTACACGCCGTATCAGCCGGAGATCTCGCAGGGGCGCCTGGAGGCGCTGATCAACTTCCAGACGATGGTGTGCGACCTCACCGGCCTCGACACCGCCAATGCGTCGATGCTGGACGAGTCGACGGCGGTGGCTGAGGGAATGCTCCTCGCGCGCCGTGCGTCGCGCGCGAAGACGGACGTCTTCGTCGTGGACGCCGACGCGCTGCCGCAGACGAAGGCCGTGCTGGCCACTCGTGCCGATGCCGTGGGGATCACCCTGGTCGAGGTCGACTTCGCCGCCGGCGAGGAGATGCCCGCCGAGCTGTTCGGTTCGTTCGTGCAGTACCCCGGTGCCTCGGGGCGGGTCTGGGACGTCTCCGGCGTCGTCGATGCGACCCACACCGCGGGTGGCTTGTCGGTCGTCGCTGCCGATCTGCTCGCGCTGACGTTGCTGCGATCGCCGGGGTCGATGGGTGCCGACGTCGCCGTCGGCACGACGCAGCGCTTCGGTGTGCCCCTCGGCTTCGGCGGACCGCACGCCGGCTACATGGCGGTGCACTCCGGGCTCGAGCGTCAGCTGCCCGGTCGTCTGGTGGGTGTCTCCGTCGACGCGGAGGGCAAGCCCGCGTACCGGCTGTCGCTGCAGACGCGCGAGCAGCACATCCGCCGCGAGAAGGCCACCAGCAACATCTGTACCGCTCAGGTGCTGCTGGCCGTGATGGCCTCGATGTACGCGGTGTACCACGGGCCCGAGGGCCTGCGGAGCATCGCCACCGAGGTGGCGGGCAAGGCGGCGACGTTGGCATCCTGGCTGCGTGATGCCGGGGCGGAGCTGGTGGGCGACGCGTTCTTCGACACGCTCGAGGTGAGCGTGCCCGGGCGTGCTGCGGAGATCGTCGTAGCGGCCCATGACGCTGGGTACCTGCTGCGCGAGGTCTCCGCGGATGTCGTGGGGATCGCCGTCGACGAGTCGACCACGTGGGGCGACCTGCACACGGTGGCGACGTTCTTCGGCGGCCCCGCGGAACGCAGCTTCAGCACGTTCGGCTACACGCCGAGCTCGGTGCCTCCGCTGTCGCACGTCCCTGACGCGCTGGCCCGCACGGATGAGTATCTGACGCACCCGGTGTTCAGCCTGCATCACAGTGAGACGGCGATGATGCGCTACCTCAAGCAGCTCGCCGATCGGGACTACGCGCTGGACCGGGGCATGATCCCGCTCGGCTCGTGCACGATGAAGCTCAACGCCGCGACCGAGATGGCGGCGATCACGTGGCCGGAGTTCGCGGGTCTTCACCCGTTCGCCCCCGCGGAGGACGTGGCGGGCATCCTCGAGCTCGTCGACCAGCTCGAGACGTGGCTGGCCGACGTCACGGGTTACGACGCCGTCTCGCTGCAGCCCAATGCCGGCTCGCAGGGCGAGCTCGCGGGCCTGCTGGCGATCCGCGGATACCACCTGTCGCGCGGTGACGATCACCGCACCGTCTGCCTCATCCCGTCGTCCGCGCACGGCACGAACGCCGCCTCTGCGGTGCTGGCGGGCATGAAGGTGGTCGTGGTGGCCACGGACGACCTCGGCAACGTGGACCTGGCAGATCTGAAGGCGAAGATCGCGCAGCACGCCGACGAGCTCGGCGCCCTGATGATCACGTATCCGTCCACGTTCGGCGTGTACGAGAGCGACGTCATGGAGGTCACCTCGGCGGTTCACGCCGCGGGCGGGCAGGTCTACATCGACGGTGCGAACTTCAACGCCCTGGTCGGGATCAGCCGGTTCGGCGATGTCGGTGGCGATGTGTCGCACCTCAACCTGCACAAGACGTTCGCGATTCCGCACGGTGGTGGCGGCCCCGGTGTCGGGCCCGTGGCCGCGAAGGCTCACCTGGCGGCGTTCCTTCCGGGCCACCCGCAGGCGCAGCGCGCCGAACACGCCGGCGGGCACGTGTTCGCCGGAGGTCCGGTGTCGGGTGCTCCCTATGGCTCGGCCGGCGTGCTGCCGATCTCGTGGGCGTACGTCCGCATGATGGGCGCCTCGGGGCTTCGCGATGCGACGGCTGCCGCGGTGCTGTCGGCGAACTACATCGCCAAGCGCCTGGAGGGTCACTACCCGGTGCTCTACACGGGCGAGGGCGGCTTCGTCGCTCACGAGTGCATCCTCGACCTGCGTCCCCTCAAGGAGGAGACGGGTGTCACGGTGGACGACGTGGCCAAGCGCCTCATCGACTACGGATTCCACGCTCCGACGATGTCGTTCCCGGTCGCGGGCACCCTCATGGTGGAGCCCACCGAGTCCGAGGATCTGGGAGAGATCGACCGGTTCATCGAGGCGATGATCCAGATCAAGGCGGAGGCCGATCAGGTCGCCGCCGGCGTGTGGCCGGCCGACGACAACCCGCTGGTGAACGCGCCGCACACCGCGGAGTCGGTGATCGCGGGGGAGTGGACGCACGCCTACCCGCGTGAGCTCGCGGTCTATCCGGTGCACACCCTGGTGCGCACCAAGTACTGGCCGCCGGTGCGCCGGATCGATCAGGCTTACGGCGACCGCAACCTCGTCTGCGCCTGCCCGCCCATCGAGGCTTTCGCCTAACCGGCATTCCCTGCTACGAAAACCCCGGCACGTCCGAGAAGCCCCGCGACACGCGGATTCTCGGACGTGCCGGGGTTTTCGTGGCTCGAGCCGGCGGCGATCGCAGAGCAGCCGGAGCGACGTTGCGGCGAGGGAAGTCAGGAAGCGGGGGCGAAGAGGGGAGCAAGGAACGGGGATGCGAGCGCGAGCGGATAGCCGATGAAGGCGATCACGTCGATGAGGGTGTGCGCGATCACGAGCGGCATCACGCGCCTCCACCGGAGGTAGAGCCACCCGAAGACCAGACCCATGAGGATGTTGCCGATCATCGGCCCCTCGCCCTGGTAGGAGTGATAGGCACCGCGGATCAGCGCGGAGGTCACGATGGTGGCGACCGGTCCCACACCGAGCCGGCGGAACCGGTCGAACAACCAGCCGATCATGATCACCTCCTCCATGACCCCCGATCGCACGGCCGAGAGCACCAGAGTGCCGATGCTCCACCACGCGAGGGTGGACTCCGAGGCCTGCACGGCGACGGTAACGCCCACGAGGCGGCCCAGCAGATAGAGGCCGATGCCCGGCACGCCGATCACGACGACGAACAGGGCGCCGCGGCCGAGGTCGCGCCCGAACCGGGTGAAGTCCATTCCCATGGCGCGGAGGGCATTGCGACCCGGCTCCCACAACAGGTAGACGACGAGCCCTACGAGCATCAGATCGAAGAAGACGTTCAGGCAGTTGTAGACGATGTCCCACACCGGCACCGTGTCCAGTGTCGGGTTGAGCTGGGTGCTCTGCTGTGACAGCGGAGTCTCCGAGAGGCGCCTGCGCACCAGGCGCAGCAGTGAGTACACCGCGGATGCACCGAAGGTCGCGCTGAGAACCAGCACGACCTCCCACCTCAGTCGCGTGCGGGTGTAGGAAGAAGTCGCTGCGGCATCTGTCACGACACGATGCTACGACCGCTCCGTGCGCGAGGACCGTGCTCCTCTGAGCGGCGAAGCGGGGCGGCGGTGCTCATTGCTCGCATCTGCGATCTGCGAGGACGAATGCGAGCCCCTGGCGGGATGCGTCCGGGGCGGGAGAGGGTAGTTTCGGCAAGCTCGGACGGTCTGCTGGACGAAGCCTGAATAGTGAGCGATCTGGTCGCCTCAAGGTATATGCACCCACATATATGCGCAGCTCGACGGCGAGATCTTTGTGCACATTGCCAACGCAGTACGTGGTTGACAGCGGCCTGTCATGTGTGGCACTTATCACATCGCGCAACGCGTGAGGCCTGCGGTAAAAGATCTGTAACGGTTGCGCAGCGGACTTTGCTCAGATCCCCAGCGGAACCTAAAGTTGCCCTAACCCATTGCGCGTCACCGTTGACGTTGCGTGGTTACTTCACCCAATGCACAGGAGGACAAGTGAAGCGCACGAAGATTGCCGTATCCGGCATCGCGCTGCTGAGTGTTGCGGCACTCGCGCTGGCTGGATGCTCGTCGAACGGCGGCGGCACGGACAACCCGAGCTCCGGATCGAGCGCTGATGGTGGCACCAGCACCGGCGACATGATCATCAAGACCAACGGTTCCGAGCCCCAGAACTCGCTCATCCCGGCCAACACGAACGAGGTCGGCGGTGGCAAGATCCTCGACTCGCTCTTCGCGGGCCTGGTCTACTACGACGCTGATGGCAAGCCCGTCAACGACATGGCGCAGGAGATCAAGCAGGACGACGCTCAGAACCTGACCGTCACCCTGAAGAAGGGCCAGAAGTTCTCCGACGGAACCGAGGTCAAGGCCGACAACTTCATCAAGGCCTGGAACGACGGCGCGAAGTTCTCCAACGGCTACACCTCGTCCTACTTCTTCGAGGACATCGAGGGCTACGACGGCGCTGCGGACTCCGAGCTCACCGGTCTGGTCAAGGTGGATGACTACACCTTCACCATCAAGCTGAACAAGCCGGCTTCCGACTTCGCTCTGCGTCTCGGCTACTCGGCGTTCTACCCGCTGCCCGACTCCGCCTTCGACGACATGGCGAAGTTCGCCGAGGCCCCCATCGGAAACGGCCCGTACAAGCTGGCCGGCGATGACGCATGGCAGCACGACGTCTCCATCTCGCTCGTCAAGAACGAGACCTACGAGGGTGGCCGCGCCGCGAAGAACGACGGTCTCGACATCGTCTTCTACCAGACCGCTGACGCTGCGTACTCCGACCTGCTCGGCGGCAACGTCGACGTGATCGACCAGATCCCCGGAAGCTCCTTCGCGACCTTCGAGAGCGAGCTCGGCGACCGCGCGGTCAACCAGCCCGCCGCCATCTTCCAGTCCTTCACCATCCCGGGGCGCCTCGAGCACTTCTCCGGTGAAGAGGGCAAGCTGCGTCGTGCCGCCATCTCGATGGCCATCGACCGGGCCGAGATCACCAAGACGATCTTCAACGGCACCCGCACCCCGGCTGACGACTTCACCTCGCCCGTCATCGCGGACCGTCCGACGGACCTCACCGGCGCCGACGTTCTGGAGTTCAACCCGACCAAGGCGAAGGAGCTGTGGGCCCAGGCCGACGCCATCTCGCCGTGGAGCGGTTCGTTCCAGATCGGCTACAACGGTGACTCCAGCCACGGCGAGTGGGTCGACGCTGTCAGCAACCAGCTGAAGAACAACCTCGGCATCGAGGCTTCGGGCAACGCCGTTCCGACGTTCTCCGACTTCCGCAAGCAGGTCACGGACCGCGCCATCCAGACGGCGTTCCGCACCGGCTGGCAGGCCGACTACCCGGGTGTCTACAACTTCCTGGGCCCGCTCTACTCCTCCGCTGCAGCTGACGGCAAGGGCTCCAACGACGGTGACTACAAGTCGCCTGAGTTCGACGCTGCACTGACCGCTGCGATCTCCGCGACCGACGCCGCTGCGGCTAAGGACGGCTTCAAGAAGGCCGAGGAGATCCTCCTCGCCGACCTGCCGGCCATCCCGCTGTGGTACTCCAACGTGACCGGTGGCTACGCCGAGGGCGTCCAGAACGTCCAGTTCGGCTGGAACTCGGTTCCGCTCTTCTACGAGATCACCAAGTAACACCGACTGATCTCCTCCCGCGAGGCGGTGACGAACGTCACCGCCTCGCGGCCTGTTCATCAACCCTCGCGTTTTCACGAGAAACGCGACACCATGCTCGTAGCACGCGGATCGCGCGATGCGAGCTGTCATTTTGGAGGGAGAGCGGATGGTCGGTTACATCATCAAACGCTTCCTGCAGGTGATCCCCGTGTTCTTCGGGGCAACCCTGCTCATCTACTTCATGGTCTTCGCCATGCCGGGCGACCCGATCGCGGCCCTGTTCGGCCAGCGCGTTCCCAACCCGGCTCAGCTGGCGGAGATCCGGGCGCGTTACCACCTGGACGATCCGTTCATCGTGCAGTACTGGTACTACGTCACCGGTGTGTTCACCGGAAACCTCGGAAAGACCTACTCCGGTCAGGACGTCGCCGTCGTGCTGGGCCGGACCCTTCCGGTCACTGCCCGCCTCGCGGTCCTCGCGATCGGGCTGGAGTTCCTTCTCGCCGTCATCATCGGTACGATCTCGGCACTCACCAAGGGCAAGTTCCTCGACATCTCCTCGCTGGTGATCAGCCTGCTGTTCCTGGCCATGCCGATCTTCGTGATCGCCTTCCTGGCGCAGTACTTCCTGGCGATCCAGTGGGGCTGGTTCAAACCCACAGTTCCACAAGAGGCGGGCTGGGGTGATCTCTGGTTGCCGGCCATCGTGCTGGGCGTGAGCATGTACGCCACCAGCATGCGGCTCATGCGCGGCTCGGTGATCGACACCCTCAACCAGGACTGGGTGCGTACTGCCTACAGCAAGGGGCTCTCGCGCTCGCGCGTGCTCCCCGTGCACGTGCTCCGCAACTCGCTGATCCCCGTGGTGACCAACTCGGCCACCAACTTCGGTGTGCTCCTCGTGGGCGCCACCGTCACCGAGGGAATCTTCAACGTCCCCGGTGTGGGAAACCAGCTCTTCAAGGCAGTGCAGCTGCAGGAGGGGACGACGATCGTCTCCTTCGTGACCGTGTTCGTGATCCTGTATGTGCTCGTGAACCTGGTCGTGGACCTGCTGTATGTCGTGCTCGACCCAAGGATCCGTTATGCCAAGTGATGAGATGACGCCTCCGGAGGCGTCGATGAACCTCCGGGACATGACCTCGATGGACCCGTCCCAGGTGCCCGCCGAAGTGGCACCGGTCACACGGGGCGCAGATCACTACGTCGCCGAGGTCCTGACGGACACCATCTCGGTGGACGAGGTCCGTGTCAGCGAGAAGCGCTCCAATCTCTGGCTGGATGCCTGGCGTGACCTGCGTCGTCGCCCGCTGTTCTGGCTGTCGCTGCTCGTCGTGCTGGTCATCCTGCTGATGGCGTTGTTCCCCAGCATGTTCACCAGCATCGCGCCCAACAACGGGTGCGAGCTCAGCAACAGCAACAAGGGGCCGACGGGCGAGCACTGGCTCGGCTTCACGCGTCAGGGCTGCGACATCTGGGCGCGCATCGTGTTCGGTGCGCAGACCTCGCTGTCGGTCGGTCTGCTGGCCACCCTCATCGGCTCGGTGATCGGTCTGATCTTCGGTGCCTTCGCAGGCTTCTACGGCGGCTGGCTGGATTCCATCCTGTCGCGCGTGGGCGACATCTTCTTCGCCATTCCCTACATCCTCGCGGCGATCGTCGTGATGAGCGTGCTCTCGCAGCACCGCAACCCGTTCATCATGGCTCTGGCCATCGGCGGGTTCGCCTGGGCGAGCACGGCGCGTGTTGTGCGAGCCGAGGTCATCCGCGTCCGCCAGCTGGACTACGTGATGGCATCGACGGCGCTGGGAATGTCCCGGTTCCGCACGATGCTCTCGCACGTGATCCCGAACGCCATCGCACCGCTGATCGTGGTGACCACGATCAGCCTGGCCAGCGCCATCGTCGCCGAGGCCACGCTGTCGTTCCTGGGCCTCGGCCTCGGATCGGAGACCATGAGCTGGGGCCTGGACATCAGCCAGGCGCAGGCGAGCATCAAGGTGGCGCCGATGGCGCTGATCTACCCGTCCATTGCGCTGACGGTGACGGTGCTCGCATTCATCATGCTCGGTGAGCTGATCCGCGATGCCCTCGACCCGAGGGCGAGGGCCCAGCGATGACCGCGACGGAAGGAATCAGCTCGGTGAGCAACACCCCGCTGCTGTCGGTGCGTGATCTGAAGATCACGTTCGGAACGAAGAAGGCCACGCGCGAGGTCGTGCACGGTGTCAGCTTCGACATCTTCCCCGGCGAGACCGTCGCCATCGTGGGAGAGTCGGGCTCGGGCAAGTCGACGACCGCCTCGGCGATCATCAATCTGCTGCCCGGCACCGGCCGCGTCACCGGCGGCTCCATCTCGCTGGACGGACGGGAGCTCACCACGCTCACTCGTCCGCAGATGGAGGCGCTGCGCGGACGGGAGATCGGATACGTCCCGCAGGACCCGATGTCCAACCTCAACCCGGTGTGGAGCATCGGCTTCCAGGTGGCTGAGGCTGTCCGGGCCAACAGTGACGGCCGGTTGAGCCGCGCGCAGGTGAAGGCACGCACGATCGAGGTGCTGAAGCAGGCCGGTCTCGCCGACGCGGAGCGTCGTCTGGGCCAGTTCCCGCATCAGTTCTCCGGTGGCATGCGCCAGCGTGCGCTGATCGGAATCGGCCTCGCCGCTGACCCGCGCCTGCTCATCGCCGATGAGCCGACGTCCGCGCTCGACGTGACGGTGCAGCGTGTGATCCTCGATCACATGGCGTCCCTCACCCGGGAGAAGGGCACCTCGGTGCTGCTCATCACTCACGATCTGGGTCTGGCTGCCGAGCGCGCCGAGAAGATCATCGTGATGAACCAGGGCAGCATTGTCGAGTCCGGTCCCAGCCGCGAGATCCTGCAGCACCCGCGTCACCCGTACACCCAGCGTCTCGTCGCGGCTGCGCCCTCGCTGGCGTCCAAGCGGATCGAGATCGCGGTGCGCGAGTCGGGTGAGGAGCCCCGCCCCGTCACGGGCATGTTCGACACCCCCACGGTGCGCGTGGAGGGCCTGACGAAGGACTATCGCATTCGTCAGGGCGCCTTCGGCAGTGTGCCGTTCCGTGCCGTCGACAACGTCTCCTTCGGTATCCCGCGAGGCAAGACGCTGGCGCTGGTGGGCGAGTCCGGTTCGGGCAAATCCACGGTCGCGAAGATGGTGCTCAAGCTGGAGGATCCCACCGCCGGTGTCATCGAGGTCGACGGCAAGGATGTCTCGAAGCTGGATCGTGCCGGCACTCTGGCGCTGCGGCGACGCATGCAGCCCGTGTTCCAGGACCCGTACAGCTCGCTGGATCCGCTTCGCAGCATCGGATCGCTGATCGAGGAGCCGATGCGCATCCACCACGTGGGAACGTCGGCGGAGCGTGACGCGCGCGTGCGCGAGCTGCTCGATCAGGTGGCCCTGCCGCAGCGGCTGGCCGAGCGCTACCCGAACGAGCTGTCCGGCGGTCAGCGCCAGCGCGTGGCGATCGCTCGCGCGCTCGCTCTGAAGCCCGACATCGTCGTGCTGGACGAGGCGGTCTCCGCGCTCGACGTGCTGGTACAGGACCAGATCCTGCAGCTGCTCGCACAGTTGCAGGACGAGCTGGGCCTGACCTATCTCTTCATCACACACGACCTGGCCGTGGTGCGCGTCGCCGCCGACCTCGTCTGCGTGATGGAGAAGGGCGTGGCCGTCGAGCAGGGGACGGTGGACGAGATCTTCGCCAACCCGCAGCAGGAGTACACACAGCGCCTCCTGGCTGCGATCCCCGGCGCCGACATCGAGCTCGGCATCAGCTGACTCGTACGACCGAAGGGCGTCCCGCACAGCGGGGCGCCCTTCGTCGTCTCACAGCTCTCGCACCCGCGACCGGTAATCTGCTGAGGTGAACACAGCACGTCCGAATCGTCATGTCATGCGCTCGATGTCCGGCTACATCGCCACCGCGATCGCCGCCGCCCTCGGCCTCTTCCTGCTCGGCGACGCCGTCCTGCGTGCCGGGTGGGCGCAGACGATGCTCTGGGCGCCATGGGTGCTGCTGGTGATCTGGGCGGTGTACGTCGGCATGGCCGCATCCACCATCGCCACGGACGACGACGCGGTTGACGTGCAGAACCTGCTGCGACGCCACCACATTCCGTGGGGGAGTGTCACCGACATCGACCTGCGCTACCAGCTGGTGCTTCAGCTGCGAGACGACAAGCCGGTGACCTGCATGGGCGGACCGGCTCTCGCTCGTCGCGGACAGCAGGTGACGAAGCTCGGTCAGAGCCGCGCGGACGCTGCGGAAGCCACCCTGCAGGGCCTGCGTGGCCGATGGAGCGCCTCCCGTCATCGTGCGGAGGCGCAGGGCACCGTGACTCACACGTGGGACTGGTTCCTGGTCGGAAGCTTCGTGGTCCTCGTCGTGTGGGCAATCGTCGCGCTCATGCAGAGCTGAGTGCGCCGCAGCGAAAAAGCACGGGCCCGGGAGCAGATGCTCCCGGGCCCGTGCTGCTGTATCAGCGCAGTGTGATCACCGTGGGGTGATTACTTCTGCCATCCGATGTCCTGCACCTTGCCGACGTAGAACTGACCGGCGCCGTAGTTGGCGAGGCCCTTCTTCATGGCGACCATGGTGGGACCGTTGTACAGCGGCATGATGCCGGCGGTCTCCTTGAAGATCTCGGCCTCGAGCTTGTTACCGGCCTTGATCTGCTCGTCGGGGTCAGCGATCGCGCCGACCTCCTTGACCTTCTCGTCGATCTCCGGGGTGCCGGTGCCCGACAGGTTCAGCTGGCTGTCCGAGCAGTAGACCTGGCAGAAGTCGCCGAAGCCGTACGGGTTGGAGGAGCTGAAGCCCATGAGGAACATACCGAACTCGCGGTTGGTGTACACGTCCGAGAAGTCGGAGGAAGGGCGGTTGTTGATCGCCGCGTCCACGCCGATCTCCTTGAGCATCGAGTTGATGGCCTTGGCCTGCGATGCGGAGATCTCGTTGTCGCCGAGCGTGGTGAAGACGAACGACAGCTTCTTGCCGTCCTTCTCGCGGATACCGTCCGAACCGGCCTTCCAGCCGGCGTCGTCCAGGATCTTCGCCGCGGCTTCCTTGTCGTAGTCCAGACCCGACTCCGCGAAGTTGTCGGTGTAGTCCGGCTGGAAGGAGTACTGCGCGAACGAGCCGGGCAGCGGCTCGGTGTAGTCCATACCCTGGAAGCGGATCTTGGCGATGACCGAACGGTCGATGCCCTTCATGATCGCCGTGCGGACCTCGAGGTCACCGAGCACCGGGTCGGCCGAGTTCAGCATCATCAGCGAGTTGGACGGGGTGCCCGCCTCGCGGATCTCGATGCCGTCCATGTCCTTGACCTGCGCGAGGCGGTCCTTGTTGCCCACACCGGCAGCGTCGAGCTCGCCGTTCTTGAACGCGTTGATCTCGGCGCTGTCCTCGAGGGCGCGGAACGTGCGCGTGTCGAGCATGCCCTTGTCGCCCCACCAGGCGTCGTTGCGCTTGAAGGAGATGGTGCCGTTGTTCTTGTCGTACTTGTCGACCGTGTACGGACCTGCGCCCCACTCGGGGTGCGGGTTCTCGATGTACGCCGTGTTGTACGTCTCAGCGTCCTTGGCGGCCTCGGGGTTGATGATGTTCTCGAAGAGAGCGTTCACCCAGGCGTAGATGCCGTCGTAGGTGACGACAGCCTGACGCTCGTCGGCGCCCATCGTGACCGAGGTGATCTTGCTGTAGCCGTCGGTGTTGCTGGAGACGAAGTTCTCGTCGGAGCCGTTGTTCGACTTCCAGGTGGCCTCGAAGGACTTCCAGTCGATGGGCGTGCCGTCGTTGTACTGGGCCTTCGGGTTGATCGTGTAGGTGACAACCGTGTTGCCGTCCTTCACTTCCTGCTTGACATCCGTGAGGAAGTCGGTGTTGAAGTGGTAGGTGCCGTCTGCGTCGTACAGGGCCAGCTGCGGGTTGTACCAGCGCCAGAAGTCGAGCGTGTACTTCGTTCCATCACCGTGGAAGGTGTTGAACTGCGCCGAGATCTCGACGGTTCCCGTCGTCAGGGAGCCGCCCTCCTTGATGTTGTCGCGCGACTGCAGGTTGAGACCCTCGAGCGCGGAGCTGGTGCTGCCGTCGCTGGGCTTCTCGGACGCGTTGCCGCCACCATCGTTGGAGCTGCCGCAACCGGACAGCATCAGTGCTCCGGCAACGATTGCAGCGGCTGCGACGACGTAGCGCCGCTTGGATGCAATGGACATGTGTGAACCTCCTTGGCCACGGGTTCGCGGCCGGGACTGTGTGTTTTTCACGAGAGATACCTCGTTCTCTTCACCCGGAAACGGGGGTCAGGCGACCTCCGCTGTGGTGGATGAGGAGCTGAAGTGACAAGCATCGCTGTGATCGGGACCGTGCAGCAAGAGCGCGGGGGGCACGGTTTCACAACGGTTTCTGTCGGATTCGCTTGTCAGGCTTTGGTAGAGCGGGCACCGGGTGACGAACGGGCAGCCGGCGGGGCGATCGGCCGGGCTCGGCAGGTCGCCGGTCAGGACGATGCGATCGCGGCTTCGTTCGACCACGGGGTCGGGAACGGGGATCGCGGACAGGAGAGCCTTGGTGTAGGGGTGGCGCGGATTCTCGAACAGGGCGTCCACGTCGCCGAACTCGACGAAGCGCCCGAGGTACATCACACCCACGCGGTCGGCGATGTGACGGACCACGGAGAGGTCGTGCGCGACGAACAGGTAAGAGAGGTTGAGCTTCGCCTTGAGCTCCTCGAGCAGGTTGATGACGCCTGCCTGGATGGAAACGTCGAGGGCGGAGACCGGCTCGTCGAGCACGACGAGGCGCGGGTTGGTGGCCAACGCCCGCGCGATGCCGATGCGCTGGCGCTGACCGCCGGAGAACGCCGATGCGAACCGCTCGATGTGGGCCTGGTTCAGCCCGACCAGGTCCATCAGCTCGGTGACGCGTTCCTGGACGTCACCCTCATAGCCCATGGAGCGCAGCGGCTCGGCGAGGATGTCGCCCACCGTCATACGCGGGTCCAGCGCGCCCATCGGGTCCTGGAAGACGATCTGGGCGTTGCGGCGCAGCTGACGCTCTGCTTGGCCGCCACGCACGGTGGAGACATCTGTGCCGGCGAGCACGACGGTGCCCGACTGCGGCTTCATGTCCATGATCTCCAGCAGGGTCGTGGACTTGCCCGAACCGGACTCGCCGACGATCGCCAGGGTCTCACCCTCACGGATGTCGAAGCTGACGCCGTCGACCGCGTGAACCGTGCCGACGCGGCGCTTGACGAGGGCACCCTTGGTCATGGGGAACTCGCGGCTGAGGTCGGTGACCTCCAGCACGATCTCGCGCTCCTCGCGGGGCACACGCTGCAGTGGCGCCTCCGGGATCTCCGGGACCGGGTACACGTCGCCCTGAGCCGTGCGGTCGAGACGAATGCACGCCGCGCGGTGATCGGGATCGCCGTCCACCGCGACGAGCGGCGGCTCCGTGGTGCGGCAGGCCTCGGTGGCGATAGGGCACCGGGCGGCGAACGGGCACGCGTCGGGGAGGTTGATCAGGATCGGCGGGTTGCCCGGGATCGGGACGAGCGGCGCCTTGGCTCGCTGGTCCACGCGCGGGATGGCCGCCAGCAGACCGATGGAGTACGGCATGCGGGTGTTCTGGAAAAGCTCGTCGACGGGAGCCTGTTCCACCGGCTTGCCTGCGTACATCACCAGCACATCATCGGCGCTGTGGGCGACCACGCCCATATCGTGCGTGATGAGCAGAACGCCGGCGCCGGTCTCCTCCTGGGCACGATCGAGGACGTCCAGGATCTGTGCCTGGATGGTGACGTCCAGAGCCGTGGTCGGCTCGTCGGCGATGATGACGCGCGGGTTATTGGCCATGGCGATGGCGATGACCACGCGCTGGCGCATACCGCCGGAGAACTCGTGGGGGAATGCGCGCATGCGCTCCTGCGGGCGGGGGATACCCACGATGCGGAGCAGCTCCACGGCCCGGTCGAAGGCGGCCTTGGCGGAGATCTTCTTGTCGTGCGCCTGCAGCGCCTCGATCAGCTGGTCGCCGATCGTGAACACCGGAGTCAGTGATGACAGCGGGTCCTGGAAGATCATCGAGATGTCTTTGCCGCGAACGCGCGACATCTGAGCGTCGCTGAGTCCCAGCAGCTCGCGACCCTCGTACTGGATCGAGCCGGTGATGTTGGCCGACTTGCCGTGCAGACCCATGACGGCCAGCGACGTGACGGACTTGCCCGAGCCGGACTCGCCCACGATCGCGAGCGTCTTTCCGGGGTGCAGGTCGAAGGAGACGCCGCGAACGGCGTTGACGACGCCCGCTTCGGAGGGGAAGCTGACGGCGAGGTCGCGGACGGAGAGCAGCGGAGCGCTCACGCGGTTCCTCCAGAGTTCGAGTTGGGATCCAGCGCGTCACGCAGACCGTCGGAGATGAAGGCCATCGACACGGTCAGCAGCGTCAGGATGGCTGCGGGGAAGTAGAACAGCCACGGTGCGCTGGTGACCTGGTTGGAGCCGGAGCCGATCAGGGAGCCGAGTGACACGTCCGGGGACTTCACGCCGAAGCCGATGAAGGAGAGGCCGGTCTCAGCCATGACCGCGCCGACGAGGCCGAGCGTGAACTGGATGATGAGCAGCGAGCCGATGTTGGGCACGATGTGGCGGAGCACGATCTTGAAGCCGGGGACTCCCATGTAGCGCGCCGCGGTGACGTAGTCCTGCTCGCGGACCGACAGCGCGATGGCCCACACCGTACGTGCGGTGAAGAACCAGCTGATCGCCGTCATGACGATCGCGATGACCAGCCAGTTGCCACCGGCCTTGTTGGAGATCATCGCGAGGATGAGGAAGGTCGGCACGATCATCAGGAAGTGGATGACGAAGAGCACGAGGCGCTCGTACGTGCCACGGAAGTACGCGGCCGATGCGCCCAGGACCGCCGCGATGACGGTGCTTCCCACCGACACGATGAGGGCGATCATCATCGACTGCTTGAGGCCGTGCGCGGTGGCGGCGAACATGTCGTTGCCCGCGCTGTTGGTCCCCCACCAGTGGCCGTTCTCCCCGGGGGGAGTGGAGAGGCTGAGGAAGTCCGTGTCGAGGAAGTTGAACGGTGCGATCAGCTCGCCGAGCGTGGCGAACAACACCAGCAGGGCGAAGATGACCAGGCCGGCGACAGCGGTCTTGTTCCGCCAGAACCGGCGCACATACAGACGGAGCGTGCCACGCGATTTCCCGCGCGGCGCGGTGACGACGGCTGCGGTCAGGGCATCGGCGCCGCTGACGTCGCGAACCGCCTCGTCATAGGTGACCTCGGCGTTCACGCGGGCTTCTGTGGGCTGGTCGGGAATGCTCATCAGCTCACCCTCACTCTCGGGTCGAGCGCTACAACGGCAATGTCGGCGAGCAGCGCTCCAATGGCGGTCATGACAGCGCTGAAGGCCGCAATGGCGACGACGCCGTGGATGTCGTTCTTGGCGATGGTCGTGATGAAGTACCGGCCCATGCCCTCCCACTGGAACACGCTCTCCGTCAGGATCGCGCCGGTGAACATTCCGGGGATCGAGAACGCGATCGAGGTGACGACAGGGATCAGCGAGGTGCGCAGCGCATGCTTTCGCACGGCCTGTGAGCGGGTGAGGCCCTTCGCGCGGGCCGTGCGGACGTAGTCGGCGCCGATGTTGTCCAGCAGCAGCGAGCGCTGAAGGAAGTAGGTGCCGGCGTAGCCGGTGACGACGAGGACGATGGTCGGAAGGGTGAGGTGCTGGAGCGTGTCGACGATGACGGGCCAGAATCCCTCGACGCCGTCGCTGCGTGCGCCGGTGACGTAGAAGACGCGGGTGCCGACCGCGTTGTTGAACGCGATGGCCATGATCACGATGCCGAGACCGGCGACGATGACGGGGAGGTTCATCGTGATGGTGGAGATGAACTGCACCACGCGGTCGGTGGCACTGTACTGCTTCGAGGCCGTCCAGACGGCCAGTGCGATACCGATGATCGTCATCAGGATCGTGGCGCCCAGGAGGAGCTCGGCGGAGTTCCAGATACGGAACGCGACCTGCTCATTGACGCTCTCACCGACGGGGCTCTTGCCCCAGTCCCAGCGAGTCACCACCGAGGTGAGCCAGCCCCACCAGCGCTCCAGCAGGGGGACCTTGTCGTTCAGCCCGTACTGGGAGAGGGCGGCGTCCGCGATGGCCTCGGGTACGGGAGGGTTTCGTCCCGTGTAGTTGGACCGCGGGTTCAGGAACAGCGACGCCAGGAAATAGGTGAGGTTGGTGGCGACGAAGATCATCGCGAGCCATCCCAGCGTCCGGCGGACGAGATACCTCAGCACGAAGGCCTACCTCCAGATTTGCATCGGTACATCGAACCCGTCCTCCACATTTGACAGCTCCACATGAGGTTCATGTGAACTTCTGCACGATACCCCTCGGTTACCGATGTGTCGAAATATCGCCACGGGGTGTTCGCCTATTCCTGTGCTCAGTACATCACGGCGAGATCATGCGGCGGTCGGCGCACAGGGCCCCTCGGGTGTGCTCCGACCGACATCCATTCGATCACAGACCTCCGCCGGGCGGCAGGGGGGTGCACAGCTTTCGTTCACCTGGCGTGCTGTAGAATTCCGGGGCCGATTCTCTTCGGTGTTCCCAGATCTACAAGGATTTCCCTTCATGGCGCACGCCCTCCGCTCTGACCTCCGTAATGTCGCGATCGTCGCTCACGTCGATCACGGCAAGACGACCCTCGTCGACGCCATGCTGCGCCAGACCGGCTCGTTCGGCGAGCACGCTCACGTCGAGGAGCGCGCGATGGACTCGAACGACCTCGAGCGCGAGAAGGGCATCACCATTCTCGCGAAGAACACCGCGATCACGTACAACGGCAAGCACAGCGACGTCCCGGTGACGATCAACGTGATCGACACCCCGGGCCACGCCGACTTCGGTGGCGAGGTGGAGCGCGGTCTGTCGATGGTGGACGGCGTCGTGCTGCTCGTCGACTCCTCCGAGGGCCCGCTGCCGCAGACGCGCTTCGTCCTGCGCAAGGCGCTCGAGGCGAAGCTGCCCGTGATCCTCGCGGTCAACAAGACCGATCGCCCCGACGCCCGGATCGAGGCCGTCGAAGCCGAGGCGCAGGACCTGCTGCTGGGACTGGCGTCCGACCTGGTCGACGACGTGCCCGACCTCGACGTGGATGCGCTGCTCGATGTTCCCGTGGTCTACGCATCCGGCCGCGCCGGTGCCGCCTCGCGCAACCGCCCGGCCGACGGCGAGCTGCCCGACAACGATGACCTGGAGCCGCTGTTCGAGGCGATCCTCCAGCACATCCCCGCTCCGGCGTACGACGATGAGGCTCCGCTGCAGGCCTGGGTCACCAACCTGGACTCCAGCCCGTTCCTCGGTCGTCTCGCGCTGCTGCGCGTGTTCAACGGCACCCTGAAGAAGGGCCAGACGGTCGCGTGGGTCCGTGCCGACGGCTCCACGAGCAACGCCCGCATCACCGAGCTGCTCAAGACCCGCGCACTGGAGCGTTACCCCGCCGAGGAGGCCGGCCCCGGTGACATCGTCGCCATCGCCGGATTCGAGGACATCACCATCGGTGAGACCATCGCCGACCCCGAGGACGTCCGGCCGCTGCCGATGATCCACGTCGACGACCCGGCCATCTCGATGACCATCGGCACCAACACCTCGCCTCTGGTGGGCAAGGTGAAGGGTCACAAGCTCACGGCTCGCATGGTGAAGGACCGCCTGGACCGCGAGCTCATCGGTAACGTGTCGCTGCGCGTCGAGGACATCGGCCGCCCGGACGCCTGGGAGGTCCAGGGTCGTGGTGAGCTCGCGCTCGCCATCCTGGTCGAGAACATGCGTCGTGAGGGCTTCGAGCTCACCGTCGGCAAGCCGCAGGTGGTCACGAAGAAGATCGATGGCAAGGTACACGAGCCCTTCGAGCACCTCACCGTCGATGCCCCCGAGGAATACCTCGGTGCCATCACGCAGCTGCTGGCCGCTCGCAAGGGCCGCATGGAGGGCATGACGAACCACGGCACCGGCTGGGTGCGTATGGAGTTCGTCGTCCCGTCGCGCGGGCTGATCGGCTTCCGCACCGAGTTCATGACCACCACGCGCGGCACCGGCATCGCGAACGCCATCTCCCACGGCTACGAGCCCTGGGCCGGCCAGATCGTCACGCGTCAGAACGGCTCCATCGTGGCCGACCGCTCCGGTGTCGTCACCCCGTTCGCCATCATCGCCCTGCAGGAGCGCATGAGCTTCTTCGTGCAGCCGCAGGACGAGGTGTACGAGGGCATGGTCATCGGCGAGAACTCGCGCAGCGACGACATGGACGTCAACATCACCAAGGAGAAGAAGCTCACCAACATGCGCTCCTCCACGGCCGACACGTTCGAGTCGATGACCCCGCCGCGCGTGCTGTCGCTCGAGGAGAGCCTGGAGTTCGCCCGCGAGGATGAGTGCGTCGAGGTCACGCCCGAGAAGGTGCGTATCCGCAAGGTGAACCTGGACGCCACCGAGCGTGCTCGGGCCACCGCACGCCTCAAGAAGCAGGACGCGAACGCCTGAGACTGACCGAGCGAAGCCCCGCGGTGCATGCCACCGCGGGGCTTCGTCGTGTCGGAGTGCGGGCCGTCAGCGCAGCTCGCTGATGAGAACGGCCATCGTGCCGGGCTCCAGCGCCGTGAAGACGTGGGGAGCGTCGCCCGCGTAGGTGAGGTAGTCGCCGGGATTCATCGTGACGGGGGCGTCGCGGGGGCCGACGTCGGCCCGACCGGAGATCAGTACCACATGCTCCGTGGTACCGCTGAGGTGAGGCTGCGAATCGCGAGTGCCGCCGGGCTCTGCCTGCAGGAGATAGATGTCGCGGCGGGAGTTCGGGGGAGCAGTCGACAGCAGCGTCGCGCTGTATGCGGCAGCGGCCGCGGGGACGCCGCGCAGCTCCGTGACTCGCAGCAGGGTGGGGCCGGCGACGGGTTCGGCCACGAGCTCGGCGAACGGCACCCCCAGGGCATCCCCGAGGGCCCACAGGGTCTCGACGTTCGGCGTCGTCGCTGCGTTCTCCAGCTGCGAGACGGTGGCTTTGGAGACACCGGCCCGCCGTGCGAGCTCGGCGGCGGAGAAGCCGCATCGTTCGCGTTCGCGGCGCAGGGCCTGCGCGATTCGTGACCGGAGTTCATCCATCCGTTCAGTATGACAAACGTCCTTTCGTTTGACTGAACGAACCTCGTCGTTCAGAATTGCAATCGAACGTTCGGTTGACTGAACGATGAGAGCGAGGCGCGCATGGATCAGGCGGAGCGGTCAGCGGTGCGCCAGGGGATGGCCGTGGCGCTCGCCGTGAGCCTCGACGGGATCACGTTCGGCGCCCTGGCGGTGGCGGCGGGCCTCGACGTCTGGCAGGCATGCGTGCTCAGCCTCGTGATGTTCACGGGCGGGTCCCAGTTCGCGTTCGTCGGGATCATCGCGTCCGGTGGCGTCGCTGCGGCCCCCGCGGGGGTGATCGCTGCGCTGCTGCTCGGCCTGCGTAACACCGTCTACGCGATGCGCCTCTCCTCGATCATCGGCCGGGGAGTGCTGCGCCGACTCGGCGCCGCCCAGCTCACCATCGACGAGAGCATCGCGGTGGCGGTCACGCAGGAGGAGCCGCGCGCACAGCGGGTGGGATTCTGGGCCACGGGTATCGCGATCTTCATCGGCTGGAACGTGGCGACCCTTGCGGGCGCACTCGTGGGAAACCTGATCGGCGACGTGCGCGTCTACGGTCTCGACGCCGCTGCCGCCTGCGCGTTCCTTGCGCTCCTGTGGCCGCGGCTGCGCTCCCGGCAGGCCATCGCGGTGGGGGTCGGCGCAGCTGTCGTGGCCACCGTGGCGACGCCGTACGTGATGCCTGGGATGCAGGTGCTGCTCGCTGCCATCGTCGCGGTGATCGTCGGCGTATTCAATCTCTTTCCCGGCGGCGATGCGAAGGCGGTGGCGCGATGACCCTCTGGCAGGCGATCCTGCTCGCGTCGATCCTCTGCGTCGCCGCCAAGATCCTCGGATACGCGATCCCTCCTCACTGGCTGGAGAAGCCCACTCCCGCGCGCACCATGGATCTCACCACCGTCGCGCTGCTCGCCGCGCTCGTCGCCTATCTCGCGCTCCACGGCCCGGGCCAGTCCCTGCACATCGACGCGCGTCTGGCCGCTGTCGGAATCGCCGGAGTGCTGCTGGCCCTGCGCGCACCGTTCGTGGTGGTGGTGATTGCGGGCGCTGTGACAGCGGCGCTGCTGCGATTGTGGGGGTGGGCGAGCTGATGTGGGACGCGCTCAGGACCGGACGGTAGCATCACCCCGTGTCCCTCTCGCGTATCGCCACCTTCGTGATGAGCTTCATCATCGGAGCCGTCTTCGGCACGGCCGGAACGATCGGGTTCTCGGCCGGTGCCGACCTGTTGCACCTCGGCCTGATCCTGGCGTTCGTCGGGTGTCTGGCCATCCTCGTCTCGCTGCGCATTCTGGCGGAGGACCGGTGGGCCGCGATCGCGGGCGGCGTGGGGATGTACCTCGCCGTGTTCGTCTTCTCGATGCGCGGCCCGGGAGGCTCCGTCGTGGTCCCCGATACGGGGCTGTCTCAGGTCTGGCTGATCGGCGTCGGGGTCATCATCCTCATCGTCGCGGCGTGGCCGGACCTGCGCCGTGTCCGCCCGGCGTCGGCGCCGGCGGGGGAGCGGACACCCTCCCGCTGACGTCGCGGCTCTCGCCACGGGGCCGCATGCACGGCCGCCTGGGGAGGAGGGACGTAGACTGGGGGAGTGACGTATGTGATCGCTCTTCCCTGCGTCGATGTCAAGGATCGCGCCTGCATCGACGAATGCCCGGTGGACTGCATCTACGAGGGCGAACGCTCCCTCTACATCCACCCCGACGAGTGCGTGGATTGCGGTGCCTGCGAGCCGGTGTGCCCTGTGGAGGCGATCTACTACGAGGACGATCTTCCGGACGAGTGGTCCGAGTACTACAAGGCCAACGTGGAGTTCTTCGACGGGATCGGATCTCCCGGTGGAGCTGCCAAGGTGGGTGTGATCCCGAAGGACCACCCGGTCATCTCCGCCCTGCCTCCCCAGGGCGAGGCGTGAGCGTCCGCGATCTCGCGGACTACCCGTGGGATGCGGTCGCTCCCCTTCGTGAGCGCGCGTCGCAGCATCTCGGGGGACTGGTGGACCTGTCGATCGGCTCGCCGGTCGATGAGACGCCGCGGATCATCCGAGAGGCGCTCGCCGCGGCGACGGAGGCGCACTCCTATCCCCAGACCGTGGGAACGCCGGCCCTTCGCACGGCTATCGCCGAGTGGTTCGGACGCCGTCGCGGGGTCGCATCGCTGACGCCTGACCAGGTGCTGCCCACGGTGGGCTCGAAGGAGCTCGTGGCTTTGCTGCCGACACTTCTCGGCCTCGGAGCGGGTGACATCGTCATCCACCCGCGAGCCGCCTATCCGACGTACGAAGTCGGCGCCATCGTCGCGGGTGCCACCGCCGTTGCGGAGGATGATCCGGCCGCATGGCCGATCGGAACGAAACTCGTCTGGCTGAACTCCCCGGGCAATCCCGACGGCCGCGTCCTTGGTGTGGCCGAGCTGCGTGCCGCCGTCGAGCGCGCGCGTGAGCTGGGCGCCGTCATCGCGGGAGACGAGTGCTACGCGGAACTCGGCTGGGAGTCGCCCTGGGACCGGGAGCCGATCCCGTCGATCCTGGACCCGCGTGTCATCGACGGTGACGACACCGGCGTGCTCGCGGTGTACTCCCTGAGCAAGCAGTCCAACCTGGCCGGCTACCGCGCAGCCTTCCTCGCCGGAGATCGCGACCTCATCGCGCGGCTCACGACGGCTCGCAAGCATCTCGGCCTCATGCTCCCGGCACCCGTGCAGCAGGCGATGACGGTCGCGCTCGGTGATGACGAGCACGTCGTGCAGCAGAAGGAGCGATACCGGCAGCGCCGCGAACTCCTCAAGCCCGCGCTCGAGTCCGCCGGCTTCCGTGTCGATCGCAGTGAGGCTGGGCTGTATCTGTGGGCCACGGAGGGGCGTGACGCCTGGGCGAGCATGGAGCGGCTCGCGGATCTGGGCATCCTGGCCGGGCCCGGCGTCTTCTATGGACCGTTCTTCCCGCAGCATGTGCGCCTCTCGCTGACGGCCTCGGACGAGCGAATCGCTGCCGCCGCCGAGCGCCTCCGCGCGTCTTCGTAGAGAACCTCCAGCGAGGTGCCGCATCCTTTGGCGGGTGCATCAGTAGGTCGCGCGGACGACTAGGCTGTAAGGACCGGGCGTGCTCACGCGCGCCGCCGCACGGATCTCTCACGACAGGTCCGTGTCAGACCCCCGACGACCAGAAATCGCAAGGAGGCGCCGTGAACAACGCGGGAGCACAGCCTGAGAAGGCGACGCTGACGATCGGTGACACCACGGCTGAACTGCCCACGGTGGCAGCGGTCGACGGAGCATCGAGCATCGACTTCGCCACCCTCACGAAGCAGACGGGCTACACCGCCCTCGATTACGGCTTCGTCAACACTGCGGCCACCAAGTCCGCCATCACCTACATCGACGGCGACCAGGGAATCCTGCGCTATCGCGGGTATCCGATCGAGGACCTCGCCGAGCACAGCTCGTTCCTGGAGGTGGCGTGGCTGCTGCTGTACGGCGAGCTTCCCACCGCCGACGAGCTGGGCGCGTTCGACGAGAAGATCCGTCGTCACACCCTCATCCACGAGGACCTCAAGCACTTCTTCAACGCCCTCCCGCACACCGCGCACCCGATGGCCTCGCTGTCGTCGGCCATCACCGCGCTGTCGACCTACTACGAGGGCCAGTACGACCCGCACAACCCCGAGCACGTCGAGCTGAACACCATTCGCATGCTGGCCAAGCTCCCGGTGCTGGCCGCGTATTCGCACAAGAAGAGCATCGGCCAGGCATTCCTGTATCCGGACAACTCGCTGAGCTTCGTCGACAACTTCCTGCGCCTGAACTTCGGCGTCATGAGCGAGCCCTACGAGGTCAACCCCGTGATGAGCCGCGCGCTGGAGCGGTTGCTCATCCTGCACGAGGACCACGAGCAGAACGCGTCCACCTCCACGGTGCGCCTGGTGGGCTCCACCGGTGCCAACCAGTACGCGTCGGTGTCGGCGGGCATCCACGCCCTCTCGGGGCCGCTGCACGGCGGTGCCAACGAAGCCGTGCTGAAGATGCTCGGGGAGATCCGCGACTCGGGCGAGACGGTCAAGCGATTCGTCGAGCGCGTGAAGAACAAGGAGGACGGTGTCAAGCTCATGGGCTTCGGACACCGTGTCTACAAGAACTACGACCCGCGCGCCAAGCTGGTCAAGCAGTCCGCGGATGAGGTGCTCGCCGAGCTCGGTGTCAGCGACCCGCTGCTGGATCTTGCCAAGGAGCTCGAGGAGATCGCGCTCAACGACGAGTACTTCCAGGCGCGTCGTCTCTACCCCAACGTCGACTTCTACACCGGCGTGATCTACAAGGCGATGGGCTTCCCCACGCGGATGTTCACGGTCCTCTTCGCCATCGGACGCCTCCCGGGATGGCTCGCGCACTGGCGCGAGATGAACCTGGACCCGCAGACGAAGATCGGTCGCCCGCAGCAGCTGTACACGGGTGCTCCCGAGCGTCGCTACCCCGGAGCCTGAACCAGGAACCACATGACGGAGGGGCTGGACCACGATGGTCCAGCCCCTCCGTCATGTGCAGGATCAGGCGTGCAAGGCCTCGTTGAGCGTCACACCGACACCGGCGCGGGCCACGGCCTCGATGGCTCCGGTCAGGGAGTTTCGGCGGTAGAGCAGTCCATCCCGGCCGGAGAGATCGGATCCCTTGACCGTGGTGGAGTTCCCGCCCTCGGTCAGGACGATCTTGGAGCCCGCCGTGACGTACAGGCCCGCCTCCACGACGCAGTCGTCGCCGAGCGAGATGCCGATGCCCGCGTTCGCGCCGAGCAGCGTGCGCGAGCCGATCGAGACGCGGTGGGATCCGCCACCGGAGAGCGTGCCCATGATGGACGCGCCGCCGCCGATGTCGGAGCCGTCGCCCACGACGACACCCTGGGAGATGCGTCCCTCGACCATGGACGCGCCCAGCGTGCCGGCGTTGAAGTTCACGAAGCCCTCGTGCATCACCGTGGTGCCGGAGGACAGGTAAGCGCCGAGCCGGACACGGGAGGCGTCCGCAATGCGCACCCCTGCCGGGAGGACGTAGTCGGTCAGGCGCGGGAACTTGTCGAGGCCCTGCACCTGGATCCCCGAGCGCTGAAGGGCAGGCCGCAGACGCGCGACGTCTTCCGGATGCATCGGTCCTGCCGAGGTCCATGCGACGTTGGGAAGGTGCGCGAAGATGCCGTCGAGGTTCAGCTCGTTCGGGCGCACGACCAGGTGGCTGAGCGCGTGCAGACGCAGATAGGCGTCCGGGGTGGAGGCGACCGGTGCGTCCAGATCGGCTTCCACTCGGACGAGCTCGATGCGCACTCCGCGCAGCTCGTCCTCGTCGGCGTGCACCTCCAGAGCTGTGGTGTCGGTCGTCTCCGGCAGGCGGCCGGTGCGGATCTCGGGGAACCAGGTGTCCAGCACGGTGCCGTCATCGCGAATCGTCGCGAGCCCGTCAGCGTTCACCCATCGTGCATCAGTCATGTCTCCACGCTAGCGGGCCGGACGATCACGGCGCTGTCCCGTGTCGTCACGCGACACCGGGGCGTTCAGCGCGGCCGGATACGATGAGGGCATGCCGCTGCTCGATCTCACCGCCTCCGCTGCCGACATCACGCGAGCGATCTGCGATATTCCCAGTGTCTCCGGCGATGAGGCCGCGCTCGCGGATGCGGTCGTCGCAGCGTTGTCGGAGTATGACCACCTGGAGATCATCCGCGACGGCGACACGGTCGTTGCCCGCACATCCCTCGGGCGCGATCGTCGCGTGATCATCGCGGGTCACCTCGACACCGTGCCCATCAACGACAATCTGCCCACGGAGCTTCGTGAGATCGACGGTGAGAGCGTGATATGGGGGCGCGGCACGGTGGACATGAAGGCGGGCGTCGCGGTGCAGCTCAAGCTCGCCGTCGATCTGGTGGCCCCGACGGTGGACATCACCTGGATCTGGTACGACCACGAAGAGGTCGACAGCTCGCTGAACGGCCTGGGTCGTCTCGCCGGCAACCGCCCCGACCTGATGGCCGGCGACTTCGCCATCCTCGGCGAGCCGACCGCGGGGGAGATCGAGGGCGGGTGCAACGGAACGCTGCGCGCGGTGGTGCGCACCCACGGGGTCCGGGCACACAGCGCGCGCGCCTGGGTGGGGGAGAACGCGATCCACGCTGCGGCACCGGTCCTCGCCCGGCTGGCGGAGTACCGCCCCAAGGAGGTGACGGTTGAGGGCCTGGCGTACCGCGAGGGTCTGAACGCTGTGCGCATCGGCGGCGGGGTGGCCGGCAACGTGATCCCCGACCTCTGCGAGGTGGAGGTGAACTACCGCTACGCGCCCGACAAGTCTCCGGAGCAGGCCGTCGCTCACATTCGCAACGTCTTCGCGGGCTTCGAGATCGAGATCGTCGATCTGTCGGCTGGTGCTCGTCCCGGCCTCGACGCCGCTCTCGCACAGGAGTTCCTCGCGGCGACGGGGGCACGCCCCAAGCCCAAATACGGCTGGACCGACGTGGCCCGCTTCTCGGCGCTGGGTGTTCCGGCGGTCAACTACGGTCCTGGTGACCCGAGCCTTGCCCATCACGATCAGGAACGCGTTCCCGTGGCTCAGATCGAGGCCGTCGAGGCAGGGCTTCGCGCATGGCTGAGCTGACGCGCACGGATGAGGCGACCGCACGACCGGCGCCACCGACCCGGGTCGTGACGGCGCTGCGCATCACCGGCATCTACGTGGCGGGTCGCATCCTCACCCTCGCTTTCCTCTACATCGCGTCCGCTCTGGCGGCACCGGGTTCCCGGTTCGGTCCTGGCCTCGGCATCGAGCGTTTCATCACCGGCTGGGACGGCCAGTGGTACTGGCAGATCGCGTTCCAGGGGTACCCGTCGCCGCTCCCGCTGACAGACACCGGCGCGGTCGCGGAGAACGCCTGGGCATTCATGCCCATCTATCCCTGGCTCGCCAATCTGGTCGGCATGCCGTTCGGCTCATGGGCGACGGGCGCCGGCATCACCTCGCTCGTCTGCGGCCTGCTGTCGTGCTTCGCCCTCTACCGGCTGATGCGCAACCGCCTGTCCCGCAATGCCTCGATGTGGGCCGTCGTCTTCTTCGCCAACGGTCCGCTCGCAGCGCTCTTTCACGTCGGCTACGCCGAGGCGATGTTCACGCTGTTCCTGCTCCTGGCCCTGAACGCGGTGCTTCGTCGTCGATTCGCTGAACTCTACGTTCTGATCCCGCTCATGGGCTTCACCCGTCCCGGCATCCTGCCGTTCGCCCTCATGCTCGGGCTCTACGGCATCTGGCGCTGGTTCCGCCGCGATCGAGACCCGCTCCCGCGCATCCAGATCATCCACATTCTGGCCACCGGTGCGCTTGCCGTGCTCGTCGGCTTCTCCTGGCAGATCATCGCGGGAATCGTCACGGGTGATCTCGGCGCGTATCTCAGCACGGAGCTCGCCTGGCGACGCAACTGGCTCGCCGAGCCGGCGACCGCTTTCATCCCCTTCGAGGCGTGGGGCGCGGCGCTGAACATGTGGTTCGGGCTGTGGCAGGTTCCCGTGATCCTCGGCTGGCTCACCTTCGCGGTGCTTCTGGCACTCATCACGTGGGCGCTGCTTCGGGAACGGCACGTGCTCGCGATGGGCGTCGAACTGCGGCTGTGGTCGGCGAGCTACATCCTCTACCTGCTGGCGGTGTTCTTCCCGCAATCCTCCACCTTGCGCCTCCTGCTGCCTCTCACGCCGATGGTGGGTGCTGTCGCCATCCCGCGCTCGCCGTGGTGGCGGGGCGGAATCCTCATCGGCGGCGTGCTCTACCAGTGGTTCTGGATCTACAGCGTCTACGCCCTCGCGGCGACGGTCTACCAGATCCCCTGAGGCGTCTTCCAGGGTCACGGATCGCTGTGCATTTCTGGACAACGCCTCAGAACCGATAAACTGATAGCCAGACCAGGATGAAAGGGAGCCGACATGGCAGCCATGAAGCCCAGGACCGGCGACGGACCGATGGAAGCGGTCAAGGAAGGTCGCCTCATCATCGTTCGAGTTCCGCTCGAAGGGGGAGGCCGTCTCGTCGTCTCCGTGAATGACGAAGAGGCCAAGGAACTGCATTCCGTGCTCGGAGGCGTCGTCAACGCCGCCTGAAGCACCGCAGACAGTGAAGGCGGTCGGGCAGCAGCCCGACCGCCTTCACTGTTTCTCCGACTCAGCGCTCCGGCAGCACAGTGAGCTGCAGCAAGCCCTCACCCACGGTGGAGAGCGCACCGACGACGGCGGGGGAGGCCTGAACCTCCTGGATCAGGGAGCGGTATGCGCGGGTGACTTCATCCCGCTGTACGGGATCGGCCACCCGCCCGCCGCCGAGCACGCGAGGGATCAGCACCGTTCCGCCGGCGCGGACGAGGCGGAGGCCGTGCTCGACGTAGGCGATGACGTTCTCGGGGTCTGCGTCGACGAGCACGATGTCGTAAGACCCCTCATTCATGCGCGGCAGCACTTCGAGGGCACGGCCCGTGATGAATCGTGCGCGCGCGGCGGGAATACGGGCCTCGTGGAAGGACTGACGCGCGACGCCCAGGTGCTCGGGCTCCTTGTCGATGGTGGTGAGCACCGCGTTCGGTGCTCCATGCAGCAGCCACAGCCCGGATACCCCGGCGCCCGTGCCGATCTCCATGATGCTGGTGGCAGCGGTGGTCGCCGTGATGACGGCTGCCTGCGATCCGACACCGGGAGAGATCGGTGCGGCACCCACCTCCAGCGCGTGGGCGCGTGCGCGCGCGATGTGGTCGGGTTCGATGATGGACTCCCGCGCGAAACGGGCGATCGCATCCAGCTCGCTCATGACTCCTCCGTATTCAGGCTAGAGGTGGTGCGCGCGACTGCGGGTGAGGCGCGACCGGTAATCTGAATCCATGAACTTCATCCCGGGGCCCGACAAGCTGCTGGTGATCGCGCTGATCGCTGTGGTCCTCGTCGGTCCCGAGCGGCTCCCGCGGTACGCGGAGGGGCTGGCTCGGCTCATCAAGAAGGCGGGCGAAGTGATCCGCGGTGTGAAGGATCGCGCTGCGGAGGAGATGGGGCCTGAGTTCACCGAGACCGACTGGCGCAAGCTCGATCCTCGCCAGTACGATCCGCGGCGCATCATCAGGGAGGCGCTGCTGGATGACGTGATGGCTCCCGCGCCCACGGCCGCCGTGGCGACCGCCGGCGTGGCAGCAGCCACGGCGACCGCATCGGCTGCCGCGCCGAGTCCCCAATCGAGCGGGGCGAGCGCGTTGTTCACACGATCGACGCCGCGCACCGCGAATCGGCTTCCGGCGGGGGAGATCCCGCCGTACGACGCCGAGGCCACCTGAGCGAACCGGCCCCTACGCGGTACGGAAGGGCAGCGCTCGGTTGGTGAGATCGCGGCCGAGCGTGGCCACGCGCTCGGCGAGGGCGATGATCGCGGCTGCCGCGGGATCGCCCGGGTCGGAGACGACCACCGGCTCTCCGGCGTCGCCACCCTGGCGCAGTGTGACGCTCAGCGGCACGGATGCGAGCAGCGGTACGGGCTGATCCGGCAGGCTCAGCGCCGCAGCGACGCTCCGTCCGCCGCCGGAGCCGAACATCGCAAACTCCTGGCCGTCGGGAAGAGTCATCGGTGCCATCGTCTCCACGACGCCGATCACGCGCTGCCCGGTCTGGCGAGCCACCGTGCCGGAGCGTACCGCCACCTCCGCCGCCGCCGGCTGAGGCGTGGTGACGACGAGCACCTCGGCGCCCGGCAGCAGCTGTCCCACGGAGATGGCGATATCGCCGGTGCCCGGCGGCATGTCCAGCAGAAGGACGTCCAGGTCGCCGAAGTGCACATCGGTGAGGAATTGCTGAACCGTGCGGTGCAGCATCGGACCACGCCAGGCCACCGCGCCCTCGCCCTCGCGAAGGAACATGCCGATGGAGATCACCTTCACGTCATGAGCGACCGGCGGCAGGATCATCTCATCGATGCGCGTCGGGGTCGTCCCGGCGGGCACCCCGAGCAGGCCCGGGATCGAGAAGCCATGGACATCGGCGTCGACGAGACCGACCCGAAGTCCGCGCTGCGCCAGGGCGACGGCGAGGTTCGCGGTCACGGTGGACTTGCCGACCCCGCCCTTGCCGCTGGTGACGGCGATCACGCGCGTGAGCGAGTCCGGACCGAACGGCATCGTGCGGGCGGGGCGCCCGTCACGGAGCCGCTCTGTGAGGGCGCGCCGTTCATCGGGCGTCATCACGCCCACCACGACATCCACCGCGGCGATGCCGGGCACGCGCGCGGCTGCCTCCCGCACCTCGCGCTCGATTCGCGTGGCCGCAGGGCAGCCGACGATGGTGAGAGCGATCCCCACCTGGGCGGCCGCATCGGTGACGGTGATCTCTCGCAGCATGTCGAGCTCGGCGAGCGTCCGGCGCAGTTCGGGATCCACGACCCCGCCGACGGCCGTGCGGACCTGTTCGGCGAGATTCACCGTGTCTCCTTCTTCGACCCGGCACCTCGCGGGTGAGCAACGTCCGAGGCGGGCTCGCCAGCGGCTCGGTCGTCCAGTTCGCTCAGCAGCGCGCGCAACTCGTGCCGCAGGACGTCTCGGGAGACCGACTGCTCCACCAGGTCGGTCATCGCCATCCGAAGCGCCACCACTTCGCGGGCGAGATATTCCGTGTCGGCGAGGTTGCGCTCGGCCCGCTGCCGGTCCTGCTCGATCTGCACGCGGTCACGATCATCCTGCCGGTTCTGCGCGAGCAGGATGAGGGGCGCCGCGTAGGACGCCTGCAGACTCAGCACCAGGGTGAGCGCCGTGAATCCGTTGGAGACCTCATCGAAGCGCACCGCCGCGGGCATGAGGGAGTTCCACGCGATCCATGCGACACAGAACAGCGTCAGCAGCGCGAGGAACGTGGGGGTTCCCATGGCGCGGGCGATCCACTCGGTGAAGCGGCCGAAACGGTCGCGGGACTGCTTCGGCTGGGCCCGCCCGCGACGGGCGGGCGAGTCGAGGGCGTTGTCGCGCGCCATCATGCGTTCGGTCCCGGGGCGGGGCGCACCACGGGAATCGACCCGGTGGCCTCCTCCTCGTCGTAGGAGCGCCAGTCATCGGGCAGCAGGTAGTCCAGCACGTCGTCGACGCTCACCACACCGACCAGCCGATGGGCGACATCGACCACGGGGAGGGAGACGAGGTCGTAGGAGGCGAGCATGCGGGCAACCTCGGTGGCCGATGCAGTCGCCTGGACGGGTTCGAGGTCATCCAGGATGGCTCCGAGCCTCTCATGCGGGGGATAGCGCAGCATGCGCTGGAAGTGAACGACACCCAGCAGCCGTCCGGTCGGCGTCTCATAGGGCGGCAGGGTGACGAACACGGCCGCGGCCAGCGCCGGGTGCAGTTCGTGGCGGCGGATGAGGGCAAGCGCCTCGGCGACGGTCGCCTCCGCCGACATGATGATCGGCTCGGGGGTCATCAGACCGCCGGCGGTGTCGGGACCGTACTGGAGGAGGGTCCGGACATCCTCCGCCTCTTCGGGTTCCATGAGCTCCAGGAGATGCTGGAGGCGACCCTCGGGCAGCTGCGCGAGCAGATCCGCGGCATCGTCCGGCTCCATCTGATCGAGGATGTCGGCGGCTCGCTCATCACCGAGCTGTTCGAGGATGTGCATCTGCTCGTCCTCGGGCATCTCTTCGAGGACATCGGCGAGACGATCATCCGGCAGCTCTTCCGCCACCTCGATCATGCGCGTCTCGGGTAGGTCCAGCAGCGTATTCGCGAGATCAGCGGGCTTCAGTTCGGAGTAGGAGGCGACCAGCTGCTCGGCCGACTGCGCCTCGCCGGGTCGATGCTGCTCGCGCACCTGGCCCCAGGTCGCGAACGTCGTGGTCCCCTTCGCAAACGGTGATGCGCTGGTCTTCGGCCGCCGCAGGAAGAGCTGCGTCACGCCCCACTCGCCGATGCGGTTGCGCTCGATCGCGACATCCTCGATGACCGCGCTGCCCGATGCATCAGCCATATCTACGCGTCGTCCCACGAGTTCTGCGAGCACGCGAACCTCGCCGCCTCGCTGCTCGAAGCGGCGCACGTTCATGAGGCCGGTGGTGATGACCTGGCCCTGCGAGATGGAGGTGACGCGACCGATCGAGAGGAACACCTGGCGACGACCGGGAATCTCGCAGACGAGTCCGATCACGCGGGGCGGATCGGATTTTCGGTACACGACGACGACGTCGCGGACCTTGCCGAGGCGATCGCCGGAGGGGTCGAAGACCGTGCAGCCGTGCAGGCGCGCGACGAAAACCCGCTGAGTACTCACGCTCTCAGCGTAGTCGCCGAATGCTGGGCACCCGGGGGATGGAGAGGAGCGCGTGAAAGAATGATGAGCGAGTTCGGTGACGGCGCGACTGCCGGGAGGCGGCGCGAGCCGGTTACGGAACGCTGACGGAGGAGAGGCAGACCAGTGAGCATGATGGGCCCCCTGGGTGGCAATACAGAGGTCGGCGAGGTCGTCGGATCGTTCCCCGAGTACACGGGAGCGCAGAAGGCGGTGTCTGCCCTCATCCAGGCCGAGATCCCGGCGCGGGAGATCGCGATCGTGGGACGCGGTCTGCGTTCGATCGAGCGGGTCACGGGCAGGCTCGGCTATGCGACGGCGGCTCGTCAGGGCGCCGTCAACGGCATCTTCCTGGGGCTGATCTTCTCCCTGGTGTTCACCTTCGGCGCCGAGCAGAACCTGATGCAGCTGTTCCTCGGCTGCATGGTGGTGGGCGTGGCGCTCGGAATGCTGATGAGCATCATCGCCTACACGCTCATCCGCCGCCGCCGGGACTATGCCAGCGTCATGCAGGTGGTGGCCGATCACTACGAGGTGACCGTGATGCCCACGAGCATCCACAAGGCCCGGCAGGTGCTCGGTACGGCCCCGGGCGGGCATCGGCCGCAGACACGACCGTCCGCTCCTGCGTCGAATGAACCGCCGCGATACGGCGAGCGGGTGGATCCTTCCGCCGCGCCCCACTCCGCGGCGCAGCCCCCCGCGGCACCGGCATCCCGCCCGGCGGCGTCCACCGAGCCACCCCGCTACGGCGTCCGCATCGATCCGTCGGCACCCCCGGCGGCAACCCAGCCTCCGGCTGCACCTGCGCCGACCCGCCCCGCCCCGCATCCGGAGGAACCGCCGCGCTTCGGTGTGCGCGTGGATCCGGCGACCGCAGCGCCCGTGGACTCGACATCGACTCCCGCCGCAGCGGCCGATCGCACGGCCGATGCCACATCCGCTGAGCGCTCCGACGCACCGCGGGATGACGCCGACGCCGGAACCGCGAGCGAGGAGCACGTCACGCACGACGGTGCCGAGCAGACTGCGGAGGACAGTGCCGAGCAGGGCACGCACGACAGCACCGAGCGCCCGTGACACCGGGTGCCGCGGACACCATCCCGGTTCTGCTGCCCACCGGCGCGAAGGCGGAGGTTCACGTCGCGGTCGAGCCGGTGGCCGACGCCCGTGCCACACTGATCCTCGCCCACGGGGCGGGCTCGACGATGGACCACGGCTTCCTCGTAGGGCTGTCGACGGCCCTGCGGGACAGCGGCATCGCCACCGTGCGGTTCAACTTCCCGTATGTCGAGGCGGGCAGGCGCATGCCCGGCCCGGCGGCACACGCCCTGGCCACGTGGACTGCGGTGGCGTCGCACGTCCGCTCGCGATCCGACCTCCCCGGTCCCGTCTGGTTCGCCGGGCGCTCCTATGGCGGCCGGATGGCGTCGATGGCCGTCGCTGACGGACTCCCCACCGCCGGGCTGGTGTACCTGGGGTATCCGCTGCACGCACCGGGTAAGCCTGAGGCTCCGCGAGCGGAGCACCTCCCGAAGATCTCGCAGCCGCAGCTTTTTGTCTCCGGCACGCGCGACCCGTTCGTCGATCCGCATTCCCAGCTGGAGGAAGCAGTGGCCGCCTGCGCGGACGCGCGGGTGCACTGGGTGGAGGGCGGCACGCACGGTTTCGAGGTGAAGGGGAACAAGCGGCCGGCCGACGTGATCGGCGCTGAGCTCGCGCCGATCGTCCGTGAGTTCGTGCTCGGCTGATCCCTCACGACACGACGATGCCCGCGCGAGGAGAACTCGCGCGGGCATCGTCGTCAGGGCAGATCAGCCTCGCTGCACGCGGGCGATCCACGCTTCGACCTCGTCGGCCGTCCGCGGGATAGCGGCGGAGAGATTCTCTGCGCCGTCTGCGGTCACGAGGATGTCGTCCTCGATACGAACTCCGATGCCGCGATACTCCGCCGGCACGGTCTGATCGTCCGCCTGGAAGTACAGGCCGGGCTCGATCGTGAAGACCATGCCCTCCTCGATCGTGCCGTCGTAGTACATCTCGCGACGCGCCGCGGCGCAGTCGTGCACGTCGATGCCGAGGTGGTGGCTCGTGCCGTGCACCATGTAACGCCGGTGCTGGCCGCCACGATCGGCGTCCAGCGCCTCCTCGGCGGTGACCGGCAGCAGGCCCCATTCCGCCACCCGCGCAGCGATCACCGTCATGGCGGTCTCGTGCACCTGGCGGAAGCGGATGCCGGGCTTCACGATGGCGAAGGCGGCGTCGGCCGCCTCGCGCACCGCTTCATAGATCTTGCGCTGGATGTCGGTGAAAGTCCCCGATACCGGCAGCGTACGGGTGATGTCGGCAGTGTAGAGGCTGTCCAGCTCGGCGCCGGCGTCCACCAGGATGAGATCGCCCGGACGGACGGCGCCGTCATTGCGCGTCCAGTGCAGGTAGGTGGCGTGGGCTCCCGACGCCGCGATGGTGTCGTACCCCTCCCAGTTCCCGTCCGTCCGCGCGCGCTGGTGGAAGACGCCTTCCACGACCCGCTCACCCTTCGCATGCGCGATCGCGCGCGGCAGCTCGCGGATGATGTCATCGAAGCCATCGGCGGTGACCCGGACAGCCTCACGCATCTGCGCGATCTCGTACTCGTCCTTCACGAAGCGCAGCTCCGACACGAACGAGGTCAGGGCGTCATCATCCTCGACGACCAGATCGCCGTCGTGAGTCTCGAACGCATCGACGTGCGCCGTCTCCAGTCCGAGATCGACGGCCACCGCCGCCAGCGATGGACGCGGACCGATCCAGAACTCGCCGATCGAGGCATCAGAGTAGAACTCGGCCGTGGTGCGGTCGGCGCGCTCGCGGAAGTAGAGGGTGGCCGTGTGGCCGCCGTCGGTGGGGTCGAGCACGAGGACCGAATCCGGCTCCGATTCGCTTCCCCACCCGGTGAGGTGGCTGAAAGCGGAGTGCGCGCGGAACGGGTAGTCGGTGTCGTTGCTGCGCTGCTTGACGGCACCGGCCGGGATGACCAGCCGCTTGCCGGGGAATGCCGCCGACACGGCAGCGCGTCGACGAGCGGCGTAGGCCGCCTGCTCGCGAGCGGGCGCGGGAGCTTCCTCGCGCTCGGCCCATCCCGTCGAGATGGTGTCGAGGAACCCCTGCGGGAACGGCTGCTTGCGGTTGCTGACTGCGGGAGTCTCGCTCTCGGCCACGGAGGCCTCGTCACCTGTCATGCTCATGCATCCATCCTCTCACGAGGGGGTGCGCACGGATCAGCCTGCGGGCTCCAGCTGGACGATGAGCGGGCGGTGGTCGCTCCCGGAATCGTCCAGGGAGCGCAGCACCACGGAGCCCGTCGGCCTCCAGGACTGAGACGTCATCACATGATCGATGGGAACACCCGCGAGGGCGGGGATGCCCGTGGGCCACGTGCCCACAGCGCCGTTGCCCGTGGCGGCAGCCACGTCGGTGCACTGGCCCATGAGACCGTCGCCGGTGCCGAGGGAGGCCATATGGTCCATCGTTGCGTTGAAGTCACCGGCGAGGATCACGTTCCCGTCGGCGCACTGGTCGGCGATCCACTGGAGATCCTTCTCCCAGCCGGCCATCTGCGCCGGGCGCGGGGCCACTGCATGAACGGCGACGATCGTGGGCCCATCGCCGTCGACGGGCATGGCGACTGCGCTCGGCAGCGAGCCGGTGTTGCTCGTGCCGTCCTCCGACGACTGGATCACCGAGTAGTCGCCGAGCTGCGGGGAGATGAGGATGGTGGTCTCCCACGCCTGCGGCCCTTCGTAATCGGTCTGATTGAAGGAAACGTGCAACACCCACATCGGCCGCCCGAGATCGCGCATCGCGACAGCGACGCGCTCACCCACGGACTCTGCGGTCTCCGGCAGCGAGACGATGTCGGCGTCCATGGCTACGGCCGTCTCTGCGATGGTGTCGGCCGGTGTGGCCTCGCCTGCAGTGTTCCATGCCATCACGCGCAGGCTGGTGGCGGTCTTCTCCGGCAGCGCCTGCGTGCCGAAACCGCGCACGGCCAGGATCGCGCCGTTCGCTCCCGCACCGATGATGCCGATGATCGCGAGCGAGGCGGCGAAGCCACGGATCGACTTCGCGAACGACAGCAGCAGCGCGACGATCGCCACGCAGACGAACACGACCGCCAGCAGACCGCGGGATGCGACGGCCTGTGCGAAGGGGAAGGTGCGCTCGAGGTGGAAGAACTGCGGCCACGTCACGATCGCCGTCGCGATCGCGGCGCACACCGTGATCAGCAGACCGAGCATTCGCAACACGCTGTCGAGCCTAGGGCGCGCTGCTGAGAGAACGGTCCGCGCGGGCCCGCGATACGCTCAGAGGATGACCACCGACGTGCGCTTCCGCGGTCCCGCCGACCTGCACCTGCACTCGTCGCGCTCGGACGGCACGGAGCACCCGGCCGACGTCATCACAGCGGCCCACGTGCACGGGCTCCGCACGGTCTCACTCACCGATCACGACACCACGACGGGATGGAGCGAGGCAGCCACGCGCACGCGGGAGCTGGGCATGACGCTGATTCCGGGGATGGAACTGTCCACGCGGTATCAGTGGCAGAGCATCCACATGCTCGCCTACCTGTTCGACCCGGATGACGCCGCCCTCCTCGCCGAGACCGAGCGCATCCGCGCGGACCGGCTGGGACGCGCCGAGCGCATCGTCGGAAACATCGCCGCCGACTACGCGCTCACCTGGGACGACGTCCTCGCGCAGCGGCTGGAGGACGCGACGATCGGACGACCGCACATCGCCGATGCGCTGATCGCCCGCGGGATCGTCCGTGACCGGGAGGAGGCGTTCGCCGGCATCCTGCACCCGCGCACCGGATACACCGTCCCGCTGTACTCACCGGATCCGCGCGATGCGGTGAGGCTCATCCGGGACGCCGGGGGCGTGCCGATCATGGCTCACCCTGCGCCCCATGGCCGCGCCGGTATGCTCCCGATCCCCGTGCTCGAGGAACTCATCGCAGTGGGACTGGCGGGCTTCGAGATCGATCATCGGGAGAACACCGCCGATGGCAAGCGCGCGTTGCGTGCGCTGGTGAAGCGACATGGGCTGATCGTGACGGGATCCAGCGACTACCACGGCACGGGCAAACCGAACCGTCCGGGGGAGAACACGACCACCGACGAGAACGTCGCCGCGATCATCAACGAAGGCTCGGGCACGGCGCCGGTGTACCCACCCGACGCGTAGCGCCGCCGCCCGCACTGCGCGTCCCCGACCTCCGTCGGGCCGTCTCCCGGACCGGTGCGCTAGGGTCGCGGGGTGCTGAACCCGACGCGGCTCGAAGCCCGAATCGACTCCCGCGCACGCCGGCTGCTGGCGCGCGCGCCTCAGACCGGCTGGCGTGGCGTGGCTGTGGAGTTCGCGGTGTTCGTGGCGAAGCAGGCGTGGGCGTGCGTGTTCGGTGCCGCGCTCCTTGTGGCCATCATGCTGGTGCGGGTGCTGTACCCCGACGACCTGCTGCTCACGCGTAACGATCTGCTTACCCTGATCGCCATCGCCATCCAGATCATCATGCTCGCGACGCGGCTGGAGGCCGGGCGTGAGGTGTGGGTGATCGTGCTGTTCCACGTCACGGGAACAGTGATGGAACTGTTCAAGACGGACGTCGGCTCCTGGGAGTACGACGCGGGCGGTGTGCTTCGCATTGCCGGGGTTCCGCTGTTCTCCGGGTTCATGTACGCGGCCGTCGGCTCGTATCTGGTCCGCGTGTACCGTCTGTTCGACCTCGGGTTCGTCCGCTACCCGCCGGTGTGGGCCACGGCCATCGTGGCCGGTGCCATCTACGCGAACTTCTTCACACACCACTGGATCTGGGATCTGCGCTGGGTGCTGACGGTGATCGTCGTGCTGCTCTGGGGCGCCACCGTGATGCACGCGCGGGTGTGGCGGCGCACCATCCGCCTTCCGCTCATCCCCGTGTTCCTCGGCGTGGCGGTGTTCATCTGGATCGCGGAGAACATCGGCACGCGCTTCGGTGCCTGGCAGTACCCGGATCAGGCGGACGGCTGGCAGCTGGTGTCGCTGTCGAAACTCTCCAGCTGGGGCCTGCTGATGATCATCTCGGTGGTACTCGTCACCTTCGTGTACCCGCCGCGACCACCCCTCGTGCGCCCGAGGCCGTGAACGACGAATCCCGCCGTGCTGAGCACGGCGGGATTCGAGAGAAAACCTTACGCGGCGGGCGCGCCGCCTGCGGCACCGCCGCCCCCCGGGCGCCGGCGCCGACGCCGACGCCGGGCGGGTGCATTTCCGTCGTGGTGCTCGGAGCCGCCCCCATCGTGGGTTCCGGTGCCCTCGGCGCGCGGAGCGTCAGCCGTCGCCGTGCCGTCGGCCGACGAGCCGCCGCCGCTGCGCCGACGCCGACGTGTGCGTCCCTCACCGGAGCGACCCTCGCCCGCGGCGGAGTCGGAGCGACGCGGCGTGCGCACGGTGGCCGTGGCCGGTGCCTTCACGATGCGGCCCTTGGTGCCCTCCGGGATGTCCAGATCCGTGTACAGGTGCGGGCTCGACGAGTAGGTCTCGGTCGGTTCGGGCTGGCCGAACTCCAGGGCGCGGTTGATCAGGGCCCACTTGTGCAGGTCTTCCCAGTCGACGAACGTCACGGCGGTGCCGGTGCGTCCCGCACGGCCGGTGCGGCCGGCGCGGTGCAGGTAGGTCTTCTCATCGTCCGGGATGGTGTGGTTGATGACGTGGGTGACGTCGTCGACGTCGATACCGCGGGCGGCGACATCGGTCGCGATGAGCACGTCGCGCTTGCCTGCCTTGAACGCGGCCATGGAACGCTCCCGCGACTCCTGGCTCATGTCGCCGTGCACGGCCGCAGCGTTGAATCCGCGGTCGCCCAGCTCATCGACGAGCTTCTGGGCGGCGCGCTTCGTCCGGGTGAAGATGACGACCTTCTCCCGTCCGGTGGCCTGCAGGATGCGCGAGATGATCTCGTCCTTGTCCAGCGAGTGGGCACGGTAGATGACGTGCTTGATGTTCGCCTGCGTCAGGCCCTCGTCGGGGTCCGTCGCACGGATGTGGATCGGGTTGCTCATGAAGCGGCGAGCCAGCGCGACGATCTGGCCCGGCATGGTCGCGGAGAACAGCTGCGTGTGGCGGATCGCGGGGACGCGCTGGAAGATCTTCTCGATGTCGGGGAGGAAGCCGAGGTCGAGCATCTTGTCCGCCTCGTCGAGCACCACCTCGGTGGCATTCGACAGATCGAGCAGGCGCTGACCGGCGAGATCGATCAGGCGGCCGGGGGTGCCGACCACGATCTGGGCGCCCGCCTTCAGCTGTTCGATCTGTCCCTCGTACGCCTTGCCGCCGTAGATGGCGACGACGCTCGTCGAACGGTTCGACGTCAGCAGCTCCATGTCCTCGTAGACCTGTACCGCCAGCTCGCGGGTCGGAACGACGATAAGCGCCTTCACGCCGGGCGCGGGGTCCTGGCCGAGGCGCTGGACGACGGGGATTCCGAAGCCGAACGTCTTACCGGTTCCGGTCTTGGCCTGACCGATCACGTCCTGTCCGGGCAGGGACAGCGGAATCGTCTGCTCCTGGATAGGGAACGCATCGATGATGCCCTTGGCGCCCAGGGCATCGACGATGTCCTGATCGACGTCGAGATCGGCGAAAGTTGTCACGTTTTTCGAGCCTGTCTGGCAGTGAGCCTGCCGGGATGAAGGTTCCACGCCCTTCTCTCAGCCACAGGCGCGGCGCTCCGATCCGACGCCGGAGCGCACCCAGCTTACCGGAGGGTGCTGTCAGAGCCCCGGATGACGCGCATCTGTGCCGGGTGATGCCGGGTTCCGTGTGTGCGGCGGCACGCCCAGTAGGCTGGGGCCGTGGTGAACTGGTTCTGGAAGCGGCGACCCGCGGGGCGCACCCTGTTGCTGCGCGGGCGCGACGAGCTGAGCGATGCCCAGCGGGTCGACTTCTCGGAGCTCGCCCCTGACATCGATACCTTCCTGGGCCAGGCGGCGTACCTGCAGCTGGGCTACTTCGAGACGCTCAGCCGGCTCATCCGCAACACTCCGGATCTGGAGGAGAAGGAAGCGCTGTCGAAGGCGGCCGGGGCGGCCCTCACGAAGCACCAGGGCTTGTGCGAGGTGATCACCTCGCGCGGTGAGGTCCCCACCGAGGTGATGCTCCCGTTCCGCGAGGAGCTGGACGCATTCCGCTGGAAGACGATCGGCAAGCGCCCCCGCGAGACCATGCTGTCGGTACACATCACGGCAGGGATGCTGGATGACTTCTACATCGCGCTGGCCTCCAGCTACGGCGACACCGGTCGACGCGTGGTGCGTATTCTCGGGGTGGATCCGGATCGTGCGGCGGTCGCCGAGATCCTCCGCCACACCATCTCCGCCGATGACGAATGGCGCTGGCTGCTCTCCCTGTGGGGGCGGCGCCTCGTCGGCGATACCCTCCTGGTCGCCCGAGCGGCCTTGCGTCCCGCGCGCCTGGACTCGGATGAGGAGAAACAGGTGGAGCCGGTGTTCACCGCGCTGATGGCGAGCCACGCAAAGCGCATGGACGCGCTCGGACTCGCATCCTGATTCTTCCGAGGTCATGAGGAAAGGCCCGCACCTCGAGGTGCGGGCCTTTCCTCATGAGTTCACGCGATGCCGAGGCGTGCGTCCTCCGCGGCGTCGTGCGAGAGCCGAAGGCGCGTGAGGACGAGGGTGCCGACGACGGCGACCACCAGCGCGGCGCCGAGGCTGGCCACCCACATCCACAGACTGGACTCCGCCACTCCCGACCACGTCAGGGCGGTGTACACGATCGCTGCGGCCGCGCCCCCGAGGGCGCCACCGACCATCACACCGCGGGACGTGCGAGACGGCACGAGGGCGTGGGCCACGGCACCCAGCAGGATGCCGCCGATGACCGCGAGGAGGACGTACACGTCAAGCCACGAATCCGACGCGGCGCGACTCCTCGGTGCCGATCTCGATGTAGGCGAGCGACGCGGTGGGCACGATGTACGCGTTGCCCTTGTCGTCGGTGAAGTTCACGGAGGCGGCCTTCGACTCCAGAGCCTCGGAGACGGCGCTTCGCACGTCGTCCGCGGACTGGGAGGTTTCGAAGCTGAGCTCGCGACCGATGTTGGCGATGCCGATGCGGATCTCCACGTTGTGTCCTTCCTCTGCCCCGGAAGGGGCGAACATCCACAGCCTATGGCACCGGTCGGACGTCACGCCTCGTGCACGCTCAGGGCGAACGCCGCTCGCCGGTCGCGACCGTGAGCGGCCACGCTCTCGGTGCCGCCGTGCGCTTCGTGACTGCCGCGCCGCGAGTGTCCGCCCCTCCCGCTAGCGTTGTCATATGAGCACCGACACCTCCACCACGACGGGGCTTCGGGCGGTGGCGGTCGAGCTGGATCCTCGCCAGCGTGCCGTGGTGGCGCTGCCGGCGAACGCTGACGCCGTGGTCATCGGTGCCCCGGGAACGGGAAAGACGGCGACTCTCCTCGCGCGTGCCCGCCACCTGCTCGCCACGGGGGAGCGCGGCACGGACGAGCTGCTGGTGCTCACCCCGTCGCGTCTCACCGCCACGCGCTTGCGGGACGATCTGGGGTTGTCGGTCGGGCGCGCCACTCCCGGAGCGCTCGCGCGATCGCTCGGTTCGCTCGCCTTCCAGATCGTCCGCGCTGCCATGGTTCGTGATGGCAGGCCCGCGCCGCAATTGCTCACCGGCGCCGACCAGGACCGCATCGTCGCCGATCTGCTGCACGGCGATGAACTGGATGCGAACGAGGGCGGGCGACCGCAGCGCTGGCCGGATGAGCTGCCCGCGGCCGCCCGCAATGCGAAGGCCTTCCGCTCGGAACTGCGCACCGTCATCGACGAGTGCACGGAGCTGGGGCTGGACCCCGGCGAACTGTCGCTCCTCGGTGAACGATGGGGCCGCCCGGTGTGGACGGCCGCAGCCGGGTTCATCGCCGACTACCGCGATGTCACGGCGCGCATGCGCGCCGCGCACCGTGATGCGGCCGATCTGCTTGCCGAGGCAGGATCGATCGTGCGTGCCGCGCCGCCCGGTTCCGCCGCGCTGGCGGCGCTCGGCCCCATCGCGCGGCTGAAGACGGTGCTGATCGATGACGCCCAGGAACTCACCCGCGGCGCCATCGCGCTGATCGAGGCATTGCGATCCCGAGGGGTGTCGGTGGTCGCGTTCGGCGACCCGGACATCGGATCCGGTGCCTTCCGCGGCGTCACGCCGGAACTGTTCGCACGGCTGGCTGCCCTGCTCGGCGATGTCCACGTCCTCGACGAGCCCCATCGCGCGACTCCGGCGATCTCCCGCTTGGTGCGGATGGTCACCCAGGCGATCGGCGTGGGCGGACGAGTGGAGCATCGTCGGGTCCCCGGAGACGAACTCGTCGATGAGCGAGTCGGTGCGATTATCGCGGCCAGTCCCTACGAAGAAGCCGATGCCATCGCCCGTGCCCTCCGCGACTGGCATCTGGTCGGTGGGGTCGAGTGGGCGCGCATGGCGGTGATCGCGCACGACACCCGCCAGGTCTCGTCGCTGGAGACGGAGCTGGCAGCGCGTGAAGTACCGACACGGGCAGCGGGGGTGCAACGCCCGCTGGGGCGTGAGGTGGTCGTCCGCCAGCTTCTCGAAGTGCTGGAACTCGGCATCCAGTCACCGCTCGAGCGTGATCCGGAGGCCTTGGCGGGTGCGCTGCTGTCACCCTTCGGTGGCTTGGACGCGGTGGGCTTGCGTCGCCTCCGTGCCGCTCTCCGGCATCGAGAGCTCGCCGGGGGAGGAACCACGGCGGCGGGGGAGCTGCTTCGTTCAGCCTTCGAGCACCCTCTGGAGTTCGCTCTTCTGGAGGGGGCCGAAGCATTTGCCGCGGAGAGACTTGCGACCACTCTGGTGCGGGTGGGGGAGGCGCATCAGCGCGGCGAGACGGTGCACGAGTTGCTGTGGCTGATCTGGGATCGCTCTCGCCGGGCCGGCGAGCGTCTCGCTGACGCCTGGCGCCGCATCGCGACCACGCCGGGGCCGTTCGCTGCGGAGACCGGGCGTGCGCTTGATGCGCTGGTGGCGCTGTTCGAGGCTGCCAAGCGTGCGGTGGAGCGTGGCACCGACGCCGACCCCGCCGCGTTCATCCGCAACCTGCTCGGCAGCGACGTGCCCGAGGACACCCTGGCAGCGCCGGAGAGCGCCCAGACGGTTGCCGTCATGACGCCGGCCACGGCACTCGGCACGGAATTCGATGCAGTGGTGATCGCCGGAGTCCAGGACGGTGTGTGGCCGAACGTGCGTCTGCGCGGCGGCTTGCTGGACAGCTGGCTGCTGGCGGACGCCGTCATGGCCGCCCGCGCCGGCGACACGTCCACGGCTGTGCCGCCCGTGTCAGAACGTCGGCGTGGGGCGCTGCACGACGAGCTGCGGCTGTTCGTCCGCGCCGTGTCGCGGGCGCGCACCCATCTTCTGGTCACCGCCGTGGATGACGATGACACCGGGCCCAGCGCGCTGTTCGGGTTTCTGCCCGAGCCGCATCGCACCGACGACGATCGAGCCGGAGGTCATCCGCTCACGCTGCGGGGCCTGGTCGCCCGGTACCGGCGTGACCTCACATCCTCCACCACCCCGGCACCTCAGCGCATCGCAGCCGCCGGGCAGCTGGGCGCCCTGGCGGAGGCGGGCGTTCCCGGCGCCTCCCCGGCACACTGGTACGGGCTGGTTCCCGCATCGAGTTCCGCACCGCTGCGGGACCCGGATCACGCACCGATTCCGGTGTCGCCATCGCGGATGGAGAATTTCGAGACCTGCGGTGTGGATTGGGCCATCCGCTCCCTCGGAGGCGATACCCGAACCTCCTCCCAGGGCCTCGGCACCATCCTGCACGCGGCCATGGAGGAGGTCGCCGACGGTGATCTCGCCGAGCTGCAGCGCGTGGTGGATGAGAGGTGGGGCGAGCTGGAGTTCGAGGCGGAATGGCTCTCGGTCAAGGAACGACGCTGGGCTCGCACGCTGGTGGAGCGCCTGCACCTGTACCTGCAGCGCTTCCGCGCGGTCGGAGCACAGCGTGTCGGCGCAGAGGCGCCGTTCGAGCTGGCGATTCCGCTCGACGAAGAAGCGGGCTCCGCGCACGTGATCGTGCGAGGGCTCGACGAGGAACGGGCCGCGTTGCCTGCGGGCATCCCGTACGCGTTGCTGCGGGGGAGCGTCGACCGGGTGGAGATCTACCCGCCGGGAGCGGGCGAGGACATCCCGCAGGATCCCGACCATCCCGATGCAGGACGAGCCATCGTGGTGGACCTGAAGACCGGCCGCAGCGAGAGCCGCGTGCGCAACGACCTGGTCGAGGACGACGCGCAGCTGGCCGCATATCAGCTCGCGGTGCGCGCCGGTGCCATCGCGGGCGCGCGCCCCGAAGAAGCGGCGGGTGCACGTCTGCTCGTGCTCAGTCAGACGCTCAAGGGCACGCACTGGCGTATCGCGCACCAGGCACCGCTCGGTCCCGAGACCGCGGACGCCTTCGTGCAGCGCGTGATCGCCGATGCCCGAGGCATGGCCTCGGCGGCGTTCACCGCCAACATCGATCAGCACTGCCGGGTCGATAGATTCGCCATCTGCGGCATTCACACCGTGAAGGCGGTGAGCGCATCATGACGCTCCGGGACTCGTCGACCGGCACCGAGTGGCCCGGGGGCCACGGGCTGTCCGCGGCGACGATAGCGGCAGCCCTGGGACTTCCCACGCCGACTCCGGCGCAGCAGGAGGTCATCGAGGCGCCCCCGACGCCGGCGCTCGTGGTGGCCGGTGCCGGATCGGGAAAGACGGAGACGATGGCCGGTCGCGTGGTCTGGCTCGTGGCCAACGGTCACGTGGGCCGAGACGAGATCCTCGGCCTCACGTTCACGCGCAAGGCCGCGGGCGAGCTCGCCGAGCGCATCATGACGCGTCTGCATCGCATCGATGCCTTCGGGCGTCGCGGCTTGCTGCCGCATCTCGACGAGATCGTCGCGACGGGAGTGCTCGCCCAGACCCCCGCAGACGAACTGCCGGCGCTCCTTGACCGACTGGCCCGGAGATACGGCACCGGCTGGGACACCGCGCGCGCTCTCGTGAACGGTGACGAGCTGCTGCGGCCGCGGGTGGCCACCTACAACGCTTTCGCGGATGCGATCGTCCGTGAGCACGCAGCCCGGATCGGACGCGACGCAGAGGCGTCGTTGCTGAGCCAGTCCGGCTCGTGGCTCCTTGCTCGGTCGGTCGTCATCCGCAGCGCGGATCCGCGTCTCGCGGATCGCGAGAACGCCTTGTCGACCATGATCGACGCGGTCCAGAAGCTAGCAGGAGATGCACTGGACAACCGCGCCGATCTGGACGAGGTGGCGGCATACGGCTCGGCATTCGCCGATCGCCTGGAGCCGTACATCAAGACGGATATCACGGCCGCCAACACGGAGAACGCCTGGGCCGCCGGTCGGGGGCTGCCGATCATCGCCGGTCTGGCGCAGGACTACGCCCTCGCGAAGCAGGCCCAGGGAGTGCTCGATTTCGCCGATCAGGTCTCGGGCGCGCTGGAGATCATCGAGACGAGCCCGCAGATCGCGGCCGAACTGCGAGACCAGTACCGCGTCGTGCTGCTGGACGAGTACCAGGACACGTCGGTGCTGCAGACACGTCTGCTGTCTTCGATCTTCCGGGATCATGCCGTGATGGCTGTCGGTGATCCGCATCAATCGATCTACGGCTGGCGCGGCGCGAGCGCCGACAACCTCGACGCGTTCGGATCGGCCTTCTCCCAGCAGGTCGCCCACCGAACCTACGAGCTGATGATCAGCTGGCGCAATGACGTCGCGATCCTCGCGTCCGCCAACGCGCTGCTGGGCCCGCTGCGCGGACCGGGCAGGCTGGAGGTCGGCGAACTGCAACCGCGTCCCGGTGCCGGCCCCGGCGTCGTCGATCATGTCTGGGCAGAGACGATCGACGATGAGGCCGACGCAGTGGCGGAGTGGTTCGAGCGGGTGCGGGCAGAGCATGACGCCGCGGGAGGCGACCGGGAGCACACGGGCGCGATCCTATTCCGGGCCAAGAAGCACATGCAGCTGTTCGCTGACGCGCTCGACAAGCGCGGAATCCCGCACCGCATCCTCGGCCTCGGCGGATTGCTGTCCACACCGGAGGTGACCGACGTCGTCGCCGCGTTGCGTGTGGTCCACGACCCGGCGGCGGGATCCTCTCTCATCCGGCTGCTGGTGGGACCCCGCTTCGCGATCGGCGTGGCGGACATGGCGGCGCTGCACACTCTGGCCACGACGCTGTCACGACGTGGCGCGGACGGCGCCCGGTTCTCCGACGAGATGCTGGCGCGACTGCGGGGATCCGCAGGAGCGGATGAGCAGCTGTCGATCATCGACGCCCTCGATGTTCTGCGCTCGCTGCGCCCCGAGCATCCGCTGCTCTCCGATTTCACTCCGACGGGGCAGGAGCGGATGCGGGAAGCGGGCGACATGTTCGATCGCCTCCGGCGCGCCAGCGGCCAGTCCGCCCCTGAGCTCATCCGGCTGATCGAGTCGGAGCTGCGTCTGGACATCGAGCTTGCCGCCAACGAGTCGCGCGGTCCGGCACGCATCGCCTCCACTCAGCTCCGAGCGTTCGGCGACGAGGTTCGCGCGTTCCTCGACGCGGATGAGCGCGGCACGATCGGCAGCCTTCTGGCGTGGCTCGCCCACGCGGAGGACACCGATGAACTGATGCCCAGACCGGAGCCCCCGCAGCCGGGTGTGGTCCAGCTGCTCACCATTCACGGTGCCAAGGGGCTGGAGTGGGATGCCGCTGCGGTCGTGCGCCTGGTGGAGGACGAGTTGCCGAAGAGCCCGCGGACGACGATGGGCTGGCTGTCGCTGGGTACGCTGCCCTTCGACTTCCGTGGCGACCGGGACGCGCTCCCCGAGCTGGTGATACCGACCGGCGAAGACACCACACGAACGCACATCAACAAGGCGATCGACGAGTTCAAGAGGGCCAACAAGGCCTATCAGGAAGAAGAGGAACGGCGCCTCGCGTATGTCGCTGTCACCCGAGCCCGCTCGCGCCTGCTGCTGACAGGCGCGGCGTGGGGTGGCCAGACGCGCGCTCGCGTGCCCAGCCGGTATTTGCAGGCGATGCTCCAGGTGATCGGCGCAGACGAGCTGCCGACACAGCGTGCCGAGGGCGACAACCCTATCCAGCACGGCGGGCGCACCCTGTCGTGGCCTCTGGATGCGCTCGGCGGTCGACGTGGCGTGGTGGAGGAAGCCGCGGCTCTCGTTGCGGCTACGCCGCCCGCTGTGCCATCGCCCGAGCTTGCGAGGCTCCTCCGTGAGCGCGAACTGCGCGCTCGGATCCCGGTGGTGCCGGCTCCCACACGAATTCCGGCGTCGATGTTCAAGGACTACGTGACGGGCTTCCGCCGCACGACGGACGCGCTCGTTCGCCCACTGCCCGAGCGGCCCTATCCGCAGACGCGGATCGGCACGGACTTCCACGCCTGGATCGAGCACCTGTACGAGATGGTGGGGTCCGGCACGTCTCTCGATGACGCGCTGTGGGAGAGCGATGATGAGTACGCAGGAGACAGCGCGCTTGCCACGATGTCCGGCGATGCGATCCCGGATGTCTCCCCTCCGGCAGCGGGCATCGACGCGACCGTGCCCCGCGGCGGCCTCGATGCGCCAGAAGCCGAGGCCGAACACGACTCGGAACTCGCCCGCCATCAACGCAATTTCCTGCGCTCGGAGTGGGCGGGACTGCGACCACTGGAGGTCGAAAGCGAGGTGAACTATGTGATGCGCACGCCCGCGGGGGGCGAGCACATCATGATCTGCAAGCTCGATGCCGTCTTCCGGCGCGAGGACCGGGGTGGACGCATCGAGATCGTGGACTGGAAGACGGGGCGTCCGCCGGCGACTCCGCGTGAACGTCAGGAGCGCCTACTGCAGCTGGCGCACTATCGAGTGGCCTATCACCACGCGCGTGGCGTTCCTCTCGAAGACATCGACGTGGCCCTCTTCTACGTCGGCCATGATCTGGTGCTGCGCCCGGAACAGGTCTACACGGAGGAGGAGCTCGCCGTGCTGTGGGACGAGGCCGCCGTCGCGTCGGCGGACGGTGCTGCCGGATCTGCCGACGGTGCCTCCGGGGTTGTCGATAGTGCCTCCGGGGTTGCCGATGGTGCTGCCGGGTCTGCCGACGGAGCGACGGTCCCCGTCTCCTAGACCGCCGCACCGACCCGGCACTGGACCCGCCGACGCATGTCCGGGCATCATGCCGTTCCGAGGTCGCGGGCCGGCATGGGCTGATGATTGCGGTGCTCTGACGTCGGATGGAGTCCACCGCCGACGAGTGCCACGAAGCCCCGGCCCGCGACTGGTGCTCGCCGGTGCCGGTGGCCGTGCTGAGGCAGGACCGATCGACCCCGCGTCAGCCCGGAGTCAGTCCTCCTGGGCCCAGCGGCGGAAGGCTGCCTGTGCTGCGCGCTCCGCCTCCTCCAGGTCGCGCGTAACGCGATCCGCGGCATCCGGCGGGAAGATGAGCGGGCCGGAATCCGTGAGCCTGTTCTCATCGCGCGCGTCCGTCAGGACTTCGTCGTCGGAGATGAGTGAGACCCCGCCGGTGACGGTTGACTCATCGGACACCGGGGTCAACGCCGTGGCGGGGCGCACGTCGTCGGCCGAATGAGACGACTGCGACGCGGACTCCGTCGAGGACGCGCCTGCACCGTCGAACAGCGGGGAATCGAAGCCCTGCGTGGCGTTCGGATCCGTTGCATCGGCCGCGTCCCTGCGATCATCGGTGCTTGCCGGTTGGGAGCCCAGACCGGTTGTGCCGGGGTCATCGCTGAGCTCGACACGTTCGACCCGCACGCGCTCGTCGTCGTAGTAGGACGGATCCAGCGCCTGCGTCGCGTTGGGATCTGCATCCCCCGCCGTGATCTCGACGGCATCCACTCGCCGTCGCTCGTCGTCGTAGTAGGACGGATCGAGGGCCTGGGTGGCGTTGGGGTCGTCCGCGAAGAACCCGCCCGCGAGCGCTGACGTCTCCGTTGCCTTGGCGCCGAGGAAGTCGAGGTCGGCAGGGTCGTACGTGTCGGTGTGCATCGAGGTGTCCACGCTGTGCGGCGTCGGCTGCGGAACCGTGCGAAGGGCGGCGAGAGCGTCATCGATGTCCGCTTTCGCCGTACGGGGACGGAGATCGTCGTCCCGGACGTCCTCCGCGAGGGTGTCCAGCATGGCGGCGGCGTCATCGACGACGTTCGCTTCCCGGGTGTCCCGGCCGTGCAGCAGCCATCTCGCGACATCGAGTTCGGAGTGCAGACGAGCGCGCGCCAGAACCATCTCGTCCGGCGCTCGGTGCGAGGAGGCTACGTAGGCCTGATACACCGAATCGATGGCATCCGGTGCGAACATCAGGAACTGCAGATCCACCGCCGGATCGGTGACTTGCAGCGCGTGCCAGTCGACCACGCCTGAGACGGTGGGCACACCGTCGCGATCTTCGTACACGAAGGCCGATGCAGCAGTGCCGCCCAGCGTGACAGCGGGTTCGAACTGCCACATGCTGTCGTCATCCAGCACGTCCCGCCACCGCACCATGAGCCGTACGGGCACTCGACCGGTGGCGGAGGACTCGTCGAGCACGCGGCGCGCATCCTGGCGCACCTGATCTGCCGTCCGATGGGGGAGGCCGGAATTGCGCACGAAAGACGCGGGAAGCGCATGCACGGCCGCGAGGGTTTCACCCACCGAAGAGGCGACACCCCGGCCCGAGGGGATGTCGCCGGCATCCACCTGATATCCCGGGATGAAGGATGTGACGAACACCCGTCGTCCATCCAGCGGACCGACTCCGAGAAAACGAGGTGCCTCGAAACCGAGCAGGGCACGCACGCCGTCGGTGAGGGCTCGCAGGGCGAGAGCCTCCGACGCGAGTTCCACGTCGACGGCCTCGTCGCGGGGAAGGCGCACGACCGCACGAGTGCCGTCCGCGAGCGTGACGACGGCGGAGTCGTTGCGACCTTCGCCGTGCGCCGACAGCGCTGTGGTGCCGACGATCTCGACTCCGGGGACTGCGGCCGTGGCCGCCGCGGCTAGAGTGAGAGGAGAGCGTGCCATGTGCTCAGCGTAGGTCGGTCATCGCGGCCCTTGCACACGCCACGCCCGCGAGAAGGGGAGTAGATGGAAGACGCGTCAGCTCCCGGGACGGTCGCCGCTTTCGACCGGAGCGCCGACGAACGCACCGACCCGGATCTGATCACCCGCCTCATCGCTGACGCGGACACGCGCGTCCTGCTCATCGACGCTGACCGTGCACCTGTCGACGCCGCGGGCGCCCTCGTGCTGGTGCCCGTGCCGGTCGCGCTCCAGGTCGCGGCAGCGATCGCGATGCCGGAAGCCTCGAAGGACAGGGGCGACCGTGGCCCGTTCGTGTCCGGCGCGACGACTCCCGATGCCGCGGTCCCTGATGAGGCAGCGATGCGCGAGCGCTTCGCATTCCTCGGCCGCCGCCACGGGGTCGCCGTGCTGTTGGCCGCTGTGCCCGGCGCTGCAGAGCTCGCGCAGGACCCAACGGGGGACGCCGGCGCGGATCCGCGCGGGACGACCCCCACCGTTCCTGCGGCGAGCGCCGACGGCTCGCCGATCTCTGACCCCGGACGCACACCACCGGCGGCATGGGCGACGCTTCGGGCACTGCACCCCGCTGTGGCTGCGCCAGACGGTGCGCTGCTGCTCGAAGCCGTGAGCCTCGCACGCTGGATCCTCGACGCGGGGCACTGCGCGTTCTGCGGTGCCGAGGCAAGACTCACCACCGGCGGGTGGGCCCGGACCTGCACCGCGTGCGGCCGTGAGCATTTCCCGCGAACCGATCCCGCCGTCATCGTCGCGGTGACAGATGGCGACCGCCTGCTGCTCGGATCCAACGCCATGTGGGAGCAGCGGCGCTACTCGTGCTTCGCCGGTTTCGTGGAGGCAGGCGAATCGCTGGAGGAAGCCGTGCGCCGTGAGGTGAAGGAGGAGAGCGGCATCGACGTGGAACGCGTGGCGTATGCCGGATCGCAGGCATGGCCGTTCCCTCGCTCTCTGATGCTCGGTTTCCGCGCCCACGCCCGGGACGCTCGAACCGCGCATGCCGACGGCGAGGAGATCCTTGACGTCCGATGGTTCACCCGTGCGGAGATCCGTGCCGCCTACGCCGGCGAACTCGACCTCCTGCTTCCCGGCAAGCCCTCGATCGCCCATGAACTCATCTCCGGCTGGGCAGCGGAGGCGGACCACGATGGAGCGGACCCGGCGGCGGGTGAGCGCGGGTGAGCGCGCTGGACGGACTGGACGAACAGCAGCGCGAAGCGGCGTCTGTGCTGCGAGGGCCGGTCTGCGTGCTCGCCGGTGCGGGAACGGGAAAGACCCGCGTGATCACGCACCGCATCGCCCATGGCGTGGACACCGGCGCGTACTCGCCGAGCCGCGTGATGGCGGTGACCTTCACGGCGAAGGCCGCCGGGGAGATGCGAGGGCGGCTCCGCAACCTCGGCGTGAGCGGCGTGGCAGCACGGACGTTCCACGCGACGGCGCTCGCACAGCTCAACTTCTTCTGGCCGCAGGTCACCGGAGAGCCCGCGCCCGGAATCATCGACAACAAGGTGAGGATGCTCGCGCACGCGGCCGACGGTCTGCGCCTGTCCCTGGACACTCCGACATTGCGAGACGTCGCCTCGGAGATCGAGTGGCGCAAGGTCGCCATGCGCAGCATCGACCAGTACGCCCTCACCGGCCGCACGGTCGGTCGCCTGTCCAGCTCAGAGGTCGTCGCGCTCCAAAGCGCGTACGAGAAGCTGAAGGACGAACGCCGACAGCTCGACTTCGAGGACGTGCTCCTCGCCTGTGCGGGGATGCTGGAGGCCGAACCGCGTGTGACCACCGCCGTGCGAGAGCAGTACCGGCACTTCACCGTGGACGAGTTCCAGGATGTGTCTCCGTTGCAGAACCACCTGCTGGGGCTGTGGCTGGGGGACCGCAAGGACATCTGCGTTGTGGGCGATGCGAGTCAGACGATCTTCTCGTTCGCAGGTGCCGACGCGAAGTACCTCCTCGAATTCTCACGGAGCTATCCCGATGCGGTGACCGTCAAGCTCGAGCGCAGCTACCGGTCCGATCCGTCGGTCATCGCCGTCGCGAACGACCTGATGCGCGGCCGTCCCGGAGCTCTGACCCTGGCCCCCCAGCGGCCGCCGGAGTCGCCGACACCCGTGGTCACCGCCTATGAGGACGAGCGCGATGAAGCCGCGGGCGTCGCGCGCGCCATCGAGAAGCAGATCGCCAAGGGAGCGGCGCCGCAGCAGATCGCCGTGCTCTACCGGGCGCAGGTGCAGTCCGCCGCCATCGCCGACGCGCTCGCAGCTCGCGGCATCCCGACGACCGTACTGGGAGGGAAACGCTTCTTCGATCAGCCGGAAGTGCGCCAGGCGGTGCTCGCGCTGCGTGCCGCCGCCGTCGCTCCCGGCGACCGGGGATTCCTTCCCGATGTGCGCACGGTGCTACGGGAGATCGGGTTGACGGACGAGCCGCCGCCCGCCGGAGGTGCACTCCGTGACGCCTGGGAGGCTCGGGCGTCGCTGCTTCGCCTGGCCGAGGCAGCCCCCGAAGGCACGACCATCCGACAGTTCGCCGAACAACTGCTGGCACGTACCAAGGACCAGCACGAGCCGGTGCTGAACACCGTGACCCTCTCGACCCTGCACGCCGCGAAGGGTTTGGAATGGGACCACGTACACATCGTCGGCTGGGCGGAGGGTCTGCTTCCGATCGCGTACGCGACGTCCTTCGACGCGGTCGATGAGGAACGACGACTCGCATATGTCGGCGTCACGCGCGCCGCCCGGACGCTCGCGCTGTCGTGGGCGCGAGGGAGCGGGCGGATCACGCGGAAGCCGTCGCGGTTCCTGCAGGAGATCGGCAGCCGCAGTCTTCGTGCGGCCGGTGTGTCCGCCAGAGTCGCCGGTTCCCGCTCCGCAGGCTGACGGAACGACTGGGTCCCTCCGTCAACCGAAGCCCTGCCCCGCCACGGCCCGCCGCTGCGGCGCCGGCCAGCGGCAGCAGTGCGCGTGCGAGTCCGATCGCCTCCCCGAGAACCACGGGGTCGGGGACGGGAGGCTCGCGTTCGGCCAGCTGGGCGATCAGATGGGGCCAAGCGGGATCCGCGTCCCGCTCGGCCAGGGCGAAACACGAGGTGCACGCGGTGATCCCGGGAAGCACAGCGGGGCCCACGCGCACGGCGTCCAATTCGAGCACCAGCGGAACGTGCACGACATCGTCAGCCATCCACGGCGCCGCTGCCCGGGGCAGTACGGCGTGGGCGCTGAGGAGGATCACCGGTGCACGACCACGGAAGTCCTCGTGCGACAGGCCTGGGAGGGCGGACAGCCCGGCGATGACGACGTCGACGACATCCCGCCCGCGCAGTTCCGGGGCTACCTGGATCCGCGGCATCAGCAGATCCGTGTCCACGCGTCTCAGCGCTGGACGGATCCTGTGCAGGAATGCGTCCAGCTCATCCAGGGGAGCGCCGAGCCCCTGCGCTGCCCGGGCGAACTCCTCCTCGGCGATCCCGTCCTCCAACGCTCGCAGGACTCGCTCCTGCCATCCAGGCGGATCGGGGAGCGCGGGTTCGGCATAGAGCCCGAGCTGCAACGTTCGTGGATCCCGCCACAGAGCGGGTCGGTCATGGTCGAGGCGGAGGAGCACGGTCGTCATGACGACATCCTGAAGCGCTCGGCGCGGGCCCGACCGGCTGTGCACAGGCCGTTGACCGTGTTTGCGCTGCCGCCTCGACCTGGGGAGGAACGGACGAGGGGCAAGACACCGATCGGCCACCGCCGCTCTCGCGCAGCGATGGCCGATCGGTCAGAACTCAGACCGGACGCGGTCCCTCGGGACCTTCCGTGGTGCCTCCGGAGTCATCCGTGGTGCCTCCGGAGTCATCAGCGGCCTCCGGATCGCCGAAATCCTCACCCGAGAGCAACCTCTCCAGGGCGTCATCCATCTCGTCACGGGGTGCGGCTTCGCCGCGAGCGGCGGCCTGCAGACGACCGATGATGGCGGCCGGATCGTCGATGTCCTCCGGCGTCGGCAGCAGGTCCGGGTAGTCCCAGAGCCCGTCGCGCGCCTCAGCGCCGACGGCCTCGGTGATCGCGCGCCACATGGTCCCCGCCTCGCGAAGCCGGCGGGGACGAAGCTCCAGACCCACCAGGGCACCGAGCGCACGTTCGGCAGGACCACCCACGGCACGTCGGCGACGCACCGCCTCGGCAATGCGACTCGCGTCGGGCAGGCGCTGCGTGGCTTTCTCTGTGACGACTTCGACCCATCCCTCGATCACCGCGAGCACGTTCTCGAGGCGTGTGAGTGCGGCCTGCTGAGCTTCGGAGCGCGGAGGCATCAGCGCACCGGACTCCAGTGCCGCGCGCAGCTCCTCCGGGTTTTCGGGGTCGAATCGGTCGGCCATCGACTCCAGGGCGCTGGTGTCGACTTCGAGGCCGCGGGCGTAGTCGGTGAGCTGGGAGAGCACGTGCAGGTGCAGCCATTTCGCGTGGCGAAACAACCGTGCGTGGGCGAGTTCTCGGGTGGCGAGGTAGAGGGCCAGCTGGTCGTCCGGGATCTCCAGCCCCTGGCCGAAGTCGGCGAAGTTCTGCGGCAGAATGGCGGCCTCCCCGACAGGGAGAAGCGGGATGCCGACGTCGCCGCCGGAGACGACCTCCTTGCTGAGACGGCCGATCACCTGACCCAGCTGCGCGGCGAACAGTGAACCGCCCACCGAGCGCATGATGCGTCCGGCACCTTCCACGACGCCGCGCATCTCCTCCGGCGCCTGCTGGCCCAGGGCGTCCAGCAGCGCATCGGTGATACTCGTGGCCACGGGCTCCGCTGCCTCCTGCCACACGGGCATCGTCTGCTCTACCCAGTCACCCCGGGTGAGGGAGCGAGCGGGCTGTGCGAGAGCGCTGATGCTCGTGACCGCACTCAGCCACAGATCGGCGAGCGCGAACGCCTGGTCGAGGTCGGTGCGCTGGCCGCTCGTGACACTCAACCCGTCCTGGTTGGCGATGTGCAGTGCCGCGGTGCGTGCGGAATCCCAGGGGATCCCGCCGTCCGCGCCGGCGAAAGCGCCCTGCATCTGCTGCATCAGCCCGGCCAGCATGGCGGGGTCGATGTTCATGCCGGTGAGCTTGTGGATCTGCTCGGGATCGATCTGGCCACCGGCTCCGAAGAGCTGGCGGAGCAGGTCCTGGAAGTCGTCTTCCGGGGAACGGTCCTCGTCTGTCACGTCAGCCGCCTTTCAGCGCTTTGCTGGGGTTGCGTTCTACGCTAGTCGCCGGACGGAGCCCGACGAGCGGGTTCGTGCATTCGGCTGTACGCCGCTCGCGAACGTCCTTCCCGGAAAGGAAATCGTGGCGTTCTTCGACCCGAACATGCAGGAGCAGAGCATGCCGACGACGAGCGGATCCGAGCAGCGCTGGCGAGTGTCGCGACGGACCTGGTTCGGCTACGGTGCGCTGGCGGTTGCGCTGGTGTGCATGTTCGGACTCAGCATCCTGCCGTCGGGCTACGTCATTGAGATGCCGGGACCGGTCGTCAACACCCTAGGCTCCCAGGAATCGGACGGTGAGGAGGTCCCGCTCATCACCATCCCGGACGAGACGACATACGAGACCGCCGGAACGCTGTCGCTGACCACCGTCTCGGTGCGCGGCAACCGTCAGTCGACGCCCAGCTGGTTCGAACTCGCCGCGGCGTGGTTCGACTCGTCCAAAGCCGTGCTCCCGCTGGATGCGGTCTTCCCGCAGGGCGTGACGACCGAGCAGAAGCAGCAGCAGGATGCACAGATGATGACCGATTCGCAGTCCGCAGCGACGGCGGCCGCGATGACGGAGCTGGGGCATCCCGTGCAGACCACGGTGACCATCCCGATGGATCCCGCCGCGGACGCCCCGGCATCTGGGCAGCTGAAGGCCGGAGACGTGATCATCCGGGTGAACGGTGTCGCGCCGGCCGGCTCCCAGGACGTGATCACGGCGGTCACCGGCAGCGAGGGCAAGCCCGTCACGTTCACCGTGATGCGTGACGGCGTCGAAAGCGACGTCACCATCACCCCTCAGCAGGCGACCGTCAACGGGGAGACCCGCTGGCTGGTGGGTGCCTCCCTGTCGGAGTCGTACCAGTCGCCCATCGAGGTCGACATCAAGCTCAACGACATCGGCGGGCCGAGCGCCGGAATGATGTTCGCGCTCGGCATCATCGACAAGCTCACGCCGGGAGAGCTCAACGGCGGCAAGAACGTTGCCGGGACCGGCACCATCGACGCGGCTGGCAACGTCGGCGCAATCGGTGGCATCGCCCAGAAGATGCACGGGGCGCGTGACGCGGGTGCCGAGTACTTCCTGGCCCCCGCCTCGAACTGCGCGGATGTCGTCGGTCACATCCCTGACGGGCTCACGGTGATCAGCACGTCCACCCTCCGCGAATCCGTCGATGCGCTCGATGTGATCGCCTCGGGGACGGGCATCGATGCGCTCCCGGGGTGCTCCTCGTAATCAGGATCGAGCGGACCCGCATCCTCAGGGATCATGCTCAGGCGGCCACGCCTAGGATGAAGGGGTGACCACAGCCTCAGCGCCGAATCAGGCCACCCCCAGCACCGGGCGACGCGTCGTCGTCATCTCACTCGTGATCGTCGCGGTCCTGCTCGCAGCCTTCTTCCTGTTCTCCAGCGTTTTCGCGGACTTCCTCTGGTACGGCCAGCTCGGCTTCACGGGCGTGCTGACCACCCAGTGGGTGGCGCGCATCGCGATGTTCGCGGTCGGATTCCTCGGAATGGCCGTTCCGCTGTGGACGGTGATCCAGCTCGCATACCGGATGCGTCCGGTGTACGCACGGCTCAGCTCGCAGCTGGACCGGTATCAGGAGGTCATCGAGCCGCTGCGCCGGCTGGCGATGTGGGGCGTGCCGATCTTCTTCGGCGTCTTCGCGGGGCTGTCGGCCGCGAACCAGTGGCAGACTGCCGCACTCTGGTTCGCGGGGGTGAAGACCTCTGATGTCGACCCCCAGTTCGGTCTCGACACCGGCTTCTACATGTTCGCGATGCCCTTCTACCAGGCCGCTCTCGCGTTCACCTCCGCGGTGCTCCTGCTCTCGCTGCTGGTCACCGCGTTCGTCTCCTACCTGTACGGAGCCGTGCGCATCGGCGGGGGAGAGCTGCGCATCTCCAAGGCCGCTCGCATCCAGCTCGCTGTGGTGGCCGGCCTCTACCTGCTCGTGCAGGGTGTGAGCCTGTGGCTCGATCGCTACGCCACCCTGGCGGACTCCAACGCCTCGGTGACGGGCAACGCCCTGAACATCACCGGTCCCACGTACACCGTCGCCAACGTCACCATCCCGGGTCTCACGATCCTGTCGATCGTGGCCATCATCGTGGCGATCCTCTTCTTCGTGACGGCCGTCATCGGCCGCTGGCGCTTCCCGCTGGCCGGTACCGCCGTGCTCATCGTGGCAGCGCTCGTCGTCAACGTCGCGATGCCGTGGGCGGTGACGACCTTCCAGGTCAAGCCGAACCAGATCGAGTCGGAGAGCGAGTACTACCAGCACAACCTCGACATGACGAAGAAGGCGTTCGGCATCGACACGGTCAAGAAGACCGATTTCCAGGCCGAGACCACTGCTGAGGCGGGTCAGCTGCGTGCGGACGCGGAGACCACGGGTTCCATCCGCATCATGGACCCGGCGATCATCAACCCGACCGTTCGCCAGCTCGAGCAGGTGAAGCCCTACTACCGCTTCCGGGACACCCTGGACGTCGACCGTTACCAGATCGACGGCAAGACGCAGGATGTCGTGGTCTCCGTTCGCGAGCTCGACATGTCGCAGGCGCCGTCCAACTGGCAGAACCAGGCGCTGATCTACACGCACGGGTATGGGATGGTCGCGGCGGCGGGCAACCAGCGCACCGACGACGGCAGCCCGAAGTTCCTCGAGCAGGGCATCCCCGCAACCGGCTTCCTCACCGACCAGAACCCCGACTTCCAGCCCCGCATCTACTTCGGTGAGTACTCGCCGCTGTACTCGATCGTCGGTGCCCCGAAGGACGCAGCGCCGGTGGAGATCGACTACCCGCGTGCCACCGATGGGGATTCCGTCACGAAGACCACCTTCGACGGCAACGGTGGCCCGAAGCTCGACAACATCTTCACCAAGCTCATCTATGCGATGAAGTTCCAGGCCGGCGACATCCTGTTCTCGAACAACGTCAACGACCAGTCGCAGATCCTGTACGACCGTGACCCCGCCACGCGCGTGTCGAAGGTGGCGCCGTACCTCACACTCGACAAGGACCCGTACCCGTCGGTTGTCGACGGGCGGATCGTCTGGATCGTGGACGGCTACACCACCAGCGCCACCTATCCGTATTCCTCGGGCGTCAGCCTGACCGATGCGACCAGCGACACCAAGGCGACGGGGCTGATCATTCCCGACAAGATCAACTACATCCGAAACTCCGTGAAGGCCACGGTGGACGCGTACGACGGTCACGTGACCCTGTACGCGTGGGACGAGGAAGACCCGGTGCTGCAGACGTGGCAGAAGGTCTACCCCAGCACGCTCAAGCCGCTGACCGAGATGAGCGGGGAACTGATGAGTCACGTGCGCTATCCCACCGACCTGTTCAAGGTGCAGCGCAGCGTGCTGGGCACCTACCACGTCGACAAGGCGCCGTCGCTCTTCCAGGGTGACAACCTCTGGTCGACGCCGACCGATCCGAACGCGGCGGAGACCGACCAGAAGCTGCAGCTGCCGTACTACCTGACGATGAAGATGCCGGGTCAGGACGAGCCGACCTTCTCGATGTTCTCCAGCTTCATTCCGCGTCCGATCGATGCAGCCAACGCACGAAACGTGCTCACCGGATACCTCGCGGTGGACGCGGACGCCGGATCGGAGGCGGGCAAGAAGAGTCCCGACTACGGCACGCTTCGCATGCTCGTCATCGACAGCGACACGACGGTGCCCGGCCCCGGTCAGGTGAAGAACTCGTTCGACACCGACGACGCGGTGACCCAGTGGGTCAACATCCGTAAGGTCGGTGGCGGAACGCAGATCCTGTACGGAAACCTGCTCACCCTCCCGGTGGGTGGCGGTCTGCTCTACGTGCAGCCGGTCTACATCCAGTCGACCGGTGCCACAAAGCTCGCACGCCTGCAGAAGGTGCTGGTCTCCTTCGGCGACAGCGTTGCCTTCGAGGACACGCTGAGCCAGGCGCTGGACAGCCTGTTCGGTGGCGACTCGGGTGCGCAGACCGGAGACACCGACGTGACGCCGGTCGAGACGGATCCGGACGCCCCGGTCACGCCTCAGCCCACGCCGACGCCGGGACCCACGCAGAGCCCCGGCGCAACGACGGAGCCGACGACCGCGCCGTCGATCGACACGTCCACGGTGGAGGGGCAGCGCGATGCGCTGCTGCAGGAGGCCAAGACGGCGCTGAGCGACCGTCAGTCGGCGATGTCGGCGGGTGACTGGACGAAGTACGGTGAGGCGGACAAGCGCCTGACCGAGGCGCTTGACAAGTTGATCGCCCTCGACGGGAAGTGAGACACACGAAGGGGTGCCTGCCGCGGCAGGCACCCCTTCGTGTGTCCGCCTAGCCTCTGACCCGGTACTTGAAACCGACGTGCGAGTCGGTGAACCCCAGGCGCAGGTAGAAACGGTGAGCATCGACGCGGGCGCTGTCCGATGTCAACTGCACGAGATCCGCTCCGGTCTGGGCGGTCGCGACGTCCATGACCCAGCGCATCATAGCCTCCCCGATCCCGCGTGAGCGCAGACGACTGACGACGCGCACCGCCTCCACGAGCAGGCGCATCGCTCCGCGTCTCGCCAGCCCGGGAATCAGGGTGAGCTGGAGCGTCGCGATGATTCGGTCGTCGGCGTCGACTCCCACCACGATGTCGTTCGACGGGTCCGCGATGAGGGTGCGGAGAGCCTCCTCGTAGCGCGGGCGGTCGGCGGAGTCGTTCGTGTCGCCGCGTGATGAGCTCACCGCGTCGTCTGACATCAACCGCATCAGGTCGTCGAGGTCGGCGATCGTCGCACGCCGGAGCGAGATCTCACCCTCGCGGATCGAAAGTGTCACCGGCAGGTCGAGAGAGGGGAGCATGAGCCCATCCTTTCAGCCCGTTCCGCGGCGGCGGGCGTCCTCGCATGTCGCCGCGTTGCCTCCCGTTACCGTCCCGGTCCTGGGGTGAGGGGCCGGATGCCTAGGCTCGCCCCCATGACAGCTTCCCCCTCGCTAACGATCGCCGATTCCATCCCCGATGTCACCGCTGAGAAGCGCGCAGAACGCCTGGCCTCCGCCGGTTCGGCCTGGGCGCAGCGCATCGACACCGATGCGTCGACCGCCCGACTCACCTATCGAGTCCGGGGTACGGGGGAGGGATCCGTGGCCACGGCCATCCGAGCGGGCGCGCACGAGTTCGTCGTCGACGAGCCCGCCGCCCTTGCCGGCGACGACACCGGTGCCAGTCCGGTCGAGTACGCCCTGGGAGCGCTGATCTCCTGCCAGGTGGTGGTGTACCGCCTCTACGCTCACGCGCTCGGGATCCATGTCGATGACATCCGTGTCGACGCCGAGGGGGACCTCGACGCGCGTCGCCTGTTCGGCATCGACGAGTCAGTCCGCCCCGGCTTCACCGCGGTCCGCCTGACCGTATCGCTGGAGGGTCCTGAACCCCAGGAACGCTATGAGGAACTGCGCCGCGTCGTCGATGAGCACTGCCCGGTGTTCGACCTGTTCGCCAACCCCACACCGATCGATGTGACAGTTCGCAAGGTCTGACAGCGGAGCGGACGACGGACGGGCCCTCATCGGACGATGGGAGCCCGTCCGCCGTCCTGATTGCCCAGGGGATGGTGGTGACAATTAGCTTAGGCTACCCTTAGTTAGGTATAACAACTTAGGTGAGGGTAGGAGCCATGTCGCGCATCGGTGGAAGGCCCCGGCAGTTCGACGAAGCCGACATCGTCCGTGTCGGGCGGGAGATCGGCATGCGGGATCTGTCCATGAACGCGGTCGCATCCCGCCTGGGCGTCTCGTCGGCCGCGCTGTACCGTCACATAGAGGATCGCTGGGCGCTGGAGCGGCTGGTCGGTGAGGGCATTCTCGGCGAGCTGGAGCTCGCCGACGATCCTGCCGACGGCACAGTGGCGCATCTGCTTGCGTTGGGGGTACGGCTTCGTGCTTTCCTGCTCGAACACCCCGGCCTGGCCGCCTACGTGCAGATTCTCTTCCCGCGAGGCGAGGGCGGACGCCGGCTTCTCGCGATGGGAGCGGCGGGGCTGACCAGGCGGGGCTACGAGATGGACGCAGCCATCGTCCTCTGCTCGGCGGTCGCATCGGTCGTCATCGGTTACGCGGCAACGGAAGAGGCGCAGCGCGAACGGGCCGATGGTCTCGAAGCGGAGCGGCGGAATGCCATTGCTGAGCTCCTCGCCGACGCCCGACTCGGCGTTGCGCACCGAGTAATGCCCGAGGTGAGCGCGGACGAGTATGTGAGGCTCTGGCTCGGCAGCGTGGTGCGTGGGTTCGTATCGGCCGCACCTCCGGGGCGATCACTGGTGGAGATCATGGCGGCACTGCGCGCCGCCGGAGAGGACTTCTGATGGCCAAGCGTGGCTACATGGGCGTCATGATGCGAACCTACGGTGCGCGAGATCACGACGTGACAGTGACGGGGACTCAACAACTGGCGCCGAAGTTCATTCGGGTGAGGATGAGTTCGCCGACGCTGCTGCGGGAGGCTGAGGTCGGGCCGACGGCATACCTCCGGTTCTGGTTCCCTGATCCGGAGGATCCGGGCGTCGAGCAGCAGCGCGGATACACCCTGGCCGAGTGGGATGAAACGACGGGCGAATTCGCGTGCGACTTCGTGCTGCACGAGCCCGCAGGCCCGGCCTCTGCCTGGGCGCAGCGCGCTGTCCCCGGTACCACCGTGCAGGTGACGTCCCTCGGCTCCACACGCTTCTCTCTACCGGACGAGCTACCGGCCGGATACCTGCTCGTCGGTGATAGCGCATCGATACCGGCGATCAACGGGATCCTCAGCGAGGTCCCGGCGGAGGTGCCGATCGAGCTGTATCTGGAGGAGCACGACAAGGACGACCTGCTGATCCCGCTCGTCGCGCACCCACGGGTGAACACGCACTGGGTGCCGCGGCGCGGGACGGCGTCGCTCGCAGCGGCGATCGAGTCCCGTGACTGGTCGGACTGGGCCGCGTGGATGGCGACCGAGTCGGGCACACTGAAGCCGTTGCGAAGCCGGCTCCGCGACGAGTTCGGCTTTCCGAAGTCTGCGGTGCACGCCCAGGCGTACTGGGTGCATGGTCGGCTGTTCGGCACGAACCGATCGACGACGACACCCGATTCGACGCAGGCTGAGGGCGCGGCGGCCAGCCCGCTGACATCTGATCCCGCCCCGACCAGCCCGGATCCCGCCCCGACCGTCAAGGGCGCGTGGCGCGCGCAGGCCGGCGGGCGACTTCTCGCTCCGCTCAGGCCGGCGATGATCGTTGCGGGAATTGCGCAGGCACTGATCACGCTGGTCCAGCTCGTGCCGCTCGTCCTGCTGGTCGAACTCGCCCGACTGCTGCTCGACGGTGCCCGCCGCGACCTGTTGTGGATGGTCGGGCTCTGGGCGGTCGCGCTCATGGGCGTCGGAATTCTGCTGTCTTCCGCGCTGATCCTCGTGCTGCACTGGCTGGATGCGCGGTTCGCGCGTGATCTTCGACAGCGGTTGCTGACGAAGCTGGCACGCCTGCCGCTGGGGTGGTTCGACGCGCGGGGCTCGGGACAGGTCAAACAGCTGGTGCAGGACGACACGCTCGCACTGCACTATCTCGCCACGCACGCCGTCCCCGACGCGGTGGCCGCGGTCGTCGCTCCGGTCGCCGTCCTCATCTACCTCTTCGCGGTCGACTGGAGGCTCGCGCTTCTCCTGCTGGCGCCGGTGCTCGTGTACGTGGTGCTCATGTCGATCATGTCCGTGCAGTCGGGTGCGAAGATCGCGCAGTTCGGCCGCTGGTCGGAACGGATGAATGTCGAGGCCGGAGCCTATCTCGACGGACAGCCCGTGATCCGGGTGTTCGGCGGGGCAGCAGCATCGACGTTCCGGGCGCGGCTGGGGGAGTACATCGGCTTCCTCAACGATTGGCAGCGGCCGTTCGTCGCGCAGAAGACCTTCATGGACCTCGTCACGCGTCCCGCGACCTTCCTCGTGCTCATCGCCGTGCTGGGAACCGCGCTGATCACCACCGGCAGCATGGATGCCGTCGCGATCCTGCCCTTCCTGCTCTTGGGCACGACCTTCGGATCCCGCCTGCTTGGTGTGGGCTACGGGTTGTCGGGGCTGCGCAGCGGGCTCCTTGCCGCCCGTCGCGTTCAACTCGCCCTTGATGAGCCGGAGCTTGTCGTCAGCGACGTCGAGAATGAGGCGGATGCACCGGCCGGGCTCGTCGAATTCACTGACGTCGGCTTCGCCTACCGGGCGGGTGTGCCCGTGCTGCACGACATCTCCCTGCGGCTCGAGCCTGGGACGGTCACCGCTGTCGTCGGACCATCAGGCTCGGGAAAATCGACCCTCGCCGCACTACTTGCCCGCTTTCATGATGTCGCAGAAGGGTCGATCCGCGTCGGCGGTGTGGACGTGCGCGCACTTCCTGCTGACGAGCTGTACGCCCGGGTCGGGTTCGTCTTCCAGGACACCCAGCTCGTGCACGGCACGGTGCGGGAGAACATCGCGCTCGCCGCGCCGGATGCGACCGAGGCGGAGGTTGAAGCGGCCGCGCGCGCGGCGCAGATGCACGAGCGCATCCTGCGCTTGCCGGACGGATACGACACCCTGATCGGACCGCACGCCGCCCTGTCCGGTGGGGAGCGGCAGCGGATCACAATCGCCCGGGCGATCCTCGCCGACACACCGGTGCTGGTGCTGGATGAGGCGACGGCGTTCGCCGACCCCGAGTCCGAGTATCTCGTACAGCAAGCACTGGGTCGCCTGATGGCGGGGCGTACTGTCCTCGTCATCGCGCACCGACTGCACACCGTCACGAGCGTCGACCGGATCGTGGTCCTCGATCACGGTCAGGTCGTCGAGACCGGTCGGCACGACGAACTGGTGGCCGCGAACGGTCGCTACCGCCGGCTCTGGGACGCCGCGGCAACGCGGCCCCGGGAATCAGAGACGCACACCAACCCCATCGCGACGGAGGCCGCCCGATGATCCGCACGATCCTCGCCCTGCTCCCCGGGAACAGCCGGGGCCGATTGGCTCGGCACCTCGCGCTCTCGACGGTCGGGGTCTTGCTGCGCGCCGCCGGCTGCGTGTTGCTCGTGCCGTTCGTCACCGCCCTCTTCAGCGCAGACCCGGTGAGGGCCTGGCCATGGGCTGCGGTGCTCGTAATGACGACGGCGGCCGGATGGGTGACGGACGCACTCACCGCGCGCCTCGGCTACGCGCTCGGATTCGGGCTTCTCGACAGCGGGCAGCGCACAGTTGCGGATCGACTCACTCGCATCCGATTGACGTGGTTCGATGGCGAACACACGGCGACTGCACGCCAGGCGGTCGCCGCCACCGGGCCGGACCTGGTGGGGCTCATGGTGTACCTCGTCACCCCTGCCATCGGTGCGATCCTCCTGCCGGTCGCCATTGCGCTCGCGCTGCTGCCCATCGCCTGGCCGCTGGGCCTCGCAGCTCTTGCCGGAGTGCCGTTGCTGCTCGGTGCGTTCTGGATCTCCGGCAAGCTCGGCCGCGCCGCCGACCGGGCGGCCTCCGATGCCAACAGTGAGCTCACGGAGCGGCTCGTCGAGTTCGCTCGCACCCAGCAAGCACTGCGCGCTGCTCGCCGCGTCGAGCCGGCGCGCAGCCACGCCGGTGCGGCGCTCGACGCCCAGCACAGCGCCACCACACGCCTGATACTCATGCAGATCCCGGGCGAGGTGATCTTCGGGCTCGCCAGCCAGCTCGCTCTCCTGCTGCTGGCCGGAACGACGGTGATGCTCACCCTTCGCGGGGACCTCAGCGCTCCACAGGCGATCGCCCTGATCGTCGTCATCGTCCGCTTCCTCGAGCCCTTCACATCGCTCGCCGAACTGTCGCCCGGGATCGAGGGGGCCATCGGCGTGCTGCACCGCATCCGCGCAGTGCTGGACGCTCCGATCGATCAGGCGGGAGCACGTGCCGACGTGCCCTCGGCCGCCCCACGGATCGAACTGCGCGATGTCGCCTTCCGCTACGGCGAGGGGGAGACGGTGCTCGAGCACTTCGATCTCGACCTCGAACCGGGTACCACGACAGCCATCGTCGGCCCGTCGGGCTCGGGCAAGAGCACCGTCCTCGCCCTCGTGGCGGGGCTCCATCGCCCGACGGCGGGCCGGATCCTCGTCGACGGTGCCGACGCGGCGGAACTGGACATCGCGGCCCGTCGCGCGATGGCCAGCGTCGTCTTCCAACATCCGTACCTGTTTGAGGGCACGATTCGAGAGAACATCCTGGTCGGTGCGCCGGACGCGGACGAACGGAGTCTGGAGCGCGTGGCCGCCCTGGCCCGAGTGGATCGCATCGTCGCGCGTCTCTCTGACGGTTGGGAGAGCCGCGTCGGCGAAGCCGGCAGTGGTCTGTCCGGGGGCGAACGGCAACGGGTCTCGATCGCTCGAGCTCTGCTCAAGCCTGCACCGGTGCTCCTCGTAGATGAAGCCACCAGCGCGCTGGACAGCGAGAACGAGGCGGCGGTCGCCGCAGCCCTTTCCGACGATCCGATTCGGCGCACCCGCATCATCGTCGCCCACCGCCTCAGCAGTATTCGCGCCGCCGATCGGGTTGTGTTTGTCGAAGGCGGGCGAATCGTCGAGGACGGCTCAATCGATGCTCTTCTGGCCGTAAACGGGCGATTCGCCTCCTTCTGGCGAGAGCAGGACGCGGCGAGCGAATGGCGTATCGGCGCACCCGCGGGTGGGTGATCGAGCCGCATGAACGAAGAGAGGGCCTTCCGCATTTTCTGCGGAAGGCCCTCTCTGATTGGTTGCGGGGACAGGATTTGAACCTGCGACCTCTGGGTTATGAGCCCAGCGAGCTACCGAGCTGCTCCACCCCGCGGCACGGGATTCAGCTTATCGTGTGACGTTCATCGAACCCTAAAGCGGGCTGTGAGCGGGCGTGTTGCCGAAGACTCGGGAGAAGACGAAGGCCCCTGATCAGTTGATCAGGGGCCTTCTCATTGTTGCGGGGACAGGATTTGAACCTGCGACCTCTGGGTTATGAGCCCAGCGAGCTACCGAGCTGCTCCACCCCGCGGCACATCACTAGCCTAACACGTGGCGCAGGGGCGGGACGCATCGAGGCGCTTCCCGGGCGATTCGCCCTACCTCATCAAGGGCTCGCTAGGCTGGCGGCGACGTGAACGACCCACAAACACCAGGAGCGACGCGATGACAGGGACGACGGTTGCCGTGGCGCAGTTCGCGCCGGGCGCGGAGGACAATCTTCCATCGATCGCTCGGCTCGTCGAGGACGCGGCGGGACGCGGCGCCCGTCTCGTCGTGCTTCCCGAGTACGCGGCGTGGTTCGAGACGCCTTTCACGGATGCGCTCATCGCCCACGCCGAGTCGCTGGACGGCCCGTTCACGCGGGAGCTGGCCCGGCTGGCGGACCGTTTCGGCGTGTGGATCGTGGCCGGTCTCGTCGAGCGTGCCGAGGGCACGCGCGTACACAACACGGTGGTTGCCGTCGACGCCGGTGGTGTGCAGGCGTCCTATCGCAAGCAGCACCTGTACGACGCCTTCGGGGACCGTGAATCCGATCGGATCGCTGCCGGTGCTCTCGACGCGCCGCAGACGTTCCAGCTGGACGATCTCACGTTCGGCCTCATGACCTGCTACGACCTGCGTTTCCCGGAGAGCGCGCGCGTGCTCCTCGACGCCGGGGCCGATGCCATCGTGGTCCCCGCGGAGTGGGTTCGCGGGCCGCTCAAAGAGGATCACTGGAGCACCCTGATCCGGGCGCGGGCGATCGAGAACACAGCGTTCGTCGTGGCGGCAGACCAGACGCCGCCGATCGGGGTGGGACGATCCATGATCGTCGACCCCTCCGGCATCGTGCTGGCATCCCTCGGCACCCAGCCGGGCGTGGCGATCGCGACGCTGGACCGCTCTGAGCTTGAGAGGGTACGCCAGCTCAATCCCGCGCTCGAACTGCGCCGCTACCGGGTGGAGCCACGGGACGAATCCGCGGGCTAGAGCGTCGCCGTGTATGCCGCGAGGCGTCGCATCCCGTCCTCGACCACGGTGGGGCGTTTGCACGCGGCGAAGCGCACCAGCGAACTCCACTGCGCATCGCCGGATGTGACGAACGCGGACAGCGGGATCCCCATGACGCCGCCGTCGACGGCGAGGGCACGGCAGAAGCCAGCTGCGTCTCCAACGCCCAGCGCGGAGGCATCGGCGACCGTGAAGTAGGTCCCATCGGGTGCATGTGTCTGCAGGCCGGCGCTACGCAAGCCGTCGTTCAGGATTCGCGCCGTGTGCTGCATATCGCCGGCGAGGGCGTCGAAGTAGGCATCGGGCAGACGCAGCCCGGCGGCGATCGCCGGCTGGAACGGTGCCGAGCCCGAGAAGGTCAGGAACTGCTTCACCGCCAGTACCGCCTCGACCAGATCGGCCGGTCCCGACACCCATCCCACTTTCCACCCCGTGGTGCGGAAGGTCTTCCCGCCGGAGGAGATGCTGAGCGTGCGCTCTGCGGCTCCGGGGCGTGTCGCGATCGGGTGATGCGCGCGCCCGTCGAAGAGTAGATGCTCATACACCTCGTCGGTGACGATGATCGCGTCGTGGCGCTCGGCGAGGCGGACGATCTCGTCCCGGGTCTGGTCGTCGAATGCCACGCCCGTGGGATTGTGCGGATCATTGACCAGGATCACCCGCGTGCGATCTGTGACGGCCGCGGCCAGCTCGTCGAGGTCTGGACGAAAATCCGGCCAGCGCAGCGGCACCGGGCGCAGGCGTGCGCCGGCCAGCGCCACGCACGCGGCGTACGAGTCGTAGTGGGGCTCGAACACGACGACCTCGTCGTCCGGCCCATCCAGCAAGGCGAGCAGCACGCTCGCCAACGCCTCCGTGGCCCCGGCGGTGATGATGATCTCGGTCGCCGGATCGGGGGTGAGACCGTAGAAGCGGTGCTGGTGCTCGGCGATAGCGAGGCGCAGGTCCGCATCGCCCCGGCCCGGCGGATACTGATTCACTCCGCGAGAAATCGCATCCCGTGCCGCCTCCAGCACTTCTGCCGGGCCGTCCGTGTCGGGGAAGCCCTGACCGAGGTTCACCGCGTTCGTCGTGACCGCCAGCGCCGACATCTCGGCGAAGATGGTGGGGGAGGGTGCACCGTCTGCCGAGAGCAGACCGGCACCTCGAGCCGCTCGACGCCAGGCCCCGGGAATCGTTCGCATGCGGCCCAGGTTAGTCGCATAGGTGGAATCCACCCGCAGCATAAGAAACGCACAGAAACCCGGTGCACTCTGAAAGAGCTTTCGGAGAAGGAGCAATCATGAGCGACAACCGCGATGACCGTCACGACGACGTGTCGAACCCGTACCAGACGAACCAGCCCGTGTCGCCGGCCGTCGGCGCTCCCGAGAACCAGCAGCCGCTGACCTCGGACGCTGCGCCGGTCGCCCCCGCCATGCCCGCAACGCCGCTCTCCCACACCGCCCCCACGCTCCCGGTGTCTCCGGCAGCGCCGCTCGCGCAGACCGCGCCCACCGCGCCGCTGGGAGCCGCGGCGACCGGCGGCGGATATGCGGGATCGCCCGCCTACGTCGGCGCACCACAGGGTGGTGCCGCCCCGATGTACGGCACGACGAACCCTTCACACGGCACGCAGGGCGGACACACGCACCACCCGCAGTATGGTGCTGCGTTCGGCTCGCCCACCGGCTCCGCCGCCTCGTATGCCGCCCCTTCGCCGCTCGGCGTCGCGAGTGAGCCGAAGCGGAAGTCGCGAACCGGTATGTTCGTCGGTGCCCTGGTGGTCGGCGCCCTGGTCTGCGGAGCCGCCGGTCTCGGTGGCGCGTGGGCCGGGCAGTCCCTGTTCGCCAGCAGCGCGTCGCAGTCGGCAACGGGTCCGCAGACGGTGACGATCAACAACCCGGACAGCGTGAACCAGGTGGCGGCGGTCGCCACCAAGGTTCTCCCCAGCGTCGTGACGATCTCCGTGGATGCGGGCCAGAGCGGTGGCACCGGCTCGGGCGTGGTGCTCAGCAGCGATGGCTACGTCCTCACCAACACGCACGTGGTGACCCTCGGCGGACAGACCGCCGACGGCACCATCCACGTCACGACCTCGGACGGACGCATCTTCACGGCCACCGTCGTGGGCCTCGACCCGCTGTACGACCTCGCGGTCATCAAGCTCACGGATGCCTCTGGACTCACGCCGGTCACGTGGGGCGACTCCACCAAGCTCAACGTCGGTGAGACCGCGGTGGCCCTCGGTGCACCGCTGGGCCTCGACAACACCGTCACGCAGGGCATCGTGTCGGCGCTCAACCGCTCCATTCAGATCCAGTCGTCTGCGGTGCCGGACTCGACCCCCGACCAGTCCCAGCCGGATCAGCAGCAGAACGGTCAGAGCCCGTTCCAGTTCGACCTCCCCGGGCAGCAGACGCAGACCCAGGCCCAGGGGTCGATCTCCATCACGGTCATCCAGACGGACGCGGCCATCAACCCCGGAAACTCCGGTGGTGCGCTCGTGGACGGTGAGGGAAAGCTCATCGGCATCAACGTGGCGATCGCTTCGGCAGGATCGTCGTCCGGATCCAGCGAGTCGGGCAACATCGGCGTCGGTTTCGCCATCCCGGCATCGGTCGCCCAGCGCGTGGCGGAGGAGATCATCAGCAACGGCTCCGCCTCGCACGGACTGCTCGGTGCCATGGTCGGTGACGCGTCGGCGGTGCAAGGTGCCACGATCGAGGGAGCGGTCATCTCGTCCGGCAACTCCAGCAGCGCGGGAATCGTCGCCGGAGGCGCGGCCGAGGCGGCCGGGCTGAAGGAGGGTGACATCATCACCAAGTTCAACGGTGTACCGATCACGAGCGGTGTGGACCTCACGGCTCAGGTGCGAGCTGCTGCCGCCGGTGCCTCCGTGCCGGTCACCTACGTTCGCGACGGCAAGACCGAGGAGACCACCGTCACCCTCGGAACGCTCAAGTAAACCGGGCGGACACCCCGCAGTCAGCGAGAAGGACCCCACCGCGCGATAGGCTCGCCGGGTGGGGTCCTTCTCATTCGGCGCGGGAAACGCGGCAAAGCTCGCGCGCATCCCGCTGTACGCGCTCGGGCGGCTGGCCACACTGATCATCCCTCGCACCGACACCTGGGTGTTCGGTTGCGGCGCGGGCATCGGCGACGGCCCCCTGGAACTGTGGCGTGAAGAGCAGACGCACGGCGTGTCCGCGGTCTGGCTGGTGGACAGCGACCGCGATGCGCGGGATGCCGCCGCGCTCGGGATCCCGACACTGCGCAAGCACTCGGCCGCCGGTTTCCTCGCAACCGCCCGCGCCGGCGTCATCGTCGTCAGTCACGGCTTCGGGGATGTCAACCCGTACGCGGTCAGTGGGGCCTTCATCGTGCAGCTATGGCACGGTATCCCGCTCAAGCGCATCGGCCTGGACTCCCCGGAGACCGTGCGGAGCCGCTTCCTTCCCCGATCGGCTCTCATTCCCCGTCTTCTCGCACGGATGTACCGCTACGCGCAGGCACGGATCTCGCTCCTCCCGGCGGCCTCCCACCTCATCCGCGGCCGGCTGGAGTCCGCTTTCGGGCTGCCGGACGACCGGATCGTCGTCAGCGGCGAACCCCGCGTCGATGCCCTGTCGCGCGGCACCGCGCAGGAGCGCACGGAGCGGGCGCGCGAGCTGTTGGAGACCGCCGTCGGCCCGTTGCCTTCCCGCGTCCTGTTATATGCGCCGACGTGGCGTGACGGCGATCAGGATCCTGCGGTGCCGAGTGCTGCGGACTGGGACGCGCTGACCGCGATGCTCGAGCGCCACGACGCCGCGCTCCTGATCCGCTCGCATCCCCTGGGAGCCGGTGCATACGCATCGCCGGAGCCGACGGACCGGGTCCGCCTGCTGGGCAGCGACGTGATGCGCGACGTCACCCCGGCGCTTCCCGCCATCACCGGCCTCATCACCGACTACTCCTCACTCGCCTACGATGCGGGACTCGTGCCGATGCCGGTGCATTTCCTGGTGCCGGATCTGGAGTCCTACGCCGAGCGTCGCGGCTTCTACGCGCGTTTTCGCGATGTCGCCGACGACGACTACCAGCGCAACTGGGCGGGGATCGTGCAGCAGGTCGATGAGACGCTCTCCGACGAGGCTGTCCATGCCATGAGAGTCGAGCGCTCCGAGCGACTGTCCGCGAAAGTGCATGCCTTCCGCGACGGCTGCAACACCCAGCGCGTGCATCGCGCGATCGAACGCCGGCGCGCCGCAGCCCGGCGGAAGGGACGACGATGACCCAGATCGAGCTGGGCGAGGACGCTTTCCTCCTCTCCGGTACCGGCAGAGCTCCGGAGCGGATCGAGCTCGTCGGGGCGCGCGCACGAGTGGCCGCCGTGATCACCACGGAGGGGGACGACTGGCACGCCGCGATTCCGCTCCTCGCGTCCCGGCTGGGCGGACCGGAGCTGCCGCTGCCCTCGGGGCGCTACCGGATCGAGCCGGCAGCTCTGGCATCGGATCTGCACCTCCCCGTCACCCTGCTGCCGATCCTGCGCGTCCGCGTCCTCGGCGACGAGGTCGTGATCGCACCGCCGATCGACCCCGCCTACGACTCCGGAGACGGCCAGTCCGCGCTCGAGCGTCGCTATGTCTCACAGGCGGGCGGTGACCTGGAGAACGCGGTGTTCTTCGAGAGCTTCTACGGCCGAAACGCCAGCTGCAATCCGCTGGCCATCGACCGGGAGCTCGCGGCGCGCGCACCGCACGTCACCCGGTACTGGAGCGTCGTGGATCGTTCCGTCGAGGTGCCGGAGGGTGCCGTGGCGGTCGTGGAGGGGACACCGGAGTGGTGGCGGGCGCGCGCCACGGTACGCCTCCTGGTCGTGAACGACTGGCTGAGACGCCGCTACGCGCGACGTCGCGGGCAGCGGGTGCTGCAGACGTGGCACGGGACACCGCTCAAGCGCCTCGCGCTGCATCGGCCGGGTTTCGATCCGCGCCGCGCCGTCGCCGTGTGGCGGGAAGCACGTCGCTGGGACGCCCTGCTGGCCCAGAACCCGTATGCGGCGCGTATTCTGCGGGCGGCATATGCGTTCCGCGGGGGCCTCTGGGTGGATGGATATCCGCGCAATGACGTGCTGGTTTCGGGATCGGGAGCTCCGGTACGCGAGCGTCTCGGGATCGCAGCGGACGAGCGTGTGGTCCTGTACGCGCCCACCTGGCGAGATGATCGGGAGCGCATCGTCGACTTCCTCGATCCGGTTGCTCTCGCGGATGAGCTCGGTGCCGTTGTGCTGGTCCGCGGCCATTCCCGCACCCTCGTTCCCGGCGAGGACACCCGGGGGCCGCGGGTCATCGACGTGACCGGCTTCCCGGACACGTCCCAGCTGCTGCTGGCCGCCGACGCGTTGGTCACCGACTACTCGTCCGTGATGTTCGACTTCTCGGCCACCGGCAAGCCGATGGCGTTCTTCGTGCCCGATATGGAGCACTACCGGGGAGAGCTTCGCGGGTTCTACTTCGATCTGGAGCGGGAGGCGCCGGGGCCGGTGGTCCGTACCCAGGCCGAGCTGGTCGCAGCCCTCACCGATACGGCGACGACGGACGCGTACGCGGAGAGGTACCGGCGCTGGCGGCAGCGCTTCAACGCGCGCGACGACGGCCGTGCCGCGGAACGCGTGGTAGCCCGCATCATCGACCGCGGATGGATCGACCCGGACTGAGCGATCCTCAGGGGAGCGGCGTGTTGCGTCCGCCCAGCCGCGAGGTGTCCACGCTGGTGTGGGCGCCGCGGAGGAACCCCGCGAAGAACCCGACCCCCCAGGACAGGTGCATGGTGGGCAGCACCGCCAGGGTCCACAGCCTGTCGCGAACGGTGCTGCCGCCCAGCTGAGTGGTGGCGGCCGCGAGGATCACCAGCACGTATGCCACCACGGGAAGGTGGACCACCGAGAGGATGAGACTGGTCACGCCGGAGACGACGCCCGTGACCTGGAGCACCGCGACGATGATGGAGAGCGCGAGGTCCAGCACGAGGAGGGGCGGTGCGAAGAAGCGCACCGAGTTGCGGCGCCCGAACCGCCGGACGAGTTCGCCGCGCCAGGTTCCCGTCGCGAAGAACTGCCGAACCAGTCGGGACCAGCTCTCCCGTGGCCAGTACGTGACGGAGAGCTTCGGATCGAACCACACCCGATGGCCGGCCTGACGCAGGCGCAGGTTGAGCTCCCAGTCCTCACCGCGGCGGATGCTCTCATCGAACAGTCCGACCTCCTCGATGGCGGTGCGACGCATGACGCCCAGGTAAGCGGACTCCGCCTCGCCCTCTTCGCCACCGCCGTGATAGCTGCCGCCGCCGAGACCGACGGGGGAGTTGTACGCCCGCGCGACCGCTCCCTGGAAGGGTGTGCGGCCGTCCGCGTGCATGACGCCACCCACGTTGGCCGCGCCGGTTCTGGCGAGTGTCTCCAGGGCGCGACTGGCGTAGCCGGCGGCCAGCTCGGAGTGGGCGTCCACCCGGATGATCACGGGGAATCGCGCGCGGCGGATGGCCAGGTTCAAACCGACCGGGATATCGGCTCGGGGATTGTCGACCAGCACGATGCGCTCATCGGTGCCGGCGAGGCGGTGTGCCAGAGCAGTGGTGCCATCGGTTGACGGGCCCAGGGCCAGCACCAGCTCGATCGGGCCGTCGACGCGCTGTTCCAGCACCGTGAGCACGGCACGCTCCAGGTAGTCGAGCTCGTTGAGCACCGGCATCACGAACGAGACTCCGTCGGCGGGATCCACCGCCGGCTCTCTGTCGCGCATTGTTCGATCATCGCATGCACACGGCCACACGGTGGCTCAAGCCGCTCCGGTATTCTGAAGGGATGCCCCTGCTTTCCGATGCCCGCAAGGCCGTCGCCCTGGTCCGCCGCGCGATCGCCTCGCGCCGCGCGGTCATCGAGGTGCATCAGCGACTGCGCGCCGAGGGGGCTCTGGCGCCGCACCGCTTCCAGATCGCGGTCTACTTCGCCGACAGCGACGTCAACATCTATCAGATGCGGCAGTGGTACAAACCGTTGCAGCAGCTGGCGCAGCGCTGGCCGGTGATGATCCTCGCACGCAACGCGCCGGGCGCGGCCGCTCTGCTCGAGGAGAGTGGGCTGCCGGTTGCGTTCGTGCCGAAGGTCGGCGACTTGGAGAGCGTGATCTCGCAACAGGACATCCGCGTCGTGCTGTATGTGAACCAGAACACCCGCAATTTCCAGATGTTCCGATACGGCCGCCGCTGGCACGTGTTCATCAACCACGGCGAGTCCGACAAGATGTACATGACCACGAACCAGTACAAGGCGTACGACTACGCCTTCATCGCGGGCGAGGCGGCTCGTGAGCGGCTCGGGCGAGTGCTGTGGGATTACGACCTGGACCGTCGGGCGCTGGAGATCGGCCGCCCGCAGGCGGATCACTTCGGCGGCACGCTGCCGTATCCCGCCGACGATCGGACCGTGGTTCTCTATGCCCCCACCTGGGAGGGCGATCGCCCGACCGCGTATTACGGCTCCGTCGCCACGCACGGGGAGAAGCTGGTCTCAGCGCTGCTTGCCACCGGGCGCCACCGGGTGATCTATCGCCCCCACCCCCGCTCGGGCGTGGAGAATGAGGCATTCGGTGCCGCCAACAAGCGCATCATCGCCGCCCTTGCGGCGGCCAACGCAGCCGACGCCTCCGCCCATCACATCTACGACGACGGCCCCGATCTGGGATGGCAGCTCGCTGCGGCAGATGTCGCCGTCGTCGACATCTCGGCCATGGTCTACGACCGGCTCGCGACGGGGCGACCGCTGTTCGTCACACGCCCCGCGGACACACGCGCGGATGTGGACACCGCGGGGTATCTGAGCGACTGCGAGTGGCTGACGGTGGAGCAGTCAGACGACATCGTTGCGCAGATCGAACGGGTCCAGCACGATGAGACGTCGACCGCACGACTCGCCCTCTGGTCGCGCCACTACTTCGGCGACACCCGGCCAGGCGCGTCCACACAGCGCTTCCACGACGCGATCGAGCTCCTCATGCAGCGGTGGCAGGAGTACAACGACGCCGAGCTGTCGGCACGGCGGGCTGAGCCGGTCGACGAACACGATCCGGATGAGGTCGAGCCCGACTGAAGCGGGTGGAGGCGTCCCCGTGTCATGGTCGCATCCATATCCATCGGGTGCGGATCCGGGCGTTCTCGCGTCGAGTCAGTGCCCTTCGCTGTCGCCGTCGGCGAGCTCGGGCGGTGCAGGTGTCTCACCGGAGGAGGGCCGCACGCGTCGCAGCGCTCCGGCAGCTGCGGTGCCGGCCCGACCGGCAACACGGCCGCCCGAGGCGGCGACCATGCCGAGCGTGCGCACCGCACCGCGGGCGGCGTGACCGATGTGGGATTCCACCGGCCGCGAACCGGGCTTCGGTTCGATCTCCGCGGGCATGGTCGATGGCGCCGGGCCGAACGCCGTCCGAGAGGATGACACGACGCGTCGGCCGAGGAGATGGTTGCCACCGCCGCCGACAACGGCACCGATGCCGAACGGCATCACCTTGCCGATCACCGAGGCGCCGCCGATCTTGGTGAGCTGCGTGACAGCGAGGTGCTTCAGCCTGTCGAGCACCGGGCCCATGGCAGCACGGGGGATCGTCTTGGTGATGAGATCTCCCCAGAAGGTTCCCCGCGGGGTGGCTCGTCCGCTCGCCTCGCCGGCGAACTGGCGGATCAGGGCGGTGCCCTCACTGCCGAGCATCAGCGTGAGCACGAGCGCCCGCGCGCGATCCGGATCGGTGAGGCGCACACCGTGCACCTCGGTCACCGACTGGGCGAACAGCGCCGTGGCCTCGAGGAAGCCGACGGTCTCCGCGCCGGAGATGGCCAGGGCGATGCCCGTGCCGACCCCGGGAACCACAGCGGTCGCGCCAGCGGCAGCGCCCGTCGTGGTGACCGCCGCGAGATAGCGGCGCTCCAGGATACGGATGAGCTGATCCGGCGTCGCATCCGGATGACGCAGGTGGATGCCACGCAGGTGCGCAATGACGGCCGGTCGCTGCACGCGCAGAGCCATGTCGATGGCACGGATCAGGGTCGACCCCTCGGCTTCCGTGCCGGTGTCGCTTCGCGGGGGCTCTCCGCCCTGCCAGGGGGAGTCCGCCGGAAGCGAGTGGATGGTGTGGACCTTCCGCGGCATTGTCAGACGAAGAGGTTTGCCCGCTCGAGGTCCTCGGCGAAGTCGATCTCCACGGCGTAGAGGTCGGAGATGTCCATGGCCTCGATGCGGATGCCATCCTCGGCGATGGCGAGTTCCAGGCCGCGCTCGAAGTAGTCCTGGTCGTCTACGCGTGTGAGCTGGCGGATGAACGCCTTCTTGTCCGCTGCCGAGATGTAGTTGATGCCGACGGCCTCACCCACGCCACCACGGACGGTCTTCGAGAGCTCTGCCACAGCGCCGTCGGACGACAGCGTGTACTTGACCTCTTCGTCACTGACCTTCGAGGTGTTCACCGTGACGAAGGACTGCTCCCGCTCGATGAGGGCGATGGCGCGACCCAGCACACGCGGGTCGAAGACGACGTCGCCGTTCATCCACAGCACGCCCGACTTGCCGGTCGCCTGCAGGGCCCGCAGCAGGCTCTTGGAGGTGTTGGTCTGGTCGTAACGGTCGTTGTGCACGTAATCGGCCTGTGGGAACGCCTCGACGATGGTCTCGGCACGGTAGCCGACCACGGTCGTGATGCGCGCGGCAGAACCGAACGCTGCGCGGATGTTGTCGTGCTGCTGCTGCATGATGCTGCGGCCGTCGGACAGCTCGGTCAGCGGCTTCGGCAGCGAACGACCGAGACGCGAACCCATGCCGGCAGCCAGAATGACAGTCTGAATCTTCACGCTCTTATCGCTCCTCGATACGGTGTTCACCGCCGGTTCACCGGCAGGACACACCCTCGTGTCTGGACCATGGTACTAAGATTCCGCGCGACATGGCTGTGAACCCGCCCTGTCTCGCAGTCGCAGCGGTGATGCGCGGGCCGGCGGGATGTGTTTGACCCCAATTCCGTACAAGTGCGACCCCAATTCCGCACAACGCCGCCGAGCTCGGAAACGGTCAGGATCCGGTTGATACGTTGAGAGGATGAGCACGGCGCCCGATTCTCCTGACGATGTCAATGACCAGCAGGGCGCTCCGGCGAATTCCTCGGCGGAACCGGGCGAAGCCCCCGCTGCACGGACGAGCGGAACAGGCGCGAAGCGACCGGCGGCGAAAAAGGCGAGCCCGCGCTCGGGCGGCGCGACGAAGGCCGGCACGACCGCGTCCTCGCGAGCACGCAAGACGGCGACAGCCCCGGCGTCCGACGGTGACGGCGGGGAGGTGAAGCCGGCCCCACGCAAGGCGCCTGCGGGAAAGCGGACGCCCAAGGCCGAGGCGGCACGGCCCGCGGCGAAGTCTGCGCCGGCGAAGCGCACCAGCTCCACAGCCGCACGGGCGAAGACGGAAGCAGCGGCCCGCGCGAACGCAGGGGAGGACGTACCGGACGACGACGACACGAACACCGTGCCGCGACGCCCCGCGCGCAAGACCACCCCCGCCGCATCGAAGGCCCGTGCGTCATCGACGACACGGACGACGACGCGCCCGCCCGCGAAGAAGACGTCGTCCCGGTCGGCCGCGGCGGCCTCCCCGGCAGGGGAGCCGGTCGGCGCTGGTGGCCCGGAGCCCGCGGATTCCGTAGCATCGTCCGAAGACGCCGTCATCACGGGCGTCGGTTCGGACAGGGGGACCACTGACGTGACGAATGAGGCGGCCGAGACCGCTGACGGTGCTGCCGGGACCGAGACGGCTGAATCGGCCTCCGATGAGCGGTCGCCGGACGGTGATCCCACCGCGTCGGCTTCGCCGGGAAGTGCCCCGATGTCGTCGTCAGAAGAGCCGGCTCCGGACGCCGGTTCCGGCGAAGCGTCAGAGGATGATGTCGCGACGGGCGAGGCGGCTGCTGATGCCGCACCGGGCACAGGCGCGGGCTCGCTCGCCGATGCGCTGACGGAGCCTGCGGTGGCGCACGGTGACGCCGAGCACAACGAGTTGCACACGGACGTTCCCGATACGGCGGAGGACGACGACGCAGAGCTGAATGATCTCCTGGGGCTGGATCCCGACGCCGATGACGGCGCTCCCGAGGACGATGCTGACCAGCCGCGCCCCGCCGACACGACAGAGCGCACGGTGCCGGACGGGTCCGTAGCGGCAGGGCATGCGGAGGCGCACCTGCTCGCACCGCTCGTCGGGGCATCACCGCGTCATCGGCCCGTCGCCGTCACTGAATCGGCCGAGCCGGTGGACCCGGCCAATGCGGTTCTTGTGGCTCGCGGGCTGGTGAAGGACTTCGGCGGCACCCACGCCGTGGACGAGATCGACCTGACCGTGCCGACCGGCAGCTTCTACGGCATCGTGGGTCCCAACGGTGCGGGCAAGACCACGACACTGTCGATGATCTCTGGCCTGCTGCGTCCCGACCGCGGCACCATCACGGTGGCCGGCATCGACGCGCGTCAGCGCTCACGAGCGGCGAAGAAGCTCATCGGTGTGCTTCCGGACCGTTTCCGCACCTTCGACCGCCTCACGGGGCGTCAGCTGCTGCACTATTACGGACTGCTTCGGGGACTCAAACCCGGAGTGGTCGACAAGCGGACCGCCGACCTCGCGCGGGCCTTCGACCTGACGGATGCGCTCGGACGCGCCGTGTCCGACTACTCGGCCGGTATGACCAAGAAGGTCATGCTCGCGGGTGCCATGATCCACAGTCCCCGTCTCCTCGTGCTCGATGAACCGTTCGAGGCCGTGGATCCCGTCTCTGCCGCGGTGATCCTCGAGATCCTGTCGCAGTATGTCGCGGGCGGCGGCACGGTCATCTTGTCCAGCCACACGATGGAGCTGGTGGAGCGGGTGTGCTCGCGCGTCGCGGTGGTCGTGTCGGGCCAAGTGCTCGCAGAAGGCACCGTCGAAGAGGTCCGGGGCGATCTCACCCTGGAGCAGCGGTTCGTGGAGCTGTCCGGCGGACTCACCGAGGTGGAGGGGCTGGAGTGGTTGCACACGTTCTCCGACTGAGGCTCGCGCTGCTGTTCGGCGCGGTCCGCGGGGACCGGGCACAGAGCACCCGCAACATCATCGGCGCCCTTCTGCTGATCGCCGCGACCGCGGCCGTCTGCACGGCCATCCTGTCCCTGCGGGCCGACAGCGGTGCCGTGGCGCACGTCGTGTCCGTGCTGGCCGGATCCGCCCTCGCTTTCGGTGCGGCGGTCGGCCCGGCCGTGGCCGGGGTCGAAGACCAGCTCGCTCCTCGACGTTTCGCGGTCTTCGGAATGTCGCCGCTCCCGCTCGCGGGGGCGCTCCTGCTGGGCATGCTCGTCTCACTGCCCTCGCTCGCGCTTCTCGCCGTCGCGGTCTCGCTCATGATCATGTGGACGAGCCAGGGTGTTCCCGCGGGCATCGCGATCCTCACACTCCTGCTCGCGTTCCTCATCTGCCTGGTGGTGTCGCGGCTCAGCATGGCGGTGGCGGCACGTTTCGGGCGTGACCGGCGCAGTCGCGAGATGACGGGCCTGCTCGTGCTGGCACTGGTCATCGTCATCGTTCCGGTGGCCGTGTTCCTCGCCTCCCTCCAGTGGCGCGGTGTGGTGCCGAGCCAGCTGGTCACACTCACCGAGATCCTCGCGAACACGCCCTTCGGCGCGCCCTGGGGTATCGCAGGCCATGTCCTGCGCGGGGACAGCGCGCTGACCGCGAGCATCGTCATCACCGCAGGCACGCTCGTCGTGCTGGTGGGTGCCTGGTTCCTCGTCGTGCGACACGCCCTCACCACCACGGAGCGTCCGCAGACCGGTCGCGAGCGGGGGCTCGGCTGGTTCAGCGTCCTGCCCGGGAATGCGATCGGGGCGGTCGCAGCCCGATCGCTCGTGTACTGGACGCGGGATCGGCGGTACATCGTGAACGTGGCGGTCGTGCCGATCGCGTCCGTCATCGCGGCGCTGCCGCTGCTCGTCGCCGGCGTGCCGCCACAGGTCGTCGCGCTCGTGCCGGTGCCCATCATGGCGCTGTTCCTCGGCTGGATGCCTCACAACGACATCGCCTACGACTCGACGGCCATCTGGCTGCACATCGTGAGCGGCGTTCGCGGCCTCGCCGATCGAATCGGACGCCTGGTGCCCATCGTGCTCATCGCCGTGCCGCTCCTGGCGGTCGCGGTCACGGTGTCGATCGCCCTCTACGGTCGGTGGTCGATGCTTCCCGCGCTGGTGGGCGTGGCTCTCTGTCTTTTCCTCACCGGCCTCGGTCTTTCATCGATCTCCTCTGTCGTGTCGCCCTACCCGGTCACCCGCCCGGGCGACAGCCCGTTCCAGCAGCCGCAGCGAGCGGGCTCCGGAATCGGCGCTCAGGCCCTGGTGCTGATCGGCGCGATCCTGCTCAGCAGTCCCGCCCTCGTCTCTGGGCTTCGTGCGGTCGATGCGGACCTGCCGGCCGCCCTCGACACGCTGTGGATCGGCCTGGGAATGGGAGTCGGAGTGCTCGCCGTGGGAGTCGCCCTCGGCGCACTCCTGTTCGAACGGCAGGGCTCGCGCATCATGGAGTTCGCCGAGGCCATCTGAGCGCGATGATTCACCGTCGTCCGTCCCGCCCCGCGAGACGGACGGTACGATGGGGCCATGAGCACTCCGCTGGATCACCCCGACCAGGGCGGCATCGCCACCCTCGACCGCGAGCTCGAAGAGCTCCTGCGCGAGGAGCACATCGAGCCGGGCGATCATGAGCGCTTCTCGCACTACGCGAAGAAGGAGAAGATCCTCGAGTCCGCGCTGACGGGCAAGCCGATCCGCGCGCTGTGCGGCAAGAAGTGGGTTCCGAGCCGGGACCCGGAGAAGTTCCCGGTGTGCCCCGACTGCAAGAAGGTGTACGAGTCGCTCATGAAGTGACTCGCACGAACGGCCCGCCGGATCCGGCGGGCCGTTCGTCGTAGGTCCAGGATTACTCGGCGTCCTCGAACACGGTCGGGATGATCGGATCCGACTTGCTGAGGGCGAGTCCGCGCACGGGCAGCTCTTCGCGAACCATCGCGTGGTGATCCCGTGCCGCGGCTGTCCCCGCCGGGCCTTCGAAAGCCGCATCGATGTCGCCATGGTCGACCAGACGCACCTGCAGGGCTCGGGCGTCGGGGTGCTCGCTCGCCGTCTCCACCCGCTCGAACCCGTCGGAAACCACCACGAGCTCGGTGGTGGCCTTGCCACGCTCCAGGCGGCGGAATGCAGCCTTACGGCCCCCCGTGGAGGCCTTGTCGGCGCTCTTCTTCGCCACGGCGACCCAGCCACCGTCATCGCCCTGGCGGGCCACCAGCTTGTAGACCATGCTCGCCGTGGGGTAGCCGGAGCCCGTGACCACCGAGGTGCCGACGCCGTAGGCGTCGACGGGCGATACCGCGAGGGCGGCGATGGCGTACTCATCGAGATCGCTCGTCACCGTGATCCGAGTGTCCACCGCGCCGAGGGCGTCCAGCTGCGCGCGGACCTCAGCGGCCACGATCGGGAGATCGCCGGAATCGATGCGCACACCTCCGAGCCCGGTTCCGGCCACGCGGATCGCGAGATCGACGCCCGCGGTGATGTCGTAGGTGTCCACCAGGAGTGTGGTGCCGACGCCGGAGGCCTCGATCTGCGAGCGGAAGGCCTGCTCCTCGGTGTCGTGCAGGAGCGTCCAGGCGTGGGCGGCAGTTCCCATGGTGGGAATTCCCCAGCGGCGTCCCGCCTCCAGGTTGCTGGTGGCGCCGAAGCCTGCGATGTATGCGGCGCGAGAGGCGGCCACGGCGGATTCCTCCGCGGCGCGGCGCGCCCCCATCTCGGCAAGGGGACGATCTCCTGCTGCGACCGACATGCGGGCCGCGGCCGTGGCGACCGCCGAGTCGTGGTTGAGGACGCTGAGGGCAAGGGTCTCCAGGATCACGGCCTCGGCGAACGTGCCCTCGACGGTGAGGATGGGCGAGCCGGGGAAGTAGAGCTCGCCCTCGCGGTAGCCGGTGATCGATCCGCTGAAGCGGTAGCCGGCCAGGAAGCGCAGCGTCTCGGCGCTGACCACCTGGTTGTCGGTGAGGTAGCGCAGTTCGTCGTCGCCGAACCGGAAATCGCGCAGCAGTGAGAGCAGCCGACCCGTGCCGGCCACCACGCCGAATCGTCGCCCGCCGCTCAAACGGCGAGAGAACAGCTCGAACACGCAGTTGCGGTGGGCGGTGCCATCACGCAGTGCCGCATCCAGCATCGTGAGTTCATATCGGTCGGTCAGCAGCGCGGAGGAGCCGGTCATGCTCGGAATCCTACTCGCGCGCTCCGTGCCCGCCGCGCCGCGCCCCCCGGGCACCGGCGACGAGCCGCGCACCGGACGCGGGCGACGCACGCGGCGGCGTAGGCTGGACGCATCATGTCTGACGCACCGATCGGGATCTTCGACTCCGGCGTGGGCGGGCTCACGGTTGCTCGTGCGATCGGGGACCAGCTGCCGAATGAATCGTTCGTGTACATCGGTGACACGGCGCGCACGCCGTATGGTCCGCGCCCGATCGCAGAGGTCCGTCGTTTCTCCCTCGAGGTGCTGGACACACTGGTCGATCAGGGCGTGAAGATGCTTGTGATCGCCTGCAACACCGCATCGGCGGCGGTGCTGCGCGATGCTCGTGAACGATACGACGTGCCGGTCATCGAGGTCATCAACCCCGCGGTGCGCACGGCCATCGCCACCACCCGCAACGGTCGCGTCGGCGTCATCGGAACAGCGGGAACCGTGTCATCCGGCGTCTACCAGGACATGCTCGGTATCGATTCCCGCCTCACGGTCTTCGCCCAGGCGTGCCCGCGTTTCGTCGAGTTCGTGGAGGCCGGCATCACAAGCTCGGCCGAGCTGCTTCGCGTGGCGGAGGAGTATCTGGCTCCGCTGCGTGACGCCGGCATCGACACCCTGGTGCTCGGCTGCACTCACTACCCGTTCCTCAAGGGCGCCATCAGCTACGTGATGGGCCCGGAGGTCTCTCTGGTCTCCAGCGACGTGGAGACCGCGAACGATGTCTACCGCACACTCGTCACGCGCGGGGAGCTCGCCTCTCCGGGTTCCGAACCGACGCGCACCTACGAGGCGACGGGCACCAGCGAAGCCGAGTTCGTCGCGCTGGCACGACGCCTCATGGGAACCGAGGTCAATCGGGTCCAGCTCGTGAACACCGCCGCCATCCGCCTTCCCCAGAACAGCTGACTCACTCGCCCGGCGGCTGAGCGGCATCCACCCCTTCGAGAGGACGCAGACCCATGACCGAGATCGTTCGCGCCGACGGCCGCGCCACCGACCAGCTCCGCCCCGTCACCATCGAGCGCGGCTGGAGCGCCCACGCCGAGGGATCGGCGCTGGTGAGCTTCGGTGGCACGCGCGTGCTGTGCACGGCATCGTTCACGAACGGGGTTCCCCGCTGGCTCACCGGCAAGGGCAAGGGATGGGTCACCGCCGAGTACGCGATGCTGCCGCGCGCCACGAACAGCCGTAACGACCGCGAGAGCGTGAAGGGCCGTGTCGGCGGACGCACGCATGAGATCTCGCGTCTCATCGGTCGCGCCCTGCGCGCCGTTGTCGACACCAAGGCGCTGGGGGAGAACACCCTCGTCATCGACTGCGACGTGCTCCAGGCCGACGGCGGCACCCGGACGGCGGCCATCACGGGCGCATACGTCGCGCTCGCGGACGCCATCGAGTGGGGGCGTGAGAAGAAGTTCATCGGTCAGAAGGCGCAGCCGCTGATCGACTCGGTCTCGGCCGTCTCCGTCGGCATCATCGACGGCACACCGATGCTCGATCTGGCCTACGTCGAGGACGTCCGCGCCGAGACGGACATGAACATCGTGGTCACCGGTCGCGGTCTGTTCGTCGAGGTGCAGGGTACGGCAGAGGGCGCGCCGTTCGACAAGCGAGAGCTCGACGCTCTTCTCGAACTCGGCGTCGCCGGCTGTGCCGACCTGCGCGACATCCAGACGGCGGTGCTGGCGTGAGCGTCGACCGCGTCGTCCTCGCCACCCATAACGCCCACAAGGTCGCCGAGTTCCAGGCCATCGTCGCGGCGGTCCGTCCTGACCTCACCGTGGTGGCCTATGACGGGCCGGAGCCCGTCGAGGACGGCACGACGTTCGCCCAGAACGCGCTGATCAAGGCGCGCGCGGCGGCCGCGCACACCGGCCTGCCTGCCCTGGCCGACGACTCCGGTCTGACCGTGTCGGTCCTCGGCGCCGCCCCCGGTGTGTTCTCGGCGTACTGGGCAGGCCACCAGAAGGACGACATCGCGAATCGGCGGCTCCTGCTCGACCAGCTCAGCGACCTCGCCGCTGAGCACCGCGCCGCATTCTTCACCTCCGTGATCGCCCTCGTTACCCCGGGCGGGGACGAGCACACGGTCGAGGGCATCTGGCCCGGCCGGCTGGCGACAGCGGAGAGCGGTGAGAACGGCTTCGGCTATGACCCGGTCTTTCTCCCCGACAACGCGGATGGGACGCCCGGCACCCGCTCGGCGGCCGAGCTGAGTTCCCCGGAGAAGAACGCCCAGTCGCACCGGGCGCGCGCCTTCGTGTCGCTGCAGCCCCTGCTCGCCGCGCTCTGACGCTGATAATCGTCCTCATTCCCGACTAGGCGAAACGGCCCCGCGCACCCGTGCGGCCCGCCTAGCCTGGAGGCATGCACGATCACGCGCCGTCCGCCGGAATCCGAGGAGCGACGAATCGCCGCCTGCTGGCGATCTCGCTGACGATCACGTCGACCGTCATGGTCGTACAGGTCATCGGTGCGATCCTCTCGGGCTCGCTGGCCCTGCTCGCGGACGCCGCGCACATGTTCACGGACGCGTCGGCGCTGGTGATCGCGCTGATCGCCAGCGCGGTCGCCGCCCGGCCCGCGGATGATCGACGCACCTTCGGCTATCAGCGCGCCGAGGTGCTGGGCGCGCTGATCAATGCCGTGATCCTGGGCGTGCTGGCCATCACCGTGGGCGTCGAGGGCGTGCAGCGCCTGATCAACCCCGGCGAGGCGGAGGTGCAGGGCGGCCTGATGCTTGTCATCGCGGTGGCCGGTGCGCTGGCCAACGCGGTCTCGATGTGGCTGCTGTCGGCAGCGCAGAAGAAGTCGATCAACGTCCGCGGTGCCTACCTGGAGGTGATGGGCGACTTGATCGGATCGGTGGGAGTGATCATCGCCGCCGTCGTGATCCTCACCACGGGCTGGGTGCGCGCCGATGCCATCGCCTCGCTGTTCATCGCCGCGATGATCCTGCCGCGCGTGTTCACCCTGCTCCGCGAGGTGATCTCCGTTCTGGCCGAATCCGCACCGAAGGGAACCGACATCCCGGATATCCGCACGCACATCCTGGGCTACCCGGGCGTGCGTGCCGTGCACGATGTGCACGTGTGGCAGCTGACGCGGGGTGCGCCGGTGTTCACTGCACACGTCGTCGTAGACCCCGACGTTCTGAGCGACGGCGGGAGCGCGCGGATGCTCGCCGATCTGCAAGGCTGCCTGTCGCAGCACTTCGACGTGGAGCACTCCACCTTCCAGCTCGAACCGGACGGCCACGCCGAGCACGACGACGTCGTCCACCGCTGAGACGGTGACGAGAGCCCTCAGGTCTCCCGGACCACCGAGGCGGGATCGACGTCGGGGCGCAGACCCCGCCAGCGCGCGTGGCGGAGGTGCCCGTTCGGACTCCAGTCCGCGAACTCGACCTCGCCCACCAGCTCGGGACTCACCCAGATGGCATCGGATGCATCGGCAGCCGGGACATCGCTGAAGGCCGGCTCGGCGATGCCCAGCGGCACGAGGCGCCGCAGCAGAGCGGCGGCGGCCTCCTCGCTGAATCCCGTGCCGACCCGACCGGCGTAGTGGAGGGTCCCATCGCTCTGCCAGACGCCCATCAGGAGAGAGCCGATCGCGCCGGTGCGGTTGCCCTTGCCGGGACGGACTCCGCCGATGACGACGTCCTGCGTGGAGGTGAATTTCACCTTCAGCCACGATTCGCTTCGCACGCCGGTGCGATAGGGGGAGGCAGGATCTTTCACCATGATGCCTTCGAGGCTGCGCTCGGACGCGGCGTCGAGAGTGGCGGAGACGTCATCGAACACCGGCGGGACGACGATCGCCGAGCCCGCATCCGCCGCGATGCGCTCCAGCGCGCGGCGGCGTTCGCGGAGCGGACGGGAGGTGAGATCCTCGTCCGCATGCAGCGCGTCGAAGAGGAAGTAGGACACGGGGGTGCGCGCGGCTTCGCGCTCGATCTCGAACGCCTTGCTGAGATGCATCCGATTCTGCAGGCGCGGGAAGTCCGGCCGCCCGCTCGCGTCCAGGGCGACGATCTCCCCGTCGACGATCGCGCTGGCAGCGCCGAATCGTGCGGATCCCTCGGCGGCGATCTCGGGGTAACGGGCGGTGATGTCCGCTCCCGTGCGCGAGAACAGGCGCAGGCGTGACTCGGACCACACCCCGATGACGCGTACGCCGTCCCATTTGAACTCCACCCACGACCCCCAGCGCCGCGCCGCGGCGGTCGCGAGTGCCGACGTGCTGCCCACCGCGAGCATCGGTGCGGTGAAGCCCGTGGGGGCAGGAGCGGGGGCGTATCTCGTGGTCTGTACCGCGGAGCGGGTGCGGTGCAGCAGCCACGTCGACTTCTCGCCGCTGCCGTCGGTGCGAAGCAGCGCGATGCGCACATCGCCGGCCGGCCCGCTGCCGCGCAGGGTCACGATGATCTCGTCGGGGCGCCACTTCTCCAGCTCGTAGGTCCCGCTGTCCCAGATGGACATCGTGCCGGCACCGTAGGCGCCGGCGGGGATCGTCCCGGCGAAGCCCAGGTACGCGATCGGGTGGTTCTCGGTCTGCACCGCGAGCACGTTCTGCTCGCTGGTTTCGGGCAGGCCCTTGGGAACCGCCCAGCTCACCAGCACGCCGTCGTGCTCGAGACGGAGGTCGTAGTGCAGGCGCGAGGCGTGGTGCTCCTGGATGACGAAGCGCCGCTGCCCGGTGGGGAGGGCATCGGGGGAGGTCGGAAGGGGCTCGGGCGTGGGGCGGGTGCGCTTGGCGAGGTAGGTGGTGAGGAGCCCGGGTGCGGGATCGAGTGCGGCCAGCAGGTCGCCCTGTTCCGCCACCCGGGCGAGAACCTCGGTGAATTCGAGCTGGCGCAGATCCACCGCACCCAGCTCCTCCCACGTGCGCGGTGCTGCGACCGTCGGGCGCAACCGGCCCCGAAGGGAGTACGGGGCGATGGTGGTCTTCTTGCCGTTGTTCTGGCTCCAGTCGATCAGCACACGCCCCACGCGCGCCGCCTTCGCCATGCCGCTGACGACCAGATCGGGCCGGTCCTGTTCCAGAGCGCGGGCGAGCGCTTTCGCCACGGCACTGGTCTGCTCGGAGGATGCCGTGCCGTCGAGGTGCGCATAGAGGTGGATGCCCGAGCCTCCACTGGTGAGGGCGAAAGGTTCCAGCCCCATCCCGCGCAGCAGGTCGCGGGCGAGGAAGGCGACCTCGGCGCACTGGGCGAGTCCCGCTCCCTCACCGGGGTCGAGATCGAGGACGAGACGATCAGGGAACGCCGGCTCGCCCTGCGGGTCGAAGCGCCACTGCGGTACGTGCAGCTCGAGGCTGGCGGACTGCGCGAAGTAGACCAGCGTCGCGGCGTCGGTCACGAGCGGGTAGTCCTTGGTCCCGGTGCTGTGATCGATGCCGCCGCGGGGGATCCACGACGGCGCGCCGGGCTCCAGCTGCTTGGCGAAGAACGGCTCCTCGGGCGATGCCGCGGTGCCGACGCCATCGGGCCAGCGCTTGCGTGTCACCGGGCGGCCGATGACGTGGGGCAGCAGCGCCGGGGCGATGCGCGCGTAGTAGTCGATCAGCTCGGCTTTGGTGGTTCCGGTCTCGGGATACAGCACCTTGTCGAGGTGGCTGAGGCGCAGCGAACGCCCCTCCACCTGCACGTTCGCCGATGCGTCTGCCACCTGGTCAGGTTAGGTCATCGGCCGTGGCCGAGGCGGCTCCGGCACGCATTCCTCGCCGGGGTGGCAGAGGGGCCGTGCCGTGGTGTGTACTGAGGCCATGCGCTCCATCTGGAAGGGTGCCGTCACCTTCGGCCTCGTCAACGTCCCGGTCAAGGTCTACTCCGCCACGGAGGACCACGATGTCTCCCTGCACCAGGTGCACAACGCGGACGGCGGGCGAATCCGCTACCAGCGCATCTGCGAGCTGGATGGGGAGATCGTGCCCTTCTCCGACATCGATCGTGCCTACGACAACGGTGAGCAGACGGTGATCCTGACCAAGAGCGACCTGGATGCGCTGCCCGCGGAGCGCAGCCGCGAGATCGAGGTGGTGGAGTTCGTTCCCAACACCCAGATCGATCCCATCCTGCTGGACAAGCCGTACTACCTGGAGCCCGACAGCAAGTCCCCGAAGGCCTACCTGCTACTGCGTGAGACGTTGGAGCGGAGCGATCGGACCGCCATCGTGCGCTTCACTCTCCGCCAGAAGACCCGACTGGCGGCGCTGCGGGTCCGTGGCGACGTGCTCGTGCTGCAGACGCTGCTCTGGGCCGACGAAGTGCGCGAACCGTCGTTCGCCTCGCTCACCGACGCCGAACCGGTCTCCGAGAAGGAACTGGAGCTGTCTGCGGCGCTGGTAGAGACCTACGCAGCGGATTTCGATCCGGCGGGCTTCACCGACGAGTACCAGACCCAGCTGCGCACGCTGATCGATGCGAAGCTCGAGCGCGGCGACGCCGTCGACACCGAGGAGACCTTCGGCCCGCGCGGCGAGACCGGGGGCGCGGAGGTCATCGACCTCATGGACGCTCTGCGGGCCAGCGTGGAGCGCTCTCGCGCCGCACGCACGGACAAGGCTGGCGACGAGGCCGCCGCGGGCTGAACGAACGATGCCCTGCCGGATCCGGCAGGGCATCATTCATTTCACGCGTCAGAGCGTGGGCTCCTCCGAGGCGGCGGAAGCCTTCTCGCGAGAGACCTTCCGGCGCTCGTTGAGGTAGTGCACCAGGGTGACCAGGGCCGATCCCGCGACCGCGGCGATCAGGATGACGTCGATGTACTGGGTGACGAAGTCGGCGACCCACGGGATGTAGGCGATGAGATAGCCGACGAAGGTGAGGCCGAAGCCCCACAGGATCGCACCGATGAGGTTGTAGAGGCTGTAGCGCTTCCACGGCATGTGACCGACGCCGGCGGCCACCGGCGCGAACGTGCGGACGATCGGCACGAAGCGCGCCAGGATCACCGTGATGGGGCCGAACCGCTCGAAGAAGGCGTTCGTACGGGCGACGTTCTGCGTACTGAACAGGCCCGATTCCTTCTTCTCGAAGATCGCGGGACCGCCCTTGTGGCCGATGTAATACCCGACTTCGCCACCGATGAACGCCGCGATGCCGATCAGCAGGCTGACCCACCAGATGTTCAGCCCGAAGACGTTGTTGGTGTGGGTGAGCAGTCCGGAGATGATCAGGAGCGTGTCACCGGGAAGGAGGAATCCGATGAGCAGACCCGTCTCCGCGAAGATGATCGCGCACACCACGAGCAATGCCCACGGTCCGGCGGCCTCGATGATGACCTGTGGGTCGAGCCACGGGATGAGTCCGAGCTGATGCACTGGCGGGTTCCTGTTCTGGTCTGGCGGCAAGAAAGGCCGTCTGGCCGTGCGGGTGGTGGGACTTGAACCCACACGCCCTGAGGCACAGGAACCTAAATCCTGCGTGTCTGCCAGTTCCACCACACCCGCGCGGATTCGATTCTATGCTTTTACCCCCCTCCGCACTCTGGGGAAGTGCCGGGGGAGAAGCTGTGATCCTGCCATGAATGGGCGACCGCGCTGCTCGTGTCACTGTGGACAAGCACGGCGGCCGCGGCACGGGTGAGGTCAGGATGTCCGCATGTCGTCCGCCCCCGTCGCCTTCTCCGATGTCGCTGACCGCGTGCGCGACCGCCTGCGGGAGGAGCGCATCGACCCGGCGCAGGAGCGCGACCGGGCCCAGCAGGTCGCGCGCGCAGAGATCCGTCGCCACAACGATCGTGCGCTTGCACGGGGGAGCGGCGTGATCGAGGACGAGGCGCAGTGCGTCGTGCAGGTGCTCGCCTCGGTCGCCGGGTTCGGTGCGCTGGAGCCGTATCTGGCAGACGCATCGATCGAGGAGATCTGGATCAACGCCCCCGATCGGATCTTCGCCGCCCGTGACGGACTGCCGATGCGCCTGCCCCTGGTGCTGACCGAGGACGAGGTGCGTTCCATCGTGGAGCGCATGCTGAACTCCACGGGCCGCCGCGTTGATCTGAGTCAGCCGTTCGTCGATGCCTCGCTCCCGGACGGGTCGCGAGTTCACGTCGTGATACCCGATGTGGTCCGCGCGCACTGGACCGTGAACATCAGGAAGTTCCTGTCCCGCTTCCGCGATCTCGAGGGGCTGGTCGAGGCCGGCGCCCTGCCGCCCTCGCTCGCGCACAACCTCACGCAGGCGATGACGCAGGGAGCCAGCGTTCTGGTGTCCGGTGCGACCCACGCGGGCAAGACCACCATGCTGAGCGCTCTGATCGCCGCCGAACCGCCCGCGCATCGGGTCATCACGGTGGAGGAGACGTTCGAGCTCGCGGTCGACGCGGTCGACGTGGTGGCGATGCAGGGCCGGCAGCCGTCGTTGGAGGGTACCGGCGAGATCCCGCTCCGCCGCCTGGTGAAGGAAGCGCTCCGTATGCGACCCGATCGGCTCGTGGTGGGGGAGGTGCGGGACGCGGAGGCACTGGATCTGGTCCTCGCCCTCAACACGGGCGTGCCGTGTGCAGCGACCATTCACGCCAACAACGCCGCGGAGGCACTGGACAAGCTGATGTCGCTCACCCTGCTGGCGGGGCGGAACGTGGACCGCGACTTCGTCGCGCCGGCCATTGCGCGCAGTGTGGACCTGGTCGTTCACTGCGAGCGGCGGGCGGACGGATCGCGGCGCGTCGCCGAGGTGCTCGCCCCCGGGATCGGCGCCTCAGGCGAGCCCGAGACGCAGGTGCTCTATCGCGCGGAGCGTGCAGCATGACCGCGCTGTGGGCCATCTGCTTCGCCGCCGGAGTGCTCTGCATCGCGTCGGTGTGGCTCTGGCCGCGCCGAGCTGACCCCGCCGCGGAGGCGAGTCGCCCAGCCTCCGCGATGCGGGCACTGCTGGCCGAGGCCGGCGCATCGACACTCTCACCCGGAGCCCTCGTGATCGTCGCTGTGGCCTGCGCTCTCGTGGCGGCGTCGACCGCCTGGATCCTCACACGGCTGCCGGTGCTCGCTGTGCTCGCCCTGCTTGCCGGCGCCGCCGTTCCCTTCGCGGTGCTGCGCGCACGTCGTTCCCGTCGGCACCACGATCGGCGGTCGGTGTGGCCCGATGTGTGCGACCTGCTCGTGGCATCCGTGCGCGCGGGGCAGAGTCTTCCGGACGGCGTGGCCGCGCTCGCGGACCTCGCGCCCCAGCCGGTGCGCGCCGAGTTCCGCCAGTTCCGCGCCGATCTGACGGCGTCGGGACACTTCGATTCCGCCGTCCTCGCGCTGAAAGAGCGGCTGGCCGATCCCACGGCCGACCGCATCGTGGAGACCCTCCGGATGGCGCGTCAGATCGGGGGTACAGAGCTGGCGAGCGTGCTCCGTGCGCTGTCGACGGCGGTGCGAGCCGAAGCGGCGGTACGCGGGGAGGTCACCGCACGGCAGTCCTGGATCCGGGGTGCGGCGGTGGTCGGCGTGGTGGCGCCGTGGGTCATCCTCGGACTGTTGGTGGCGCGCCCGGAAGGCGCGGCGGCCTACTCCACGCCCATCGGCGTGGTGCTGATCGCGGTGGCGGCAGGGGTGTCGTTCATCGCCTACCGGCTGATGCTGCGCATCGGACGGTTGCCGGAGCAGCGGCGGTGGTTTCGATGACCGCCGCCCTGACCGATGCCGCCATCGCGGTGCTGCTCGGCACGGTGCTGGGAAGCGGACTCTGGTCGATCCTCGCCGCACTTCCGCGCTGGTCGGCCCCGCAGCTCATCCGTCGCATCGCCCCCTATGTCCGCGATATCACCGACCCTGCGGGCACGAGTCTGCCTGGTCCGTCGCTGATCGACCCCGCGGCCGGATTGACCGCCCTGGTGCGGGCTGGGTGGCGGGCGCTCGGACGACGTCTCCTGCCGCTTCTGGGAGGCACGACGGCGCTGGCGGCGCGACTGCGGCGTGCGGGATGGAGGACCGACGCCGAGCGCTTCCGCGAACGGCAACTCGCGCTCGCGGTGGGCGCGGCGGCGCTGGGAGCGATCGTGACCATCGGCCTGGCGCTCACCGGGCGCTTCACGATTCCGTCACTGCTCCTTCCGATCGTCTTCGGCGTGGCCGGATTCTTCGGCGCCGACGTCTGGCTGACGCAGGCGGTGAAGCGGCGCCGCCAGCGCATCGAGGACGAACTGCCCACTGTCCTGGATTTCCTCGCGCTCTGCTTGGCCGCGGGCGAGAGCTTGCACGACGCGGTCAGACGCACCGCCTCGGTCGGCGTCGGTGCGCTGGCAGGGGAGCTCCGGGCCGTCACCCTCGACACGGGGACGGGATCCAACCTGGCTGCGGCGCTCGCGGCCGCGCAGGAAAGGATCGGAGTCCCCGGGGTGAGTCGCGCGTTCGATCATCTCCTCTCGGCCCTGGAACGGGGTGCGCCGCTGGCGGCCGTGCTTCGCGACCAGGCGTCCGACGCCCGGGAGGATCGCAAGCAGGCGATGCTTGATCAAGCCGGCCGCAAAGAGGTCACCATGCTTTTCCCGCTGGTGTTCCTGATCCTTCCGTTGTCGGTGCTGCTCGCGGTGTTCCCCGGCATCCATCTCCTGCGCCTCGGGTGAGGCTCGGCGCATCCACGTGCGGCGACTCCGGCAGGATGGGGGATAACCCCCGCATCGTTCCGTACGCTTCTCGGATGTCGTGGCCCGGCGGGATTCGACAGCCTGGAGGCATGACACCGATGATGCAGAGCCCGCCCCTGGCGAGCCCGTCCGCACCCGCTCGCCCGGCCGGGTATCCCGAACTCTGGCGCCGCGCTCCGGGAACCCTCGTGGCCATCGCCGGCACGTTCGGCCTCGGTCTGGGCGCCATCGTTGCCCTCGTGGCTCTGTTCTTCACGGGTATCGCGCTGTCGATCCTCGGAGTCGGCCTCGTGCTGGTGGCGTTCTCGCTCATCGTCGCCCGGCGCTTCGGACGTCTGCATGTTCGGATACTGACGAGGTCAGGGCTTCCGGCCATCCCCGAGCCGTACCGGGCTCACGGCCAGTCCGGTGTCACTTCCTGGGGCGCGGCTCGGGACGAACTGCGGTGCACGCACGACTGGGCGGCTCTGATCCACGGGATGATCGTGAACTTCGTCCTCTCCACACTGAGCTTCTGCCTGGCGCTGCCCTGGCTGGCTCTCGCGATCCTCGGACCACTGACCGTGCTGTGGGAGCCGTTCTCCAGTGCGGGAAACCGGGTGTGGGCCGCGCAGTTGATCGCTGAGGTGCCGCTGCTCTCCGGATGGAGTCCGTCTGTGGTCGTCGTCCTCGTGCTGACGACGGCGGGGCTGATCGCGCTGGCGACCCTGCCGCTGGTGCTGCGCGGACTGATCCGCATGCAGTGGAGCGTGGCACGGGCGATGCTGGGTCCGTGGGGCGGTGACGATCTTCAGGCGCAGATCGACGATGAGCGCGAGGCGCGCCAGGCAGCACTCCACGCGGAGGACTCCGACCTGCGCCGACTGGAACGGGACCTGCACGATGGCCCGCAGCAGCGTCTCATCCGTCTCCAAATGGATCTCGGTCTCCTGGAGCGGCGTGCCAAGGCCGGTGATGCCGATGCGGCGGCCGAACTCGCGGCGCGGGCGCGGGCCGGCGCTCAGGAGACGCTCGCGGAGCTGCGCGCGCTGTCAGCGGGCGTCGCGCCGCCCCTGCTGCAGGACCGGGGCTTCGTCGCCGCCGTCGAGTCGCTTGCCGACGTCGCCGGCATCCCCGTGACGCGGGACCTGGATCCGGCGGTGGACACTCTGCTCTCATCCGAAGCGGCGCGCAGCCTCTACTTCGTGACCGCCGAGCTGCTCACCAATGTCGTCAAGCACGCGGATGCGGGTCGTGCCGCGGTGTCGGTGGCGCAGGTCGGCGACGCCGTGGTGTTGCGCGTGGCGGATGACGGCGTCGGCGGCGCGGTTATCCGTAGCGCGCACGGACTCGCCGGTCTGCAGGAACGCCTGCGAGGCCTTCGAGGCCAGCTCGAGATCGAGCCGGGTGCGCACGGGACGGCGATCCGGGTCACGGTCCCGGTCGCCCGATGACCGATCGATAGGTTGGGGAACATGTCAGGGTTGCGCGTCGCCGTCATCGAGGACTCCGTCCTTCTCCGCGAAGGGCTGGTCCTGCTGCTGCAGGAACTCGGCCACACGGTGGTTGCAGCATGGGGTGATGCGACCGCCCTCGGCGACGGCAGCAGCCTGGAGACGGACGTCCTGGTCACAGACGTCCGTCTCCCGCCCGACTTCCGGGACGAGGGCCTCGTCGCGGCGAAGAAGCTCCGGCGCGATCGCCCCGATGTTGCCGTGCTGGTGCTGAGCCAGTACGTCGAGGGTGTCTACGCGCGTGAGCTGCTCGCATCGGGGGAGGGGCGGGTGGGCTACCTGCTCAAAGACCGCATCACGTCCGTCGATGACCTCGACGACGCGATCACCCGCGTCGTCGAGGGCGGGACCGTTCTCGATCCGAAGGTGGTGGCTCAGTTGTTCGCAGCGCAGCGGGACCCTCTGGAGGCGCTCACTGCTCGTGAGCGCGACGTCCTGGTGCTGATGGCGGAGGGACACAGCAACAGCGCGATCGCTGCGCGCCTGTTCGTGGGGACAGGGGCGGTCGAAAAGCATGTCCGCAGCATCTTCGGCAAACTCGGACTCGAGGAATCACCGGCCGAGAACCGCCGGGTGCGGGCCGTGATCGCCTGGCTGCAGCGTTCCTGACCGTGCTCGGGCCGTCGGCAGCGGAGGATTCTGCGACGATGGACGGATGAGCCTGGACGACCCGACCGAGCGCCTGAGCGCCGAGCTGGCCGACAGCGCCGGTGCAGACCTGAATGATCGCCTCGCCGCGCTTGCTGTAGACCTGCGTGATGGCGCCGGCATGGATCAGCGCACGATGTTCACCCTGTTCAACCGGGCGCTCGCGGCCACCGACGAAGAGGACGACACCACCCGGGACGCGCTGGAAGCGGTCATCGACCGGGTGAGCGGGTGGTGCGAGCCGCACCGGCGCATCTTCCCCGAGCCGTGAGCCGTGCGGGAGATCCGATGCCCCGACGCGGGCTCGGGGTGGTGCTCATCGTCGGCTTCGGTGCTCTGCTGATCTTCGCGCTCCTGACGCCAGGACTCCCGGTCACGGTGCCGGTCCTCGCATCCGCCGGGCTCCTCACCGGGCTCGCGATGTGTGTTCGCAGCCGGTGGGCACACCTGATCGATGCGTGCGCGGCCGCGCTGATCGGCGTCGTCTTCCTCGCGGCCGGGATCCTGGGACTGGTCGCCGCCGAGGGCGGCGTGGTCACCTCGCTCCTGCTGACGGCACTCGGTGCCGGATGCGGTGTGGCGGCGGTGCTGCGGATGCGCGCACACCGGCGGCTGGGGCGAGCGCGGCGGCCTCCGGACGGCGAATGACGCGTGGCCCGGATCCGTAGACTCCGGGCCACACGTCTCATTGGAGGGGGGTCAACGCCGACGGCGACGCTGCGTACGAACCGTCGAGGTGGACAGGCGTCCACGATCCGGTTCGGGATACGGCTCATGCGACTCGATCTCGAGGTCCACCGTGCGGATCGTGGCCGTGGTGCTCTCGCTATTACCGGCCTCCACCGTGCGCTCGTAGCGCGCACGCCGCCGCCGCAGCCACAGCGCGAGCACGATCATCGCGATCATCACGGCGTACACGGTGATGGCGAACGGCGTGTGCACGAGATATGCCGGGTTCCCCAACCCGATCTGCATCGAAGTGCGTAGTTCGTCTTCCGCCATCGGCCCGAGGATGGCCCCCACCACCATCGGAGAGACGGGGAAGCCCAGCCTTCGCATGAAGAAGCCCAGCACCCCGAACACGGCGATCACACCGATGTCGAACACCGTGAAGTTGGCCGCATAGGCCCCCAGCCCCGCGAACACCAGGATTCCGGCGTACAGGTACGGACGCGGGATCTGCAGCAGCTTCACCCACATCCCCACCAGCGGCAGGTTGAGCACGAGCAGCAGCACGTTGCCGATGTAGAGGCTGGCGATGAGCGCCCACACGAGACCAGGATTGGAGCTGAACAGCTGCGGGCCCGGCTGGATGTTGTAGGTCTTGAACGCGGTCAGGATGATCGCGGCGGTGGCCGTGGTCGGGATGCCGAGGGTCAGCAACGGCACCAGCACACCGGCGGCCGCTGCGTTGTTCGCCGCCTCCGGACCGGCGACGCCCTCGATCGCGCCCTTTCCGAACTGGCTCTTGTACGGTTCCTTGGCCAGGGACCGCTCGGTGGCGTAGGAGAGGAAGGTCGCCACGTCGGCGCCGCCTGCGGGGATGGTCCCGATCGGGAATCCGATCGCCGTTCCGCGCAGCCACGGCTTCCATGACCGCTTCCAGTCCGACCGTCGCAACCACGTGCGCCAGCCCCGGGTGATCGGGATGATCGGGATCTCTCCGTTGCGCAGTCGCGAGGCCACATACAGCGCCTCACCGAGCGCGAACAGACCCACCGCCACGATCACGACGTCGATGCCGTCACCGAGCTCGGGGACACCGAGAGTGAAGCGAGCCTGCCCGGTGATCACGTCCGTGCCCACCAGGCCGATGAACAGGCCGATGGAGAGGGACACGAGTCCACGCGGCACGGACGTGCCCATGAGTGCGCCGACCGTGAGGAAGGCGACGACCATCAGGGCGAAGTAGTCGGCGGGGCCGAGCGACACCGCGAAGCGGGCCAGGACGGGTGCGAGCAGGGTGAGCAGCACCGTCGCGATGGTTCCCGCGACGAACGATCCGATCGCGGCGGTGGCGAGCGCTGCCGCCGCACGCCCGGCACGTGCCATCTTGTTTCCCTCGAGCGCCGTCACGATCGAAGCCGACTCACCGGGGGTGTTCAGGAGGATGGAGGTGGTCGAGCCGCCATACATCCCGCCGTAGTAGATGCCGGCGAACACGATCAGGGCGGCCGTGGGCTCCAGAGAGTAGGTCAGCGGCAGCAGCAGAGCGACCGTCATCGCGGGCCCGATGCCCGGAAGCACGCCGACGGCTGTTCCGACGAGAACACCGAGAAGGGCGTAGAGCAGATACATCGGCTGCAGAGCGGCCGCGAAGCCGTCGAGCAACAGGTTGAGGTTATCCATGGTCGGCGCTCCGATCGGGCCGGGACTGCGGGCGGAGGAATGATGCGGTCATGTCAGATCCCGATCCAGCTGGTGAGGTATCCCGTCGCGGGCAGGGAGAGGCCGAGAAGCTGGCCGAAGGCGAACCACGTCGCCACACCGAGTCCGAATCCGACGAGGACGGCGACCCACCAGCGCTTCGCACCGAGCGGGATCGCCGCGCCGGCGAACAGGATGGTGACCGCCAGCGGCCAGCCGAGCGCGGGAATCGTGACGATCAGCGACACGAACGCCAGCACCACGATCCCCGTGGTCACCCACGAGGTCGAGCTCTCAAGGTCGATGTCCTCGCCGCCGTCGGGTTCACCGAAGCGGCCGCGCAGCTGGCCGATGAGCACCGCGACCGAGGCTGCCAGCATGAGCGCACCCACCGCGTAGGGGATCACCCGCGGTCCGAGCCCCGCGGTCGAGGCGGGCTCCGGGATGGCACCGGTGGTGACGAGCATGGACACGGCGAGGGCGATCAGCAGCCCGACGAAGACCATCGACTCCACGCGGTAGGCGCGACCCGGCGCCGCTGCGGCCCCCGCTTCGGGGGCCGCAGCCGACGCCTCGCTCATCCCACCAGTCCGATCACCGACAGGGTGTCCTTCGTCTGGGCGATGTCGCCGGTGAGGAAGGTGTCGAAGTCGGCTCCGGTGAGGAACGCGTCCGTCCAGCCGTTCTCCGCGACGATCGATGCCCAGGCATCGGAGTCGTGGACCTTCGTGACCAGGTCGGTGAGGGCCGTGCGGTCGCCATCGCTGATGTCCGCCGGCGCGATCACTCCGCGCCAGTTCGTGGCAGTCACATCGATGCCCTCCTCGGTGAGGGTGGGGACGTCGGGGAGCTTCTCCGAGCGCTCGGCACCGGAGACGGCCAGCGCGCGGAGATCGCCCGAGGAGATCAGCTCGGCGAACTCACCGACTCCCGAGATACCGGCCGCGACGTTGTTGCCGAGGAGCATGGTCGCCGCCTCTCCGCCGCCGGAGTTGGCGACGTAGTTGAGCTTCTGCGGGATGGTGGCGGCATCCAGACCGGCATCGGTGAGGAGCAGGCCTGCCAGGATGTGGTCGGTGCCTCCGGCTGAGCCGCCGGTGATCGCCACCTGCGGGCCGTCCTTCACGATCGCCGCGATGAGGCTCTTCACGTCCTGGTACGGGCTGGACGCCGGCACGACGATCACGGCCGGCTCCTCGGTGAGCTTGGCGATCGGGGTCATGTCCTCGATGCGGTCCTTGCTCTTGTTGGTCTCCACAGCGCCGACCATCACCGATCCGGTGATCATGAGGGTCGCGGGCTCCTTCTCGGTCGCGAGGTTCGCAAGTCCCACGGTCCCGCCTGCGCCGCCGATGTTCGTCACGGGCGCAGAGGACACGAGCTTGTCCTCAGTGAGCACCTGAGAGAGAGCGCGGGCGGTCTGGTCCCAGCCGCCTCCGGGATCGGCCGGGGCGATCACCTTGAGAGAGGTGATCGCGGTGTCGGCTCCGCTTCCGGTGCTGCCGTCGGCGGGAGTGCTGGCTGCCCCCGAGCAAGCCGAGAGAGCCAGTGCCGCAGTGACCAGGACGCCGGACACGAATATGCCGCGACCGCGGCGTCGGGCGTGCTGCGTGAAAGGTCGCATGTCTCCTCCTTGAGTTCCCGGCGCGGTGCGCTGCCGGGGCGATGGAGACCGACACTAGGGAGGCGACCGGGCGCGCGGAGGTTCTGGTCGCAAGAATCGTTTTGGTCGTTTTGGTCACCGGCCATCCTTCGTCGCTGCCGCCGAACGGATACCCTCGGGTGCGTGAGACGAGCGACGGGGCTTCGGACGCAGCTGCTGGTGGTGCAGTCTGCGATCATGCTCGTCGTCATCGTCGGAACGGGCGTGACCGTTGCCCTGGTGCAGGGCCAGCAGGTGCGGGACTCCTACCGTGATCGCATGATCGCGGTGGCCCAGTCCGTCGCCAGCCTGCCCGCGGTGCTGGACGCGTTCGATGGCCCCGATCCGTCCGAGATCATCCAGCCGATCGCCGAGCTCGTGCGTGCGGCCAGCGACGTGGACTATGTGGTGGTGACCGACGCGGAGGGGATCCGCTTCTCCCACCCCGACCCCGACCGCATCGGGGAGGTGGCCTCGACACCGCTGGATGCGCTGGATGGATCCATGTACGTCGGGACGCAGACGGGAACCCTCGGAACCTCCTGGCGGGTGAAGATCCCGGTGCGGGCGGCGGACGGCGCGATCATCGGCCAGGTCTCGGTGGGGATCCTCGAGACGGATCTGCGCTCCGCCTACCTCGTCAACATCGGCTGGCTCGCGCTCGCGCTCGCGGTCGCGGCGGTGATCGGAGCGCTGCTGTCCAGCGCCACCGCTTCCTTCGTGCATCGTCGCCTGTACGGCGTCGAGCCCGATGAGATCAAGCGGATGCTGGATACACGAGACGCCACGCTGCACGGGATCGGCGACGGCATCGTGGTGCTGGATCCCCAGCGGCGGGTCGTTCTCTGCAATGACGCGGCGCTGCGCCTGCTTGATCGTGCCGAGGAGTCGTCGCTGGTGGGGCTCTCGATCCGGGAGCTGCTGGATGTCGATCTGGATGAGCCCGACGCGGATGCCGGCCCGCAGCAGCTGGCGCTTGCGGGGGAGCGCATCCTGCTTGCGCGCGTTGACCCGGTGATCGTCGAGGGACGCAAGGTCGGCACGGTCATCATCCTGATGGATCGCACCGAACTCGACACGGCGCTTCGCGAGCTGGCCGGCGCGCAGAGCATCGCCGAAGCGCTGCGCGCCCAGCAGCACGAGTTCGCCAACACGTTGCACACGATCGGGGGATTGCTGGAGCTGGGCGAGCACGATGCGGCGAGCAGCTTCATCGAGCGAGCCAGCGGCGATGACGCCGACTCGGGAGGCCTGCCCGCCGGCCTTCAGGACGTCGAAGTCGCGGCGCTGCTCATCGCCAAGCGCGCGCAGGCTCGCGAAGCCGGGGTCCGCTTCGATGTGCGGTGTCACGGCACGGTTTCCGCGGCAGGTGAGCACTCCCGGGATCGGATCACCGTGATCGGCAATCTCGTCGACAACGCGATCGAGGCCGCGGGTCGTGACGGGATCGTCGAGGTCGCCCTGGCGGAGGACGGGCTCGGGACTCTGCTCATCACGGTGGACGACGACGGCCCCGGAATCGCCCCCGATCGGCGTGATGACGTGTTCTCTCTGGAGCACACCTCCAAGCCCTCACACGGCGGATTGCCCCGCGGCTACGGGCTCACTCTGGTGTCCCGCGTCACGCGACGCGCCGGGGGCGGCGTCGTCGTGTCGGACTCACCGCTCGGCGGCGCCCGGTTCGCGGTGCGACTGCCGCGGAGCGCGGCGGCGGTGCAGAGCGCATGAGCGGGCTGCGCACGCTGATCGTGGAGGACGATCCGCAGGTCTCGCGAGTGACGCGCGGGTTCGTGGAGCGGCATCCGTCCTTCATCGTCGTCGGCACGGTCGCAACCGGCCGGGCGGCGCTGGAGGCGATCATCTCCATGAAGCCGGACCTGGTGCTGCTGGACATCTATCTGCCGGATATGACGGGAATCGCCGTCCTGCGCACCGCGCGTGCCCACGGTTTCGGAGGCGAGGTCGTGCCCGTCACGGCGGCCTCGGAACTCGACACCGTCCGCAGGGCGCGCCAGCTGGGAGTGCGTCACTATCTGGTGAAGCCGTTCACGATGCGTGCGATGCACGAGCGGCTGGATGCCGTTCACGCGTCGCTGTCGGAGGAGCGCCGTGCCGCAGCGGACACCCTCGATCAACGGGCCATCGACGATCTGCTGCGTGATCGGGGGCCGGTGAGTGCGGCCAGCGAGGGCTCCGCGGTGACTCTCCGGCGCGTGGCGCACGCTCTCGCGGGCATGCCCGATGGTGCCAGCGCGGCTGAGATCGCGGCGCTGACCGGTCTCAGCCGGGTGAGCGCGCGGCGCTATCTGCAGCAGCTGCTCGATGCAGGACAGGCACTCGTCGAGCCGCAATACGGCGCTGCCGGACGGCCCGAGCTGCGTTATCGCCCTGTGGATTAATCCGGTCTCATCTGGGCTCGACTGACAGCGTAGGGGGATGCTGAAGAGGATGCGCCTGCGGGCCCAGGAACTGATCCACGACGAATCCGGCGATGTCCCCGGGTGGCTTCTAATGCAATTACCTACATGACGCGGCGTGGTGGCGGAGGCAGAAACTTAGTCGCGCGCGGGGGTGAGGACGAAAACGACACGCCGCGACACGCCGAATCTGTCATCCACAGGCGGAGATTGCTGATTTTCTCCACTGGCTGTGGAGAAGTGTGGAGGGGTGCGCCCGACTCGCGAAAATCCGGGCGATTGCTTGCATGTCCATGTGCATGAAATTGTGGACAACCTGTGGTGAACCCTGTGGATGAGGGTGGATAACTACACGGATGTAACTACTACCTCTTGTGGTCACTTCCAATGTCGACGCCCATATGTAGTATTGGACTCGCCAAAGCACAACGGCCCCGAATCCATCGGGGAACCGATGAACAACAGGGCCGTGAGCACCATACTTTCCTAGGGCGTGGTGCCCACACTCTAACACTCTGTGCAAGGCGACACCATTATCCGCAAATCACAGAAAGTGAGGGCCTGATGGCTACTTCACGCAACACCAACATGCGACCCGGCAACACCGTTCCGGCGAGCGGAATCTACGCTCAGTACCAGGGCGGTCGAAAGGTCAACGAGGTCACGAGCGTCATGGGGGAGCCGTTCCCTCCCGGGCCCGCGGCGGGGACCACCTATCGCCCCGTGCGGCTGACGAAGTGAGGTCCGTGATGTCTCGCGGCGTTTTCCTCACCTGTCCCCACTGCCGTTCGACCTTCGGTCCGCTCCGCATCGTCCGTCACGGCCTTGTCCGTTGCGGTAAGTGCGGGCGTACTGTTCGCATGTGACACGAAGCGAACGCCCCGGGGCGACCCGGGGCGTTCGCTGTTTCAGCGCCCGTGCGATGTGTCAACCGGACCCGTCTCAGCCGGTATCTGCCGAGCTAGCTCGATATTCTCCGCGGTGAGCCGTTCTATCTCGGCGTCTCGGCGGGACAGGTTGCCGTTGGTCTGCGCCTCAACTCTGTCGAGCTTGGCGTTTGTCTGGCCCAACGCGTAGATCGTGCTGGCACCAACCACGATGATCCCGAGAAGCTGGACGACGAACGCGCCGAACGCCTCTGCGCTGGAGGGCGCGAGGATCAGAAGCACGACGATCCCGATTACGGCGAGTGCTGCGAGGGCGGCGAAGGTGATGAAGGTTGCGGTTTTGTTCATTAGATGCCGTACTGCTCCCGCAGGTTGGCGACGAGCGTGTCGCGTTCGGCCTTGGTGAGGGCGCGGTCAAACTGCCCAATTTCCGCAACGTCCGCGGGAGTGTTGCCTCCCATGCCGAACGCATAGGGCGCTATCGAGGTGGTGCCGGTGGTTCCGTTCACCTCGGTGTCATTGATGCGGAGCACGGATGATGCGCCGTTGGCTACGAACACCATGACGCGCCACTGTCCAGCCGGGACGGTCTGGCCAGATGAAAACTCGGAACCGCGGTAGGCAGTGAGTACACCCGCGGGTGTGATTTTGATTCCCGCGTTGGTCGTTGGCCCCCATCCTACGAAGGTGCCGCCCGTGGCGGGGATTGCGATGGTTGCGACCGCGTAGATGGTGACCGGGGCTGTCCCGATGGCGGTTTCTAGCGGGGCATCGAACATGCGCGCGCTGTTGGCACCGTTGGTCTTGATGGCGGGCACACCGTTGCGGGTGCCAAGTAGCGGCGGTGTGTCGGCGGCGAGCACGCCGAGTGACCCGCCCGCGCTCCCCAGGTTCGGCAGAGTGATGACCGGGCTTCCGTCTGCGCCGGTGGCGGAGAGCACGGAGTATCTACGGGTGGGCTCAACAGGCAAGCCGAGCGACGGGATGAACCGCTCCAGGCCTGCCGGGTTGAGGAACGGGGTTGGATAGTGACGGATGACAGTAGGACCGATGTTGCTCATGAGCGGAACCAATCTTTGGAGGTGATGATGCGGGCGAGGAAACGGGCTTCTGCCGTTCGCCCTGCAACGTTGAGGTGGGTTGAGTCGTGGCGTAGTGACTCGGGGATGACGTCGGCGGCGATATCGGCGGTGTCCTGCGCTGTTGGGGTGATCCCCATTTCCGCGAGTCCGTGCCGGATCAGCCACGCGCGGGAGTCGATGAAATCCGATCCGCCGATTTCCTCGTATGCGGCGTTGATCGACTTGATCAGGTCGTAGCCGCTCGTCCCGGTGGTCTCGGTGGCGAGGTTGTATACGGGCAGGACCAGCACCGGCGAGCCGGTGGCGCGCGCACGGGTAACCATTGCGCGCATGTCGCGGGCGCAGTTGGCAAGGTCCGGGCTGTTGCGTCCGCCTCGGAGAATCTGCCCGACCATCGGGCCGGTGGGCTGGTCAGATACCCAGAGCGATCCAGCCGGGGCGGGGGTGGCGGTTCCGGTGCGGGAGCGGGTGAAGCTCCATACGTGCGTTGCGGACTTGGTGAGCGTACCGGGAACACCACACAGAGAGCCGGAGAACGTCCACGCCTGACTACGCCAGGTGCCGGAGACGTTCACGGTTGCGGCGACCGTGCCGGAAGCGGGGATGCTTCCGCCGTCCACCGTGACTAGCAGGTTGAGGCCGCCTTGTCTTAGAGCGATTTCGGTAACCGACTGCGAGGTGACGCCGCGTCCGATCACGGGGACCGGGAGGAGTGTGCTCATCACGGACGGGGTGGACGTACCGAGCGAACCAAAGTCGGCAAACATGGAGTCACCGAAACAGACCACGCCCGAGAGGGCGGAGCGCTGGCGGTTGGCGTAGTTGCGGAGCACCCAACCCGGCGTGCGCCCGTTGCGGTCGATGGCGTCGGGTTCGGCAATGTTGCCGCTCGGGTCCACGGACACCTGTAGGTAGTCGGAACCGTTCTTCTCTATGGTTTCTTCGATTCCGGACATGGTGAGGGTTTCCGTGGTGAGGCGGGCGATGTGACGGGTTCCGTCCTGGCGGGTGCCCGCGATGATGCGGTCGCCGGTTCCTAGTTCGACCTCCAGCCACTCAGACGTGACGCCGGGGGATGATGGCGCGCCGGGGTCGGTCTTACGCACGAGGTTTGCGTCAGCGAAATCAATAGCTTCGTCCACCGCATCGGCGGCCAGCTCGCCGACCGCCTCGCGCAACGTGGGATCGCTGTTTAGTTCATCGACCACGAGGCCGTGGACGGCGTTGGGGATGGCTTTGGCGGACTGGTTCAGCAGGTCGGAGAATCCCGCGCCGGGGTCAGCTGCGTCGGTCTCTTGATAGACGTAGAAACCTTTTGAGTCGTAGTAGCCCATTAGTTGACCTCTCTCATTCGTAGGGACATTTCGTCTTCGGGGAATCTCCACGAGACGGTGGTTAGTCGGCCCTGGTGGGCTGCGGCGGGACCGGTGAAGCGCACTTGCTCGCCGGGGTTGATCGTGTAGGCAGATACGGCGTCCAGGTCGAGCGCAGACCCGCGGGCGCGGAGGGCTCGAAGCTTGGAGGCGGCGCGGCCTGCACCGGGATACGGCTTCTCGATTCGCTCGGTGTGAAGCCGGATCGGAGCGCCCGGGGTGGTCGCCACGTCGTATGTCGTGGTGCCGTTCCACGTGTACGTGAGCATGACGGCGGTGGTCCATCCCTGGTCACGGGATCGGGTCCACCGCGCATCGGTGACGGTGCGTGCTGGGCCGGAGCTGGTGAGGGTGCGGACCGTGGCGCTGTCGCGGGTGCTGGCGAGTCGGAAAGCTCCGGTTTCGTCGCACCACAGGATCAGGTCATGCTTACGAACCATCGCGTGGACGGCTTCCCAGGCGGTTGCGCCGGGGGTCCACATCTTTTCGTCACCCATCGCGGTAGCCGCGGGGGTCGAGGTGGGCGCGGCAATCAGCGTGAAGCCGCTGCGGGCGAGGACCGTTCGGACTTTGGCGGCGAGGTTGGCCCCAGCGATTTCGACGGGGGTTGTTCCTACGTGCGCATCGTCTTCTAGGCGTGCCTCTCCGGATGCGAAACTCAGGGTGACGGTCGCGGCCTTCTCGTCCACCGCGAATCCGCGGAGCATGAGGTGAAACGTGCGCGCCTCTTCGCGGCGAGCTACGCCCGGTGTCTCGTAGTCGTGGTACAGGCTGCGAGTGATCGCGGCTACGGTCTTTGCGGCGAATTGTGCGGTGATCGCGGCGAGAGTCTGCCCTCGGTAGCGGAGGGTGAGGTCTGCGATTCGGTCGATTCGGCCCATCACGCGGCGCACCTGAATGTCCGCCCACACGTCTGCGGCCTGCGGGTCCAGGGCCAAAACGGCGCCGTCTCCGAGCGGGCAGACGATGGTGGCGGATACGTACGGGATCGACTCCACATCCATCGTGATTTCCTGCGAGATAACCGGCAGGACGATGGGCGGATCGGACTGGATGACTACCCGGGCGTGGTGTTCAGAGACGGCGCTCATTAGCTCACCGCCTGGTAATCGACGCGCACATGCCAGACGTTTAGCGCGCTCTGGTCTTGCTCTAGGCGGACGTCACCCGTCACGACATACTCGAAGTTCAGGCGTGCCTGATCCCCAGAGGTCACGGTGAACGTCGATGCGGAACGGTGGATGCGTTCGCAGTCGGCGGCGCGGGTCGGGTCGTTGAATAGGAGGACTAGCGTTCCGCGGTGCGGTGCAGAGGGTCGGAGCGTGTGGACGGGCGGGCCGTCGAGGATGTCGTGAACAACCGTTCGTGCGGTCGCTGAATAGCTCGCGGTGTCAATCTCCACGAGCGTGGGCGTGATCGGTGATCCGCCTGTGTATGTGATGGTGGTCAATCCCATGTCGTACCTCCGGCCCAGCCGTTGGCGGTGCGAACGTTCCCGATCTTCATTCCGGGCACCCAGTTGTCCCAGTCGGAGGAATCCACCTGAACGCGAACGGTCGGGTTCACAACCGTCTGTGCCACGCCGTCAAGGTCGCCCTTGAACGTGTCGAGGTTCTGGCTCGCTAGCCCCGTCTCAGCGGAGATAACGACTTGCTGACCATCTGGGAGGGTGAGGAGACGGTTCCCGAACTTGTCGACCTCTTCGGATGCTGTCTCCGCCTCGTCGATGACGCGGCCCCAGGTCTCGGATTGTTGGCGGGCAAGCTGCGCGGCCTTCTCTTTGGCGAGGTCGTAGCCCGTGTTGACGTCCCGGAGCGGTCCTAGGATGCTGTTCCAGCCGTCGCGGGTTGCGCTTGCGGCCTCCACCGAGACACCCGGGGTTTTGCGTAGCTCCGCGTTGGCCTCGGCTACGGCGGTTTCTACGATGGCGAGGTCGTCGGCGGACCCCGCCCAGGCAGCGGCGACCGTCTCGAAGCTCAAGCCGAACTCTTCGGAGATTTTCTTGATCTGGTCGGCGTGCTCGTCGTAAGCGTCGGTGAGTCGGCGCATCTGGGACTGAGTGGATTCCCACGCCGAGATACCCTCATCGGCCATCTCGCGGAAGTTCTCAGAGATGGACTCTTTCATCTTCTCGGAGTCTGCGATCATGCCCGCGGCCATACCACCGAACACGGCTGCGGCACCACCGAGCGCGAGCCCAGCAGGACCAGCAATCCCGGAGGCGAGGCCTCCCAGGGTGCCCTGCACGAGGTCCACGGCGCTGGTCATGTCACCTTGGAACGATGACGTGACCTCGCTGAAATTCTGGATCGCCTCGGACTTAAATTCGTCCGTGGCGTCGCCCATTTTGTCGAACGATTTCTTGCCCTGGTTGCCCGTGTCTTTCGCCTCGTCCCGGACTTTGCGGAGACGCTTTTCTAGCGCGGTGGCGGCGTTCTCAGCCTTGTCGGCTCCGTCCTCCAGACGGTCGAACGCGCGGCGTCCTTCACGGTCGAGGCTCTGCACCTCGTCCGCGGCATCGTCCAACGCGCCCTCAAGGTCGGACACAGAATCCTCCATGTCCTTAGCGCCACGAAGCCACTTGGACGCATTCAGAATTGCGTTGACAGTAAATCCACCGGCCACGGCGGGGCCTCCCTTCGGGTCAGTTTTCGAGTGCTTTCGCGGTGGTGCGGAGCAGTGTTTGGACGTACATAGCTGCGACCCTCGGCGCGAGGTCTTGCGCGGTCGGGAAGACGACTCGGCCCGTGCGTCCGCGGTGCCAGCCGAACTGGCGGGTGGTGCGGCGGGTCACCGTGTGCGATCCGCCGTTACGGCTCGTGCGCTGATAGCGGCTGTAGGAATTCATGTCCGCGCCGAACTCGGCACCGGACGCCAGCGCCTCGGACGGGACACCGCTGGACAGTCGGCCCTTCGTTGCGCTCTTCAGCATCACGGCGCGGTCGGTCACGCTGGAGACTGCGGTGCGTGACAGCACGGCGCGCTGAATCGGCGTAGCGGCGCGAGACTCCAGACCCCGCTTCCACTCAGCATCGACCAGTCGTTTCGTGTGCTGGCGCGTCTGCTTGGCAATGTCGCGGGGTAGGTCTCTCATCGCGGAGAGCGTCGCTTGAAGCTCCCGCGATTCGAAGACATTGACCCCCGTCATTACGGAGCCGGAACCGTAAACTTCGGCTTGCCGGAGACACCGAGCGTGACGGTCGCGGTAGCAAACCCGTTGACCGTTCCACCGATGGCACCGGGGGTGACGATCAGAGTTGCTGTCACGGTCGGGCCTGTCGTGCCTGCGCGTGGCTTGAACACACAGGGCCAAGACGCGCCTTCGTCCTCGTGCAACTTACGGCTAAGGCTGTTCGTTGAGGACCAGTCCTGCGCGTATGCCAGGGTGGCGGTCCAAGTTGCAACGCTTGTGTCCGTGTACGTGGCGGAGGGTGTCATGCCTTGCCAATTCTGAGTAGATGCGGAGGGCGCGAAGAACACCTCCGACACATGCGCGGCGAAGTCGGAGCCGTCGAGGGTGAGCGTTACGTCCTTGAGAACGAACGGATTTACGGGGATTACGGCCATTTCGGGCCTCCTTAGAGTGGTGCGTAGAAGTTGAGGGTGAGTTGGAAGCAGGAATGCAGGTCATTCCAGGTGCGCTTCTCGCCCGTGGTGACCTGCACCCACTCGATGGCGTTGAGTGCGTCCATAGCCGGCGAGAGCAATTGATCGAGGTCCGCGTCTGCGGCCTCGGTGTCTCCCGAAACCGGGCTGATGAGTACGGCCTGAAAGTTGTGCTTGAACGCGTGCGTGCGGGCGTCCACACCGGCGAGCTCGAAGCCCTCATATCGGAGTAGAAGCGTCGGGCGGTCAATGTGGTCCAGCGCGTTTTCGTAGGGTGCGAGAGTCCAGCCATCGGGCAGGGTGAGCGCGTCGGCCAGGGCCTCGCGGAAGGTTGGTTCAGTCATGGTCACCTCATCACCGGGACAGCACGGCGAGGCCGCAGAAGTTGCTTCACATGCCAGTCGAGCGGGTGCGGTGTCAGCATGAAATCGTCCGGACCGGTAGACCCGGCAGGGCCGACCTTGGACGCATTCCAGATGTTCCGCGCCTGTTGGTAGTGGGCCTCTCGGTGACCGACGGGAATGTCCTCCTCGTCGGCCACCGGAGCATATGCCGTGCACTGCGTCCAGGACACGGCGAGTAGCTGTGTCAGGGTCGCGTCAGAGGGCGCGCCGACACCCCAACGGGTGAGCGCGTCGTCAAGTGTGTACGGCGTGGTCATGATTACGGGGTGACCGTCGTGTCAACTACGCGGACGGCTGCGGCGTTCTCGGTGAGTGCGGCCCAGTACGCGAACACCGCAACGTCGATTCCGCCGTGGTGAACGTCCAGACCCTCAACACGGATCGGGGAGCCGGGAAGCGTGAAGAACTTCACAGCCTCACGAGCACCTACGATGACTTTGCCCGCGCCGATGTTGGCGGGAACGATCTTGAAGGATGCAAAATCGCCTTCCTCAAGGCCGAAACCGGCGTTCAAAAATGCGAGCTTGTCGCGGTCGTTCGTCAGCAGGAACGAGCGGTAAAGGTCAGGTGCGACCAGCGCGAACGCGGGGCGGTTCTCGGTGGCGATCACATCTAGTGCGCCGTCCACGAGAGCGGCCATACCCTTATCGACGCCAGCAGCAGCGCCGCCGAACACAGTAGGAGTTGCTGCGCCAACAATCGCGTTGAGGGCCTTGGCGTCGAGCTTGCGCGCGACGTCCTCCGTCTGCTTGCGGAAATAGCTCTCAACAACCGGTGTGTCGTTGAAGTCGCGATAGATGCGGTCGAGCTTGTGCCCTCCGGCGATGCGCTGCGCCTTTGTCTCTACGGGCTCCGTGTCGAGCGCGTTGGACGGAATCTCTGCAAGGTTCCCGGCGTAGTCTCCGACCTCGGGGCCAGAAACCCAGCGCCACCCGCGGGCGGTCGTGCTGGTCAGCGTCGCCTGAGAAAGCAGGGGTAGAAAGCGCTGCGAATAAGGCTGGTGGTCCCACAGCTCGCCCAGCGCGGCGGGGGTCGCGGTGTCGGCGTATACGGTGCGTCCGGACGGTCCAGTCTCCTGTAGAGGCTGGATCGCAAACAGGGCGTCAGCGTTCTTAAACGCCTCGGCTCCATCGGCGGTCGGGCTGGCGACATGGGCGAATAGCGCGGCAGCACTGTCGTTCTTACGGGTGTCCTTCGGGGTTAGTCCCTCGGGAGCGAATAGGTCTGACACAGTGGTCTCCTCTTCATCGGGTGTTGGAGGGACTTCCTCCGGGTGGATTAGGCGCGCGATGACCTCGGCGCGCTGGTCTTCGGGCAGAGCGGCGAGGGCGGCGAAGGTGATGTGTGTGGTGGGCTCGGCGGCGTCCTCGTCTTCGGCGTCGAGGGCGAATAGACCTGCCTCGGCAAATGCGCCAGCGGTAACCAGAGCGGCCCCAGAGAGACGGGCGGCGGTCTTCGTGGCGTCGAGGTAGCGCACCTCGGCAGATAGGCGGTTCAAGGTGTCGCGCTCATCGGTCAGCCACGCGTCGGCCTCATCGGTATCGCCTAGCTGGAACTCGGCGTAGACGTGATCGCCGCGGACCTCCAGGACCGTGGCGCGGCCTACAGGGTCGGTGCGCTCGTGGCGGCGGTTGAGAGTGACAACGGACGGATCGCGGGGGAGTGTGATCGTGTCCGCGGTGAAGTACCCAACATCCCCAGAGACGGACGGACGGGACTTGACGCCGAGCGGGAGCAGGTTTCCGCGGAGGGTGCGGGCCTCGGCATCGAAGGCGAAGATGCCAGTGTGAGAAGGGGAATCATTCTCAATAAGAGATGCGGGTGTGGGTAGGTTTTCGGTCATGGTGGATCAGTCCTCGGCGGCGGGCGAGTTGATAGCGGGAACCGGCACCGGCCCACGCTTTGCGGTGAAGTCGAAGCGGACCTTTTGCCCGCGGGGAACGATCCGGTCACTGGAAAGGGCGGCTTCTAGAGGGCCTGTCCAGTACGGGACAGTGGTGTCCCAGAAGACCGCCGCTTGACCCTCGCGGGTCTCGTAGGTCAGGCTCGCCGTGTTCGGCGTACCGTCCAGCAGAGCGGCGGGGATATTCAGGTGGTTGGCGATGTCGGTCCTGCTCGCGTTAATTGCTGATTCGAAAAAGTCGGTGGTCTTATCGCCGTGAACGCGGACCTCTACGCGGTTATCGGTGAACCCGACCGCGCCAGTGGTGCTGGAGCGTGCTGCGGCCCAGTCGGACACGAGTGCGTCTACCTCGTCGGGGTCCAGCTGGTCATCACTTACCTGATGAAGTTCGATCAGCGGGAGCGGCGAGACGGCGCGAGCCGTGCGGGCTCGGGCCAATGCGCGAGCGGCACGGATGTCCGGACCGCCCGACTGGAGAAGCCCACCGCCTCCGGGACCGGGAACGATCATCACTGACTCAGGCGGGACAACCTCACCGTCAACACGCACGGTGCCGTCAGCGTCGGACGTCCAGCGGTCGAAGCGCACGCGCGCAATATCCACGGGGTAACCGTCCGCGCCCAGCCTCAGCGCGAGGAGGGAACGGTCATAGAAGATCAAATCATCGACAACACCGCTCCACGTATGCCAAGGCGTAGCCCCAGGAACGTCCGTCCGGTATGTCCAAGTCGGCTGAACTGCGAGTCTTTCAGTGCCGCGGAACGCGAAGAGGGGAGCATCAGCGATAGCGCCAACGATGAGGCTGCGACCCTTTTTGACCCCGCCGACCTGCAACGCCGTCTCGCGGGTAAGTTCATCGGTCTCGCCGCGGTAAAAGTCGGTGGCGACCAGGGAGTGAATCAGCGACGTCTCTTCGACTAGACCACTCTGTAGACCGGGCTTTAGCGTGCGCCCAGTCGCGAGGTCAGCGCCTCGGGTGAGGAAGTCGAAAAGTGCCATAAGTGCCCTAATTGTTTGTGCACTTACTATTGTACCAAGGTTTGTATCAGGTGATATTTTCAGCCCAGGCGCATAGTCGAGACAGCTTTACGGCGGTCCCGCGTCTGCACGTCGTACGTGCGCAATGCCATTGCGGCGGCCTCTATCGGGGACACGTCGTCCTCCGGGTGCGCCGGTCCGATTCCCCACGTTGCGGACCCGCGGAAAGACCGTTTGACGGCGACCTCCGCGGCTTCATTCATCGCGGGTTGGTCATAGTGCCGGACGCGCCCCGCGCGTGCCTCTGTGACCAGCAGGGCGGCGGCGGTGCCAACGTCCGCGGTCGTGCACGGAACCAGCTTCACGCGAGGGCGTGCGCGCTCCAGCTTGTCCGCCTCGGCGCGGGCAAACCTGTTGATGGTGTCGTAACCCGCGGGCACCCGGTAGCGCGTCCCCAGGTCGTGGACCTTGTCCGCAACCCAGTCCGAACCGTCCCGAGCTTTCATGCTCAGGACATGCGCGTTTCCCGCATCATCACGCCACGCGGCGACAACGGTAGATGCGCGCCCGTCACGCTGGATGCCATACGCGATGGCGAACCGCTCCGGAGGCGTCGGGAACTCCTCCGCGATGATGCGGCCTGATTCCCAATCCTCGGCGCTGATGAGGCGGTCGGCGGTAGCGTCCGTCCCGAAGATGCCGCCATACTCGCGTCCGAAGCGCTCCGGGGATTGCACCTTCCAACGGCGCTCCAGCTTCTCGGCGGTGGTCAGTCCACACGCGAGCCCGGGATGCATGCTCTCAATCAGGGCGCGGGCGCTGTTCCAGTTCTCCAGTTCCTCGCCGGTGGTCGTGTCGGGCATGGCGTAGCGCACGCGCCCATTCGGAGCCTCCAGTGCCTCCCAGAGAAGATTCCCGGTGCGGAAATCTCCCGCCGTCCCGGTCGAGATAAGTTGCCCGTCTCGGGTGTCGAACGTGGACATGATCGCGCCCAAGAGGTCTTCGCCCTGTTCGGCGGTCGCCTCTCCGGCCTCATCGATCCAAACGGCGTCGTACGCCGAAGCTCGGAAGCTCGTACCCTTCGCGGTCTTCTGCGAGAGGCGCGAGCCGTTTGGGAACCGTACGTGTTCGGAGCCCTTGCCTCGGTAGATTTTGAAGGGTCGCGAATCAATCTCAGGGAAGTTATCTTCCAAGGGTGTGAGGATGACCTGATCAAATACCTCAGAAGACTTTGACGCGCGTGTGGTCAGCGTCATCGCGGCGTTGTACTTCGGGCGCATGGCGCAGCGGCCCACGAGCACGATGGTCATGGTCGTTGTCTTCGCAGACTGACGCGGAAGCAGGACACCGTTCGTTTCCTGGCCCGCGTTGAGCATGTCCGCAACCAATAGTTGGTGCGGGTATACGTACGTGTACCCGAGAAGCCGACAGCCCTCTATAAACTCCGCTCGGGTCTCAGGCGTCGTGACCAGCTCGGAGCAATCTTGAGGGGTTAGCGCCAGATCGCGGAAAGCAACCCAGGAATCCTCTTGTATTAGATCATTCGGTGCCGAGCGGGGAGGGTTTTTCTGCTGCAATGTTGACGACTGTGACCCGGTCGTCAAAGAATCGTCGCTCACCACTCTGGTTCACGCCTTGCCTCACGCTGCGCTCGATAGCGAACCGCATGACCCAGCATCGCGCCTGACTGTGTGTTGCAGCGTACGTGTTCAGGCCAGACGTTCGCGGGGTCGGTGAGCGCACCGCCCAACCGCACGTCGATGATGTGTCCCAGGTGCCAGGCCGTCCCCTTGCGGATCACACCCCGGCACCGCCGACACGGCACGCCCGATGCGTCTATGCGGGTCTGCCAGGCCTTCCGCTGTACGCGGGAGAACTTATACCAGGCCGGTGTTCGGTGGGCTTCGCTCATTCTGTTGATCCAATGGGTTTGTACTTACCATTGTATCAACTATTGTGCTAACCGTCTTTTATTGCATAGGTCCGAAATGACCTCGGAGCGCCCGTTGGAATAGGGCTGTCTCACGTCTCATTCTCTACGCTATCGCTTAATGCCGATTATGAGACAGTGAGACTGAGACGGTTTTTCCGCGTAATTCCGCGGGTTTTCTGTCTCAAAACGGTGCTGTCTCAAATGAGACGCGTGAGACTGAGACAGAATGGCCTATTTTTGAGACGGTCGTGAGACAGCGCGGATGCCACTTTTATATCACCTGAATCTAATTGTGTGATAATGGAATCACGAAGCCGCTAACGGACAAAGCTCCGGGAATCCGCTTCGGCAAACTTTTCAACTTATCCTTTTTTGTAGGAGATTCAAATGAATGCTTCGTCATTCCTAACCGCCGGTGATGTGGTCAATCTGTCCGTCCTCTCGTCCGCCTATCCATTTGCTGGATTCAGTGAAGAGGAAACCCGCTCGCTACAGTCCCGTGTCATCTTCGCGGATGCCCTCGGCGTGGCTGTTGTGTCCAACGGAAGCATCTGCATGCCCGGGTTCGGAGACGACCACTCGGAGATTGCTGACAGTGAGCTACAGGGCGAACGGGGCGTGTTCTTCCCGTGGAACTCTGTGGTCAGCATCACGAAGGTGCTGGACGCTGAGAAATACGGCGCAGCGTGGGACGCGCACAACAACCGTGACCTGGCCTTCTACGGGGCCAACGGCCATTGGGCTGAGTCCAACCGCGAGTATCGCGCATGGGCTGACTCCCAGACCGCTGAGACCTTCCGTGCCGCTCTCGCTGAGGGCGAGCGCTTTTTCGCTGAGGAGGAGGGCGAGTGATCGAGCTGCCAGACAATATTCAGAAGATTGTTGATCTAGCACTAGCAGACGCCTCTCTCAGCGATACCCACAAAGCTCAACTTCTCGGTTCGTACTTCCTGCCGATGGATGCGGCATTCCAGGTTCAGAAGGGTGTCCAGGAGAAAATCGCTCTGGGCCTCACCCCCGCGGATGAGGATATGGAGGAACAGGTACAGGCGACCTTGTTCAAGCTGAAGGTTCAGACGGAGGCTGAGCGCCGTCTAGCATCCGAGAGCTACGCCGGTTCCTCGGAACTTAGTTGGGATGACCTGGCAGAGGCCACGCGCTCTTGGCTCGTCCAGGACCTCATCCCAGAGGATGGAACGTGCTTCCTCGTTGCACGGAGCAACATGGGAAAGACCTTCCTCTACCTTGATGCTGTGCTGCGCATGGCGGCGGGTATGCCCTTCCTCGGGAAGGCTACGCGTCCCGCTAAGACGCTGATCGTCCTAGGTGAGGGGCGAGCGGGCTTCATGGCTCGTATCCAGTCCTGGCTCAGGGCACACGGGGTTTCCGCTGATGCTGTGCGTCCGTACCTCTCGTTCATCGACCGCGCGAACCTCAACAACGATGAGTCTCTAGCGAGGATCACGGAGGTCGCAGAGCGCGAGGGCGTGGAGCTTGTTGTGTTCGACACGTGGGCGGCTACCTCGGGCATCCAGAAGGAAGAGGACAACGCGCTCAACTCGGCAACGCTGAACCGTGTACGCGATGCCCTCCCGGGCCGCTCGCTGTTCTTCGTTCACCACCCGCGGAAGGCGGAGGAGGATACAGACCACCCGGTGATGCGTGGAGCCGGTGCGCTCCAGGGATCGGCGGACGTTGTGATGACTCTCTACCGTGATCCGAGCTACCGTCCCGCATCCGGGGAGGCGTATGAATTCCTAGCGGTGTCAACGGAAGCTGAGCACAACGGAAAGAACCGTGACGCGCAGACCGAAACAATCCGCGGCCTCTTCCTCGATGAGGTTGAGCTAGAGGACGGCGACATCGGGCGTGTGATGAATCAGGTTGACTCGGAATCCATCTCCAAGGAAGCCCGGAAGGTCCGGAGTGTCCTGCTGAGCAAAATGAGCGGTGCAGAGTTTCAGCTAGCGTCAGGCCTGACCCGTGCCACCGCCTACCGCTACCTGAGCAAGGCCGTAGAAGACGGTGTGGCGATCAAGCGGGAGATGACACAGGGACCGGCTGTCTACGAACCAACCCAGGCGTGGAGCATGCTCCAGGGCAAGGCCGCTGAGGCGGACGCGGAGAAGGGTTGGGTCAGCAAGTGATCGCCCTCTGTGTGCTCCTCAGCCTCTGCGCGGCCGTAGGGAGCGCGCTCGGCTATCTGGTCGCTGTTGAGTTTCTAGAGTGCAAGCGCTCTTCGACGCGCGATTCAGACTAGACCACTCGGGATTCGAATATCTATAGCCTCTGACCTGGGGGTTTGTGCCGCGAAGGGCTCGATTTCTTTTCGCGAAATAGACACAAGCCCCAGGTTGGTGGGTGTTTAATTTGTTGCGCCGAAATTGCAATTGTTTGGCCCAATATTGCTTTCTGGGAGTTTCTCGCGTTGGCTTGCTTTTTGGCTTTTGGTGTTGCTATCGTCGCTATCTCAGGAAAGCCCTTTGAAGAGGTTGGAAAGATGGAACTTAGCTATAAGGTTTCGCTTCTGCGGAATATGTCGCAGGAAGAAAAAGATGAGATGAATGCGAGTATGGAGGAGATTGCGTTTCAGTCGCGCGTACGTGCGCTGAGGCGCGAAGCAAAACGGCAGGGCTACACGATGTTACGCACCAAGTCCCGCAACCCCAGGGCGGTGGACTACGCGCATTATCACGTTGCCGACGTGAACACGAACACGCTGGAGTTCACGGGCAACATCGATGAGGTGGACTGTTTCCTACGCGGCGTGCATCACTAGGTCACCCCGCCCGCAACACGTAGGAGGCCCCCGATCCTTGCGGGTCGGGGGTCTCTTGTGTCTCAGCGCTTCCGGACAATGACGCGTGATGGTCCACGCCCGCCGAGCTGGCACGTCACGGTGAAGCGACCCCGGATGATCGCCTGGCGGTCCTCCACGTCCGTGTCCTCCCACACCTGATCCAGTGCGTTGAGGTCTGTTCTCAGAGTCTCGATAGACCCCAGTGTTGTGGTCTGCATCTTCTCGCGGAAGGCGCGCACGGCTGCGAACACGCGCGCTCCGGAGCGGTCGCCCTCGGTACGTTCCTGTTCGGCGCGTAGCTCCAGCTTCTCGGCCCGGATTGCAGCCAAGCGGCCTTTGACTCGTTTTGCATCGCCTAGGCCCTCGATCAGTGCGTCCTCGGCTCGCTCTTCCTGCTCGCTCAACACCTTCATACGGTCCGCGATTTCGAACAGTCGCGCCGCATAATCGGGCGCGGGTTCGTCATCCAGCATTCCGGCTTGGATCGCCGTGACCACTACCTGACCAACTCGCCGGTCAGCAATCGGGGCTTGGATGTTCGCGTGCTTCTGCGTCCTGTCATACCCGTACTGCGAGCACTTGTAGATCGCATACACGTTGCGCGGCCCGCCCTTGCGCTGGCTGTAGCTGGTCGTGCCGTGCATCGGCGCACCGCACGGACACATCATGATTCCGCCCAGAAGGGTGGTCGCACGTCGGCCTAGGGGAGTGCCGACCTTGACGCGGCTCTGCAAAGCCTCCAGTTGCTGGCGGGTGATGATCGGCTGAATCTGCGAGTTGGGAAGCTCCGCACCGTGCGCGATCAGAATGCCCGCGTTCCGCTCCCGTAGGAGTAGTTGCCGAACGGTGGTTGTCGTCCAGTGCTTCCGGGCGGGGCGCTTGTCGCCGCCGTCACGTCCGCGCCGCTCGCGCTGCATTCCATCTGTGAACAGGCCCGCCTCGTTCCATCTGTGTGCAACGGCGGTCATCGATCCACCCTCTTCCAAGATGAAGCGGACCGCCCCGCGGATGTGCACCGCCTCGTCTTCACGGATCGTGATGCCGTCTACATGCCATCCGAACGGGCGGGTGCCTCGCTTTGGTAGGCCCTTGGAGTTGTCGCCCGCAATCTTGTTCTGCACACGGATGGAGGTGTTCATCGACTCGGTGCGCGCCTGCTCGGAGACGACCATGATCACGGTGCGGTGTCCCGAGATGGTGGAGTCCAGGGAATCCTGCAAGAAAAGGAGCCGCCCCCCGGCACGCTCCACCGCGTCCAGCACTAGGCCCACCTGACCGGCACCGCGGCGAGAGAGTCGGTCCAGCTTCCACACGGCGAGCGTCCCAACCTCACCACTAGACACCGCTTTCACGGCGCTGTCGAAGTCGTCGCGCTTCACGTCTTTGTACCCGGATGCTGTGTCCTTCCAAACAGTGCGCACGGTCTTACCCTCGCGGGCCGCCCACGCGCGTAGGTCTGCTTCCTGGCGCTCCAGAGAGTCCTTGCCCTCCTTGTCGATAGACAGGCGCAAGTAGAGGTCAACGAGGTCATCCCGTGTCATGCGGAAACTCTATGACAATCTGGGTTCTCATCACGATCATGACCGCCGCGCTGGTGATGGTGATCTGGGCGTTCGCGGGCCCGGCACTGATCGACCTCGTAGACAACGCGCTGAAGGGCGTGCAGTTCTCGTAATGCACGCGACACCGGGTCTGTGGCGTGACGAGCGAGGCTCCGCCGTGGTTGAGTTCACGCTGGTCGGCACACTCCTCACTCTGCTGACGGTGGCCGTGATCCAGATCGGGGTCGCCGTCCACGTCCGCAACATCGTGCACGATGCAGCCGTGCAGGCAGCTTATGAGGCGGCGCTGGCCGACGTCACGCCTCACCAGGTCGAGGGGGTCGTGCGAGAGGTGGTGACCTCGTCCGTGGGTTCCGATCTTGTCGGCACAGTCGATGCGTCCCGCAGCGATGCGCTGGGCATCCCGACCATCGAGGTGCGCGTCACGGCGGTGCTGCCGCTCATCGTCTTCCTCGGCGTCCCGGATGGACTGGAGGTGGTGGGCCGTGCGCCGGTGGAGTCGCTGGTGGTCGGATGACGCCGGCTCGGCGTCGCTCGAGTTCATCGTCGCGGGCGTGGTTCTGCTCGTGCCGATCGTGTACCTCGGGGTCGCGCTGAACGGCGTGCACAACCAGGCCATGGGCGTGCAGACCGCTGCGCGGCAGATCGCCCGCGTGCTGAGCGGCGGATCCGGCTCTCCCCACGCCGTCCTCGCGGCGGTCGCGGCCGAGTACGGGATGGAAGCGGACGCCATGCGGGTCGAGATCTCCTGCCGGCCGCTGTCCGATCCGTGTCCGGCACCCGGCGCATTCGTGACGGTGCGGGTCGGTACCTCCGCCGTGCTTCCCCTGGCCCCCGCGGTTCTCGACATCGCGCAGTCCACCGCGATCCCCGTTGAGGCGATCGTCGTGCACCGTATCCCGCACGGGCGCTGATGATGCTCCGGGACGAGACCGGGAGCTTGCTGCCGCTCGTGATCGGCTACGGCGCGCTCACCGCCGTGCTGATGGTGACGACCATCGATCTCGCCAGCCTGAGTCTCGCGCAGCGCGGCCTGGACGTCGTCGCCGAGGCCGCCGCGCTCGCGGCCGCGGACTCCTTCACGCTGACCGTGACCGATGGTGTGCCGCGCGCCGTGCTGAGCCCGTCGGGAGTTTCCCATGGCGCCGCGGCGCTCATCGCAGAGACGCCGGGGGAGGCGGCGCTGGTCGAGTCGAGTACGCCGGATGGTGCCAGTGCGGTCGTCACGGTGGAGACGAGTTGGCACCCACCGCTGTTCAGCAGCGTGGTTCCCGCCGGCGTGACACTGCGATCCACGGCCATCGCCCGTACGGCCGTCGGCTAGTCCGGGTGAGGCTTTCGCTCGGGTCCGGAGCGGTTCCGGACGGCGTCACGCTGCGCTCCACGGCTGGCCGTCGGCTCGTCCGCATCAGGCCTCGTCTGCGTCCGGATCCTTCGGCCCCCGCTGTGCACCCGGGATGAACTTCGGCACCCAGCGGATGAAGCCGAGCGCTCCGGCGAAGGCCACGATGCTCATCAGCCCGGTCGCCCACGCCAACGACAGCAGGGCGGTGATGGCTGAGATGAGAACCGGCGCGAGCGCGCCGCCCGCGTCGGTGAGCGTTCGCCAGGAGCCGAGGAACGGGGCGGGGTCGTGCTGGGGTGCGACATCCGCGCCCAGCGTCAGCAGGATCCCACTGGACAGGCCGTTTCCGACACCGAGCACCATCGCGAAGGCGGCGAACCACATCGCCGAGCTCGGCAGATCATGCGTCAGCGCCAGCGCGCCGAAGCCGAGGCCCATGAGCAGCATGGCGGGAAGTGCCGCCCAGAGCCGCCCGAAGCGATCCATCACCTGACCGCTCGCGTAGAACAACGCGAAATCGATCGCTCCGGACAGCCCCACCACGAGGGCGATGGTCTGCGCATCGAGTCCGATCGAGACGCCCCAGAGCGGAAGGATCGCCTGGCGCGCCGACCGCACCGCCGACAGCGATGCCGCTGCCACGCCCAGCCGCGCGAGCACGCCCCGGTAGCGCCACATCGTGCGGAAAACGCCTTCGTGCGAGGGAATGATCGCGATGCCGCCGGTGACGGGTTCGCCCGTGTCGGCGGGGGACGCCTGGCGCGGCGTCGGTCGCGCCGGAAGCGGTGCCACCGTCTCCGGGTCCGGTCCGAACAGCACGAGAGCCACGGCGGCGATCAGGCACAGTCCCAGGAACCAGATGCTCGCGCGCTCGTCGCCGAACACCCACAGCAGACCGGCAGCGACGAACGGCCCGATGAACATTCCGAAGCGGAAGGAACCGCCCAGCAGCGACAGGGCGCGAGCACGGAAGGACAGCGGGACGCGCGTGGTCATGAACGAGTGTCGCGCCAGGGCGAACGCGGCAGCGCAGAATCCGATGACGAGGGCCGCGGCCATCAGCATCCCGACCCCGGTCGCGAATGCGAGGAGTCCTACGCCGACCAGTGCGAGGAGACCGGAGATGATCATGGTGCGTCGCTCGCCGAAGCGGGCGACCGCCCATCCGGCGGGAAGGTTCCCGCAGAGCTGGCCCACCACCAGAGCCGCGACGATGAGCGATGACATGGCGATGTCTGCGCCGAGCTTCGTGGCCAGTACCGGTAGCAGCGGGACGACAGCGCCTTCGCCCAGGCTGAACAGGACGGTGGGGCCGTAGATCATCGGGGCGAGACGCTTGAGGATCTCGCCGGTGGAGGGTGCGTCTGTCACTGTGCTCTCTCTCCGTCCCGTCGCCGCGGGACTCCTTCACCCTACGCCGCTCCTCTCACGCGGCGGAGATGGCCCTCTGACCGCTAGGCTAGGGAGGCCATGCTCGATTACGAATTCACCTCCCAGATCGCCGCCGTCCGATCCACGTTCGATGACATCCGTGCCGTCGTGGACGTCGATGCGCTGCGCGCCGATATCGCCCGACTCAGCGAGGAAGCCGGTGCGCCCGATCTGTGGGATGACCCGGAGGCCGCGCAGAAGGTCACCAGTGCCCTGAGCCACAAGCAGGCCGACCTCGGCCGTGTCGAGGCGGTGGAGCGGCGACTCAACGACCTGGACGTGCTCGTCGAGCTCGCCAACGAGATGGAGGACGCCGACGCCGAGCAGGAAGCCCGCGATGAACTGGCCGCGCTGGAAGGCGTGGTGAGCCAGCTCGAAGTGCAGACGCTGCTGGACGGCGAGTACGACGAGCGCTCCGCGGTCGTGACGATCCGCTCTGGTGCCGGCGGCGACGACGCCACCGACTTCGCCGAGATGCTCATGCGCATGTACCTGCGCTGGGCCGAGCGGAACAAGTACGCCGTCAAGGTGATGGACATCTCCTACGCCGAGGGTGCCGGCATCAAGTCCGCCACCTTCGAGGTCGACGCGCCCTACGCCTATGGCACTCTCTCGGTCGAGGCCGGAACCCACCGCCTCGCTCGCATCAGCCCCTTCGGCTCGGCCGACAAGCGCCAGACCAGCTTCGCCGCCGTCGAGGTCATCCCGGTGATGGAGGAGGCCGTCGAAGTCGACATCCCCGAGGGCGATCTGCGCGTGGACGTGTTCCGTTCCTCCGGCCCTGGTGGTCAGTCCGTCAACACCACCGACTCCGCCGTCCGCCTCACCCACATCCCCACGGGGATCGTGGTGTCGATGCAGAACGAGAAGTCCCAGATCCAGAACCGCGCCGCGGCCATGCGCGTTCTCCAGACCCGGCTCCTGCTGCTGAAGAAGGAAGAGGAAGCCGCGAAGAAGAAGGAGCTCGCGGGTGTGATCACCGCGAGCTGGGGCGACCAGATGCGCTCCTACTTCCTCTACGGGCAGCAGCTGGTCAAGGACCTGCGCACGGGCTACGAGGTCGGAAACCCCGCGAGCGTCTTCGACGGTGACCTGGACGGTCTCATCTCCGCAGGAATCCGCTGGCGCAAGCGCAAGACCGACGACTGAGCACCTGGTGGCTCGAGAACGCCGCGACCTTCGGGTCGCGGCGTTCTCACATTCACCGACCGAATGCCGGGCGGCGGGTGTCGCTCTGCTGTGCGGCGGTGGGCCCGACGTAGGCTGATTCGGCCATGATTCGGTTCGAGAACGTCACCAAGCGCTACCGCGGCACACCCCGTCCCGCGCTCTCCGACGTCGACTTCGAGATTCAACGCGGTGAGTTCGTGTTCCTCGTCGGCGCGTCGGGATCCGGGAAGTCGTCGTGTCTTCGCCTCATCCTCCGTGAGGACATCCCCACTGCCGGTCGCGTTCTCGTGCTCGGCAGTGACACACGCAAGATGTCCAACCGGCGGGTTCCCTACTTCCGCCGCCACATCGGGTCCGTGTTCCAGGACTTCCGCCTGCTGTCCACCAAGACCGTGGCGCAGAACGTCGCGTTCGCCCTTCAGGTGACCGGCGCCAGCCGAGCGCTGATCCAGCAGTCCGTGCCGGAGGCACTGGAGCTGGTCGGGCTGCAGGACAAGGCGAAGCGCATGCCCACGGAGCTGTCCGGCGGTGAGCAGCAGCGCGTGGCGATCGCCCGTGCCATCGTCAACCGTCCCCAGGTGCTGCTGGCCGACGAGCCGACCGGAAACCTGGACCCCGGCACGTCGACGGACATCATGCAGCTCCTCGCGCGCATCAACGCGAATGGCACGACCGTGGTGATGGCCACCCACGAGGCCGGATTCGTCGACCAGATGCAGCGGCGCGTGATCGAGCTGCGTGACGGCGTCATCATCCGCGACGATCGTCACGGCGGATACGGCGACACCTCTGCGATTCCTCGCCTCGAGGCGTTCACTGAGCGCGGTGTGGCATCTGCCGCCGCGTTGACCGCGGTGCTGGAGGTCCAGCGTGAGGTCGCCGCCGCCGTGGACGCGGGAGATCCTGCCGTGGTGGTTGCCGCCGCCGTAGCAGTTCCGGTGTCCGAGCCCGCCGATGTGGTCGTGGCGGCAGCAACCGACGCCCCGTTCGGAACGGGTGAGCGTGAGCCGGACAGCGCCGATGGCCCCGAGACGCCGGCGATCACCCGACCCGCGGCCGCTGAGCCGGTCGCGGATGCGGAAGCCCGTCCGATGACCCGGCCGATCGCGTTGCCGGACGTCCAGGTCGCCGAGCTCGGTGTCGCCGACCGACTGGGCCTCAGCGAGTATGACGACAACGATGAGGTGGGTCCGACATCATGAGGCTGGGACTCATCTTCTCGGAGGTCTTCCAGGGCTTCCGGCGCAACGTATCGATGGTCATCTCGGTGATCCTCGTGACATTCGTCTCGCTCACGTTCGTGGGTGCGGCCATCCTCACGCAGTCCCAGGTGGGCAAGCTCCACGACTACTGGGAGGATCGCGCGCAGGTCGAGATCTTCATGTGCACGTCGACCGCGATCGGCGACAACTGCACCGACGGCAACGCGACGCCGGAGCAGATCGAGGACGTCCGTGCGCAATTGGCGGGCGGGACTCTCGGACCGCTCATCGCGAACGTCCAGGAGATCACCCAGGCCGACGCCTACCAGAGCATCATCGACCAGCGCGGTGAGGAGTACGCGAGCGTCTTCGCGCCCGACAGCATCAACGCGTCGTTCCGCGTGAACCTGAAGGATCAGTCCCAGGTCACGGTGATCGAGGAGGCGTTCCACTCCACGAAGGGCGTGCAAGAGGTCAAGAACCAGATGAAGTACCTGGAGCCGCTGTTCCAGGCACTTCAGGTGGCCACCTACCTCGCGGTCGGAATCGCGGCTCTCATGCTGATCGCCGCCATCCTGCTGATCGCGACCACGATCCGCCTCTCGGCGGTGGCGCGCCGCAAGGAGATTGGCATCATGCGCCTGGTGGGCGCGTCGAACCGCTTCATCCAGACCCCGTTCGTGCTGGAGGGTGTGCTGGCGGCCTTCATCGGATCTGTGCTCGCCTCGGCGGCGCTGTGGGCTGCCGTGCAGTTCGGCGTGCTCGGTTATCTCACCGGCAGGGTCACCTTCATCCAGAGCTGGATCGGCCTCAACGATGTGTGGGTCGTGATTCCGATCGTCGTGGGTCTCGGCGTGGTGCTTGCGGCACTGTCGGCCGGTTTCGCGATCCGGCGCTGGCTGCGCACCTGACCCGGCGTCGCCACGCGCCGGCGGTTGATAGACTGATCGGCTGCCGCGCGTGCGCGCGGCGATTGAGGAGAGTGTGACATGGTCCGTGAACGCGGGGAGAAGGTCGTCGCGACCAACCGGCGTGCACGCCACGACTACAACGTCGAGAAGACGTACGAGGCGGGTATGGTGCTGACCGGCACCGAGGTGAAGTCGCTGCGACAGGGACGAGCCAACCTGACGGACGGCTACGCCTACATCAAGGGCAACGAAGCCTGGATCGACAACGTCCACATCCCCGAGTACTCCCAGGGGCACTGGACGAACCACTCGGTCAAGCGGGTGCGCAAGCTGCTGCTGAACCGTGACGAGATCATCAAGATCTCCCACGCGGTATCGGCGGGCGGCTACACCCTGGTTCCCCTGAAGCTGTACTTCAAGGATGGCCGGGCCAAGCTGGAGATCGGCGTCGCAAAGGGAAAGCGCGAGTTCGACAAGCGCCAGACGCTGCGCGAACGTCAGGACAAGCGGGAGGCGGATCGCGCCATGCGCACCCGCAATCGCATGGGGGAGTGACCCCGCACACGAAGAGGCCGGCCCGGGTGAATCCGGGCCGGCCTCTTCGTTTCCGGTCAGACGGTGACCGGCTGCTCCTGGTCGCGGAACGCCTGCTTGGGCACGAAGCAGAGGAAGACGGCGGCGATGAGGGCTGTGGCGGAGCACACCGCCCAGACGGTCATGTAACCGCTCAGCGAGCCGGCGGTCTGCTCGGGGTTGGCCGCCGCGCCGGTCACGCCGTGAAGCAGCGCGATGCCGAAGACACACGACGCGATCGCGCCGCCGACCGTCTTGACGGAGTTGGTGAGTCCCGTCGCCACGCCGGTCTGTGCAGGAGGAGCGGCCGCCGCTGCCGCGGAGGGCAGCGCAGCAACCAGTGCGCCCGAGCCGAGGCCCACCACGACCATGTTCGTGACCACCTGTGCGTACGTGCCGTGGAGGGGAAGGAAGAGTGCGAAGCCGACGCACACCAGCAGTGCGGCGCCGATGAGCGCCAGTCGCGGCGACAGGATCCGTCCGACCACGGGGAAGAGCAGGGCGCCGGAGATCATCGCGACGAGGTAGATCCCGATGATGAGCGAGGTGGCAAAGCCCTGGGTCCCGAGACCGTAGCCGTTCACCGTGGGATCGGTACGCGCGAAGGTGGATAGCGGCGCCTGGCCGCCCAGCACGCTCACGCCGAACAGGCCGGCGGTGACGAACACCGGACCGAGTGCCGGGTTGCGGAACATGCGGACATCGATGAGCGGGTCCGCCTGCCGCAGCTCCCAGAGCACGAAGGGGACAACAAGCGCCACGCCGACGACGGTCACGAGGATGGAGACCGCATCGCCCGCACCATTGAGCCTGAGCATGCTGAGTCCACCCGTGAAGGCGATCAACGCGACCGAGATGAGGACGAGCCCGACGGTGTCGAGGCGACCACCGGTGTGCTCGGGCGACTCGGTGACACCGAACAGAATCACGAAGAAGCACACGGCCACCAGCACGGCGGGGACCAGCAGCACGACGGTGAGCGGCAGCGAGTCGACCAGCGCACCACCGAGCAGCGCGCCGAGGATCGCCCCGCCCTCGAGCGACGCGACCAGGATTCCGGCCGCGCGCGCCGTGATCTGCGCCCGTCCTTCCACGCCGCGGGTGCGGCTGAAGATGAGGGCGATCTCCATGGGGAGCCAGACGACGTAGAAGCCCTGCAGCGCCCAGGCCGTGAGGAACACGCCGAACGAGTCGGAGAAGGGCAGCGCGAAGGAGGCGATCGCGGTCAGCGCGGTGGAGATCAACAGCATCCGCTTGTGGCCGAACATGTCGCCGAGCTTCGCGAAGGCCGGAACGACGAGCGCCGACAGCATGAGCTGCGCACCCTCGAGCCAGTTGACATCGGCGTCGGGGATCCCGAGATGGCGGGCGATGTCGGTGAGCATCGGGGTGTAATACCCCTGCAGGACGCCGCTGGTGAACTCGACGAAGGCGAGGTAGCCGACGACGCCGGCGAGCCCTGCCCAGGCGATTCGTGCTTTCACGTGATGCTCCTTCGCATCGCTGCGCGCATCTGCTTCGGGTAGGTGCGCGGGGGAGTCGGGTGCGTCAACCCTACCGGGGCAGCCGGGTGATCAGCGTGCGGTGGAAGAGTTCGCCGCGCTCCAGCTCGGAGACCGCCACGCGCTCGTTCACGCCATGCAATGTGGCTCGCAGCTCCGACGACATCGACAGCGGGGCGAAGCGGTACACGGCGGGGGCGAAGCGGTGGAAGTGACGGGCGTCCGTCGCGGCGAACACGATGTAGGGCACGGTGAGGGCGGCGGGATGGGATGTCGCCACCGCCTCGGTGATCAGCGCGAAGGGCGCGTTGTCGGTGGCCGATTCCGGCGACGGTTCGTCGCCTTCGATCACCGTCACCGTGACAGAGCGGTCGTTGATCCGCTTCTCCAGGCGACGCACGGTCTGGGCGATGGTGGTTCCCAGCGCGAGTCGCAGGTTGATGGTGGCGGATGCCTGCGAGGGCAGGACGTTATCGGCGGTGCCTCCCGCGAACATCGTGGGCGCGATCGTGGTGCGCACCATGGCGGCGGGCTCACCGCCGAGGCGGGTGAAGACGAACGCGCTGAGACGCGGGACCGCAATCAGCAGTCGCAAGAGTAGACGCGGCGCCCCGCTCGTGCGCTGGCCCAGTGCGGTGAGCATCGCCGTGATGGTCCGCGGCGTGCGCGAGGGGAACGTGCCGGGGGTGAGACGCTCGATAGCACGGGCGATGCGGCCGACAGCGGTGAGCTTCGGCGGTGCGGAGGCGTGTCCGCCGTCGCCGCGCGCCGTGAGCCGGACGGAGAGCACTCCCTTCTCGCCGACGCCGACCATCGCGGCGGTGCCGTCGACGAACGGCAGCGGTGCATCGACTACCGCACCACCCTCATCCAGGACCAGCCACGGGGTGATGCCGCGTTCGTGGAGAACACGCGCACCCTCGCGAGCCGCCGCACCGTGCGATTCCTCGTCGGGTCCGAGCCACACGTAGACGTCGCGCGCGGGGGAGAAGCCGTCCGTGAGGAGGTTCTCCACGGCGTCGAGCATCACCACGAGCGGTCCTTTGTCATCCAGCGCCCCGCGCCCGTGAACGAAGCCGTCGATGATCGCGCCGGAGAACGGATCGTGCGTCCAGTCGTCGCTGAGATCCACCGGGACCACGTCGTAGTGTGCCATCAGCACGACGGGATCGGCGTCTCCGGTGCCGTGCCAGCGATACAGGAGGCCGCCCTCGCCGATGACCTCGAGATCGAGCTCGGCGTGCACGTGCGGATAGAGCTCTGCGATGAGATCGGCGAAGGCCAGGAACGGCTCGTCTCCACGCTCGGCTCGCTCCGCGGAGACGGTGGGAAGCGCGATCATACGACTGAGCCGGTCCGCGATTCCGGGTCGGGGGCTCACGCCGACGCTGCTCATGACGCCAGGAACCGAGCTTCGACGGTGGCGGCGACGCGGATCGGGCGGGGCTCGAGCTGCAGCCCGCCACCGCCACCGCTGCTGTCGGCGAACGCGCGCATCGCCATGCCCTGCTTGCCCATCGACGCCTCGGCCGCGTTGAGCAGACCGGCGTCCGCGATCTCGCTGGGGTGCACGGACTCCAACCCCAACGCTGCGGCGTAGGCAGTGGCACGTTGCATAGCCACACCCACGGCGGCCTGAGCCACCTCCGATTCCGTGGTGCGTGCTGTGGCGGGGGTGAGCTCCCAGGAGATGCCGTCTACCGCGACACCCTCGCGTTCGGAGACGGCGGTGATCCACTCGGACAGCGCTGCGAAGTCGGTGAACTCGCTGCGCGTGCTCATGCTGGCGTGATGCACGAGGGGGAGCTGAGCGCCGTCCTGGCTCCACGGGCGATCCGACCACACCGATACGCGCTCACTGGACCACTGTGCGACGGTGCCGCGCTGCTGGGCATCGGACAGCTCCGCGATCAGGCGCTCGGCGAGAGTACTCGCCTGCGCGAACACGGCCGCGCGATCGGCGCCGTCGAGGCGCACGGAGACGGTGGCGACGCCGAGTTCCGCGGGCACCCGCGTCTCATGCTCGCCGCGGACGGAGATGACCACATCGCTCATGGTCTGACTCTAGCGCCGGGCACCGACATCGGTCAGGGAACGTGCCTGCCGGCGCGGCCGGTACCCGCTCGGATGATGTAGGCTGGGATGCTCCGGAGCGATCCGGAATTGGTAATTCCACAGAGCGACAGCGGCCCTCCCCAGGGAGGAACACGGGGCTGATCGGTTTCGACAGCGCCTGTGAATCCACGAGAAGCGGGCCGAGGATGCAGGGTTATCTCGTCAACGCTCCCTGCAAAAACATAAGTGCCAACGCTAAGCGCACTGACTTCGCCCTCGCTGCATAAGCGAGCCCGATAGTCCGTCAGACCGTATGTGATTCCGGTACGGGTTCTGGCGTCATTTAGGAATCTTGCTGCGCGGTGGCGTCTGGACGCCGCGTGGGACTCTTCCCAGGCTGGGCTTGTCGACTTAGGTGTCTGTGACAAAGGTCGGAGCCGAGCAGAACGTCTGCACAGACTGCGCCCGGAGAAGGCGTGGAGACTCAGCGTTGGACGGGGG